>NZ_CP017477.1:22500-1222500 GCF_001761365.1 Polaribacter vadi | reverse complement strand
CAAAAAAGAGCTCAAACAGGTCGTTCAATCTGGGCTAAACTTGTTTGATGAATATTGGAATAATTATAGTTTTTTGAATTTTTAATTGGTGTAGTTCTAAAGACAGAATTTGGTGTAGATATTTTAAATTCTATTAGTTATATTCGTATGTTGTTTTTAGTTATTTTTCAGCTAGCAAGTTGATAATTATTTACAAGTACAGAAGCAGATATGCTTAAAACTCTTTCTAATTCTCGTATCATTTCCACAGTCAATTTTTTCTTTTTGTTTAAGATTTCAGATACTCTACTTTTACCACCAATAACTCCAACTAAATCCTTTTGTTTAAGATTCATTTCTTCCATTCGGATTTTAATAGCTTCAATTGGATCTGGAGACTCAATAGGATAATGTATGTTTTCAAAGTTTTCAATTAATAGTGATAAAATTTCTGCTTCATCACCTTCTTTTGAATTTGGAGAAGCATCAAAGATTAGCTCTAGTCTTTCAAGAGCTTTATTATAATCTTTTTCCGTTTTTATAGGTTTAATTTTCATAAATCATTATTTTATATTGTATCTGCATCTATTTTATCATATTCGGCGTGAGTACCCACAAATCGAATAAATGCCCATTCTCTGAAATAGTTAAATTTTACAACAAGTCGATATGAATTTCCTTTAATATTGAAAACAACTCTACTATCCTTTAAAATACTTGCATTTATGTAAGTATCCTTAACTTCATTAGGAGAACTCCAATTAGAGTTTTTCGTAGTTTCGTACCAAGTTTTTAAATATTGTTCTGAATCTGCGTGTTTTTCCCAGAATTCTCGTAAAGTTCTTTTCGCAATTATTCGTTTCATATTTCATTATCTAATGCAAATATAAATCAATTGTTCTCAAAACACGAACTTTTGTGTTGTTTTTATTAAGCGTGACATGTTTGTGAATGATTTGTTACGTGAATTAGTAGATTTCTAAGGAAATGACAATTTTTAAGATTTATTATTGTACCAAACTAACTTTCAGTATTCGTCACAGAAAATTTAGTGTAAACCAAAACCAATAAAAAAGAAACCACAAAATAAATCAAAGCAATTTCCCATCCAAAGAAAAAGTTAATCACTAAAGCTTGTAAACTATAAAAAATAGGAAAAGAAATTACATTTACAGCATATTTCATGGTGTCAATAAATTCAATTTCACCAATATTTTTAGACATTTTTTTCCAAATAAAATATGGAAATAAACTATTCAAAAGAATCAAATAAAAGAGTGGTTTTAAATAATTAGGATGCTTTTTTACAGGATTAGGAAAATTGTTTTCGGCAATCATTTTATTCACTGCATCAACATTTGTAAAATCTACATTGGCAGCATTTAATTTGGATAGAGTAGCAGTATAATTCTCATCATTAGGAATATGAACTGTCAGTTTTTTTAGTTGATTGCTAACGTTATTTTTTAAAATATTGATGGCTTTTGCTTTTTCGTTTGTATTAAAAATTTCTCTTGAATTTATCAAATCACCAAATTTTACACAAACTTTAGAAGGATATTGAGAAGAATTTTGATAGGTAACTCCAACAGGAATCACAGTAATTTCTAAATTCGGATTACTTTCTAAAGCACCAAAAACAATTCTTGTAAATCCTTTACTCAAAGGCTGAATTGTTCTGTCTCTACAATGTCCACCTTGTGGAAAAATCATTAAGGTTTCTTCATTTTTCAAAATATTGAAACACTTTTCAAAAACTTCTTCATTGTTAGAAAGTTGTTTTCTACCATCTCTAATTCTATAAATTGGCATTAAATTTAGGGAAGCTAATACCTTTTTTACCAAAGGTTTCGAAAACACATCTGCTCTTACCAAAAAATGATTTTCTCTTGGACTATTAGAAGTCACAAATAAAGGATCCATCAAAGCATTTGGATGATTTATGGCAAATAAAACAGCTTCTTTTTTAGGGATGTTTTCTTTACCAACAACCGTTATTTTTTTAGCATAAAACTCCAAACTAATTTTTAAGAAAAGCTTTATACTTTCATACCAAATTTTCTTAATCATAACTTTCTACGTGTTGTTTATTTTTATTTCTTCCCCAAAAAGTAGCCAAAGCCATTCCTGAAAACACATCCCAAATACCCCAAAAAGCGGCTAATAAAGCCATGCCTCCTAAACCATCAAAAAAGCCAAAAATTAATAAAAGCCCTAAACCTCCATTTTGAATTCCTGTTTCCATAGAAATAGTCTTACAATCTTGTTTGCTTAAGCCAAAACTTTTTGCGGTATAAAAACCAAGAATAAAAGCAAAAATATTATGGAAAATAACCAACGCTAAAACATGGTGAATATGATTTATAAAAACATCTAAATTTTGTGAGAAGGCAATAAAAATTAGCGCAATAAAAACCAACATCGATAATGGTTTTAAAACTTTTTCTATTTTTTCTGCCATTTCTTCATGGTAATGTCTAATCAACATTCCTAGAATTAACGGAATTCCTAATATTAAAGAAACGAGTTTTAATAAATCTACCCAATTAAGTTCTACAGTTTTTAAAATTTCGTTTGTTGGTTCGTACATACTTCCCCAAAATTGTAAATTAAAAGGGGTCATAATAATACAAATTAAGGTAGCAAAAGCTGTTAAACTAACAGAAAGAGCTGCATTTCCTCCAGCCATTTTACTAAAAAAGTTTGATACATTTCCTCCTGGACAAGCTGCAATCATCATCATTCCTAAAGCAAAACTTGGGTGAGGTTTTATCAAAATAACGGCTACAAAAGTAAGTGCAGGTAACAAGATAAATTGCGATAAAACTCCCACAAAAACTATTTTAGGATTTTGAAAAAGACGTTTAAAATCATCAACAGTAATTGCTAAAGCCACACCAAACATAATAATGGCAATGGCTATATTTAAAACCCACAAACCACTCGAATCGAAGTTTATTTTTATGGCATCTATGTCTATTTGGTTTGCTATTAGGTTCAAAATTTTTGGTTTAAAGTTCAAGATTGTAGATTATGCTGTTTTTACTTCAGAACATTCATAAAAAGTCTTCGACAAGCTCAGACTGACATTCGTTAAATAAATTGCAACAAGAAAATAATAAATATTCAAGCCAATATAAATTTATTTTTTTTAATTCGTGTATTCGTGGCAAGAGAAAATAAAATCTCATCTCTTTTCTCTTTTCTCTTTTCTCTTTTTTCCTGTTTCTTGTCTCAAAAAAATCTTGTTTCAATTTTAAAAAATCAATGCGTAAACGCATATTCAATAATATTCGAACCCATTTTTAAGGCTGTTTCTCTAACTTCTCTAGGGTTATTGTGTATTATTTGATCTTCCCAACCATCACTTAAATCGGTTTCATAATCGTAAAAAACGATTAATCTTCCTTCGTAAAATAAACCAAAACCTTGTGCTGGTTTTTTATCATGTTCGTGAATTTTAGGAATTCCTTCAGGAAATTTAAAAGTCTGATTATAAATAGGATGATTGCTTGGTATTTCTTGAAACTCTAAAGTTGGAAATACTTTTTTTAGTTCGGTTCTTATAAATTTATCCAATCCATAATTGTCGGAAATGTGTAAAAAGCCTCCAGAAATTAAATAGTTTTTAAGGTTGGTTGCTTCTTCATCAGAAAATAATACATTTCCATGTCCAGTCATAAACAACATTGGAAAGTTGAAAATATCTTCGCTATTTACAGCCACAGATTGTGGATTTTCAGAAATATTCGTTTTTATATTTTCGTTGGTAAAAGCTACCAAATTAGGAATCGCAGTTGGGTTTGCATACCAATCTCCACCACCATTATATTTTAAAATGGCAACGTCTTGTGCGTTTATTTGAAGAAATAATGAAAAGAAAAATAGCCTTATAAATTGCTTCATAAATTATAAAAAGAATTTGAAGCAAGATAGTAAATTCAACTTTGAGGTAAAAAGCTATTTTTTAAAATTATAGTGACTTTATGAGTTGTGCAAATCCATAAATTAAGACTCCTATAAATACTACATAGGTTAGTGCAAAAGATTTTAACCAGTCAGGCTCTCCTTTTTTTATCTTTTCAATTTCTGAAAAAGGAATTTCTAAGGTGCCAGATATTTTTTTCACTTTTATTTTATCATTATTAAAACCGATAACTTCACCTTTAATACGTTGAGAATCTTTTAAAATGATTTTTACTTTTTTCGGTTTTTCAGTTTCATAATTATTGATATCAAAAGTTTTATAAGAATAACAACTTTGAAATAAGATTAGGATGGATAGTAGGTAGATAGTTTTTTTCAACATTAGATCAAATAATTTACTCATTAATAAAAGAAACCAAATTCACAGCAACCAGACCAGCAGTTTCAGTTCTTAATCTACTTTCGCCTAAAGATATTGGAATGTATTTTTTAGCCAATGCTTTTGTGATTTCTTGAGGAGAAAAATCGCCTTCAGGACCAATCAAAATGGTGGTTTTTTCTGATGGATTTACAACAGATTTTAGTAAGTTTTTATTGTTGTCATCTTCACAATGTGCAATACAAAGTGCGCCTTCATTTTTTTGGTTGATAAAATCCCCAAATTTTATTGGTTCATTAATTTGGGGTAATGTAAATTTTAAAGACTGTTTCATTGCAGATTGAATGATTTTTTCCAATCGCTCTAACTTTATGTTTCTGCGTTCAGAATTTGAGCAAATTATGGGTGTAATTTCATCAATACCAATTTCTGTGGCTTTTTCTAAAAACCATTCATATCTGTCATTATTTTTTGTGGGCGCAATTGCAATATGTAAATAATAATCCCAAGGTTTTGGTTTTTCTTGAACTTCAATTATTTCTACAATACATTTTTTATCACTTGCAATGATAATTTTGGCATCAAACAAAAAACCTTTTCCATTGGTAATGTGCAAAATATCACTTTCCTTTTTTCTTAAAACACGCACAATATGTCTGCTTTCAATTTTATCGAAAGTTAATTGTTTGGTTTCTGTAGAAATTTCTGAATTGTAGAATAATTGCATGGTTAATAGTTCAAGATTTAAAATTTAAGATTCAAAGTTCTTACTGTTGTTCTTTAACGATTCAAGGTTTAATGTTTAAATTCAAAGTTTAAGAGAAATACCTAAATGTCAGTTCAAGTGAAATTTCTTTTTCAGAAATTTTGTATCGAGAACTCGTTACTTTTGCTTATTGCTTATTGCTTATTGCTTATTGCTTATTGCTTACTGCTTACTGAATACTTTTTCGATATGTTCTTCTTCTTTTATGCGTAACAGGATTAAAATTTTCCCAAAGCTTTTTAATGGCTTCATTATCTTCTAATTCTGGAGTTCTAATACAATTTTCGATGCCTAAAGGGGCAAATGTTTTTGTGTATTGATCAAAAATAATGGCGTGAACACCTTTATTTTGATAATCAGGATGCACACCAATTAAATAAAAAGTAACATCTTTTGAGTGTTTTCTGGCTTTTAATAAATGAAAAATTCCAAAAGGAAATAACTTCCCTTTCGATTTTTGTAAAGCTTCTGAAAAAGAAGGCATTACAATTGCAAAAGCAACTAGTTTGTTGTGTTCATCAACCACAAATTTTATATATTCAGGATTGATAAAACTGATGTATTTCTTTTTAAAAAAAGCGATTTGAGCATCAGAAATTGGAACAAAACTAGAAAGTTTCGAGTAAGATGCACTAAAAACTTCAAACATTTCATCTACATAAGGCATAATGTCTTTGGTCTTGGTAAAATCTAATGCTTTTAGTTTAAAACGTTTTTTTATAATGTTGCTAATTCTATCAAAATAAACAGCATCAACATCTTTAAATTTAAACTTATTCTCTAAATATTCTTTCTCTTTAACAAAGCCTAATTGCTCAAAATGATCTTTATAATAAGGGTGATTATACCAAGTAATCATGGTGCCTATATGATCAAAACCATCAATTAAAACACCAGTTTTATCCAAATTATTAAAACCAATTGGGCCTTCAATATATTCTAAATTATTTTTTTTACCAATTTCGTTTACTTTGTCTAACAATACTTTGGAAACTTCAATGTCATCAATTACATCAAACCAACCAAAACGCATTTTTTTAACTTTTTGATTGTTTACTTCATACCAATTTATAATGGCAATAACTCTACCAACAATTGTATTGTCTTTGTAAGCTAAAAAGAATTGCGCATCTGCGTTTTCGAAAACAGGATTTTTTTTAGGATCAAAATTGGCAATTTCATCTTTAATAATAGGAGGAACCCAATATTTGTGATTTTTATATAAAGAGAAAGGAAATAGCACAAATTGTTTTATCTCACTTTTAGTTTTTGCTTCTTTTAAAGTTATCATAGATTTTTTAGCAGTACTTAATTAGTTCCTTTTTCGTTTCCTAGTATTCGTTTTTCTTCCTTCCTTTTTCTTAAAGATACTAAAAAGCCTACTAAAGAAACCACCTTGTTTTTTATTGTACTCAGAAATTGGAGTGCTTGTTGCTTCTCTACCATTTTCATCTAATTCTTTATAGGAATCTTTATGAGTATCAATTCTGTAAGAAACCCCAAAACCTCCATAAAAACCTTGAGCATTTCCTTCTATTAGAAGTCTACCAGAAGCATTAATTTGAAGATTTTTGCTATACAAATAGGCCAAACCAGTTCCTGTATTTGTGTTGTTTTGGCTTTCTAGAAACACAGTTTGATTTTCTACAAAGCCAGACCAATAATCATTAAAATTATACGTTCCAGTAACTATATAAGAAATTTCAGAAAAATCGGTACCTATTTTATCATAAAAAATGTTGGTAACAATATTAAAATCGGAACTTAAGTTATTTTGTAATAAAAGTCCAACTTTAGGAGACATGCTGCCTGTTTTGTAAATATCGTTTACCATATCTGTATTTAGGCCAGCATAAACTGCCACAGAAGGTATTAATCTTTTGTAGTCAAAAGCCATTCTTCTTTTCCAGCTTCTTATTTCTTTGCTTTTGTCTTCATATTCTTGTTGATACACTAAATATTTTGCGCCAACTGTAAAACGTCCAATTCCGTTTACAGAATAATCTGAAGTAAATATATTCTTAAAAGCTATTTTATCTCTTTGATAGCTTGCTTGCACGTTCAATTCTAATTTTTCTAGAAAAAAACTAGTTCTAAAAAGCATATCAAACCCTAAAGATTGAGGTCTAGAAAATGTAGGTTCTACAGATACATTTCTAAAAAATAAACTGCTTTCAAATTGATAAACCCCAGTTCCAACACTATAAGGACTTTCTGAAAAACCTGGTTTGTTAGAGTTTATAACCTCTGTATATTGTCCGTAAACAGTAGAAAAATCAAAGAATAAGAATACAATAAAGAGTTGTAAAGGATGGTTTTTCATCACTAAAAAAATGATTTTAAATTAAAAATTTATTTACAAAACAAACATAGCACAAAAATGCTGTTATTAAAAGCATTGCACACTTTTTTACCTTTATAAAAGTTTTGTAGTTTGTTAACGTTAGAATTGTTAGCAAATTGTTATTTTTGATATATTTTTTAACACTATATTTATTACATGGGTTTATTAAAGTTTATATTCTTTGCGTTATTATTTTATTACGGTTTTAAGTTCTTGGCAAGACTATTTGCACCTTTTTTAATTAAAAAAGTGGCAGATACAATGCAAAAAAAAGCAGAACAACAATTTGGAGGTCAGCAACCAAAAAATAACGTAAAAGAAGGAGAAACCATTATCGATAAAGCTCCAAAAAATAGCACACAAAGTAAAAATTCTGTTGGAGAATATGTAGATTTCGAAGAAATAGATTAATTCTCGATTTATTTATTTTGCTCAAGTTTTATCAACCAAAAAAAAGTTCAATTTTTTAAATTAAGCATTTGAAACTTAAAAAAATATTTCTCTACATTATTGCAGTAGCAATATTTGTAATTGCCTCATTATTGTATTTTCATCCTGTTTTAAAAGGACAAAAAATAGCACAGTCAGATATTACCCAATTTCAGGGAATGGCTAAAGAAATTACCGATTTTAGAACCGAAAAAAACACAGAGCCTTATTGGACTGGCGCTTCTTTTAGTGGAATGCCAGCCTATCAAATAAGTGCTTATTATCCGTACGATTTTGTAAGAATTTTAGACAGAACACTTCGTTTTTTACCAAGACCAGCAGATTATACATTTCTGTATTTTTTAAGCTTTTTTGTGTTGATGATGGCACTAAAAGTAAAATGGAGATTGGCAATTTTAGGCGCACTTTCTTTCGGATTTTCCACCTATTTAATTATTATTTTTATTCCTGGGCATAATTCTAAAGCGCACGCAATTGCTTATATGCCTTTGGTTTTAGCAGGTGTTCTGTGGATTTTTAAACGAAAATACGTCTTAGGTTTTATTGTTACAGGTTTGGCAATGGCTTTAGAAATTTATACAAATCACATTCAAATGACTTATTATTTAGGTTTTTGTCTGCTAATTTTAGGAATTGTAGAATTAATAAATGCTATTAAAGAAAATATTTTATCAGCTTTTATAAAACAAGCAGCCGTAATTTTGGCAGCTGTTATTTTAGGAATTGGTGCAAATGCTCCTAGATTAATGGCAATGCAAGAGTATTCAGAATTTAGTACGAGAGGAAAATCTGAATTAACGATAAATGCTGATGGAAGTAAAAAAGAAGCAACAAAAGGGTTGGACAAAGCCTATATTACTCAATATAGTTATGCAAAGTTAGAAACTTTTAATTTGTTTATTCCACGTTTTATGGGTGGAGGAACTGTAGAAGAATTGGGTAAAAATTCTAATTTTTATCAATTAATAGAAAAGCAAGCTGGTAAAAAAGTTGCAGATGATTACTCTAAACAAGTGTTAACTTATTGGGGAGATCAACCAATTATTGAAGCTCCTGCTTATATTGGCGCTGTTATTTTCTTCTTGTTTTTTCTTGGGATATTTATTGTAAAAGGTCGTTTAAAACAATGGCTAGTTGCAGCAACTGTATTTTCAATTTTGTTAAGTTGGGGTAGAAATTTTGATGTTCTAACCAACTTTTTTATTGATTATGTCCCTTTATATAATAAGTTCAGAGCAGTTTCTTCCATACAAGTTATTGCAGAATTATGTGTGCCGATTTTAGGAGTTTTAGCGTTAAAATCTTTTTTCTCTTCTAAAATTTCATCCGAAGAAAAAATTGAAAGTTTAAAAAAGGCAACTTATGTTTTTGGAGGATTAATAATTATTGGATTTGTATTAGCGCATTTTTCGTCTTCTTTTGAAGGTTTAAGAGATGCTAATTATAGTGAGTTGCCAGGTTTAATTGATGCAGTAATTGCAGATAGAAAATCGATGTTATTTATGGATACTTTACGTTCTTTAGTATTAATGATTTTAGCTGCTGGGGTTTTATGGTTTTTCTTAAAAGGCAAACTGAAACAACATATTGCAGTAATTGTTTTGGTTGTTTTTATTTTATTCGATTTAATTTCGGTAAACAAAAATTATGTGAACGAATCCGATTTTAAACCCTCAAGAAGAGTTGATAAACCTTTTACAGCAACGAATGCAGATAAATTAATTTTACAAGATAAAACGCATTATAGAGTTGCAAATTTTGCAAAAGATCCAATGCAAGATGGTTCTACGTCTTATTTTCATCAATCAATTGGTGGCTATCATGCAGCAAAAATGGGGCGTTATCAAGAGTTATTTGAGTATCAAATTGCAAAAAATAATATGGACGTGTTGAATATGTTAAACACCAAATATTTTATTGTTCCTGATAAAGAAGGTAAAGAACAAGTGCAATTAAATGAAGATGCGAATGGAAATGCTTGGTTTGTAGAAAATGTAAAAGTTGTAGATTCTGCAAACGAAGAAATGCAAATTTTAGATTCTTTAGATACAAAAAGGTTTGCTGTTATTGATCAAAAGAATATTTCAAACAACAAACAGATTCGTGTACAGCAAGATTCAACTGCAACCATCAATTTAAAAAAATATGATGTTACCCAATTAACTTATGAGTCAAAAACTACTAAAGAACAATTTGCAGTTTTTTCTGAAATTTATTACAAAGATGGTTGGAATGCGTACATCAATGGAAAATTAACACCACATTTTAGAGTAAATTATGTTTTAAGAGGGATGAAAATTCCTGCAGGAAACAACGAAATTGTTTTTAAATTCGAACCAGAAGTTATTCAAAAAGGAGGATTAATTTCTTTAGGTTCTTATGGTTTGTTATTATTAATTACCATTGGTTGGCTGTTTTATGATGATAAGAAAAAGAAAAAAAAAACGGCTTTAAATGTACACTAAAATTCCACATAAAAGATATGCGCACACATTAGCATTTCTTCAAAAAGTACTACCAGCTCCTGCAACAATTTTAGATTTAGGAATTAGGAATCCGTTTTCTGAAATTATGGAACAACATGGTTATACAGTTATCAATACTGAAGGAGAAGATTTAGATCTTTTACCAGAAATTGTAAAAAATCATAAAGTTGATGCAGTTACAGCCTTTGAAATTTTCGAACATTTATTAGCGCCTTTTAATGTTTTAAGAGCCATTGAATCCACTAAATTAATAGCGACAATTCCTTTAGACTTATGGTTTGCAAAAGCCTACAGAAGCAAAACAGATCAATGGGACAGACATTATCATGAATTTGAAGATTGGCAATTTGATTGGTTGTTAGAAAAATCAGGTTGGGAAATTCAAGAAAAAGAAAAATGGACAAGCCCAATAGATAAAATTGGTTTCAGACCAATTTTAAGAAAATTTACGCCAAGATATTATGCAGTGTTTGCAACAAAATAGTTTGTAATGAAGAAGAAAATTTTAATTGTAGTTGGGACAAGACCTAATTTTGTAAAAATAACTCAATTTAAAAAAGTTGCTGAGAAATACGAAAATCTAGAACTTAAAATAGTACATACAGGTCAGCATCATGATGATAAAATGTCCACTATTTTTTTAGAACAATTTGGTATCGAAGTCGATTATTTTTTAGGAATAAAAAGTACTTCTGCAAATAGTTTAATTGGCGAAATTATTATAAAGTTAGAGGGCATTATCAATGATTTTATGCCAGACTTATTGCTTTGTGTTGGTGATGTAAATTCAACATTAGGAGCTGCCATTTGTGCTAATAAATTAGGTGTTAAATTAGGACATATAGAAAGTGGTTTAAGAAGTTTAGATAGAAAAATGCCTGAAGAAATAAACAGAATTTTAACGGATGAAATTTCTGATATTTGTTTCGTAACCGAAAAAAGTGGTCTTCAAAATCTAAAAAACATTGGTAAAACTGATGCTCAGGTTGCTTTTGTTGGCAATACAATGATTGATACTTTGGTTCATTTTAAAAATGAGATTGAAGCATCTACTATTTTAGAGGAAATCAACCAAGAAAAAAACACCTATATTTTAGCGACTTTACACAGACCCAGAAATGTAGATACTAAAGACGCGCTTTTAAAAATTATTGATTTATTTGAACAGCTTACAAAAGATAATAATGTAGTTTTTCCAATTCATCCAAGAACAAAAAGTAATTTTATCAAGTTTAATTTGTTTGAAACTCTAACCGAACTCAAAAATTTAATCATTATTGGGCCACAAAATTATTTCTCATTTCAAAAATTGATAAAATATTCTTTTTGTGTTATAACAGATAGTGGAGGTATTCAAGAAGAAACTACTTTTTTACAAATTCCTTGCATCACTTTAAGAGAAAATACAGAAAGACCTTCAACTATAGAAGAAGGTACCAATGAGTTAATGACTTTTGATACGCAAAAAATAGTTCAAAAAATTCAAACTATTTCTGGTGGAAAAAACGGAAATAGTACAATTCCAGAATTTTGGGATGGAAATGCTACAGAAAGAATTATCAAAAAATCCTTAGAATTTTTAGCATGAGTTACATCTGTATGATTGTTGATGGTGCATATCCTAATGATATTCGAGTTCGAAAAGAAGCAGAAGCTTTGGCTGGAAAAGGTAAAAAAGTTTTAGTTGTTTGTCCAAGAAAAAAGAACGATTTAGAAACTGAAATTGTAAATAATGTAACTGTTTTTAGAATCGGAAAAAACTATACAATTGCTAAAAAAGGTATCTATGATATCATTGAAAGTGCAACAAATATCAATCCTCTTTTTTACTTCGGATTAAAAAAAGCTTTCAAAAAATATAAAATCGAATATTTACACGTACATGATTTGCCATTGGCTGGAACTGGTTTCAAATTTAAAAATAACGTAAAAAAAATATATTTAGATTTACATGAAAACTATCCAGAAGCCTTAAAAACTTGGTTTTTATGGAAACAAAATAGCGTTATTAAAGTAAAGAATGCGCTTTTTTTTAATTCAGAAAATTGGTCAAAAAAAGAAAAAAAATACTGCGAAAAATATGACAAAGTAATTTGTGTCGTTGAAGAAATGAAAGCAAAGTTAATTGCTAAATTCAATATTGAAAACGAAAAATTAATCGTGGTTTCTAATCACGAAAAAAAGAGTTTCGCAGCTAATTTTAATGAGGAAGTTGCTCAAAATATTATCAGCAATAAAGATTTTTCAATTACGTATGTTGGTGGTTTTGGACCTCATAGAGGTTTGCAAACAGCAATAGAAGCAATGCCAAAATTTGTAAAACACATTCCAAACGCAAAATTATTTTTAATTGGGAAAGGAAGTGCAGATGTAGAAACTAAATTAAGAGAAATTGTAACAGAATTTCAGGTAGAAAATTCAGTGGTATTTGTTGGTTACAGACCTTTTAAAGAAGTGTCTACAATTATGCAAAAAACGAATATAAATATCATTCCTCATTTAGCGAACGATCATACAGATAATACAATTCCTCATAAATTATTTCAAATAATGATGAGTAAAAGCTTACTTTTAGTAAGTTCTTGCAAACCTTTAAAAAGAATTGTTACGAAATATAATGCAGGTATCGTTTTTAATGCTGATGATGCAAATGATTTTGCTAAAAAGGTAATTTCAATTCATCAAAATTACGATGAATATCAAATAAAAACCCAAAACGCTTTTGATGCTGTAATGACTAAAGGAGAAAACTGGGAACAAGAAAGTTTAAAACTATTCAATTTATACGCTAATTAAAACTATTGAAAGTACTCATCTTAACATATTATTGGCCTCCAGCAGGTGGTTCTGGCGTTCAGCGTTGGTTAAAATTTGCAAAATATTTACAAAATTTTGGCATAGAACCTATTATATATACTGTTGATAATGCCAATTACCCAAAAGAAGATGAAAGTTTAGTTGATGAAATTCCGAAAGGAATTACCGTTTTAAAACAACCCATTTGGGAACCAACAGATGTACTATTTTGGAAGCAAAAAGAGCATCAGAAAAAAGATATTTCTAACAGTACAAATAGCGGCTTTTTATCTTTTATAAGAGGTAATTTCTTTATTCCTGATCCTAAAGTTTTTTGGGTAAAACCTTCTGTTAAATATTTAGAAAATTATCTAAAAGATACTAAAGTAGACTTACTTATTTCTACAGGACCACCTCATAGTATGCATTTGATTGCTGATAAAATCCAACAAAAAACAAATATAAAATGGCTAGCAGATTTTAGAGATCCTTGGTCTAATTTATATTATAATAAAGATTTTAAGCAGTTAAATTTTGCCATCAATAAAAATAAAAAATTAGAAACAAAAATTTTAAAAAATGCAGATTGTATATTAACAGTTAGCAATTCTTTAAAAGCAGCATTTGTAAAACAAGCAAAAAGAGTTGAAGTAATTACCAATGGTTTTGATAGTGAAGTTTTGCATTCTGAGACCACTCAATTAGATGAAAAATTTACAATTTCGTATATTGGTTTATTACCAAAACAAAGCAATCCTAAGTTGTTTTTTAAAGTTTTAAATGAAATTTGCAATCAAAACTCAGCTTTTAAAAACGATTTAAAATTAAATTTTATTGGTGATATTTCTGACGAAGTAAAACATGAAATTGAGAAAAATAATTTGGTAGAGAACACCAATTTTATGGGCTATGTTTCTCATCAAGAAGCAATTAATTTCCAAAAAAAATCACAGGTTTTATTGTTGTTAATTCCTAATATTGATAATGCTCATGGTATTTTAACAGGAAAACTATTTGAGTATTTAACAGCAAATCGTCCTATTTTGGCTATTAGTCCACCAAATAAAGATTTAAAAGAAATTATTGACAATACTAATACAGGAGCTGTTTTAGATTATAATGATGAGAAAAACTTAAAAGAAACCATTCTAGATTTTTATCATCAATATAAAAAAGGTTCTTTAAAAGTGGCTTCAAAAAATATTGAACAATATCATAGAAAACAATTAACGAAAGAGTTAGCTTTTGTTATTAAAAGTTTAATTTCGTAAAATGGGAATTGTATTAAAACAATCTTTAAAAAACACCTTATTTATATATCTTGGATTCGTCTTTGGAGGCATCAATACCTTGGTTTTATACACGCGTTTTTTAGAAGATGAATATTATGGTTTGGTTACGTATTTGTTGGCAACTTCCAATATTTTAATGCCTTTAATTGCGTTAGGAATTCATCATACCATTGTAAAGTTTTTCTCAAGTTATTTTACAAAAGCAGATAAAGATAAATTTTTATCATCGGTGTTATTTTTGCCATTATTGGTGGCAATTCCTATGGGATTTTTAGGGAATTTATTTTATGAGCAAATTGGTAATTATTTATCAGAAGAAAACCCAATTATTAAAGAATACACCTTTGTTATTTATTTAGTAGCTTTTACGTGTGCGTATTTTGAAGTTTTTCATGCATGGGCAAAAGTACATTTTCAAACAGTTTTCGGAAATATTTTAAAGGAATTATACAACAGAGTAGCAGTCATGATTTTGTTGTTTGCTGTCTATTTTGAATGGATTACAAAAGCCGAATTTATTTATTATTTAACAGGAGCGTATTTTATTAGAATGCTTTTAATGATGTTCTACGCATTTAAATTATACTTCCCAAAATTCACGTTTTCTAGACCCGATAATTTTAATGAAGTGTTGCGTTTTTCATTGTATATAATATTAGCAGGAAGTGCAGGTGCTATTATTTTAGATATTGATAAATTTATGATTCCAGGTAAAGAATCTTTAGAAAAAGCCGCTTATTATTCTGTGGCAGTTTTTATAGGTTCGTTTATTGAAGCACCAAGTAGAGCAATGTTAAACATATTACAGCCCTTAACATCCAAGACTTTAAATGAAGACAATCATAAAGAAGTTGCCTCTCTTTACAAGAAAAGTTCTATAAATTTATTGTTGATAAGTGGGTTGTTTTTTGTGTTGATAAATGCAAATATTGGGCAGTTATTTAGCTTATTACCAGAAGAATATGCAGGTGGTGCTTTGGTTGTTTTTATGATTTCATTACTAAAAATGTACAACGGTTTTTTAGGGAATAATGGAGCCATCATTAACAATTCAAAATATTATAAAGTAACCTTGCCTTTTAGTTTAATTATGGCTTTTTCTGTCTATTTTTTGAATAAACTCTTTTATTATGAATTAGATATGGGAACAGATGGTTTGGCTTTGGCAACTTTAATCGTTATCTTTTTTGCAAATACAGGAAAAATATTTTTTGTAAAAAGAAAGTTTTCGATGACACCATTTACAAACAAATCATTTTTAATGATTTTTATAATAACAGCACTTTATGTGACTTTTAATTTCTGGGATTTTCCAATTGAGAATATTTATCTATTTAAATTTCCTATTCATCCTATCATTAACATCATTTTAAAAAGTATCTTAATTGCTTTTATTTATATTTTTTTAGTGATAAAATTTAATATTTCTACTGAAATAACCAACATAGTTAAGCGTTTCTACAAATAGCAATCTAGCCAATCTGTTGCAATGTGAAAGAGCAATGCAAATGCTAAAATTCTTATTTTCTTAAAAAATAGACCAATCATATAAATTCCAATAGCAATATAGGAATGCAAAGGATGAAAGTTAATACTACATCTATTTTCTGAAAAAATTGGGTTTGCTAATAGGTGATCTAAATCAATGAGCATCGAAGCTAAAAAAATAAGATACACAGTTTTCCATCGATCTTTAAAAAAGAAATACGCTATAAAAAAAGGGATAATAAAGTGAAATGAATAATGAATTATAAACTTAATCATAAATTAAAAGGCTTATTACAAAATAAGCCTTTTTAAACTGAATAAAAATAATTGGGGGAATAAATTTTATAGGTCAAACTTATAACATAAATATGCCATAATTGTTTACATATGTTAATAAAAATTACTTTGAATAAATTTCTTTTCTAATTCTACTTAATTGAACAGGAGAAATATTTAAATATGAAGCAATATGGTATTGAGGAATAAGATCTTCAATATTAAAGATTTCATTTTTTAATTTTAAATATCTTTCTGTTGCGTTTAAAACTGATAAATCATAAATTCTAGACTCCATAACTAAAAAAATAGATTCGAGCATTCTATTATATAACATTGCAATTTGATGATCTTTTTTTATTAGCTTTTTAAATTCTTTAAAGTTAAATTGATAAAATTCACAATCGGTTAAACATTCATAGGTAAGTTTACATGTCTCTCCAGTAATTAATGAACCTAAACAGCCTGTTGTTTTGTTGGCTGTGAAAATTGTTCTTATGTATTGTTTTCCATTTTCATCTTGATGATAAGATCTAACAATACCTGCTTTTATAATAAAGAAGCTGCTTGAAATATGACCAACTTTGCTTATAATTTCATTTTTTTTAAATGAAATATTTTTAGCTAAACCGAATAATTTTTGTACACTTGTTTTAGGAATATTCCCAAAACTTTCAATAAAATCTTTTAAAAATTCCATAATTTTCTTTTAAAGATAAGAAAATTTATGTCTATTTTAAAAAATTATAAATAGCTAATCGCATTTGGACCTTCCATAAACAATAAATCTAAAATAGAAAGATTAGGTAAAAAACCATGTTTATCATCAAACATTTGTATGTATTTCTCTACCACATTTTTTGGTTGATTTTTTCTATCGGCTAAAAATCTAAAATCTTTTTCAGTAGGCTCAATCTCATAGCTTTTTGTAGTTGTAAATTGAGAATCAACTTGTAAAGCATCTGTTATAAATAAAAAAGTATCAATATTTAAATCGTGTAAATATTTATATTTTTTATGGAAAATAGGTGCAATATCATCTTCTAAAAAATCAAAAAAAGGTGATGTTCTATAAGCAATTTGTAAAGATTTAAAATGTTGGTCTTGCCAAGGAAAATCGTTTTCAACTAAAGTGTCTTTTGTTTTCTTTCTAATGTCTTTAGTTTGATGTTTTACAGGAATGCTAAGTAATTGTTTACCATTAGAATTATAGATATAACAACGATTTCTATAGCTTTGTTTTTGGAAATTATCCTCTAACTCAAAAACAATAGAATCTGCTTTTACAATCTCTGAATATTGAGAAATAGGAGAGAAGTATGTTGGAATGAATATTGACATATTTTTTAGTTTACAGTCTCAGTCTCAGTCTCAGTCTCAGTCTCAGTCTCAGTCTCAGTTTTTAGTTGAAAAAGCTAACTGCAAACTGAGACTGCTAACTGCTAACTGAATACTTACTTCTTAGCTTTTTTCTTCCCTTTATAAAAACTCCAAGCAATATAAAGTGCGATTAATGCAAAAACCACATATCTATAAGAAACAGGCTCTCCATCTCCATGAACGGTTGTAAACATTCTGTCCCAACGAATTGATTTTAGTTTTTCACCAAAACTTGCAGCATCAGCATCCCAACTAAACCAAATCATTACAGGCTTTCCTAAAACATGATCAAAAGGCACATATCCCCAATAACGTCCATCTAAAGAATTGTGTCTGTTATCACCAACTAAATAAAAATAATCTTGGTTAAATGTGTAAGAATCTGTTTTTTCTCCATTGATAAAAATATCGTTTCCATTCACAACCAAGTCGTTATTTTCATAATTTTTGATAATTTGCTCATAAAAAGGCAACGAGTTTTTATCTAATTTTACAGTAGCTCCAGCTTTAGGAATGTAAAGTGGTCCAAAATTATCTTGGCTCCATTTATTACTTTCTATATGAGGAAAAATAGCATTGTCAGGAGCATGATTTATTTTTTTAACGGAAACAGTTAACGGATGTTTTTTCAGTTTTTCAACTTCCTCTGCTGTCATGTTTATATTGATTTTATTCTCAACATTTAACATTTTAAATTTTTGAGCAAAATCTGGATTTATACCCCCAGCAACTTCTGTATATAAAGAATCTTCCCCAATTTTATTTAAACTTCCATTCAGTTTTATAGCATCTTGAACTCGCTCATCATTCCAGTATTCAGTAAGAATTTTATAAACACCAGTTCTTCCTTTATCAATTAAAAATTTTGGATATGTATTTGCAGAAATAGGTTGCTTACTTTCATACGTATAATAAAACTGCAATTTTGCTCTGTAAGGTAACTCGTTCTTTTTTCCATTGATGTAAAAATAACCATCTTTCATTTCAATAGAATCGCCAGCAATTCCAACAGCACGTTTTACGTAATTTGTTTTTTTATCAACAGGTTTATAAGTAAATTTACCTGAAACATCACCCCACATTGTAGCTAAAGTATCTGCTGGCCAATTGAAACAAACAATTTCATTATTCTTAATTTTTTGAAAACCAGGTAATCTTGTGTATGGTAACTGAGGTCTTTTCAAATACGATGCAGTTCCTGTAAAAGGTAAAGAATCATGAACCATTGGAGCTGCAATAACTGTTGATGGAACTCTTGCTCCATAATGAAACTTGCTCACAAATAAATAATCACCAATCAACAAAGATTTTTCTAAAGATGATGATGGAATTGTAAATGGCTGCATAAAATACGTATGCACTAAAGTTGCAGCAATAATAGCAAATGCAATTGAACTAATCCATTCTCCTAACTCAGAGCGTGGTTTTAAACTTCTATCTGCATTGTATGTTGCATCTGTTGCATAATTGATATAAAAAATATACAAACCTAAAGTTACAATCACTAAAAAGGAATCTAACTTTTTATAAAAGCCAAAAGTTCTAATGGTTTCTATCCAAATAACTGGGAACATTAACAAATTTACTACAGGAATAAACAGTAAAATAATCCACCATTTTGGACGATTAATGATCTGCATTAAAACAATTCCATTATAAATTGGCACAGCTGCTTCCCATGCTTTTCTGCCTGCTTTTACATACAATTTCCAAGTTCCTAAAAAATGAATAACTTGAATTACAAGAAAGAAGATAAGCCATTGTGTATACGTCATAATATATTTTTAATTTCTTAAAAAGAAAAGTGTTTTAGTATTTTATAGGGCGCAAAATAAACAAAATGTTACAATTTTTAACCGATGTTTAACACATCTTTCATCGTAAAAACACCTGTTTTGTCTAAAATCCATTCTGCAGCAATTACAGCACCTAAAGCAAAACCTTTTCTGTTGTGAGCTGTATGTTTTATTTCTATAGTATCCACTTCAGAATTGTACCAAACTGTGTGCGTTCCAGGAACATCAGGAATTCTTTTGGCAACAATTGGTATATTTTCTTCGGATGAAATTGCACCTAATTCCCAATTCTTTTTTGATGAATTTTCAATAACACCTTCAGCCAACGTAATTGCTGTTCCACTTGGTGCATCTAGCTTTTTAGTATGATGAATTTCTTCCATAGAAATATTATAATCTTCTAAAGTAGCCATCATTTTTGCCAACTGTTTGTTCAGTTCAAAAAAGATATTAACGCCAACACTATAATTTGAAGCATAGATAAAAGCCCCTTTTTTTTCCTCACAAAGTGCAACTGCATCTTTATAATTATCTAACCAACCAGTAGTTCCAGAAATTACAGGAACATTGTTGTTAATACAGTTAGAAATGTTTTTAAAAGCAGCATCAGGAATGCTAAAATCGATAGCAACATCTGCTAAAGAAATATCAATAGTATCGTCCACATCTTTTCGAATTACTATTTCATGACCTCTAGAAATGGCAATTTTCTCAATTTCTTTGCCCATTCTTCCATAGCCTAATAATGCAATTTTCATTTAAAAAGTATATTTAAAGGTTAATCCAACTTTTGGCGCTTCAAATAAAATAGGATCTGCAATAAAAGTAGGTTTTACAGATAGATTATCATCTGTATTAAATTGTAATAAATGCGCATTTACACTTGCTTCAACAATTTGTAAAACGTAAATTATAATTCCAGATAATAAAGACATATCTCTGTTTTCTCTTAGTTGTTCTTGGGCAGTTTCTAAAGTAGTTATAGAAACACTAGAAACACCATTTACTGTAAACTCATCTTCCAAACCAGCTTTTCTTAATCTGTAAGCTGTTCTATAACGTTTGTAATCTGAATTATTTGTTTGATAATAATAAATAGGAATTGCTAAAGCTCCCCAAACGATAGGTGCTTTCCAATATTTTTTGTTGTAAATCTGTCCCATTCCTGGAAAAATAGCAGAATAAAAAGCCGCTTTTGAAGGCGCTAAAGGATCGTAAATACCTTGTGTAGTTTTTATGTTGCCATCAATTTTTAAATCTTCGACTTTTACAGGTTTAGGTATAGAATCTTGTTGTGCAAAAACATTCGCAGAAAAAATTGCGATGCAAAAAACAAGTATGACTTTTTTAAACAAC
The DNA here is from genome assembly GCF_001761365.1 of Polaribacter vadi. Taxonomy (NCBI): domain Bacteria; kingdom Pseudomonadati; phylum Bacteroidota; class Flavobacteriia; order Flavobacteriales; family Flavobacteriaceae; genus Polaribacter; species Polaribacter vadi. The sequence continues at coordinate 1,201,785 of NZ_CP017477.1, read as the reverse complement.
ACTTATTTTAATAAGTTTTTAATACGATTAAAATCTTCTTCTGAATGAAAAGGAATGGATATTTTTCCTTTGCCATTATTGGCAATAGTAATATCTATTTTATGACCAAAAAAGGCTCCAATTTCTTTTTTACTTTCTTTAACAAAAGCAGGAATTGCTTTCTTTTTTGGTTTTGCAATGGCACCTGTTTTTAGGTTTTTTACCAAATCTTCTGTTTGTCTTACCGATAATTTGTCACGTAAAATTTTCTCGTAAATGGCTAATTGATCTTCTGTATTATCAACATTAATCATTGCACGTCCATGACCCATAGAAATAAAACCATCTCTCATTCCTGTTTGTAAAATTGGATCTAATTTTAACAAACGTAAATAATTGGTTACTGTAGAACGTTTTTTACCAACTCTGGTGCTTAATTCTTCTTGTGTTAACTGAATTTCATCAATTAAACGTTGGTAAGAAAGTGCCACTTCAATCGGATCTAAATTTTTACGTTGAATGTTTTCAACCAAGGCCATTTCTAGCATTTCTTGGTCGTTTGCCAATCTTATATATGCAGGTACAGTTTTGTTTCCAATTAATTTTGAGGCTCTAAAACGTCGTTCACCAGAAACTAATTGAAATTTATTACCTTCTAATTTTCTAACAGTTATTGGCTGAATAACCCCTAATTCTTTGATAGAACTTGCCAATTCACGCAAAGCTTCTTCATCAAAATAGGTTCTTGGTTGATATGGATTTACATCAATTAAATCTAATTCTAACTCAATAATATTACCCACAACTTTGTCTGCATTTTTGTCTTGTGCAGAATTTATGTTAGGTGTATCTTGTTGCAACAAAGCAGATAATCCTCTTCCTAAAGCTTGTTTCTTGGTTGCTTTTGCCATTTTTTATGAATTCTTTTTTAATAATTCTTGGGCTAAATTTAAGTAATTTACAGCGCCTTTACTTGTAGCATCATAAGCAATAATGCTTTCTCCATAACTTGGTGCTTCTCCCAAACGTGTATTTCTTCTAATAATTGTATCAAAAACCATACTAGAAAAATGTTTTCTAACTTCATCTACAACTTGGTTAGATAAGCGTAAACGAGAATCGAACATTGTTAATAATAAACCTTCGATATTTAACTCTGAATTATGAATGTTTTGAATGCTTTTTATGGTGTTTAATAATTTTCCTAAACCTTCCAAAGCAAAATATTCACATTGAATTGGAATGATTACAGAATCTGCTGCCACCAAAGAATTTAAAGTGATTAAACCTAGAGATGGTGCACAATCAATTAAAATATAATCGTAATCATCTTTAATTTCTTGTAAAGCTTTTTTGAGCATATATTCTCTGTTCTCTTTGTCTACCAATTCAATTTCGATGGCAACCAAATCTATATGAGCAGGAATAATATCAACATTTGGTGAAGTAGTTTTTACAATTGCTTTTTTAGCAGAAACAGAATGTTCCAAAACTTGGTACGTTCCATATTCTACAGCATCAACATCAATTCCTAAACCAGAAGACGCATTTGCTTGAGGATCTGCATCTATCAACAAAACCTTTTTCTCTAAAACACCTAAAGAAGCTGCTAAACTTATACTTGTGGTTGTTTTACCAACACCACCTTTCTGATTCGCTATTGCAATTATTTTTCCCATTAAAACCTTCTGTTATCAAAGAGTAAAATTACAATTTATTATCTTTTATAAAAGTGAAAGATGTTAACAAAAATACAAACTTTTAAACTTTTGGAATTCAGGTCTTTAAGTTTGTATTTTTGAAGTTTTTAAACAATTATGGCATTTCTAAATCAAAAAAAGATTTACTTATTTAAAATGCTAAATTTTATGCTTTTTGAGGAATATTCTTTAGAACTTCTAATAATAATTTCCAAAATTTTTGGGTTGATGATATTTGAGCACGTTCATCTGGAGAGTGTGCTCCTCTGATGTTTGGACCAAAAGAAATCATATCCATTTCAGGATAATTTTGACCTAAAATCCCACATTCTAAACCTGCATGACAAGCTGCAACATTTGGATTTTCGTTAAATAATTCTTTATACAAACCTTCCAACACCACTAAAATTTCTGAATTCAAATTTGGCAACCAACCAGGATATTCTCCTGAAAAATCGACATCCAAACCAGCTAATTCAAAACAAGAACGTAAAGAATTTGCCAAATCCCATTTATTAGTTTCAGAAGATGAGCGTGTTAAACAACCCACTTTAATACCACCATCTTTTACAATAATTCTTGCAATATTATTAGAGGTTTCCACCAAACCAACAACATCAGGACTCATTCTATACACTCCATTATGAGCAGCATATATTGCTTTGATAAAAGATTCTTGAACACCTAATTCCATAATTACTTTAGGAGATTCAACTTCTTGAATTTCAATAGCTAAGTTGCTTTCTAATGTTGAAAACTCGTTTTTTATATTGTTGATAAGTATCTCAATTTCTGATAAAAAGTTTTCTTTAGAAACAGTGTCAATAACGATAGTTGCAAAGCTTTCTCTAGGAATTGCGTTTCGCAAACTACCTCCATTTATTTCAGCAATTCGCAAACCAAATTTTTCAAAACCATCATATAAAATACGATTCATTATTTTGTTTGCATTTCCCAAACCTTTAATAATATCCATTCCTGAATGCCCACCATTTAAACCTTTTACAGTGATAGAAAATGCAGTTGTATTTTCTGGAGTATTTTCTTCTTTATAATTTTTTGTTGCAGTTACATCAACACCACCTGCACAACCAATACCTATTTCATCATCTTCTTCAGTATCTAAATTTAGTAGAATTTCACCTTTTAAAACACCACCTTCTAAGCCCATTGCTCCAGTCATTCCTGTTTCTTCATCAATGGTAAATAAAGCTTCAATTTCTGGGTGTGTTATTTCTTTGGATGATAAAACTGCCATAATTGCTGCAACTCCTAAACCATTATCAGCACCTAAAGTTGTGCCTTCTGCTTTTAACCAATCTCCATCAACAAACATTTTAATGCCTTCTTTATCAAAATCGAAATCAGTATCTGCATTTTTTTGATGCACCATATCTAAATGACCTTGCATTACAATGGTTTTTCTATTTTCCATACCAGAACTTGCTGGCTTTTTTATGATAACATTCCCAACGTTGTCTACAAAAGTTTCAAGGTTTAATTTTTTTCCAAAATCAACCATAAATTGAATAACTCTTTCTTCTTTTTTGGAAGGTCTTGGAACTCCATTTAAATCTGCAAAATGATTCCAAACTGCTTTTGGTTCTTTATTTCTAATATCTTGGCTCATAATATTTTATTTATATATTCAAAATGTTTCCTTGAGCGCAGTCGAAAGGTATTTTATATTTAGGAAAGTTAATGAGTTCTCGACTGCGCTCGAACAGACATTAATTTAATTATTGAAAATTTAGTTTATCTAATTAAACTCAATCACAACATCTTCTATATTCTTTCTAACTTTTTTTAAGTCCTTCATGTAATCATCTTCGGCTCTAAAACCAACTGGTAAAACTAATGTTGCTGTTAGGTTTTGTTTGTTTAAACCTAAAACTTCATCATATTTAGCAGGTACAAAACCTTCCATTGGGCAAGCATCAATTTGTTCTACAGCACAAACTGTTAGTAAATTTCCTAAAGCTATGTAGGCTTGATTCCTATTCCAAACTAATAATTCTTCTTGTGTTTTTTTGCTGATATCTGCAGTTAAAAACGTTTTAAATGGGTTTATTACTGCATCTGGAGTTGCTCTTATTTTTTTTACCAAATCAAAATATTCTTCAACCTCTGTAATTGTATATTTTTTAGGAATGCAAATTACTAAAAGATGAGAAGCTTCCAAAACTTGTGGTTGGTTAAATGAAGCTGCAACTAATTCTTCTTGAATATTTTTATTGTTGATAACAACCAATTTTAAAGGTTGTAAGCCATAAGAAGTGGCAGTTAAATTAAAAGCTTCTTTTAAAATTTCTATTTGTGATGGTGCTAAAGTGCTATTAGTATCGAATTTTTTAACAGCATATCGCCATTTTAAACTTTCTATTGTATTCATTGTATTATTTTGTACTGCAAAAATAACTTATAAAAAGTTTAAATTTTCTTGTTTCTATTGGTAAAATTGATACACAAATAAATTATTTTGTACCTTGAAACAAAAAAAGATGAATGAGGAATTTTTGTATTATGTATGGAAGTATAAAATATTTACTGATATAAATTTACAGACTTCTGACGCTAAAGAAGTTTCTATTTTAAAAGGAGGAATTCATAATAAAAATTCAGGACCCGATTTTTTAAATGCACAAGTAAAAATCGATCATCAACTTTGGGCTGGTAATGTTGAAATGCACGTAAAATCTTCTGATTGGTATTTACACAAACATGAAGAAGATGCCAGTTATGATGCTGTAATTTTACATGTAGTTTGGGAACATGATGTAGACGTTTTTATGAAAAATAATAAACCTTTACCAACTTTAGAGTTGAAAAATTTTGTTTCAAAAGAACTACTAGAGAACTACAATAGCTTAGTCTATCATCAACAGAAATTTATTCCTTGTGAAAATCAATTAACAACTATTGATGAGTTTTTGTTGAATAATTTGTTAGAGCGTTTGTATTTTGAACGTTTAGAACATAAGTCAACTTTTATAAAAGAGTTGTTATTAGATACAAATGCCGATTTTGAAGCTGTTTTGTTCCAATTATTAGCTAAAAATTTCGGATTAAAAGTAAATGGAGAACCTTTTCTGCAATTGGCAACTTCTATGGATTTTTCTGTGGTTAGAAAAGAACGTTTTGATTTGGAACAATTAACAGCGTTGCTTTTTGGACAAGCAGGTTTTTTAGAAGAAGATTTAGAAGAACATTATTATCAACTATTAAAAGAAAAATACAGGTATTTAAAACATAAACACAAACTAAATTCCATTTCTAAAAATGCATTCCAGTTTTTTAGAATGCGACCTCAAAACTTTCCAACAATTAGAATTGCACAACTAGCATCTTTATTATATGCGCATCAAAATATATTTTCAAAGTTGATGAGCATCAACAAAAAAGAAGATTTTTACGATTTATTTTCTTTTGAGGTTGATGCGTTTTGGAAAACACATTTTACGTTTGAATCGGATTCAAAAAAATCACCTAAAAAACTCACAAAATCATTCGTAGATTTAATTATCATCAACACTATAATTCCTTTAAAATTTGTCTATTTGCAGAGTAGAGGAGAAGTGTCTGAAAATGAAATTATGCAGTTGATAAAACAAGTTTCATCAGAAAAAAATAGTATAATTTCTAATTTTTCAGCTTTAGAAATTAAAGCAAAAAATGCGATGGAAAGTCAAGCTTTGATACAGCTTAAAAACAACTATTGCACAAAGAAACGATGTTTACAATGTGCAATAGGTAATAGTTTGTTGAGAAAATAAAATTTATTTCGGGTTTAATATTTCTTTAATATTTGCCAAACAATCTCTGTAATGATATTTTGTAATTCTATTAACACCTCTATTTTTTGCTACTGTTAATTGAAAATTTAAAGCCTCTAATTCGCCTCTCACTATGGAGCTAATATCAGAATTTTGATTGTCTTTAGAATTTAAAAGAATTCCCATTCTGTTAATCATCGATTTTTGTAAGTTACGTCTAAAAACATCTACATTTTTAGTGTAATTTGTTTCAGAAAAAATTCCAGTCCTTAAATCACGAATCATATCTAAAGCAGTATAGTTATTAGCATCAATAACTTCTGCATCAATCATCATTTCTAATTTATTCGAATTTAAAAGCGTGTACAATTGTCTGTTTTGTAAACTTAAAATTCTTTCTGTATAACCGTTTTCATTAATATTTGCTAAAATTTCAGGATTAATTAACCAATCTTGCGTTTCAAAAGCATTTTTATGCAACCAAACCATGGCTTCTTTTTGCTTCTTTTTAGAAACAGCTTCGTATACCATTCCATTTTGAACCGGTTTTTTGTTGAATTCGTAAACGCCACCAATATTACCAGAAACATGGCCAACATATCTACTCCAAACTCCTAAAAGTTCGCCATATAATTCAGATAAATCTTCATAATTGTTGGTTTGATCAGAGGTCCAACTTGGTAAATTTTCGGCAACAATTTTCAAGTTTTTCATTCCATAAGTAGACGCTTTTACTTGATCGTTTCCAATTCCTTCAGTTTGTGCTGATGGATCAAAACGTGCTCCACCAAATCTATAGATAGGATCATCAGCTTTTTCTTCAATCCATTTGTCTAGTGTTTTAACTTCTTGTTCAGGAGTTTTTGCTAACGGAATTTTTCTATATCCCCAATTAATCGCATAATGATCATAAGGACCTAATTGACGAATAAATCTTATGTTTTCATCACCTGGTTGCGCAATATAATTGTAACGTGCATAATCCATAATAGTTGCTGCAATTCCCATTTTCTGAGTAAATTTTCCAGAACGCAAAGAATCTACAGGATACGCATAACTTGCAGCCATATTATGAGGTAAACCTAAAGCATGACCAACTTCGTGCGAAATTACCATTCGCATCATTTCTCCAATTTCTTCTGCAGGTGTATCTAACGTTCTTGCAGACGGATTTGCAGCTCCAGTTTCTAATAAATATCTGTTTCTGTATGAACGTAAATGATTGTGATACCAAATGATATCGCTTTCTAAAATTTCTCCAGTTCTTGGATCAGAAACACTTGGGCCAGTTGCATTTCTTGTGGTACTTGCTACATATCTAATAGAAGAATAACGCACATCTTCCATACTAAATTCTGGATCTTCTTCTTCAGTTGGCGGATATTTTGCCATAATTGCATTTTTAAAACCAGCAGTTTCAAAAACTTTTGCCCAATCATCCACACCTTGTTTGATGTATTTTTTCAATTTATCTGGAGTTCCAGGATCTAAATAATATACAATTGGTTTTATAGGTTCTACCAATTCTCCACGATTGTAAGCGTTGATATCTTTAGGTTCCAATCGCCAACGTCTAATATATCTTTTTTCATCAGCTTTTAAAGCTTCTGAACTGTAATCTACATTTTTAATCGAAAAATAACCAACTCGTTCATCATACACTCTTGGCATCATTTTATCTTCTGGCAAAACAATCATCGATTGATTTACACGAATTGTAATAGTATTTGTTGATGAATTACTTGGTGGTTCAGCTGCATCAAACGTAAAATCTTGGACAACTTCAATATTTTCTGGATAACTTTTTATAGAGTTGATAAAACTTCTTGAAGCATCTAATCTCTTAACTTTGTATCTTTTTCTATAAGAATCTGGTAAAGGAGAAATCGCTTGAATATCTGAAGTGAAAAATTTTGTTACATCAACCAAAACAGCAGTAGAATCTTGGTTTTGAGTTGCAATATCAAACGCAAATAAAATAGGTTCTAAATTGTTTGCTTTTACAGATTTGTAAATTGGCAAAGAGTCATTTGCAACAGCATTATAGGATTTTACTTTTAGTAAAATTTTATTTTGAAACTCTTCCCAAACTACAACTTGTGTGTTAATTTTTGAGCCAGCATTTACATAACCACCTCCTAAACCAGCAGGAATATCTTTAATTCTGGTTACCAATAACATTTCTTTTCCAAAATAGTTTTTTGGAATTTCATACATGAATTTATTGTCTGTGTTGTGCACTTTAAATAAACCTTCGTCTGTTGTTGTTTTTTTGGTTACAAAATCAGCATATTTTGGTGTTTTGCTTTTTTGAGATTTTGTTGCAGTTTCTTCTGTGTTGTTTTCCTTTGATTTTTTCTTTTGTGCATTCATTTCTGATGGAAATGTAAATGCTAAAATCATTGAAAAAAGTAGTAGTTTTTTCATATTGTGTTAAAGTTCTGAATTAATGAACTAAAGTAATAAAATTTGAAATAGATTGGTTTACAGATTGTGTTAAAAAAGGAAATGATATCTTTATGTATTGTAATCTTATATTGACAAATCAATTTATAAAATTAATAGTTGCTGCTGGTTTTTGTTACAAAGCTTGTGTATTTTCTGTTTTGTTAATTAGTTTTAAATTTTTTATTGGATTATTAATTTTGATAATTTAAAATATGAATATAAAAACAAAATTATATAAAGATCAACTAAAAGATTGGCCAGAAAAGGGACATCATATAATGGCTCAATTTGATGATGAAAAAGTAGTTGTATATCAATCTTACAGACCAGAAATAGGGAATTTTGCATCTCAAAATCAATATTTTGGTGGTGCTTTTAGCGTACATAGAATGACTTGGATAAAACCAAATTTTCTTTGGATGATGCACAGAAATGGTTGGGGTACAAAAGTTGGTCAAGAAATTGTTTTGGTAATTCATTTAAAACGAGAAGCGTTTGAGCGTTATTTAAATCAAGCAGTTTATTCTAGTTTTCAAGATGATATTTATGAAAGCAAAGAGGATTGGCAAGTTGCTGTAAAACAATCAAATATTAGATTGCAATGGGATCCAGATCATGATCCTTTTGGAGATAAATTAGATAGACGAGCCATTCAATTAGGAATCAGAAACCAAGAAATAATAAAATATGCTAAAGATGATATTTTAGAAATTGAAGACATCTCAGAGTTTGTTAAAGAACAACATCAATTTGTTTTGAATAATGAGTTGGATAAGTTATTAATCCCAATTGAAAAGCCTTTTATTCCAAATGATAGGCAAACATTTAAATTGTTGAAATTAAGTGATGATTAATACCGAAATAAATTCATAGATAACCTAATTAGCGCAAGCATCTTGCTCATGAACGTAAACAACTTCTATATTTTGCTTAATAACAAAATGTTATCATTTAAAAAAAAGAAATCATTTTTTAAACAATTTTGGTTTTAATGCTTTCTAGAATCAACTAACTGCTCACAATCGCGTGTTTAACTAACAAGAGAAAATTGATTATTTTAGCTATATGAGCAGAAAATATAAGTTTAGAGAAAAGTCAGGTGCTTATTTTATAAGTTTTGCAATTGTAAACTGGATAGATGTATTTACAAGAGATTTATATTATAATTGTATTACAGAGTCTTTAGATTTCTGCAGAAAAAACAAAGGAATGGAAATTTATGGATATTGTATTATGACAAATCATATTCACTTAATATTTCGTTCTTCTTTAAATGATCCCTCAGGTTTAATAAGAGATTTTAAAGGTTTTACATCTAGGAAACTTTTGAAAATGATAGAAGAAAACGCGCAAGAAAGTAGACGCGATTGGATGTTATGGATGTTTGAAAGAGCAGGTAAAAAAAATAGTAATGTAGCCAATAAACAATTTTGGCAACAGAATAACCATCCAATAGAAATATGGTCATTAAAAGTTTTTGAACAAAAATTGAATTATATACATCAAAATCCTGTTAAAGCAGGTTTTGTAACAGATCCAATAGATTGGAAATATAGTAGTGCTAGAAATTATGGAAATGATGATGCTACTATTTTAGAAATAGACTTAAATTAGATTAAAGCACGAGCAAGATGCTCGCGCTAACTTTGTTAAATACCAAAGACAATAATCAAAATTCTAAAAATTATTAGTTATTTTTTTCTTTCATAATCGTTAGCGCGAGTTTCAAACTCGTGCCAATAAAGTTTGGAAGATATAGTTTTAGCTTTTTTTTATTGAATTTTTAAATTTTTACATAAATCCTTTAAGTTAATTTTTGGTACGAGCAAGATGCTCGCGCTAACTTTTTGACTATATTATTAAAACCAGAAACCCCAATCAAATTTGATTGGGATTTCTGGTTTTTTATATTAAAAAGAATTAATACAAACTCTTAAACTTATTAGGATTAAACTCGTGCATTATTTCATACACTTTTTCAAAAACATCTTCAGCAGAAGGTTTTGAAAAATAATCGCCATCAGTTCCGTAAGCAGTTCTGTGAGATTTTGCTGTTAGGGTAGAGGGTTTGCTATCTAAATATTCATACCCATTTTGATTCTCTAAAATTTCTTGTAAAAGATAAGCAGAAGCTCCTCCAGGAACATCTTCATCAACTACCAATAATTTGTTGGTTTTCATAACACTTTTTACAGAATCGTGATTTATATCAAAAGGTAATAGACTTTGCGCATCAATAATTTCTATATCTATACCAACTTGTGCTAAATCTTTGGCTGCATCTTCTACAATTCGTAAGGTAGAACCATAAGAAACAATAGTCATGTCAGTTCCTTCTTTGATGGTTTCAACAACGCCAATTGGAGTTTTATATTCGCCTAAATTGGTTGGTAATTCTTCTTTTAATCTATAACCATTTAAACATTCTATCACTAAACCAGGATCATCACCTTCTAAAAGGGTGTTGTAAAAACCAGCAGCTTTGGTCATGTTTCTAGGAACCAAAACATGAATTCCTCTTACATTGTTAATAATGCCACCCATTGGAGAACCTGCATGCCAGATTCCTTCTAATCTATGTCCTCGAGTTCTAATAATTAATGGCGCTTTTTGTTTTCCAAAAGTTCGGTAACGTAAAGTCGCTAAATCATCACTCATAATTTGAAGTGCGTACAATAAATAATCTAAATATTGTATTTCTGCAATGGGTCTTAAACCTCTCATTGCTAAACCAATTCCTTGTCCTAAAATGGTTGCTTCTCTAATTCCAGTATCAGAAATTCTAAGTTCACCATACTTTTCCTGTAAACCTTCCAAACCTTGATTTACATCACCAATAAAACCAGCATCTTCTCCAAAAATTATAACATCTTTATGTTTTGTTAAAATAGCATCAAAATTATCTCTCATAATAATTCTAGCATCAACCAAATTTTTATCTTGAGCATACGTTGGCTTTTCATCTAAAACACTTGTTGCGCTTAAAGCAGTTTCACTTAATAAGTGAGTAGAATATTTTTTATGAGCTCTTTTTTGTGAAGTTTTAATGAAATTTTGAAGTTCAATTTTTTCGCCAAAATCTTCATCTCTTAAATACCATAAACATTTTTTTACAGTTGATAAAATGTCTTTTCTTGTAGGTTCAGAAATGGCACTTAAATCGTTTGTATATTTTTTAATGAAATTCTCATTTTTACTTTTTACAGCAACTCTTTTTAGTAAATCTGTAGCTTCTATAAGTTCAGATTTTATTTCATTTAAAAAAGCATTCCAAGCATTTCTTTTTGCATTGGTTACTTCTTTTTTAGCTTCTCTATCAATATTTATTAAATCTTCTTCTCCATCAACAAAACGTAAAATATCTCCACTTTCTGTTTCTAATTCAAAATCTAAAATCCATTCTCTGAATTTTGTAATACAATCGTGGTCTTTTTCCCATTGTAAACGATTTTTATCTTTATAACGTTCATGAGAACCAGAAGTTGAATGACCTTGTGGTTGTGTTAATTCTTTAACGTGAATTAAAACAGGTACATGTTCTTCTCTTGCAATTTTTGCAGCTTTTTGATATACATCCATCAACTGCACATAATCCCAACCATTAATTACAAAAATTTCGTACCCTTTATTTTTTTTATCTCTTTGAAAACCTTTTAAAATTTCTGAGATACTTTCTTTTGTAGTTTGATGTTTTGCGTGAACGGAAATTCCATATTCATCATCCCAAACACTCATCACCATTGGTACTTGTAAAACTCCAGCTGCATTTATAGTTTCAAAAAATAAGCCTTCACTTGTACTTGCGTTTCCAATAGTTCCCCAAGCAACTTCGTTTCCTTTGTTAGAAAACTTAGTTTTATCTTGAACACTTTTTTCGTTTCTATAAATTTTTGATGCTTGTGCTAAACCCAATAAACGTGGCATTTGCCCAGCTGTTGGAGAGATATCTGCACTAGAATTGTACTGTTTTGTTAAATCTTTCCAACTGCCATCATCATTTAAACTATGTGTTGCAAAATGGCCACCCATTTGTCTACCAGCAGACATTGGATCTGCATCTATATCTGTATGTGCATATAAACCCGAAAAAAATTGTTGAGCAGTTAACTCGCCAATTGCCATCATAAAAGTTTGATCTCTGTAATATCCAGATCTAAAATCACCTTTATTAAAAGCTTTTGCCCAAGCTAATTGAGGCACTTCTTTTCCATCACCAAAAATTCCAAATTTTGCTTTCCCTGTAAGAACTTCTCGTCTACCAAGTAAACTACATTCTCTACTAACTTTAGCAATTTTATAATCACTTAAAACTTCTTTTTTAAAATCGTTAAAAGTAATTTCTTGCTTATTTAAAGGAATCGTTTTCTGCAACATAATTTTTGGATTTAATAATTACAAAGATAGTTTTTTTAGTTGATATTTAAAAATAACGTATTTTCTTAAGAATATGTTAAGAAAGTCATATAAATAACTACTTTTGTTAGGAATTACACAATAAGCTGATTTTTGTTTTAATTTACAAAAGACCTCTTCTAAAGAAATTATAGATTGCTGTAACATTTCCGTTAATGGTAAATCTAATTTTTTCTGGATAAGCACCTTGAGAAACTTCCCAGCCATTATTTGAATATAAAGGAAAATAAATTTCAAAAATATGATGAATAAAATTTAGTCGAATTCCATTATTATAAGCAAAATATAAAGGTACTTGTTTGTTTTTTAGAAAAGCAACATCGTTATAAAACTCAACCCATCTCCATAAACCAATGCTAGAATTTAAAGAAAGCATATATTGGTTTGCATATCTTGTTGGTAATACAGATTTAAAACCACCTTCAGCAATAATAAATTGCTGACTAAAAATACCAGATTCTTCAGAGCGTCCGAAATAATTTAATTGAAACAAATAATCATTTGCTCTATCTAAACCAAAACTAAAATAATCTCCTGTAGATCTATTGCTTAAAAAGGAACCAGCAAATAATCTAAAATCTAATTGAGTATCTGAAGTAGATAATGTTCTATAGCGAATATCTGCTGCAACTTTAGAAAAGTTATCGGCAATTTCTAAGCTATAATTTTGCCTAAATTCTTCAATAATATCTGGATTTACATAATTGTAACTTAAACTAAATACACTGTAGTTATCTTCAGCTGTTTTAATTTGACCAAAAGGTATTTCTTTATCAATATGTAACAATTTTGCTTTAATAGATTCTTGAGTGGCATCTCTTAAATCTTTTCTTTTAAAAATCATATTTACAAATGGCGAAAATGATTTGTAAGATAAATTTGGAGCATAGTCAGAAGTAGCTCCACCAATACCATAAACCATTTTGTAAATACTAGTATCTTCGAAATATTGGTTGTATAAAACAGAAAATGAACCTACAACTGAACCACTTTTGGTGGCGTAAGAAGGTGCAATTGAGAACTCTAAATTTCTTTTAATTAAAGGTTTGTTATGTAAACTCACGCCTAAAATTAAACCATTATAAAAATTATAAGCAAAATTGGGTTGATAAAATATTTGATTATAATATGGGTCTTGAATATCTTTTATCAAACTAAATTTTAAGGGTTTGTTAAAGATTTTATCTTGTAATCTTTTCCAATTATCCAATGTATTTAATTCTGGATATAAGTTTTCGTAATTTAAAGTAACCTTATTAACACCTTGTTTTGGAATGCTAACTGTTGTAGTATCATCAATCCCAGTTAGCCATTTTTTGTATATAATTTCTCTATCATTCAGACCATATAAAAGCACAGGTGTAGTTATGTTTCTTTTATTTCTGATAGTTACTTGCAAGCTATCTTCTTTTTCTACAAGTTCATCTATGGTGTAATCTATTTTTTTATTGGTTTTTATAAAATCACCAAAAAACCAATTCAAATTTTTATCTGTTTTAGATTCTAAAAGTTTTCTAAAATCTTTACTGTTTACTATTTTGGTTTGGTTTTTTTGATAAAACTCTTGAATAGTATTGTTTAAAGTGCTATCTCCAATAAAACCTTTTAAATATCTATAAGCTAATCCTGCTTTATATTTATTGGCTATTTTTCTATTAAAGTTTGATAAGGAGTCTGCAGAAGTTGTTAAAGATTGATCTAAAAAACTACGAGAAACAAATTGATATACTAATGGATATTTATCATTAAAATCTGCCTTAGAGATTTCGAACGTTCTTATAAACCAAGTATCAGAAAATTTACCAATTAATTTAGCATCAGGATAAAATTGCTCAATATATTCAATCATTAAATAATTCTGCAAACCATCTAACAACCAATAATCTTGTCTTTTATTTAAGAGCAAAGTATTTTCTATAAACTTTCTACTTAATGCTTTAAACATGGTTAAATCATATCTAAATTCTTCTTTAAAAGGTCTTAAAAAGCTAGGAAGTTGTGTTAAACCATAAACTGGATCTTTACTTTGTGTTACTTTATCAACATAAATTTCTTTGTGAGGATATTTACCTAAAAACTTTTCTAAAAAGGCAAATTCTCTTATTAAAGTAGCTATTGTTGTGCTATCACCTAACTCTTCATTATAAACATCTGTATAGACAACAACATTTTTGGTTTTAAAAGTTTTGAGTTGTTCTTTTTTGTTGATCCCTAAAATAACGTCAGTTTTACTTTTACCTACTAAGTAATAGTTTGTTAAAGCATCTTTTTTTGTTTTATGTTGATATAGGTTACTTTCTAAAATATATTCTTTTGGAATGTCTAAATCGATGGTGAAATCGGTTGCTTTCTCATATAAATCATCGATATTTAAGTTGCTCATTAGTTGCCAACCTTGATCGTAAACTGCTGGAGTTATATACCAAAAACGTAAATGGAAGCCCTCTTTAGTTTTTCCATAGCCCGTAAATTTTGCATTGGGTATTTTTACAGTATAATTTAATGATATTTTAACGCTATCATTTTTTAGAAGTGGTTTTAAAATATCAACCTCAAGAATATCAGCTTGGTTTTCAAGTTCACTAAAAGAAACATCCTCAAAATCTATGGTTAGATTTTTTATGGTGGTTTCTCCTAAATTTTCTGCTTTAGCAAAGTATAAATCTTTTCTAAAATCTTTAATGAACCTTTTTGATAAAGGTGTTTTTCGATCTCTAAAACTATTTGCCCAATTATGAAGATAAATTTTGGATAAAATGGAGTCTGTAGTATTTATAAAAACAATTTCTTGTTTTATAAATAACTCGCTTTTATCAACATTTAAATACCCTTTTATGTTAATAGAATTCTCTTGTGAATATGAGTAACTGCTTAGAAAAAAACAGAAAAAAACAACAATGTTTATAAGCCTTTTCAAATTAAATTTTTATCAATTTTAAAGGTTTATAAACATTGGTATGTAAAAAGTGTAATTTTATACTAAAAATATTCAAGTTCATTATCAACTAATTTTTATCTTATTAAAAGTAAAAAAAGTTTTACAATATTAGTCTTTAAAAATGAATTTATTGTAAATAAATATTAATGTGTTTTATTAAAAAAATCAAGAATAAATAATTCTTAGAAGTTAGGTTTTAATTGATATTTAGCGTAAAATTTATTTAAATGTTCTACAGCTTCATCAGCAGTATCAACAATTCTAAACAAACTTAAATCTTCTAAACCAATATTTTTTTCTGTGATTAAGGTATCTTTTACCCAATCTATTAAGCCTCCCCAAAATTTTGTGCCAACTAAAACAATCGGAAAACGTCCAATTTTTTTAGTTTGAATTAATGTGATAGCTTCAAAAAGCTCATCCATAGTTCCAAAACCTCCAGGCATTACAATAAAACCTTGTGAGTATTTTACAAACATAACTTTACGAACAAAAAAGTAATCAAATTCTAAATTTTTATCTTTATCAATCCAAGGATTGTCATGTTGTTCAAAAGGCAATTCTATATTTAAACCTACAGAAGATCCTTTTCCTCTTCTTGCTCCTTTATTACCAGCTTCCATAATTCCTGGTCCACCACCAGTAATTACACCATAACCATTTTGAGTTAATTTGTAAGCAATTTCTTCTGCTAATATATAATAAGGATGATCTGGCTTTGTTCTTGCAGATCCAAAAATAGAAACTGAAGGACCAATTTTACTTAATTTTTCATACCCATCTACAAATTCTGCCATTATTTTAAAAATAGCCCAAGAGTCATTTGTTTTAATTTCGTTCCAAGTTTTTTGCCCTAATTTTTCTTTTATTTTTCTATCGTCGTTCGTCATTATATATTTTTTTAATTTTTAAACAGCTTACTAAATTAGTACTTTTTTAAGTATTGAGCCTATTTTGTAAACTATTTTTAGTTTAATTCTTTTCGCAAAAATTTTGCTGTATAACTTGTTTTATGTTTGGCTACTTCTTCAGGAGTTCCTGTAACTAAAATTTTTCCACCTTTTTTTCCACCTTCCATACCAACATCAATTACATAATCTGCCAATTTTACAACATCTAAATTATGTTCAATAATTAAAACAGTATTTCCTTTATCTGCTAGTTTATTTAAAACGTCCATCAGCACTCTAATGTCTTCAAAATGAAGCCCAGTTGTTGGTTCATCTAAAATATAAAACGTATTTCCTGTATCTCTTTTAGATAATTCTGATGCCAATTTTATTCTTTGTGCTTCACCACCAGAAAGTGTGGTAGATTGTTGTCCTAGAGTAATATAACCCAAACCAACATCTTTAATCGTTTTTAATTTTCTGTGGATTTTAGGAATCATTTCAAAGAAATCGGTTGCATCTTCAATAGTCATATTTAAGACATCAGAAATCGATTTTCCTTTATATCTAATTTCTAAAGTTTCTCTGTTAAAACGTTTTCCTTGGCAGGTTTCACATTCCACTTGCACATCAGGTAAAAAGTTCATTTCAATAATTCTAACTCCTGCACCTTGACAGGTTTCACAGCGTCCACCTTTTACATTAAAAGAAAAACGACCAGCTTTGTAACCACGAATGGCAGCTTCAGTTGTTTTTGCAAACAAACTTCTAATTTCATCAAACGTTTTTGTGTAGGTTGCTGGGTTAGATCTTGGTGTTCTACCAATTGGAGATTGGTCAATATCAATCACTTTATCTACATGTTCTAAACCTTCAATTTTTTTGTAAGGTTTAGGAACTTTTACACCTCTATATATATGAGCATTTAAAATCGGATATAAAGTTTCGTTAATTAAGGTTGATTTTCCACTTCCAGAAACTCCTGTAACACAAATCATTTTTCCTAAAGGAAACTCAACTGAAACATTTTTTAAATTATTTCCAGAAGCACCTTTTAGTTTGATGGTTTTTCCATTGCCTTCTCTTCGAGTTTTAGGAACTTCAATCTTTTTTCTGCCAGTTAAATAATCTGTAGTTAAAGTTTTTGTTTTAATGATTTCATCATAGGTTCCAATACTTACAATTTCTCCTCCATGTTTTCCTGCTCCTGGACCAATATCTAACACAAAATCGGCCTTTTTCATCATATCTTCATCATGTTCAACTACCAAAACAGAGTTTCCAACATCACGTAATTTAATCAAAGAATCTATCAATTTTTGATTATCTCTTTGATGCAATCCAATACTTGGTTCATCTAAAATATATAAAACACCCACTAATTGCGAACCTATTTGAGTTGCCAAACGAATTCTTTGTGCTTCTCCACCAGAAAGCGATTTTGAGGTTCTATCTAACGTTAAATAATCCAAACCAACATCCAACAAAAACTGAATTCTAGTTCGTATTTCTTTTAATATTTCTGATGCAATTGTTACTTGTTTTTCTGATAAATCTTTTTCAATAGTTGAAAACCATTTTGCCAATTCTAAGACATCTAACTGTGCTAAATCGCTTATGTTTTTATCAGTAATTTTAAAATGAAGCGCTTCTTTTTTTAAACGTTTTCCTTCGCAAGTTTTGCAGGTAACTTCATCCATAAAACCTTTTGCCCAACGTTTTATTGAAGTGCTTTCTGCATTGTCAAATTGCCCTGTAATAAAAGCTACAATTCCTTCAAAATCTATTTTGTAGTTTCTTGTTACACCAACAGTTTTAGATTCTATTTTAAAAGCTTCGTTTCCACCATTTAAAATAATTTCTAAAGCTTCTTTTGGAATGTCTTTGATTGCATCTGTTAATTTAAATTGATAACGTTCTGCAATATTTTGAATTTGTTTAAAAATCCAGCTATTTTTTTGTTCTCCTAAAGGGATAATTCCCCCATTTTTAATAGAAATACTAGTATCTGGAATTACTTTTTTTAAGTTGATTTCTTGAGTAACTCCTAGACCATTACAAGTATCACAAGCACCTTTTGGCGAGTTGAAAGAAAAGTTGTTAGGTTCAGGATTTGGATATGCAATTCCTGTGGTTGGACACATTAATTCACGGCTAAAATATCGAGGTTTTTCTTCATCAATATCAATAACCATCATAATATTATTCCCAGAATATAAAGCCGTTTTTATGGTTTCTTCTAATCTTTTTTCTGATGATTCGTTTACTAAAAGTCGATCAATAACCACTTCAATATCATGCGTTTTGTATCTGTCTAAACGCATTCCTTTTTCTATTTCTTTAATTTCACCATCAACTCTAACTCTAACAAAACCTTGTTTAGAAATTTGCTCAAAAAGCTCACGATAATGCCCTTTTCTAGATTTAATTAATGGTGCTAAAACTGCTATTTTTTTATCAGCAAAATCCGTAGAAATTAATTCTTTTATTTGCTCATCTGAATAACTGACCATTTTTTCGCCAGTATTATAAGAGTATGCATCAGAAGCTCTTGCAAACAATAATCGTAAAAAATCGTAGATTTCTGTAATTGTACCAACTGTAGAACGTGGACTTTTATTGGTGGTTTTTTGTTCAATAGAAATTACTGGCGAAAGTCCGTCAATTTTATCAACATCTGGTCTTTCCAATCCACCTAAAAACTGACGAGCATAGGCAGAAAACGTTTCAATATAACGTCTTTGTCCTTCTGCATAAATGGTGTCAAAAGCTAAGGAAGATTTTCCACTTCCACTTAATCCTGTAATAACCACGAGTTTTTCACGAGGAATTTTTACATCAATATTTTTTAAATTATGAACTCTAGCTCCGTAAACTTCTATATATTCTTGATCTTTCAAATAAGGTATTTTTTTCAAAAGTGCAAAGTTAAGGATTCCTAATCATTTTAGATAAAAAAGTACAGAACAAATAAAGAGTTTGTATTATCTTGCAGGTAAAAATTTTAGAGATGAAATTTATACATTCAATACGTCATTTTTTTGAAAGGCATGGTTTTGGTTTTTTCCAAAGGCTAGCAGATAGATTGGGGATGCACGCAAAAAATGTACGAATCTATTTTATTTACGTAACTTTTTTTACAGTTGGTTTGTCTTTCGGATTTTACTTAACATTTGTCTTTGCAATGAAATTAAAAGATTTAATTTACACCAAAAGAAGTTCGGTTTTCGATTTGTAATCTATGAGAAATTTCGACTCTAAAATATATACAACCTTACTTTTAGTTGCATCTACTATTGCAGTAGGTACAATTGGCTATATGTGGTTGTCTCATTATACTTTTATAGATGCTGTTTATATGACTGTAATTACAGTTACTACAGTTGGTTTTGGAGAGTTAAGACCTTTTTCGCCCGAAGAAAAAGTATTTACAATTTTTTTAATTTTAACGAGTATTACTATTTTTGGATATGCAATTTCTGCCTTTTCAGAATATTTAGTAAGTGGAAAACTTTTTGATCATTTTAAACATAGAAACGTGGAAAAACAAATTAATAGATTAACAGGACATACTATTGTTTGTGGTTTTGGGAGAAATGGAAAACAAGCAATTTTAAAATTAACCAACTACAATAAAAAAATTGTGGTAATCGAAAATGATAAAGAAATTATAGATTTATTAGATGCAGAAGAAATTTTAAATGTGCAAGGAGATGCAACTACAGATGAGGTTTTGTTAAGAGCAGGAATTACAAATGCAGCAAATTTAATAACAACTTTACCTTCAGACGCAGATAATTTATTTGTGGTTTTAAGTGCGAGACAATTAAATAAAGATTTTAAAATTATAAGCAGAGCAAGTAACGAAAGTTCTTACAGTAAATTAAAAATAGCGGGTGCAGATAATGTAATTATGCCAGATAAATTAGGTGGAAATCATATGGCTTCTTTAGTGACAACTCCAGATGTTATTGAGTTTGTGGACAGATTAACAATTGAAGGTGAAACCACAGCAAATTTAGAAGAAATTGATGTTGACACACTTCCTGCAAAATACTTAGGAAAAACAATCTTAGATTTAGATTTAAGAAGACAAACAGGCTGTACAGTTATCGGTTTTAGAAATCCTGATAAAGATTACATTATAAATCCTGAAGCAAATAGTAAATTAATACAAGGTTCTCATTTAATTGTTTTAGGAAGGCCAGAACAAATCATTAAATTAAGAGAATTGTTTTAGGTGTTTTTCTCAACAGAACCCAATTTTTTCACACATATATACTGAAAATTATCAGGTTTACTCAATATTGATAAATTTTATAAAACAATCATGTATAATTTTAGCGTGAACATTTTTGATAATTAGAGAAACCTTTGTAAAAATAAAACGAATATTAGTATTAAAAATAATCAATGATTAAAGTAATTATAACAGGCAGTAATGGTTTGCTTGGGCAATCCTTATTAAATTTATTATCAGAAGAAAAAGAAAAATATGAAGTCTACGGTTTTTCAAAAGGTATAAATAGGAGTGGGAGAGAAGATTTCGCATATGTTTCTATTGATATTACGAATGAAGAAAATTTAAGAAAAAGTATCAAAGAAATTCAGCCAGATTTTATAATTAATACAGCTGCAATGACGCAAGTTGATGATTGTGAAAATAACAAACAAGCTTGCGATGTATTAAATGTTGATGTTGTAAAATGGCTATCAGAAATTGCTGAAGAAATTAATGCACACGTAATTCATATTTCTACAGATTTTATTTTTGATGGTTTAAAAGGGAATTATAAAGAAACAGATACACCAAATCCAATTAGTTATTATGGATTATCGAAATTAAAATCAGAAAAAGTTTTAACCAGTTCAAATATCAACTTTACAATTTTAAGAACCATTTTGGTTTATGGAAAAGTGTTTGATATGAGTAGAAGTAATATTGTACTTTGGGTAAAACAAATGTTGGAGGAAGGAAAAGAAATTACAATTGTAGACGATCAATATAGAGCACCAACCTATGTTTTAGATTTAGCAATGGCTTGTAAAATTTCTATGGATAAAAAAGCAACAGGAATTTTTAATATCTCATCTAATAAATTAATGAGTGTTTTTGAAATTACACAAGAAATTGCAGAGGTATTTAATTTAGATAAAAGTTTATTAAAACCAATATCTACATCAACCTTAAACCAAACAGCGCCAAGACCTGCCAAAACAGGTTTCGATTTAAGTAAAACGAATAGAGAGTTAAACTTTTATCCAAAAACTTTTAAAGAAGATTTACAAAAGTTTAAGGAAACGTTATCGTAAAATCATTTTTAACTGTTAAAAGTTGTTAAAAGCACATTTTTTTAAGATATTGCACGTCAGTAAATTTAAAACTAACTAATATTATATTATGAATAAAAAACTCTTATCACTGCTTTTTTTAGCAGTACCAATAGTAACATTTGCTCAAAGTACATCCGATAAAATTGACGTGGTATTTAAAGATTACACAGGTTGGTTTGTAGATGCTATATTTTATGAAATTCCATTTTCAGAAACTTTTCAAATTCCTTGGGTATTAATTGTTTTAGTTGGCGGTGCTTTATATTTTACATTATACTTTAAATTTATAAATATTACTGGTTTTGTAACTGCTTTTCAAGTGGTTAAAGGTAAATATGAGGATATAGAAAAGCATGGAGTTGATAAATTATATGGAGATGAAGCTCAAGTTGAAGATGTTATCGGTTCAATAAACGATGAGAATGAAAATGCCTCAGAGAAATCATTTGGTGATCAAACACCTGGAGGAGATGTTTTTGAAACGATAAGAGATGAAAGTGCAGAGGGAGAAGTTTCTCACTTTCAGGCATTAACAGCAGCGCTTTCTGCAACTGTTGGTTTGGGTAATATTGCAGGTGTTGCAGTTGCTTTATCAATTGGTGGTCCAGGAGCTACATTTTGGATGATTGTTGCTGGTTTTTTAGGAATGGCATCAAAATTCGCAGAATGTACTTTGGGTGTTAAATATAGAGATGTAGATGCAGATGGAACCGTTTATGGTGGACCAATGTACTATTTAACAAAAGGATTAAAAGAAAAAGGCGCAGGTGGTTTAGGAAAAGTACTAGCAGTTTTATTTGCAATCTTTGTGGTTGGTGGTTCTTTTGGAGGTGGAAACATGTTTCAAGCAAACCAAGCTGCAGCTCAATTTACTAAATTGTTCGATTTAACTGGAGGT
This sequence comes from Polaribacter vadi, assembly GCF_001761365.1. Taxonomy (NCBI): domain Bacteria; kingdom Pseudomonadati; phylum Bacteroidota; class Flavobacteriia; order Flavobacteriales; family Flavobacteriaceae; genus Polaribacter; species Polaribacter vadi. The sequence goes on along the minus strand of NZ_CP017477.1, from coordinate 1,179,412 downwards.
AATGCAGGTTTATACTTTGGAATTGTAATGGCTGTTTTAGTAGCTGTTGTAATTATTGGAGGTATTAAAAGAATTGCTTCTGTAACAGAAAAAGTAGTTCCTTTTATGGCTGGTATTTATGTATTAGCTGCGTTAATTATTTTATTCGCAAACTTTACTTTAATAGATGATGCTTTTATGTTGATATATGAAGGCGCATTTTCAGGCTTAGGAATTGCAGGTGGTTTAGTAGGTGTAATGATTCAAGGAATTCGTAGAGGAGCATTCTCTAACGAAGCAGGCGTTGGTTCAGCTGCTATTGCGCATTCAGCTGTAAGAACAAAATACCCAGCAAGTGAAGGTATTGTTGCGCTTTTAGAGCCTTTTATTGATACTGTAATTATTTGTACAATGACAGCTTTGGTAATTATTATTACTAATTTCGATGGACAATTTATGCAATATGGAGTAGAAATTAAAGAAGGTGTAGAATTAACAGCAATCGCTTTTGATTCTGTAATTCCTCACTTCTCTATAGTATTAACAATTGCTGTAATTTTATTCGCATTTTCAACAATGATTTCGTGGTCTTATTATGGTATGCAAGGATGGAAATTTTTATTCGGAAAAGGTAAAATAACAGATTTAGTTTATAAGGTTTTATTCTTAATGTTTGTAATTGTTGGAGCATCAATAAGTTTAGGTGCTGTAATTGATTTCTCTGATGCAATGATTTTTGCAATGGTAGTTCCAAATATTATTGGTGTTGTTATGTTATCGCCAGTAATTAAAAGAGAATTAGCAAAATATACAAATGCAATTAATAAAAAAGAAGAAGCAATTGAAGATGGAGCAATAGATGTAAACGATCACATGTAAAATTATAAAATGAACATATTTAAATCCCATTTCTGGTATAATAAAAGCCAAAGAAATGGGATTTTTATTTTGGTATTACTCATCATTATTGTTCAAATTTTTATTTTTGTTGATGTTTTTACTGACAATGAAATCATTAATACAAATAACCCAGAATTAGTTGCTTTTCAAAATCAAATAGATAGTTTAAAAGCTATAGAAATTGAAAATAGAAAACCAAAAGTTTATCCTTTTAATCCAAATTATATTACAGATTATAAAGGAGAACAATTAGGAATGTCTTTAGAGGAAATAGACAGACTATTAGTGTTTAGAAAAACCAATAAGTTTATCAACTCAAAAGAAGAATTTCAAAATATCACCAAAGTTTCTGACTCTTTATTAAACAAAATTTCTCCATATTTTAAGTTTCCAGATTGGGTTGTAAAACAAAATCAATCTTCCAATTCTTCGCGAAACTCAAAAGAATCTTTTACTGAAAATAGTTATAAAAAGAAGGAAGTTAAAATATCAACAACAGATATAAATAAAGCAACAGCAGAAGATTTCCAGTCAATAAGTGGAATTGGTTCTGCGTTTTCTAATAGAATTATTAAGTATCGTTCTAAATTACAAGGATTTTCTTTCGATGATCAACTTTACGAAGTTTGGGGTTTAGATAAAGAAATTGCAGACAAAGTGCTGTCAGTTTTTAAAATCGATGAAAAACCAATCATTAAAAAGGTAAATATAAACACAATAGAATTCAAGCAATTACTTAAAAATCCTTATGTAGATTATGAGTTGTGCAAGAAAATATTTAATTATAGAGATGAAGTTGCCGAACTTCAAAATATATCAGAATTAAAACATATCGAAGGTTTTCCTGTAGAATTGTATGATAGAATAGTCTTATATTTGGAAGCTAAATAAATAATCAAAATTCACTCTTAATGGATAGTATGTATTTTACTGAAGAACATGAAGCATTTCGTGCAAGTTTTAAAGATTTTTTACAAAAAGAAGTAGTTCCTCACATTGAAAAATGGGAAAAAACTGGAACTATAGAACGTTTTATTTGGAAAAAATTTGGAGAAATGGGCTACTTTGGGTTGTCAACTCCAGAAGAATTTGGAGGAATGGATTTAGATTTATTCTATACAGTGATTTTTTTAGAGGAAATGCAAAAAATAAATTCTGGAGGATTTGCAGCTGCAATGTGGGCACACGAATATTTAGCAATGACTCATTTAAATAAAGAAGGGAATCAACAACAAAAAGAAAAATATTTAATTCCGAGTGTAGAAGGAGATATGATTGGTTGTATGTGTATTACAGAACCTTTTGGAGGAAGTGATGTTGCAGGAATGCGTTCTACAGCCATAAAACAAGGAGATAAATATATTTTAAATGGCTCTAAAACATTTATTACAAATGGTGTGTATTCAGATTATTTAATTGTTGCTGCAAAAACAGATCCAACAGATAAATATAAAGGAATAAGTATTTTTGTTGTAGACAGAGAAGCAAAAGGGATTACAGCCACAAAATTAGATAAGTTGGGTTGGAAGGCAAGTGATACAGGTGAAATCGCTTTCGATAATGTAGAAGTTCCAGCAGAGAATTTATTAGGTGAAGAAGGCAAAGGTTTTCCTTATATAATGCAACACTTTGCTTTAGAACGTTTAATAATGGGGGTAAATGCCCATGCAAGAGCAGAATTTGCTGTAGATTACGCAATTAAATACATGAAAGAAAGACTTGCTTTTGGTAAATCTTTAGATAAATTCCAAGCATTAAGACACAAAATTGCAGAAATGGCAAGTAAGGTTGATATGTGTAGAGAATATAATTACTCAATCACAAAAAGATTAGACCAAGGTAATTATGTAGTAAAAGAAGCAAGTATGTCTAAATTATTATCCACAAAAATGGCAGATGAAGTAATTTACGACGCACTTCAATTATTAGGTGGTTATGGTTATATGGAAGATTATCCAATGGCTCGTTTATTAAGAGATAGTAGGTTAGGCCCAATTGGAGGAGGGACATCAGAAATCTTAAAAGAAATCATTGCAAAAATGATCATTGACGGAAAAGAATACAAACCAGCAACATAGTTTTTTCCTGAATTTAATTTTTTATACAATTGATTATTCATACATTTAAATAAATTTATTAAAAATAATTACTATGAAATTTAAAGTTCTATTTGTATTAATTTTATTGCAAGCATCATTATTATATTCTCAAGAAAAATGTGGATTCACAAAACATCAAGAGGAATTTTATGAGTTAAATCCAAAAGCTAAATTAGCGCATGACAAAGTTGAACTGAATTTACTTAAAACAGGTATCCAAGAGTTTTTAAGTAAAAAAAATGCTGATTCTAATACAATTTATGAGATACCTGTTGTTGTTCATTTAATGAATGATGGAACAACTCCATTAAGAACTGAAGAAGAAATTATTACTTGGATAGAAAATTGTAATAAATTTTACGATACTACTTTTGGAGGTGAGTGGCTCACAGAAGCTAATGGAGGAACAGTTATACCTTTTAGATTAGTTTTGGCTAAAAGAAATCCTAGTTGTGAAGCAACTAATGGAATTAACCAAATAAATGTTACAAGTACTTATGCTAAATATTCAGAGAAAGGATTAAATTCAGATAATGAAGATGGTGTTTCTGAAGGGCAATTAAGAGCTTTATCACGTTGGGATCCTCAAATGTATTATAATATATATGTAGTAAATACTTTTGACTCTACTCCAATTACACAAACAGGAGGTTTGCAAGGTTATGCTTATTTTCCAACAACTCCAGATAGTTTCTATGGTACTTTTATGAAGTCTTCTGTAGTTGTAGATAAAAATGATCCAACAACTTTACCTCATGAATTTGGTCATGCTATGGGTTTACATCATCCTTTTAGAACTGGTTCAACGAGTTCTTGTCCAACAGTCAGTCCAGAAGGTTGCTCAGTTGATAACGATCTAGTTTGTGATACACCTTCAACCATAAGTTTATTAAATACTAATCCTTTACCAACAAATGAGGATGTGAATGGTTGTGATAATGCTGGTTGGAACAATGTGCAATTTAATGTTATGAATTATACAAGTTCTAGTAGGCTTTTTACACCAGGTCAAAAAGATAGAGCATTAGCAATGTTTTTAGCTTCTAGAGAAAACTTAACAAAGTCTTTAGGGGGAATTTCACCAACAGGAAACACTCCTGCATCTGTTGTAGAAACTACTTGTGTCCCACCAAGTTTAGGTGCTAATATTGGAAATTTTCAATTTGGAATGACTTTAGTTGAAATAGGTAGTATTAAAAATAACAGTGATGCAAGTAATAGTAGTAATTCAAACAAAGCGTATTATGACTATACAACAAATGGCTGTCTAACAAATGCTTATTCTACAGAATTGGTAGTTGCAAATAACCCTCAAACTATTAAATTACAAAACGGGGGGCCAAATCCTGGAATCTATTCTGCTTGGATTGATTATAATAATGACGGTCTTTTTTCTTCTGAGGAGTTAATTGTAACAGATCAATCTATAAGGTCAACAAGTGATGGGGAATTTTCTTTTACAATTCCTTCTGCTAATGTAATATTGGATATTCCTTTAAGAATGAGAGTAATTGGAGACAGGCTAGCAAATAGTACAACACCTTGTGGATCTTTAGAATATGGGGAAGCTGAAGATTATATAGTTATTTTAAGAGCTACTACATTGGGCGTTAAGAATTTTGTTTCTGAATTTGTTATATCACCAAATCCTAGTTTAGGTATTGTAAATATAAATTATGATAAAATTATTTCAGAAGTAACTGTTGTTAACATTGCAGGACAAACTGTATTTAATCAAAAGTATGATGAAAATAAGGTTAGTTTAGATATAAGTAATTTATCTCCAGCTATTTATTTTATTAAAGTTAAATCAGAAAATAAAATTACGACGAAGAAAATTATAAAAAAATAAATTACTATTAACTATTATTAATTAAGGCTACTATGTAAAAGTAGCCTTTTTTCATTTAATTATCGTTTTAAAACTTTAGATATAGTAAATTTACTATACAATTAAAAAAAATACTCTCATGAAAATATTCTTAATCATACTCTCTACGCTATTTTTCGCAAAAGGATGTTCTAACCAAATAAATATTGAAGAAGTAGAAATTCAATATGTTGCAGAAACAAGAGGTTATTATTATTCGATAAAAATTGAAGATAAAAATTTCTATGTTATCAACGCTCGAAATGATAAACCTAAAGAAGTCCATTTAAGCAAAAATGAGTGGAACGTATTATCTAAATTATTTAACGAGATAGATTTAACAACTTTCGAAAAATTAATTGGAGAAACGAATGAACGTGATTTTGATAAAAGACCATTTGGAAATTTATTTATTACGAAAAACGATAAAAAATTTCAAACAAAAGGATTTGATCACACTATCCCTCCAAGAGAAATTAAGCCTTTTATAGATTTGATTTTGCAGTATTCTAAAAAATAATATACATTCTCAAAAATTAAGTGAATTTTCGGGCGTTTCCTAAAAAGGTCGGGCTTTTCACTATATCTTTTTTGTGAAAAACAAAAAAGGATGTCGTTTCAATCCCTAACGCAAAATTCGTCATCAAAAATAATTTAATTAAAAATTTGTAATTCGCAATTAATAACTACATTTGCAAACTCAAAAAAAGATAATCAGCAGTACATCTGCATTAAAATATAAAAGATACGATGAAGGGAGGTGCCAACATATGTTAATTATACCTATTAAAGAAGGAGAAAATATAGATAGAGCTTTAAAACGTTACAAACGAAAGTTTGACAGAACGAAAACAATGAAGAACTTACGTAACAGAAAGAACTTTACAAAGCCATCTGTAGCGAAAAGAGCTCAAAGAATAAAAGCCTCTTACGTTCAAAGACTAAGAACACAAGAAGAAGTAGGATAGTATTATCTTATTTTAGAAAATTAAACTCGCATCAAATAATTTGATGCGAGTTTTTTTATGAGCTATTTTTTGTAAATTTACTTTAATCAAAAACTAAAAAATTGATAAATTCATTTTTAGAGTACATTTCACTTGAAAAAAAATATTCTGTAAACACAATTACAGCATATAAAAACGATTTAATCTCTTTTCGTGATTTTTTACTTTTAGAATATAATCAAGATAACTTATTAGAAGTTCATTACCCTCAAATAAGAAATTGGATTGTTTCTTTAGTAGATGCAGATATTTCTAACAGAACAATTAATAGAAAAGTAAGTTCTTTAAAGTCTTTTTATAAATACCTGCAAATAAGCGAGCAGATAGTTATAAATCCACTTAGCAAACACAAAGCATTAAAAATTGCTAAAAAAGTACAAATTCCTTTTACAGCAAAAGAAATTAATTCTGTTATCGAAAATATTGGCCAAGAGAGTAGTTTTACCTCTATTAGAAATAAACTAATTGTAGAACTATTTTATTCTACAGGAATAAGAAGAACAGAGCTTATCAATATAAAAGAAAACAATATAAGCTTTTCGAATGGAACAATTAAAGTATTGGGGAAAAGAAATAAAGAACGTTTTGTTCCTTTATTAAAATCAGTTTCAGTAACTTTAAAGAGTTATTTAGAAATTAAAAAAAAATACACCCAAAACTTAGAAGAACTTTTCATTACGGAAAATGGAAATAAAATTTATGAAACGCTTGTATACAGAATTATAAATTCATATTTTAGTCAAGTCTCTTCAAAGGTTAAAAAGAGTCCTCATATTTTGAGACATTCTTTCGCAACACATCTATTAAATGAAGGGGCAAATTTAAACTCGGTTAAAGAATTGCTAGGGCATTCTAGTTTAGCCTCAACACAAGTCTATACTCACAATAGTCTTGATGCTTTAAAAAAAGTATATAACCAAGCTCACCCTAGGAGCATTAAAAAAGAATAATTTATGAAAGTATTCACACAATCAGTTAATTTCAACGCAGATAAAGAGTTAATTAACTTTGTAGAAAAGAAAGTTGGTACATTAGTAAAATTTCATGATAAAATTGTAGATGCAGAGGTTTTTTTAAAAGTTCAAAATACTAGTGATAAAGAAAATAAAATTACAGAAATAAAAATAAATATCCCAGGAAATGAATTAATTGTAAAAAGAGAAACAAAAACCTTTGAAGAAGGTGTAAATACAGCAGTAGATAATTTAAAAAGACAGTTAAAAAGATCAAAAGAAAAGCTTCGAGATTCTATGATTTCATAAAAAGTAAAAAAAAATAAAAAAAATATTACAAATAGTTTTTAAATATAAAAAAACTTTATACATTTGCAATCCGTTAGAAATAGCGGATTGTTTTTTTTATAAAAAGCCGATGTAGCTCAGCTGGCTAGAGCAGCTGATTTGTAATCAGCAGGTCGTGGGTTCGAGTCCCTCCATCGGCTCAATAAAAAAGAAAAATAGTTCATTGAAATAGTAAATTTATAGGGGAGATACTCAAGCGGCCAACGAGGACGGACTGTAACTCCGTTGACTACGTCTTCGCAGGTTCGAATCCTGCTCTCCCCACAAATTTACATTTTGCGAAAGTAGCTCAGTTGGTAGAGCGTCAGCCTTCCAAGCTGAATGTCGCCGGTTCGAACCCGGTCTTTCGCTCAAATTAAATCAACAAAGCCGGTGTAGCTCAGTTGGTAGAGCGCATCCTTGGTAGGGATGAGGTCGTGGGTTCAAATCCCATCGCTGGCTCATTTAATAAGTATTATTAGACACTATATATTTAAAAATAAAAATTAAAATCAATAATTATGGCAAAAGGAACTTTTGACCGTTCGAAACCACACTTAAACATTGGTACTATCGGACACGTAGATCACGGTAAAACAACTTTAACTGCGGCTATTACTAAAGTATTAGCTGATGCAGGATTCTCTGAAGCTAGGTCTTTTGATCAGATTGATAATGCACCAGAAGAAAAGGAGAGAGGTATTACTATTAATACTTCGCATGTTGAATATCAAACAGCGAATCGTCACTACGCTCACGTAGATTGTCCTGGTCACGCGGATTATGTTAAGAACATGGTTACAGGTGCTGCACAAATGGATGGAGCTATTTTGGTAGTTGCTGCTACAGATGGTCCAATGCCTCAAACTAGAGAGCATATTTTGTTAGGTCGTCAGGTAGGTATTCCTCGTATGGTTGTTTTCTTGAATAAAGTAGACATGGTTGATGATGAGGAGCTTTTAGAGTTGGTTGATATGGAGGTTAGAGAATTGTTGTCTTTCTATGAGTACGATGGTGATAATGGACCTGTTGTTTCTGGTTCTGCTTTAGGGGCGTTGAATGGAGAGCAAAAATGGGTTGATACTGTTTTAGAGTTAATGGAGCAAGTTGATGCTTGGATTGAAGAGCCTTTGAGAGAAATTGATAAGCCGTTTTTAATGCCTGTTGAAGATGTATTTTCTATTACAGGTCGTGGTACAGTAGCAACTGGACGTATCGAAACTGGAATTGCAAATACTGGAGATGTTGTTGATATTATTGGTATGGGGGCTGAAAAAATGACTTCTACTATTACTGGTATTGAAATGTTTCGTCAGATTTTAAATAGAGGAGAAGCTGGAGATAATGCTGGTATTTTATTAAGAGGTATTGCAAAAGAAGATATTAAAAGAGGAATGGTAATCTGTAAGCCAGGTTCTGTAACTCCACACGCTAAATTTAAGGCAGAGGTTTATGTCTTGAAAAAAGAAGAAGGTGGACGTCACACTCCATTCCATAACAATTATCGTCCACAGTTCTATGTTAGAACTACAGATGTTACAGGTACAATTAATTTACCTGAAGGAGTTGAAATGGTAATGCCAGGAGATAACTTAACAATTACTGTAGACTTAATTCAGCCTATTGCTTTAAATGTAGGTTTAAGATTTGCTATCCGTGAAGGTGGTAGAACTGTAGGAGCAGGTCAAGTAACTGAATTATTAGATTAATATTAATTATTTGTTAATTGATAAATATAAAAGGTATTCCGTTTTTAACGGAATACCTTTATCAATGAATAAATATACGGGCGTAGTTCAGCGGTAGAGCACTGGTCTCCAAAACCAGCTGTCGGGAGTTCGAATCTCTCCGCCCGTGCAATAAAAACATAAATATAATATGAATTTTATACAATATATCAAAGATTCTTTTGATGAGTTAAGTAATCACATGACTTGGATTTCAAAAGAGGATGCACAAAAGACAACAGTAACTGTAGCTGTTTTTACAATATTGTTTGCATTGGCAGTAGCTGGTATAGATTATGTTTTTCAAACAGGATTAGATAGTTTTTTCGAAATGTTTAAACCTAATTCATAATGGCAGCTGATTCAGTAATGAAATGGTATGTTGTTAGAGCCATTGGAGGACAAGAAAATAAAGTGAAAGCTTATATAGAAACTGAAATTTCTAGAGTAGGTTTATCTGATTATGTTAACCAGGTAATTGTTCCAACTGAAAAAGTTATACAAATACGTAATGGTAAAAAAGTTAACAGAGAGAGAGCTTTTTTTCCAGGCTATATTATGGTTGAAGCAAATCTTTCAGGTGAAGTTCCTCACGTAATTAGAGCTATAACAGGAGTTATTGGTTTCTTAGGTGAAGTTAAAGGTGGAGATCCTGTTCCAATGCGTAAATCTGAAGTTAACAGAATGCTTGGTAAAGTTGATGAACTTTCTGTTCAAGATGAAAATATGGCTATTCCGTTTAATATTGGAGAAACCGTAAAAGTTGTAGATGGACCATTCAATGGATTTGATGGTACTATTGAAAAAATAAATGAAGAAAAACGCAAGCTTGAAGTAATGGTAAAGATTTTTGGAAGAAAAACTCCATTAGAATTAAGCTACATGCAAGTAGAAAAGGTATAATTGTTACACAAATATATAGATCGATTTATTTTGATGCTTCCAAAGTTAAAATAAATCATTAAACATTTTTAAAATGGCAAAAGAAGTTAGTAAAGTAGTTAAGTTACAAGTAAGGGGAGGCGCAGCGAATCCATCGCCGCCGGTTGGACCCGCTTTAGGTGCTGCTGGTGTTAACATTATGGAGTTCTGTAAACAGTTTAATGCAAGAACGCAAGACAAGCAAGGTAAAGTTTTACCTGTTGTTATTACTGTTTTCAAAGACAAATCGTTTGATTTTGTCGTAAAAACTCCTCCTGCAGCAGTTCAGTTACTAGAAGCGGCCAAAATTAAAAAGGGTTCAGGAGAACCAAACAGGAAAAAAGTAGCATCAGTTACTTGGGATCAGATTAAAGTAATTGCAGAAGATAAAATGGTAGATTTAAATGCCTTTGAAATTTCTTCAGCAATGCGTATGATTGCAGGTACAGCACGTTCTATGGGTTTAACAGTTAAAGGAAATGCACCAGCATAAGCTTTATAAAAAGTAGTAAAATGGCAAAATTAACAAAAAAGCAAAAAGAAGCTCACGCGAAATTAGATCGTTCTCAATCGTATGATTTAGCAGCAGCTTCAGCGTTAGTCAAAGACATTACTAATGTAAAGTTTGATGCATCAGTAGATTTAGCAATACGTTTAGGAGTTGATCCTCGTAAAGCTAATCAAATGGTTCGTGGTGTAGTAACATTACCTCATGGAACAGGAAAAGATGTAAAAGTTTTAGCATTAGTAACTCCAGATAAAGAAGCAGAAGCTAAAGAAGCAGGTGCAGATTACGTGGGATTAGATGAGTACCTTCAGAAAATTAAAGGAGGTTGGACAGATGTAGATGTAATTATTACTATGCCTGCAGTTATGGGTAAATTAGGTCCTTTAGGTAGAATCTTAGGTCCTAGAGGTTTAATGCCTAACCCAAAAACAGGTACTGTAACTATGGATGTTGCTAAAGCTGTACAAGATGTAAAAGCTGGTAAAATCGATTTTAAAGTTGATAAAACTGGTATAGTACATGCATCAATTGGAAAGGTATCTTTTGATGCTGTAAAACTTCAAGAGAATGCAAACGAGCTAATACAAACTATTATTAAATTGAAACCTACAACTGCTAAAGGCGTATATGTAAAAAGCGTTTTTATGTCTAGTACAATGAGTCCTAGTATCGCTGTTGAAGTAAAAACTGTTTAATACGTTAAAACTTATAATTATGACTAGAGAAGAGAAATCACAAGTAATACAAGATTTAACAGGAGTATTAGCAGATACTAATACGTTATATTTAGCAGATATTTCTGGATTAAATGCACAGACTACTTCTAATTTACGTAGAGCATGTTTTAAAGCAGGTATTCAGTTATCAGTTGTTAAAAATACATTACTTGCGAAAGCAATGGAAGCATCAGACAAAGATTTTGGTGAACTTCCAACAGTATTAAAAGGTAATACTTCTATGATGATTTCTGAAGCAGCTAATGCTCCAGCAAAATTAATCAAAGAATTTAGAAAAAAATCTAAAAAACCATTATTAAAGGGAGCTTTTGCAGAAGAGTCTGTTTATATTGGTGATGATCAGTTAGACGCTTTAGTTGATATTAAATCAAGAGAAGAGTTAATTGGAGAAATCATTGGATTATTACAATCACCAGCTAAGAATGTTCTTGGAGCATTACAATCAGGTGGTCAAAAACTTTCAGGTATTTTAAAAACCTTATCTGAAAAATAAACAAGCGCACAAATAAACTATAATAAACAAAATTTTTAAAAACAATTAAAATGGCAGATTTAAAAGATTTCGCAGAGCAATTAGTTAACTTAACAGTAAAAGAAGTTAATGAATTAGCTACTATCTTAAAAGACGAATATGGTATTGAGCCAGCAGCAGCAGCAGTTGCAGTAGCAGGTCCAGCAGCAGGAGGTGAAGAAGAAGCAGATGAGCAAACTGAATTCGATGTAATTTTAACAGCAGCAGGTGGTTCTAAACTTGCAGTAGTAAAATTAGTTAAAGAATTAACTGGTTTAGGATTAAAAGAAGCAAAAGGTATCGTAGATAGCGCTCCTGCAGCAGTAAAAGAAGGTGTATCTAAAGATGAGGCAGAAGGTCTTAAAAAATCTTTAGAAGAAGCTGGAGCTGAAGTAGAGCTTAAGTAAGCTTTAATCCTGATTTCATTTATTGAAATTAGGACAACAAATTTAGGTTTAGGTACTAAAAACATATGTTTTTAGTCCTAAACCATTTTGTGTATATATTCGTTCTTTATTTTAATTCAGATTTTAATCAAAAAAATATTCTCTTTTGGCAACGAAAAACACTACTGAAAGAATCAACTTCGCCACTTCTAAAATGATTAAGGAGTATCCAGATTTCTTGGATATTCAGGTAAAATCTTTTCAAGATTTTTTCCAACTTCAAACAAAAGCAGAAGAAAGAGGTGAAGAAGGTTTGTACAAAACCTTCATGGATAACTTTCCTATTACAGATACAAGAAATCAATTCGTTTTAGAATTTTTAGATTATTTTGTAGATCCACCAAGATATTCAATACAAGAATGTATTGAAAGAGGTCTTACACACAGTGTTCCTTTAAAAGCACGTCTAAAACTTTACTGTACAGACCCAGAACACGAAGATTTCGAAACTATTGTACAAGATGTTTATCTTGGTACAATTCCTTATATGACAAACTCTGGTACCTTTGTAATTAATGGTGCAGAGCGTGTGGTAGTTTCACAATTACACAGATCACCAGGTGTATTTTTTGGACAATCTTTCCACGCAAATGGTACAAAATTATATTCAGCAAGAGTAATTCCTTTTAAAGGTTCTTGGATAGAATTTGCAACCGATATCAATCAAGTAATGTATGCTTATATTGATAGAAAGAAAAAATTACCAGTAACAACTTTATTCAGAGCCATTGGTTTTGAAAGAGATAAAGATATTTTAGAGATTTTTGATCTTGCTGAAGAAGTTAAAGTTTCTAAAGCTGGTTTAAAGAAAGTATTAGGACGCAAATTAGCAGCTAGAGTTTTAAAAACTTGGCATGAAGATTTTGTGGATGAAGATACTGGAGAAGTTGTATCAATCGAAAGAAATGAAATAATTTTTGATCGTGATACAATTCTTGAAAAAGAACACATTGATGAAATAATAGAAGCAGGTGCTAAAACCGTTTTACTACATAAAGTAGATAACGATTTGGCAGATTATGCTATTATACATAATACATTACAGAAAGATCCTACAAATTCAGAAAAAGAAGCTGTAGAACATATTTATAGACAATTACGTAATGCAGAACCGCCAGATGAAGAAACTGCAAGAGGTATTATAGATAAGTTATTCTTTTCTGAGCAAAGATATAATTTAGGTGAAGTTGGTCGTTTTAGAATGAACACCAAACTTCAATTAAATGAACCTATAGATCAAAAGGTATTAACGAAGTTAGATATTATTACTATTATAAAATATCTAATTGAATTGATAAACTCTAAAGCAGAAGTAGATGATATCGATCACCTTTCTAACAGACGTGTAAGAACAGTTGGAGAGCAGTTAGCTGGTCAGTTTGGTGTTGGTTTAGCTAGAATGGCTAGAACAATTCGTGAGCGTATGAATGTACGTGATAACGAAGTTTTTACTCCTATTGATTTAATTAACGCAAAAACGTTATCATCAGTAATTAACTCATTTTTTGGGACTAATCAGTTATCTCAATTTATGGATCAAACAAATCCATTAGCAGAGATTACACATAAGCGTAGATTATCTGCACTTGGACCTGGTGGTTTATCAAGAGAAAGAGCTGGTTTTGAGGTACGTGATGTTCACTATACTCATTATGGACGTTTATGTCCTATTGAAACACCAGAAGGACCAAACATTGGTTTAATTTCATCACTTTCCGTATTTGCAAAAGTAAACAACTTAGGATTTATTGAAACTCCATATAGAAAAGTTGATAACGGAATTGTTGCTGGTGATGAACCAATCTACTTAAGTGCTGAAGAGGAAGAAGGAATGAAAATTGCTCAATCTAATTTAGAACTAGAAGAAGATGGTACTATCGTTTTAGATAGAGTTATTGCAAGAGAAGAGGGAGATTTTCCTGTTGTTAATCCAGATGAGATTAATTATATGGATGTTGCACCGAACCAAATTGCATCTATCTCTGCATCTTTAATTCCATTTTTGGAACATGATGATGCCAACCGTGCTTTGATGGGATCTAACATGATGCGTCAAGCAGTTCCTTTATTACGTCCTGAATCTCCTATTGTTGGAACTGGTTTAGAACGTAGAGTTGCTAAAGATTCTAGAATCTTAATTAACGCAGAAGGAGCAGGAGTTGTTACTTATGTAGATGCAAATCAAATAACAATAAAGTACGATAGAACTGAGGAAGAAAAAATGGTAAGTTTTGATTCTGATGAAGTTTCTTATAACTTAATCAAGTTTAGAAAAACAAACCAAGGTACTTCTATCAACTTAAAACCGATTGTAGAAAAAGGAGATAGAGTTGAAGAAGGTCAAGTTCTTTGTGAAGGTTATGCAACACAAAAAGGAGAATTAGCTTTAGGAAGAAACATGAAAGTAGCCTTTATGCCTTGGAAAGGGTATAATTTTGAGGATGCAATTGTAATTTCTGAAAAAGTTGTTCGTGAAGATATATTTACATCTATTCATATCGATGAGTATTCTTTAGATGTTAGAGATACAAAATTAGGAACTGAAGAGTTAACTAATGATATTCCTAACGTTTCTGAAGAAGCTACCAAAGATTTAGATGAAAATGGAATGATAAGAATTGGAGCAGAAGTTAATCCTGGTGATATCTTAATTGGTAAAATTACACCAAAAGGAGAATCTGATCCAACTCCAGAAGAAAAATTATTACGTGCTATTTTTGGTGATAAAGCAGGTGATGTAAAAGATGCATCATTAAAAGCTTCTCCATCTTTAAGAGGTGTAGTAATTGATAAAAAATTATTTAGAAGAGCTGTTAAAGATAAGAACAAGAGATTAAGAGATAAAGAGGCAGTTGCAACTTTAGAACAATCTTTCGTTTCTAAATTTGAAACTTTAAAAGATGAATTAATTGATAAATTATTCACTTTAATAAGCGGAAAAACATCTCAAGGAGTTTTTAATGATTTAGGAGAAGAAGTTTTACCAAAAGGTAAAAAGTACACGCTTAAAATGTTAAATTCTGTTGATGATTATATTCATTTAACAGGTTCTTGGACAACTGATAAAGATTTAAATACTTTAGTTGGTGAATTAGTTCACAATTATAAAATTAAAGTAAATGATTTACAAGGTTCTTTAAGACGTCAAAAATTTACAATTTCTGTTGGGGATGAATTACCAGCTGGAATTTTAAAATTAGCTAAAATTTACATCGCTAAAAAACGTAAGTTAAAAGTAGGTGATAAAATGGCAGGACGTCATGGAAATAAAGGTATTGTAGCTCGTATTGTAAGAGCTGAAGATATGCCTTTCTTAGAAGATGGAACTCCAGTAGATATCGTTTTAAATCCATTAGGTGTACCATCTCGTATGAACATTGGTCAGATTTATGAAACTGTTCTTGGTTGGGCAGGTCAAAAATTAGGAACTAAATATGCAACACCAATTTTTGATGGAGCATCTTTAGATCAAATTAATGAAATTACAGATACAGCAGGTGTACCAAGATTTGGACATACTTATTTATATGATGGTGGAACAGGAAAACGTTTCGATCAACCAGCAACAGTTGGTATCATTTATATGATTAAGTTAGGACACATGATTGAAGATAAAATGCACGCTCGTTCTATTGGACCATATTCTTTAATTACACAACAACCTTTAGGTGGTAAAGCACAGTTTGGTGGTCAGCGTTTTGGAGAGATGGAAGTTTGGGCGCTTGAAGCATATGGAGCATCAAGTATCTTAAGAGAAATCTTAACAGTAAAGTCTGATGATGTTATGGGTAGAGCTAAAACATACGAAAGTATTGTAAAAGGTGAAGCAATGCCAGAACCAGGTTTACCAGAATCTTTTAACGTATTAATGCACGAACTGAAAGGTTTAGGTTTAGACGTTAGATTAGAAGAATAATATTAGTAAACAGTTAATCAGTATTCAGTAAGCAGTCAGCTTCTGAATACTGAATACTGAATACTGCCAATTGAATACTGAATACTTATTTAAAGACATGGCAAGAAAACAAGAAAAGTACACTGTAAAAAAGTTTAATAAAATCTCTATTGGTTTATCGTCACCAGAAGCAATTCTAGAAATTTCTAAAGGTGAAGTTTTAAAACCAGAAACTATAAATTATCGTACACACAAACCAGAAAGAGATGGTTTATTTTGTGAGCGTATTTTTGGTCCTGTAAAGGATTACGAATGTGCTTGTGGAAAGTACAAAAGAATACGCTACAAAGGTATCGTTTGTGATAGATGTGGTGTAGAAGTAACAGAAAAGAAAGTACGTAGAGATAGAGTAGGGCATATCAATTTGGTAGTGCCTGTTGCTCATATTTGGTACTTTAGATCATTACCTAACAAAATGGGTTACCTTTTAGGTTTGCCATCTAAAAAGTTAGATATGATTATTTACTACGAAAGATACGTAGTAATTCAGCCAGGTATTGCTAAAGGTCCTGAAGGAGAACCATTACAAAAAATGGATTTCTTAACTGAAGAAGAATATTTAGATATTGCAGATGAACTTCCACAAGATAATCAATATTTAGACGATTCTGACCCTAACAAGTTTATCGCTAAAATGGGTGCAGAGTGTTTAATTGATTTATTAGCACGTATCGATTTAGAATCTTTATCTTTTGAATTAAGACACAAAGCAAACACAGAAACGTCTAAACAACGTAAAACTGAAGCTTTAAAACGTTTAAATGTTGTTGAAGCATTTAGAGATTCTCAAAAGAACAGAGAAAATAATCCTGAATGGATGATTATGAAGGCTGTGCCTGTAATTCCACCAGAATTAAGACCTTTAGTTCCTTTAGATGGTGGTCGTTTTGCAACGTCAGATTTAAATGATTTATACAGAAGAGTTATTATTAGAAACAATCGTTTAAAAAGATTGGTTGAAATAAAAGCTCCTGAAGTTATTTTACGTAATGAGAAACGTATGTTACAAGAATCTGTAGATTCTTTATTTGATAACACACGTAAATCATCAGCAGTAAAAACTGAATCTAACAGACCTTTAAAATCTTTATCAGATTCATTAAAAGGTAAGCAAGGTCGTTTCCGTCAAAACTTATTAGGAAAACGTGTTGATTATTCTGCACGTTCTGTAATTGTTGTTGGACCAGAAATGAAATTGTCTGAATGTGGATTGCCAAAAGATATGGCAGCTGAACTTTACAAGCCTTTTGTAATTAGAAAATTAATTGAAAGAGGAATTGTAAAAACAGTTAAATCTGCAAAGAAAATAATAGATAGAAAAGAACCAGTTGTTTGGGATATTTTAGAAAATGTAATTAAAGGTCATCCTGTTTTATTAAACAGAGCTCCTACTTTACACAGACTTGGTATTCAAGCATTCCAACCAAAATTAATTGAAGGTAAAGCAATTCAGTTACACCCATTAGCGTGTTCTGCATTTAATGCCGATTTTGATGGAGATCAGATGGCTGTTCACTTACCATTAGGACCAGAAGCTATTTTAGAAGCACAAATTTTAATGTTGGCTTCACACAATATCTTAAATCCTGCAAATGGTGCTCCAGTAACTGTACCTTCTCAGGATATGGTTTTGGGTCTATATTATATGACTAAAGAAAGAATCTCTACTCCAGAAGTGAAAATTAAAGGAGAAGGATTAACTTTTTATTCACCAGAAGAAGTTACTATTGCTTTTAACGAAGAAATGGTAGATTTAAATGCTGGTATTAATGTAAGAACTTACGATGTTGATGAAAATGGTGAGCAAGTAAGAAAAATAATAAAAACTACTGTTGGTAGAGTATTATTTAATGAAAAAGTTCCTGCTGCTGCTGGTTATATTAATGAGGTATTAACTAAAAAGAACTTACGTGGTATTATTGGTGCTATTTTAAAAGCAACAGATATTCCTACAACAGGAGAATTTTTAGATGAAATAAAAAATATGGGATATAAATTCGCCTTCCAAGGTGGTTTATCATTCTCATTAGGAGATATTATTATTCCTGCTGAAAAGCAATCTATGATTGATGAAGCAAACAAGGAAGTTGATATTATTGTAGGAAACTACAACATGGGTATGTTAACGCAAAAAGAGCGTTATAATCAGGTAATTGATGTTTGGGGATCTACCAACAACAGATTAACTGAATTATCTATGAAAAACTTACGTGAAGACCAACAAGGTTTTAACTCGGTTTATATGATGCTTGATTCTGGTGCAAGGGGTTCTAAAGAACAAATTCGTCAGTTAACTGGTATGCGTGGATTAATGGCAAAGCCTAAAAAATCGACTGCTGGTGGTGGAGAAATTATTGAAAACCCGATTTTATCTAACTTTAAGGAAGGTTTATCAATTTTAGAATACTTTATCTCTACTCACGGAGCTCGTAAAGGTTTAGCAGATACCGCTTTAAAAACGGCAGATGCTGGTTACTTAACACGTAGATTAGTAGATGTTTCTCAAGACGTTATTATTAACGAAGAAGATTGTGGAACTTTAAGAGGATTAGATGTTGAACCTTTAAAGAAAAATGATGAGATTGTAGAATCTTTATCAGATAGAATTGAAGGAAGAATTTCTTTACAAGATGTTTTTCATCCTTTAACAGATGAACTTCTTTTACAAGCAAATCAACCTATAACATCTAAATTAGCAGATGCTGTACAAGCTTCTGGTATTGATTCTGTTGAAGTAAGATCTGCCTTAACTTGTGAGTCTTTAAAAGGAATTTGTGCAAAATGTTATGGTTTAAGTTTATCAACTCGTAACAAAGTTCAAATTGGTGAAGCAGTTGGTGTAATTGCAGCACAATCTATTGGAGAACCAGGTACACAGTTAACATTACGTACATTCCACGTTGGTGGAGTTGCAGGAAACATATCTGAAGAAAACAAATTAATTGCTAAGTTTGATGGTAATGTTGTTATTGATGATTTAAAAACCGTTATTGGTAAAGATAATGAGGGTAAAGAAGTAGATATCGTAATTTCGAGAACTGCTGAAATTAAAATTATTGATAAGAAAACAGATATTACTCAAAGTACAAATATCTTACCTTATGGTTCTATTATTTTTGATAAAGATAGAAAGACCATCAAAAAAGGAGATGTTATTGTACAATGGGATCCATTTAATGGTGTAATTGTTTCTGAATTTGGAGGTAAAGTGAAGTTTGATAATTTACAGCAAGGTATTAACTACTCTGTTGAAATTGATGAACAAACAGGTTTCCAAGAAAAAGTAATGACGGATTCTAAAAACAAAAAAATCATTGCTTCTTTAATTATTGAAGATAAAGACGGAAATGATTTACGTTCTTACAGTTTACCAGTTGGTGCACACTTAATGGTTGATGATGGAGAAATGGTTGAATCTGGACATACGTTAGTTAAAATTCCAAGAAAATCTGGTAAAGCAGGTGATATTACTGGAGGTTTACCACGTGTAACAGAATTATTCGAAGCACGTAATCCTTCTAACCCTTCTGTAGTTTCAGAAATTGATGGTGTTGTTTCTTTCGGAAAAATAAAAAGAGGTAATAGAGAAATTATTGTAGAATCTAAAACAGGAGATATTAGTAAGTATTTAGTAAAACTTTCTAACCAAATTTTAGTTCAAGAAAATGACTTTATTAAAGCAGGTATGCCATTATCTGATGGAGCAACAACTCCTTCTGATATTTTAAGAATTAAAGGGCCATCTGCAGTGCAGCAATATTTAGTAAACGAAATTCAAGAAGTATATCGTTTACAAGGTGTAAAAATTAATGACAAGCATTTTGAAGTTGTAGTTCGTCAAATGATGCGTAAAGTTAAAATTATTGATTCTGGAGATACTTTATTTTTAGAAAATCAATTAGTACATAAAATTGACTTTATACAAGATAATGACGCTATTTATGGAATGAAAGTTGTTGAAAACGCTGGAGATTCTGAAAACTTGAAAGAAGGTCAAATTATTTCTGCTCGTCAATTAAGAGATGAAAATTCTTTATTGAGAAGAAATGATCAAAACTTAGTTGAAGCTAGAGATGCAAAACCAGCTACTGCTGAACAAGTTTTACAAGGTATTACAAGAGCTTCTTTACAAACAAAATCGTTTATTTCTGCAGCTTCTTTCCAAGAAACTACCAAAGTATTAAACGAAGCTGCTGTAAGTGGTAAAGTAGATACATTAGAAGGCTTGAAAGAAAATGTAATTGTTGGTAAGAGAATTCCAGCAGGTACAGGTATGAGATCTTACGAAAATATTATTGTAGGTTCTAAAGATGAAATGGAACAAAGTTTCTAAATAAAAACGTGTAAACGTTTTAAGTTTTAAAAAGTTGAATTGTTTACTGTAATTTAAATTATAGTATTCAATTCAACTTTTTTATTTTTAGTATTTTTACAATTATAAAGTTCAATAATTATACAATTTGATAACATCAATCATGGAAGAAAATAAAAACAAAGAAGGACAATTAAATATTGAGTTAGATCAAGAAGTTGCTGAAGGAACCTATTCTAATTTGGCAATAATAAATCATTCTGTATCAGAATTTATTGTTGATTTTATAAATATTATGCCAGGAGTTCCTAAGGCAAAAGTAAAATCTAGAATTATATTAACTCCACAACATGCAAAAAGATTGGCAAAAGCTTTGGCTGATAATGTTCGAAAATTCGAACAGCAAAATGGCGAAATAAAAGATTACGAGCAACCTCCAGTTCCGATGAATTTTGGACCTACTGGACAGGCTTAAAAATATAAAATCCTAAACTTTTAAAGTTTAGGATTTTTTTATTTTAGAATTAAATTATCAAGCTTAAAATAAAGAGCAGCGTTTCATTTTTTTTAAACATTAGATAAATAAAATTCAATAAAAATTTCAAGTGTTTTTATATTGCAATTTCAGTTTGTCTATTATTATTTTTTAAAACATCATAATATAAAAAATCAACAATTTCTTTTCTGCATTGGTTCATAGGTCTTCCAGACCAACTATGATTTCCTTTTTTAATAGTGAATAAATAAAAAGGTTTATCAATTTCTTTAAGTTTATTGGCTATAGCTTTTGAGCCATATAATTTTAAATATCCTACACTATTTTTATCACAATAATGATGAGGAGCAATATTATAAGGCACTAACTTATCATCAGTTCCATGAAATAATTGGGTAGGAATTGCTGTTTTACTGTTTATTTTATCCAAAGTAATTATAGCACCAGCCATACTAATAACACCCGCAAATTTAAAATCTTTTGATAATATTTTATTATCGTGCACATAGGCTAAATTCAAAACAGCTTCTGCTCCAGCACTTGTGCCCATTAAGATGATTTGTTCAGGATTAATATTAAATTTCTCTTTATATTTTATTAAATAATTAATAGCATAACTAATATCATTAGATACAGAATTAAATGTATTTATCTTATCTGTTGAATTTGTGTTGCAATCAAAACCAAGGTTTTGCCTGGTTAATTGATAAGAGATTGAAGCAACAGCATAACCACGTTCAGCCATATTATTAGCGAACGATTCTATGTATTCATCATCTCTTTTTCCTCCAGAAAAACCACCTCCATGAGCATATAAAATTAAAGGGGTTTTAGAATCCATTTTTCTTGGTTTGTAAAAATCTAATTTTAATTTAATACTATCCAATTTTTTATAAGTACGTGTTTTTTTCGAAACTTTGGTAACTTCATCTAAAAATAGGGTTTGAGAAAAACTTTTATGTAGAACAAGGCAGCATAAAAAAGTGAAAAATATCTTCATAAATTATAAGTCGTTATTAAGGTTACTTTCCTTTCAAGTTATTAAAAATATTTCTGAAATATTTATATAAAAATGCATTTGTTTTCACATAATAAAAAGAGATAAAACAAACACAAGTAATAAAAGTTAATGCTCCAAAAACAGCTTGCCAAGGAGTTAGTGTTTTGCCAATTAATTTTAAACCAACCCCTGTAAAACTACCATAAATTATAATAAAATGTATTACATAAATAGATAAAGTTTTTTGTCCAATTTTAAGAATTAACGGAAATTTTAAGAATCTTTCTAGGGAATAAAAGAAAGCAAAATAAATAAAAACATTCCCTAACCTTGTAAAAAGATAATTATAACTCGCAGAATCTAAAAACAGTTTGATGTTCGTTACTTTAGAAATTTCAGATAAAATGTATGAAGAATAAAAAATTAGTAGAATACCAGTTATAAAAAAGGATATAATAGCTTTAAGTTTAAACCTTTTTTTATATAAATTTTTGTGAAAAAGTGTAGCCAAAAAAGCCCCAAAAGCAATATAACCAAACCAAGGAATTATAGTAAAAATAGATCCATTATTTTTTGAAATATAGTTACTGATAAATATGGGTAAATTTTCAAAAGATAATCCACGATATAAAGGTTCTGTTAAGAAAATTAAAATACCTATTGATACTGATAGTATTGAAAATAAAGTTGTTTTTTTTGCTGATAAAAAATATAAAATAATTATTAAAATTAAACTTAATCCAATACATTGTAAAACATCTATCACTAAAAAATAGTTGTTAAAACTTCCAGAAAGCCATTGTAAGATTGGAGATCTTATTAAATAGCCAACAAAAATTAAAAAAAAACCTCTAATAATTCCTTTTCGCATTCGTTTTTTTTCATCTCCTTTTTCTTTAGCTCTTAAAAGTAAATAGGTGAAAATTAATCCAGAAATTGTAAAGAAAGTAGGTGCAGTTATCCCTCTAAAATAATACCAGATTGCAAAGGGAATAGTATTTAAGTCTCTATATTCAATAGCTAAAAGTGTATCAATAAAATGCCCTTGCAACATCATGATTATTGCAAAAGCACGTATAATATCTATAAAATATAATCTTTTAGATTCCAATATTTAAAATTTATGCGTTAAATGTAACTATATATTTAGAGACTAGTACATTCAATTAAAATAAAGTAAATGGATTTTTTTATTTTATACAAATAAGTAATTTTTATCAATATAAAACATCAATCACTATAAAGTAAAAAAACTTTATCTCCCATATTTATTTTTTTAAAAAGATGAAAAGAAAAGCTCGGAAATGTTTTAGTAATTTCTTTCATTTTCATTTGTTTAATAATTTTTTTTATTTGATCTTCTTCAATGTCATTTATTGAAGTTATTAAAACATTTCTGGTTTCATTCTTTTCAAAAGAAATTTTACTTAAAGATAAAGTGTCTATATTAATAAAATTAGCATTTTCTTCTTTGTAGAAATTTGAATTTAACAGCCAACGATATTTAGGGTTGTAATCTTTAGTTATAAAAATATTTAAATTTGGTTTATTATTTAAGTAATGTATTTTCTCTACAATTCCTGCTCTACCTTTTCCTACTGGTCTAAAACTAGCAAATCCTAAACAAAAAATATTTATTACAAATAAAAATATAAAGATTTTATAAATGATTTTTTTATTTTTTTTGTACCAATTCATTTTAAAAATAGAATCTTCAAAAGCTTTAACAATTATAAACGGAACAAAATTAATAATAGGAAAAAGAAAACGTATTTCTTTGTGAGCCACCATAGAGTGTATAATAAAAAATGGCACTATTGCCCAAGTAATTAGGCTTTTGTGGTTTTTATTTACAAACAATGTAATTGTAGCCAGTATAATTATCCCAAAAGGAGCAAACGAAAAAATTAGAACAAGTAAAATATAGTTATACCAAGGAGAAACTCCAAACTCAGAAGCTTTATCCTCAATAATATTTACATTAAAATAATTGTAAGTTGTAAAAGTCCATTCGTTGTAAAACCAAGAATCTATTAAAAAACCTAAAAACAATATGCATAAAAACCCAATTGAAAAAACAACAATTTTCGATATTTGTTCTCTTTTTATAAAAATTAACCAAAGGAATATTCCAAACACAGCAAAAGCAATTTGGTATCTAAAAAGAAAACTAAAACCTATAATTAAGCCTATTAAAGCAAATTTATAATGATTATTTTTATCATTTAAAATGATTGCTATTGATAATAAAAACAATAATCCAGACCAAGTTTCTGATGAAAAGCGAATGTTAATAAATGGTAAAAACCATAAAAAAAAACTTAGCAGCAAAAATAGTTTCCAGTTTTTTGGAGATAAAAACTTTTGACAACTTTTTGTAAAAAAAATAATAATTATAATTGATACTAATGCAGTAATCAACCTTAAAATAAATGTTTTTATATAGGGATCTGTTAGAGAGAAAAATGATAAAACTTCAAAAATGATGTATGTTAGTATAGGTTGAATTGCAGGTCTAATTTTTCTTTCATATTCCCAAGGAAGATCTGTTGGAGTAGTTGTACCATCTAATAAACCCGCAAATTCAATAATTTGATAATGTTCATCTGCGTTAAAATATCCAATACTAAAAAATGCGGTTAAAAAATATATTATTATAGCTAAGAAATAAATATAGTTTTCAAATTTGAATTTATAAATCATAAGCTAATATCAAAAAAATATAAAAAATTTAACTTAATTTAATTGATATTAATAAATGAATAGTAAAATAAAAACATCAATATTTATTTTATTAATCACCAAAATATTTTTAAGACGTAAGATAAAATTTTGCTAGAAATAATTAAAAAAATATTAATAAATTTATAAAATTAAAATCAAATCTTTCTAATTTTATTGATTAACCAAAAATCAGCTAAAACTAAAGCAGTCATTGCTTCAATTATTGGCACAGCTCTAGGCACTACACAAGGATCATGTCTTCCTTTTCCAGTAATTTCTGTTATTTCATTTTCAGAATTTATAGTCTGTTGGCTACTCATAATTGTTGCTACAGGTTTAAAAGCAACTCTAAAATAAATGTCCATTCCATTACTAATTCCACCCTGAATTCCTCCAGATAAATTAGATTGTGTGGAGCCATCTGCATTAAAAATATCATTGTGTTCAGATCCTTTCATTTTTGCACCACAAAACCCACTACCAAATTCAAAACCTTTTACAGCATTTATAGAAAGCATTGCTTTGCCTAATTCTGCATGCAATTTATTAAAAATAGGTTCACCTAAACCAACAGGCATGTTTTGCGCAACACAGGTAATTGTACCACCAATTGTATCTCCAGCTTTTCTAATTTCCTTAATTTTAGAAATCATTTTTTCTGCTGATTTTGCATCAGGACAACGAACAATATTATCTTCGGTTTTAGAAAAATCTAATTCTTGATAAGGTTTATCAATAAAAATATCTCCAACTGACGAAGTAAACGCGTTAATTTTTATGCTTGCAACTAATTGTTTTGCCAAGGCTCCAGCTACAACCCAATTCGCAGTTTCACGAGCAGAACTTCTTCCACCACCTCTATAATCTCTAATTCCGTATTTTTGGTCATAGGTGTAATCTGCGTGCGAAGGTCTGTAAACGTTAGTATTATGGTTATAATCGTTACTTTTCTGATTTGTGTTTCTAATGATAAAACCGATTGAAGTTCCTGTAGTTTTACCTTCAAAAATTCCAGACAAAAACTCTACAGTATCTGGCTCTTTACGTTGTGTAACAATTTTAGACTGTCCAGGTTTACGTCTGTTTAATTCATTTTGAATTGCGTCAAAATCGACTTGTAATCCTGCAGGAAATCCATCTATGATTCCGCCAATAGCAGTTCCATGAGATTCTCCATACGTTGTAACTTTTAATAAATTTCCAAAAGAATTAAATGACATAATTAAATATTATAATTAATGTACAAATATAACAAAGAACATAAAAAATATAACTTTAAATAGTATAAATACCGATTTCTAAAATTAAACAAAATATTTTAAGGATTGATATTTAGAAGATTAGTTTAAAAAAATAAGGATATTCAAAAAAAATAAAAATTTTTGATTTTTTTGTTTCAGAAATTAAAAAAAGGTTTCTATATTTGCACTCGCAATTAGGAATACCTAATGAGATGCGCTGGAGAAATGGCAGAGCGGTCGAATGCGGCAGTCTTGAAAACTGTTGACTGTAACAGGTCCGGGGGTTCGAATCCCTCTTTCTCCGCTTTGAGAATCACAATTCTCAATAAAAGCCCATAAACATTATGTTTATGGGCTTTTTAACTTTCCACTAATATCATATAAAAGCAACGAAATACAATGGTTTGGTGACCAATTAGGGGTCACTTTTGTGTTTTTTTAAGTGACCCCTAATTTGATTTAATTTACTGTCAATTAGTTAGTTATAGTTGTATTTGTAATTAGTTTTTTGTATATTTATTACGAATTAATAACTGACACCTATGAATAATTTATTTTCTTTCATCTTTTATATCAAGCGTAGTAAGGCAGATAAGAACGGAAAAGCGAATGTATACTTGCGTATAACAGTGAATGGTAAACGTTCGGAGCTTAGTATTTCAAAAAAAGTAGATGTAAATAAATGGGTAGCAACAGCAGGTAAACTAAGAGGTGGTTCAGCAGAAGCTCAACAACTAAATAGATATATAGATGACATTTCGAATAAGATTCATAAAATACATCAGAAGTTGGTGGAAGAGAATAAAAAAATTACTGCTCTTAAAATAAGAGAAATATTTTGTGGTAAAGATGAAAATCAAAAAATGCTTCTTGTAATATTCCAGGACCATAATAATCAAGTAGAAAGATTAGTTGGAAAAGATTTTGCTCCAGGAACACTTGAAAGGTATAAGACAGCAAAAAAACATTTAGAAGCTTTTATCAAATTAGAATACAAGTTAGAGGATATCAATATAAAAGATGTGAATCATAAATTTATTCGTGGTTTTGAATATTATTTAAAGACAGAAAGAAACTGCAGCCATAATACGGCTATTAAGTATATAACTAATTTTAAGAAGATAATAAGAATCGCTTATGCTAATGATTGGATAAGTAAAGATCCTTTCTATAATTGGAAAGCAAGGCTTAAAACTGTTGATAGAGAATTCTTATCTAAAGAAGAAATTCAAAAATTAGTAGAAAAATCTTTTTCGATTAAACGTTTAGAACAAGTTAAAGACATATTTTTGTTTAGTTGTTTTACTGGTCTAGCATATTCAGATGTCAAGAAATTGTCTAAGAATGACCTTGTAATTGGAATTGATGGTGATATATGGATAAAAACCAAAAGAACAAAAACCAATACTAGAAGTAATATTCCATTACTAACTACTGCAGAAGCTATTTTAGATAAATATAGTGAACACTCAGGTGTTGAGCAAAGTGAATTCTTATTACCGGTTTTAAGTAATCAAAAAATGAATGCCTATTTAAAAGAGATCGCAGATGTTTGCGAAATTAATAAAAACCTAACCTTTCATTTAGCGCGTCATACTTTTGCTACAACTGTGACTCTTACAAATGGTGTTCCTATAGAATCAGTTAGTAAAATGTTAGGGCATAAATCATTAAAAACGACCCAACACTATGCGAAGATTTTAGATAGAAAGGTAAGTGAAGATATGCAAGAACTTAAACAGAAATTAAAAATTGCTAACTCTTAAATAAATTATTCACTAATACTGTGTGTTATTTTAAATATTATTTTTTTCCTTTGAAAATTATCATAAAACCAAATATATTGAATTCACATCAAAATATAAAAATTAAAATTGTAACCTTTTTAAGTCTACTTTTATTTATTTCTTGTTCTATGGAAAATGAGGAAACAAAATACAAAATTGGTTTTTCTCAATGTATTAGTACAGATGACTGGCGAAAATATATGGATTATGAGATGACTGTAGAAGCTTCATTATATTCCGAAATCGATTTAAAAATTTTTCAAGCAGATGGAGATGTGGAAACTCAAAAGCTGCAGATAGAATCAATGATAAAAAATAATTTCGATGTCATTATTATTTCTCCAATAGAACCAGAACCTCTTGTAAATACTGTTGAAAAAGCTTTTGAGAAAGGTATTCCTATTATCATTATTGATCGGAAAATAAATTCAGAAAAATTTACAGCTTTCATTGGTGCAGATAATTTAGAAGTTGGTAGAAATGCTGCTAATTATATTTCTTCTACTAATGATGGAGTTGTTAATGTTTTAGAAATAAAAGGAAGTGGAAATTCATACCCAAAGATAGAGAGAAACTTAGGATTTCACGAAATAATTAATAATGAGCCAAATATTAAAGTACAATATAGTTATGATGTAGATGAAGTAGGTAAAACTGCTAATGTATTCGATTCTATAAATTTGATTCCTATAGATTATGTATATGCATTTAATGATGATCTAGCTTACGATGCTTGGAAAATTGCAAAATCTAAAGGACTAGAAAAGAAAATTAAGTTTATAGGAGTTGATGGATTAAACGGAGAAAATAATGGAATTCAATTAGTAAGGAGAAGAGTATTAGCGGCTACTATTTTATATCCTACAGGTGGTGATGAAGCAATTAAGATTGTTAGAAAAATTTTAAGAAAAGAAAATGTTTTAAAAAATAATATTCTTAATACTACGGTAATAGATTACAGGAATGCCGATATAATGAAAAATCAGTTTGATAAAATTAGTCAGCATCAAAATGATATAGAAAATCAACAATTAAAGATAAAACAACAAGAAGAAACATATACCACTCAAAGTAATACCCTAAAATTACTTTTAGTCCTATTAATACTTATTATTTTATTGGCAGCTTTCAGTATTTATTCTAGTTTTAATTTAAAGAAAAAGAAAAGAGAATTAGAAATTCAGAACAATAAAATTACAAATCAACGTAATCAAATTAAAAAAATTAACGAAGCGAAGACCAATTTTTTTACGAGCCTTTCCCATGAGTTTAAAACGCCAATAACTCTCATTCTGTCCTCTATAGATTCTCTTTCTGAAAACAAAAATATTAGAGACAATAAACTTTTAAAAGAAGTTGGTTTAATTTTTAATAATTCAAAACGATTATTACGTTTAATTAATCAATTAATAGATTTTAGAAAAGGTGAAGATAAAAAATTTATTTTAAGAGCATCAAAAACAAATTTATACCAATTTTCAAATACAATTTTTAAAGATTTTGAGAGAGAAGCTCAAAAAAGAAATATTAAGTTTTTACTAAATACAAATAATGAATATTTAGATATCTATTTAGATAGAAACTTAATGGATAAGGTTTATTTCAATTTACTTTCAAATTCTTTTAAGTTTACTCCAAACAACGGTACAATTAAAATTGAAATTGAAGACATAAAAGAAAGTAATTTTGTTAAAATATATTTTAAAGATTCAGGTATAGGAATTCCTGAAAATGAAATAGATAAAGTCTTTAAAGCTTTTTATCAAGGATCTAATAATAATAAATCGAGTTCAGGTATTGGTTTGCATTTATCAAAAGAGTTTATAGAATTGCATAAAGGAGAAATTGAAGTAAGTTCAAATAATGGAACTGAATTTATGATTACTTTATATAAAGATAATGTGCATTTGAGTTCAGATGAAATTGTTTTTGAACCAGCTATTATAGATAATCCATTGCTAAACTTTAATTTAGATTATGAAGATGATGCTTTTACAGTACAAAATGATTTAATTGAAGAAAATAGAGATTCAATATTAATTATTGATGATAATGAAGATTTGGTTAAATACTTAAGTAGTAAGTTAAAATTAGAATACAATGTAAGTATAAATAATGGTAATAGTGTTTTAGAAAAAGCATTTGAAGTAATGCCAGATATTATAATTTGCGATGTTAATTTACCAGAGAAAAATGGATTTGAAATTTGTGATATATTAAAAAAAGATATAAGAACATCGCATATTCCATTTATTATTTTAACAGCTTATGATAATAAAGAATCTTATATTCAGGGTTTAGAATCTGGAGCAGATTTATTCTTAACGAAACCGTTTAGTTTTGCGATCCTATATAGGTCAATTAAAAACCTTTTATATAATCGTGAGAAACTTCGTAAACATTATATTAAAAATATATATAAGTCTGAACCAATTAAAAAAAATGGTTTATTTGAACAAGATTTTATAGAAATAATGAACAAACATATATATGAAAATATAGATGATTCAAGTTTTTCTGTAGAGCAATTAGCTACTAAATTAAGTATATCTAGAGTACAATTATATAGGAAAATCAAATCAATATTAAATATTAGTATAAGTGATTATATTTTAAATATTAGATTGGAAAAAGCAAAAACATTGCTTCAAGATTCTAAACTTTCGATTTCAGAAGTTGCATATTCTGTTGGTTTTTCTTCACCTAGTTATTTTTCTTCATCTTTTAAAAATAAGTTTGGTAAAACTCCAAAATTATATAGGAAAAATTAATAATTTTTAGTTTATAAAATGTGTTATTGCTCTTTTTTACGCAACTATATTAACTATAAATGTATCTAAATTAACATATTTTTTATTTAATTATTATATTTTCAGTAAATAATAATATGCTAAGTATTTGATTTTTAGTTATTTAGATTCTTTTGTTTGTTTTTTTATTGAATGTAACAATCCTTATAATCTAGAAGAGGTTGGTTTTATAGTTTTATAGAAACTTTAATACCAATAATTATAATGAATAATAAAATATTAGTTTGGTCAATTACAGCAGCTTTAGCAGGTTTCTTATTTGGTTTTGATACAGTAGTTATTTCAGGTGCAGATAAAAAGCTACAATTATTATGGAATTCTTCAGATGTATTTCATGGTAGTGTTGTGATGGCAATGGCTCTTTGGGGTACAGTTATTGGGGCTATTTTTGGAGGCATTCCAACTAATAAATTAGGAAGAAAGAAAACATTATTAATAATAGGAATACTTTATACCGTATCAGCTATAGGTTCTGGCTTAGCAAATGACCCATATACATTTGCTTTTTTTAGGTTTTTAGGTGGTTTAGGAGTTGGTGCATCTACAATTGCAGCACCAGCTTATATTTCTGAAATCGCACCCGCTAAATATAGAGGGCGTTTAGTTGCCTTATATCAATTTAATATTGTTTTAGGAATTTTAATAGCATTCTTATCTAATTACTTATTAAATGATATTGGTGAAAATGCATGGAGATGGATGGTAGGTGTAGAGGCAATTCCTGCACTTATATATTCACTTTTTGTACTAACTGTGCCTAAGAGCCCTAGATGGCTATTATCTAAGTTTAGGAGTGATGAAGCTAAAGAGGTCTTGTCTATAATTAATCCTGATGTAGATCCAGAAATATTATTATTAGAAATGAATTCTGATAATAAAAAAGAAGATTTAAAAGAAACAATTTTTTTAAAGAAATACAGGTTCCCTTTAGCTTTAGCTTTTTTGATAGCAATGTTTAATCAATTATCAGGTATTAATGCCTTTTTATATTACGCGCCAAGAATTTTTGAGGAAGCTGGTTTAGGAGAAAGTACAGCATTATTAAGTAGTATAGGGATAGGGATAACCAATTTAATTTTTACATTATTAGGTGTTTTTCTTATAGATAAATTAGGACGAAAAACACTCATGTATTTGGGATCAATAGGATATATTATTTCTTTAAGTTTAGTAGCATGTGCATTCTTTTTTGGATGGACAGGTATGGCTGTCCCAATATTCCTATTCTTATTTATAGCATCACATGCAATTGGTCAAGGAGCAGTAATTTGGGTATTCATTTCAGAAATATTTCCAAATCATTTAAGAGCTTCAGGTCAATCTTTTGGGAGTACAACACATTGGTTTTTAGCAGCATTAATACCAGCATTAATACCAACTTTATTTTCTACAATTGGGGCGGGCGTGGTATTCTTGTTTTTCGCTGTTATGATGGTGTTTCAGTTGCTTTTTGTAGCTTTTATGATGCCTGAAACCAAAGGTCTTTCTTTAGAGGAATTAAGCAAAAAAATATTAAAAAAATAAGAAAAATAATTATGAAAAAAATTGAATTATTATTGATTATGGTCTTGTTGGGTGTTGGTTGTAAAAATGCAACTAAAACTAACAAGTATTTTCAATCATTAAATATCAAAGAAGGTGTGGAAGTGGTCGAAAAATATCGTCCTAAATTCCATTTTACTCCAGAAGAAAATTGGATGAATGACCCCAATGGATTGGTTTATTCGAAAGGTTTTTATCATTTATTTTATCAATATTATCCAGATGGGATAGTTTGGGGGCCTATGCACTGGGGACATGCAAAAAGTAAAAACTTATTAAATTGGGAACATATGCCTATAGCAC
Source organism: Polaribacter vadi (assembly GCF_001761365.1). Lineage (NCBI taxonomy): Bacteria > Pseudomonadati > Bacteroidota > Flavobacteriia > Flavobacteriales > Flavobacteriaceae > Polaribacter > Polaribacter vadi. The sequence continues at coordinate 1,147,257 of NZ_CP017477.1, read as the reverse complement.
TGTATCCAGACAAATTAGGTTATATTTTTTCTGGTAGTGCGGTGATTGATAAAAATAATTCTGCTGGTTTTGGTAAAGATGCAATGATAGCAATTTTTACTTATCATGATCCTGTAAAGGAAAAAGAAGGTAGGATAGATTATCAAACTCAAGGAATTGCTTTTAGTTTAGATGATGGACTAACATGGAAAAAATATGATCAAAACCCAGTAATAAATAATCCAGGGATAAGAGATTTTAGAGATCCAAAAGTATTTTGGAACGAAGATAAATTAGTATGGCAATTAGTATTAGTTGCTAAGGATCATGTCCAAATTTATGATTCTAAAAACCTTAAACAATGGACAAAAATAAGTGAATTCAGATTCCAAGATAAACCTGCATTAGGTGTGTGGGAATGTCCGGATTTATTCAAACTAAAAGTAAATGGAACGAATAAAGAAAAATGGGTACTTATAATTAGTCACGGAGGTGAAAGTGCACCAAATGGTGGTTCAGGAACAAGGTACTTTGTAGGGGATTATGATGGAACAACATTTACTACAGATCAAAAAGAAAGTCAATGGATAGATTATGGAACTGATAATTATGCTGGTGTAACATATAATAATATACCAGGTAATAAAAGAATCTTTATTGGTTGGATGAGTAATTGGAATTATGCAAATGAAACTCCAACAAAAAAATGGAGAAGTGCAATGACAATTCCAAGAGAATTAAAATTAATTAAAAAGAATGAGAACTTCCTTGTTAAAAGTGAAATTATTGAAAATTTCCAGACTCTTTCTACTGAGGTTCTAAAAGAGGAAGTATTAGGCGATTTTCCTTATAACTTTCAATATCAAAATCTACAGCAAAGTAAAATATCCTTTGATGCAATAGTTGAAAATAAACTAGAAATTGTTTTATCAAATACAAAAAAAGAGAAGTATATAATTTCTTATAATAAGGTAACAGGGGTATTTGCTATTGATAGATCGAAATCTGGTAAAGTAGATTTTAATAAAAATTATAAAAATGCTGCTATTCAAGAAATGACGATTGGTAATGTTGATAAATTATCTCTAGATATAGTGTTAGACGCATCCTCAATAGAGATTTTTATAAACCAAGGAGAATATGTCATGACAACTCAAATATTTCCAACAAAAGATTTTACTAATTTTAAAATTAATCACTCTAGTATATCTAGCATTCAGAATGCAAAAATTAAATCAATTAAATTAAACTAAATTAATGATTATGAGATTCAAATTTATTACTTATCTTTTTTTCTTTACCTCTTTTTTCTACGCAGCGGCTCAAGAGATTAATGTTAAAGGAAAAGTAACTTCTAAGGATGATGAAATGCCATTACCTGGAGCATCCGTAATAGTAAAAAATACAGATAACGGGGTCGTAACGGATTTTGATGGTGATTTCATCATAAACAGAGTACCTATCAATTCAATTTTAGTAATTAGTTATTTAGGCTATAAGACCATGAGCATTCCAGTAAATGGTCAAACAACTATCAATATTAAGTTAGAAATAGATAAAAATGAGCTTAATGAAATTATAGTAGTTGGGTATTCGAGCCAAAAGAAGGCAGACATTACTGGTGCGGTTGCAGTAGTGGATATGGAAGAACTGAATAAACAAGTAGAACCGAATCCAATAAAAGCTTTACAAGGGAGAATTCCTGGAGTTCAAATTAGTACAGATGGATCACCTAGTGGGGGAAATACAGCTATATTAATACGTGGTGTTGGAACTCTAAATAATACATCGCCACTATTTGTTATAGATGGTGTACCTACAAAATCTGGTATGCATGAGTTAAATCCTAATGATATTGCTTCCATACAGGTTTTAAAAGACGCTTCCTCTGCAAGTATTTATGGGTCGCGTGCATCCAATGGGGTTATTATTATAACAACAAAGCAAGGAAAGAGTGGAAAGATGAGGGTTGAGTTTAGTTCCTATCTAACGGCTTCTTCTTATGCCAATAGATTAGACGTTCTAAATGCTAAAGAATACGGAGAAGTGCTTTGGAAAGCCAATATTAATGATGGTCTGAATCCTAATGATAATAACTTAAGCTATCAATTTGATTGGAGTTTTGACTCGGACAATAATGCTGTATTAGATTATATTACAGTTCCTGAATTTTTAGATAGTGAGCAAACTTTAAAATCTGCTGATACAGATTGGTACGATGAAATATCACAAACAGGAATAGCTAGTTCTTATAATTTAAATGTTTCCAATGGAACTGAAAAAGGGAATTATTTACTTTCACTAGGATACTTAGATAATGAGGGTATTGTTAAAAATTCAAATTTTGAACGTATTTCTTTACGTTTAAATACCAGTTACAAACTTTTTAATAATAAGCTTGAAATAGGTGAAAATTTATCTTTAAATAAAACGGAGGAACTTCAAATACCTGGGGTATTAGATTTAGCGTTGAAAGCGTCTCCTATTATTCCAGTAAGAACTGTTGATGGTGCAGGATGGGGTGGTCCAGTTGGAGGTATGAATGATAGGCAAAATCCTGTTCGTTTATTGGATGCAAATAAACATAATGGTTATGAATATCATAGATTATTTGGTAATGTGTTTGCAAATTTGGAGCTCGCAAAAAATTTGATTTTCAAAACAAATTACGGATTGGATTATAGTAATTTTTATAAAAGATCATTACAGTTCAGTTATCAATCAGGCTATTTAAAAAATGATCAAAACGCAGTTAATATTGAAAACTTTAGAAGTACAAAGTTTACATGGACCAACACCCTAAATTATAAGCTTAACATAAAAAAGCATAACATAGAAGCCTTTATTGGTTCAGAAATCTTTAAAGATAAATTTGAAAATTCTTTTTTAAGGGCAGAAGATTTTACAATTGAAACGCCAGACTTTATGTTTCCCGATGCGTCAACTGGTCAAAGAACTAATTCTGGATCAGAAACAGCCTATACTTTAGTGTCATATTTCGGAAAACTAAGTTATGATTTTGATGGAAAGTATTTATTCTCTGCAACATTAAGACACGATGGCTCATCTAGATTTGGAAGGAGCAATCAGTTTGGAACATTTCCTGCTTTATCAGCAGGTTGGAGAATTAGTAATGAAAAATTTATAGAAGATAATTTCTCTAAGATATCAGATTTGAAATTTAGGGTAGGCTGGGGACAGACAGGAAATCAAGAAATAAACAATAGTGCAATTTATTCTTTATACGTAGCGGATTATGCAGGAGGAGACCCAACGTGGAATACATCTTACGGAACTGCTTATGATTTATTTGGCCAAGGCTCAGGTTTATTGCCTTCAGGATTTAGATCGATTCAAATTGGAAATGATAATTTGAAATGGGAAACAACTACTCAAACAAATTTTGGACTTGATTTTGGATTTTTTAATCAAAAACTTTATGGTTCAATAGATTATTATAAAAAAGAAACTGAGGATATTTTGGTTTTACCTCCCTATCTAGCAGTAATAGGTGAGGGAGGAAATAGATGGGTAAATGGGGCTAGTATGGAAAATGAAGGTCTGGAGTTTTCAATAGGCTATAGGAATAAAACTTCAGGGGGTTTCACTTATGAAATCAATGCTAATATTTCATCAAATAGAAATAAAATAACCAAGCTTCCAGAAGAGGTGAAAAATAATTATGGAGGTAATGGTGGTGACGATAATATTTTGGGAAGACCATTAAATTCGATGTATGGCTACGTAGCGGATGGGTTGTTTACGACAAATGAACAAGTGTTAAATTCTGCCGAACAACAAGGAAAGGATCTAGGGAGAATTAGGTACAGAGATTTAGATGGGAATGGCATCATCAATGATGATGACAGGACTTGGATAGGTATACCTTATCCTGACTTTGCTTATGGTTTAAATATAAATCTAGAATATAAAGATTTTGATTTTACCATGTTTTGGCAAGGTATAGGAGAAGTTGCTATTGTAAATCAACTTAAATATCAAACAGATTTTTGGAGTGTGGATGACATAGGTTCAAACAAAGGCTCGCGTCTTTTAAATGCTTGGTCCTCAAGCAATCCAAATTCAACTATTCCAGCATTAACAACTATTGATACAAATGCAGAATCTCGTTTCTCAACCTATTACATAGAGAATGGAAGTTACCTTAAATTAAGAAATATTCAATTAGGGTATTCACTACCAGAATCCATTTTGGATAAATACGCTATAACTAAGTTTAGAATTTACCTTGGAGTTCAAAATTTGTTGACCATATCATCCTCTGGTTTCACGGGTGTTGATCCAGAAAATGCTGGCTTTGGCTACCCACTACCTTTAACATCAACCCTTGGTTTTAATATAACATTTTAACAAAAAAAAATATCATGAAGAATATAAAATATTTATTTGGACTCATTATTTTAGTCATCACTACTGGATGTTCTGATTTTTTGGAAGAAAGTCCTAGGTCAGTTTTATCTGAAGAAGAACTAATTACTCCAGACAATATAGATGGATTTGTGACTGCAGCGTACGCTTCTTTGGGTAACGATCATTATGACATGCCATTCAGTTTATGGCCTTATGGAAATGTAAGGTCTGATGATGCATATAAAGGAGGTAGTGGACCTAATGATATTCAAGTATTTCATTTTTTTGAAATATCTGAAAATATACGTACAGACTTTGGGGAGTTAGATAAATTCTGGTTTAATAGTTATATAGCTATTTCTAGAGTTAATCGAGCAATAAGAAACTTGAATAAATTAAGTGTTGGCGATTTTCCTTTGAAAGAAACAAGGATTGCAGAGATGAAGTTCTTAAGAGGGCATTTTTATTTCATGCTTAAAATAATGTTCAAGCATGTGCCATATATAACAGAAGATATTCCAATCGAAGATTATGGTACTATCTCTAACAGAGATCTTACAAATGATGAATTATGGGATGCTATTGCTGGAGATTTTCAGTCAGCAACTGCAGAACTTCCAGTTTCACAGCAAAACATTGGAAGAGCAGGTAAAACAGCAGCTTATGCTTATTTGGCAAAAGTAAGACTTTATCAAGCCTTTGAGCAAGATGATAATAATCAAGTAACAAACATTAATCCGGCTAAATTACAAATGGTTATAGATGCTACGAATAATGTTCTAGGTCTAGGTTCTTTAGAACCTGATTTCGCAAATAATTTTTTACCGGGTAATTATGAAAATGGATCTGAATCTATCTTTGCCATTCAATATACAGATAGTGATAATACACTACATGGAAGATTAAATTTTTCTGACGTATTATCAACTCCTCAAGGACTTGGCTGTTGTGATTTCCATAAGCCGAGTCAAAACCTTGTAAACGCTTATAAAACAGATGCTAATGGTCTTCCGTTATTCAATACCTATAATGACGCAAATGTTGATTATAACAATTTGAATGCTGTTAAGGTTGATCCACGTTTGTATCATACAGTAGCAATACCAAATTTACCATATAAATATGATAACGATTATTTATATGTAGAGAGTTGGGTTAGATCACCTAATCCTTACGGCTATTATGCTTCATTAAAAGAAAATGTATCACCAAACTGTGGTAGCTGTTTTGTAAACATTGATCCGTTTTATGGTAACTCAAAGAATAGAATTCAAATTCGATATGCCGATGTTTTACTTATGCGAGCTGAAGCATTAATTGAACTAGGTCAGTTTAACGATGCTTTGCCTATAATAAATGAAATACGAAATAGAGCTTCACAAAGCACAGGCTTTATTGGATATGCGAACAATTTAAATGTAAGTCCATATATAGATGGTGTTAATTGTACTTGGACCCAAGATTTTGCTAGACAAGCTTTAAGATGGGAACGTAGATTGGAGTTTGCCATGGAGGGAAGTCGTTTTTTTGATTTAGTACGTTGGGGAATTGCTTCAGAAACACTTAATAAATATTATCAAGAGGAAAGCGATGAAGTCGAATATTATGGAGGTGCTAATTTTAATTCATCTAAAGAAGAATATTGTCCAATTCCTCAGGCACAAATTAATTTTAGTCAAGACGTTTACAAACAAAACAAAGGATATTAAATTAATCTATTAAAAAATAATATTATGAAACATATATTAAATATAATAAAGATAACAATACTAAGCTTATTTGTTATTATAAATTATTCTTGTTCTCAAGATCGTGAAATAGAAGCTACTGCTGATGCTATAGTTCCTTCAGTAGAAAATTTAAAGGTGGAATTAGTAGGTGATATTGCTAAATTAACATGGAATAACCCTTCATACGCAGGAAATGTTACAACTATATTAAAACATAACAGCGGAGTGGAATTACTTGATTTTGAAAAATCAAGTTATGAATTTGAAATTCGTGAAGTTAATGTAGAATATTTATTCACTCTAAAATTTAAAGATAATGATACAGGAAATTTCTCTTTAGGAGAAACAGTTAGCTTAACTAGGGAAGGGCCAAAGCCAGTTTTAAATTTTGCTGGTACACAAGAAGAAACTAACGTTATTTTGACATGGGGTATCCAAGATACCAATATTACTGGTATAAAATTAACTATTGATGGCTCTGAAGTGATTGATTTGCCTAGTAATGCTGCAACATACACACTTTCAAACGCAGAACTTAAAGAATATAGTTTTAAAATAAATACTATTAATTCACAAAACCAAGAATCACCATCTAGAAACTTAATTTTTAAGGTTGGGAAAACTAAAATAGGTTATTTAGGTGTGGCAGCAGATCTTACTTCAATTAGTGATGATGACGAAATTGCATCAGCTGCATGGCTTTTCGAAAATTATCCAGATGCGGAATATATTTCATTTGCCGATATAGAGAACGGAAAAGATTTAAGCGATTTTAGAGTGCTTTGGTGGCATTATGACAAAGATGATGGTAATCCAGAACTTCCAACTGAAGCGCTAAGTTCAAATGTAGTTTCTGCAATTACTAATTTTCATGCCAATGGTGGTGGACTTTTACTTAATACGTTTGCTATCGAATATTTATGGACAATAGGTAGGATTAATAATGAATTTTTTAAACTTAAAGAAGCTGGAGCAGGCTTTGAAAATGGAGATACTTGGTCTATTGGTATAAATATTGGACTAATGCATGACGAAAGTACACATCCTGTTTATCAAGGAATAGAAACAATCTCACCAGACGAAAGAAAAATGATCAGGCTAATAGGACCTGGGTATAGAGAGAATCATAATTTTGTTTTATGGAAATTTGGAGATTGGTATCAATTACCAAATAATGACGAGCAGATATATTCTAATTTATTCAATAATGAAAAAATTAGACATCTTGGAAACTGGGATGGTGAGAGAGAATATTGGATGATGGCAAATTTTGAAGCAATGCCAAATAATGAATTTAAAGGAACTGCTATTGCCATTGGAATAGGTGCTTTTGAATGGAATCAGAACAGCGGTAAAAATCTATTTCAAGACAATATAGAAGGAATAACTAAAAATGCTTTGGAATACTTAAAAACCAAATAATATGAAAATGATAAAAAGTATTAGAATATTATTGTTTGCAATTATATTAATTGTATTCTCAAACTGTAATGAGGATGATATATTTTCCAAATCAAATGCTGAATTAGTAACAATAAGCGACAATGATTATAGGCCAGATTTTCATTTTACACCACAATCAAATTGGATGAATGATCCTAATGGAATGGTATACTATGCAGGTGAGTATCATTTGTTTTATCAACATAATCCAGATGCAAATGTATGGGGACCTATGCACTGGGGGCATGCAATTAGCAAAGATTTAGTTAACTGGGAAGAATTGCCAATTGCTTTATATCCTGACAATTTAGGAAACATTTTCTCAGGAAGTATTGTTGTTGATTCGAAAAATACATCTGGTTTTAAAACAGGTAGTGAGAGTCCTTTAGTGGCTATTTTTACCCATCAAAATCCAGCTAATAATAATCAAACACAAAGTCTAGCATATAGTAATGATAAAGGTAGGAGCTGGACTAAGTATGAAAACAATCCTGTTTTAGTGAATAATGTTAAAGCAGACTTTAGAGATCCTAAAGTGTCTTGGCATAAAGAAACACAAAAATGGATAATGGTTCTTGCTGCTGGCGATGAAATTATGTTTTATGCATCATCAGATCTAAAGAATTGGGAATATAAAAATAGTTTTGGAAAAGATGTGGGAGCGCATGGTGGTGTATGGGAATGTCCAGATTTGTTTAAAATTGAAGACGAAAATGGTCAAGAAACTTGGGCTTTATTGGTCAGTATTAACCCTGGTGGGCCAAATGGAGGATCTGGCACACAGTATTTCTTAGGAGATTTTGATGGTGAAACATTTACATCTTTACAAGAAACCACCTTATGGTTAGATTATGGAACTGACAATTATGCAGGTGTAACCTGGAGTAATGAGCCTAATAATAGAAATCTATTTATGGGATGGATGAGCAATTGGAGTTATGCTCAAAATGTTCCAACCTATAGTTATAGAAGTGCTATGACATTTCCAAGAACTTTACATTGGCAAAAAAGTAATGGCGAAAGCATAATTGTTAGTAAACTACCAACGGAGATAATCTATGCAATTGGTGGTAAAATTATTGAAAACAATAATGCTGCAAGTAGATTTGAATTGTTGAATGATGAAACATTAGGAGGAGGTAAATTCTATATTGAAACTACTCTAGATTTTAGTGATATTAATGAAGCAAAAATTGAATGGGGTAATAAAAGCTCGAGTATTGTTATAAACTATAACAGAATTAATGGTGAATTAATATTAAATAGACAAGAATCAGGATACTACTTTAACAACTTGAATAGTAATATTATAAAATGCCCATATGTTTTACCTGCTTCGAATCAGCTAAAAATAAAAATGCTGGTCGATAAATCTTCAATGGAAATTTTTCTTAATAATGGAGAACGTGTCGTAACTGCTTTAGTATTTCCATTAGCACCTTTTAAAAATTTAGAGATTACTGCTAACGAGGAAATACAGTTTATTAAACAAATAAAAATAAATAAATTAAAAGAATAATTTGTGTAATTAATTTGAGTTTTTCCCATTAGAAGTTAAATTTAACTTCTTCTGGGATTTTTTTTAAAGAAATATTATGGCGAGAATAGTATGTTTTGGTGAAGTGTTATGGGATGTGTTTCCTACGCATAAAAAAATTGGAGGAGCTCCATTAAACGTGGCTAGTAGAATAAGTTCATTCAACCATAAGGTTGCAATGGTAAGTGCAATAGGGCAAGATGAATATGGTCAAAAATTAATTGAGTATTTAAATCAGAATAAAGTCGATACAGAAAATATTCAAATTAAAAAAGAATTCCAAACTGGTAAAGTAAATGTAATGCTCAATGAAAAAGGTTCTGCATCTTATGACATTAAATATCCAAGGGCATGGGATAAAATAAGATTTACAGAAGGAGCAAGAAATTTAGTTCTAAATGCTGATGCCTTTGTTTTTGGAAGTCTTGTTGCAAGAGATGAAACTTCTCGAAATACATTATTCCAATTAATTGAATTTGCAAAATATAAAATCTTCGATTTAAATTTAAGAGAGCCTTACTATACATCAGAAGTCTTAGTTTATTTAATGGAAAAAGCAGATTTTATAAAATTTAATGATGATGAGTTGTATGAAGTATGCAAAACATTAGGCTCAAAATATAATTCATTAGAACAGAATATAAAATTTATTGCAGAAAAAACCAATACAAAGCATGTTTGTGTAACAAAAGGACCACGTGGTGCAGTTTTACTATATGATAATAAATTTTTTTATAATAGTGGATTTCAAATTAAGGTAATAGATACTGTAGGTGCTGGAGATTCTTTTTTAGGATCATTAACAAGCAAATTGTTAAATAAAGAGAATCCACAAAAAGCAATAGATTTTTCTTGTGCAGTAGGTGCTTTGGTAGCTCAAAGTGAAGGTGCAAACCCTAAAATAGCAAAGGAGCATATAGAACAGTTTTTAAATCCATATGACAAATCATAGATAAAATGAAATAGAAAACCAACTCTATTTAAGAGTATAATTGTAAACTGTATTGAAAAAATATGAAGAAAAAGTAAAAGAATTAGAAAATAAATTAGAAATTTTAGAATCTGAAATAGAAGACATTTTACAAGTTGCAGAAAAAGGTATTAAAATAACTAAGAAAATACTAATTGAGATTAGAAATACTGTTGTTAAAAAAGAATTCAAAAGTAAATTAAATGAAATAAAATTTTTTAAAGTATACAAACCTCAGGTATATAGTAAAGTAATATACTATGTAACTTTATTTAATATAGAAAGTAAGAGGCCTAGAAGTAGTAATAAGTCTAAAGTTAAGTATCTCAATAATCATATAGATAAATTACAAGTTTATTTCAATGAAAACTTAGAGTTTTATCAATATTATAGAAGGGGTGCTACTTTTTTAGATGAACAATATTTTTTAAGAGGGAAAGCAAATTTGCGTTTGTATCCAGATACGTTTCATTTTTTAACAGACGAACAATTTTCTACAAGTCACGATAGCATAATAGCTACAATTTTAGCTTTTGATATGCTAATAATCCATCTCAAGAAAGAAGTTGATAAACTAGAAGACAATGGTATGGAAACAAATTTAGATGTTTTTCAAGTACAATCCAAACTATTTTGGACAGGAAATAAAACAGAATTAGTAGAGCTTATTTATGCACTGCATAGCGCTGGTAAAATAAATAGCGGTACTGCAGATATTAAAGAATTGGCAATGGCATGTGAAGAAATGTTCAATATTAATTTAGGGGATTATTATAGAACATTCCTTGAAATACGTTCAAGGAAAATAAATCAAACAAAATTCATTGATAAACTTAAGGAATCCCTAATAACTAAGATGCTTGAATCCGATGAATAGTTCCCCAACTTGGGTTTTTAAAGTGCAAATTATATTCATATAGTTTGCACTTTTTTACTGCTTCTTTTTTTTATGTTGAATAACAAATTAAAGTATTTTAAAGTATTGTAAATGAGTCTTTAAAACACCCAACTTGGGTTGGTGTTGTGAGTAGTTTTTAAATATTAAGTTCATATTTGTCTTAGAAAAAATAACTAAACTAAAAAGAAGTTGAGAATAATGTTAGAACATGTATCAAATACTTTTCCAAAAAAAAAACTATGCCAACAGCAATCATCACCACAGACGATTTAAGAGAATTCAAAGAAGAACTATTAGAAGACATCAAAGCAATCATTAATCATCAATCGGGTTTTTCGCCTAAAAAATGGTTAAAATCTCCAGAAGTCAGAGATTTATTAAGCATTTCTGCAGGAACCTTACAAAATTTTCGAATAAACGGAACATTACCATACTCCAAAGTTGGAGGGGTTATCTATTACGACTATGAAGAAATTCAAAAGGTATTAGAACATAACCGTATTCATAATAAATTCTAAAGCTTCTGTAATACTCAAGATGTCACCTTGAGCGCAGTCAAAAGGTTATTCCAGAATCTTTTAAATGAAGTAAAACGTAGAATTCGAGAAAAATAAAAGTAAGTCTTGATTTTTTGTGAAGCCTGTGCTGAATTTATTTCAGCATCTATCAAGGCAAAATGAAAAAGTTATACTCATGCAAAACGTAAACTACATAAAACATCTAAAAATATTTGAAATACAGTTAAAATACAATGTATTAAGATTTATGAACGTGCTTTTATGCTAGTAAGAATCTAAACCGACCTATTTTATTTTTAGTATGAATCTCATTTGTCATAGCATCTGGCAGGCGAGCGTCAATCATTTGAAAATAGCGTAAAAAGAAAAGCTGTCTGACACTGACTAAAAGGAAGTGGAGTTCTTTTCTTTTAGCTATTGAAAATTGATTTGACCGCAGAAGATGCAAGACTAGATTTTTTTGTTACGAAGCCTGTGCTGAACTTGATTCAGTATTGATCAATGCAAAAAAGTAAGAAGTAAAAAAATAGAAAAATAGTAGAAATGCAAAACGTAAACTACATAAAACATCTAAAAGGAATTTTTATTCAATTCTCTAAAGACAATCGGTTAAATCCAACACACATAAGTCTATACATAGCATTATTCCAAATTTGGAATAACAATCGATTTTTAGAGGAATTTTACATCAATCGCGAAGAAGTAATGCGTTTCTCTAAAATTGGCTCAAAATCAACCTATCATAAATGTATTAAAGACTTAAGTCATTGGAAATACATAGTGTATTATCCATCACACAATCCATACAAAGGCAGTAAAATTAAGATGTTCAAATTCGAGACAAGTACTGGACAAGCTCTGGTACACAGCAATACCAATATCAAGACAAGCAGTGAACAAGCACTGGTATCTATTAATAAACATATACAAACTAATAGAAACAATAAAAACATTAATAAACTTGACCAGCCAAAAAATGAAAAAGAAGTAATTATTTTTTTTAAAAAAGAAAATTGGCCAATAATTGAAGGGCAAAAATTTTTCAATCATTACCAGGGTATAGGATGGAAAGTTGGCGGAAAAACAAAAATTGTCAATTGGCAAGCCACAGCTAAAAACTGGATGATAAAAGCGGAAGAAATTTTGTCATCTCGAGCATATTCGAAAGAAAAAAATAAAGAAATACTAAAAGCAGCTAGCCAAAATATGGACAACCTCAAGACGAGTAAAAATAAAAACTACAATGAACCGCTCTAAATATCGTTGCGAGGAGGTTACGACGTGGCAATCTCTTAATCTAATATTAAAAATAAGTATAGAAAGCATAACAAAGAATTTAGAATTTAATAATAAAACTAGTCATAATTTTTAATTGACATAGGATTTGCAAGCGAGTGTCAATTATTTGAAAATGGTGCAAAAAGAAAAGCTGTTTGAGCGAAGTGAGTTCTTTTCTTTTAGCTATTGAAAATCAAATTGACCGCTGAAAATCCAAGTCTTGAATTTTTGGTTCGTTTTGTTTCAAGACAAAATGAACAGATCATTAGTATAAAAAACAACGCGTCATTCCTGTGCAGGCAGGTATCTATTTAAAAAACTATGTATAATACACCTCACATAATTCAAGTAGAAGGCATCCAATACCAATTAGGCGAACTAAAAGGCAATACAATTCACTACGATTTTCAAAAAATCCTAACCTATTTAGAAGCAAAAGGAAAAGCCTTATTTGGCAAGAACTTCAAAATCTATAAAGAAGATTACTATATCGTATATAAATTATGCGTGTATGCAATTCAGGACGAAAAAAACTGTAAAAGATTAAAAATAGATCCCCATAAAGGAATCTTATTATCGGGCCCTGTTGGGTGCGGAAAAACAACGTTAATGAAATTAGTAAGACACCTAACACCACATAAAAGAGCCTATAAAATAATTCCGTGCAGAAATGTTGTTTTCAGTTTCAATTATTTAGGATTTAAAACCATTGAAGATTATGGAAATGATGATTTTTATTGTTTCGATGACATCGGTGTAGAACCAATCGGTAAACATTTCGGGGTGGAATCCAATGTAATCGGCGAAATTTTACTTTCTCGGTACGATCTTTTTTGTCTCCCTGAGCGCAGTCGAAGGGTCAAGACACACGGCACCACAAACCTAAATGCAGATGAAATAGAAGAAAGGTACGGAAATCGAGTACGTTCTAGAATGAGAGAATTATTTAATTTAATTGCATTCGATAAAGAAAGTATTGATAAAAGGTGTTGAGAATAATTTTAAAAGTTTAGTTTTATGCTAAAAATAGTATGAATAAAAGTCAAGAAAATTTTTATAAATCAGATTCACTTTGGAGCGTTTATGGTATAAATTCTAAAGAAGAATTTTACAAAAAAATAAACTTATCTCCTAAATTTCATGAAGGTGTTCCAGAAGATCAAGCAATGAATTTAAAACCATTGAGTATCTTATAGTTTTATCATATCACCATGCAGGTTTTTTAGATGAAGCCGTAACAAAGGCTTTAGTTGCAATTGAAATTGCTATTAAATTAAAGGCAAAACAATTAGAAATTCCATTAGAGGAGAAAAACAAAAAAAATGGTAAGAACAAAAGTATAAGATTAGTCGATTTAATAGAAGAGGTTTTAAATAAAGTTGGGTTATCATCATTGCAGTTAGATTTTGATAGAGCAAGAAGAATGCGAAACGGCAGAGTTCATAAAGATTCTCATAGTTTTATGGGAGTTGTTGGGTATCCAATAAATAATATCAGGTTAATAATTAACTTAATCAATCAACTATTTTTAGAAGAATCAGAAATAAAAAATAATATTAAAAAAGAAAATGAATATAAGAAGCAAATATTAAATTTTCAATACAAGCCAATGATATTGGAATTTAATAATAAAAGAATTCTAATAAATAATATTCTATCATTCAAATATATTAAATATAATAAAACAGAGTTGCTATTGCTTTTAGTAGAACCAGTATTAACCGATACATTTAACCTTTTAGAAGAAAATCCTTCAAGGAATCCATTATTAATAACTTTTAAAGACTTTAATGTAAATAAAGAGCAAATTATTGGGTTAGATCAAAATGATAAGCAGCAAAGCATCAAGTTTACAAATAAAGATGAAAACATAATTGTGTATAATAATTTTGTTGATGACAAGGGTAGGTTATCAGATATAAACAAAACAGTTTATGATTTAGGTATCATTGGAGATGCTCCTTGGGAAATGGAAAAAATAATGTTCGATAACTCTTGGAGCAAATAAATCTAGTCAATTAAACTTCTATACTCTTTAAAAAATACTCTTAAAATTTTAAAATAATTTATTTTACTTCCTTTTGCTTTGTTTAAGTAGAATGTATACCTTTAGTTTTTATCTTTTTAGTTGAAAATTGCTTATAAATAACTAAATTTAATTATCACTTTTTAGTGTTTCTGAATGTCACTTTTGAATAAGAGACTTTCAGCATTTTCTGAGGACAAGGAATTTATGTTTAATAATGAATAAAAATCCACTATTAAATAAGCAATCCTAATGAACTAAAATATCATTTGTTAAAAAACAAACAAGGTAATGTAGTAAGTAAAATATTTGAAAGTGAAAAAACATTCATATTAAAATTAAAAGAAGAAGTAAAAATTTACATTAATGAAGCAAAAAGCACACAATAAAGTAGTAAATTTTATCTGGGGGATAGCAGATGATGTTTTAAGAGATGTATTTGTAAGAGGAAAGTATAGAGATATTATTTTACCTTTTACAGTTATTAGAAGGTTAGACGTATTACTTGAAAAATCAAAAGAAAAGGTACTAGAAAATGATCAATTTTTAATTGATAATAAAATTGACGATAAATCTGCATTGAATAGATTCTCTGGTTATCCTTTTTATAATACTTCTCGTTTTACAATGGGAAAAAATGGTCCTACAGAAGCAAAGTTTAAGTATGTGTCTTTAATGTCTGATCCGGAAAATATAGATTCAAATTTAGAAGAGTATTTAGATGGATTTGGACCAAACGTTCAAGAGATTATTTCTAAGTTCAAAATTAGAAACCAGCTTCAAACGATGCAAGAAGCTGGAATTACTTTTGCATTAATTGAAAAATTGGTTTCCAATGAAATCAACCTTGGTCCAAATGATGTAACCAACTCAAAAGGTGAAAAACTACTTGGTTTATCAAATTTAGGAATGGGGTACGTTTTTGAAGAGTTGATTAGAAAATTCAACGAAGAGAATAATGAAGAAGCAGGAGAACATTTTACGCCAAGAGAAATAATACGTTTAATGACACATGTTGTTTTTGAGCCTTTAAAAGGACAGATAAAAGAACATGCACGTTATTCTATTTACGACCCTGCTTGTGGTTCTGGAGGTATGCTTACCGAAGCAGAACATTTTGCAGAAGAAATTACAAATAACAAATCTAAGTTTGTTTTGTATGGGCAAGAAGTAAACCCAGAAACATATGCTATTTGTACTTCTGACATGCTAATTAAAAATGAAAATCCTGAAAATATCGCCTATGGTTCAACGCTAGGGAATGATGGATTTATGGGAAAGGAATTTGATTTTATGCTTTCTAATCCACCATACGGAAAGAGTTGGAAAATTGATATCGATGCTATTCAGGATGGTAAAAAAATATTAGATCCGAGATTTTCTGTAGGGACACCTAGAAGTAGTGATGGACAATTGTTGTTTTTAGCTAACATGGCTTATAAAATGAAGAACAATACAGATTTAGGTTCTCGTGTGGCTTCTGTACACAATGGTTCGGCATTATTTACAGGTGATGCAGGAAGCGGTGAAAGTAATATTAGAAAATGGTTAATAGAAAACGATTGGGTAGATTGTATTATCGGTTTACCAAAGAACATGTTTTATAATACAGGTATTTCTACCTATATCTTTATTCTTTCTAATAGAAAATTAGAACACAGAAAAGGTAAAGTACAATTAATAGATGCGACCGAAATATATAAAAAGAAGCGAAAAAGTTTAGGTAATAAATCTAATGAATTAACGAAAGATCATATTAGACAGATTACTGATATTTATTTGAATTTTGAAGCTACTGAAAAGTCTAAAATATTCAAAAACTCCGATTTTGGCTATCAAAAAATTATTATCGATAGACCTTTGCGTTTGTCCTGCCAATTTACACAAGAAAAAGTAGACGGATTAAGGTTTCATAATGCACTACAAGATGAAATGGAGTACATCTACGAACAATTTGGAGAAGATGTATACACAGATATAAAACAGCACAAAGAGTCTTTGTTAAAATACTGGGAAGCCAATGAGATTAAAGTTTCTCCAGCAAATAAGAACAAATTGTTTGATGTGAAATATTGGAAGGTTCAAAAAGGAATAATGGATGCAGCACAAAAGCTATTTAACCATTTTGGAGATACTGTTTCTAATGATTTCAATATCTATAAAGGAGAATTGGATAAGAGTATTAAAAAACTTAAAATAAGTATAAGTCCTTCTGAAAAAAAGCAAATTATTAATGCCATTAGTTGGAAGAATGAAGAAGCAGAACCAATTGTAAAGAAGAAAGAAAAAGATGGGACCATTATTTACGAACCAGATTCTGACTTAAGGGATTCAGAAAATGTACCGTTACTTGAAGATATTGATATCTATTTTAAAAGCGAAGTATTACCTCATGTTTCAGATGCTTGGATTGATTATTCTAAAACAACAATTGGTTACGAAATATCATTTACCAAGTATTTTTATAAATACAAACCTCTTAGAAGTCTTGAAAGAATAACCAAAGATTTGATAGCATTGGAAAACGAAAGTGACGGTTTAATTAAAAACATCCTTACTTAATGAGTAATCATAATACTTATCCTAAATATAAAGATTCACAAATAGGATGGTTAGGAGGAATTCCTGAGCATTGGGAAGTTAAAAAATCTAAGTACTTGTTTGATATAACCAAACGTATTTCTGGCGAATTAGGACACAATATACTTTCTATTACTCAAAAAGGTATTAAAATTAAAGATACTGAAAGTGGTGGAGGTCAATTATCTATGAATTATTCTAAGTATCAAATAGTTGATAAAGGAGATTTTGGTATGAACC
This sequence comes from Polaribacter vadi, assembly GCF_001761365.1. Taxonomy (NCBI): domain Bacteria; kingdom Pseudomonadati; phylum Bacteroidota; class Flavobacteriia; order Flavobacteriales; family Flavobacteriaceae; genus Polaribacter; species Polaribacter vadi. The sequence continues at coordinate 1,129,687 of NZ_CP017477.1, read as the reverse complement.
ATATGGATTTGTTAACTGGTTATGTTGATATCTCAAAATATGAAGGTGTTATAAGTCCTGATTATCGTGTTTTTAAATTAAAAGACAAGGAATCAGATGCTAGGTATATGTTATACTTATTCCAAAAAGGATATTGGGACAAATTATTTTTTCCTTTAGGACAAGGAAGTTCTGAATTGGGTAGATGGAGATTACCCGCAGATGAATTTAACTTATTTCAATTACCAGTTCCTCCTAAAAAAGAACAAATAGAAATTTCTAATTTCTTAGACAAAAAAACAAGTGAAATCGAACTCTTAATTTCTGATAAAGAAAAAACGATAAAACTTTTAAAAGAGAAGGCTTATAAATTATCAATCAATGGTTTTCAAGAGCCTAAAGAAGTTTCTGAGTGGGAAGATAATTTTCCAAAAGATTGGAAAACTTTAAAAGCAAAATGGATTTTTAATGAAATTAAAATTAAAAATAAACCACAAGAAGAATTGCTTGCTGTTACTCAAAATAGAGGAGTATTACCAAAATCTATGTGTAGCGAGAATTTTGTTTCACCTGATGAAAAAGGATTGTTAAGCCAAAAACTTGTTTTAAATGAGAGTTTTGTAATTAGTTTAAGAAGTTTTCAAGGAGGAATAGAATTTTCTTATTATCAAGGTATAGTAAGTCCTGCTTATACAGTATTTGTGATAAAAGAAGAATTCGATAATGAAAAATTAAGAATATTTTACAAGTATTTCCTAAAATCGAAACCTTTTATTGAGTTATTGAATACCATTATTTCTGGTATTAGAGATGGACAGAATATTAGTTTTACAGACTTTAGTACATTAAATATCCCATTACCAGATGCTAAGACTCAAGAAGCAGTATTTGAGCTTGATAAAGTAATCAAAGAGCAAGAAATCAAGGCAAAAAAAGAAATAACCTTATTAAAAGAATACCAACAAAGTTTAATAAGTGAAGCTGTAACCGGTAAAATTGATGTTAGGGAAAAATAAAAGAATATGAGAGAAGATACTTTAATCATCAGATTCTTAAAAAGAGTATGGTATTTAATTGAATACTGGTGGACAAGGTTTGTGGATTATAAATATAAAAAGTCTATATTTTCTATTTTATTAAAATGGTTTAGCATAAGTTTAATTGCTGAATTAGCAAAAGTTGGCGCAGACTTAATATTTGATGACGTTTATGAAATTATCAAAATTAATTTTGGTGTTAATTGGGAACTGTTTGCTAGAATAATTATAGACGGAATTTTAGGAGGTTTTACTATCGGATATCATTGGGTTTCTATTATAATAAAAGTTTACCTTATTACGTTATTTGCAATTCTAGAGCATAAAAAAATAAATAATGGAAATGTAGGTCGACAATTCATCTTAAAAAACATTCTATTTTGGAAGTGGAATTGGAGAGTCGTTTTTAACGTTGATATTGAATTAAATTTAATTAAAGTTGTTTATCAAAATAGTAATGAAAATTGGCAACTATCAAATAAATGGTTTAAAGAAATAAACGAAACTTATAGATTAAATAAGAACAAATTCATTAAAGAACTTCATGTTGAAAGTAAACTTGAAAAAAAACTATTTGAGCAAATAGTTAATGAACATATTAAAGTTTCTGAATACACAGAATCATTTAATACTTGTAGAAAAGCCCTTACAAAATTAAGATCAAAATTAAATGAATTAAACATTCTTATAGAAGATAATCGGGATCCTTTAATAATTAGTGATAAATCAGATTTATTTTTAGATTATCAAAGAGTAATAGACACAACAATAACAATTGATCAACATCTAAATGAAATAAGTGTATTAAGTCAAGTTAGGTCCAATCAAGATATCAGAATAGAACAGGTTTATTTTCCTATTTCAAGTTATGAACTTCGTGATTATATAGAATCAAGTAATTTTGATCTTATAAAATTAAGTACTTCTGATAAAAAGAATAATATAAGCAAGATTTTTGATGCATTTTCGCCCATACTATTATCTATTCAAGATCTAAATGAGACTATCGAAGACTTAAATAATAAAAAAGACGAGATCATTAGAAATCATTTCATTGTGCATGCAGCTGCTGGTATTGGTAAAACATATTTTGCAGCTCATATTTATAGTTCGCTCAAGAAAGATGGACATTTTCCCTTATTTATAACCGCTTCAGCATTTAGTGGAAACCATTCTAGCTTGTCACATGCTTTTCAAAAAGTTTTTAAATATTCTGAAGCAACAAGTATAATTTCTTTCTTTTCAAAATTGAATGAATTTGCAAAAAAGAAAAAGAAAAGGGTTATAATAATTATTGATGGTATGAATGAAACCACTTATAATTTGAGTGGATTTAGTCCTATTTGGGGAGATGGAATTGAGAATTTAACAGAAGATATTTCTAAATATGAATATTTAACTTTTTTAGCTACTTGTAGAACATCTTACCTCGAAAACAGTATAGAAAGAAATTTTTCTTTAGACTGTTCTCATAAACTTTCAGGTTTTGAGGCTTTTGAAACTAGAAAAAAAGCGATTGAACAATACTTTAAGCATTATAAAATTGAATCTAATGTTATTAATAGAAACAATAGTCGATTGTTTTCAACTCCACTAATTTTAAGAATCTATTGCATTAGTAAAAATGGAGACAGAGCAGGTAACGTTAAAGTGAGATTAAACCACAGTTCTTATGAAGAAACCTTATTTAAATTTATAGAAGAAGAATGTATAGATTTAGCTAACAAACTAGATAGACCATCAGCAAGACCAATTTTTAATGGAATTTTTAGAAGCTCCGAAAAATTTATTCAAGAAATTTCAGGTTCATTAAATTATAATACTTTTTTGGAATTAACACAAGGGAAATCAATTGATGAAATAATCAAATCAACATCAATAGGGTATAAGTTTCTAGAAAGCGAATTACTTTTTATGAAAGATTTTCAACCTTATTTTAAAGGCGAAAAAGTAGTTCATACATTTCAGAATGTTGGTGGTTATATATTAGCACAATTTCTTTATAATAAATATAATAAGCCAAGTGATTTTGTAAAATCAGATGAATTTTCTAAGTTATTATCAGGAATAAAAAAGAATAGAGCTGATGGAAGTTTAAATAATAACGCACATCAATTGGGATTAGATATAATGCTATTTATGGTTTATCGATATTCCAAAAGTAAAGATCCAAAATATACAGATGATTTACTAGATTATACTCAAGATCCATTGGTATTGGAATATTCATGGAGGTTTGTTTCAGATTATTCAGGTAATACTGCAAGTACTAGATTAGAGCGAAAATTAAAAGAATTAGTTACAAACTTAAATTTATGGGATGGACTATTAGAAAATAATATTGAACAATATATAGATACTGATTTTCCTTTAAATTTTCTATATATCAAAGATTTTTTACTTGAAGTTAATCCTTTTCTTATAGAATTAACTTGGGTCAAAAATATTTATGAAAACAGTTCAATTTTTCAAGACTTTTTAAAGGAAGATTTTTCTACTTTTGATTCTAATCAGTTAAATATAGCACTTGAGTTAACAATTTGGCTTCTAGAATCTACAATTCATGAAATAAGGGATTCTGCTTCTAAAAACCTTTTAGAATTTGGATGTAATAATCCAGAATTCATACTTTTAAAAGTAGAAAAATATTCTAAAGTAAAACGTTTATACATATTCGAACGTTTAACAGGTATAGCATACGGAATCTGTTTACGTAAACAAAATGATCAATCATTTGTTAATAATCAATTAAAGCCATTAGCTAATACAGTATATAATCTTCAATTTAAACCAGAACCTGCTGAACCTTCATATCATTACATAGTAATTGATAGTTTCAAACATATTATTGACTTAGCAATTTATTTAAAAGTTTTTGAATTGCCTGTCCAAGAATTAGCGAGATTGAAACAGTATAAGTTTAACGCATCTGCAGTTTGGGATGACATTAGTGATGATGACAGAAATAAAGTATCCTTGAAATGGAGTAGTCATCCGGATCCAGATCCATTTTCAGGGGATTTTGTCACTTATACAATTCCAAGATTATTAGATATTAATAATGAAGGTCATTTAGACGCAGTGGCACACATATTTAAGCGGTTAATAGATTCTGGTTATGAACAAAAAGTTTACAAAGATTTTCCTGAAGGAATTGAACAAGATTTTTATTTTGGATCAAGTAAGTCAGATATTAAAGGTAAGGTTGATAGGTTGGGTAAAAAATATTCTTGGAATGCTTTTTTTGAATATGCTGGTTACCTTCTAAATCTAGGAGAATTGCCTGTTTTTTATGATGGAGAAAAAGACTCAAGTGTTACAAGTTTTTATGATCGATTAAGTGATGTTGAGATTGAGGTTAGTAATCCGCAAAAAAAATATCTGAATAAAAAGTTATTTTCAGAGAAACTATTGAAAGATAAAACAGATTCACAGGAGTGGCCATATAAAGAAAAGTTCAAATCCCTTGATGAAGTTTTTAATTATCAATTCGATTCAAATGATTATACTTTATTATATGGTTATTTTGAGGAAGGTGAAAAAAGTAAATTTTCTTACGATGTAAGATCTTTTTTACTTGTAACATCTTTTCTTGTTAAAAAAGAGGACCTATTAGGTAAAGAAGATCAAATATTAAATAAAACATTGAATTGGGATTTTGATTTACACTCAAATAATTCTATTGATAACACTTATTTTGGAGAACTTTATTGGGCCGATTCTATACCCGAAATAAAAAGAAATAGAGAGTCTATTGTTTACTATAAACCTAATGGCAAAGATAAAAGTCTTATTAAAAATAAGTTGTCAGGATTTGAAGGAGAAGAAACCAAAGAGATTATTAAAAAAGGGATCGAACTAGATACTGTTCAAGTTCAAGTACCAATTGAAGTTGAACCTGCTTTAGTAGAATACTCTTGGGAGACTAATTCAAAAGTTTATCCTGCTTTAAGAGGGAATATACCTTCTCCGAATATAGGTAAGCATCTTAATTTGAAAGCAGATGCTGAAAATTTTCAAATACTAGATAAAAATAATAAAAGAGCATTTGTATCTGTTGAATTCGAAGAAGAGGGTATACTTAGACAGAATTCAGATTACATCCGAACAGATTTATTGAGAAAGTATCTAGACGATAAAGACTTAGTATTAATGTACCAAATAAAACAACATACTTTTGATAGAAAAGCAGGTGATGGAAGTGGAGACTTTAGAGGTATGCAGTTCAAAATTAAAGAATTATAAATTGATATGATAAAACCAAAAGACACATCCGAAAAAGCATTACAAAAGCTAATTGTAAAGCAGCTTGTAGTAAAACATGGCTATATAGAATCTGTATCTAACGATTTTGACAGGGAGTTTTGCATCAATAAAGAGCAATTGATGGCTTTTTTAGAAGAATCGCAGTTAGCTAACTATAATTACATTCAACAAAAAGGAGAACGCTCATTTCTGGTTCGTTTAGACAAACGAATTCAAGATAAAGGGATTATAGAATTACTCCGTAAAGGGTTTAAGTACAATGATAAAACCATCATGTTTTTTTATCCAGAACCTAATTCTAATTACAATTTAAAAGACCAAGCAAAATATGATGCTAATATATTCTCAGTTACAGAAGAATTAATTTATACAGACAACAACAAAAATAGATTAGATCTAACCATTTTCTTAAATGGGTTGCCAATAATTACAACAGAGTTAAAGAACGCATTTACATATCAGGCAGTTCAAAACGCTATAAAACAGTATATGTATGATCGTAATCCAAAGGACAAGATATTTAACTTAGGGCGTTGTATGGTTCATTTTGCTGCTGATACGACCCAAGTGTATATGACGGGTTCGTTAGCTCATAAGAATACTGCGTTTTTTCCATTTAATAAAGGACAAAATGAAGGAAAACCATATGCTCCTTTTGGTGCTGGAAACCCCATAAATCCAAATGGACTAAAAACTGCATATTTATGGGAAGAAGTGTTAAGTAAATCAAGTTTAAGTAACATCATTCAAAAGTTTGCTACGCTTATTTCTGAGATCAATCTTGAAACAGGAAAAACAAAACGTATTCAAATTTTTCCAAGGTATCATCAATTAACGGCAGTTAGAGAGATTTTAGCAGATACTAAAGAAAATGGAGTAGGAGGTCGTTATTTAGTGCAACACTCAGCAGGTTCTGGTAAGTCGAATTCCATAACTTGGTTAACGCTTCAGTTAGTCTCTTTATTTGGAAAGGATAATGGTACATCATTATTTGATAGTGTTATCGTTGTAACTGATAGACGAGTTCTAGATGAACAAATAAGAAAGAATATAAAATCTTTTGCCCAAGTGAAAAAAATGGTGGAAGCGATTACGGGAGATGCAAAAGATATAAAAGCATTAGATCCTAATGAAGATTCTTTTAGTAAAACGACTCATATGCGATTGGCTTTGGCTAATAATAAGAAAGTGATTACATGTACAGTTCAAACATTTCCATTTGTTCTTAAAACAGTTCAAGATATGGCGACTAAAAATGTAGCTATTCTAATTGATGAAGCTCATAGTAGTCAGAGTGGGGAAGCAGCAGCTAGTATGAATGCGTTGTTTGCAGATATAAATGCAGATGATATTCCAAGAGACGAAGAAGGAAAAATAAGTACTGAAGATTTACTAAATCATCTAATCGAAGGGCGTAAAATGCTCAACAATGCAAGTTATTATGCATTTACAGCAACTCCAAAGAACAAAACTCTTGAAACATTTGGTTTTGAGCAAGCTTATAAGGATGAGCATGGAGAGGAGCATTTTGAATATTTACCTTTCCATACGTATAGTATGAAACAAGCTATAGAAGAGGAGTTTATATTGGATGTTCTAAAGAATTATACTACTTGGAAATCTTTTTATAAAGTAAAACAGGAACAAGATGCGACTGGAGAAGAACAGTTTGAAACAAAAAAAGCAAATAAGCAAATTAGAGCCTTTGTAGAAGGTCATGAATTGGCTATTGCAGAGAAGTCAAAAATAATGATAGACCATTTCAATGAACATGTTCGCATGCGTATTGAAAATAAAGCCAAAGCTATGGTAGTTTGTAGGTCTATAGAGTCTGCAATGAAATACAAGGAAGCCTTTGATAAATATTTAAAAGAAATTAATTCTTCGTTTAAGACGATTGTTGCATTTTCAGGAAAGAAAAAACATTGGGCAACAGGAGAGGAGCTTACTGAAGAAAAAATGAATGCTTTCGAAGATGGCTTAAATGATATTCCTAAACAGTTTAACACAGACCAATATCGTTTTTTAATAGTTGCAGATAAGTATCAAACAGGTTTTGATCAACCATTACTGCATACAATGTACGTAGATAAACAGTTGTCAGATGTCCAAGCAGTTCAGACTTTATCGAGGTTAAATAGAGCAAAAAAACCACATAAGAGAGAAACTTTTGTATTAGATTTTTTCAACGAAATAGATGATATTCAATCAGCTTTCCAACCATATTACACAACAACTATTCTTAGTAAAGAAACAGATCCAAATAAGCTTAATGATTTACAAGAAGAATTAGATGAACTTCAAATCTATGATGAAGATTTAGTGAAAGTATTTTTTGAAGATTATTATGACGAAAAAACAGATAGAAGCACGTTAGATAATATAATAGATCAAATTGTTAGAAATTTTAATGAAGATTTAATCCTTGATCAGCAAGTTTTATTCAAAGGAAGTGCAAAGTCTTTTGTTAGAACTTATAGTTATTTATCTCGCATATTAAAATTTAAACAACCATATTGGGAAATGTTGTGGTTAACATTGAAACATTTAATTCCACATTTGAAAATTGAAGATGAGCCAAATGAAGAAAATGTACTTGAAGTAATTGACATGGACAGCTATCGTACAAGTAGAATGATAGATAAAATAAATATATTATTAGAAGATGCAGAAGGTTATGTAGAACCAATTCCTGTACAAATGGGTGGCGGAATGGCAGATTCTGAATTTGACACTTTAGAAAATATTGTTAATTCCTTTAATAACCGTTTTGGTGATATTGATTGGGGTGAAGGTGTAGATGCAAAAGAGGCAGAAGCCATTTTAACAAAAGATATCCCAGAACGATTAGAGAATAATTTAGAAGGATTGATGTCTATTTTAAACTCTGATAAAACCAATGCTCGTGAAGAATCTAATATTTTAGTGAAAACATTAATGCAAAATATGATGTTTACGAATACAAGTATTTATAAGAAGTATGCAGATGATGATAATTTTAGAAACCGTTATCAAGAGTTTATTTTTGATATGTTGTGGAGTAAATCTCAAAAGGATCTGAGGAAATAAAATAGAATTTATTTTTTTTTAAAATTTACCTAAATCAAAGACTTCTTCAAAGCCTCCAATTCCACACCCAAATCAGTAAACATGGTAATAATACTGCTCAATTTCAATTCGTGTTCCTCATATTCTTGAGTATTGATGCTACACGTAAATTTCCACAATTCCAAAACTTCAGAAATAGGAACCTCATAAGGTTGGTATGTTGGATTATCAGGTTTCAATAAAAAAGATTGCTTTTCAGCCACTTGATTATAAACCCTCTTATAGGTCATACCATCATCTTTCGTAACGACAATATAAGAATGACCACTTTTGGCATTTTGTATATCCTCAACAAACTTAGCAACCAAATAAGAACCATCTTTCATAGGCAACATAGAATCTCCTTTAATAGGGAAAGCTCTATGTTTTCCTTTTGGTAAAAAAGGGAGTTTAATCTTTTGTAGCTGTTCAATGTATTCAGGATCATCATACCCCAACAAATAACCTGCAGAGGCTTTTGCAGGCACCACTTCAATCAAGTTTTCATTATCATGATCTACACTGATAGGAAAAAGAACACGTTGATTACCCACTTCTATAAAGGAAACGTCAGTGGCTTTGGTCAAATCATTTTTAATAATGATGTCTATAGGGATACCAAAGTAGTTAGAAAAAGCTATCAAAAAGTCAATGGTAGGGGAAGATCTATTTTCTTCATAAGAGCTAATCCTCGATCGGGTCACCGATAATTCTTCAGCCAAAGATTCTTGTGTTAACTTTTTGAGAGTTCTTAAATGTTTGATGTTTTTTGATAAATTATTCATAATGCTACAATATGGAGCAACAAATGTATGAATTTGTAGCTAATTTTACAGCGTGAAAAAATATATTTTACATCTCGATTTAGATACTTTTTTTGTTTCCTGCGAACGTTTGATAGATAGCAGGTTACAAAAAAAACCATTGTTAGTGGGGGGCACTGGAGACAGAGGAGTCGTAGCTGCGTGCAGTTATGAAACAAGAAGATTCGGTATTCACTCAGGCATGTCCATGAAAATTGCCAAAAGATTATGCCCAGAGGCTACCATCATCAGAGGAAATACAGGAACCTATTCCAAGTTCTCAAACATAGTCACAGAAATTATCAAAGAGAGTGTGCCTGTTTTTGAAAAAGCAAGCATCGATGAATTCTATGCAGACCTTTCAGGAATGGATGCGTTTTTTGGAAGTTATAAATATGCTTCAGAATTACGCCAACGAATCATCAAAGAAAGCGGACTGCCCATTTCATTTGGATTGTCGCAAAATAAAATTGTTTCAAAAGTGGCTACTGGCGAAGCAAAACCAAACAACCAATTGCTAATAAACAAAGGGTTTGAGAAATCTTTCTTAGCGCCTTTATCCATTCGAAAAATTCCTTCAGTCGGTGAAAAAACCTATAAAATATTAAGAAATTTAGGAATAGACAAAGTAAAGCTGATACAGGAAATGCCATTAGAAATGATGATCAGTGTTTTGGGGGCAAACGGAAAAACAATTTGGAAACGTGCAAATGGCATCGACAATCCTCCAATCATTGCTTTTCATGAGCGCAAGTCATTGTCTACGGAAAGAACCTACACAAAAGATACAATTGATATGAATAAGTTGAAGGAAACCATTTTCGCAATGGCAGAAAACCTAGCATATCAATTAAGAAAAGGAGATAAATTGGCAGCAACCATAAGCGTTAAAATTAGGTATTCAGATTTTAATACCTACAGCAAACAGGTAAAAATTCCCTATACTAGTGCCGACCATATCATCATTCCTACAGTCTTAGAATTGTTTCAGAAATTGTATCAAAGACGTTTGTTAATTCGATTGGTAGGGGTAAAGGTTTCCGATATTGTGAGTGGTAATTATCAAATAAACCTCTTCGATGATACCGAACAAATGCTCGATCTATACAATGCCATGGATAATGTCCGTAATAAATATGGCGAAAAAAGCATCATGAGAGCTGCAGCAATGGGAGCTAAATCAATTGGGAGGTTTAACAACCCATTTAACGGCGAACCGCCATTGGTGTTAGCACATAGAAAACAATAATAAATGTATCTAAATTGTCATACATATTATTCACTAAGATATGGGACGTTTTCTGAAACCGAATTGCTACAACTGGCGTTAGAAAATAACGTCCACACATTAGCGTTAACAGACATCAACAATACATCTGCCTGTATGAATTTTGTGCAACAGGCTAAGAAAGCAAACATCAAACCAGTGGTAGGGGTAGATTTCAGAAATGGGAATACTCAACAATTTGTGGCCTTGGCTAAAACCAATTTAGGGTTTCAAAATATCAATCGTTTTTTATCCTCTTTTTTAGAGTCAAAAACTAGCATACCAGAACAACCTCCTTTTTTAGAAGAGGTGATTATTATTTATCCTTTCGAAAAAGTTTTAGAATTAAATATAACCAACTTTAAAGAAAATGAGTTTATCGGCATCTCATTGGCTGAGGTCAATAAATTACGGTTCTCTTATTTGAATGAATTCACAGATAAAATAGTAATCCAACAACAAGTTACAATAAGAAATAAAAAGGATTTCAATGCACATAGGATATTAAGAGCAATTGATAAAAATACCTTACTAAGCAAGTTGGAGGCATCAGAGCAATGCCTCGAAACGGATAAAATGTACCAGGTAGATGATCTGCAAAATCATTTTAAAGATTTTCCGAATGCCATTAAAAATACCCAAGTCATACTTAACCAATGCAATATCAATTTTGGTTTTGGCAAAGAGCGTACAAATCAAAACTTACAACGATATAACAATAGCTTCGAAGAGGATTGCAAACAGTTAAATCAGTTGTGTCAGAGTAAAATTGCAAAGAGATATAAAGAGATCACAGAGGAGGTGAACAACCGACTTCAAAAGGAACTAAAAGTCATCATCGATTTAAAATTTGTGTCTTTTTTTCTGATCAATTACGACATAATTCAACACGCAAATAGTAACAATTTTTTTCATGTGGGTAGAGGTAGTGGCGCAAACAGCATTGTGGCGTATATTTTAGGAATTACAGATGTAGATCCCATTGAGTTAGATTTATATTTCGAAAGATTTATCAATCCTTTTAGAGCTTCTCCTCCAGATTTTGATATCGATTTTTCATGGAAAGATAGAGATATAATGACCCAATATATTTTCGATCGATTTAAAAATGTGGCACTGTTAGCAACTTATGTAACCTTTAAATACAAAGCTGTAGTGCGAGAATTGGGTAAGGTGTTTGGCTTGCCAAAAGAAGAAATAGACAAACTAAGCAAAGGAATTGTTGTAGGGCAATTAGATGAGATGGCTAATTTAGTTTTAAAATATGGAAAACTTATCGAAGGATTTCCAAATTATGTAAGTGTACATGCTGCAGGCGTTTTAATTCTAGACAAACCAATTCATTACTATTCAGCTACCAACTTACCGCCTAAAAATTTTCCGACAGTACAGTTTGATATGAATATTGCGGATGATGTAGGGATTTTTAAATTCGATATTTTAGGGCAACGTGGCTTGGCAAAAATTAAAGATGCCTTAGAGATTATCAAAGAAAATAACCCTGATGCTCCTAAAATTGATATTACAGATGTAGCAACGTTTAAAAAGGATAAAAACATCAACAACCTTTTAAAAACAGGAGGTGCTATTGGTGCGTATTATGTAGAATCTCCTGCAATGCGTGGTTTAATGCAAAAATTACAAACCCAAGATTATTTAGGTTTGGTAGCCGCGAGTTCTATCATAAGACCAGGAGTTTCTAGTTCTGGAATGAAAGAGGAATTCATCAAAAGACATCGTTTTCCTGAAAAACGAAAAGAGGCAAATCCAATATTATTAAAAATAATGCCTGAAACTTATGGGGTCATGGTATATCAAGAAGACGTAATGAAAGTGGCGAATCAATTTGCAGATTTAAAGTTGGGAGAAGCCGATGTGTTACGAAGAGGAATGAGTGGCAAATACCGTTCACTCAAAGAGTTCAAAGCTGTAGAAGAAAAGTTCATTGCAAATTGTAGAAAAAAGGGACATAAAGACGAGTTAATTTTCAAAGTATGGGATCAAATCAAAAGCTTTGCAGGCTATGCTTTTGCAAAAGGGCACTCGGCTTCGTATGCTGTAGAAAGTTATCAGAGTCTATTTTTGAAATGCTATTACCCTATAGAATTTATGGTGGCAGTATTAAATAATGGTGGAGGTTTTTATACAGCAGAACATTACATTCACGAAGCAAAAATGTGTGGTGCTAAAATCGAATTGCCTTGTATCAATCAAAGCGACCATGCAAATAGGGTAAAAGGCAAAACCATTTTTTTAGGGTTTGGGTATTTAAAAAGTTTAGAGCAATTAACCATTCAGCGTATTTTAAATGAAAGACAATTGGTTGGCACTTTTAGCTCTTTGGATGATTTTCTAGAACGTGTAAGAATTTCGATAGAACAGCTCAGTATTCTAATTCGCATGGACGCATTTCGTTTTACAAACAAAGCCAAAACCACTTTGTTGTGGGAGGCCACATTTAAATTAAATGTCTCAAAAAATAGAAAAAATCAACAAGCAGCATTATTTCGCATACAGCAAAAAAAGTTTCAGATACCAGAACTACAATCAAATTGGGTAGAAAATTTTTATGACGAAATCGAGTTGTTGGGCTTTACCATTCAAAATTACTTTTCATTGGTGATAGATGAATTTCATCCCCACATCAAGGCAAAAGAAATGGCACAATTTCCAGATCAAAATGTCTTATTATATGGACAATTAGTAACCACGAGATTTAACCAAACTTCCCAGGGTAAGTTAATGCGATTAAGCACGTTCATAGATGCTGAAGGCAATTATTTCGATGCAGTTCATTTTACAAATGTGGTCCATCAATATCCTATAAACGGAATGGGAGTCTATGCCTGTTATGGTAAAATCACCAACCGATTTGGTTTTTGCAGCATGAATATTATCCAATCAAAAAAAATGAGCATCGCAACAGACCCAAGAAGTTAATTTGAGCCTGCGAAAAATCTAATTTTAAAGAAATAAACATACAGCTACAACATCCCAAACCGACATAGAACTTGGAAGCGAGTGTCAAACATTTGAAGAATCCGTAAAAATAAATGCTGTTTGAGCACAGCGAGTTCATTTATTTTAGGATTTAAAAATAGTTTAGACCGCTGAAAGTTCAAGTCTAGATTTTTTTGTTACTTTTTTCATCAATGGAAAAAAGTAAAGAGTAAAAAAACACACACAAACAAAAATACACAACCACAATCTTGAACTAGCGAAAGAATATCATTTTAATAAAAAAGATATAACTACAACCTCCCAAACCGACATACTATGGTTTTCGTAGCAATTCAAATCTTATGAAACGGCAAGTGTCCAAAGCTTGTTCTCAACTTTATTGGGGACCTTAATAAAAAGCCTGGATACGATAATGGAATAGGATGTAGAATCCATGACTACCAAAACCAAAATATATTTTGGTTGTAGTTAACTCGCATAACGAATAGGTAGTTTAGATTTTTTTGTTACTTTTTTCATCAATGGAAAAAAGTAAAGATTAAAAAAAGCAACTATAATTTTAAAAAAGAGTTGCAATAAATTCAGTATCCATCAATGGAAAGAAGTAAAGAGTATTAAAAAGCATCCATAATCTTGAGCCAGTCGAAAGATCTTCCATTTAAAAAAAAATTTTGAAGATAGCAAGCGAAGCTTAGTTCTTTTTTTAAGATTCAAAAATTGTTTTGAACGCAGTAAATTCAAATTTAACATTCACAATTCTTCTTACTTCTGCATCATCTGTAACATCACTTTGAAAATGTTAGTGTTCGGATAATCTTCTTTTACTTTTTTTAAGTTTATATAGTTTTCTACCTTTTAGCTAGCGCCAGTAATTTCTGAAATAATTTTATGGAGTGAAAAAAATAAGCAATAAAAATATTGAAATGGTTATAATATTGAAGGAGGGTTCAATCAAGATAAATCAAAAGTTACAGCAAGTATTCAAAATAATTATCGTAAAATTGTTAGTAATATTTTAGGTTTTTAGTCCATTTTTAATTACATATATCTCTAAAAATAGCTTATTTACACAAGTAGTAAGCTTAAAAAAAAGTTATAATATGAATAATTCAAAAAGCAGTTTATTTACATCCAAAATTATAATGTTTAAAAGTAATTATTTATGAGAATTATAAATACCTTTTTTTTTCTAATTATTATTTGTTTTTCAAATCCTTTATTTGGTCAATTTACAAATCTTCCTGGTGTTCCATTCATTAAAAATTTTTCAAAAGAAGATGTAAAAAAAGATTTAAAGGTTTTTGATATTTCTCAAGATAAAAATGGCGTCTTATATTTTGCTGCACCTGGTTCGTTAATCGAATTTGATGGGTTTAGATGGCAAAGCTATTCTTTTGAAAATCAAACAGATCTTAGAGCCGTTTTATTTAAAGATGACCAGCATATATATACTGCAGGGCATGGTGGTTTTGGGGTTTGGTCTAAAACTAATAATGGAAAGCTTCAGTACAAAAGTTTGTACTTTAAATATCCAACTAAAGAAGCGCCTTTACTACCTGTATTTAGTAATATTATTGAAATTGATGGAAAAATTTTATTCCAATCTTTTCAGCTAATTTATGTTTATAATCCCTTAACAAATACGTTAACTAATCTACAAGCTAAAAAAGGCTTTAGCAATCTTTTTTTCTCTAAAAAAAGAGGTTTTTTTCAAGATGTTTCTATTGGTTTATTTGAAATTATAAATGATACTGAAAGCAAATTAATTAAAGGTACTGAAAATATTTCGATGGATGTTGTTGGGGTCTTTGTAGAAGAAGATAATTCAATATTAATTGCAACAAAAAATAATGGTTTTTGGTGTCTTAAAAATAATGTTTTATTAAAAAAAGATTGGATAGAAAACACCAAATTCAAGAAATTTATTCTCACAGATATAGAAAAATATAAAAGTAATCAATTTATTGTTGGTACACTAAGAAACGGTTTTTATATAATTTCTGATAAAGGAAAAATAATAACCCATATTAATAAAATACAAGGATTAAATAATAATGCTATTTTGAAAGTTTTTAATGATTTTCATAACAACATTTGGTTAAGTACAGAGTCAGGTATAAGTTATATTGAAGTTAATAGTAATGCAAAATATTTTTTAGATACCAATAGTAACTTCGGTACTGTTTACACTACTTTTCTTAAAGACTCTATATTATACTTAGGTACTAACCAAGGCTTGTTTATGAAAAATATGAATAAGCAGGAATCAGAACCGAAATTATTAGATGAAAGCACAGAAAATATTTGGGAAATTAAGGAAGTTGATGGCGAAATATTAGTAGGTAGCCATAAAGGTCTTTCTTTACTTAAAAATAACTCTTTAAAAACTATCCATTTAGAAGGTGGTGGGTGGATTTTTAAAAAACATCCAAAGTTTAAAGATCTTTTATATGTTGGTTTTTACTCTGGAGTTGCAGTTTTTAAAAGAATAAATGGCGAATGGAAATTTATTAGAAAATTTGAAAATTTTGGAGAATCTTCTCGTTTTTTAGACTTTGATCAATATAATCAAATATGGGTATCTCATCCTTCTAAAGGATTTTACAGATTAAGGTTATCTTCAGATGGTTTAGAACTAGAAGAAGCGGAATTTTATGGTGTAGAAAATGAAAATGTAGAAACTCCAGCTTATTTTTCTAAAATTGATGGTAATTTGGTGTTTTACAGCCCTAAAGGTTTTTTTTATTATGATGCAATAGATAATTTATTTATAAAAGCAAAATATCCCACAGAAATTTTTAAAGGCTTAAATACTATTACGCATATTTATCAGAATGAAAATATATTTTGGTATTCTACTCCAAAGCAATTAGGATATGTTTTAAGAGATCAAAATCATTTTAATATTAACCAAGCTTCTTTTTATAATTTTTGGGATAAACATTTAAATGACTTTAATAAATTTACAGAAATTGATAAAAATGTTTATGGAATTGGAATTGAAGATGGAATTGTTTTCTATAATATAAATAGAAATAAAAAAATACAATTTAATGATTTACCATTAATAAGATCTATTGAGTTAATAAGTACCAGAGATACGATAAGAGCTATAATAGACACAAAGGAAGAATTAAAAATTCCATACTCAAATAATTTTTTAAAGGTTAAAATAGCCTTGCCAAAAACACCTTTAGGAAACTCTAAGTTAGTACAATATAAACTAAATGGTTTTAAAGATAGTAATTGGTCTAATTGGTTAAATGCCAGTGAATTAAATTTTCCAGGAATTTCTTCGGGCGCATATGTATTAGAAATAAAAACCAAAGCCGAAAACGAAGTAGATTCTAAAATAATTAAAATTCCTTTTTATATAGCATATCCATGGTATATAAGTAAATGGGCTATAGCTTTTTACATATTCACTTTTATTGTTATCTTTTTTAGTTATAGGGCATATATAAATAGAAAAAATATAAAATATGTTAATCGATTAAAGCTGTTAGAAAAACAAAAAAGAGAGCGTCAAAAGGAAAAATTTGAGTTAGTAAAATTAGAAGCAGATAAAAAATTATTCTTATTAAAAGAAGAAAACCTAAATTTAGAAATTAAAAAGAAAAACGCAGCCTTAGCCTCTTCTACCTTAAATAACATCAAGAAAAACGAATTGTTATCCGATTTAATTAATGATATCAAAAAAATAGATGAAGAGTTGATGAATAGCTCATTGCATTACCCTATAAAAAAAGTAGTTAAAAAAATTAATAATCATTTAGTGGATAAGGAAGATTGGTTAACCTTTCAACTGCATTTCAGCAATTCTCACTCACAATTCTTCGAAAAATTAAGAGAAAAACATCCCAATTTATCTTCTAATGAAATTAAGTTAAGCGCCTATTTAAAACTAAACCTTTCTTCAAAAGAAATTGCTTCGTTAATGAATGTTGCTATTACAAGTGTAGAACAAAGTAGATATAGATTACGCAAAAAATTTAATTTAGATAAAGAAGAAAACTTAGTAAACTACATTCAAAAGTTTTAAAAAATCACAAAAAACTAAAAATCAGCGCTTTATAATTTTTAACAAAGGTTTTGTAGAGGTAGTTTTATCTATAATATAATTTTTGTAGAGGTTAATAAATTGTTAAATAACAAGTTTTAATCCAATTTTGGGGTCAAATATAATTACGGTCTTGTTCGTAACTATTTTCGTGATGAAACAAAGTTATGACTTATTCATAGTACCAACAACAAAGTAATTATCTAAAATGTATGTTATTTTAACCTAAATTATTAATTTATTATGAAACTAAGACTACTTTTAATGTTATGTTTAACTTTTGGCATAGCAAATGCTCAAGAAGTTACTCACGTAGATTTTGACACAAACAACCCTAACATTGTTTTTAACAGTTGGAATACTTCTTCTACTTTTGCTAAAGTTGCAAATCCTGTTCAAGATGCTACAAATACCTCAAATTTTGTAGGTCAATTTACAGCTGGTACCGATAACGGAATAGGAATTGGGGTTATAGATGCAAACTCTATATTTCCAATGCCTTTCAATTTAGCATCAAATCCGATATTTAAAATGAAGGTTTTTGCAACTGAAGAAATAGATGTTACATTTCATTTAGAAAATGCACCAGATTATGGTAATAATATAGAAGTTACTTCTTCTGTTACTGCTACTAATATTAATGAATGGGTAGAACTAACTTTTGATTTTAGTAATTACGATAATATTTACATGAATAATATTGTAATCATAATTAGAGGGGCAAATACTACTGAAGGAGATGTCTATTTTTTTGATGATATTAAAGGGCCAGCTATGTACGCTTTACCAGTAGCAGCATATAGCCCCGCTAATAGTGCTACAGAGATTGCTATTAATACCAACTTAGAAATTGGAACAAATGGTAATTTCAGAAATTTAGACGATTCTGAATTAACAGATTTAGTAGGAAAAGTTGCTTTAAAAATTGGCGACATAAATGGATCAGATGTACCTTTTTCTGTAAGTATAAATGGCGATAAAAATAAAATTACAATTGATCCTATAAACGATTTAAGTAATTCAACTACCTATTGGTATGGTGTTATAGATAATGCTATCGAATTTTCAACAGATGAAACTGTCACAGGATTTTCTGCAAGTTTCACTACAAAAGCAGCTATTACAGGTGATGTTAATGAAATATTATTCGATTTTGATACAACTAATGAAAATGTAGGTTTTGAATCTTGGTCAGGCACAGGTTTTGCAAAAATTGCAAATCCAGATGTATCAGGAATAAATACTTCCGCAAACGTAGGCGAGTATACTCACGCAGGTAACGATTCTGGTTTAGAAAATAGTTTAGTAGCTAATGCAACACCTTTAGCACCTTTTGATTTCTCTGAAACTCCTTTTGTTAAAGTAAAAGTTTGGGTAAGTAAACCTGTAGGGGTAACTGTAAGAGTTCAAAACTATCCAGATTATGGTAATGGATCTGAACAAATAATTAATGTCACTGAAACCGATAAATGGGTAGAATTGATTTACAATTTTGGAGCTGTTACAGCAAGTAATTACGATAGAGTTCAAATTTATTTTGATAGAGATAGCTCTGGAGGTTCAGTAGCTGGAGATGTCTATTATTTTGATGATTATTTAAAAAGCAATGTACCACCAGCAGTAGAAACAGCATTAACGCCTTCTAATAGTGCTACAGAAGTTTCACAAACAGTAGTACCAAAAATATCATCAAATTTTCAATTTGTAAATTTAGATGGATCTACAATTACAGATGTTTTGCCTTTTGTAGAGCTTAGAGAAAATGACGCTTCAGGTTCACTTGTTACTGTTACAGCTACTATCAATGATGCAAAGAACACTATTTCTATAGCACCATCTGACTTACTAAAGGCAAATACACAATATTGGTTTGGTATAAAAGATGATGTGATTAAATACAAGGAAAATAACACAAATGTTACAAGCACATCAGCAATATTTACCACAAAATCAACAGCAATAAGTTTTACAACTTATAACGATTTTGATGGAACTTCATTAACAACAGTTTCAGAATCTATGGGAGATACTCCTGGAGCTTACGAAACAGTTTCAGATCCTGCAGGTGGCACTAATATGGTTACAAAATGGACTAAAGGAGATACTTGGGGAGGATGGGAAAGAATCCATTTTCAATTAAACGCACCTTTTGATGCAACTAGAGATGATATTTTTTCTTTCAGAGTATACGCTTCAGTAGCAACAAATTTTATGTTCAAACTTTCTGATGCAAAAGAAGATGGTGATCAAAATGCAAATCTTGAAATTTGGGGCGATATTATAGCAGCCAATCAATGGCAAACAATTTATATTGATGCCTCAGAGTTAGCTGATGGTATTAGCTTTGACCATGTTTTTATTCTTATTGGCCCAGGTAATGGAACTATTACTGGAGATTTTTACATTGATGATTTAAAGGGTCCTCAATTGCAAGGTGCTGCATCTATAAATGATTTTGATAAAACAAGTTTTAATTTTTTTCCAAATCCTGCAAATGATATGATTCGTTTTAGCAATTTGGATGGAAAAAAGGACATCAGAATTTTTGATATCAATTCAAAACAAGTGTTAAAAAAGACAATAGAAACAAATGAACTATCAATAGAAATTTTAAAACCTGGGTTTTACTTTATAGAAATTAATGGAATGTTTAAAAAGTTAATTAAAGAATAAAATTATAGCACAGCAAGAGTCTTTGCTTTTGCTGTGCTATTAAATAATCAATCAATGAAAAAAATAAAAATATTATTTTTTAAATTTTTACCCTTTCTAATTCTTTTAATTACATTTTCTTCCTACGCTCAAACTATAGTAGTTTCTGGTGAAGTTTATGATGATACAGGAAATTTACTTCCTGGAGTTTCTGTATTAGTAGAAGGAACAACAAATGGTGTAACTACAGATTTTGACGGTAAATATGCAATCAATATAAAAACACCAAATGCAACCTTGGTTTTCGCATATTTAGGTTATGAAACAAAAAAAGTAATTGTTTCCGATCAGAAGAAAATTAATGTAATTTTAAAAGAAAGTTTAGATCAATTAGAAGAAATACAGGTTGTGGCGTTTTCTACACAAAAGAAAACTAGTGTTGTTGGTTCTGTCACTTCAATGAAAGTTGCGGATTTAAAACAACCTACCGCGAATATAACTAACGCATTAGCTGGGCAAATTTCTGGTTTAATTTCTTATCAAAGATCGGGAGAACCTGGTGCAGATAATGCTGCATTTTTTATACGTGGTGTTACAACTTTTGGTTTTAATAATAGCCCATTAATTTTATTAGATGGTTTACAAATTACCACAGACGATTTAGCTCGATTAGAACCAGATAATATTGCTTCTTTCTCTATCATGAAAGACGCAACAGCAACTTCTTTATATGGAGCAAGAGGTGCAAATGGAGTTGTTTTAGTAACCACAAAAGAAGGTAAAAAAGGAAAAGCAAAAGTATCAGTTCGTTATGAAAATTCAATGTCAGGGCCTTCTCAAGTAAATAGCTTTTTAGGCGCTGTAGATTATATGGAATTATATAACAGAGCACAAAGAATGAGAGACCCTTCTGCTACATTATTATATTCTAAACAAAAAATAGAAGGTACAAGAAATGGTTTAAACCCTAATATTTATCCAGATGTAAATTGGCACAATGAATTGTTTAAAGATTTTACGATGAATAGAAGGTTTAACGCAAACATAAATGGAGGTGGAGAAGTAGCGCAATATTATTTATCCGTTACAAGCGCAAAAGAAACTGGTTTGTTAAAGGTAGATCCTTTAAATAATTTTAATAATAATATTGATATCAGTAGATCTAATTTAAGAGCGAATATTAATATAAACTTAACCAAGACAACAAAAGTTGCTGCTAAATTTTATTCTTTGTTCGAAAGATATAATGGTCCTGTTGTAAGTGCAACAGATATATTTTATCAAGTTTCGCAAGCAAATCCAGCAAATTTCCCAAAAGTTTATAAGGCAGATGAAAACACTCAGTTTTTTAATCACACGCTTTTTGGAAATAAAGGGAATGGTGGTTTTCCAAACCCTTATGCAGAAAGTGTTAAGGGGTTTAGAGATCGTTTTTCCAACACAACTTTGGCTCAAGTTCAAGTAAAACAAGATTTAAAGTTCATTACAGAGGGTTTAAAATTACGTGCAATGGCTTCTGTAAGAACCTATACAGAAAACCAAAATCAAAGTAGCTTTACCCCATTTTATTATGGAGCTAATGAGATACAAACACCTACAGGAATTGAACATTCTTTATATACTATACAAGAAGGGACAGAGTTTTTAACCCAACCAGAGGTGGGTAATTATGGTAATAGTAATTTTTACTATGAAGCAGTTTTAGAATATAACAAAACATTTAATGAAAAACACACAGTTAGTGGTTTATTGGTTAATTATTTTCAAGAAGCTTTAAATACAATTGGCGGAGGTACAACTTTTACAACTTTACCATCAAGAAATACTGGAGTTTCTGGAAGAGCTTCCTATAGCTTTGATGATCGTTATTTTAGCGAATTTAATTTTGGCTATAATGGATCAGAAAAGTTCGCAGAGGAAAATCGTTTTGGATTTTTTCCTTCTGTAGGATTTGGTTGGATCATATCTAATGAGGCATTCTTTGAAAAAAACTTACCAGCTGTAAACTTATTTAAAGTAAGATATTCTTATGGTTTAGTGGGTAATGATGCAATTTCAAGTCCTAGTGATCGTTTTTTCTATTTGTCTGATGTTAACCTAAATAATGGCGGTACAGGGTATTCTTTTGGCTCTAATTACAACAACTATTATAATGGTTTTATCATCAATAGATATGCAAATGAAAACGTAAGTTGGGAGATAGCTACAAAGTCTAACATTGGTATAGAATTTGGACTCTTTAATAAATTAAATATTATTGCAGATATTTTTACAGAAAATAGACGAGACATTTATATGGAACGTCAATTTATACCAGAAACTTCTGGATTAACCACTGTAATTAGCAGTAATATTGGTGAAGTAAAATCAAATGGTATCGATTTATCTGTAGATTATAATCACGCATTTAGTGGAGATTTTTACATTACAGCAAGAGGTAATTTTACGTATGCCACAAATGAAGTTTTGGTAAATGGTGAACCAGAATTTCAAGATCAAAATTTAAGTAGAATAGGTCATCCTGTAAATCAACAATGGGGTTATATGGCTGAAAGATTATTTGTAGATCAAGAAGATATAGATAATTCTCCAGAACAATTTAATGGTTTTTCTACAACAAACTCTTATTTACCTGGAGATATTAAATACAAAGACATTAATAATGATGGTGTTATCAATGAATCTGACGAAGTGCCAATAGGTAGGCCAAATGTGCCGGAAATTGTATATGGTTTTGGATTTTCTGCAAAATATAAAGATTTCGACTTTTCCGTTTTTATGCAAGGGGTAGCAAGAACATCATTTTTAATAAATCCTAATGATATTTCTCCTTTCGTAAATGAACGAAATGCACTAAGTATTATCGCAGATAATCATTGGTCAGAAAACAATCCAAATCCTAATGCATTTTGGCCACGTTTAGCTACTTATGCTATAGATAATAATGAAAAACAGTCTACTTGGTGGTTAAGAAGTGGAGATTTTTTAAGGCTAAAAAATGTTGAATTTGGGTATACGTTACCAGAATCTTTAGGTAAGGTTTTTTCTGATACCCAAACCAGGGTTTATTTTACAGGGGTAAATTTACTCCATTTTTCAAAATTTAAATTATGGGATCCAGAAATGGCAGGTAATGGTTTAGGCTATCCACCTCAGAGAGTATTTAATATAGGAGTTCAAGTTAATTTTTAAAACGAAAAAAATGAAAATAAAAAATAAAATTATACTAGTATTCTTTTTCTCAATCTTCACTTTCAGTAGTTGTGAAAAATATTTAGATATCGTACCAGATGGAACACAAGAATTACGCTTACTTTTTAACAGAAAAGAAACAGCCTATAATTCGCTAGCTAATTGTTATAGTTATTTACCTCAAAATGATGGTGCATATGCAAGTTATGTGCTTTTAAGTGATGAATTGGCTGTACCAGTTCCAAAAGAACCAAATGCAATTAGAGTTATGAAAGGGCAACAAACAGTTTCTAATCCTTTAATGGGCTATTGGTCTGGCTTTGGTGCTATTGGTCGAGGACAAGGATCTTTATGGGAAGGAATTCGGAGTTGTAATATCCTTATTGAAAATATTGATTTGGTTGTTGATATGAATCAATCAGAAAAAAATCAATGGAAGGCAGAAGTAAGTTTCTTAAAAGCATATTATCACTTTTTATTGCTGAGTAATTATGGCCCTATTCCAATTATAGATACTAATTTACCAATAGATGCTTCTGATGAAGAAGTAAGATTAGATAGGGAAACAGTAGATGAGTGTTTTTCTTATATTGTAAGTACTATTGATGATGCAGTTGCTAATTTACCTGAAAGAGTTATTGGTAATAATGATTTAGGAAGAATAGATAAAGTAATAGCAAAAGCAATAAAAGCAAGAGTATTATTATATAGTGCTAGCCCTTTATTTAACGGGAATTCTGAGTTTTACTCTAATTTCATAAATAAAGACGGTGTACATTTTTTTAATCAAAACTTTGATGAATCTAAATGGCAATTTGCAGCAGAAGCAGCAAAAGAAGCTATTGATGCTGCTATAACTCAAGGGGTAAGTATGTATTATTATACAGATACTCCACCTACTTTTGATGCGAATAACTTTCAATTTAAGTTTATTAGAGATCAATACAACAATCGTTTTGCGATTACAGAGCCTTGGAATTCTGAGTTAGTTTGGGGTAACTCAAGCCCAGTAACGAATGGGCAGTTTTGGCAAATTCAATCTCCAGCTTTAATGAAAGACCCAAACTCATCTTCTGTAGAAGCTGCTTGGCAATGGTTATCGCCAACTTTAAGAATGGCAGAAACCTATTATACAAAAAACGGATTACCAATTGATGAGGATAAAAATTTCGATTATTCCAATAGATATGATATCGCTACAATTGCCTTTAATCAAAGATTTTACGCGCAATTTGCAAATAGAACTGCAAAATTAAATTTAGATAGGGAGCCACGTTTTTATGCCTCTTTAGGTTTTGATAGAGGTATTAATAGAACCTGGGGTAGTATTTGGAATTTAAAAATGAGAAGTGGAGAAACACATGGTAGGGTTGCAAATACAAATGATTTTTTAGAAACGGGTTATGCATTAAAAAAACTTGTACACCAAGATACAGAAGGTGATGCTTATAATAAAGCAATTTCTTATCCATGGCCAATGATACGCTTAAGTGAATTGTATTTAAACTACGCAGAGGCTTTAAACGAGGCTAATGGACCATCAGCAGAAGCTTATGAGTCTTTAAATATGATACGTCAAAGAGCAGGAATACCTACTGTTCAAGATGCTTGGAGTAATACAGATAATGCAATTACAGTAAATAAACATTTAAGTAAAGAAGGTTTAAGAGAAATTATACAGCAAGAACGATCTATAGAAATGGCTTTTGAAGCACATCGTTATTACGATGTTAGAAGATGGAAATTAGCAACACAGTATTTTACCACGCCAATTAAAGGTTGGTCTGTTAATGAAGAATCTGAAGCAAATTACTACCAAATTAGAGAAATAGGTCAACGTTCATTTAACTCTCCTAGAGATTATTTTCAGCCCATAAGCTTTACAGAACTCTCTAGAAATCCAAATTTAATTCAAAATCCAGGTTGGTAAAAATAGATTATTATGAAAAAACAAATGCACAAAATAGCGCTTTTATTAGTATTTATTTTAACAATTTTCGCTTGTTCTAATAATGAAGATGGAGATTCAATTCCACCAGGAATAGTTTCTAATATTACAATAGTACCAACAAATGGTGGAGGTATTATTAATTATTCACTGCCAGCAGATGATGATATTTTATACGTTAAAGCAATTTATACAAATTCGCAAGGAGAAGAAGTTTTTAAAGTGGCAAGCAAGTACAATACTTCTTTAGAAGTAAATGGATTAAATCAATCTACACCCGTAAACGTAAAGTTATATGTAATTGATTTGAATGAAAATGTATCCAATTTTGTAGAAGTCAATTTTACACCTTTAGAATCTTTTATTTTTTTAGTGCAAGAGAGTATCGATATTACTCCAGATTTAGGAGGCGTAAAAATAACTTGGGAAAACATAGCATCTAAAACTGTCTTTGTATATGTTCATATTCTTGACGATGGGGAAGAAACCATTAGAATATTATCATCAAACAATTCTCAAGAAAGTATTTTTTTAAGAGGTTTAGCAGCTAATGAACTTACAATTTCTACTAAAGTTGAAGATTTTGAAGGAAATATAACAGCGTTAGAAGAAAAAGGGAAATACACACCTTTGTTTGAAGAAAAAATAGATAAATCAAGCTGGACACTTATTGCGAATCAATCTATAAATGGAAATGCTTATGAAGGACTAACCGTAAACTTCTGGGATGATGTTGTAGATACAGTTGAAACAGATGCTGATAACAGTTATTTTATTATTAATAGAGATGATAATGGAGGTAGCTTAAATTTTCCATTAGATATTGTAATTGATTTAAATAAAAACATCAAAATTCAACGATTTAAAGTTTGGCAAAGAGCATTTTGGTATAATGGTGGTGGCGTTACCTATCATTATCAAGAAGAAAATTTAAAGTCTTTTGATTTATATGCTAGCAACGATGCACAAACTTGGGATTTATTAGGGCAATTTGATATTGGAGACCCAAGAGATGCAGCTGGCAATATTCCTTCACCAGCTTTTCAAGAAGCTATAGAAGGTCACGAATTTAGTTTACCAAACACATCAGATCAATTTCGATATTTAAAATTCTCAATCACTTCAAATTACGGTAGTACTCAGATTACAGTTGGCTCAGAAATTACCTTATATGGTTTAGATAATTTATAAAAAATAAAATAAAAATGATAAAAAAATATGTAATGTACCTGTTTTTAATAGGTGCAATTTCTCTGAACGCCCAAGGTTTAAGAACTTTAGGTAAAAAAATCATCAACTCAAAAGGGGAAGAAGTTTTATTAAAAGGAATAGGCTTAGGTGGTTGGATGTTACAAGAAGGCTATATGATGAATTCTTCTGGAGCCGCAGATACTCAGCACGAGTTTATAGAAAAGTTAAACCTGTTAATTGGCGAAGAAGAAACCAAAACTTTTTACTCTAATTGGCGAAAGAATTTTTTCCAAAAACAAGATTTAGATTCCATTAAAAAATGGGGATATAACAGCGTGCGTTTAGCTATGCATTACAATTTGTTTACACCACCCATAGAAGCTGAACCTATACAAGGCGAAAATACTTGGTTAGAAACAGGTTTCGAAATGGTTGACGAACTCTTAACTTGGTGCGAAGCAAATGAAATTTATCTTATTTTAGATATGCATGCAGCTCCTGGAGGCCAGGGGCAAGATGCTGCCATTTCAGATTATGACTCAGATAAACCTTCTCTTTGGGAAAGTGAGCTGAATAAAAGTAAAACAATGGCTTTATGGGGTAAGTTAGCGGAAAGATATAAAGACAAAGAATGGATTGGCGGTTATGACTTACTCAATGAAGTCAATTGGCCTTTGGGAGATAGCGTACTTCGCGATTTATATGTTAGAATTACCAACGAAATAAGAACTTATGATTCCAATCATATTCTTTTTATAGAAGGAAACTGGTTTGCCAATGATTTTTCAGGATTAACACCTCCCTGGGATTCCAATATGGTCTATAGTTTTCATAAATATTGGACCTATAATGATACTGCTTCCATTCAGTGGGTTTTAGATCTGAGAAATCAACACAACGTACCTCTTTGGATGGGAGAATCTGGTGAAAATTCGAATGTTTGGTACACAGAAGCTATCAATTTATTTGAAGACAATAATATTGGTTGGTCTTGGTGGCCTTGGAAAAGAATTGCGACAACAGTGAGTCCTTTTTCAATAAA
Organism: Polaribacter vadi; assembly: GCF_001761365.1. Classification (NCBI taxonomy): domain Bacteria; kingdom Pseudomonadati; phylum Bacteroidota; class Flavobacteriia; order Flavobacteriales; family Flavobacteriaceae; genus Polaribacter; species Polaribacter vadi. The sequence continues at coordinate 1,102,202 of NZ_CP017477.1, read as the reverse complement.
TTCAAATCCAAAATACGAAGCTATCATTAACTATTGGAAAGGGGAAGCTGCAAAACCATCTGTGCTAGATGCTATAGATGGATTAAAACAAATAACAGACGATTTGTTAGTAGATAACAACAAATACTATAAAGATGTGGTTGATGCTTGTATTAGACAACCACAAGATGAAACTCATATTCCCTATAAAAACCATACAATTCCTGGAGTTATTTATCTTTCTGATTATGATTTAGGAACAAACGGAATCGCTTATAATGATATTGATTATGCAAACTATTCATTATCTACAAATGAATATAAAGCATGGAATTCTGGGTGGAATTATAGAAATGATGGTGTAGATATACAAACCAATACAGACAACACCAATAGCAATGGGTATCATATTGGCTTTACACAAAAAAACGAATGGTTAAAATATACCGTAAATGTTGAAGAAACAGGTTTTTACAATTTCAAATTTAGATATGCTACAGAACAAAGTGGTGGAAAACCAAAGTTCTTTTTAGATGAAGTTGATTTTGCGGGAGATGTTACTTTAGGAAGTACAGGAGGTTGGAGTAATTTTGTATTCCAAACCGTTTCCAATAAATATATGGAAGCAGGCAAACATATACTAAAAATTTTGGTTGATGGTAATGCATCCTACAACATGAGTAGTATTGAGTTCTTAAAATCAACAGAAACTATACCCAGTTTTAATGTTTTAAGTGCCAGCACAAATGATGATGAAAAATCGCTTAAAATCGTTTTAAATCAACCTCTAAATAATCAAGAACTTACAAATAATCCGTTTGAAGTAACCGTAAATAATGCCACGAGAACCATAACATCAGCAGCAATAGACCCTTCTAATAATCGATTAATTGTTATTGAGTTGGCTAAATATTTATTCTATCAAGATGAAATAAAAGTAAGCTATATAGGAAATAGTATTACATCAACTTACAATGTTGCACTATCTAATTTTCAAAATAAATTAGTTAATAATAATTTGATAACGCGTTTATTGATTCCTGGAAAAATTCAAGCCGAAGACTTTTCTACACAACAAGGGCTAGAAACCGAAAATACAACAGATACTGGCGCAGGTCAAAACATTGGTTATACAGATGCTGGAGATTACGCAGAATACTTAATTTATATTTCTGAAAGTGGTTACTACAACTTAAACCTTAGAACTGCAGCAGAATCTAGTGCTGGGAAAATTGAATTTGAACTTTCACATAATGAAGTTACTCAAAGTATTTCTACCATAGACTTACCAGTAACTGGTGGTTGGCAATCTTGGCAAACAACTGCAACACAAACAACTTTAAACGAAGGTATTTATACGTTAAAAATGAAAGTGTTACAAAGTGGTTTTAATATGAATTGGTTTGAGTTTGAATTTACAAGTAGCTTAAGTACAGAAGATGTAATTAAAAATGGTGTAAAAATTTTCCCAAATCCATTTACAGATAATTTTAATATTAAATTAAACAATCAACAAATCATTAAAGATTTAAAAATTATGGATTTAAATGGTCGTTTGATAAAAAATATACACCCTACAGAATCTAATGGAGTTTATAATTTATCTAGCTTAAAATCAGGAGTATATTTATTATCAATAGAAACAGACAAAGGGAGTTTTCAAAAAAAACTCATAAAAGACTAAGTAGTTAGAAATTGAAGAAAATTGTAGCATCTTTTACAATTGTGTATTTAATTTTTAAACTTCCTTTTGCAATATCAAAAGGACAATAAAGAAGAGTGCTAAAAATTATTAAAGACCATTTTTCTAAAACAGGACATAACAAGAAATAGAAAATAGAAGCAGTTATCAATTATATAAGTCATAAAAGAACAAATTATGTAGTATTTGAAAGTAAAAAACCTTTTATAGCGATGAAGAAATGGATGATAATTTAGCAGATTTAAAAAGTCAAAAAAATGATTCATCTAATATTGATATTTTTAGTAAAATACTGATTTTGATATTTGTATATGACAATTAATGGTGTTTTGCAACGGAGTCCTTCATAAAAAAAATAATATTTTATAAAGAATATAATTTAAAAACCATATAATGAAAAAAAGATATTTAGCAACGCTAATGCTAATTGCAACGCTAATAGTTGCCTGTAAACCAAAAGAAAAAAAAGATTCAAATAAGAACCAAACTTCAAGTGAATGGAAAGTAGATTTTCTAGACAATTTTGATAAATTTAATTCAAATAACTGGCAAGACCAACGCATTTGGGTAAATAATGAAACACATTGCTATGTGCCAGAGGGTGAATTTGGAACAAGAGAAGTGAGTCAGGGTACCTTAAAATTGAAAGTGGTAGATACTGGCAAACCAAGCCCCTGTGATAACTTGGATAAAAATGGAAAACAGCATCCAGAAACACAATATGTAGCAGGACGTATTGTATCTAAAAATAAAAAAGAATTTATTAAAGGTAAATGGACAGCTAGATTAAAATTAGGTAGTAATGGTGAGCCAAGTATGTTTCCTGCTTGGTGGATTTTAGGTGCACAAAATAACGAGTCACCCGTACAAGAAGAAGATGAGAATATTTGTTGGCCTTTAAAAGGTTCTGGTGAGATAGATATTTTTGAACATCATGGAGATCATCAAAAAGACCATTTTACAGCAGGCGCTATTAAAAGTTTAGGCGAATGTGATAAAGGTGATTGGTGGAGCTTGAGAAAAGGTTTCGATGTTACTCTAAATGAATATCATGAGTACTCTGTTGAGTGGGAAGGTAGTGACTTGGTATATAGAGTTGATGATAAAGAAATTTATAGAAATGTTGGCGAAGGTGATAAATACCCTGAACCCATGTTTGCGATTCTAAATTTTGCAAAAATTACAGATTCACCGATGTCAGGTAAAGAATGGGTTATGGAAGTTGATTGGGTAAAACACGAATATAAATAAGCATTAAATTTTATAAAAATCAACTTTACAAACCTAATTTATCAATAAAATTTTATAGACAAAATTATATGATTCCATACAGGATTAACCCTAAGTTTTACTTGCTATCAATTGTTTTTTTAAGTTCATTTTTAAATGGATGTAAAAAAAATACTTATTTTGATGAAGATAGACTCATTGAAAACAAAGTTGATTCATTATTGACATTAATGACTTTAGATGAAAAGATAGGACAAATGTCTCAAGTAAGACATTTTGCAGATATGGATTCAGATAATGATATTGCTACAAAACTCATTGGATCTGTAATCCATACCCAAGGTCCAAATCCAGGGAAAGATGCTTTAGGATGGCAAAACAGATTTAAAACTTTGCAAGAAAAAGCTTTGTCAACGCGTTTAGGAATTCCATTATTATTTGGCGTAGACGCAGTTCATGGTCAAAATACATTTCAGGGTGCAACTATTTTTCCTCATAATATTGGTTTGGGCGCAACTCAAAATACAACTTTGGTAAAAGAAGTTGCTCAGATTACGGCTTTAGAAGCTCAAGCTACAGGCTTTAATTGGACATTTTCTCCTTGCATTGCAGTTCCTTACAATGAAAAATGGGGAAGAGTGTACGAAGCATTTTCAGAAAACACAGTATTAACAAGTAAAATGGCAAAAGCTTCAATAGAAGGCCTTCAAGGAAATTTAAAAGACAGTCATACAGTAATGGCTACTGCCAAACATTTTATTGGTGATGGAGCTACAGATTTTGGAATAGAAGGAGGAAATACGTCTTTATCTATGAAAGAAGTTTCAGAAAAATTATTGCCACCTTACAAAGCTGCAGTAAAAGCCAAAGTAGGTGCAGTAATGGCTTCATTTAACACGTTAACAGGTATGCCAATGCACACTCATAAAGCTTTAATTAACGATACGTTAAAAAAAAGCATGGGTTTTGACGGAATTGTCATAACCGATTGGAAAGGGTATTCTAGGTTTGGTAGAAATGAGGTTATTAATGCTGGCGTAGATATGGTAATGGCTGTTGATGGTGATTTAGATATATTTCAAAATGGATTAAAAAATGCAGTTGCGAATGATGCAGTTTCTATTGATAGAATTAATGATGCTGTAAAAAGAATTTTAAGACAAAAGTTTAGACTAGGCTTGTTTAAAAATCCATATACAAAAACCTCTTTAATTTCTGAAATTGGCAGTCAAAATCATCGAAATAAAGCAAGACAGGCTGTAAGAGAATCTTTGGTATTATTAAAAAATGAAAATGCTACTTTACCAATAAGCCAAGAAATAAAAAAAATAATAGTAGTAGGAGAGCATGCCAATAATTCAGGATTGCAATCTGGAGGTTGGACAATGGCTTGGCAAGGTACAAGAGAAAACTATAAAGGTGCAACTACAATTTTAGATGGGATAAAAGCTAAAACAAACGCAGATGTAATCTATGATAAAGAAGCTAAAGGAAATTATTTTGATGCAGATATAGCTATCATTGTGGTTGGTGAAACGCCTTACGCAGAAATGTTTGGAGATATAACTGATGGCAAAGGAGAACGCAGACTTACATTAAGTGAAAAACATCAAAAATACATAGAAACCTACACTGCAAAAGGTGTTAAAACAGTGGTTGTTTTAATTTCTGGAAGACCTTTAGTAACAACGAAACAAATAAATTTATCTGATGCGTTTATAGCAGCTTGGTTGCCTGGTTCTGAAGGTGATGGAATCGCAGAAGTTCTTTTTGGTAATTTTGATTTTAAGGGGAAATTACCACATTCATGGCCAAAATCAGTAGAAGATTTTAACGAAAAATATGGGGTCAATTTTTGGGATAAATCAAAAAAACCATTGTTCGATTTCGGGTTTGGTTTAACCTATAAGAACAATTAAAGGAATAGTAAATAGTTATCAATAAATTTAATTTTAAAAGAATAAAAAGATGAAAGAAAGTTTAAAAAAACAAGCCTTATATTTTTGTGTACTTTTTCTTTCTTTTGGTTTTTTTCAATGTAAAGAATCAAAAAAAAATGATCAAAAAGATCATAATAAAGAACAAATTTCTTTTGATATTAGAACTGCAAAAGCAATAGTGTATACCACAGCTCACAACTCAAAATTAAAACTTACACTAACAGACACCATTTTATTTTCAGATTTTAAACAGCCTTTAGAAACTGAAATTGATATAATGGTAGATCCTAAAAATGAGTTTCAAGAATTTGTAGGAATAGGTGCAGCATTAACAGATGCTTCTGCAGAAACTTTTTATAAATTAACAAAAGAAAATCAAGAATTGTTTTTAGAGGCTTATTATGATGAAGAGAAAGGTATTGGATATTCTTTAGCAAGAACGATTATTCATAGTTGCGATTTTTCAAAAGCAAGTTACACTTATATAGAAGAGGATGATAAAGAATTAAATACTTTTTCTATAGAGCATGATAGAAAATATAGAATTCCATTTACCAAAAAAGCAATTGAAGCAGCAGGCGGTCAATTAACCATGTACGCAAGCCCTTGGAGCCCCCCTGCATTTATGAAAACCAATGATAATATGTTAAGAGGAGGTAAATTAAAGAAGGAGTTCTACCAACCTTGGGCAAATTATTATGCTAAATTTATAAAAGCCTACGAAAAAGAAGGAATACCAATTTGGGGCCTTTCAATTCAAAATGAACCAATGGCAGTGCAACGTTGGGAATCTTGTATTTATACAGCAGAAGAAGAACGCGACTTTTTAAAAGATTATTTAGGACCAACTTTAGAAAAAGAGGGTTTAGGAGATAAAAAAATAATTGTTTGGGATCATAATAGAGATTTATTATATCAAAGAGCTAGCACTATTTTAAACGATCCAGAAGCAGCAAAATATGTTTGGGGTACCGGTTTTCATTGGTATGAAGACTGGAAAGATGATAACCCAATGTTTGAAAATGTAGCAAGTGTAAATGAAGCTTACCCTGATAAAAAATTAATTTTTACAGAAGGATGCAATGAAGGATATGATCTTGAAAGATTAGAAAATGAAGATCCATCATTAGCAGAACGTTATGGAAAAGCAATGATTAAAGATTTTAATAACGGCACTGTTGCATGGACAGATTGGAATATCCTTCTAGATGAAACAGGAGGTCCAAATCATGTTGGTAATTTATGTTTTGCACCAGTGCATGGAAACACACAAACAGGGGATTTAAATTTTACCAACTCATTTTATTATATAGGTCATTTTTCTAAATTTATAAGGCCAGGAGCAAAAAGAATAAGCAGCGTTACAAGTTCTAATAGTATTATTTCTACGGCTTTTAAAAATAAAAATAATAGTATTGCTATTATAGCTATGAACACTTCTAATAAGATGTTAGATTATACCGTTACAATTGATTTAAATACAGCTAAATTAAAAATACCACCTCATTCAATTCAAACAATTACACTTAATTAAAATAATATTTATATGACCAAAAAATTAATATTTATTGCCTTTGTAGTTTCTTTGGGTGGGTTTCTTTTTGGCTTTGATGCAGGAATTATTTCAGGAGTTATGTCTTACGCTGGTCCTGAATTTAATTTAAGTGATATTCAATCTGGATGGGTAGTGAGTTCTCCTTCTTTTGCAGCAATGATAGCAATGCTATTTTCTGGAAGATTAAGTGATAAGATTGGTCGTAAAAAAATGTTGCTTTTTGTTGCTTTTTTATATGCAATTTCAGCTGTTTTTTCGGCTTTAGCTTGGTCTTACGAAATCCTTTATATTGCAAGAATGATTGGTGGTTTGGCTTTTGGTGCAGCCTTGGTTTTAGCACCAATGTTTATTGCAGAAATTTCAACAGCCGAAAATAGAGGGAAATTAGTTGCTATTCAGCAATTGAATATTGTTCTTGGTTTTTTTGTTGCTTTCTTAAGCAACTATTTCTTTAATAAATATAACATTTCTGGTGATACGTTTTTGACTGATGAAAATGTTTGGAGATGGATGTTAGGTGTAGAATTAATACCCGCTCTTTTATACTTTATATTTTTATTCTTTGTGCCAAGAAGTCCACGTTGGTTGTATTTAAGAGAAAAATTTGATGAAGCAAAAGAAGTACTTCATCAAATTCATGGTAAAGTAAAAGCAGAATCAGAAATAGCTTCAATTGATAAAAATGTACAATCAGAAAAAAACAAATCAACTTTAAAAATTAAAGATTTACTAAAACCTTCTTTGCGTTTTATTTTAATGGTAGGTTTAGTTGTTGGAATTTTACAGCAAATTACAGGAATCAATGCCGTTTATTTTTATGCAACATCTATCTTTAAACAAACAGGTGTTGGAACAGATGCTTCTTTTTCATCTGGAATTTTATTAAGTACAATTACGGTAATTTTTACTTTTATTGCCATGTATTTAATTGATAAAATGGGTAGAAGACCTTTGTTGTTAATTGGCACTGCAGGTGTAGCAATAAGTTTATTATTATGCGCCTATGGTTTTAATCAGGCAACTTATCAATTAACTGAACAAAAAGTAAAACAGTTTGATTTTCAAGATTCTCAAAAATTGTTACAAATAATTGATAAAGTCTATGATAATGATGTTGATTTTAAAGATGATTTAAAAACTATATTAGGTAATAGAATTTATAGTAAAAATGATGGTGTAATTATAGAAGCTGCAGCCAATATAAATGCAAACTTAATTTTGGTAGGAATTTTAGGATTTATTGCATGCTTTGCATTTTCATTAGGGCCAGTAATGTGGGTGTTATTGTCAGAGCTATATCCAATTAAGTATAGAGGTCTGGCAATTGGGGGTATTGCTTTCGTAAATTCTTTAATTAGTTCTATAGTTCAATTAATATTTCCATGGGAGTTATCTAATTTTGGAAATGCGTTAACTTTTTTTATATTTGGAATTATAGCTTCTTTAGGTTTTATAATTTTTATCAAAATTTTACCTGAGACGAAAGGAAAATCTCTTGAAGAATTAGAAGCAGAATTGATCAAAAATTAGTTGTAAATAAATTTTATAAAAATTGTTGTGTTTTTATTAAATTGAAATGTTTTTTTAGTCTAATAAAGTCTTTATTTTTATAAAAAAAAATAACGAAATCGCGTAAAGTAAATTATTAAAATAATCCAATCTAAGCTATACCCGTTTTAGAACACGATTTTAAAATAAATAGGGTAAAAAAGGTCTACTATGTAATTGAATTATTCAGTGCTAAAAATTTACCAGGGTAGTGTCACTATCTGATCATGGTCAAAGATTACTATGAAAGGAAAAAAGAACCTTAACCCTATCTTTAACTAGACACAGTATTCATCAATGGAAAAAAAAGTAAATTTAAACAACAATTGAAGAAGTAATTATAACGCAAATTGTACTCAATTCACAACAACATCAACAACAACAACAACAACAACAACAACAACGACAACAACAACGACAGATGTGTTTTCATACCAAGCAAAATAAAATAATAAAAGAAGTGGCAAAGAAATTCAAAGCGTAATTAGAAGAAGGAGCTGTTGCAAAACCCAGCAAGCATATCAATGGTTTTTATGAATGGCAGCATCGAGGCAAAGAAAAGATAAAATGCGAAATAGATTTTAACAGTCAATTATCTGATTTTGCAGGATTATACACAAACAATACCTATACAATTACAACTACAGAGGCAATGGGAGTAGGGAGTGTAATTCTTAATACAAAATTAAGAATGCCATTTAGTTTAAAAACAGAAAGCGATATGCAACGTTGGTTAAATAATGAAGAACTAGCTCCTCAATACAATTTTACCCCGACATAATTAGATTTTACACAACCTACATTATTCTAAAAGAACCCTAATTAAAAAGTTTAAGAGGGTATTATAAACTCCCCACAATACAAAATCCAGTTTTTTGCAAAAAAGCAAAAAGCCTCTGTCTTTTGTGTTGTTCCGCGCGCCACTCCAAGTTTAGAGTTTTAATATTCTAGCGGTACTTGCATTTTAAAGCTGATTTTTTCGCACACTCAAAAACAACTGTAAAAAGCAATCTTTAATATTGTTTTCATAAAACACAAAACTCCCCAAAGCTATCTTTACATAATGCGCAGTTATACTGCTTTTTCGTAAAAACTCCAGGCACTATAACGCCATTATGTAAAATAGCCGCACATCCAACACGCATATAGGATAGTAATAATAACAATTTGATATTTTAACAACAGGCAGTAGTTAATGCATTTGTTTTTACAAGTGCTTATGGGTACAATAAATAGTAAGTAGTAAAATATAAATGTGTCCAGTAATATTCAAGTCTCTTTTAAAGCACCTATAAAATCAAAAAAAGCCAATAAGAGTATAAATTTTTATTTTTAAAACATTTAAGCGGTTACCGTTTTCACTAAAAGCAAATGCGTTGGAATTTTTAAAGCATTCAGGAAAATAATAGAAGTCAGTAATATAAAAAAGTTGTAGTAGCATTCACTTTTAATAAAACCTAATAAAAGTGGTTAAGTACAAATAAAAATTTACACACTTATTCTCGCTGCTGCCAACGCACTACGTACTTCGTCTTTAATTAATTTAAAAAAAAGAAACCCACTTCTGGCAAGAAGCGGGTTAAAATTACGACAATTGTAAATCTAAATATTTAGATTCATTTGAAAAAGTATTTAAATATACGAAAAAAAATGTAAATTTTTGATTTTCAATCCATTATTATGTAATTCAATCGCCATTGGGCTCGCATTTTAAAAGTTTGATAAACTCCACGCGCTAACCAGCCTCTGTTTATCAAACTTTAAAAACGATAAAATTAAATGAGTTTTTTCCTCAGCTCATTCTTTAAGGAAAAAACACACATTATTTTTAGAATTCAATTTCGAAATTCTGAATTTCAATAGTTATTTTTTTGTTTTTATTTTAACCTTGTTGTGAAGCCATTTTAAAACAACAGAAACAAAAAAACTCACAACTGCACCCACAATTGCCAAAACAATGGTAGTAATTATATCTTCAACACCTATATGAACAATTGAAGATAAAAATAAACCACCAAAAAAACTGGCTTTTGTATTATGATCCATTTTTTTTAGAATTTTTCTCCTTTTCTGAAGTATCATCATCTTTTATCACTGCCTGACTTACAGCTGTGGCAACAGTTCCTGCCACTGTCATATAGGTAGCAATGGTAATGATGGTTGCAGGTATACTTAACGGAGCAGCAATAATTGCACCTCCTGCAGTAGCTAATGCAATACCAATATTTCTTAAAACTTTAAAAAATTTTGGAGTAGGTTTTTTATAACGTTCTATAATTTTCATAATTCTGTGATTTAATAATTAATAAGATTTTTTCTTTTCGGTCTTTAGCTTGATATGATAATGACAATAATTTTTGCATCGCATCTCTGGAATAGACACCTTTTCCGATACCACTTAAGTAAGTTACAGGAGCAATGCAGCCTTCTAAATCTCGTTTAGCATCATTGGCAGGATGAAATAAAATAAAGCTTCTACCTTTCACATTTTTCAAAATCAAATGATGCTTGAAGCGTTTTGAAAATCTTGGCTCAATTTGATATGCTCCTTCAGGAATGCAAGAAATAGTTCGTTTGTTATTTTTCCAGGGCAACTCAATCGTATGACAAAGAAATTTGTCAGAACAAAAGAGAGTACCATTAGTACCCTCTTTAAAATAAGCTCTTTGAAGTAATAACTCCATTCCTATGGCTTGTCAATAATAGTAACTGAAAGGGCATTATATGTGCCGTTTTTTAAAGAGTACATTTCTCCATTTACCTCTTGATAAAACTCTACCCCTAAAACTTGAACCACAGGTAATGTTGAGTTTGCAGTAATTGAAGCTGATAATGCAATAGCAGCTGTATCTGCAACTGTATAAGGTAAAATTGCAGTTTCATCATTTTCAAAAGTTGAGGTTTCATTCTCAAAATCTAATTCTGATGCTCCCATTACTACTTTAAAATGTGTTGTTCCTGCAGGAGCTGCAATTCTAACAGTTGGAGAAAAAGCTGCTAAATCTAAAGTTGCTTCTCCAGTAACTCTATCAAATGCTTTCGTAAATGGAGCAAATAAAGTAGCACCTAATTTTCCATTCAAATTAAATTCAAAAGCCTCTAAAAGGTTTAAGTTTCCTTCTTGTAAAGTTCTTGAGCCTCTCTCGTTAACAATATCCGTTTTGGTAATTGCAACCAAAATTTTTGTCAAACGAGAGACCACTCTTCTGTCTTTTGCATTTTGTAGAAGCACACGAATTGCATTACGTAATACTTTACCTCCCTTTCCTGCTCGTCCAAATTCAGAGCCATTTTCACGCGTTCTTTGAAACGCAGGATCATTCTGGATTCTCTTCTTATCCACACCACCTTTTTCACGAGCCAAATGCCCATCAGAAGTTTTGTAGAAAGAAATTCCACCAATAGTTCCCTTTAATTTGATAATTCCTGTTTGTTTTGCCATGATATTATATTTTTATGTTTAGGCAAAAAACCATACTTTTAAAGTAGAAATCAAAAATCATTAGTCAACCATTCCGAAACCTGTTATTTTTTCCGATTTAATATGGTGGCACTATCTAAAAAGTATAGATAAAGCATAGATAAAGTATTATGAATCCAAAAAGAGCTTGTATATATCCAAAAGATATTCAGCGCATCACAGGGCGCAGTGAACGTTATGGTCGCAAGTTATTAAATGATATAAAAAGTTTTTTAGACAAAGAACCTCATCAATTTGTTACTGTAAACGAGTTTTCAGAGTATTCTGGTATTCAGGAGGATATCGTAAATGAGTACATTAAAGACTAAATTAAAGGTTTACTATTCGGTTACCTATAGTTTTTTAAACTATGTATCTATCTGTATTTTAGTTAATTAACATTGTATGGTTAGTTCCTCTTTCTCCGCTGATAGATTTTCAATAATCATCAAAACCCTTTAAAACTTATGTTTTAAAGGGTTTTTGCTTTTCTATCAAACCCATAAAACTAATTAAATCAGGATTAAGTCCAAAAATTCTGCTTTTTATCTTTATTCCACAACTTTTGGACTTGATCTGATTTAAGATAAAAATAATAATAATATAGTTAGACAAGAAATTATACTTTAAGTTAAAAATCTAGATAAAAATTGTGAGGATAATTTCGTGCTTAATGGATGTAATATGCAACTCTTAAAAATTGTAAATTTAGTGATTATGGGTAAATTTGATTCCGTAAAATCTTTATTAATTAATTCTGGTTTTTCCTGTTAACTCATTTATAGTAATTTTACCAACAATAGGAATTTCTTCTTTGTTTATTTTGCTTGAAAACTCACCAATAAAATGTAAATTTATTTCTTCTTTTCTTAGGATAATATTTTTAATACCATCTGCAAATTCATGTAAATTATGTTTTGCATCAATACCAGAAAGCTCTTCAAAATTTCCGTGAGCTAAAACAGAATTCCAATTATCAATATTTTTTATTTCTGAAACCTGAAGAGAAACGTTATTATTTTTACGCATTGCATTTATTTTGTGTCCCTCAGAAGAATAGATAATTATTGTTTTTTTTCCATCAAAAAAATAAGTTATGGGCACAATAAAAGGACTATTTTTAGAGATATAACCTAAATAACCAATATAATTATCTGCTAAAAGCGTAGCGCATTCTTTTTGATTTAAACTTTGTCTCATGATATTGGTTTTTAATTCTTGGACTAAATTAGTTCATACATGAAATAAAAACAATGATATTTATCAGTTAAGAATTTCGAAAAGTGTAATTTCTGGTCTCATTCCTAATCTGCCAGGAAAACCTAACCAACCTAAACCTCTATTCACATATAAAATTTGATTATTATGTTTATACAAGCCAGCCCAATGTTTGTATTTTAATTTTATAGGACTCCATTGAAAATTTTTAAATTGAAAACCAGCTTGCATGCCATGTGTATGACCAGATAAAGTGAGCGAAATGGAAGTTTTATCAATGACTTTTTCTGCCCAATGAGAAGGGTCATGAGATAATAAAATCTTAAAAGGAATTTCTTGAACTTTTTGGAGTGCTTTTTGCAAATTTCCATACTGTTTAAAAGGAGGTTTCCCCCAGTTTTCTACTCCAATTATGGCAATTTTGTTATTTTTTTTATCTTCAATAACAGTTGCTTCATTCATTAATAATTTAAAACCAATATCTGTGTAAAATTGTTTAATTTTTTCAAAATTTTCTTTCTTTTTTTCTTTTGAATCCCATTCGCTATAATCTCCATAATCATGATTTCCTAAAACGGAATATTTTCCTTTTTTAGCCTTTAATTTATTAAATATTCTTTCCCATCCAATTAATTCCCAAGCATAGTTATTTACTAAATCTCCAGTAAAAAAAATGTAATCTGGGTTTAATGAATTTATTTTTTCGATAGCATTATTTAAAATAGAAAATTGATTATTAAAACTACCAATATGGATATCAGAAATTTGCACAATTTTTAATCCACTAAAGGATTTAGGCAACTTATTAAAGTGAAGTTTATGAGTGTGAATTTTAAAATGATACAAGGATTTAAAAATGCCATATAGAATAACAAAAAAAGGTAAGAACCCAGAAAATAATCCTACTAAAGGAACAAAAATTAATGAAGCAGTTTCAGAAAGTAAATAATTTGTAAAATGTAATATTGAAATTATAATTACAAAAATAAGTTTTGGAATAAATGAAGAAATAGCAAGTCCATAAAATGAAGAAATTAGCAATTGTTTTTTTGTAGGATTTATATTGTCTAATCTTAATTTTATTATCAGAATAGCTGTAATTAATCCTAATGTAAAAGTCCAGAAGAGGATATAGATAATATTTCTTAAAATATCAGAAATAATGAATTGTGTAATAGTTTGTAGCCAATAAAAAGCAAATATATCTACAATTAAGATGGCAATACATAAGAGAATAATTGTAAAAAACGAATATGATTTCATCTATAATTTTTTCTTTAATCGTCTTTTATCTCTAAGTGCCCAGTAAATACCTTTTACATCAGAAGCCCAATTATCATACATAAAAATGAGTGTAATTTCTTCAAAAGTTTCTAATAAACCTATGATTATCATTATATAAAATAGACTGTATTCTGGAGAAAAAAATAATGCCCAAAGAATAAAAACGCTTTGTAAAATGGCAGAAAGTTTTGCAAAATAAGTATGAAAAGCAGTGGCTTTTCCGTACTTAATATAAGCAATAATCATTTGTAATAGATAAGGAGTAAATACAATTAATATTAAAACTAAATTTTTTTGAATAAAATTGGTTTCGAAACATAACAAGCCAATAAGCCCAATAACCAATGTTATTTGATCGCCAATGGAATCTAATTGAGAGCCTCTAGCACTCGTTATTTTTAGTTTTCTAGCAAGATATCCATCAATGGCATCTGTTAAATAACTGATTAATAAAAACCACGTAAAGAGTAATTGTACATCAAACCAAATTAAGAGTAGTAAAAAAGGTGCAGCAAAAATTCGATAAAATGAAAACCAATCTGCAATATTAAAATTTTTAAATGTGAACATATATTTAAGTATTAATTGGCGTTTTTAAATCAATTTTTACATCTGGAATTTTTATCACTTCTAAAGTGGTAGAAGCTAGAATAACAGCATCATTTGTTTTCTCAATTTCTTTTCTAATTTTATCATGCAAAACATGTTTTGTAAGCCTTCTTTTTTTGAAATCGACAATATATCTTAGGTTGAATTGTATCCAATTATCTGTAAGTGTAATTGCTAAAGTAGGATCTACTTGTGCATCTTCAATATAATATTTATTAACCACAGCATTCCATTGTGCTTTGGAATTCATTGTATATTCTGAAAGTGTTTCTGTAGCGGTTTTAATAATTATTGATTTTGCCAAATCTATATTAGAACCATATCTTATAGGTAAATTAAATTCATCCCAAATAAAAGGAAAATCTTGAGAGTAGTTGTATACTGGCCCTTTAAAAACAAAGGCATTACTTAATTTAACAATTCTCCCTGTATAATTATCGCTGTTAACCCATTGTCCTATTTCCATCATTGTTGTGTAAATACTATCTACATCAATTACATCTCCTTTTATGCCATTAATTTCAATTCGATCTCCAGGTGTATATACTTTTACTAGAAAGATATAGACAGAACCTGCAATACTTAAAATTAGTTCCTGTAAGGTAAAAGCCAATCCTGCTGTAAATAAACCAATTATTACAGTAAAATCTTTAATAGTTCCTGTAAAATAGATGATTATGATAATCAATAATACAATATACCCAATAATTTCAACCCCTTTTTGAGATTTATAACGTACAGTTAAATTCGGAATTTTCTTTTTTAGATATTTCCTTAAATAATTTATTATGAAGAATACAAACAGAATTATAATAAGGAATTTCATAATACTCCATAAAAAAGGAAACTCATTTATAAGGTTTTCAAAATATTCCATTTTCTGAATGAATTTATTAGAGGCTATGGTAATTTAATTTATCTGTAGTACGATTTTATTAGTATTAATATATAACCTCAAATGTGATAGGAATACTATAGCTGACGGTTACTGGGATGTCTCTTTGTTTTCCAGGGATCATTTTTGGCAAAGAGTTAATTATTTTTATCACTTCTTCTTGTAATACAGGATGTGGTGCTCTCGCTTTCACATCAATCACATTACCTTTAGTATCTATTCTAAATAAAAGAAGAATTCTTTTTTTTCCTTGCTCTAAACCTAGATCTTTAGCTAAGTTTTTATCAAAATTTTCAGAAAAATATTGAGCTATTTTTTGAGAAAAACAAGATCTTAACTGTTTATTATTACCTTTACAACCTGGATAAATAGGCACATTTTCAATTAGTACAAAAGGTACATCCTCTATAATTTCTTCATCTTCTTTAACTTCAATAATACTACTTATAGCTTCACCATTAGCTGTATCAGTACTTAAATTAATTACGTCAGATTCATCTGTTTCTGTTGTACCTATAATATTTTCAATTATTTCTTTAGTATCTTCTACAATCTCTATTTTTTCTAATGAAGGTGGAGGAGGAGTTTTACTCATTGCAGGATTATATGTTTTTAATTTTATGATTGGTATTTCAACATCATAATCTGACTCGCTAGTCATTGTAAAGACTCGATTTATTTTTGCTGTTTTTCTGTCAAACTTTTTAATTTCTAATAAATTGTGAATAATAAATAATGACAAAACTAGCCCAATTTGAAAAAAAATTTTACTGTAATTTTCAAGTTGTAATTTTTTTATTTTTTTTTCTTCCATCTTAGTGCTTTTTAGAATGTTATAAAATGAAAATAGCTATTAAGAAATAGTTTCTATGATTTTTTCAAATTCATAGAATTTGCTTTATTTACCTATTATCAGGTAATAAAGATAGAAAGTGCCAACAGATTTAAATATGATAATTCTCATACTTAAAAACTTTTACTGAAAAAAAAGGGAAAATCTAAACTTTTGAATTTTAAAAAAAAAATAGCATCATGTGACATTGTTTTAAATTGAAGACAAGAGTTTTAAAAAGAAAGTTTTGTGAATTATTTATAAATTTTCATAAAAATTCAACTTGTTATTTAACATCACTATTTCATCTTGAAGAGTTTCTACTCGTTTTAATAAACTATAAATAGCATCTACACCTTCTAAGTTAATTTGAAGCTCATAATGCAAACGGATTATTTTTTCAACTTCTTTTATTTGTGATTTTGGAAAGCATAATGTTTCTTCCATTGTAATTATTTCAACCAACTCCAATTCTTGCAACTGATTTATAAAAGATACTGGAACTTTGTAGTGTTTACAAAATTGTTGTACCGAAATTAGATTTGTTAACTCCATGTCATCTTAATTTAGATAATTCTGTGAAAAGCTCTTTTTCTTTGGTGGATAGTTTTGTAGGCGTTTTTATAGTATAAGTGATATACAAATCTCCAAATTCATTTTCTTTTTTATACTTTGGAAAACCCTTTCCTTTCAATTTTATTTTAGTTCCGTTTTGAGTTTCTGGTTTTATGGTAAGTTTTACTTTTCCGTTAAAAGTAGGAATTAATATTTCTCCTCCTAAAATTGCTTTGTATAAATCGAGATCTACAGAAGTGTGTAAATTATCTCCATCTCTTTTAAAGTTAGTATTATTTACAATTGAAAATTGAATATACAAATCTCCATTTGGGCCACCATTTATTCCTTTACTTCCATACCCAATAATTTTTATAACTTGTCCGTTTTCTATACCTGCAGGAATAGTAATTCGTATGTTTTTATTGTTTATGGTTAACGTACGTTTGTGTGCAGTATAAACATCTTTTAAATCAAGTTGCAATTCTGTTTTATAATCCTGACCTCTAAATTTTACGCTACTATCTTGAGTTCTTTGGGAACTACTGCCAAACATATTTTCGAAGAAATCTGAAAAATCTTCTTCAGAATGCCCTCTAGATTGTCGATTACTATTAGAATTTGGTCTTTGTTGTTGAGCTTTTTCATATTCTTCTCCATGTTCCCAATGCTCTCCATATTTGTCGTATTTTTTTCGATTTTCTACGTTACTCAATACTTCATTCGCTTCATTAACTTCCTTAAATTTCTTTTCGGCTGTTTTATCATTCGGATTTAAATCTGGGTGATATTTTCGAGCCAGTTTTCTGTAGGCTTTTTTAATATCCTTATCCGTTGCTTTTTTATCAAGCCCTAATATTTTATAATAATCAATAAATGCCATTATGTTGTAGGATGATTTTTGATGTAGTGATCTAGTATTTGTTTTAAACTATCTAAATAATCTTCCAAAATAGCGATGTCCATATGAGGATGTATTTCAGAAGGAATCGTCATCGGCGTTTCATCTAAAATAGCATATAATTCAGGATAATTCACCTCAATATTATTTGTGATTTTCACTATTTTATTGATACTTTTTTGAAAGGTTTTCATAATAGATTTTAGTTATATTTCCAAAGTAGTTTGGATTTTTGTTCTTCAATAATTGCTTTTATTTTACTATAAACAGTATATCTAATTATTTTTAACGATTCAACATAATAAGATATTTCATCTTCAAAAAACTCTTGCTGACCTCTTAAAGTACCATTCTTTTCATAATAAGATTCCTCAATAATTTCTGTAATCGAAGACAAATGAAATTGCAGATTTTCTAATAATTCTACACCTCTTTTTTTTAATTTTTTACTGTCTAATTGTAGTTCATTTATTTCTTCGACATTTTCATAAATAAGTAATTTTATAAAATAAGTATTTATAAGTAACTCTAAAAAACTTATTTCTGAAACGTACAATTCAAAGTCATTTATCCAACTTTCTGTAAGTATATATAAATCTTCTAATGATGCTTCTTGTAAATAATTATCTTTAGGTCTGTTTTTATAAGTACTCATTACCATAGTTTTAGAAGCTAAAAGTAATTCGGAATTTAGTGATTAAAAATGACAAATATCATAAACAGCGAAACTAACTGATAATTCTTCCATCACCCATTTCTATAATTCTATCGGTTTTATTTGCAAAGTCTTGGTCATGTGTTACTATTAAGAGTGATAAACCTTGCTGAATACTTAACTCTTTAAAAATATTAAAAACATTTTCTGCGTTTCCACTATCTAAATTACCTGTAGGTTCATCGCCCATAATAATAGAAGGATTATTAATAAGTGCTCTTGCAATTGCAACGCGTTGTTTTTCACCACCAGAAACTCTAGAGGCTCGTTTTTTTGCTAAATGCTCAATACGTAACATTTTTAATTTTTGCATAGCATCAAATTCAATTTCTTTTAATGATTTTTCAGCTAACTTTTTTGCTGGCAGCATTACGTTTTCTAAAACAGTAAATTCTGAAAGTAAATAATGAAACTGAAAAACAAAACCAATATGTTTATTTCTTATATAGGAAAGATGGTTTTTATCCTGACCTGTAATAAGTTGATTGTTTAAATATAATTCACCTTCATAATCAGTATCCATAGTAGATAAGATATATAATAAAGTTGATTTTCCACAGCCAGATTTTCCCATAATAGAAGCAAATTCTCCTTTATTCACCTGAAAATTAATATCTTTTAAAACATGAAACGGAACAGGTTTTTTAAAATATTTATTGATATTTTTTGTTTTTAAAACAGCTTCCATTTATTGTCCTCTTATAATTTTAACTGGGTCTATTTTTTTTGCTTTAATAGATGGTAAATAACCAGCCAAAAAAGTAGATATCATTGCAAATAAAAACCCAATTAAAAAGAATATAGGATTCATATTTATAGGATACGTTTCTACAGTTGGCAATGCTTCTGTTTTAAAAGGTATTGTACTTATAAGACTGGTTAATCCATAACCTATAAGTAATCCTAAAATTCCGCCAACAAAACCAATAATCATTGCTTGGCTCATAAATATATATTGAACATCTTTACCAGAAAAACCAGTAGCTTTTAGAATGGCGATGTCATTCATTTTCTCATAAATTAACATATTTAAAATGTTATAAATACCAAATCCTGCTACAATTAGAAGTGTTATTGAAACAGCATAGGTAATTAAATTTCGGATGGTTGTTCCTGTTTCAAATTGAGCATTGGCGGTTTTAATATCAATAGCAGTAAGGTTAAACTGTTTTTCTATTTTTTTTGATAAAGGCAACGCTTCTTCAATATTGTACAATTTTATATTAATATCAGTAATATAATTCTCTGCTTCTCCTAAAATTTTCTGTGTTGTTTTAAGGTTCACAAAACTTTGGATATTATCAATTTCGGAAATTCCACTTTGATATAAACCCACAATTTTAAGCGGAAATAAATCTCCTTTTATCGTGCTTATTTGTACACGATCACCAACTTCTAAAGACATTTTTTTAGCAATTCCAATTCCTAAAAGAATACCATTTTCGTTATTACGTAAATCAGTAGGAGAACCTTCTATTACGTAATCTTGTAGATTAAATAGTGCTGCTTCCTCTATAGGTTGTATACCTGTTAAATTACCTCCCAATTCTATAGATCCTGCTATGTAAAATATAGTTGCTTTTATTTGAGGAATTGCTCCACGTACATTTTTATTTTGATTTAGGTAATTAATAATTGGTAATGCATTATGAATTTTTTTCTGACTTAATTTTGGCTTTATGGAATGAATTACTGAAAATGTATTCTCAAGGTTACTATAAAAATCTAAAGGTTGTTTTTCTGAGGGTTCAATTTCATTATAAACATGAATGTGAGGCGTTTGATTTAAAATTAAATCGTCTAACATTGTATTTAATCCAGTCATAAAACAAACAAGCGTAATGTAAGAACCAATACCAAAAGTAACACCTAAAGCTGCTATAGCTGTTTGTTTTATTTTGGTAAGTAAATGCGTTTTTGCAATGTTTAATATAACTTTCCAATTGATCATTTCTCCGTTTTATAAATATACGTGTCTTTTGTAATTCCAGATAAAACCTCTACATATTCTAAATTTTGTAAACCCAAGGTTATGGTTACAAATCCGTCATCCGTTTTTACTTTATTATTTTCTATTAAGTATTCTTTAGGAATAGTTAAAGCATTTTGTTTCTTTGCAATAATAATGTTTGCTTCACCTGAAAGTCCTGGATACAATTTTTTAGGAGCTTCATTAAAAATAGCTTCCACTTTAAAAGTTTGATTACGCTCATCCTTTTTAGGATAAATTTTAGAAACTTTTCCTGTAAACACAACTCCTTTGTAAGCATCTAAATTTAGAATTACTTCCATTTGATTTTCTATTTGAACAATATCCACTTCATCCACCAACATTTCAATTATAAAACGAGTTGCACTTCCAACGAGTGCAATTGGTTCTTGGACAGTTACCAATTCTCCAGGTTCTTTTTTTAACTCATATATTTTACCATTAATTTTACTTTTTATCGTAAAATCTTTAGTGTTGATAAGCGATGTACGATAATTATTTTCTGCTTGTTTTAATGAGGTTATTAATTGATTTTCTGTTTGATTGTATTTACTCTTTAAAAGCAGTAAATTATTTTGCGATAATTGATATTTTAACTGTTTTGTATCATACTCTATTTTTGATCCAATTTTCTGGTCCCAAAGATTTTTTTGTCTATGAAAATTGATAGAATCATTTTTTAAAGAGAGTGTTGCTGATGCAATTTCATCTTTAATACTTTTTAAAATAGTTGCACTTCCTTGGTAATTTTCTTTAGCAAAGGTTAAAGCCAAACGTGAATTTTCTGTATTCAGTAATGGAGTATTATTTATAATTTGAATTAGAGCTTGTTTCTTTTTTATAATAGCTCCTTCTTCTACCAAGTTTTGATCTATGATTCCAGAAACAATAGAATAAACTTGATACAAACTATCTGGTTGAATAATTACTGAAGAATAGACAGATTCTATTAATTCCCTCTCTGAAGGAAGTATTTTATCTTCTTGTTTAGAACATGATAAAAACAAAAATGAAACAACTATATAATAGAATAATTTCATAATTAATGAGATAATTTGGCTTGAATTAAAAGGTATTCATTCAGATTTACATAATCTATAACACCAACGAATTGATCTTGTTTTACTACAGGAAAAAATGAATTAGATTCGCTGTAAACTAATTCGTAAACTTTTTTAAGATCATCTTTATCTTGAAGAACCTTAAATGTAGTAGTCATAATATCTTTTACCAACCAATTTTTTTTGTTAGAATTTTCTATAATATCTTTATGATAAAGGATGCCTATAATTACAGCCTCTTTTAATACCACAAAATTATTTTCAGTACCAGAAATAATGGTTTTTAAAACCTTACTAACTGTATCATTAGGATTAAAAGTGGTAATATCTGTCATCATTGCTTCTTGTACTTTATGTCCTTTTAGAATCGATAAATGATTCACTATTTGGTTTTCTCCATAAGCTCCAAGAAAAATAAAAAGTGCTATAAATATTAAAATCGGATTGTAAAGCAAGCCTAAAAGTAAAAATACAGCTGCAAAAAATTGACCAATATTTACAGCTATTTGAGTAGCTTTTACACGATTCATCTTCATTGCTAAAATTGCTCTTAAGACTCTTCCTCCATCCATAGGAAAAGCAGGAATAAGATTAAACAAAACCAAGCCTATATTTACTATAAATACATAAAAAAGAAAATTTCGAAGATTAAAACGAGCAAGAAATTGTAAAGAATCATTTAAATTTTGATTCAAAATATCATTTATAGGAATTGTAAAATATAATAATGTTGCTATTAGCAGATTTACTAAAGGACCAGCAATAGAAATAAGAAATTCTTGTTTGGGAGATTCTGGTATTTTCTCAAGACTTGCAATTCCGCCAATAGGTAATAATGTTATTTTTTTAGTGTTAATTTTAAAACGTTTTGCCATAAAAGCATGCCCCAACTCATGTAATACTACACATAAAAAAACAGTAAAAATAAAGGCTACATTATATAAAATACTTTCGGTGTTTCCACCTCTTTTAATTTGATCGAAAACAATCCAAATAATTAATAAAAAAAAAGTCCAATGTACTTTAATTTTAATTCCAGCAACACTACCTAAATTTAAATTTGCTTTCATCTTGTATATTTAATTAGTTAGCAATTTTTTTAATTATCCATTTTTGATGCTCATCAAGAATTAAAACCAGTTTATCTGAAAGGAATTTTGATGTGATTTTTGGAGGTTTAGAAAGATTTTTTTTAGATAAAACTACATTTTTAGGTACTGTTAAATTCTCTTTTATTTCACCTTCTTTATTTATAATTACTTCTAAATAAGTGTAATAAACAATGTTCTTGCCTAGCACATTGTTAAAACCTGCCTTCTCTTTATTTAATTTTAAAACAATTGCAATACTGTTTTGAAAGTTAATTGCATTTAAAAAAGTAGGGTTTATAACTGTTTTTCCTGAAGAATCAATATAGCCGAAATAAGAAATTTTATTTTCTTCTTTTACAATTATACATCGGTTATTCTTAAAAATAGGATATTCTTCATTATTGATTTTAGTACTAACTAAATCATCTCTAAAATCAATTACAATAACACCTTCTGTATTTATAAATGCCCATTGATTTCCTTTTTTTACTGCAGAAAAACCTTCATAAAAAGGAGAAACATAATCGAATGAAATTGAAGTTTGGGTAAATCCAATAAATGGAGTTAGAAATGTTAAAAGAAATAGTATAACGACTCTTTTCATGACATAATTATTTAATAATTAATACTATTCAAAAATAGAATAGTACCTTCTATTATAAAATGACATTCATCATACAATACTTCTTTTTTAACTTTAATTGTTTTAAAACAAAGTACTTAAAGCGATTTCTATCATAGTGTAAAAAGTGCTTTCTCGTTCTTCTGAAGTTGTTTTTTCTTTGGTAACCAATGAGTCTGAAACTGTTAATATAGACAGGGCTTTTACATTAAATTTTGCAGCAATAGTATATAAACCTGCTGTTTCCATTTCTACACATAATACGCCAAAATCGGCCCATTTTTTATACGAATCAAATTCATCTTCATAAAATTCATCAGCAGATAAAACATTTCCTGCTTTTATGGGGATTTGTTTGTCTTTCGCATACAAACATGCTTTCATAAATAAGTCGAAATTTGCAGTTGGAGAATAATCTGCATTTATAAAGCGTGAATTATTAATGCCAGATGTAGAAGAGGCTGCCATAGCTATAACAATATCACGAATTTTTACTTCTTTTTGATAAGAACCTGTAGAGCCAACTCTAATAAGGTTTTTAACTCCATATTCGTTTATTAGTTCATGGCAATAAATAAGTGCAGAAGGAATACCCATTCCTGTACCTTGTACAGAAACCTTTTTTCCTTTATAAAAACCTGTATAACCAAACATTCCTCGTACATTATTATAACAGACAGCATCTTTTAAAAATTTTTCTGCAATCCATTTAGCACGCATTGGATCTCCTGGTAATAAAATTGTATCTGCTATTTCTCCTTTTTTGGCTTCAATATGAATACTCATTTTTTATTTTTTTGATTGTATAAGTTGTTTTAAATTTTCTTTCTGATGAACTCCTGGATCTCACCAAACCAGTTTTCCGACTTTTAAAAAGTAAAATACTGTAACACTTCACTTGATAGTTACATGCTAATTTTTAGTTTTTATCTACATCAATTTTTATAATTTTTACATTATGTCTAAATATGTTTTTTACTTCTTATATAATAACACTTAACGTTTTCTATGAACCACATCAATCAGCAGAAAAAAACAACTAAAACAATAGGGAGTGAATTAATAATGCTATTAAAATCATTTTTCATTGTGCATATTTTTTATAACATTTTCTAATTTATTACTAACCTCTTTAGCAATATCCTCTAATTGATTATTATTAACAGCTTGCATGGAAACTAAAGGGTTTATTGCTGAAACTTCAATCGTATTTACAGCAATTTCTTGCACAATAATATTACAAGGCAACATTGTTCCTATTTTATCTTCTGCTTGTAAGGCTTTATAAGCAAAAGACGGATTACATGCTCCTAAAATGGTGTATTTTTTAAAAGTAACATCTAACTTATTTTTAAGTGTTTGTTGTATATTAATAGTTGTTAATACTCCAAAACCTTCCTTTTTAAGTTCATTTGTTACTTTATCTATAATAATATCAAAATTTCCTTTAATTATTGTTGTAAAATAATATTTCATGATGTTTTAGTTTTTAAATTAAGATCCAGTTTTGCAAGCATAATTAACTCAGATTTATTTTTACCTGCATATGAAGATGCTATTTTATCTGCTGTTTTCATGATTAATGAATTTAATTGGTCTGTAAAAAAATAAGAATGTTTATTCTTATACTCGATAAACTCATTATAACAATCGTAAGCATCTAAACCTTTAAATTGCAACCCTTCAAATACAAATTCAATTTGATATGCAGCATCTGTGCTATATTCATCTTCGCTTTCATCTAAAGTTAACCATTCTTTTTTTACAATTTTTTTTAAAGCAGTAAACTCTTCTTCTTTTATAACTTTGTCTACAGCAGCAATAGCATAAAATAATTTAGCCACATTTTTGTAAAAATTGGTATTTAGTTTTTTATACATAACATCTAATTTATATTTACAAAAGTATAATTCATAGTCTATCTTAAGAATGATATATATCAGGATTGATTTTTTGTATATATATTGTATCTTTAACTCACTAATCACTAATATAATTAGCTCTAAAAATGTTTACGCAAGACCAAGATATCTTTAATGTTCTTTTAGGAGCTGTTTCTGAGGGAGTTATTGTAGTTGATGAAAACCAAACTATTGTAGAGGCTAATGTTTCTGCCAAACGTATGTTTGGGTATAAAGCTGATGAACTTATAAAACAACCCTTAAATGTTTTAATTCCTCAAAATTTTCGTGCAGGACATGGAGCACATTTTAAAGGCTTTATGAAACAACAAGAAAGTCGTCAAATGGGCGTTGGTCGCGATATTTATGGAGCTAAAAAAGATGGAAGTATTTTTCCTATAGAAGCAGGTTTAAATCCTTTTTCAATTTATGGTAAAAATTATGTTATGGCTTTGGTTATAGACATAAGTGTTCGTAAAAAACAAGAACAAGAAATACAAGAATTAAATAATGATCTTGAGTTTAAAGTAAAAGAACGAACAAAAAAATTAAATCATGCTATTGCCGATTTAAAAACACTAAATATAGAGCTTGATGATGAAAATAAAAGAAGAATTAAAGCTGAAAAAAATGTAAAAAATGCACTTAAAAAAGAAAAAGAACTTAATGAATTAAAGACCCAGTTTTTGTCTTTAGTATCACATGAATTCAAAACACCTTTAAGTGGCATATTAACTTCTGCAATGTTGTTAGGTAAATATAAATTGGCAGAGCAACAACAAAAAAGAGATAAGCATATTAAAACAATTACAGATAAAGTTCATTATTTAAATAATATACTGAATGACTTTTTATCTGTAGAAAAGTTAGAAAGTGGTAAAATTATGTATAAGCCAACAACTTTTAAGTTGAGTAAGGTGCTTAATGAGGTAGTTTATAATGCTAACATGCTTTTAAAAGAAGGTCAAAAAATTAATTATCCTGAGAATATTGATGATTTTTTATTAAGCCAAGATGAAAAAATAATAGAATTAACGTTTTCTAATGTAGTACATAATGCCATAAAGTATTCGTCAGAAAATACAATTATAGATATTTTTATAACTCAAGATGATTCAAAAACTGTTTTTAAAGTAAAAGATAATGGTATTGGAATACCAGAAAAAGATCAAAAAAATATCTTCAACCGTTATTTTAGAGCAGGCAATGCCTTACTAAATCAAGGTACTGGAATTGGATTGAATATAGTAAAAAGTCATATCGAAAATCTTGGAGGTACCATTTCTTTTACAAGTAAGGAAAATATAGAAACAATATTTACAATTACAATTCCCAATAAAGCAACATAATGAAAAAAGTATTATTAATAGAAGATGATGCCATCATAAGAGAAAATACAGCAGAATTATTAGAGCTATCTAACTTTAACGTTATAACAGCTCCTAATGGAAAAATTGGTGTAGAATTAGCAAAAAGAGATACTCCAGATATTGTAGTTTGCGATATTATGATGCCAGAATTAGATGGCTATGGAGTAATTGAAGCTTTATCAAAAAATAATGACACTAAATATATTCCTTTTATATTTTTATCAGCAAAAACAGAACGCACAGATGTAAGAAAAGGAATGGATTTAGGTGCTGATGATTATATTACAAAACCTTTTACAGAAGAAGAATTAATTAGTGCTATAGAAAGTAGATTAGCAAAAGCAGCGATCTTAAGAGATGAAAGAAACAATCAAAATGAAAGTGTTCCTGAAAATGAAGATGAGATAAAAACACTAAATGATTTAAAAAACTTTTTTGATGATAATGGAGAAGTCTTTAATTTTAAAAAAGATGAAATTATTTATAATGAAGGGTATAATTCTAACTTGATTTATTTGGTCATTAAAGGTGTTGTAAAATCTTATAAATTAGATGAAAAAGGAAAAGAACTTGTTACAGCACTATATAAAGAAGACGATTTATTTGGCTATACTTCTTTTACACAAAACATTCCTTATCAAGAAACTACAAAAGCTATAAAAAATTTAGAATTAGTAGGTATTTCTAAAAGTAATCTTACAAATGTATTAGCTAATAACCACACAGTTACCTTAGAACTTTTAGAGTTATTGAACGATAATCTTACAGGAGTTAAAGATCAATTATTACAAATGGCATATAGTTCTGTTAATAAAAAGACCGCTATTACCATACTTAAATTTGCTGAAAAACTAAACACGAAGCCAGAAGAACCTATAAAAATTTCTCGTAACGATTTAGCAAGTGTTGCAGGCATTGCTACAGAAACACTCATAAGAACCATGTCTAACTTTAAAAAGCAAGGACTTATAGCTATTGAGGGTAGAAATATTAGAATATTGGATATTCAAAAGCTGCAAAATATTTATTAAGTAACGCCTTCTTTATTTCTTTTTTTAAAAAAGTAATTCTCTATTGAATTCATAATGACACTTATTTATCTTTTCTGATATTTTTAGTGTCAATAGAAATCTATTGGATCACATAGTCTTATGTTTTCTATATAGAAAAATTAAACACTTCATTTTAATGTAATTACTTCATAAATACTAAATATGATGAATATCATATTTTATAAGGCACCTTACTTTTAAATTTGTTTTCAAAGCAAAAATTAATGAAAAATATTTTATTACCTACAGACTTTTCAGAAAATTCTTGGAATGCTATAGTATACGCCATCAATTTTTATAAAAATGATGCGTGCACTTTTTATTTATTAAATGTAGGTGGTTTTGCCAGTATTGTAACAGATACACCTTATATTCCTGACTCTAAAGTTTTAGAACAAGATTACATTAATCCTGCAAAAATAAAATTAAGAAATATTATTAAACGTATTTCTGTTGAATTCCCAACAAATAAAAAACATAAATTTTATATGTTGGCAGAGTACAGTTATTTGATTGATGCC
Source organism: Polaribacter vadi (assembly GCF_001761365.1). Classification (NCBI taxonomy): domain Bacteria; kingdom Pseudomonadati; phylum Bacteroidota; class Flavobacteriia; order Flavobacteriales; family Flavobacteriaceae; genus Polaribacter; species Polaribacter vadi. The sequence goes on along the minus strand of NZ_CP017477.1, from coordinate 1,074,171 downwards.
ATACGTAAACATGTAAAAGAAAAAAAGATAGACATTATTGTAATGGGCACAAAAGGCGCTTCTGGTCTTAAAGAAAAAATAGTAGGCAGTAATGCAGGAGATGTTATAACAAAAGTAGCTTGCACCACTTTAATTGTGCCAGAGAATGCAAAATTTAAAGAGCTTAAAGAAATTGCTTTTCCAACAGATTTTGTGCTACATTATAATATACAAGCATTGGAACCTATTTTTGAAATTACAGAACATAAAGAGGCTTCATTACGAGTTGTTCATATTAGTAAACAAGAGGCTGTTTTAAATATAGATCAACAAAATAATAAGAATTTACTAGAAGATTTACTCTATAATCGCAACTACAGCTTTCATACATTAACCAATAAAAAAGTGGAAGATGCAGTGCAGTGTTTTGTAGAAAGCAGAGATATAGATATGATTGTAATGGTTGCTAAAAACTTAAACTATTTTCAACAATTATTTTTTCACACAAAAGTTGAAAAAATTAGTTATCATACTAGTGTTCCTTTTTTTGTATTACATGAATAAAACAAATTTATAATGGATGTTTCAATTTTTTTAGCAAAGTTCTGGGGATGGTATTTAATCATTTTCTTTTTGATTTTAAGTTTTAATCCTAAAAGATCAAGACAAATATTTAATGATTTAAAAGACGAGAAATTTCTAATCTTATCATCATTGATAGCTATTATTGTTGGTTTACTCAATATAATGTTTCATAATATTTGGGAGCTAAACTGGAAAATCATAATCACTTTAATTGGGTGGATTTCATTATCAATTGGTCTATCCTTATTTGTATTACCAAAACGTACGGTTGTTTGGTTAGAGATTATGAATATTAAATTTGTGCAGGTTATATATACACTGCTGTTTTTTATTGGCGTCTTTTTATTAAATACTGCATACGGAATTGTGCTTTTTTGAAATAATTTTTAAAAAAATCTCAAAACTGATATATATCATATTTCAATTTTAGAAAGTGTTGTAATTTAGTATCATAATTAGAAAACGTTCTTTGAAATCACCTAAAATTAAAAAAATATAGCTTTATAGATTGAAAGATTTATAGAGCAAACAGAGAGTTTAAAAACAGTTATTTAATTAGCTTCAATTTTAATGAGTTTTTTAGCAATAAAAAATATATTTAAAGTTTGTGGATTAAATAATAAAGATAAACTCTCATAGGAAACAGGAAGTTTCGGCTTCCTGTTTTATAAAGTACACAGGTTTTAAATTGTAAAATATTTTAATCTGCTATGAAGTGTCGAAATTAGAATTTAACAGTAAGGAATTTTTAGGATTTCTTGTTAGCAATAACTAGAAGGATTAAAATTACTAAAAGTTAAAGATTTAGTTGAGTAACTTCAGAAACAGGAAGTTTCGACTTCCTGTTTTATTTAAAAAAATAATTAATTTAAAATATGCCTATAATTATCTATATGGTAATTTAGGAGGACATGAAGATGTTTTAGCTATTATAAAACGTAAAAGTTTTCTAATAATTTTAAGAATCTTCTGCTATGGGGAGTTAAAACTCCCCATTTTTTTGTCTAAAAAATAAGACTTAATTCCTATTTCGAAATTCAATTATTTCAATATTAATGATTTTAAATCATTTAAAATAGTTGTGAAATTCTTTAAATTTATGCTTTAATTCTGTGAATTGTTTGCTTCATTTTATATATCAGTTCCTAACTGATTATAGTTTACAATATGCGTCGATTTGTAGTTATTTAATTTATGAGAATAGATTTATCACTTCTATAGATTCTTTCTTTAAATTCCATTTTATCATTATTTAATTGAATTTTTCATCTATCATTTGTATTCTCATTTTTTGGTGTTGATCAAAACCTGATAAATATCATTCTAAAAATTCTTTAAAATACATAACTTTGAGTAAAACAATTCAAAATACATATAATATGAAAATAGATATTCAATTTGTTAATATGTCTACAAGTGAAACGATGGAGGCATACACCATTAAAAAACTACAAAGACTTTTTAAAATATACGACACAATTATAGCTTTACAGGTATTCTTTAAAAATGAAAATGATCCTAAAGGAAATGGCAAAATTTGCGAAATAGAAGTAAGTCTTTCTGGGCCAAGATTGTTTGCGTCTTCAAATGAAAAAAATTATGAACTTGCCGTTAAAAACACCATAAGCGATCTCGAAAAGCAATTAAAAAAGAGAAAAAGCATTGTAAAACCTTATTTGTAAAACTTCAATTTTTAGTTTTTTACTGATATATATCATTGTTTGTTAGGGAATTGAAATGTAATTTTAGAGAATACTTAAAATACATTTCACCATGAAAAAGATAGTGCTTCCTACAGATTTTTCCGAAACTGCAATGAATGCCATAAAATATGCTGTTAAGCTATTCGAAAACGATTTATGTCGTTTTTATATTTTACACGCTTATCAACAAGATGTGTATGAAAGTGATGTTTTAATTACCAAAGAAAATTTGCATGAAGTTACTAAAACTGCCAACGAAAATTCTCAAATACACTTAAAAAAAGCCTTAAAGCAAATTAAGGAACTTTCACCAAATCCAAAACACAATTATAAAATTATGTCCGCTAATAATATTTTAGTAGATGAGGTAGATGAAATTGTGGAAGAAAGAGATATTGATCTTGTTGTTATGGGTACTCATGGTAAGACAAATAATTCTAAATTAACTTTTGGGAGCCATACATTACAAGTTTTAAAGTATATAAAATGTCCAGTATTGGTAATTCCAAAAGGTTACAAATACACAGTACCCAAAGAAATTGTTTTTTCTACGGATTTTTCTATGCCTTATCAGCAAAGAGAGTTAGGTTTTTTAAGTGAAATTGCTTCAGATTATCAAGCTCAAATAGATGTTTTATATGTTTCTGAATTAAAAAAACTATCATTAAGAGAAGAAAAAAATAAACACTTTATAGAAGAAAGTTTTAAAAATAATAAAACCTCTTTTATTACTGTAGATGGTAAAAATATTATAGATACCATTCGCACTTTTGTGGAAAATCATCCTACAGATCTTTTGGTGATGATTAATAGAAGACATTCTTTTTTAGAAAATATTTTGTTTCAAGACACCATAAATAAAATGGGATTAAGCATAGACATTCCTTTTTTTGTATTACAAAATATCAACCGCAAATAAAGAATACAACTAAAACTAAAGATTATGAAAAATATCCTTTTACCAACAGATTTTTCTGATAATTCTTGGAATGCAATTCAATATGCACTTCAATTATTTAAAGATCAAAAATGCACTTTTCATTTATTAAATGTGTATACACCAATCATATATGATATTCAGTATTTTGAGGTAGGAGCTGCACAAGCTGGACTAATTGATGCAATGAAAGAAACATCAAAAAAAGGATTAGACAAGTTACTTGCCAAAATTAACAAGAGCTTCAAAAATAAAAATCACACATTTAGTACCATTTCTTCCTTTAATACTTTAGAGAGAGAAATAGCTGAACTTTACCATGGTAATGTTGTCGATTTTATTGTTATGGGCACTCAAGGAGCAAGTGGTTTAAAAGAGGTTTTATTTGGTTCAAATACCGTTCATGTTATTAAAAACACAAAGTGCCCGGTTTTAGCAATACCAAATAATTTTACTTTTGAAACCCCTATTGAAATCTTATTTCCTTCAGATTATGAAATTGATTTTCAAGACAAACATATTAAACCAATTAAAGATTTAGCAGCTTTATTTAATACAAGAATAAATATTTTAAATGCTTCTTTTGGATATCCTTTATCAGAAAAACAAGCAGAAAACAAGCAGAAATTAGTTACTTATTTTAAACATATTGCACATTTATTTCATAGTGTAAGTAATCAAAATGTACCAGAAGCAATTAATAACTTTCAATTAAAAACGCGGATTAATTTATTGGTGATGATTAACAACAAGCATTCGTTTTTTGAAAATCTTTTTTTTAAATCGAAAGTAAAACAAATTGGTTTTCATTTAAATGTTCCTTTTTTGGTAATTCCTTCAAAAATATAATTCTAATACATTGGTAAACTGACTAATATCATTGTTAGTGATGCTGTTTTATTTTAATTTTAGTGTATTAATTATAAAACAATTATCATGCAAAAGAAAATATTATTACCTACAGATTTTTCAGACAATGCATGGAATGCTATTATTTATGCATTAAAATTATACGCAAACGAAACCTGTGATTTTTATTTACTGAATTCAATAAAAATCAAAGGATCTACAATGTCAAATTTTTCAAGTAAACTCTCAAATACAATCAGAAAGTCGGCATTCAAAGACATGTTAGAGTTAAAACAAATGATAGAAAGAGTTAATGCAAATGCGAATCATAATTTTGAAATTTTAGTTAGCAATGCAGATTTAAAAGATGCACTAGAAACTGCCATTAAAAAACATACTATACAGTTGATTATTATGGGAACTAAAGGTGCAAGTGGTGCTAAAGAGTTTTTCTTTGGTAGTAATACCGTTAACGTGATTAATAAAGTTAGACTTTGCCCAATTTTAACGATTCCAGATCAATTTGATTTTGTTGAACCAAAAAAGATTGCTTTTTCAACAGATTTTAATCGTTTGTACAAAGAGGAAGAATTAGCGCCATTAAAAGAGGTAACAGATTTATATAATTCCGAAATAAATATTGTGCATCTCAATAATGAAGAACACCTTAATGAGGTTCAGGAGTATAATTCTAAAATACTGGAGAACGATTTAAAAGACTATAATCATCATTTTTTTTGGATTCCTAATTATGGTAAAAAAGCAAACGATATTAATGATTTTATAAAAGAGCAAAATATAAATATGCTTGCTATGGTAAATTATAAACATAGTTTTATTGAAAAAATCACCAAAGAACCTGTTATAAAAACAATTGGATTTCAGCCTTTTATTCCTTTTTTAGTGATTCCAGAGTAACTGATAAATATCATAGTAGAGTTCATAGTATTCAAGTAATTTTATATCAGATTTTAAACTAAAATAGTATGAAACGTAAAATATTATTACCCACAGATTTTTCAGAAAATGCATCGAGTGCCATTAAATATGCTATAAAATTATATGATACTGAACCTTGTGTGTTTTATCTTTTACACACATGGACTTTTACAAATACTGGCACTCGTACTTATATAACCACTTCATATATAGACGATTTAAAAGAAACATCAGAAAAAAAATTAAAAGCACTTAAAGAAAAAGTTGAAGCGGAAAGTAATAATGCCGATCATGAATTTAAGACATTGTTTTGTGTTAATGATTTTTTGAAATGTATGGAGTTAAACGTGGAAAAGTATAAGATTGATATGATTATTATGGGCACAAAAGGCAGTTCTGGTATTCATCAATTTTTATTTGGTAGCAATACAGTTGCATTAATGAATAAAATACAAAGCTGTCCCATATTAGCAGTGCCAGATGAATTTGAATTTGTAACACCAAAGTTTGTAGGGTTTCCAACAGATTACAATCATTTTTATGACAACGAACTGGAACAAATAAAAGATTTATCTAAATTATATGACTCTAAAATTAAAGTATTTTATGTGAGTAAAAAGTGTATTCTATCAGAAAAACAAAACTATAATTTCACGATGCTTAAAGCTTATTTAGAGGATTATCCTACTAGTTTTCATTGGGGAGAAGGAGTAGATAATAAGGAAGTTGCTATTAACACATTTGTTAACGAATTTAAGATTGATATTCTCACCATGATTAATTATAAACACAGCTTTATAGAAGATATTGTGAAGGAGCCAGTTATAAAAAAAATAGGCTTTCATCCTAAAGTACCTTTTTTAGTAATACCAAGTGTTGGCTAAAGTAAACTAGATATCCATTTTTTAAAATGCATTATTATGAGACGTAAAATATTATTACCTACAGATTTTTCAAAAAATGCTTGGCATGCCATTAAATATGCATTAGAACTCTACAAAAAAGACAATTGTGATTTTTATATTTTAAATGTTTTTTCTGCTACAAGAAATGTTATAAACTTAACAAATATAGAACCTGGTAGTGAGCTTTTTGAAATGGCAAAAGCGAGATCTAAAGATGGTTTAAAAAAAATAATTGATCTTATAAAAATGGAAGGATATAATAATCCTAAACATCATTTTGAAGCAATTTCAGTTTTTAACAATCCGTTAGAAGCCATTAAAAATATGGTTGAAAAAAAAGACATCGAAATGATTGTAATGGGAACTAAAGGAGCTGCAAATAAGACAAAAGTAGCCTATGGAAGTACCTCTATTTATGTGATGGAAAAAGTTAGAAACTGCCCAGTAATTGTAGTTCCTGCAAATGTAAAACAGAATTTACCTAAAGAAATAGTATTTCTTACTAGTTACAAAACGCATTATAAAAGACGTGAGCTAAATACGATGGTAGATATCGCTAAGAAATGTGATGCAAAAACTGCAATCTTACACATTTCTAAAGACAGCAAATTAAATGATAATCAAATGGAAAACAAGCAAATGCTTGAAGAAATTTTTGAAGAAATCTCATATGAATTTCACGAATTAACACATCATTCCATAGAATCTGCATTAGACATTTTTGTGGAAAGTAGAGATAGTGATATGATTGCATTCATCAATAAAAAGCATTGGCTTTTTGGAAGTGTTTTAACACAACCTTTGGTAAAAGAAATAGGTTTTATTTCAATAGTTCCAATACTGGTAATGCACGATTTAAGAAACTAAAAATAGAATATTATGAAAAATATTGGAGTCTGGTTAGACAAAGAAAAGGCACAAATAATTACCATAGAAAACGGAAAAGAAACTTTAAAAACGATTGTTTCTGAGGTAGAAGATTTTCATATTCATGGTGGTTCTGGAACTCGATTAAAAGGAGGTCCACAAGATGTTGTGCAGGATAGTAAATATTTAGAACGTGAAAAACATCAACTTAAAAGATATTTTAAAAATATTTCTGAAGAAATTAAGGATGCAGATGCAATTGTACTTTTTGGTCCTGCAGAAGCGTATTTAAAGTTTCAGAAAGAATTACAAGAAAACTATCAACACCTGAACATAAAAATTAAAGGTGCAATAAATGCAGATAGTATGACAGATAATCAAACAATTGCTTTGGTAAGAGATTTCTTTAAAAATCAATAAACAGTTCTTTTAGCTAGTATGGAAAATCAAGATATAGATATTGTAAAATCTTCTGGAAAAAAAGTAAAATTTTCTTTACATAAATTAAGTAAATCTCTAAAAAGAACTGGAGCAGATGAAGATACAATAAATAAAATTTTAGATAAAGTTAGAGATGAATTGTATCAAGGAATTTCTACAAAAGAAATTTATAACAGAGCGTTTGTATTACTCAAAAAAAAGAATAGTTATTTAGCCTCAAAATACAAGCTTAAAAAAGCAATTTATGAGCTAGGTCCAACAGGTTTTCCTTTTGAATATTTTATTAGTGCTGTTTTAAAAAATTCAGGTTACGTTACAGAAGTCGGTAAAATACTTCAAGGAAAATGTGTCTCTCATGAGGTAGATGTAATCGCTCATAAAAATAATGAAACAACGGTTATTGAGTGTAAATTTCATAGTCAACAAGGCTATAACTGCAATGTAAAAGTTCCTTTATATATAAACTCACGATATCAAGATATAAAAACACATTGGGATACTAACAAAAAAATAACACGATTCTAACTCCAGGATGGGTAGTTACAAATACACGTTTTACAGAAGATGCCATAAAATTTGGTAACTGTATTGGGTTGTACTTATTGAGTTGGGATTATCCAGAAAATGATGGACTAAAAGATCGAATAGACAGACTTGGATTGTATCCTATTACCACTTCCACATTACTTACAAACAGAGAAAAACAGTTTTTGTTAAGCAGAGAAATTGTTTTGTGTAGAGATCTGATTGGAGATGTATTTTTTTTAGATCATTTAGGTATTTCTGAAAGCCGTAAAAAAAGAATTTTAGAGGAGTTAGAACAATTATGTAATTATAAAAAATATTAATATGACACAGTTAGCAAAAATTCATTTTTTAGGCGGAGTTGGTACTGTTACAGGATCAAAATTTTTGATTGATTTACAAGAAAAAAAAATCCTAATAGATTGTGGTGTTTTTCAAGGTCTTAAAGAATTAAGAGAACAAAATTGGCAAGAGTTGTCTTTTAATGCTTCTTTAATTGATGTTGTTTTGTTAACGCATGGACATTTAGATCATGTTGGTTATTTACCAAGATTGGTACAACAAGGTTTTTCTGGAAAAATTATAGGAACTGCACCAACATTAGCAATTGCCGAAATTATTCTTAATGATAGTGCTAAAATTTATGAAGAAGAAGCAGAAAAGGCAAATAAAGAAAAATATACAAAACATCAGCCTGCATTGCCTTTTTTTACTAAAAAAGATGTAGAGAAAACCATTAGTTTTTTCGAGTCAAATCAAGAAGATAAATGGATTTCATTGTCAGAAAATATTAAGTATAGATTTCAATATAATGGACATATTATTGGTGCAACTTTTATAGAATTAGATATATACAGCAAACGATTTGTGTTTTCTGGTGATATTGGTAGAACTGATGATTATTTATTAGACAATCCTAAAAAACCAGCATGGGCAGATTTTCTTTTTATAGAAAGCACGTATGGTAACAAGTTACACCCTGAAGAAAATGTTGAAGCTGTTTTAACAAAAATAATTAGAGAAGTAATTGATAAAAAAGGAAATCTCATTATTCCAAGTTTTGCTGTGGAACGTTTGCAAATGCTCATGTATGTACTTTGGAAATTATATAAAGAAAATAAAATACCTAATATTCCTATTTATGTAGATAGTCCAATGGGAAATAACGTTTTAGACGTTTTTAAGCGTTTTTCTAAATGGCATAAACTTTCCGAATCTGAATACAATTCCATGTGCAATCACATAAATATTATACAATCGTATAGAGAAACTTGGGAAACAATTGATAACAAAGTATCTAAAATTGTAATTGCAGGAAGTGGTATGGTTACAGGTGGAAGAGTACTTACGTATTTACAACAATTAATTGATGAAACTGCTACAACTGTTTTATTGGTTGGTTATCAAGCTGAAGGAACAAGAGGAAGACAATTACAAGATGGTGCAAGCGAAATCCGTTTTTACGGAAAATATTACCCAGTGAAAGCAACCATAAAATCGATTGAAAGTTTGTCTGCTCATGCAGATCAAAAAGGATTATTAAACTGGATGAGCTCCATAAAAAACATCCCAGAAAAAGTATATTTAATTCATGGAGAACCTACTTCTTTAGATGCATTTCGTGTAAAAATAAAAAATACTTACAAATGGAATGTTACCATTCCAAAATTAAATGATATTGAAGAAATTATGATTTAAAATAATACTTATGAAAACTAAAAACGAATATAAAAGTTTTAATACAGACAAAAGTATTAAAGAGTTGAAGTACAATCTACTTCAACAAAGAGAAACTTTTGGCAATTTAATTATCGAGCAAGAATTTTACAAAAAACTTTTAAATGCCCCAATTTATCAATCGGAAAAACTAAACTTATTTGAAAAATTAGAAGGTTTTAAAAATGAACTTAAACAAACTGCAGAAACCAATAAATTGTTGTTAAATGAGATAGGTGTGCAATTATTTCAAATTGATAAAAAAGTGGAGTGTGATGATTTATTTTGCGATAATTTCTTTATTAAAGAAATTGATACTTTAGAATTAAAAATTCATAATTTTTTAATTAAAATTACGGCCTTAAAATTACAAATGATTGAATATTTTCAAGATGTAATGATTGAAAACTAACTGTTTCTTCTTTTTATAACAAACTGATATATATCATTTTAAAAAGCAGCTTAAATAACTAATTTAGTATAGCAATTATAAACATAGTTTAATCTTAAATTTATGTATATGTCACTAATTAAAATAAATCAAAATAGCTTATTTCCTTGAACCAATAAAGATAAAAGTAACTTATAAAAACGGAATTTTAAACTTAAACCTGCTTAAAAAAGAAAGCAGGAAAAAAAATTATAGAGGTTGTATAAAACTTCTTTTTAAACAGGAAGTAATAGGGGATTACTTTCTGTTTTTCATCTAAAAAAATAATATCATGAAAACAACACACACAGATAGAAGTATAAAACTTATTGAATGGTTAAGTGCAGATGATATGCATAGTAATTCTAAAGAATGGTTATCTGAATTAGAATTTGTAAAAGACGAACATCTCTTTTTAGAAGATTTAATAAAATCATTTACACTTCAATTAATTGACAAAGAGCATTTTAAGGAAAATAAAAAAGTTATTGAAACAATAAGTAGTTTTAAGAAAGAAAATGAAACACTTCTTAAGCTAGTAAATAATCACAAAAATAACCTTAAAATTTTGGTTGATGGAATTGATCAACCAAAAGAAGAAGAGAGATACAAAAATGAACATAAACATTTAACAGTAACCGTTCATAAATTTTTAAAAGATTACAAATTACTTAAAATTCAACTGTTTGATATTATAAAAGATATCAAAAAAACTGGAAAACAAAAACGCTTGCTTGAATAATTAATTTATTAAAATTCAAAATTATGAGACGCTACTTATTTTTAATTATGATGTTCTTTTTCATAAATTGTACAACTACACAGTTGACAGATAGTTGGAAAAGTCCAAATGTTGAATCTTATACAGCAGACAAAGTTTTAGTGGTGGGAATGACGCAAGATACAGTAGCAAGATTAAAATTTGAACAGCATGTAAAGAACGAATTAGAATTACGAGGAATAAATGCGATAATGAGTATAGAAATTTTTGACCCTTCTTTAAGAACAGAAAAAATGACGAAAGAAGAATTAAAAGAATTCGAAAAAAAACTTACAGATGATGGTTTTGACACTGTTTTGTTTTCAAAAGTGATAGGTGTAGAAGATAAAATTGCCTATAAAGAAAGTTATTATAAATTACAGAAAACTAATAGAAGATTTAAGGACGATTATTTAAAGTATCAAGATATTTATTACAATCCAGAATATTATAATGAATATAAAGTATATCATGCAGAAACATCTTTGTACTGTATTTGTCCAACAAAAGATAGTGAGTTAATCTGGAAAGGGTATATAGATATTATAAATCCAGAATCAATACAAGAAACCGTTTATGATTATGTAAACCTTATGCTGCTTGTTTTAGAGGATGAAAAACTAATCAATCAAAAATTATTGGATGAAGAAATTACTAAAAGTAAAACTATAAATTAAACGATTAATTTCTTATTGATGCTCTCAAGATATTTACCTGTTTTTATAATACTCTCTTTAATAGCAGAAGTCTTGGGAACTGTTGGTGGTTTTGGATCTTCTGTTTTTTTTGTACCTATAGCTAATTTTTATTTCGATTTTCAGTCAGTTTTAGGAATTACAGCCTTATTTCATTTATCAAGTAATGCAAGTAAAATAGCTATTTTTAAAAAAGGTTTTGATAAAAAAATCGTTTTAAATTTAGGAATTCCTGCTATCTTGTTTGTGTCAGTTGGTGCTTATTTTAGCAAGTTTTTAGATCCTAAAATACTTACTTATATTTTGGGTATTTTTCTTATTCTTTTAAGTCTTCTTTTTTTGATTTTTAAAAAGTTAAAAATAAATCCGAATAAAAAAAATGCAATTGTTGGTGGTTCATTATCTGGATTAAGTGCAGGACTTTTAGGAACTGGAGGCGCCATTAGAGGTATAACTTTAGCCGCTTTTAAGATGGATAAAAATAAGTTTATTGCTACTTCTGCAATAATCGATTTAGGTGTAGATTTTAGTAGATCTATTATCTACTATTTTAATGGATATATGCATAAAGAACATTTATATTTAGTACCAATACTTATAGTTGTTAGTATTTTAGGTACTTGGATAGGTAAAAAATTATTAGATAAAATTTCTCAAGAACAGTTTAGAGTTATTGTACTTTTACTTATTCTAGTAATTGGAATTGTGAGTATAAGTTCTAATTTATAAATTTTTAGTTATGGAAAACTAGTAAAGGTTTATTAATAGTATAACTTATTTTAGTGGTGGAAGAGCCTGTGAAAAATCTGTCAAAAAAACTTTCCTTTTCCACTAATAACGAAATTAAATCTATAGAATGCGTTTGCATGTAAAAACTTACTGCATACTGCATTGGTACATTGCTTATCCTATAATATTTAAAAGATAATTTTTTTGAGAATTTACTGATGTTTTCTTTATCATTTTTTTCTTCTATAGAAATTTCATTAGTAGGTTTTATTCTTAAAATATGTAATGTATTAGTAAAGTTTTTTGCAAAAACTAAAAGCTTTTTAAATGCATTTCCGCTTAAAGAATCTAATATATCTAAAGGTAAAAGTATTTCTTTTGGTAGTTTATAGATGCATCCTTCAGGAATAACTAATGTTGGACAATTAACTTTTCTTAGCACATTTATAGTATTACTACCAAAAATAACTTCTTTTGCACCAGTAGCACCATTAGTGCCCATTACAATTAAATCAATTTTTTTTATTTTTTTTATTTGATTTATCACAGCTACAAAATCGTTATAACTAACTAGAGTATCGTAAGAAAAGTTTTTATTCTCAAATTCATTTTCTAATTTAACAATAAGTTTATAAATCTTATGCTTAGTTTTTTTAATAACATTATCATAAATACTTTCATGATCAGCAGAAATTAAATCTACAGCAGCATATCCAGAAGGACTTCTTACATTAAGAATATGAAAAGTACATATATCATTTTCAAATAAATTTAAAGCATAGCGAATGGCATTAATTGAGTTTTTCGAAAAATCTGTGAGTAAGAGAATGTTTTTCATAAGTTGATTTTTTATTTTTAAAAATAATCATCATTTATAACAAACAATATGATATTAATCATCAAACAGTTTTTTTTAGATATTTATTAAATAGCTAAAGAAAATAATTATGTTTTTGGATTTTTTTGAATTGCAGCCAGGAATAATTTAGCTGAAAGCTGATTAAGAATAACAGACGAAGATGTTCATAGTTATTTATCTACCTTTAACAATGGCTCTCAGGAATTATGCTGTTGTTTTATTTGCCTATTAGAAAAATAATAAAAAGAAGATTTATATGTTTTTAAAATAGTATAATTTTAATTACAAAGTTTTTTTATTTTCATCTTTTGGGGCATTTAAAATCTCTTTTTCAGTTTTTTCCCAAGAATTTTTTTCTCTAATTCTTTTATAAAGTTTGATGCCTAACATCATTAAAATGCCAAAAAGGATAATACCAACAACTCCCCAAATCCAATTGATAGCACTTTTTACAGTAACTAAAAAAACAACTGCAAAAAGGATTATGGTAGAAATTTCATTGAAAATGCGCAATTTAAAAGCGGAGTATTTTATAATATCTCTCTGAAGTTTGTTATAGATCTTTTGGCAAAATCCGTGATAAAAATACAACGCAAAAACAAATGCTATTTTTACCAACATCCAAGGTTCTGATAAATAATATGGATTTTGAATAAGCATCCAAATGCCAAAAATACTGGCTAAAATTGCAGAAGGCCAAGTAATAATATACCAAAGACGTTTGGTCATTAACTTATATTGTGTTTGTAAAATTGATTTTGCAGGTTCTAACTTGTCTTCGGCTTCAGTTTGATAAATAAACAATCTAGGTATGTAAAATAACCCAGCAAACCAAGTTACCACAAATATGATGTGTAATGCTTTTACGTATAAAAAATCCATAGATTAAAAAAAAAAATTTTAGTTTATACTTTTTGTTTGCAAACAGGTTTAGCCCTGATTGAAATGACATCCTTTTTATGCTGAACTAGATTCTATATCTGCTAAATTAAATAAATTAGCTTTTAAATAAGAACAGATGCTGAAATAAATTCAGCATAAAAAGATATAATGGAAAGCAGGAAATAGCTTCAAATAATTAAATGGAATTCATAAATTATTTAAAATTTAACTGCTGATTTTCCAATCATAAATCCAGTTTTTCATCACATCAACCCAATCGTCATTATCGTTCATGCAAGGTATGTGTTTGTAATTTGTTCCACCAGCTTTAAAGAAATCCTCTTCTCCTTCCATGGCAATTTCCTCTAAAGTTTCCAAGCAATCAGATACAAAAGCAGGGGTAATTACTGCTAATTTTTTCTTTCCCAGTTCTGGAAATTTCTCCAACTCAAAATCTGTATAAGGTTTTAACCAAGGATCTTTTAATAAACGAGATTGAAAAGAATTACTCCAGGTTCCTTCTTCTAAATTTAATTCTTTTGCAATTGCTTTTGTAGTTTCAAAACATTGATGTCTATAACAAGTATGATGTGCAACTGAATTGCGTTCACAACAAGAACCATCTATTTTACAGTGCGAATTTGTTGGGTCAGATTTTTTGATGTGTCTTTCAGGAATTCCATGATATGAGAATAAAATGTGATCATAGTCAAAACCTTCTAAATGATTTGCAATATTATTACTCATTGCTTTTATATAATCTGGCTCGTTATAAAAAGGAGGCAATGTATCTAATTTTACATGTGGATAATGTTCTGCCAAAATTTCTTCAGCTTTTACAACCACAGTTTCGTAAGAAGACATTGCATAATGAGGATATAAAGGTGCTAAAAATATTTCTGTTACGCCTTTATCAACTAGGTTTTTAATACCTTGTTCCATAGTCATAGATCCATAACGCATGGCAAGTTCTACAGGAATATCGACTTTCTTTTTTAATTTTTCTGTAAATCTTTCAGAAATTACCACTAAAGGAGAGCCTTCATCCCACCAAATTTTTTTATAAGCTGCTGCAGATTTTTTTGGTCTTGTATTTAAGATAATTCCTTTAATTAAAACATAACGTTTCCAGTATGGAATATCAATTACACGTTCATCCATTAAAAACTCATCTAAATAAGTTTTTACATCATTAACATTAGTTGTGTCTGGTGATCCTAAATTGTTAAGTAAAACTCCTTTCATCTTTTGCTGAATTTGTTTCAGGTTTTATTTTTATGTTTTATTCTGATTTTTATTTCAGAACTTTATTATCTATTATATCTATAATTGTAACTAATTACATCTTTTCTCAAATTTTTCAAGAACTTGACTTTCCCTGATAAATATAAAATTTTAAAAACTCGTTTATTATAATCTGATATACATTCAAATTTATTTAAATCTTCATAAGACATTTTTACAAATTCACTATTTGTTTTCTTTTGAACTCTTTTGTCTTTTTTTGATAAAATTAAAGTGTCTAATTTATTATAAACGTAAAGCTTTAATTTTCTTTTCTCTCTAAAATCTTCTTGCGCAATATTTTTATTGATTCTACAATTTTCAGCTAAAGAAATAGATTTTGGTTTATATCTTTTCGTCCATTCAAATTTATAATTGTATTCTTTAAATTTGATACTTCCGTATGAAAAAATCAATTTATAATTCTCTTTTTTAGTTGATGTTTTAATTTCAAATATTCCATCTTCTTCAATTTTAACATATTCATCAGCATCATCAATCTTAACTAAAAGATTTGAGAAATTTCTATAAAATTCTTCAGAAAAAAATAATTTTCCTTTAATCGTAATAATTTCTTGACTGAATAAATTCAAAGAAACTGTAAGAAATACAAGAATAATTATATTTTTCATTTTGCTTACTGCTTACTGCTTACTGCTTACTGCTTACTGACATCTGATTCGTAACTTCATACAGCATAATTGCCAAACTATGCACTACATTCATGCTCGAATTTCTGCCATACATGGGTATTGAAATTGTAAAATCTACTAAATCTACATTTTCAATTCCATTTCTTTCACTACCCAAAAGTAGTACGATTTTTTCATGATTTTTAAAATTAAAATCTTGAATATTGATGCTTTTATCAGTAATTTCTATACCAATAATTGTATTGCCTTCGTCTTTTAAATTGTTAATTAGCGAGTTAAAATCGTTATAATAATCATGAGCAATTTGGTTGATTGTATTTCTTGCAGTATTGATAACTTTTCTGTTTTCTACGGATGGCGAATTTTCGTGAAAATAAATTTTCTCCACTCCAAAACTTTCTGAAATTCTAAAACACATTCCAATGTTTTCAGGTGTTCTAATTGCATCACAAACAATAGTTATCGGAAACTTTTGTTGCGTATTTTCTACGTTTTCGTGCGAAAGCTGTTTCAAATTCTATATTTTTTTCTAACTTCTAACTTCTAACTTCTAACTTCTAACTTCTAACTTCTAACTTCTAACTTCTAACTTCTAACTTCTAACTTCTAACTCTGTAAACTCATTACATATTTTTTCGGTGTTGTGCCGAATTTCTTTTTAAAAGCAGCAATAAAATGACTTGAGGTGCTATAACCAACCTGCAAACCAACTTCATTTACATTATATTGATTCGTTTCTAGCAATCTTCTTGAATGTTCCATTTTATAATCGAACAGAAAACTATAGACAGTATCTCCATAAATTTGTTTAAAACCTTCTTTTAATTTTTTGATGTTCAAACCAATCTCATTCGCTAATTCTTGTAAACTTGGTGGTTCAGCCATTCTTGAGATGATAATTTCCTTCGCTTTTCTAATTTTAAGAACATTTTGTTCATCAACCAAAAAAGGACAATATTCACCTTCTGCAGTTTCATCTTTTTGAAAATGTAAACTCAATAATTCGTAAACTTTACCTTTTACATATAGTTCTCTTATAGAACTATTAATATTTGAGTTGATAATTTGTTGCAAAACAATACTAACTGTTGGTTTTATTTCTGCATCATCATAATATTTTTTGTTGCTATTTTCGTTGCTTAAGAAAGGAATATAACCAGATTCCTTAGAAAATAAAGAATGGAATTTTTCGATAGAAATTAAGATAGAAAGCAAGGTTGTTTTTGGTTGAATTTCTAAATTAATAGGTAAAGTTCTCTGTGGGTTATATAATAGAATAGATCTATTGTCTAAAACATCAAAAGAATAAGAACCATTATTAAATAAAAATTTAGAATTACCTCGTAAACAAAAGTGCATTTGTATAAAAGTGCTATTAATTTCGCGCTCAAAATTTAAAACCTCATTGCTTTCGTTCTGAAAATGAAGAACATAAAAGCCTTTTTCAAGCGTTATTTCATCAAGTGTAC
Source organism: Polaribacter vadi (assembly GCF_001761365.1). Lineage (NCBI taxonomy): Bacteria > Pseudomonadati > Bacteroidota > Flavobacteriia > Flavobacteriales > Flavobacteriaceae > Polaribacter > Polaribacter vadi. The sequence continues at coordinate 1,056,964 of NZ_CP017477.1, read as the reverse complement.
TTTCTCCGACATTTTTAAACATAAAAAATAAATTTAATCAATCTGTTTCTATTTAGAATCGTTCTATATAAAATCCATGTAAATCCTTACACAACAACAAAAATAAGGTTTTCTGTAAGTTTATTTATTAAAAATTAACTAAAAAACATACAACGTTATTAAAAGTACTTTTAGCGATGTTTTTTTATGGATTAAGTTTTTACTTTTGACCAACTTTTTAAGTTTATGCAAGAAACTACGAAAACTCATTTTTACAATATTGGTGTCAGTTATATAAAAGCCGACGCTAAAACTCGTGGTAAATTTTCTTTATCGAAACAAAATCAGGTTGCTTTGTTAGAAATGGCAAAGGCTAAAGACTTTGATGGTGTTTTTGTTTTATCAACTTGTAATAGAACCGAAATTTGTGGTTTTGCAGAACATCCTTTCCAATTAATTCAATTATTGTGTCATTTTTCTGAAGGTTCTGTAGAAGAATTTGCATCGATTTCTAATGTTTATAAAAATCAGGAAGCTGTAGATCATTTGTTTAGAATGGGTACAGGTTTAGAAAGTCAGATTTTAGGAGACTATGAAATTGTTGGTCAATTAAGACAATCTTTTAAATTAGCAAAATTATACAATACCACAAATAGCTATTTAGAAAGGTTAATAAATAGCGTTTTACAAGCAAGTAAAAGGGTTAAAAACGAAACAAAATTAAGTTCAGGAACAACGTCTGTTTCTTATGCTGCAGTGCAATATATCGTAAAAAATTTACCAAATTATAATTCTAAAAACATTTTAGTTTTTGGATTAGGTAAAATGGGAAAACATACCTGTAAAAATTTAGCTGAATACACGCAAAATAAATCGGTTTGTTTAATTAATAGAACAGAGCAAAAAGCAACTGAATTTATTAAGGACCATGCTATGATTAGGAAATCTATCATAGAAAACTTATCAGAAGAAGTTGCAAAAGCAGATGTTTTAATTGTCTCTACAGGTGCAGACAAGCCTACAATTACAAAAGAACATATTGCTGCAAACAAAAAAATGCTTATTTTAGACTTATCAATGCCAGAAAATGTCGCTAAAAATGTTACTGATTTTGAGGGGGTTTCTTTGGTAAATGTAGATGAGCTTTCTAAAATTACAGATGAAACATTATCAGTTCGTCAACAAGAAATTCCGCTTGCAGAAGCAATTATAGCAAAACATAAGTTAGAATTTAATAGTTGGTTAAATCATAGAAGATTTACACCAGCAATTGCCGCTTTAAAATTATCATTAGAAAATATTAAAAACGACGAAATTAATTTTCAGAAGAAAAAAATCACTGATTTTGATGAACATCAAGCAGAAATTTTAACTTCGCGTTTTATTCAAAAAATAACCACTCAATTTGTAAAACATTTAAAGGATGATAAAACATCTGTTTCGCAAAGTTTAGAAGTAATTAATAAGGTTTTTCAATCTTAACAACAAACCAATGCAAAAAATAATTAGAATAGGAACTCGCGAAAGTCAATTGGCTCTTTGGCAAGCAAATAAAGTGCGCACAGAATTAGCTGAATTTGGCTACGAATCTATTTTAGTACCCATAAAATCTTTAGGAGATATTGTTTTAGACAAGCCTTTGTACGAGCTTGGAGTTACAGGCGTTTTTACTAAATCTTTAGATATTGCTATGTTAAATGGTGATATTGATATAGCTGTACATTCCTTAAAAGATGTGCCAACAGCTTTGCCAGAAGGTATTGTGCAAGCAGCCGTTTTAAAACGTGGTAATTATAACGATGTTTTAGTTTTAAAAGGAAATGAAGAGTTTTTTGGAACACCAAATGGAATTATTGCAACAGGAAGTTTGCGAAGAAAAGCCATGTGGTTAAACAGATACCCAACTCATAAAGTAGAAGGTTTAAGAGGAAATGTAAACACACGTTTGCAAAAGTTAGAGGATAGTGAAACTTGGAATGGAGCAATTTTTGCAGCTGCAGGATTAGAAAGATTAGGTATTAATCCTGAAGGAGCTATAGATCTTTCTTGGATGATTTCTGCTCCTGGACAAGGTGCAATTATGATTACTGCTTTAGAAAAAGATAATTTCGTATTAGATGCTTGTGAGCAATTAAACCATCATGAAACCAAAGTTTGTGTTGGTGTTGAGCGTGAGTTTTTACGATTGCTAGAAGGTGGTTGTACAGCTCCAATTGGTGCTTTAGCCTACGTAAACTCAAAAACTGAAGAGGTTAATTTTAAAGGTGTTTTATTAAGTAAAGACGGTTCTAAAAAGATAAAAGTAGAAAAAACTGCCAAACTTGGTAATCATAAATTTTTAGCAAAAGATTGTGCAGATTATGTGATTAATAGAGGTGGAAAAGAACTGATGTTAGAGGATGATGAAAATCAATCTAAAATCGCCTCCATTTATTCTACAAAGAAACTTTCTGAACTTCAAAAAGAAACTTTATCGGAAGCAATTGGGATAGAAGATAGCGATTTTATTAAAATCCGTTTTAATAGAATTCCTGCTAAAGTGATAAAAAACGAAATTGAAAACGTAATTATCACGAGTCAAAATGGAGTAGAGGCAGTTTTAAACTCGTTCACTAAAAACGAATTAAAATTTAAGAATATTTATTGTGTTGGTAGAAGAACTAAAAAGCTAATCGAAAACAGAATAGGGAAAGTTACCAAGGTTGCAAAAAATGCAAAAACGTTAGCTGAATATTTATCAAAAGAATTAGAAAATAAAGAAGTTACTTATTTTTGTAGTAATTTACGAATGGATATTTTACCAGCTTATTTAAAAACGCATAGTATTGTTGTAAATGAAGTTGAAGCTTATAAAACAATGTTAAGTCCAGAGACTTTAAGTGATGAAATTTCGGGAGTTTTGTTTTATAGCCCTTCAGGAATTGAAAGTTATTTACAAGAAAATAATACAAAAAAAGTAGCTTTTTGTATTGGAGAAACTACAGCACAAGTAGCAAGAAAACATTTTGATACAGTTGAAGTTGCAAATATGCCAAGTGTAGAAAGTGTTTTAGAATTGGTGAATACTTATTTTTCAAAATAATAAAAAATGTCTCCTCGAGCATTACTGAAATCAAAATATTTTTTGATTGAAAGTACGAACGCAGTTCTCGAGAGGTTAATTTAGTTCTCGACTGCGCTCGAACAGACAATAAGTTTTAGGAAATGTTTAGAACAAGAAGACTTAGAAAACACGAAGGAATTAGAAGACTTGTTAAAGAAACAAGACTTTCTGTTGATGATTTTGTATATCCATTATTTATTGAAGAAGGCGAAAATATAGAAACAGAAATTGTTTCGATGCCAGGAATTAAACGTTTTTCTTTGGATAGAATTTCGAAAGAATTAGATGAGGTTGTAGCTTTAAAGATTCCAGCAGTTTTGTTGTTTGGAATACCATCTACTAAAGATGAAGAAGGAACAGAAACTTGGAATGATGATGGAATTATGCAACAAGCAATTCGTTTTATCAAGAAAAATTACCCAAGTTTATATGTAATTACTGATGTTTGTTTTTGCGAATATACTTCTCATGGACATTGTGGAATTATACATGATAATGATGTTGATAATGATGCTACTTTAGTAAATATTGCAAAACAAGTAATTTCTCACGCAAAAGCTGGAGTCGATATGGTTGCACCTTCAGGAATGATGGATGGAACGATTGATATGATTCGTCAATCTTTAGACAATACAGGTTTTGTTAACTTGCCAATTATGGCATATTCTGTAAAATATGCATCCGCATTTTATGGACCATTTAGAGATGCAGCAGATTCTGCACCAACATTTGGCGATAGAAGAACGTATCAAATGGATCCATCAAACAGAGATGAAGGAATGCGTGAAGCAACTTTTGATGATCAAGAAGGAGCAGATATTTTAATGGTGAAACCAGCATTATCATACTTGGATATCATTAGAGATTTAAAAAATAATTTTGATAGACCAATTGCTTGCTATAATGTAAGTGGAGAATATGCAATGGTAAAAGCAGCTGCAGAAAAAGGTTGGATTGATGGCGAAAAAGTAATGATGGAAAGTTTACTCTCAATGAAAAGAGCAGGAGCAGATATTATTATCACTTATTTTGCAAAGGAAGCAGCAAAGGTTTTGTTAAAGAAATAAAATTATAAATGTCTCCTCGAGCGCAGTCGAGAGGTCTTAATAGTTCTCGACTGCGCTCGAACTGACAAAAAGCTTATAGAAATGAAATTCAAAAAATCACAAAAGTTATACGAAAAAGGATTAAAAAACTTGGTTGGAGCAGTAAATTCTCCAGTAAGAGCCTTTTCTTCAGTTGGTGGAAATCCGTTGTTTATCAAAAAAGCAAAAGGAACTAAAATTACAGATGTAGATGGAAATGAATATGTAGATTTAGTACTTTCTTATGGCCCAATGATTTTAGGTCATCGTCATAAAAAAGTACAAAAAGGTGTAGATAAAGCCTTAAAAAAGGGCTATTCTTTTGGAGCATCTACAGAAGCTGAAATAAAATTAGCAAAAATTGTTTGTGATGCTTTTCCAGGAATGGATAAAGTTCGTTTTGTAAATTCAGGAACAGAAGCTGTTTTAAGCGCAGTTCGTTTGGCAAGAGCATTTACAGGAAAAGATAAAATAATCAAATTTTCTGGCTGTTATCATGGTCATCAAGATTCATTGTTAGTAGCAGCAGGTTCTGGTTTAGCAACGTTAAGTATGCCAGGAAGTAAAGGTGTTCCAGAAGGAGCTGTAAAAAATACTTTAATTGCAAATTATAATGATTTAGACAGTGTAAAAGCACATTTTAAAAAGCATAAAGATATTGCTGGAGTAATTATTGAGCCAATTGCAGGAAATATGGGAGTTGTTATTCCTGAAAATAATTTCTTAGTAGAGTTAAAAGCATATTTAGAAACACAAGGAGCGCTATTAATTGCTGATGAAGTAATGACAGGTTTCCGTTCTAAATTTGGTGGAGCACAAGAATTATTAGGTGTAGAAGCAGATATTACATGCTTAGGTAAAGTTATTGGTGGAGGTTTTCCTGTTGGAGCTTATGGAGCAAGAGAAGAAATAATGCAAGAAGTTGCACCTTTAGGAGGCATGTATCAAGCAGGAACGTTAAGTGGAAATCCAATTGCAATGGCAGGTGGAATTGCTACATTAACAGAATTAAAAAAACAAGATCCGTATAAAAAGTTTGAGGAAATTGGTTCTATTATAGAAGTGATTTTATTAGAAACTGCTAAAAAATACAATGTAGCCTTAACTGTAAATCGATTTGGTTCTATGTTGAATCCTTTCTTTGTAAATAGTGAAGTGACTAATTTTGTGGAGGCACAATTGTCTGACACAAAAAAGTTTGCGGTTTTCTTTTGGGAAATGATTAAAAATGGTGTGTTTTTACCTCCAAGTCAGTTTGAAGCTTGGTTTTTATCATCAGCTTTATCAGATAAGGATATTAAAATAATAGCAGAAGCAGTTGATAAAGCAATGGAAAAAGTTTCTAAAATGTAAAAAATGGACTGGATAAAAATAGCTAGTATTGTTTCAATTTCATTACAATTTATTTCATTTTGGTTTGCAGCACCAGAGGTTTTAGGGAGTGAATGGTTGCAAAAAGCAGAAGCTATTATTAGAAAAGGAATTAAAACAATTCCCACCATTTTAATGTTTATTTTAGGCGCTATTATAGGAGTTATAACTCCTAAAACATTAGATGAATTTAATTTAAAAATTTTAATTCCTTTAGTTTTAATACTTATATTAATTCTTATTCTCTCTAAAAAAATACAAAAAATACTGGATGAGAAAATATCTGTTCCTTTGCTTAATAAATTAATTATTAATCAAAATTTTCGATTCTCATTATTAAAAACGGCTGCGATATTATTTACGTTAGGGTTTATTTTACAAATTATTACAATTATTTATTCATGATAAAAAACGATTTATTTTTAAGAGCTTTAAAAGGAGAAACTGTAGACAGACCACCAGTTTGGATGATGAGACAAGCAGGTAGATATTTGCCAGAATTTCAAGAAATCAAAAAGAAATACGATTTTTTTACACGTTGCCAAACTCCAGAATTAGCTTCAGAAATTACGGTTCAGCCAATTAGAAGATATGGTATGGATGCTGCAATTCTGTTTTCAGATATTTTGGTAATTCCACAAGCCATGAATATTCATGTGGAAATGAAACCAAATTTTGGACCTTATTTACCAAACCCAATTCGTACACAAAAAGATTTAGATTCAGTAATTGTTCCAGATATTCAAGATACATTAGGCTATGTAATGGATGCTATAAAAGCGACCAAAGAAAAACTAAATGATGAAGTTCCTTTAATAGGTTTTGCAGGTTCACCTTGGACAATTTTATGTTATTGTGTGCAAGGTCAAGGTTCTAAAAACTTCGATAAAGCTAAAGAATTGTGTTTTACAAATCCTGTAGTTGCACATTCTTTATTGCAAAAAATTACAGATACAACAATTGCGTATTTAAAAGCAAAAGTAGCAGCTGGAGTAGATGCTGTTCAGGTGTTTGATTCTTGGGGAGGCATGTTATCTCCTGTAGATTATCAAGAATTTTCTTGGCAATATATGCAGCAAATTATCGATGCTTTAAAAGACAGTATTCCTGTAATTGCATTCGGAAAAGGTTGTTGGTTTGCATTAAACGAAATGGCTAAATCAGGAGCTTCTGCTTTGGGTGTAGATTGGACGTGTTCTGCAAGAAACGCACGTTATTTGTCTGGAGGTAATATTACTTTGCAAGGTAATTTCGATCCTACAAGATTGTTTTCTCCACCATCAGAAATCAAAAAAATGGTAACGCAAATGATTAATGAATTTGGAAAAGATAAATATATTGTAAATCTAGGACATGGAATTTTGCCAAATATTCCTCTAGACAATGCAAAAGCGTTTATAGATGCTGTAAAAGAGTATAAGAGTCCATCTTAAAATAACACAAAAATCTTGCAAGGTTTCAATAATCTTGCAGGTTTCAATAATTATAATATTTTTGGCGTTCCCTAAAAAGGTCGCGCTTTCTATTGTATCTTTTGCCTAAAAAAGGCAAAAGGATGCCATTTCAATCGCTAACGCAAACTTTTGCCAGTCAATAGAATTTAGAACAAATTCAGAATTTCTTAAAAGCAAAAAAAACTATAAATGTCATTTTGGAATATTATAAAAAGCTTAAATTTTAAACAACTGTGGATTCTGTTTCTATGGTTTCTACAACATCCGTTATTTATGTTTGCGACTGCAAAAGCAACATATTTTACAATTAGAATTGCGCAAAAAGAATTTCCAGGTATTCATGATCAAGATAATAAAGCAAACGCATTTCGTCACGCTTTATGGAATATATTAATTGCAAAAGAAAGTGCTAAATTTAGTTCAGATGTAGAAGCTGTTTTAAATTGGACAAAAATAATTACAGATTGGCATGAAGAATTTTCGCCCAATAAAGAAATGGCAAGACTTATGGATTTACACAATAACCAATTTGGTAGAAATAAGTTTTTGGATTTAAAAGAAAAATCAACAGAAACGATTGTAATTTCTTTAAAAAATGAATTTACTAATGCAGTTCAAGTAAAACATACATCAGAATTTAAAAATTTAGAGAACCAATTAGTTTATTTAGAAAAATAAATTATTTTTAGAAAAGAAAAATCAGCTGAAAATGATAAAAAACATTGTTTTAGGAATTAAAGAATATACAGGTGCTTTTGCATTAATTTCTGAATTAAAACTCTGGAAGTATTTTATAGTTCCTATTCTAATAAGCATTCTAACAGCGGTTTTAATTGGAGTAGAAGTGTACGTTTTATATGATAATGTTGGTGGCGTAATTGCTAAATTATGGATTTGGGATTGGGGAAAAGAAGGTTTTACTGCCATTAGTAATTTTGTTGGCGGAATTATTGTTTTGGTTATTGGCTTAATTTTATACAAGCATATTATCATGGCTTTTTCTGCGCCATTTATGAGTCCTGTTTCAGAAAAAATTGAACATCATTATTATGGAGAAACAAAACATTTACACAGAAAAACAAGCAATACAGAACAATTAATAAGAGGAATCAGAATTAATGTTAGAAATCTAATTCGCGAACTTTTATTTACATTTCCAATCTTACTATTAAAATTTATTCCAATTGTAAATATATTTTCAACTATTTTATTATTTATAGTTCAAGCATATTATGCAGGTTTTGGAAATATGGATTATACTTTAGAACGTCATTTAAACTATAAAGAAAGCATCAATTTTGTTAGAAAAAATAAAGGTTTTGCAATCGGAAACGGAATTGTATTTATGCTTTTTTTATTAATTCCTGTTATTGGAATTATTATTGTTTTACCACTTTCTGTAACAGCAGCATCTAAAAAAACGGTTAAATTGATGCACAACAAACACGAAATCGTTTATGAAAAATAAATTTTACAAATACATAGAAAACTTACAAGATACAATTACATCAACTTTAGAAAAAGTAGATGGAAAAGCTACCTTTGAGGAAGATCTTTGGGAAAGAAAAGAAGGTGGAGGAGGAAGAACTAGAGTGATAGAAAATGGTGCAATCTTCGAAAAAGGAGGTGTAAATATTTCTGCAGTTCATGGTGAATTACCTGAAGCTTTAAGAAATCAATTTAAAGTAAAAGAAGGTAATTTCTTTGCTTGTGGGTTAAGTTTGGTTTTGCATCCTATTAATCCGTTTATACCTACAGTACACGCAAATTGGCGCTATTTCGAAATGTACGATGCTGATGGAAATATTGTAACTCAATGGTTTGGTGGAGGTCAAGATTTAACACCTTATTATTTGTTTGATGAAGATGCAACTCATTTTCACACGGTTTGTAAATCCGCTTGTGATCAACATCATCAAGAATTTTATCCGAAGTTTAAAAAAACATGTGACGAATATTTTTGGAATGCACACAGAAACGAAGCAAGAGGAATTGGAGGTTTGTTTTTTGATTATTTAAAAGAAAACGAAGAATTTTCAATTGAAGATCGATTCAATTTTGTGACAGAAGTTGGGAATAGTTTTTTAGAAAGCTATGTGCCAATTGTTGAAAAAAGAAAACAATTAAAGTTTACAAAAGAACATAAAGATTGGCAAGAAGTAAGAAGAGGAAGGTATGTAGAGTTTAATTTAGTGCACGATAGAGGAACACTTTTTGGCCTAAAAACCAATGGTAGAATTGAAAGTATTTTAATGAGTTTGCCACCAGTTGTGCAATGGAAATACAATCATCAACCAGAAGAAAACTCAGAAGAAGCTAAACTTTTGGCAGTTTTAGAAAATCCTAAAGATTGGGTTTAATGTTACAATATTGCTTTATAGAAACCTTAAGTTTTTTGTTTTTTAGTAGATTACATTTTAAAAATTGATTCTTAGGTTTTAAAAATATTGATGTGAATTTCGTAAAATAAGTGCAGTTTATATATCAAATAAAACAAAATAAACATTTTTTTTAATTTAAAAATAAGAATAGTTTAAAAATATTAATTTTCAAACTGCTTTTTTTTATGATATATTTAAATGTAAAATCATCCCTTTTTTGTACTTTTACAATCTCTTAAAACAGATAAAATGGCAATTTTTGAATTAAAACTCCCTAAAATGGGCGAAAGTGTTGCAGAAGCAACAATCACTTCTTGGTTAAAAGAGGTTGGTGATACTATTGAATTGGATGAAGCTGTTGTAGAAATTGCAACTGATAAAGTAGATTCTGAAGTGCCAAGTGAAGTAGAAGGGAAGTTGATTGAAATTCGTTTTCAAAAAGATGAAGTTGTTGCTGTTGGTGAAACAATTGCTTTGATAGAAACTGATGGAGGAGATTCTAATATAGAAAATGCTGCTCCAAAAAAGGGTGAGGAAACTTTAAAAGAAGTTAAGGAAGTAGAGAAGACAATCGAAAAAGCTGCTGAAGTTGTAGAAACTCCAATTGCTAAAAACTCCGATTCTGGTAAATTTTATTCGCCTTTAGTAAGAAATATTGCTCAAAAAGAAGGAGTTTCTATGGACGAATTAGAAACAATTTCTGGAACAGGAAAAGATAATAGAGTAACAAAAGACGATATTTTATTGTACTTAAAAAATAAAGGTACAGGAACTCAAAAAGAAACTTCAGCTAAGGTTGAAACTCCAAAATCAACTGAAAAAGTTGCTGAAAAAACGGTTTCAAAAGTAAGTCCTGTTTCTGTTAATGGAGGTGATGAAATCATTGAAATGAGCAGAATGGGTAAATTGATTGCAAAACACATGGTAGATTCTGTTCAGACTTCTGCTCATGTACAATCGTTTATTGAAATTGATGTGTCCAATATTGTAAAATGGAGAGGTAAAGTAAAAGATGCTTTCTTAAAAAGAGAAGGAGAAAAACTAACTTTTACGCCAATTTTGATGCATGCAATTGCTGCAACCATAAAAAAATATCCAATGATAAATATTGCTTTAAATGGCGATAGCATCATTAAAAAGAAAAATATAAATTTAGGAATGGCTGCTGCTTTACCTGATGGAAATTTAATTGTGCCTGTAATTAAAAATGCAGACCAGTTGAATTTAGTAGGGATGACAAAAGCTGTGAACGATTTGGCAAATAGAGCAAGAAATAACGCTTTAAAACCAGATGAAATTCAAGGTGGAACTTATACAGTTACGAATGTTGGTAGTTTTGGTTCTGTAATGGGAACACCAATAATTAACCAACCGCAAGTTGCTATTTTAGCTTTAGGAGCTATTAGAAAAGTACCAGCAGTTATTGAAACTCCAGAAGGAGATTTTATTGGAATCAGACAAAAAATGTTTGTTTCTCATTCTTATGATCATAGAGTTGTAAATGGTGCTTTAGGTGGAATGTTTATTAAAACTTTAAAAGATATTCTAGAAGCTTGGGATGTAAACGCTGATTTTTAGATTAACAATTCATATAAATTATAAAACGCTTGGATTTTCCAAGCGTTTTTTTGTTTACTATCTAAGATTACTATTTTTAATAAACTATCAAACTAAACCAAAACAAAAAACTCGCAATAAATGCGAGTTTTTATATCAATTAAAAAAGAAATACTATTTAGAATTACTTTCTGTTCTAGTTTCTTTCTTCTTTTCACCTTTTACAATATTTATGGTAAGCTCATTCTTATCTTCGTCTAAATCCATTGCAATCACATCTCCTTCAGTAAGGTTGGAGTTTACAATTTCTTCAGCTAAAGCATCTTCAATATATTTCTGAATGGCTCTTTTTAATGGTCTTGCACCATATTTTTTATCGAAACCTTTATCTGCAATATAATCTTTTGCTTTTTCACTTAAGTTTAAAGTATAGCCTAAATCTAATATTCTGTTTAAAAGTTTGTCTAATTCAATATCAATAATAGAATGAATATCTTCTCTTTCTAAAGCATTAAAAACAATAACATCATCAATTCTGTTTAAGAATTCTGGTGCAAAAGATTTCTTTAAAGCTCCTTCAATAATTCCTTTTGCATATTCATCTGCTTGTGCAGCTTTAGAGGAAGTTCCAAAACCAACTCCACCACCAAAATCTTTTAATTGACGAGCTCCAATGTTAGAAGTCATGATAATAATGGTATTTCTAAAATCGATTTTACGTCCTAGACTATCAGTAATATGTCCATCATCTAAAATTTGTAATAACATATTAAATACATCTGGATGCGCTTTTTCAATTTCATCTAACAAGATTACAGAATACGGTTTTCTACGAACTTTTTCTGTTAATTGTCCACCTTCTTCATAACCTACATATCCTGGAGGTGCACCAATTAAACGAGAAATTGCAAATTTCTCCATATATTCACTCATATCAATTCTAATTAAAGAATCGTCAGAATCAAATAATTCACGTGCTAAAACTTTTGCTAATTGCGTTTTACCAACACCAGTTTGTCCTAAGAAAATAAAAGAACCAATTGGTTTGTTAGGGTCTTTTAGACCAACTCTATTTCTTTGAATCGCTTTTACAACTTTGGTAACAGCTTCATCTTGCCCAACTACTTTACCTTTAATCATGGCAGGTAATTCATGCAATCTGTGGCTTTCTGCTTCTGCAACTCTGTTAACAGGAATTCCTGTCATCATAGAAACTACTTCTGCAACATTATCTTCAGTAACAATTTCTCTGTTTAATTTAGAGTCATCTTCCCATTGTTTTTGAGCAGAATTTAAAGCAGCTTCCATGTTCTTTTCATCGTCTCTTAACTTGGCAGCTTCCTCATATTTTTGTCCATTAACGGCTTTTGTTTTTAAATCGCGAATTATTTCTAATTGAGATTCTAATTCCAAAACTTGTTTAGGAACAATAATATTTGTGATATGAATTCGAGAACCAGCTTCATCTAAAGCATCAATGGCTTTGTCTGGTAAATAACGATCAGTCATATATCTGTTCGTTAATTTTACACACGCTTCAATAGCATCATCTGTATAATTTACATGATGATGTTCCTCATATTTATTTTTAATATTTTGTAAAATCTGAATAGTTTCTTCTACAGAAGTTGGTTCTACAATTACCTTTTGAAAACGACGTTCTAAAGCACCATCTTTTTCGATATTTGTTCTAAATTCATCTAAAGTTGTAGCACCAATACATTGTATTTCGCCTCTTGCCAAAGCAGGTTTTAACATGTTAGAAGCATCCAAAGAACCAGTGGCTCCTCCAGCACCAACTATGGTATGAATTTCATCAATAAAAAGAATAATATCATCATTCTTTTCAAGCTCGTTCATTAAGGCTTTCATGCGTTCTTCAAACTGACCTCTATATTTTGTACCAGCAACCAAACTTGCTAAATCTAAAGAAACAATACGTTTATCAAACAAAATTCTAGATACTTTTCTATCTACAATTCGCAACGCTAAACCTTCAGCAATGGCAGATTTACCAACTCCAGGTTCTCCAATTAACATTGGATTGTTCTTTTTTCTTCGACTTAAAATTTGCGAAACACGCTCAATTTCTTTTTGACGACCCACAACAGGATCTAGTTTTCCTTTTTCTGCTAAATCTGTTAAATCTCTACCAAAATTATCTAAAACAGGTGTTTTCGATTTTTTGATGGTTTTTCCTTTTTGTTGTTCAAAAGGATTTGATTTTTCTGACGGATAACTATCATCAGAAGGCGTTTCTGCAATTGGGTTTGTTGGTAAAATAGCATCATCAACATCATCTACATGTAATTGTTTGTATAAAGCTTTTGCTTCATCATAATTTACATGATATTTCTGAATCAACTTTGTAGTTGGGTCGTTTTCATTTCTTAAAATACAAAGTAGTAAATGAGCTGTATCAATAGCTTCACTTTGATATAATTTAGCTTCTAAAAAAGTAGTTTTTAGAGCTTTTTCAGCTTGCCTTGTTAAGCGTAAACTAGGTTTGTCTGTGTTTTCTATAAATGTTGGGTTAGATGGGTTTAGTTGCTCTAACTTTTTACGCAGCAAAATTAAATCAACATCAAATGCTGTTAATATCTCAATTGCTTTTCCATCCCCTTTTCTTATTAAACCTAATAAAAGATGTTCTGTTCCAATAAATTCATGCCCTAATCTTAAGGCTTCTTCTTTACTGAAGGTGATTACATCTCTTACTTTTGGTGAAAAATTATCGTCCATATTTCTTTTGTCTTGAGGTAAAATTAGTCTCTTTCTTTTTTACATAATTACAAAAAAGATGCCAATATAAAAAACTGACAAACTGACTAATAAATTAAAGGTATAAAACTATTACAAATGAAACAAATAAAAGACTGTTAAAAATTATCAAAAAATGTTGATAACTATGATGTTTTACAGTCGATAAAACCTTTGTAGATACTGTAAGAAATAGTATCTTGCCTTGTTTTAAAAATTTGGATAAATACTAATAAGAATTATATATGTCAGAAGGGGAAAAATTAATTCCAATTAATATTGAAGAGCAGATGAAATCTGCATACATTGATTATTCAATGTCAGTAATAGTTTCAAGAGCATTGCCAGATGTTAGAGATGGTTTAAAACCAGTTCATAGAAGAGTTTTGTATGGTATGCACGAGTTAGGAATTAAAGCAACAGGGTCTTACAAGAAGTCTGCAAGAATTGTTGGGGAAGTTTTAGGAAAGTATCATCCTCATGGAGATACTTCTGTGTACGATTCTATGGTGCGTATGGCACAGAGTTGGAGTGTACGTTACATGATGGTTGATGGCCAAGGAAACTTTGGTTCTGTAGATGGAGATTCGCCTGCAGCAATGCGTTATACAGAGGTTAGAATGCAAAAAATATCAGAAGATATGTTGGCTGATATTGAAAAAGATACTGTAGATCATCGTTTAAATTTCGATGATACTTTGCAAGAACCTACTGTTTTACCAACTAAGATTCCTAATCTATTGGTAAATGGAGCTTCAGGAATTGCTGTTGGTATGGCTACAAATATGGCACCTCATAACTTAACAGAAGTTATTAACGGAACCATTGCTTATATTGATAATAACGATATTGAGATTGATGAGTTAATGCAACATATAACTGCACCAGATTTTCCAACAGGTGGAATAATTTATGGTTATGATGGTGTTAGAGAGGCTTTTCATACAGGTCGTGGACGTATTGTTATGCGTGCAAAAGCTATTATTGAAGAGATAAAAGGACGTGAGTGCATTATTGTAACTGAAATTCCTTACCAAGTGAATAAAGCAGACATGATCAAGAAAACTGCTGATTTGGTAAACGAGAAAAAACTTTCTGGTATTGCCAATATTCGTGATGAGTCTGATAGAAATGGAATGCGAATTGTCTATATTTTAAAGCGTGATGCAATTCCTAATATCGTATTAAACAAATTATTTAAATACACTCAACTACAAACTTCTTTTAGTGTAAATAATATTGCCTTAGTAAAAGGAAGACCAGAACAATTAAATCTAAAACAATTAATACATTATTTTGTTGAACACAGACATGAAGTTATTGTTCGTAGAACAGAATTTTTATTAAAGAAAGCAGAAGCTAGAGCGCATATTTTAGAAGGATTAATTATTGCTTCAGATAATATTGATGAAGTTATAAAAATAATTAGAGCTTCTGGTAATGCAGATGAGGCTAGAGAAAGTTTAATTGAACGTTTTGAGTTGACTGAAATTCAAGCAAAGGCAATTGTAGAAATGCGTTTGCGTCAACTAACAGGTTTAGAGCAAGACAAATTACGTGCAGAGTTTGACGAAATTATGTTAACAATTACGGATTTGAAAGATATTTTAGCGAACGAATCAAGACGTTATGAAATTATCAAAGAAGAATTATTACATATTAAAGATAAGTATGGTGATGAGCGTAGATCTATTATAGAATATGCTGGAGGTGATATGCGTATTGAAGATATGATTCCTGACACAAAAGTTGTGGTAACAATCTCTAATGCTGGATATTTAAAACGTACAAATTTAGATGAATATAAAGTTCAAAATAGAGGAGGTAGAGGTCAAAAAGGAGCAACTACAAGAAATGAAGATTTCTTAGAGCATTTATTTGTTGGTACAAATCATCAATATATGATGTTCTTTACACAAAAAGGAAAAGTATTCTGGATGCGTGTGTATGAAATTCCTGAAGGTGGTAAAAACACCAAAGGTAGAGCAATGCAGAACTTAATCAATATAGAACCTGATGATTCTGTAAAAGCATTTTTAGTAACACAAGATTTAAAAGACGAAGAATACATTAATAGTCATTATGTAATTATGGCTACCAAAAAAGGTCAAGTTAAAAAGACTTCTTTAGAGCAATATTCGCGTCCAAGAACAAATGGTATTAATGCAATCACTATCAAAGAAGGTGATGAATTATTATCAGCAAAATTAACAACAGGAGATAGTCAAGTAATGTTGGCTTTAGCATCTGGGAAATCGATTCGTTTTGAAGAAGCAAAAACAAGACCAATGGGAAGAACAGCTTCTGGAGTTCGTGGAATAACTTTACAACATGAAAATGATGAAGTAATTGGTATGGTTGCTGTAAACGATATGGAAAGCAATATTTTAGTGGTTTCTGAAAAAGGATATGGAAAACGTTCTAAACTAGAGGATTATAGAATTACCAATAGAGGAGGTAAAGGTGTTAAAACGCTTAACATTTCTGAAAAAACAGGTAATTTAGTAGCGATTAAAAATGTTGATGATTCTAATGATTTAATGATTATTAATAAATCTGGCTTAACCATTAGAATGGCTGTAGAAGATTTACGTGTTATGGGGCGTGCAACACAAGGTGTTCGTTTAATTAAGATCAAAGAAGATGACAGTATTGCTGCTGTAGCTAAAGTGATGCATGAAGATGAAGAGGTAGAAGCAGAGGATGAAAACTTAGAGGCTATTGATACTAATTCTGAAGAACAAACAGAAAATGGCACGGATATTGAAAATGATACAGAAGATAATAAAGAGTAATTATAAATTAAACACATATTAAAATGAAAAAACAGATTATAGCAATTTCATTAGGATTGATGTCAATTGGAATGTTTGCGCAAAAAAAAGAATTAAGAACTATCGATAAAGCTATCGATAAAAGCGACTTTAAAACTGCACAAGAAGGAATTGCAGCTTTAGAAGGTAATGAAAGTGCCATAGAACAAAAATATGAAGCTTGGTATTATTACTTAAAAGGTTCTGCTTATGGAAAATCGAACGTAGAAAAAGCTGTTGAAGCTTATGATAAATTGTTTGAAATAGAAAAAGAAAGTGGAAAATCGAAATATACAAATGAAGCGAAACCAAAGTTAAATGAATTAATTCAGTTTGTTTCAAATAAGGCAATTAATGCTTATAATGATGATAAAGATTATGTTACTGCTACTAAAAATTTCTATTTAACATATAAGTTAAGTCCTACTGACACCATTTTTTTATACAATGCTGCTGTGAGTGCTTCTTTACAGAAAGATTATGATACTTCTTTTGAGTATTATAAAGAATTACAAGATATTGGGTATACAGGTGTTACCACGCAATATTTTGCAGTGAACAAAGAAACTGGAGTTAAAGAAAATTTAGGAGGAAAAAGTCAAAGAGATTTAATGGTGAAAACTGGTCAATACAGTACACCAACAGACGAAAATACTGAGTCTAAACAAGCAGATATTATAAAGAATCTTAGTTTTATTCTAATTGCGCAAGGTAAAACGGATGAAGCAGTTGTTGCTATTAAAGAAGCAAGAAAGAATGAGCCTAAAGATTTAAATCTTTTATTAAACGAAGCTCAATTGTACATCAAGTTAGAGAAGATGGATAAATTTCAAGAATTAATGGAAGAAGCTGTACAATTAGATCCTGAAAACCCTACTCTATTTTTTAATCTAGGTGTTGTAAATCATAACCAAGGAAAATCTGAAGAAGCTATTGAATACTATAAAAGAGCTATTGAGTTAGATCCAGAATATGCTGATGCTTATATGAATATATCTGTAGCGATTTTATCTGGAGAACAAGCTATTGTAGAGGAAATGAATAAAAATTTATCTAACTTTAAAAAATATGATGAATTAGAGCTAAAACAAAAAGCGTTGTATAATAAAGCACTTCCTTATTTAGAGAAAGCAGATGAACTTGGTAGAACTGAAGATACTGTAAAATCTCTTTTAAATATTTATGACCTTACAGGGAATAAAAAAGCTGAGACTTTAAGACCTATCTATAAAAAAATGAGAGGTATGTAATCTTTCTAATTGATAAAAAATAAAAACCGAAATCTTACGATTTCGGTTTTTTTATATAATTTTTTTAATAACTCTTAATTTATGAGTGTGCGTTTGCAAATCGTGGTTAAAAATACCACTATGATCTAAAGTGTCAATTCTTACTTTACCATGTGCATGAATAATATGATAATCTTTTAAAATAATACCAACGTGAATTATTTCTCCTTCATCATTATCAAAAAAAGCTAAATCTCCAGGTTCACTCTCTTCAATAAAACTTAAAACCTCTCCTTGTTTTGCTTGCTGTTTTGCATCTCTTAATAATTTATAACCACAAATTTTATAAACCATTTGAGTAAAACCAGAACAATCTATACCAAAAGGAGTTTTGCCTCCCCATAAAAAAGGAGCGTTTAAAAAAGTAAAAGCGTTTCGAATTATTTCACTTTTAGCCATTTTATTAGAAAATACTTTACCTTGGTAATTATATTTTTTAGAATTGATAAAAAAATGATGATCAGCAAAAAAAGGCAATCTCGATCCTATAGGAATTGTTAATAGATTATTTGTAGCATCTGTTATGAAATCGACGAACTCGCCACTATAAACAGGAGCATCTAATACTAATTTTTGATATAAATCTTCAGAAATTTTTTCAAATTGTTTATGATCTATAAAGCCCTCAAAATCATCGGAAGCCAATCGAATTTTACTCCAATATTTTTGTTGTTCAAGAATTGTAAAAAACTCTCCAAATAAAATTTGACTCACCATTTCTGATGAGTCTGAAGGTGCTGCTCTTAAAGGAACAATACTTAAATTACAAATTCCGTACAAATTGTATAAAATTAAATTCTTTCAATAATTAATGCACTAGCACCACCACCACCATTACAGATAGCAGCAGCTCCAATTTTTGCATTATTTTGTTTTAAAATAGATGTTAATGCAATAACAACTCTAGCTCCAGAAACGCCTAAAGGATGTCCTAAAGAAACAGCACCACCATTTACATTTGTATTTTTATCAGTAATATTTAAAAGTTTCATGTTTGCCAAACCAACAATAGAAAAAGCTTCATTTAATTCAAAATAATCTACATCATTAATAGATATATTTGCTTTTGCCAACGCTTTTGGTAATGCTTTTGCAGGCGCAGTTGTAAACCATTTTGGTTCGTGAGCAGCATCTGCATAACTTAGTATTTTTGCAAGTGGTGTAATATTTAATTCTTTTGCTTTCTCAGCAGACATTAAAACTAAAGCAGCTCCACCATCATTAATAGTAGATGCGTTTGCAGCAGTAACTGTTCCATCTTTTGTAAAAGCCGCTCTTAAAGCAGGAATTTTATCCATTTTTACATTCTTAAACTCTTCGTCTTCAGAAAAAACAATATCTTCTCCACGTCTTTGTGGTATTGAAACTGGTACAATTTCATCAGCAAATTTACCTTCGCTCCAAGCTTTTGCAGAACGTTCATAAGATTGTATAGCAAATGCATCTTGATCTTCTCTAGAAAAACCGTATTCAGTAGCACATTCATCTGCACAAACACCCATTGCAACATTCTCATAGGCATCTACCAAACCATCTCTTTGCAACCCATCTTCCATCGTAATTGGTCCAAATTTCGATCCATTTCTTGCATGTTGATAATGAGGAATAGAGCTCATGTTTTCCATACCACCAGCAATAACAATATCAGCATCACCTAAAGCAATGGTTTGGGCAGCTAGCATAATCGATTTCATACCAGAAGCACATACTTTGTTTACAGTTGTACAAGGAACAGTATTTGGAATACCAGCATGAATTGCAGCTTGTCTTGCAGGTGCTTGTCCTAAACCAGCAGAAACTACATTCCCCATAAAAACTTCTTGAACTAAATTTGGATCTAAATTTATTTTACTTAATGCTCCTTTTATGGCAGTTGCTCCTAAAATTGTTGCAGGTATTGATGATAAACTACCCATAAAACTTCCAATAGGAGTTCTTGCTACAGATACAATTACTACGTCTTTCATGCGTGATATTTAAGTGTTATTTCGTTTTTAATTCTGGTGCTAAATTAACCATTTTAAATCAAAAAGAAATCTTAAATACAGGTGTAATTTTTTGCGTTCGTATATTTGCACTAAGTTTGTGTAAATAACAAAATTTTTATGAGTGAATTTGTAAATAAAATATATAGAAACAATACGATTATCTACAAGGTAATTTTGTTTTTAATTACTACGGTTGCTATTGTGTATTTATTTCCAAAAGGAGGGCAGTTTAAATATGATTTTAACAACGGGCAACTTTGGAAATATGATAATTTGTATGCAACATTCGATTTTGCGATTCAAAAAACGGATGAAGAAATTTCATTAGAAAAGAAAGAGATTAAAGCGAATTCCAAACTTTATTTTAACTACAAAACAGATGTTGTATCTAAAGTAAATGAAACTTTTAAAAACAGAATAGGAATTTTAAAAGTAGAGGATTCATTATCCATTACTGAAATAAATCGCCTTGAAGTAATTGGTGAAAGTATTATTAATAAAATTTATAATTCAGGGTTTTTAGAAGTAGCAAGTGAAAATGTAGTTGCTGATAATAATCAAATTATAGCTTTAAAAAAAGATAATGAAGTAGAGGATGTTTCATTTAAAAACTTATTGACTTCTAAAGATGTATTAAAAATCATTAAAATTAACTTAGGAAAAGAACCTTATAATTACGGACAAAAATCGCTCTTAAATATATTAGCAGGTATTGTAAAACCAAACGTTACTTTCGATGAAATATATACGAATAAAGTAATAGAAAACGAAATTGGTAAAATTTCATACACCAAAGGTAAAGTTACAGAAGGCGAATTAATAATTTTAAAAGGGGGGATTGTAGAAGGTAAAAAACTCGCTATTCTAAATTCGTTAAAAAGTGAGTCAGCATCAAAAGTTTGGACAGATTCTAATTATAACTGGATTGTGTTTGGATACACAATTTTAGTGTCACTTGCATTATTGATGCTATTATTATTTCTGCATAAATATAGAATAGAAATTTTTGAAAACAATAACAAAGTAACTTTTATATTTTTTAATGTATTTGCCATCATTTTTATTCAAACATTGGTTATCAAATATAACGCAGACTATTTGTATGTGGTTCCCTTAAGTATATTACCAATAATTATAAAAGCATTTTTTGATGCTAGATTGGGTTTGTTTACTCATGTTTTAACAGTACTGCTTTTAGGATATATTGTTCCTAATAGTTTTGAATTTATTTATCTCCATATTATTGCAGGTATTGTTACCATACTTACAGTCTCTGAGTTGTATAAAAGAGCTAATTTATTTATATCTGTTGCGCAGATTACAGGTATTTATATGATTACTTATTTTGCTTTTTCAATTATAAAAGAAGGCAATGCATCACAAATTAATTGGGATTATTTTATTCTATTTGCCATGAATGGTTTATTATCCTTTTTGTCGATTATTTTAATTTATATGTATGAAAAAGTTTTTGGGTTGGTTTCTGATGTTACACTTTTAGAATTATCAAACACAAATGCAAAACTGTTAAGAGAATTAAATGAAAAAGCCCCAGGAACTTTTCAGCACTCTATGCAAGTAGCAAATTTAGCAGAAGCTGCAGCCAATGAAATAGGAGCAAACTCCATGTTAGTAAGAACAGGTGCGTTATATCATGATATTGGAAAGATGCTTAATCCTATGTATTTTATAGAAAATCAATCTACAGGCGTAAATCCTCATAACGATTTATCACCTAGAGATAGTTCTAAAATCATAACAGATCATGTTATAAAAGGAGTAGAATTAGCCAAGAAATATAATTTACCAGATAGAATTATAGATTTTATAAGAACACATCATGGAACAAGTTCTACTTACTATTTTTATAAAAAGGAGCAAGAATTAAATCCAGATACAAAAATTGATATTAAAAACTTTCAATATAAAGGCCCGATTCCATTCTCTAAAGAAACCGCTATTTTAATGATGTGTGATGCTGCTGAAGCTGCCTCAAAAAGTATTAAAAATCCTACAGCGCAGTCTATCAGTAATTTAATTGATAAAATTATTGATAAACAAATGGCAGATAATCAATTTTTAAACTCAGATATTACATTTAGAGAGATAAAAGTGATCAAAAAAGTCATCAAAAAAAAATTGATGAATATCTATCATTTACGAGTAGAATATCCAGAATAAAAAAAATACAGAAAAAAGTTAAAAACATCTTGCTAAATTGTAATTCTAATATTACATTTGCACTCGCATTTAAACAAATGCAAATAAGTTCATAAAGTAGGAGAGGTGCCAGAGTGGTAATGGAGCAGATTGCTAATCTGTCGACGGGTAACTGTCGCCAGGGTTCGAGTCCCTGTCTCTCCGCAAATAATATATAAAGTAAAGAAATTAAATTGTTTTTTATTCGTAATTAATAATTTATTTTCGGGGTGTAGCGTAGCCCGGTCATCGCGCCTCGTTTGGGACGAGGAGGTCGCAGGTTCGAATCCTGCCACCCCGACACTGTTTTCGTAGAAACATAAAAACTACGGGCTCTTAGCTCAGCTGGATAGAGCACCTCCCTTCTAAGGAGGCGGTCGGAGGTTCGAATCCTCCAGGGCTCACTTAAAGCTTCACAGAAATGTGAGGCTTTTTTGTTTTCTATAAGTTTTATAAGGGTTTGTAGAAGTTTTATAGTACTTTATTGGATTCTCTAAATTATAATCTAACGTTCAATAAGGTATTTTAAAAGTACCCCATATTAAAATTGATTATATATAAAAAAGGAGCTTAAAATTAAGCTCCAATTAGTTCTAAATAAATTTAAGTTATTAAGATAAATCTTCTGTAGATGCTGATGGTGCATTGCTTTTTACAGATGCAATACCATTATCTCTTCCACTTGTACTTTCATACATTTCACTCGTGCCAATAATTTGACCATTACTAGCTTTTAAATTGAAATAAGGTTTGCCATTAGAGGATGTTTTTTTATCAAATTTAGAGTCATCTTGAGAGTTCGTTTTAACAGATAATATACCATTTTCACAACCAGCTTTTGAAGAATACCCTTCACTCGTTAATATTACTTGACCATTATTAGCTTTTAAGTTAAACTGAAACTCTCCATTGGTTCTTTTAGAAATAACAAATTTTCCCATTCTTATAAATTTTTATATTAATAAAATTAAAGGTATAAAAAATATATAAATACCTAATTAAAAGTTTTTCACAATTCATTAACAACCAAAAAGATAAAGCTATGCTATCATATAAATTACATATTCTATTTAACTTAGATCAAGTCAAAAAATAAAAAGGACAATGCCCTATGAAATGTAGAATTACTTATAAAAAAATAAGAAAGTAATTTCCTATAGAGATATTATTGGCCCTAATATTTGGTTAAATAAGAAACAAAAAGCTTTTCCAAAGAACAAAGAAAGCATCATTTTAAATTATTAACTAAGCCTTATTCATCAACAGATAGATAAGGTTTTTTTTAATGCTCCAAATCTTGCCAAATGAGTTTGATGTAGATGACATCTATAGGAAGTATAAAGGGGAAGATTCTAAAGAAGAAAATATAATTTTAGAAGCATATGACTTGCATAACCAGAAGACAGAAAACTTTAAAAACCGAACTCAGTGGGTTTTCAAATTATAAGATCATTATAAAACTTCAATGAAGAGTTGTTGTGTATTTTAAACTTAAAATGGATTCTACAATGTAAATTATGATGATTTTTAATAAAAAATTGTATAGAAAACTAGTTTAGAAACTAAAATTCTTATGCTCTAAGCAAATCGTAAACTTTATTTATATAGACAGAATTTTAGCAATATGCTAAACAGGTATTGAATCGTACAATCCCTAGCCAGATAACCTGCTATAGTTTTTGTTATTCTTTTCTTTAAAACACTTTTTTTTAAAAGATATCCTAGTATTTCTTTTGATAAAAAAAAGCTAAATAAGCAGGGGTTTTTGCAAATAAGCAAAAAAAATAGGCAATTTGTTTACAAATCATGGGTTTTGTGTATAAGTAAAGCTTTGTTATACAAGCCATAACTCCGAAATTTACATGGCTAGACTTTAATTGTTTATAGATTAGATTCCTAAAAAAAAAAGAAAACAAAGATTTATTTCTCATGTCTTAAAAAACAAAAGAACACTTTGTAGTTTAGCAAAAAAAAACCTTAAAGATGATGCTTTAAGGCCTTTTTTAAAACGGTAACACTATAAGAAGTGCGTAGTTTTGATTTGCACTTTAAAATTACAATACTTCTTATAGCTTACCAAATTTATTTTTATAAATTTAAAGCAGTCCATCATGCTGCATTTGGTAAGATAATGACTTAACTTTTAACATCTTAACTCCTGAGTAGTGGTTTTTGCTACTTGGTAATACTGTATAAAGACGTGTACCTTATTGGCAATTTGCTGAGTTTTTAAAGCGCATTCTATCAGGTTTTTGTATTACTACCTTTTTTAAAAGTAATACTTATTTAACATTTAATATTATGTCGATTACATATAAAACGATTACCAGAAAAAATCCAAGAGATTTAGTAGCACCAGAAAAATATTATGCTGCTGTAAGTCCAAACGGAAGCGTAGACTTTGAGTCTTTAGCAGTTTTAATTTCAGAACAATGTACAGTAACAGATACAGATTGTATTGCTGTGTTAAACGTTCTTGAAAAAAATATTATTAGAGAACTTAAAGAAGGGCGCATTGTGCGTTTAGGAAAGTTAGGAAACTTTCAAGTAAGTTTAAGTTCAGATGGTTTTGAAACGGAGGAAGAAGTTACTGCCAATGCCGTTAAAAAGGCTAGAATATTATTTAGACCTGCAAAAAAAATGCGAGCCTTGTTAAACGATTTAACTTTTAGAAAAGTGAGTTAAGTTAAAGCGCATGTAAGCATTTATTTGCTTCATTTTAAAGCGACAATAACCTAGTTATTGTCGCTTTTTTTGTTGCTTTTTTTTGAATTTTAGCCAAAATTGCATCAAGACGCAACTTTAATCGCGTCTTGAGGCAACTTTTACTGCATCCTGATGCAGTTTTTAAAGCGCTTTTAACGAATATTTGGTGCCTTTTTATAGAAAATAAGCGCTTTTTTGAGGCTTTTTAACAAGCTTACAAGCCCAAAATTGTGGTTTTTTAGTGCTAAATTATACTCTTTTATAGGCGAAAATAATTAAATTTAGAATTTGGAGACTTTATAAAAGAGCTAAATAAAGCTATTAAAACAAGCAATAAGCAACGTTTAAAAGACAACTTACAAGAAGTGCCAACCCTAACCAAAAAAGATGAGTTTGAATGGTTAGATCTTTTTGAAGAAAACAAACAAAAAGCACAAGCCTTACAAACCCAAATTAACCAAACAGACGCAGCAATAGATACTATGGTTTATGAGTTGTATGGTTTGACCGAGGATGAAATAGCAATAGTTGAAAACTCGTAAGTCATTGCGAGTTTACGAGGCAATCTAAAAACAGGAATTGAAAAAGAAAAAATAATAAAAGATGAAATAAATTAGAGGCTTATAGGTGCAATACACATGCGCTACCCAGTTTAAAAGCAACCCTTTTGTATGGTTTTCAAGAATACTTGTTCACGGAATTTCATTGATTTTAGGATATGAAATAAGATTCTTTTAGGAATATTTTAACTAAATTTGATTGTTAAAAAAATTGCAACTTTTCTAAAAACAAGA
Organism: Polaribacter vadi; assembly: GCF_001761365.1. Lineage (NCBI taxonomy): Bacteria > Pseudomonadati > Bacteroidota > Flavobacteriia > Flavobacteriales > Flavobacteriaceae > Polaribacter > Polaribacter vadi. Next base: position 1,031,485 of record NZ_CP017477.1, on the reverse strand, counting down.
CTTATTGTATTAAAAATAAAGTCTTTTTTGTGTTGCTGCCAATAGTTCTTATATAAGATATGAAGTTTAAACAGCATTTACCCGTTTTACGCAATAAGAACCTTATACTTTTTGCTGTCATAGTGCTTGGTTGCATGCTGTTGAAATCGTATGCCCATCAAAACACGGATGTAAAAGGAGCTTTTGCTTACAACCCTAAAGTAACTATAAAAGCCGACAGTAATGAAATTTGTGAAAGAGAAATTATGATCATTACCCTTGAAGGCTCAGAAGGCACAGCTCCTTATCTTTTTAAGTACACCATTAATGGTGGTGCAGAAAAAAGCATTACCTCTAACAATGCAGGAATCGCAGAAATTAACTTTAGAGAAGTTTTTGCGGGTACTTTTAATTATAAACTTACGAGTGTTACAGATGCTAATTCCCAAGTTACTCAAATAGCAGATCAAGAAGTCAGTATTCTTGTGAACGCTGTGCCTTTGGTTGAATTTACATTCGATCAAACATCGATTTGTGCTGGTGAACCTATTCAGTTTACAGCAGAAGCCACTGGTGCTGGAGAGCTTACTTATCTATGGGATTTTAATGATAATGTACAGTCGGATTTAGAAAACCCCTCTCATTCTTTTGAGTATTTTGGCTGCTCTACAGCAGAACGAACGTTTGGAGTTACATTATTGGTTACTGACGAAAATGGTTGTTTTAGTTCTGTTGCAAAATTTATAACAGTGATACCAAAACCAGATCTTGAATTTTTCGATATAGATGCCAACGATTTTAATAATTGTGATAATGCCACAATTGCCAATCCTGAATTTACCGTAAATGTAGGTAATAACTCAAAATCTCCTTGTGTGGATAACTATTCTATAGATTGGGGTGATGGAACTACAGAAGATTCTATTGAATTTCCAATTGAGCATACCTATGCAGAGTTAGGTGTATATGCAATGAAAGTTAGAGGTCTTGGTAAAAATGGGTGTTATAACGAATTGGAGTATCAAGTTATAAACATTAGCCATCCTGTAGGAGATATTACAAGTCTTGAAACTACCAATAATGTATGTTTAACGGATGCAGAAATAGACTTTGAAATTATAAACTGGCAAACGAATTGGCCAGATACTATGTATAGTGTTGATTTTGGTGATGGATCATCCATAGAAACATACACACATGCTGAAATTCAAAATAACAGCAAACTTAGTCATGTTTATGATGAAGGAAGTTGTAGTGAACCTAATGGCGAATTCATAGCAACGTTAACTATAGAAAATTTATGTTCAAAAACTGAACGAACCCTCAATAATATTAAAATATTAGCGCCATCAATAGCTGAATTTGAGTCCCAAGAAATTGCTTGTATCAATAGTGATGTAGCATTTATAAATACATCTTTGATTGGTGAAAATGACGATTGTAACAAAGCTGCAAACTTTATTTGGGATTTTGGTGATGGAACCATCGTAAACGATAATGGTGCAAATACAGCAACAAACCAATCACATCAATATACAAATTCTGGTACTTATACAGTTACGTTAACAGTAGCAACACAATGTGGCTCAGATGTTTTTACAAAGAATATTTGTATAGAAGAAGTAAATACGCCAACTTTTACGATTGATGAAGAGGCAGGCTGTATTCCCTTAAATATAGCAGCAACAAATACAACCACAGAAAATACAGTATGCAGTACTGCTAGTTATGAGTGGGAAGTTACATATGCTGCAAGCAATTGTGAAACAGTTGGAGCTTGGGCTTTTACCAATGGAACAGACCAAAACTCGGAAAACCCACAATTTTTATTTACGAATGCTGGCTTATATACACTAACACAAAAAATAATTACAGGTTGTGGCATTGAAACAAACTCCAAAATAATTGAAGTTAAAAAACCAGCAATAGTAAGTATTGATCCTATTGATAATGCCTGTGATAATCCTACGATAAATCCAACAGCAACTATTCAAAATTGTACTTCTAATGAATCTGGTAGTACCTATAATTGGACATTTACAGGAGGGAATCCATCAACAGCAAATACCTTAGATCCTGGAAATATTGTGTACGATGCTCCTGGAATTTACGAGGTAACCTTACAAATTACATCTGAATGTGGCCTATCTAATTTAGCAACCCAAACTTTTGAAGTATTTGAAAAGCCAGTGATTACCAACACGAATTTAACTCAAGAAATATGTTCCAATCAAAATACAGTAGCGATTGATTTGACATCGAGTATTGCAAATACAACATTTTCTTGGTCTGCTGTGGCTTCTACTGGTATTACTGGTTTTATAGCCAATGGAAGTACAAATACAATACCAACTCAAACTTTAATCAATAGTCAAAATACAAATGGTCAAGTCACTTATACAGTAATACCTGAGAATAATGATTGTATTGGAGATGCTGTGGATTTTGTAGTTACTGTAAACCCAACTCCAAAAATTACAACACAACCTTTATCATCAGAAGTTTGTAAAAATAGTGTTGCAACGCTTTTAGAAGTGGTTTTTGAAAACGGAACAGGAACTGCAACCTATCAATGGTTTTACAATACTACAGATACAAATTTTGGAGGAATTCCAATTTCTGATGCAAACACTAATACTTATAACCCACCAACTGAAAATGTGGGAGCATTATTTTATTATGTTGAAATTTCTTTTTCATCTGGTTCCTGTACTCAAATTGTTTCAAATACTGCTAGGGTAAATGTACTAGAACAACCAGTAATTAATCCCATAGAAACTGTACAAAATTATTGCATTGATGATATTTCAAAATCGTTAGAAGTTACCTATTCAGGAGCAACAGGAGTAGAGGTAAGGTACCAATGGTTCTCAAATACTATGAATTCAACTGCTGATGGAAATCCTTTAGTTGATGAAACTACAGATTCCTACAATCCACCAACAAATGCTGTTGGAACAATGTATTATTATGTAGAAATTTATTTTTCTAGAGGCGATTGTGCTACCCTTATTTCTAATTCAGCAAGTGTTATCGTAAATGAAACACCTGTTATTGCGAATGCAACAATAACTATTAATAGTGATGAAGCATTTATATTCAGCCCAAATTCAGTTTCTGGAAATACCATACCTAACAATACGTTTTATACATGGACAGCTCCAAACTTTAATCCTACAGATGCGATTATTGGCGCTTCTGACGCAACAACTCCTCAGCAACTCATAAGTCAAACGTTAGAGAACACAACAAGTTCACCTATAAAAGTTACGTATTTGATAACGCCTGCAACAGCAGATTGTACAGGGAATTCTTTTATGTTAGAAATTACTGTACTTGCGAGTATCAATGCAAATGCTGTCGTTGTTCCTGCTAGTTGTTTTCAAGCTAATGATGGAGCTATCACTACTAATATAATAGGAGGTGTTCCTTTTGATACTGGCAATCCTTATAATGTTTCTTGGTCTGGGCCAAATGGTTTTTCTTCATCCGAAAGTTCCATATCAAATTTAATAGCAGGGCTGTATACCATTACTATTGAAGATAAAGAAGGATTTAGAACAACAGAAGATTTTACAATTACACAACCAGATATATTAGAAATTACTAAAGATATAGAAAAAAATGTGTCGTGTTTTAATGGCAATAATGGTAACATAGAAATTACTATGAATGGAGGCACAATGCCCTACACTTATAATTGGACAACCACAAATGGTAGTGGAATTATATCTAACCAAAAAAATCAACATACGTTAACAAAAGGAAATTATACATTAGAAGTTATCGATCAAAATAACTGTACAATTTCAACAAGCTTTGTTCTTACAGAGCCAGAAGAAATAAAAATTACATTGCTTGATAAAAAGGATATTCTATGTTTTGGAGATGCAGCTGGTTCTTTGGAAGTTGCTGTTTCTGGAGGTGTAAAAACAGCAATATCTTCAGGTGCTTTTGATTATTTGTATTCTTGGTCTGGACCAAATGGATATACGAGTACTTCAAAAAATATTGATAATTTAATGGCAGGAGTTTACACTTTACATGTAATTGACGATTTGGGTTGTACAACAAATGCTACTTTTACTATAAATCAAGCAGATCAAATTAAGATTGATGTTGTAAAAACAGATGAAAGTTGTTACCAAAAAAGCGATGGAACTATTGATGTAACTTTAACAGGAGGAAAGGCACCCTATACTTTTACTTGGAGTAATTCAGCAACAGATTTATCATTATCAAATTTAGCTCCAGATAGATATACAATAAATGTTACAGATGCTAATAATTGTACAGAACAAACATCCATAGTAATTAACGAAGCTATTTTTTATATTGAACCTACAACATCACCAATAACATGTAACTCAGAAAATGATGCTTCTATTAATTTGAATTTAACTGGAGGTATTGCTCCAATTTCGATCGTTTGGAATGATGGTGTTACAGATGCAGCTCAAAGAAGTAATCTTGCAGCAGGTACCTATACTGTTACAATAACAGATAGCAATCCAACACAATGCCCGATAAAAGAAACTTTTATTATTTCGAATCCAGCACCAATTGTAGTTGTTGAAACTGTGATAGATGCCACAGATTGTGCTATTGAAAATAGTGGAAGTATCAATTTAGAAATCTCTGGAGGTGTAGAGCCATACTCTTTTTTATGGAATACAAATGAAACTTCAGAAGACTTAAATAATATTGGAGCAGGAGTGTATTCAGTTCAAATTACGGATGCAGTAGGCTGTGTTTTTACAGAGCAATACACTATTTTTAGGCAAGAACCCTTAGATATTTTGGTTGATGAGGTAATTATTAAAGATTGTGATTTAAGAACAGCTAGCAAACAATTAACCGCAAATGGTAGTGGAGGTTTTTCACCTTATACCTATTCATGGTCTTCAGGAACAATCTCTGGTGTAGACAATCATATAATGACTACTTCAGATAATGATGTTTATTCAGTAACCATTACAGACAGTGCAGGTTGTTCCCGACAAAAATCTTTTAATGTTAGTGTACCAACAATAGGCGCTACAGATTTTGAGTATAGTTCTTTTGCTTTTGATAATTACAACTTACTATCCATCAAAGATCCTATACAGTTTACAAGTTTATCAACAGGAGATATTCGTAAAATCACTTGGAATTTTGGTGATGGGAGTCCAACTATACATGAAGAAAATCCAACTTATACCTATACCAAAGAAGGTTTTTATACCATTATATATACTGTGGAATATGAAGTTGGATGCACATATGTTTTAGAAAGAATTGTACATATTACCAAAGGCTATATTTTAATAACCCCAAATTCCTTTACTCCTAATGGAGATGGTTATAATGATAGGATGAAACCCGTTCATGAAGGTTTTTCAGAAATAGAAATAACAATTTATACTACTTGGGGTGCCACAGTTTATTATGAAAAGAGTTTAAATTTTAAGGGCTGGGATGGATTTATAAAAGGTTTGCCAGCCGAAAATGGGAATTATGTGATTGTTATAAAAGGGCTTACTTTTTACAAAGGTGAAATCATTGAAACTTTACCATTTACATTAATAAAATAATATGAAGAGAGTTCTTATTCTATTTTTTGTTTTTACAAGTATGGTTAGTTATGCACAAGATGTTATTTTTTCGCAAGCTTTTTTGGTGCCAGAGACTTTAAACTCTTCATTTACGGGTTCTTTAAGAAGTACCAAAGTTGGCTCTTTATATAGATCTCAATGGAGGAACTCCACATTTAAAACAAACTCTAATTATGGTTTTTTTGATACTTGGTTAGAGCGTTATAAAATAGGAGTTGGTGTTAGTTTCCTAAATCAAACAGAAAATATTTCAAGCTATACATATAATCAAGTTAATTTTAATTATTCAATGGCATTTCAATTAAATGATACCTGGTTTTTTAGACCAAGTATTGTGGCCGGTTTTGGAATGAAAAATTATGGTTTTCAAAATTTATTATTAGGAGACCAAATTAATTTGAATACCTATACAATAAATACATCAAGTATAGATCCTGCTATACTTCGTAGTCAGCGTAATTTTTTCGATTTTAGTTCTTCTTTGCTATTTAACAATGCTGATAGTTGGATTGGGATTACAGTAAGACATTTAAATAAACCTAATATTTCTTTAACTGAAAATGGAAATGCTCCATTAAATATGTTTTTGTCAGTGCATGCAAAATATTATCTTCCTTTTTTAGAAAATCAAAGAACATTATTTAATCGAAAAAGTAAAGTGTATCTACTTTCTAATTTCATGATGCAAGGACCTTATAATCGATTAGATGTTGGAGGACAATATGTTTTTGAAAATCAATTTTCTTTAGGAATTACTGCTGGTTTAACACCTATAAAAAATGAATTTACATCTTCAATAGTAAGCGCTGTAAGTACATTTGTAGGTTTTAGATGGCAAGGTTTTAGATTTGGTTATTCGTATGATTTTAATACAACAAACCTATTAAATACAGGTGGTATTCATGAGTTTTCTGTTTCTTATGATTTTGATATCAATATTAGAGCTTTAAATAGATACAAGTGTATTTCTTCTTTTTAAGTTGATATCATTTAAAAATTTAAGATTGATTAAAGCTTCATAATAATTTGAATTCTTCTATTTTTTAAATGATTTCTTGTTTTTAAGGATATTGCTTATTTCAGAACCTTTAATTGTGTGTTATCTTTACAGTATATTAGTTAATCATTAATTCCCCCCAATTATGAAAGCGAATAATATAAAACGCATTATTATAGTATTAATCTGTTCTCTAGGTTTATACTCTTCAGGAAACTACTTAATGGAAATGTCTTACATCGATACCTTATTTGATGGTTTGAATGTAATGGTATTTTTTACCTGTTTCTTTCCCTTTTTAATTGTAAGCATTTCTTTAGTAAGAGAGTTTTTAAGAACGATCGTAAGATTTGCACATTAAGAATGTTATTTAGAAACCCCACTTTTCATCAACATACAATTACCCCGAATATTAAAGTATAATAGTAACACACTATTTTTATTTTAGTGACCCCTGAATTTCAAAAAAGCTTCACAGCAATGTGAAGTTTTTTTTTGTTTTTTAAATGATTTATTGTTTTTAAGGATATTGCTTATTTCAGAACCTTTAAATGTGCCTTATCTTTACAGTATATTAGTTAATCATTAATTCCCCCTAATTATGAAAGCGAATAATATAAAACGCATTATTATAGTATTAATCTGTTCTCTAGGTTTATACTCTTCAGGAAACTACTTAATGGAAATGTCTTACATCGATACCTTATTTGATGGTTTGAATGTAATGGTATTTTTTACCTGTTTCTTTCCCTTTCTAATCGTAAGCATTTCTTTAGTAAGAGAGTTTTTAAGAACGATCGTAAGATTTGCACACTAAGAATATTATTTAGATACCCCACTTTTCATCAACATAGAATTACCCCAAATATTAAAGTATAATAGTACACACTATTTTTATTTTAGTAACCCCTAAATTTCAAAAAAGCTTCACAACAATGTGAAGCTTTTTCTTGACTTTTTAAATGATTTATTGTTTTTAAGGATATTGCTTATTTCAGAACCTTTAATTAGTTCTTATCTTTACATTATATTAGTTAATCATTAATTCCCCCTAATTATGAAAGCGAATAATATAAAACGCATTATTATAGTATTAATCTGTTCTCTAGGTTTATACTCTTCAGGAAACTACTTAATGGAAATGTCTTACATCGATACCTTATTTGATGGGTTGAATGTTATGGTATTTTTTACCTGTTTCTTTCCCTTTTTAATTGTAAGCATTTCTTTAGTAAGAGAGTTTTTAAGAACGATCATAAGATTTGCACATTAACAATAGTTAGATCAGCAACATTAGTTAGATCAGCATTCATCAACTTAAAAAAAATGAATACTATATAATTCATAGTATAAAGTAGAATACATCCCTAAATTTTAAAATAAAACCCCGAATATTAAAATATAAATAGTACACACTATTTTTATTTTAGTAACCCCTAAATTCCAAAAAAGTTTCACAGTAATGTGAGGCTTTTTTTTTTATTGATTTATTGTTTTTAAGGATATTGCTTATTTCAGAACCTTTAAATGTGTCTTATCTTTACAGTATATTAGATAATCATTAATTCCCCCCAATTATGAAAGCGAATAATATAAAACGCATTATTATAGTATTAATCTGTTCTCTAGGTTTATACTCTTCAGGAAACTACTTAATGGAAATGTCTTACATCGATACCTTATTTGATGGTTTGAATGTAATGATATTTTTTACCTGTTTCTTTCCCTTTCTAATCGTAAGCATTTCTTTAGTAAGAGAGTTTTTAAGAACGATCGTAAGATTTGCACACTAACAATAGTTAGATCAGCATTCATCAACTTAAAAAAAACGAATACTATATAATTCATAGTATAAAGGAGAATACATCCCTAAATTTTAAAATAAAACCCCGAATATTAAAATATAAATAGTACACACTATTTTTATTTTAGTAACCCCTAAATTCCAAAAAAGTTTCACAGTAATGTGAGGCTTTTTTTTTATTGATTTATTGTTTTTAAGGATATTGCTTATTTCAGAACCTTTAAATGTGTCTTATCTTTACAGTATATTAGATAATCATTAATTCCCCCCAATTATGAAAGCGAATAATATAAAACGCATTATTATAGTATTAATCTGTTCTCTAGGTTTATACTCTTCAGGAAACTACTTAATGGAAATGTCTTACATCGAAACCTTATTTGATGGTTTGAATGTAATGGTATTTTTTACCTGTTTCTTTCCCTTTTTAATTGTAAGCATTTCTTTAGTAAGAGAGTTTTTAAGAACGATCGTAAGATTTGCACATTAACAATAGTTAGGTAAGCATTCATCAACTTTAAAAAAAAACGAATACTATTAAATTAATAGTATATAAGATAATACACCCCTAAATTTTAAAACTAAACCCCGAATATTAAAGTATAAATAGTACACACTATTTTTATTTTAGTAACCCCTAAATTCCAAAAAAGCTTCACAGCAATGTGAAGTTTTTTTTTGTTTTTTAAATGATTTATTGTTTTTAAGGATATTGCTTATTTCAGAACCTATAGTTGTGTGTTATCTTTACAGTATATTAGAATCATTAATTCCCCCCAATTATGAAAGCGAATAATATAAAACGCATTATTATAGTATTAATCTGTTCTCTAGGTTTATACTCTTCAGGAAACTACTTAATGGAAATGTCTTACATCGATACCTTATTTGATGGTTTGAATGTTATGATATTTTTTACCTGTTTCTTTCCCTTTTTAATTGTAAGTATTTCTTTAGTAAGAGAGTTTTTAAGAACGATCGTAAGATTTGCACACTAAGAATATTATTTAGATACCCCACTTTTCATCAACATACAATTACCCTGAATATTAAAGTATAATAGTAACACACTATTTTTATTTTAGTGACCCCTGAATTTCAAAAAAGCTTCACAGCAATGTGAAGCTTTTTTTTTGTTTTTTTTATTGATTTCTTGTTTTTAAGGATATTGCTTATTTCAGAACCTTTAAATGTGTCTTATCTTTACATTATATTAGATAATCATTAATTCCCCCCAATTATGAAAGCGAATAATATAAAACGCATTATTATAGTATTAATCTGTTCTCTAGGTTTATACTCTTCAGGAAACTACTTAATGGAAATGTCTTACATCGATACCTTATTTGATGGTTTGAATGTAATGATATTTTTTACCTGTTTCTTTCCCTTTTTAATTGTAAGCATTTCTTTAGTAAGAGAGTTTTTAAGAACGATCGTAAGATTTGCACATTAAGAATATTATTTAGATACCCCACTTTTCATCAACATACAATTACCCCGAATATTAAAGTATAATAGTAACACACTATTTTTATTTTAGTGACCCCTAAATTTCAAAAAAGCTTCACAGCAATGTGAGGCTTTTTTTTTTATATGATTTATGATTATTAAGGATATTGCTTATTTCAGAACCTTTAATTAGTTCTTATCTTTACAGTATATTAGATAATCATTAATTCCCCCCAATTATGAAAGCGAATAATATAAAACGCATTATTATAGTATTAATCTGTTCTCTAGGTTTATACTCTTCAGGAAACTACTTAATGGAAATGTCTTACATCGATACCTTATTTGATGGTTTGAATGTAATGGTATTTTTTACCTGTTTCTTTCCCTTTTTAATTGTAAGCATTTCTTTAGTAAGAGAGTTTTTAAGAACGATCGTAAGATTTGCACATTAAGAATCAATATACATCCCAATAATCCCGAATATAAAATTATAAATAGTAAGAACTATTTATATGGTTTTGCATCCCTAAGTTGTAAAAAAGTTTCATAGAAATGTAAAACTTACAACTTTCAGCATAAAAAAATATATTAACAAATTGTGTATCAAAAATATTATTTAAAACATTGAATTTGATTGTTTTATGAGTTTTAGGAGAAGGAAAAATGATAAAAATTATTTTTAAAAAAGTTATTAATTATTCTTTACCGAAACTAAATATTTGTTCGTCTAAACATTTGGATCAATAGTCGAAATTTAAATTTAGTTGCTCTTAAAACCTTTATTTTTGTTGTGTGTTTGAAACACTTTATTAAAAAATACCCTTAATTATGAAAAAAATAAAAAATACTTTAGCAGTTACAGTTTTGTTAATTGGTCTTTTTGCATTTAAAAATGCTCATACTAATCCAAATCCAGTTTTATTAAAAAGTTTAGAAAAAGAAAAAATAGTTAAAATGCTTTCAGCACAAGAGTTTGGTTGCAGACCATCTTCTGAGTTAAATTTTTACGTTGAAACTACACTACTTAAAAAATATAGAGGATATGCTAAAATTGAAGCAAAAGTGTTTGTTTTCGATAAACTTACTAATCAAAAAAGTATGTTAGCTAATGAAAATATTATTGTTGCCAATCATAAGGACTCTCTTATAAATTACGATAAAATTATAAATAATTCAGAAACTACAGAATTAGAAAATGGACATATAATAATTCATAATGAAAAGAATACTGAATTTAAGTTAGCAAATCTTTTAAAATCTGAATTAATTTATAATAGATATATCATATCAACAAACAAGTTATTAAATAGTTAAGATAACTTTAAACCCATTATAAAGTAAAAAAGCTTCACAGAAATGTGAAGCTTTTTTACTTTTAGCTTTTGTTTACGAATACAAGTAATATTTTATAAAACCAGCAAATAAGTATTAGTACCTATAAAATTTTAATTCTCTGAATATATTATTCTTTACAAACTGCTTTCTAAAAAGAGCTTATTATTTTGCGATTTAATCTTATCAAATAACTTAAAAATACATCTGTTGAGATAAAATTTAATTAAACGTTTCCTTTTTTAAAGAATAACATCATTCACTTCAAACTCTATTTTCTAGTATTAAGGAATTACTATATAGATAATATTATATGAAACTATTTGTGGAATGCTTCTTTTCTATATTTTTATAATTATTGATAAACTATCTTATGATTTAATTTATAGTTATTATCTTTTTAAATAGTTTATTTATAACCATAAAAAAAGGTGGTATTTTATATACCACCTTAATTCATTACCTAAAAAAACTTTGCACTTATTCACTTCCTCTTCTTCTTGTTGTTGTATTTTTAGAAATTTTACTCTTTGTATTTATATTTCTTTTACGATCTACTTTTCTATCAGTATTTTTAGTTGCTTTTCTCCTTGTATCTGAACTTCTAGAAGTATTTTCGTTTCTAGAGGTTGAAGAAGAACTTCTATTTGTTGTGCTATTTTGATTTGTATTTCTATAAACGTTAGAAGAACTTCTATTAGAAATAGCTCTATTATTAGTTGTAGCTCTATTATTTGGAGGTGTCTTTCTGTAAGAATTAGTATTGTTTCTTACAAAATTTTTTCTAGTTACAGAAACTGGTTTCCTTCTTTTCAAGATAGTGCTTCGCTTCCCAATATTCGCATTTGGTCTTGCTTTATAGTAATAAAAATTGTTGTCTTCTCTAAACTGAGCGTAGTTTCTTCCAAAATCACTTCTAGAAAAATAAACATCATTATGAGCATAAACATCACCAAAACTAACATTAAATCGTATGCCATTATCATAATAGAAATTTCTAACATTTCCATAAAAAATAGGAGTATTCCAATGGTCATATCGAACACTTAAATCGCCAACATTAGTTAGGATTCCTCTGCTATATCTAATTAAAACAGTACCAATTCTAGTTACATTTCCTCTTATATCATAACTAATAAAAACGTTGCCTACGTTTCTTATTCTTCCTCTAAAATCTCTGTTTATTCTAATTCCTCTGCTATTAAAACGTGTATCAAAATCAAATTCACCATTTGTAAAAACAAAAAATTCAATGCCTCTTTCAAAAAAGTTAACAGCGTTATTGTAAACATTATAAGAAGTCTCGTTATTTAATTTGTTTGATAAAATTTCGCCATCTTTAGCTTCTATGGTTGAAACTATCATGAACATTCCTAATAAAATAAGTATACCTTTTTTCATAATATATGGTTTAAGGGTTTTTGCCTACTCTAATTGCTTTTCGACATCCGCATTTGTTATTGCAATTTCAAAGAGCGTGCCAAATAATTATTTTTAGGGGATATCATATTTTTAGGGTGATTTTTTTTTGGATAGATAATTGGTTATTAGTTTTTAAAAAATAATGGAAATCAGTATTTTAGTGAATTAATAATTTATATTTATCATCTTTAATTTTAATTTTTTTTAAATGATTATTGCAATCGAAAAAAACTTGCAAAAAGGAGTACAACTTTTAAATTCAATTTCAGATGAAACGTATGCAGATGCTTCTTTAGGACCTTATTATGCAAGTATTGGTTGCCATGTTCGTCATATTTTAGATGTTTATTCTTGTATTTTAAATGGTTTTGCATCAAAAAAAATCGATTTAACAGCAAGAGAGCGAAATTTAAATGTGGAGCTACAAGCAAGTTTGGGGATCGATTACTTTAATTCAGTAATCGATCAACTTAAAAATTTACTTAATAATAACGATTTATCTGAATTATTAGAAGTAACAGACGATTTAGGTTTAGGAAACGAAACTGCAATATATACTTTAGGCAGTATTTTAATGCAAGCGCAAAGCCACACAACACATCATTATGCAAGTATTGGCTATTTAATTTATCAATTAAAAATAGCATTACCAGCAAAAGATTTTGGTTTTAACCCCTCAACTATAAAGAAAACAAAAGATTAATGTTTTTTTTGGAAAACGTTAACATCTAATATACACCTCTTGGTATTAATTTTGTATCTTATATATTTAATTAATAATAAATTTAATATGATTCAATTAAAAAATATGAAATATACATTCGTAACTTTATTTGCTTTATTGTCTCTTTATACTTTTGCACAAAAGCCAAGCCAAAATTTAAATGGGCCTTTAATATATTCGTCTAAAACATACAAAAATAGCAAGGTAGTTTTACCTGTTCATTTAAAAAAGGAAATAAAACCGATTCAAGAAATTGAAGATCCTTATTTACAAAGTGTTTTAGAGAAAGAAATTAATTCTAATGAAACTTGGAAGCGTTTAATAAAAGGAAAACAAATGTCTGTTGCTATTGTAGATTTAAGTGATAGCACAAATTTTAGATATGCTGGTTTAAATGATAATTTTATGATGTATGCAGCAAGTTTGCCTAAAATTGCAATTTTACTAGCTGTTATGGATGCTGTTGATAAAGGAGAGTTAGCATATACTAAAGAAGTTAAACAAGATTTACGTTTAATGATTAGTAAATCTAACAACCAAGCATCTACTAGAAATATTGATAGAGTAGGGTATGAAAAAATAGAAGAAGTTTTAAGATCGCCAAAACATAAATTGTACGATGAAGAAGTTGGTGGTGGTTTATGGGTTGGTAAAAGATATGCTGCAGCTGGCAGACGTTATCCAGATCCTATAAAAGGTTTAAGCCATGCAGCAACTACAAGACAAGTTTGTAGTTTTTATTATCAATTAGCTTTGGGTAATTTAATTAGTACAGAACGTTCTAAAGAAATGTTACAAATTATGAAAAAGCCAGCTTTACATCATAAATTTGTAAATACTTTAGATAAAATTGCACCAAAAGCAGATGTATACCGTAAATCTGGTTCTTGGAGAAATTATCATTCAGATTCTGCTTTAGTTTGGGGCCCAAAAAGAAAATATATTATTGTAGCTTTGGTAGATTATGATTATGGAGAGCAAACCATAAGAGATTTAGTAAGACCATTAGAAAAGGTATTGAAAAAAAGACGTACTTTGTAGTGAGCAAGATTTAACTTAAAAGTGAGAAAATTAATTCATAAAACATTCGGATTAAGAGATGGAGAAATCTTCATCTCTTTTTTAATGCAGTTGTATATTTTTATAATTATAACAGTTTTGTTAATTGTAAAACCAACTGTAAATGCCTTATTTGTATCTCAATTAGGTGCAGATAATTTGCCTTATGGTTATTTATTAGTCGCTTTTATTGCAGTAGCAACCACTTATTTTTATAGCAAAGCAATCCGTAATTTTTCGTTAGTAAAAATTACAGTTTTATCTTTAGTTGTTTTTAGTTTAGTCTTTACCATTTTAGCTGTTTTATTAAATTTTAATTTTATAAATAAATTCATTTTATATTTTTATTATGTATTTGTTTCGTTGTTTGCAGTTGTTGCTACATCGCAATTTTGGATTTTTGCCAACATGGTTTTTAATGCAAGAGAAGCCAAAAGAATCTTTGGCTTTATTGGAGCAGGAGCTATAGCAGGTGGTATTTTTGGTGGATATTTAACAAGTATTATTGCCAGTAATTTTGGGAAAGAATATACCGTTTTTCTGGCCTCTATTTTATTATTAGCTTGTATTCCTATTTTAAGAAAAGTATATACGTTAAGAATACAATATTTAAACACTTTTAAGAGAAAACAAGTAATTGCGAGTCAAGATCAATTAGAAAAGTCTTCTTTAAAACTTATATCGAAATCTAAACATTTAAGTTATTTAGCATTTATAACTGGGATTAGTGTAATCGTTGCAAAGTTGGTAGATTTTCAATTTAGTGATTTTGCGAATAAAGCCATACCAAATTCAGATGAATTAGCTGCTTTTTTTGGTTTTTGGTTTTCTACTTTTAATGTTGTTGCGCTTGTACTTCAATTATTTTTTACCAATAAAATTTTAAATAAATTAGGAGTTTCTTCTTCTTTATTAGTGTTGCCTTTAACCATAGGTTTAGGAAGTTTATTGTTTTTAACGTTTCCTGAATTGTGGGTTTTAATTATTATAAAAGGTATTGATGGTAGTTTTAAGCAAAGTTTGAATAAAGCTGCTGTTGAGTTGTCTATTATGCCAATTCCTTTGCATATTAAAAACCAGGCAAAATCTTATATAGATGTTGCTGTAGATAGTATTGCCACTGGTTTTGCAGGTTTTTTGTTGATATTTTTTATCAAAAAGCTAAATTTAAGTACGTCTTACATTACTGTTATTGTAATTCTATTTGTTTTTATTTGGATCGTTTTAATCTACAAATTAAGAGAAGCGTATTTCGAATCTTTCAAGAAAAATATTCAGAAAACGCTAACATTTGCCAGTAATAACAATGTAAAACCTCAAAAAGGTAATAATTTATTCGATATCAAAAACGTATTAGAAAACGGAACAGAAGAAGCTATTTTAAATATGTTTGATCGTTTAAAAGATTACAAACTAAAAGCACTTCAAAAACCTATTATTCAACTTTTACAGCATTCATCCAACAAAGTAAAAATAGAAGCTATAGAGTATTTAGATTTTTTTGATGACAATAATATCTTAACTAAAATAGAAGCGTTGGTGTATGAAAAAGATGATACACTTGTATACATTGCTTTAGATTATATTTTGGCTCATTCACCTAAAACAGAAGAACATTTTTTTAATACGTATTTAAATCATAGTGATGTTTATATAGCTAATGGCGCACTTTTAGCATTGGCAAAACAAAGTCAGAATAACCAATCTTTAGGTGTTTTATATCAATTAAGAAAACGTTTAGAAGATAAAATAGAGTTACATACTGCTGATGACGATTATGTAAAAAAAGAAATTATTGCAGGCTTACTTTTGAGTATTGCATATTCTAGAATGACGAATCATTACGATTTTATTACAAAACACTTAAATAATAAGCACCCTTATATTGTAAAATTTGCAACAATTGCTGCTGGGATTACTGCACATGAAGTGTTTATTAGCGATTTGTTAAATTTACTAGCGATCAAAAGACATAGAAAAAGAGCGATAAAATCGCTAAAAAATTACGGACCAAGAATTATAAATGTTTTGTTAGATTTAGAGTCTAAAGGCGAATTAAAATCGAAAGTTAAAAAGAACATTCCAAAAATAGTAGGTGCATTTCAGAATGAAAATGCCGTAAAAATGCTATTAAAAATATTAAAAAGTAAAGATTCTACCAGTAGATTAGAGGCTACAAAATCATTACGAAAAATTAAAAGGAAAAATTTAAATTTAACGATTTCTAACAGAGTTATTAAAAATCAAATTTATAAAGAATGTGGTTTTTATGAAGATATTTTAGAGGTTTTAACGTCTATTCAACACACAATTAATAAAGATTTGGTTGATGAAGCTAACGAAAATAACCAAACAATTTACGAAGCTAGAAAAAATCTGAGCAATGCTTTAGAATTAGAGTTAAATAAATCTTTTTTAACCTTATTTAATTTATTGAGTTTGCTTTATAATGAAGAAGATATTCAGATTATTTTTAAGGCGATGAAGAGCGAAATAAAAGAAGCTAAAATAAATGCCATCGAACTTTTAGAAAACTTATTAGATAGCGCCATAAAAAATGCAGTATTACCAGTTTTAGAGCATTTTGCTATTGAAGAAGACACTTTAGATTCTTCAGTAATTAAAACGCCATTAATTTCTGAATTAGAATACCTAAATAAAATAATGACTATTAGTGGAAGTAATATTAGGCATTTTGCGGTTACCTATATTAAAGCTGCAGATAATAGAGCTTTTTTACCTGCATTATTACCATTAAAAAAGTATCGTAATAAAGCTGTTGGCCAACTTGCTTACGATACTTATATTCAACTTTTAAAGAAAGATTAAAGATTCTTAATTATCTGATTCGTCTTTATCTTCTACGTATTTTTCTTCTTTAATTTCAGGTTTGTTAATGTTGGCAGTTTCATTTACAACATCATCAATTTTACTTGCCAAGTACATGTGAGCACCTGCAGAGTTTTTGTTTAAAACATTCGTCATTAAACAAACAATATATTTTACACCATTTTCTTGTTCCACAATAATTACAGAGTTCATATAGTTAAATACATTTCCTGCATAACTTGCACAATTTGGGTCTTTAGTTCTGTCACATTTATAATAACTACCAGATTTAAAATACACAGCAGCATCATCTAATCTTGGCGATCTTGCATAACGAATTCGTCTATCTGTCATATACATTAAACGTTTCATTTCTAAGCTAGATTCCTTATCAATTACTTTTCCTTGTTCTAATTTTACCAAAAATTTCATTAATCCTTTAGGAGAACCAATACTACCACCTTTTCTACCAACATATCTTTCTGGAGGTCTTGTAAACATGCCACCTAATTTCCATTCGCTTTCTTTAATTCCTAAATCTCTTAAAGGTTGGTTTACAACTGTATTTGCTAAATTTGTTAAAGAATCTCTTGGGGTTTCTTTAAAGTATTTTTCAGCTTTTTCAGCATCTAAATTTGGGTATTCTTGTCCAAAAGCAGCCATTAACATTGCTTCTCTGTACATAATACTTGCAGCACCATTATTACTTACAGAAACCATGTGATCTAACCATTCAAATAGTGAAAATTCATCACTGGCAATAACTTGTCTTTTGGTTAATCTATCTTTTTCTATATCGTAAATTGGTATGGTATGATGATCTCCTAATCCCCAATATCTACTGGTAACTTTTATACTTTTTAAGTAACCAACTCTCTCTTCATAAGAATCTGGACATATTTTTTCAAGTTGATCAAAAACAGCTAATAAAACAGCTAATTTACCAACACTACCTGGCTGATAACCTACAGTTTCTCTATGTTCTGCATAGCGTAAATTTTCAGGATCGCTCATATCCATAATCGCTAAAGAATAATTTCCACTTGGTGTAATTCTCTTTATTTTTCGATCAAAATCGCTATCAACTACAAATAAATCTTCTACACTATCTGTAGTTTTATTGGTTAGATGTAATTGAATATCTGCCCATTTTTTATAAGCTCCTTTAGGAATTCTGTTATACTTAACACTGTCTTTTTGAAACTGTCTTATTTGGTATAAACGTTTAATGCCTGTGTATTCATAACCATCAATAGGATAATATCTCATAAATCCTAAAGAAATTAAAATACCAGCAATCAGTAAAATGTATCTTTTTTTCATTATTATAATTTTTCGGTGATTTTTATTTGTTTATCGTCTGCAATTTTTGGAGTTATTGAATTCAAATAATCTGAACTTTTTGCTTGTTTATTTTCCACAAAAGGTCTTATTTGAAACAACCACAATTTATTATTCTCAAAACCAAATTCAACATCAAAAGCTTGGTCTTTATCTTCTGCTTTCTCGCCAATTTTAGCTCTTACTTCTTTCGCTATTTTTCTAATTTCGTTGATATTATCCTCATTCAAAATCTCATTTTCGAAAGATGTAAAATATTTTTTTGTTCCACCATAATTAGGCAAACGTATATAATCTGCTTGTCTTGCTGGCGCTAATAAAAAGTTTTCATTTTTGGTGATGAGTCTTGTTTCTGCAGATTGGCCATCTACAGCACCTCCAGCACCTCTAGAAAAAGCTACTGTTAAATCGTTATCTGTACCAGCATTTATTCCTTTTGTAATCATAACTCCAGAATAATCTACATCTACACTTGGTATAATTAAAATAGATGGATACACATTTTCTGGATTCAATAAATATTTTTGTCTCCATTTAAAACTACGTTCTGTGTAAGCAGATGCCCAAACTTTTTTAATTCCTTGTAAAATTTTATCTTCTTCTTTAATATTAAAAAGCGTTAAATTTAAACCAGCTCCAGTAAATTCTTTCAAATCTTCCATATTGGTATCACTCCTTAAAAATACAGGAACTTTACCAATATCATTTTTGAAAGCAGTTTGAAAGTTCGATTTTAAATCTTTTGTGAAATCAGCATTTAAATTGATGTTTAAAATAGCTTTATGAAGTTTCTCTAAAGAAGTTAATAAATAATTTTCTACTTGCTCTTCAGTTGCTCCCGCTTTTTTCTTCTGATCTGCATTGTAAAAAGTATCATTTAAATATTGCCAATAACTTTTACCTTCATTTGGCATTGGTAAGTTCATATGTGTTTTAAAAACACCAAAAGGAATAATTAAACCTTCAACAACTTGCTTTGGAAAAAGATTTTTCAACTCCCCAAGATTGGCCGCTTTTGGTCCACAAAGTTTTCCAGAATCTGTTGCATTTACATCTCGCATGTTAATTACTTTAGACACATCTAAACGAATATCTTCAACAGGAACTTCAATCATGTTTTTACTACGTTCTTTTTTCTCAAAAAGCTTTTCTTCTTCAGAAGACATATCGTTTTCGGTCTTGATAATCACATTTCCTTTATGAGAAACTGCGTAAAAAACTTTTTTACCATTGTATTTTTTTAAAGCTGATAAATTTTCATTCGATAAAGCTGCATTCGGAATTCCTAAATTTCTTGCCAATAATTGAACGTGAGAAACTAAATTTCCTTCAGAAACCGTTAAAATTCCAGCAACAGGTTTTAAATCTGAAGGCGGATTTTGAAAAATGTAAATTTTATTCGTATTTACTTCAACATCATCAGGATTTCCATCTACCACAACCAATTCTCCAAAAGCATATCCAGGATTTAAACCTCTAATTGCACTTTGGTTATCAATAGACATTACATCATTATTGATATTTGATATTTTAGCAACAAAAGTTCCTAATTTACTTACAGTTTCTCCCAAACTTAAAGCGATGCTGTTACGAACTCTATCATCAATAAAACCATAAGCCAAAGGTTCGAATTTTGTGTAATTTAAAACATCCTCATTATAATTTGCTTTAATTAAAGAAGCACTCCATTCCACAATACTTCTAGAAATGGTTAGTAATTCGTTTAAAGAAGCTACAGTAATCTTGTCTGTATTCCCTTTATTAATAAGAGATTTTTCTATTTTATCAAATTCCCAAATTTCAATTAAACCACTTCCTAAAGCAGCACAAGTTAAAATTTCAATTTTTTCAATTGTTTCTTGTAAGGTTTCAGTTTCCCAATTTTGCGCTTCAATTAACAACACATTTTCTATTTGGTTGCTAATATCTAATAATTGCAATTTATGTTTAGATGATTTAAAATCAGTAATATTGGTTCTAATATCTGCTAAAATATTTGCAGAATTTCTTACAATTTTTTTCGATGAATTATTGTTGATATAATTTTCTGAGAAATTTTTAATCTCGTCAATCAAAAAAGTATTTCCTTTTAGGTTTGCAACTTCTTCATCTATCTTTTTAAAATCTAATGGAGCATAAAACTGTTCCATTGTTAAAATTAAGTTTTGCAAATCTTTCTTTTCTTTTAAAGATAATTTATCCTCTTTTTTATTGATAAAATTCTTCACCAATGCAATATCTGTCTTTTGTGGATTTCCGTGAATTTTAATTCGAACATCCATAAAACTAGGAATTTCTTCGGCTAAAATTTTAGATTCACTTCTCATCAATTGTCCAAGATTTGTATCTCCATTATGTGGAATATCTTTTAACGCTTGTCTTATTAAATAATAATTTGTTTTTAAAAAAGAATCATTTTTTAAAACAGTTTCAAAAAACTCTTTTCCCCAAGCTTCTTCATCTTCAGATTGTACAGCACCTCTGTAAAATTGACCTTTTCGCAAAACCCAACCATCATTAATACTCGCTAAATATTTACCAATTTGATACTGTTTTAGTCTGCTGTAATTGTTTTGTTCGTCTAAAAATTCATTGATTTTTGTCGCTGCTAAAATCTCGCCAAAAAACAAATGGTTTGTTTTTCTCAACTCTAAAGCAGAAGTTTTAAAACTTGCATGTTGTATGCCTTCAATTTTATCTGGACAAGGATCTTTTGCTTCTCTAACACTACCATCTTCACAAAACCATTTTATTCTGTAATATGGCCCTCTAACATCTTCTTTGTAGCTTTCTACAAGATCTTTAATTTTTGAGGTTGATAATTCTTGGGCGTTTGTAAATGAAACCGTTAAGAAAAATAACAGAGTACTTATATATAATTTTTTTTGCATTTTTTTTAGATTGATTACTACAAATCTACTTTATATTTTATTAATATTTGATATAATTAGGCTATCGAGTTCAATTAAAAACTATTTGAGTTAAAAGTATTTTAATTTCTCGATTTTTGTAAAACCACAAACAGTTTTTAGGAAGTAAAACGCTTAATTTTTTTGGTATAAGCTCTTAATTCAAACATTTCTGAGATGAATTTTTTAGTACTTTTATAAGGAATTTTATGCTCTAAATGATTGGTTGTTGCAATTTCATATAAAGATTTCCAATGACTTCTAATTGCTTTTAAAGCATCAAAATAAGTACAGTTTTCACTATCATAGATGTGAGTAGGCTCTGCAATAATGCCATTAATTTCTAAAATTTTAAAATCTTTACCATTTTCAACTTCAGAAAAATTGTTGTATTTCAAGTCGATTCTACCATAAAACCAACCTGGAATCGATTTGCTTAGTGCATCAAAAGTAGCTTCTAATTGTCTTGAAATTAAATGATTTCCGTTTAAAAATTGTGTTCCTTTAGAGTGATTTCCTATTACAGAAAGCTGAATAATTTCCAACTTTTTTGGAATTAACTTTAAGTTGTTTTGGTGCAATTCTAATAATAAATCAACATATAATTTGGCTCTCTTATCACTTAAAATAAGTTGTTGCAATGTTGAAGTTCCATCACCAGTAATACATAAAAATTTTTTTAAAGTGATGGATGAAATTACACCTTTATCTGTAGTTGGATTTCTAGAATAAAAAATGCCACATTCATGTTTATAGGCTATAAATTCTTGAAGTATAATATCGATATTATAGGTGTTCAGATATATTTTAAGTTCATTTTCAGAAGTTATCTTTTTTACCAATAATCCTCTAAAACCAATATCTGGTTTAGCAATTAAAGGGAATTCTAATTGCTGATTCTTTAGTTTTAAGAGTGTTTCAGAAATTGATGAATTTTCTACATGCAAAATACTTTTGGGTCTGTATTTTTCAGGAACTAAGTGAATCGTGGTAAATTTACTTTCTGTACCATTTCCAGAACTTTTTATAATAGGATTGGCAGCACTAAAAAAAGCAGCATGTTTTGCCTTTGCTGCTAAATAAAAAGCATAAGGCAAATTGGGAATATAAAATAAAGAAGAAGGCCAATGTTCCCATTTAAAAACCTTGTGTAAGTTTATCGTTTTCAGATTTTATTTTTCGTTAAATATAGCTTTTTGCAAAACCCCAAAAGTTTTAAAACCAAAATATAAGGTATACAATAAAAGAATGGAACTAAATCCCAAAATTAAATAAGCAATATATTCGTTATTGGTTCCTGTAAATTTATCTAAAGCCTTAAAACCCATTGTCATAATAACAGGACATAATATAAATAATAAAATTAAAATACCTAATCTTACCAAAGCTTTGCTTAGTAATTGTTTGTCTGTACTCATAAAGTATAATTTAAAATAGCCTCTCTAACATTACCAAATTTTGCTAACAATTCATTTGCTTTTTCTTGGTTGATGTTCAACTCACTCATCAACATTTTTTCACCTCTTTCTACCAATTTGTTGTTAGAGAGTTGCATATCAACCATTTTATTGCCTTTTATTTTACCCAAATGAATCATGGTTGTTGTAGAAAGCATGTTCAACACTAATTTTTGCGCAGTTCCTGCTTTCATTCTAGAGCTTCCTGTTACGAATTCAGGACCTACAATAACATCAATATTAAATTGAGCAGTATTGGATAAAGGGCTATTTTTATTACAAGAAATTGATCCTGTAATAATGTTGTTTTCGTTGCATTTTTCTAAAGCAGCAATTACATAAGGTGTAGTTCCAGAAGCAGCAATACCTACAACAACATCTTTTTTAGTGATGTTATGTTCTTGCAGATCTAACCAACCTTGAGTTTTAGAATCTTCTGCAAATTCAACTGCTTTTCTAATGGCATAATCTCCACCAGCAATTAAACCAAGAACTAATTCATGAGGAACACCAAATGTTGGTGGACATTCAGAAGCATCTAAAATACCTAATCTACCAGAAGTTCCTGCACCAATATAAAAAAGTCTACCACCATTTTTTAGTTGTTGAACAATTTTATGGGTCAAAGCTTCAATTTGTGGTAACGCTTTTTCAACAGCAATTGCCACTTTTTTATCTTCGTTGTTAATATTTGTGAGCACTTCTAAAACAGTCATTTTTTCTAAATGATTGTAATTAGAATCCTGTTCTGTTGTTTTTGTAAAATTCATTAATCAAAAATAGCATATTTAACAACAATGTGGTTTAAACGATATGAATTTTTTAAAAAGTGAAGTTCATTTAATCTTCCAACTCCACCAAATCTAATGTAAAAGTATCTGTTTCAGCAATATGAAAATAGCCTAAAGGAAAATTATCTTCGTTGGTTATATTAATCATATTTCCTAACAAAGAAGATGGTACTGTTTCAAAAGGACCACCACCATTTTGACCACTTTGACCTTGTAATATTCTAAAATAGTCGTAATAGTCTCTAGAAATTCCAGACATTTTTATAGTTACTGTTGCTGGTAAATCAATTTCATCTTCTTGATAAAAAGTTGAGAAATTATATATAGCACCATTAAAAAATCGGTCTTCTAAAGTTAAAAAGATGTTGTTTGTAAAATCGAATAAATAAAAGTTTTCAATGGTTACTTCATCAGTAAATTCTATTTTTAATTGAGTTTCTTCTCCAGAAAATAAGGTTTCATTTCCTTGTTCTACATTTGTTAATGGCGTTGATTTTATTCTAAATGCTGTTCCTTTATAAGTTTCACTATCATAAACAATAGTTAACTCATAGGCTACATTTTCTTCAGGAATAAAATTATTTACAGGTTCATAATTTCCAGTTGAATTTACATCAGAAAAAGTTATAATTGAGTTATCTGCAAGATTGGTTAAAAAGACTGTTGCACCAAGAGCTGGTGGAATAACTTCATCAAAATAATCTGCGGATAAACTGAGCTTCACACTATTTTTTGCAGTTACTGGGTTTTCATCAAAATAGATTTCAAAAGAAGCATCTATAATTAATTTTGGTTCTATGGATGGGACATCAATCTCCACCACTTTTTCGCAACTTATAAAAAGTGCAGCAAAGGTTAAAATTAGTAGTATGTTTTTCATCATTAAATATTTTATCAAGAGGTTTAAAACCTTTTTTTTTTTAAAATTTAAAATTATAGGTTACAGAAGGTACTAAGCCAAAAATAGAGGTTTGTACAGCTTCGTTTCTAAGAGTTTCTCTATTCTGACTAAAATTAATAGAAGCCGCATTTTCACGACCATATAAATTATAAATTCCAAAAACCCATTCACCTTTCCATTTTCTATTTTTATTTTTTTCTGGAGTTAAAGTCGCAGAAATATCAAGTCTGTGGTATGCAGGTAATCTATCAGCATTTCTTCTATTATCATCAAAAATTGGCACATTTAAACCTTGTATTTCATATTGCCCAACAGGATAATTTGTAGGTTGCCCAGTTTGAAATAAAAAGTTTGCGTTAAACGTCCATTTTTTAGACAATTCATAACTTCCATTAATAGAAATGTCATGAGTTTTATCAAAAGGAGAATTGTACCATTCACCATTATTAATACCAGGTTCTGCAGCAGTTCTTCCTAAAGTTTGTTGTTCTGATTTTGCTAAAGTATAGGCTAAAAATCCAGTAAATTTTCCTTCATTTTTTTTTAATAAAACTTCTAAACCATAAGCTCTTGCTTGTCCGTTTAAAATAACGGTTTCAATTTCGTTATTGGCAATTAAATTTGCGCCATTTATATAGTCAATTCTATTTTGAATATCCTTATAAAATACTTCAGTTTCTAAAGAATAATCGCCATTTTTTAAGGATTTAAAATAGCCAATCGCATATTGATCTAATAATTGAGGATCTATAAAACGTCCACTTGGGGCCCAAACATCTAATGGAGTAGGAGAGGCTGTGTTTGAGAGTAAGTGTAAATACTGAGCCATTCTGTTATAACTAGCTTTTATAGACGTATTATCATCTAAAGCATATGATAAAGAAACTCGAGGTTCAAAATTTTGGAAAGTAGCCAGAGTTTCACTTCTTTCAAAAGATTCTGTACCAATGGCATTTGCAGATTCGTATTTTTTAAATTGCTCGTTATAAATTACAGGTTGGTCGTTTGTATATATATTTATTTCATCTTGCCCTAAACGTGTAAAATGACTGAATCTTACTCCATATTGCAAGGTGAAATTGTCGTTAATTTTATGTTCTGCTTCTAAATATGCTGCAAATTCATTGGCATATTTATCAATTAATTTCTCTGGCTGAATCCCAGAATCTTCTCTATTTGGTAAAATTTCTCCAGGATTAAATTTGTTGTAAATATTATTAATCCCATAACTCAATTTAAAGTTTTCATTCAAATAATGTTTAAAATCGTATTTTAAGTTGAAGTTGGTAATGCCAGAATCCCATTCAAAACCAACAAAATCTAAAGTTAATCCATAGAAATAATCAGAATAAATTAAAGATAAATTCGAGAATATTTTATCAGAAAAAAGATGATTCCAGCGTAAATTAACAACAGTATTTCCATATTCATTTACAAAACTATCGCTAATACCAAAAATGTCTTTTCCAAAATAGGTTGATAAAAAAAGATTGTTTTTATCATTAAACCTGTAATTAACTTTACTGTTTAAATCGTAGAAATAGGCTTTATTATCATTATCAAAAAGGGGTAAAAATAAATGTGCATAAGATGCTCTACCAGCAACCACAAAAGAACTTTTTTCTTTTTCAATTGGCCCTTCTATCAATAATCTAGAGGAAACCAAACCAATTCCTCCAGTAACATTAAATTCTTTGCTGTTTCCTTCTTTTTGATAAATATCTAAAACTGATGACAATCTACCTCCAAAACGTGCAGGAATTCCGCCTTTGTATAATTTTACATCCTTAATAACATCAGGATTAAAAACCGAGAAAAATCCAAATAAATGTGAAGAATTAAAAACAATTGCTTCATCTAGCAAAATTAAATTCTGATCTGCAGCACCACCTCTAACATTAAAACCAGATGCGCCTTCACCAGCGCTTGTAACTCCAGGTAATAAAATTAAAGATTTTATAATATCTGCTTCTCCTAAAACTACAGGTATTTTTTTTATAGTTGCAGATGTTAGCTTGTTCACACTCATTTGAGGTGATCTCACATTTATTTTTTCGATATCTGCTTCTATAACAATTTCAGCTAAACTTTCTGATTCTTCAGTCAGTTTAAAATTTTTTGTTATTTTTTGTGTAAGAACTAAAGTTTCATTAATGGTTGTAAAACCTAGATAACTTACTTGTATTTTATGCGTTCCACTTGGTAAGGTTATGGAGTAAAAACCATATTCATTTGTGGTAGTTCCAGCATTTAGTTCTGGAAAATAAATGGAAACTCCAATTAAGGTTTCATTATTGTTATTGTCGTAAACAGTTCCACTAACTGTAAATTTCTCTTGGCTAAATAAAGATATTGATCCCAAGAAAAACAGGAGTAAAATTTTTTTCAAATTAAGTTGTTTAACGTAAATGTTTTTATAATAAACAAAAATACTGTATAATTACCTATTAATCGTAAATTATATCTGCAACTTCAATTTTTTTATTTTTGATAAAATCAAATAAAGTTAATTGTCTTAAGATGTAGTAATCTGTCCAAAATTTCTCTAAAGAATTCAAATATTGTAAAACAGATCTATCTTGTTCCTGTAGAGCAATATTTAAATCAGTAATACTTATCTTCCCTAAAACAAATCTCTTTTTGGCGATTTCGTATCTTTTTAAAGCAATTTCTTGCGCTTTTTTAGCAGTATTTAAAAAATTACGTTGGTTTTGCCAGTTTAAAACATGCAAGTAAATTTCTTGCTCAAACTCTTGTTCCTGAATCTCTATATTGGTATTTACCAAATCTTTGTTGGCTTCTACCAATTTTCTACGAGATTTAGAAACACCCCAATCTAAAATAGGAATTCCTAAGGATAACATAACATTTTGCTGTTGGTTATAATCTTGAAATAAGTTGTTAAACTCATTTCCTTGCTGAGAAATCCCAAAATTTGCTGTCAAACTCATTTGTACTCTATTGCTACCTCTAACTTCTGCAACATCTCTTTCTGCTTGCAAACGTCTTCGTCTAAATTCAATAACCGCTTTTCTATTAGCTTTTGCTTCTTCTAAAGCTTTTTCTACTGTTACCGTAAATAAAGTAAGTTCTTCTGGCGTTGCTAAAAGAATGTCTTCTGTATCCAATACTAAATATCTCGATAAATTTTGAGAAGATCTTTTAAAATTAATTTCATTGGTAATTACATCGTTCTCTGAGTTTAAAACCGATAATTCTATTTGAAGCAAATCATTTTCGGCAATTTTACCCATTTTAAATCTTCCTTTAGAAATCTGAAATAAAGTATCTTGATTTGAATAATTAGATTTTGCAATTTTACTTTGAATTTGAGCTTTTAACAACGCAAAATAACGTCTACTTGTATTAAAAGAAATTTGTTCCATGGTTTCAATAAACTCTCTTTTTGCTTCCTCATAAATTAAAGGTTCAATTCTTTTTTGCCATTTAAAATCGTTGTAGAAAAGTGAATTTTGGTTATATCTTAAAGAAAACGGAATTACAGAATAACCAGAATTAGAGTTGTTACCAAAATTATCTATTCTTCGTAAAGTTGATTCTACAGAAAAAGTACCACCAGTTAATGCTAAATTCTGATTTAGAGATAAAGTTCCGTCATAAGTTGCCTGATTGAATCTAACGAAAATTGCTTCACCTTGGTCATTTGTTTGCTGTTCTATAGAGTTAAAGTATTGTGGTATAGTTCCATCAAACCTTAATTGAGGTAAAAAACCTGCTTTAAATCTTCTATATCTCCAATAACTTGCTTGGTTTTGATTTAGCAATGCCTTGTAATCTGGTGAGTTTTTTTGAGCTATAGTAATCGCTTCTTCTAAACTTATTTCTTGCTGTAACGTTATTTTCTCTTGGCTAACAATTGTAATTGCTATTAAAAAGCAAATAGTTGTAAATATCTTTTTCATAATTATTCGTGTCTAATAGCTTCAATTGGACTTTTGCTTGCTGCAGATTTTGCAGGAGCAATTCCAAAAATTAATCCAATAAGTGTTGCTACAAAGAAAGAGAGCAAAATGGAACTTAATGTTAAAATAGTTTCAATACCTGTGGTTATTTCTAAAATGTAGGACGATAAAATACCTAAAACAATTCCGATAATTCCACCTCCAATACTCACTAAAACAGATTCTGTTAAAAATTGTAAAATAACGTCTTCTTGTGTGGCTCCAATAGCTCTAATAATTCCAATTTCTTTTGTTCTTTCTAAAACAGAAGCCAACATAATATTCATAATTCCAATACCACCAATTAGTAGAGAAATACCAGCAATTATGCTCAAAACAATATTAAAGATTTGTTTGGTTTTTTGTTGTTGTTTTAAAAGCTGAATAGGGATAGAAATCTCAAAATCTACCATATCATTATGTCTTCTTTTTAACATTCTGCTTAAAACATCTGCAGTTGCATTTAATTCTGCTGAACTATTTACTTGAATTGTTAATTTATCAATTTGATGATAGTTACCTCTAGGAATTTTCTTTTTAGGCCCCTGTTGATCACCACTAATAAAAATCATACCACCTCCAGTATCTATAGGTTTGTCACTTATAATTTTACGATCTTTATAGCGTACTAAAAAAGTAGTAATTGGTATATAAACATCTTGGTTTAAATCTCTAATACCTAAATTTTCTTGTGCATTTTCTGATATAAATTTTTCTTCGATAACACCAATTACTTGCAACCAAACATCTTTTACTTTTATTTGTTTGCCAACTGCACTTTCTCCAGTAAATAGTTTTTTCTCTATAGTTTTACCAATAATACAGACAGGTAAAGAATAGGCTGTTTGAACATCAGAAAAGTTTTTACCACTTTCTATTTCGATATTTGAGGTTTCAAAAAAGTCTGAAGAAACACCAATTAATTTTACAGGACTTTGCCTTCCTTTTTTAATTACATAGGTTTCTAAAATAATTTCTGGACTTACTTTTTTTACGGAAGGTAGATTTTTTTTGATGCTTTTTACATCTAACATATCTAAGCCTTTAGAAAACCTTTTAGGAGTAATTCCTCCAGCATCAGTTTCTTCTTCGTTACTTTGATCATCTGCTTCATCAGGAATAGGAGTGATAACAATATTGTTAACACCAACCAATTCTAATTGTGCTAAAATTTCTTTTTCAGCACCACTTCCAATTGCTAGCATTGTAATAACAGCAGCAACACCAAAAATTATTCCTAAAGATGTTAAAAGTGTTCTAACTTTATTGGCTAAAATTACACGTACAGCTTCGCTAAAATTAGATTTTAGTTTTTCTATATAGATTTTATCAATCATAAAAAAACTAATTTAATTTTGCTATTTGATCATCATCTAAACCTTCTGGCTTATTTAAATACACAACATCTTCTGCAGACAAACCTTCTAAAATTATAACAGAATCGTTATTAGAATCACCAATTTTAACTTGTTTCTTAGCAACTGAAAAACCAGTTTTTTTGTAGACATACGTTATCGAATCTTTAGAGAAAACAGCTTCTAAAGGAATACTCAAAACATCTTTTCTTTCAAAAGTTAGTATTTTATTTGATGTAGTCATTCCTGGTCTTATATTGTTATTAGAGCCAGTTAATTTTATTAAAACTTGAAAAACCTTAATATCTGAACCTCTTTTATTTTCACCAACATTAGCAACATCAGTTACAATTCCATCCATCTCTATATCTGGAAACGCGTCAAAACCAACTTTTACTGGCAAATCTTTTTTTATTTTTCTGATATCAACTTCATTTGCGTAGGTTTTAGATTCCATTTTGGTTAAATCTGGCAAACTAGCAATTGTAGGATTCCAAGGACTAATGGAAGAACCTACTTTTTTCTTGGTTCCATCCCATTCTTTATCATAGGTAATCATTCCATTTCCATTAGAGTAAATGGTAAAGGATTCTAATAAGTTTAAAAGATCATTTAATTCGTTTTTAATTTTAGAAACTTTTGTACCAACTTCCACCATTCTTGCGTTGGCTTGTCTTTTCTTGATACTATAATTTTCAAGTTTTTCTCTTAAATCACGTTCAGATTTCTCTAAATTTATTTCAAGTTTTTTAATAGTTGCTGGAGGTTCGTAAATAGATTGTTTTAATTCTAAACTTGTTTCTTCCATAGAAAAACGTAAATCTTTTATAGAATTTCGTTCTTGTTTTAAAGATAGAGTAGTGTCTAATTGCTCTTGAGTATATCTAGATTCTGCTGTTTCTAGATTTAAACGAGCATCTAAAATTTGTTCATTAACTCCACTCGGATCTAATCTACCAACATAATCACCTTCTTTAACAATACTACCTTCTGCAACTAAATCTTGAATTTTAAGATTGTTTAAACGAAACTTTCTTAAATTATCAGGACCATTAATTTTTTTTAAACTTGTAGATTGTGCTTCTCCAGAAGTAATGACTTCACTAACAAAATTTCCTTTTTTTACTTTAGTAGTTAGGTATATTTCTCCATCTGCAGCAGGCGAAAAATAACGATACCCAAGGTAAATTAAAACTAATGCTATTACAGATATAATAGCGATTTTCTTCTTATTCATTCGTTTTTAGTTTGGTTAAAAACCAAAACTAACTAAAAAAAGAGTGCTATGAAGCACTCTTTCTGTTAATATTTACTATAAAATTTTGTTAAAAATTAGTTTAAAATGCTGTTTAGATTCTTATTAGGTCTCATTGCATTTTCAGTTAACGTTTCATTTGGCATATAATACCCTTCTATATTCACTGCATTTCCTTGAATAGAATTCAATTCTGCAATAATTTTCGTTTCGTTTTTAGCTAACTCATCTGCAATTTTAGCAAATTCTGCTTTTAAATCTGCATTTTTATTCTGATTTGCTAAACCTTGAGCCCAATATAAAGCTAAATAAAAGTGAGAACCTCTGTTATCAATTTCACCAACTTTTCTTGAAGGTGATTTGTCATTTTCTAAAAATTTATCTGTAGCTTCATCTAATGTTTCTGCAAGAATTAACGCTTTCTCGTTATTATTTGTAGTTCCTAAATGCTCTAAAGAAACTGCCAACGCTAAAAATTCTCCAAGAGAATCCCAACGTAAATGGTTTTCTTCTAAAAATTGCTGCACATGTTTTGGAGCAGATCCACCAGCACCAGTTTCAAATAAACCACCACCATTCATTAAAGGAACAATAGATAACATTTTTGCAGAAGTACCAACCTCTAAAATTGGGAATAAATCTGTTAAATAATCACGTAAAACATTTCCTGAAACAGAAATAGTATCTTCTCCTTTTACAATTCTTTCTAAAGTAAATTCGGTAGCTTTTATAGGTGATAAAATTCGGATATCTAAACCATCAGTATTGTGATCTTGTAAATATTTTTTTACTTTTTTAATCACTTCTGCATCATGAGCTCTGTTTTTATCTAACCAAAAAACAGCAGGAGTTTCAGAAGCTCTAGCTCTTGTAACTGCTAATTTTACCCAGTCTTGAATTGGTAAATCTTTTGTTTGGCACATTCTCCAAATATCACCAGCTTCAACAGCATGCTCTAAAATTGTTTTACCAGCAGCATCAACAACGATTACTTTACCAGCTTTTGCAATTTCAAAAGTTTTATCATGAGAGCCATATTCTTCTGCTTTTTGAGCCATTAACCCAACATTAGGAACTGTACCCATTGTTGTAGGATCAAAAGCGCCATTCTTTTTACAAAAATCGATAGTTGCTGCATAAATACCAGCATAAGAACTATCAGGAATTATTGCTTTTGTGTCTTGTAATTTTCCATCAGAATTATACATTTTTCCAGAAGTTCTAATCATAGCAGGCATAGAAGCATCTATAATAACATCTGAAGGAACATGTAAATTTGTGATACCTTTATCAGAATTTACCATGGCAATTTCTGGTCCATGATCAAAAGCATATCTTAAATCAGCTCTAATTTCATCGCGTTTTTCTTTTGGTAATTCACTTAATTTTCCAAGTAAATTTCCTAAACCATTATTTACATCAACACCAATCTTATCAAATGTTTTTCCATGTTTTTTAAACAAATCAGAGAAAAACACACGAACTGCATGACCAAAAATAATTGGGTCACTCACTTTCATCATGGTTCCTTTCATGTGTAAAGAAAACAAGACGTTTTTATCTAAAGCATCTTCATATTGCTCTTCTAAAAAGTCGATCAATATTTTTTTACTCATTATTGTAGCGTCAATAATTTCGCCTTCTAATAAGTCAATTTTCTCTTTTAGAACTTTCTTAGTTCCGTTTTCTGCAATATGAAGTATGCTAATTGAAGTTGCTTTTTTGGTAGTGTAAGAATTTTCATTGTTTGCAAAATCTCCTTCTGTCATTGTAGCAACATGCGTTTTAGAATCTGCACTCCAAGCACCCATTGAGTGTGGATTTTTACGAGCATAATTCTTAATTGCTTTTGGTGCTCTTCTGTCAGAATTTCCTTCTCTTAAAACAGGGTTTACAGCAGAACCTTTAATTTTATTATAGGTTGCTAAAATATTTTTTTCTTCTTCATTTTTTGGCTCTTCAGGAAAATCTGGAATTGCATAACCTAAATCTTGTAACTCAGAAATAGCTTCCGTTAATTGCGCAACAGATGCACTAATATTTGGCAATTTAATAATATTTGCTTCAGGCTGTTTTGCTAAATCTCCTAATATTGCTAAGGCATCTTCAACTTTTTGTTCTTCCTTTAAATATTCAGGAAAATTTGCAAGAATTCTGGCTGCTAATGAAATATCTTTTACTTCAATTTCTATGTGAGATGATTTTGTAAAAGCTTTTACAATTGGCAAAAAAGAGCGTGTTGCTAAAGCTGGTGCTTCATCTGTTTTAGTATATATAATTTTAGCTATTTTACTCATAAAAATATGTTATTTTGTTGTGGAATAATCAATAAATGCTTTCCACGAAATTGTTTTCGTTTAAAGCGGAACAAACTTAAGAATTTTAGATGAGAATTTGACTGTTAATACTTTATTAATTGACAGTAATTTTAATGGATTTTGCAATGAAATTAAAGATTTACTGAATAATAAATATCCTTTGTGAAGATAAAAGCCATATCATACAATTTCTTGCAATGATATGGCTTCTTTTGAAATAGTCTTTTACACTATTTTGTATTGCTACAAAACAAATAAGGTGTTAACCTTATATCTCTTTTTTAAAAGAAATTATAGTTTACTATTTCAATACTTTTAAACTTTTATATTACCTTTTAACTAGAATACAAAATTGAAATCTTGTAAACTTCTTTATGGTTATAAAAATAATATTTTTAGAAAGTTTAAAAATAAATTGATAATAACGTTACTTTTAAAATTTACAAATTAATTTCTAATAATTTTCGAAGACTAAAAGTTTAATTAAATGTAAATCTTGGTTAAATATAAAGATGATTTACAAAGTAACCAAATATTTAACCTTTTAGAAATCAACAAGATATTAACTAGAGTTATAAACATTTGTTCATAAAAAAAAGCGTTGTAAAATTTACAACGCTTTTTTTAATTTTATTTGATAAGAGATTATCTTCTTTTTTCAGTAATTCTAGCTTTTTTACCAGTAAGACCTCTAAAGTAAAAGATACGAGCTCTACGAACTTTACCTCTTTTATTAACTTCAATTTTTTGAAGAGAAGGTAAGTTAACAGGGAAAATTCTTTCTACACCTACAGTACCAGACATTTTTCTGATTGTAAAAGTTTCTGAAGTTCCTGTTCCTCTTCTTTGTATTACAACTCCTCTAAAGAACTGAGTACGTACTTTTTCACCTTCCTTAATTTCGTAATACACAGTAATTGTATCACCTGCTGCAAATTCTGCAAGTTCTTTTTTTGTTACAAATTCGTCTTGAACAAATTTTAATAAAGCTTCCATATTTAATATTTATATTTTTTTGTAAAGCAACATTCACGATTTCTTCGTCAGAGGTTATTTTAGCGGTTGCAAAAATAGTATTTTTTTTCAGTTGATAAAACTAAAAAGCAATTATTTTTTAGGTTGATAATCAGTACAATAGAAAACCCAAAATTTTCTGCTCTGGTTTTTATTTATTTGAATGATAATTGGCTCTAATTCAGTTACATTTTTAAAATATGCATCTAACAATGGATTCACTTCTCCTAACTTATCAGCAGTCTTAAAACGTTTATCAGAATCAATAAAAATGGCATTTTTTCCTTTTAAGGTTGATAGATCATCACCCAAATAATCGAAATGTAAAGCAGGCAAACCTATAATGTTTTGCGCATACACTTTATCATCCATAAAAAAGTTTAAACAAGCAGATGTTTTATAATTATCATCAGAAAATACAAAAGTATTTGGATATTTTTCTTGTAGTTTTTCAGTTTCTATTGCTAATTCTTTCCAGCCAACCCAAGTGTCATCACTCTTAATAGGAGCTACATAAAACAATATTTGAATGCAAAAAAGCACATGAAAAATAATAGAAATGATAAGCTGAATTTTCAATAATTTCTTGCTGATAAACATCCCTGCTAAAATAATTCCAGTGATGTAAGAAGGCATCATCCAATTTAATTTTACCCAATAAATAGGAGTGAGGCTAAAGAAACCAACAAATGTAGGAATAAAAAATGCTAATAAAAACAACGTTTTTGAACTTGGTAATCTAAATTTTAACAACGCTCTTTTAATATATTTATAGGTAAAAGTGATAAAAATTAAAAACAAAACAGGCAATAACAAAAATAGTTGATGCCCAATTGCACCAAAAAAATAACTTGAAGAAAATTTAAATTCAGAAATTGAACTTGTTCTTGAAGAAGATTGAAACGCAAAAGAGGCGAAATCGTTTTGATAATTCCAATACCAAACAGGAAATGTGACTGCCACAGAAATTAATAACGATACATACAGCCAAGGAGAAAGTAGTAATTTTCTCTGTTTTTTTGAAAAAAGCACAAATAAAATCAGTCCGATTTGTAATAAAAGTGCTGTGTATTTGCTGTTAAAAGCTAAACCCATTGCAATTCCTCCAAGAATCCAAAAGAGTTTTTTATCTTCAAATATAGCTTTGTATAAACAGATTAAACTCAATGTCCAGAATAATAAAAGAGGAACATCTGGAGTAGAATTGAATGATAAAATAGAAATAAAAATAGTGGAGGCTAGTAAAACAAACGCTCTTTGTAATTTTTGTTTTGATAAAAAATAAGAGGCTAATTTATAGAAACTTAAAATAGTTAACGAAGTAATAAAAAAGTCGGTAAACTTTACAATAAAAACAGATTGTCCAAAAACTTCAGAGAAAATTCTTAATAGATATCCAATCATTCCTGGATGATCAAAATACGACAAAGATAAATTTTGCCCATATAAATAATAGTAGGCATCTTGTGGCATTAAGCCCATAAATGGGAGTAAAATCAACCTAAAAAGCTGAAAACCTAAAACCCAAGAAATGGCTTTGTTATTTATTATGAAAGTTTTTATTGTATTCAAAAGTTTTATCGTATAAAATTTTGTCGAAGATACTGAAACAAGTTCAGTATGTTCAAACCACTTTATTTTAGTCTTCCAATAAATCCGGCCTAATTTCTTCAGTTCTTTTATAGGCTTGTTCACTTCTCCAATCTTCAATTTTAGGGAAATTGCCAGACAATAAAATTTCTGGAACTTTATGACCTTCAAAATCTGCAGGTCTTGTATATACTGGAGGAGATAATAAATTATCTTG
Organism: Polaribacter vadi; assembly: GCF_001761365.1. NCBI lineage: Bacteria > Pseudomonadati > Bacteroidota > Flavobacteriia > Flavobacteriales > Flavobacteriaceae > Polaribacter > Polaribacter vadi. The sequence goes on along the minus strand of NZ_CP017477.1, from coordinate 995,180 downwards.
AAAGGAATCTGTTAACGCAGATTGCTCATCGCCAATAACACCTGGAATTAAACGTACAATAGCATCTACCAAAACAGCTGCAGCCAATTCGCCACCTGTTAAAACATAATCGCCAATAGAAATTTCTTTGGTAATAAATAAATCTCTAATTCGCTGATCTACACCTTTGTAATGACCTGTTAAAATTAAAATATTTTCTTTTAAAGAAAGTGTATTTGCTGTAGATTGATTTAATGTTTTTGCATCTGGAGTCATATAAATAACTTCATCGTAATTTCTTTCAGCTTGCAATTTTTTAATACAATTTGCAATCGGTTCAATCATCATAACCATGCCTGCACCACCACCAAATTGTGTGTCATCAATTTGTTTGTAATTGCCCAAACCATATTCACGTAAATCGTGAATTATAATTTCTACCAACCCTTTTTCTTTTGCACGTTTTACAATAGAATGGTTAAATGGACTTTCTAATAAATTGGGAGCTACTGAAATAATGTCTATTCGCATTTTGCAAATGTAAGTTTTTTGATTGTTTTGAAATGATTTTTTTATAGATGTGTAATTTTTAGAATATCTGGTATTCTATTTTGTTTTATACGGGTTTTAGCCACAGAATTTTATATTCCAAAATGTAATCTGAAATCATTCACGACAGAATTTAAAGTTTCAGGTAATTTAGGTGTAAAAGTCAAATTCACTTCCGTTGCTTTTTCGTCAGATACTTTTTGTAATTCAAACTGTAAATTATTCAATTCATTTATAACCAATAATTTGGTAGCTCCTCTAAGTTTTGTTTTTACAATTTTCAAATCTTCAGGCACTTCCAATGAATTTAGCTCAAATTCCCAGTTAATTAGTTCTCGACAAAGCTGAATAAATCTCTCAATTGAATTTTTTATTTCTATTGGTTTTGCTGCAATTCCAGGTTCTCCAAATGCTTGAACTAAATTTGTTGCGCAAAGTTGAAATAATTTAACAAAATTCTCAAAATCAGTTAATGTTATTTTAATCCAATCAAAGAACTCATTACTATCTAAATATTTTGCTCTTTGAATAACAAAACCTTTATCGATTTCCACATAAGTTTCGTTTATAGGATTTAATTTTGATTTTAAAAGAGCAGAAGCAAATAAGAATTCCCAATGACTTGATTTTTCAATTGCAATTTTTTTTATATAATTAGGTTCGTCCTGAATATCTTCAAGGTTTTCATAAATAAACTCTTTTAATTCTTTTCGAACTTGATTACAAAATGGGCCAAGGCTGGCTTGTAAATTATTATCTTCTCGAATATTGTCATAAGTTCCAGCTGTAAATCCTAATAAATCAGTTGGTAGATGAAGTTTTTTTATTGTTCTTGGAACCAAAAAGAATACTTTCTCTTTTCCTAATTTACCAATAAATAAGCCTAATTCAAAGATTAAATTATCTCGAACTGTTTCAAATGATTCATTCCTTATTTGTGTTATGTCATCTGGATGAAAGACAAAGATTGCAAAATCAAAATTATCTAACGATTTTATTAATGAATCTAATGCATTACTTGAAAGTTTGAAAATTCCTTGAGTCCAAACAGTTGTTTATGCATCATATTCCAAGTTTTCTTGAATTATATATGCAATATCAAGTTGTTCTGTTGATGATCCTATGAATATTCTTGGTTTCATTTTTTTATTATGGCTAACGTTTTTGTGTATGATTAGTGGCGTGTTTAAGCACCTAATTTAGTAAATAAAAACCGAATATAAAATCCGCAAGGATTTTCGTAAGTAGGCGAGAACTAGCCATTAATTATACACGGTGTTGTGCACAGTTTTTATTTTTCTTTTAATTTAATCAAATCTTCCTTTTTAAAGTATCTGTTCTCAATAAAATTTTCCTCACAATACTTTAAATATTTCTTTCCTATTCTTGTCCTTACCTTATTTTCTAATGCAGTTTTTGCAATGAAATAATTAAAAGAAAGTTTATGTTCAGGTAATCTATTTTTGCATTTTTCTAAAAATTCAATTGCTCCTTTTGGGTTGTTTAACTGTAAATAAGCATCAATAGCTTTTGTGAAATTAAAATAGAATACACGAGGTGAAATATCTTTGAATTCATTTACAGTCTTATTCCAAAATTCAACTGTTTTTAGGTATTCTTCCATATAAAAATATTGATTGGCTCTGTCCAATGTATTTGAGTAAAAGATGCCTTTGTCAGAAGTGTAATTTATTAAAAACTCATACATTTTCACATCCTTGTCATCAAGAATTTTTCCGAAAAAATAGTCAATATCATTCTCGTTTAGTTCTGGTTTGAAACCATAACTCTCATTAATGTTATTATGATAATTATCGACAAAATCTTTGAAGTTTTGATAATTCAAGTTATTTCGATAATCTTGAAAAACAAAAAGTATTCCATCTAATAATGATTTTGAAAGTACATTTTGGTGGTCAGCGTTATAAGTTTTTTTTAGAAACTTAATTTTTTCATTTTTGCTATTTATAAACAATTCTTCGATTTTTTTCCCAGCATCGATTCTATCTTGAGTGTCATATTCTGCATTTGCAATAAAGTAATATAGTTTATCTTTTTTATAGTTTTTGAAATAAGTTGAGATGTTACTGCTAACATCATTGTAAAGATTTTCACTAATATTTATAAAGCCTCTAAATGGACTATCTTTTTCCATCATTAACAAGTGATTATATTCAGCTCCATCAGAGTGTCCAATTATTGCATTAAAATCCGATGTTTCATATTTGCTGTTAATAAACGGAATAACTTCATTAAAAATAAAATTCTTAAAGTTAATTCCATTTTCGCTCCAAAAAATATCAAGTTCATTCCCTCTATTTTTTTGAGGAATACCAACTAATATGGATTTTGGTATAGAATTGAATTTTATGAGCTGAGTTAAATAATTGGAAGCAATTTCAAAATTATAATTAGCATCAGTAATATAGACTACTGGATATTTGTTTTCTTTTGAGTAATCTTTTGGTAATAAAACTTTAATTTCTCTTTTTTCATTTAATACTTTTGAATCAATGGTTTTTGATTCTATCGAATTTTGAGCTTGAATATTAATTATTTGAAAAATTAAAATTGCAATAAATAAAAATTTATATTTCATTTTCGTAGGTTTTCTTTAATTGTGCACAACTCATTATAAAGTAACTTTTATTACACATATCCCGTAAATTTCACAGGTTATGGTGTTTTTTATAGTACTGTTATTTTGTAAAGATAATTTATTTGCAGAAGTATGGAAAGGATTTTTTAAAAGTAGAAAGTCTTTTTAAAATTTTTTGCTCATTAAAAGAAGAGAAATAACTCGCATCTAATTTTTTAATATTTCAGTTATTTTAGGATTGCTCAACAAATCTGAATGATTGTTTTCATACACAGTAAACGTGTTTTCTTTTTTGTAATTCTGACGCTTTTTAGACATGGTAACTACATCTCTATTAAGCTTATTTTTCTAAGCTTAAATGGAATAAAGCATCTCCTTTATTTACGATTGGTGTTTTATTAATGCAAAAAACATAGCAATTAAAAGGAGCGTACACTTTCTTTTTAAATTCTCCAAAAGGATCTTGAATAACTCCTAGCACTTCTTTTTTCTTCACATAAGCGCCATTTGTAATTCTAACTTTAAACATTCCAGAATCTGATGCACGCAACCATTTTGCTTCTTTTACAAAGATAGAAGTTGCTCTTGCTTTAATTTCGCCTTCAATTAAACCTAAATGAATTAAGACATTTCTTGTACCATTAACACCTTCGTTTATAATTGTTGGGTTTAATTCTTTCGATTTTCCACCTTCAAAAAGTAAAACGGTTTTACCCATTTTGTGCAAGGTTTCTCTTAACGATTTTACAATGTTATTAGAGTACACAATCATTGGCGGATTAAAGATTTTAGCCAATTCCAAACCTTTTGCATCATCTTTATTACATCGTATTTGTGCAATATTATCACGTTCTCCTCCACCAGTATGAAAATCGATTACATAATCTACAAAAGGAGCAATTTTTTCGCTAAACTGATAAGCAAATTGGCTTGCTAAAGATCCGTTTAAAGTTCCAGGAAACATCCTGTTTAAATCACGACCATCAGGAAACTCTCTTGTTTGAATTAAATAGCCAAAAATATTAAAAACAGGAATACAAATAATAGTCCCGTTTTTAGGTTTGTTCATTTTTAAATCGATAATTTCTCTAACAATACCAACTCCATTTGTTTCATCACCATGAATACCTGCCAACAATAAAACTACAGGTCCTGGATTATTAGAATGTTCAATAATTACAGGAACATTTACAGTAGTTCTTGTATGTAATTTTGCGATTTTTAAATCAATTACTGTACGTTTTCCTTCAGGAATAACTTTACCTAAAAGTGTAAAAGGTTTACTCGACATGCAACTCTAAATAACGGATAATTTCTTTAGCAATATTTTTACCAGTAGCCACTTCAATACCCTCTAAACCAGGAGAAGAATTTACTTCTAAAACCAAAGGTCCTTTTGAGGATTGTAACATATCTACTCCAGCAACACCTAATCCCATTGCTTTTGTAGCTTTTAGGGCAGTTCTTTCTTCTTCGTCAGACAATTCTATAACAATTGCATTTCCACCTCTGTGTAAATTAGAACGGAATTCACCTTCTTTTCCTTGACGTTTCATAGCGCCAATCACTTTTCCATCCACTACAAAAGCTCTAATATCTGCACCACCAGCTTCTTTAATAAATTCTTGTGCAATTACTCTTGCACCTAAACCATTAAATGCTTCTAAAACAGAAGTTGCTGCATTTGGTGTTTCTGCCAAAACAACGCCTAGACCTTGTGTACCTTCTAAGAGTTTTAAAACTAAAGGTGTTCCACCAACTGAATTTATTACATGTTCTACATCTTTTGTGTAATTTGTAAAAACAGTTTTTGGTAGGCCAACTCCAGCTCTTGCTAAAATTTGTAAACTACTTAATTTATCTCTAGATCTTGTTAAAGCGATAGATGAAACCGCTGTAAAAACCTTCATCATTTCAAATTGACGAATAACAGCTGTACCATAAAAAGTAACAGAGGCTCCAATTCTAGGTATAATTGCATCAATATTTTCTATATATTCTCCTTTATAATAAATTTTAGGAGCTCTTCTTTCTATCTCTATATTACATTTTAAATGATCGACTACAAAAACTTCGTGTTTTCTTTTGGTTGCAGCTTCTACCAATCTGCGAGTAGAATATAATTTAGGATTTCTCGATAGAATAACTATTCTCATTTGTTTGTGTATTTTAATTTATAGGATAAATTTGTCTTTGAAGTATCTATCAAAAATTTTTTGTTTAAGAATTTTCTTCCTAACAATATAGGAAATTTCATGTCTTTGCGTTCACTTAATGTTAAGTAAATAGGAAATGTTGTATTAAAAATAGTAATTTCTGTCTGAATCATAAATCTTTTTTCAGAAATTCCGTTAGAACTTTTTACAATTTTAGAGGTATAATTTTTAGAAGTAAACTCTTTATTGTTGTAAAAAGGATGTTCAGGATCTAATAATGTAAACTTAATAAAACTTTCGTTATCAATAGTAATCTCCTCTATGTCAGAGCAATGTATAGATGATGTATATGCGCCTGAATCAATTTTTAAGTCGATATCTTCTAAAATTAATTTAGGGAAATCTGCTTTATCAATTCTACCAATGGTAATTTTCATGTATTGTATTATGTTGTAAAATTATAAATTGTAATTGATTTAAAGTGAAAAAATTATAAAAGTTATCAAAAAACTTATAATTTTCCAATCGCAGCTTCTGCACAACGTTCTCCATCCATAGCAGCAGAAACGATTCCTCCTGCATAACCACCACCTTCTCCACAAGGAAATAAACCCTCTATTTCTGTATGTTCTAAGTTTTCTTTTCTTGGTATATTTACAGGTGATGACGTTCTAGATTCTACACCTACAATATTGGCTTCATTAGTATAGTATCCGTGCATTTTTTGCCCAAAAGCAGCAAATCCTTTTCTTAATCTACTACCAATAATTTTTGGTAATAAAGAATGTAAAGGTGCAGATTTTAAGCCAGGTTGATAAGAAGTGTCATTTAAATCTGTTGATAATTTTCCGTCAACAAAATCTACCAATCTTTGAGCAGGTGCAGTTTGGGTTCTTCCACCAGCAAAAAAAGCAATTTTTTCTAAATCTTTCTGAAATTCTAACCCTTTTAAAGCGCCGAATTTTTCATATTTTTTAAAATCTTTATCAATATCAAGTTCTACAACAATTCCTGAATTGGCAAACTTATTATTTCTTCTACTTGGCGACATTCCATTAACAACAACTTCGCCATTTGCAGTGGCTGCTGGTACAATAAAACCTCCAGGACACATGCAAAAAGAATAGACACCTCTATTATTTACTTGATGCACCAAACTATAAGCTGCAGCTGGTAATAATTCATCTCTTTCTCCAGAACAATTGTACTGAATTTGGTCTATTATTTCCTGTGGATGTTCAACACGAACGCCCATTGCAAAAGATTTTGCTTTTAAAGCGATTTCTTTTTTATGCAACAATTCATACACATCTCTTGCAGAATGACCTGTTGCTAAAATAACAGAATTCACACCCATTTCTGATCCGTTTGCAAGTTGAATAGCTTGTAATTTATTATTTTTTATAGTAAAATCGGTTACTTTAGTTTCAAAATGAATTTCGCCACCAAACTTTAAAATATTTTCGCGAATATTCTGAATAATTTTTGGCAATTTATTGGTGCCAATATGAGGATGTGCATCAACTAAAATTTGCTCAGTTGCTCCATGAAAAACAAGGTTTTCAAAAATTCTACGAACATCTCCACGTTTTAAACTTCTTGTGTATAATTTTCCATCAGAATACGTTCCTGCACCACCTTCACCAAAACAATAATTAGAATCTTCGTTTACAAAATGGTCTTGATTAATGGCTTTTAAATCTCTTCTTCTATCTTGAACATTTTTACCTCGTTCTAAAACTACAGGTTTGTAACCTAATTCTATACAACGCAAAGCAGCATACATTCCTGCAGGACCAAAACCAATAATATGAATTTCTTTAGCTTTAGAAACATCTTTATAATCAAAGTTATATTCAGATTTTTCTGGAACTTGTTCATTGATATAAACAGCTACTTTATAGTTAAAAATGGTTTCTTTTTTACGAGCATCAATCGATTTTCTTAAAACTTTTACAGCAGAAATTTCAGAAACATCTAAAGAAAGTTCTTTTGCTGCTTTATAAAGGAGCGTATTTTCTTTACGTTCTTCAATTAAATTTACGCGTAATTGAATTTCTTTAATCATATAAAAATAAAAAATAGAGAGTTTCTAATCTGTCTGAAAAGATTTGCAAAGGTACTTAAAATCTTATAATTTAAAATTTATAAGCATTTTATAATACAATCCGTTAACTTCTTAAAATCGTTTTTAGTATTGTACAAATGGCAAGAAAGGCGAATGTAATTTACTCGAAATGAAATAAATATATTTGCTTCTTTTAAGGTTGATTTTAACACATCAATATCCATTTGTTTTGGCAATTCTACCCCAAATAAATGATGTGTTCTAAAAGCATCATGTTCAACAAAGCAACCATTTTCTTTTAAAGTGATGACAGCCTCTGAAGTAATATCTTTACAATATTCTTGAATTGCTTTTGGAGTCCATTCCAATACTTGTTCTAAAGCTGCAATTTGCATTTTTATATGAATAAAACTTGCATGCTCACCAACAGAATATCTGTTAGCTAAAGGTTTGTATTTAGGTTGGTAGGAAGTTAAGCCAGTCATATTTTCACTGTGCAAACGATTAGACCAATTTTCTTCTAACGGATTTCCATTGTCAAAATATTCGCCAAAATAAGCATATCCACAACCATAAGGCCCAAAAAGCCATTTGTAACCAGCACAAATTAAAGCATCTGGCTGTATTTCTTTTACAGAAAATGGCAAAGCACCAACAGATTGACTTCCATCAATAATTAATAAAGCCTTTTTTTCAGTAGCTTTTTTTCTGATGGATTTTAAATCGAACAATGTTCCATTTGCCCAATGAATATTTCCAAGCGCAACAACTTTAGTGTTCTCAGAAATACCACTCAAAATTGATTCATTCCAAATTTTACCACGGTTTTCTGTGGATTTTGGCATGGCAATAATCTTTAATTTTGCGTCGAATTTATGTGCTAGTTTTTCCCAAACATAATAATTGCTTGGAAACTGACTTTCTACCAATAAAATTTCATCATTTTTTTTAAGAGTGATATTTTTTGCAACAGTTGCTAAACCATAAGAAGCAGAAGGAATGTTGGCAATTCTGTTATAATCATCAACATCAATTAATTTTGCAAAAAGTTGTTTAACCTTTTTTACGGGTTCAAAATAACTATCGCCAGTAATTTTAAAAGGATGACTTTTTTCTAAAACGCCTTCAATTCCTGCTTGTTCAACTGCTTTAAAAGAGGGCGATTGACTTGCAATATTTAAATAGGTTATTTCTTCAGGAATACTGAAAAGGTGTTTTTGGTTTTGAAGTTTCATTTAATTTATTTTAAACACTAATTTCAGAAATTCCGTCAATTTTATTTATGAAACTCATGAAATTAGTGCCTTATATATTTCTATTCAAAGTAAGAAAAAGTTTCTCCACCTTTTATATTTAAAAGGGTTTCATAAATTATTTTAATTACATTTTCTACATCTTCTCTATGTACCATTTCAACTGTGGTATGCATGTATCTTAAAGGTAAAGAAATTAAAGCAGAAGCAACACCTCCATTGCTATAAGCAAAAGCATCTGTATCAGTTCCTGTTGCTCTAGAAAGCGCAGAACGTTGAAAAGGTATATTGTTTTTCTCTGCAGTTTCCGTAATTAAATCACGTAATTTTTGCTGAACAGCAGGAGCATAAGCTACAACTGGGCCTTTCCCTAACTCTAATTTTCCAGCTTTTTTAACTTCAATCATTGGCGTTGTTGTATCATGAGTAACATCAGTACAAATTGCCATATTTGGCTTTATAGTATGTGTAATCATTTCTGCACCTCGTAAACCAATTTCTTCTTGAACAGAGTTCGTTACATATAATCCGAAAGGAAGGGTCTTTCCATTTTCTTTTAATAAACGAGCAACTTCAGCAATCATAAAACCACCCATTCTGTTATCTAAAGCTCTACAAACAAATTTATTTCCGTTTAAAATATGAAAAGTATCTGGATAGGTAATTACACAACCAACATGAACTCCTAAAGCTTCAACTTCATCTTTTGTTGCACAACCTGTATCAATAAAAATATTGTCTGGTTTTGGTGCTTGTTCTTCAGATTTGTCTCTTGTATGAATTGCTGGCCATCCAAAAACACCTTTTACAATTCCGTTTTTGGTATGAATATTTACAATTTTACTTGGTGCAATTTGATGATCTGATCCACCATTTCTGATGACATAAATTAAACCATTATCAGAAATATAGTTTACGTACCAAGAAATTTCGTCTGCATGTCCTTCAATAACAACTTTGTATTTTGCATCAGGATTAATAACACCCACTGCAGAGCCATATGTGTCTGTAATAAAGGTATCTACATAAGGTTTTAGATAGTCCATCCAAATTTTTTGACCTTCCCATTCGTAACCTGTAGGAGCAGCATTATTTAAATATTTTTCTAAAAAGTCTAATGATTTTTTATTTAAAATTGATTTTTTTGCCATTATATAATTTTATAAATTTTAATTATTATTTTAATATATGTAAAAATAATGCGATTATTTAGGAATAGCCTAAAAAAAATCATAAAATAATGTAACAAAAGTCCTTACTTTTACACTAATTCTACAAGTAAAACGACTATAAAACCAATCAACATGAAATTAGTAATAAAAAACTTAACCAAAACTTACAAAAACGGTGTAAAAGCAATTGACGATTTAAATTTAGAAATTGGCACAGGAATGTTTGGTTTGTTAGGACCAAATGGTGCTGGTAAATCTTCTTTAATGAGAACGATTGCAACTTTACAAACTCCTGATTCTGGTTCTATTATGTTTGGTGATATAAATGTTTTGGAGGATAATATGTCTTTAAGAAAAGTGTTGGGTTATTTGCCTCAATCTTTTGGAGTGTATCCTAAAATGTCTGCAGAAGATTTGTTAGATTATTTTGCAACATTAAAAGGAGTATCAAGTAAAACAGATAGACAAAAAATTGTAAAAGAAGTTTTAGAAATAACTAATTTGTATGAAGTTCGACACAAACACGTTGCTGGTTATTCAGGAGGAATGAAACAACGTTTTGGAATTGCGCAACTTTTATTAAACAACCCAAAATTAATTATTGTTGATGAACCAACTGCTGGTTTAGATCCTGCAGAAAGACATCGTTTTTTAAACGTTTTGCGTGAAGTTGGTACCAATTGTACTGTAATTTTTTCGACACATATTGTAGAAGATGTGAAGGAATTGTGTAATGAAATGGCAATTTTAAATGGTGGAAAAATATTAAATCATACCACTCCACAAAAAGCAACAGCAGCTTTAGAAGGACATATTTGGAAAAAAATTATTGAAAGAGATGATTTAGAAGAAAATGAAAAGTTGTATAGTATTCTATCATCTAACTACAATCAAGATAATACGTTGAATATTAGAGTACATTCAGCAGAACAACCTTCTGAAGATTTTGTAGCAGTTACACCACAATTAGATGATGTTTATTTTATCGCTCTAAAACAGGATGAACCGCAAATGGTTTAAGGTTTAAAATTTAAAATTCAAGATTTTGAGTTTTAAGTTTCGAGTGCGATTACAATTACACAATTCAAAATTTACACAATTACACATTTTATATGTTTTCAACAATATTCAAACAAGAGTTAAAATACTGGTTTAAAAAACCTATTTTTTATATTTACGCAGCTATATTTTTCTTATTAGCTTTTTTTATATCAGCAACATCAGCAGGTATTTGGGATGGAATTACAGGAACTACAGGTTCTTCTAGAATTGTAAACTCGCCTATAAATATTACAGGCAATTTTAACGCATTTACAATATTTATTTTCTTTTTATTTCCCTCTATTATTGGGGTTTCTATTTATAGAGATTTTAAAAGCGAAATGCATACCATTTTATATTCCTATCCTTTTACAAAAGCCAACTATTTATTTGCCAAGTTTTTTAGCGGAATTTTAGTCGTTTCTGCAATTGTGTTCGTCATTGCTTTTGGAATGATGATCGGTTTTCGATTTCCTGGAACAAATTCAGAAATTGTAGGGTCGTTTAGTTTTATGGCGTATGTAAAATCGTATGTGGTCTTTATTTTACCCAACGTTTTATTCTTTGGAGCTGTTGTTTTTGCAGTGGTTACATTTTCTAGAAATATTGGTGCAGGTTTTATTGCAGTAATTATTTTATTGTTTTTTCAAGGTGCAATTAGTGGAATTCTATCTGAACCAGACCAAGAAACTTGGTTGGCAATTTTAGATCCTTTTGGTTCTGCAGCTTTAAATACGTACACAAAATATTGGACAATGTCCGAACAAAATGAAATGCAAGTCCCTATAAAAAAGTTGATTTTGTATAATAGATTGTTTTGGCTGGGAATTTCTTCTTTAATTTTCGGATTGGTTTTTAAGTATTTTAAATTCAACCAAAATGCTGTTGTTATTTCGTTTAAGAAAGTGAAATCAGAGAGAGTTATCAAAAGAAATTTTAGTGGAATTACAAGAATTAACTTACCAGAAGTAGCACACAATTATTCGTTTGTGAATAATTTAAAAACGATGTGGCAATTATCTAACATCGACTTTAAATTCATTTTAAAAAGCATTCCATTTATCTGTATTTTAATTGTTGGGCTTTTAATGATGGTAGTTGCTTTATTTAGTGCTGGCGCAATTTTTGGTACAGAAACGTTGCCTGTAACTTGGCAAATGCTAGGAAGTGGAGGCGTTTTTAGTTTCTTGGTCATCAATATTTGTACATTTTTATATGCAGGTATTTTAGTACAAAGAGCAGAAACTGCTAAAATAAATCATTTAGTAGATAGTACTCCAGTGCCAAATTGGACGTTGTTATTTTCAAAATTAATTGCTTTGTTAAAAATGCAATTGGTTTTACTAGCAGTCATTATGGTTGCAGGAATGATATTTCAAACGTATAAGGGTTATTATAATTACGAAATTGGTCATTATATAAAAGAATTATTTGGCTTAAATTTCTTGAATTATTTGGTTTGGGCATTGTTATCAATTTTTATTCAAACATTGGTGAAAAATCAATATTTAGGTTTTTTTATTATTTTGATTGTTGTTATTGCAATTCCATTATTAACTTTTATAGGAATTGAATTAGCAGTCTTTAAATACAACCAAGGCCCAGGTTTTAGTTATTCTGATATGAATGGTTATGGTTCTGCATTATCAAGATATTTATGGTATAAATTGTATTGGATTTTAGGAGGTTCCTTATTGGTTATTTTAAGCATTTTAATGTGGGTGAGAGGTTTGCCAAGTTCTTTTGGAGAAAGATTACAGATAGCAAAACAACGTTTTACAACGCCTAAAATTGTAAGTTTTGTGGTTATTTTAATCGCATTTTTAACGTTAGGAACTACTATTTTTTTAGAAACAAAATCGGATAGTAAAAACTCATCTTCTAAACAAGCGGAATTAGATGCTGTAAAATGGGAAAAAACCTATAAAAAATACGAAAATTACAAACAACCAAGAGTGGTAGCTGTAAATGCAGATGTACATATTTATCCGAAGAAAAGAACCTACGAAGCTACTGCAGTTTATACATTGGTCAATAAAACCGATCAAGAAATTGATAGTATTTTCTTAAATCATAATTCTTTAGAAAATACCTTTGAATTTAACATTGAAAACAAATTAGTGTTAGAAGACACTGTTTTTAATTTTGATATTTATAAGTTTGATAAAAAAATAAAACCTGGTGATTCTTTACAATTAACGATCAACGTTAAAAGTGACAAAAACACGATGTTTCAACAAAAATCTCCTGTTTTAGAAAATGGTACTTTTTTGAATAATTTTTCGATGTTTCCTAATTTTGGATATTCATCAGGAGGAGAGTTAACAGATAATAAAACACGTGAAAAATACGATTTACCACCCAATAATTTACAAAAAAATCCATCAGATTCTACAGCTTTAGGGAATACTTATATTTCTAAAGATTCAGATTGGATTGATTTTGAAGCAACTGTATCAACATCTAAAGATCAAATTGCAATTGCTCCAGGATATTTGCAAAAAGAATGGGAAGAAAATGGTAGAAAATATTTCCATTATAAAATGGATAGTAAAATCTTGAATTTTTATGCTTTTAATTCTGCCAGATATGTAGTAAAAAAAGAACTTTGGAATGGCATTAGTTTAGAGATTTATTATCACAAGCCACACACGTATAATTTGGATAGAATGATGAAGGGAATGAAAGCTTCTTTAGCTTATAATGCTAAAAACTTTAGTCCTTATCAACATAAACAAGCCAGAATTATTGAATTTCCAAGAACACAAGGAACGTTTGCACAATCTTTTGCAAATACAATTCCGTTTTCTGAAGGATTTGGATTTATTGCAGCTGTAGATGATGAAAATGAAGATGGAGTAGATTATCCATTTGCTGTAACTGTGCATGAAGTTGCACATCAATGGTGGGCACATCAAGTAATTGGTGCAGATGTTTTAGGTGCAACCATGTTGTCTGAAAGTTTGTCTGAATATGTGGCTTTAAAAGTATTAGAACATGAACATGGAAAACCTAAAATGCGTACCTTTTTAAAGGAAGCTTTAGATGGTTATTTAATGCAAAGAACCTTTGAAAGTAAACGTGAAAAACCATTAATGTACAATGATGGTCAAGGATATATTCGTTATCAAAAAGGCTCTTTAGTGTTTTATGCTTTGAGTGATTATATTGGAGAAGAAAACTTAAATGGCGCTTTAAAACGCTATGTAGAAAAAGTAAAATTCCAAGAGGCACCTTACACAACATCCATAGAAATGGTAGATTATATAAGAGAAGTTACTCCAGATTCTTTAAGTTATGTAATTAATGATATGTTTGAGACGATTACTTTATATCAAAATAGAATTACGGACGTAAAATCTACTGAGTTAGAAAATGGAAAATACCAAGTAGATATTGAGTTTGAAGTTGCTAAATATAGAAATGACGAAAAAGGAAAAAAGTTTTATGGTGAAAAAATAGGAGATACTTTAAGTTATACTCCAGCAGATAAAAAGAAACCAATTTTATCAGTAAAATTACAAGATTATATTGATGTAGGTATTTTTACAGAAGAAGAAGTTGATGGAAAAAAGAAAGAAGTAGCTTTGTATTTACAAAAACATAAGATTACTCAAATCAATAATAAAATAACCATTATTGTTGATAAAAAACCTACAGAAGTTGGTATTGATCCTTTTAATAAATTGATTGATACACAGTCTAATGACAACAGGCAAAAGCTCTAAAAACAGCAAATTAGATGCATTTATAAAATTGAATTTTTTTTTAAGTGCATCTATTTTTAATTTTTTGGTTATAATTTAACCTAAAATCTATAGGTACTTTTTGTAGATAAAATAAATTATATAGTATTTTTACCGAAGTTAATTTAATAGAGATAGCAAAACTTGAAAAAATCTTTCATAAAAAAACAGTTTAAAAAACTACTACAAGAAGAAGAGTATAGAGCAGCATCCAATGAAGAGGTTTATACTGTTGGTATTATTGCTTCTTATGAAATTTCTAAATGGTTAAAAATTGAAGATGAAGTTGAAAAAATATTAACCTTAGGGAATATTAGAATTTATAGTTATAGACCTTTTAGTAAAAGTAATGTGTCTTCTTATAAGTATTTTTCTGAAAAAGATTTTAACTGGAAAGGAGAACCCAAAAAAACAGCGTTTAAAGATTTTATAGACGAACCTCATGACTTGCTAATTGGTTATTTTAATAAGAGAAATATATATTTAGAGAATGCAGTTTTGCATAGTAAAGCTAAGTTTAAAGTCGGTTTTTCAAAGGTAAATCAAGAATTGTATGATTTAGAAATTGCAGAATTTCCAACGAATATAGAAAGCTTTCTTTTAGAGCTTAAAAAATACTTAGTTGTTTTAGGAAAACTAAAAAATTAAACTTCATTTAAAAAGTTGTGTATTCTTTGCAAGAACATAAATTTTAAGAATACAATCAATTTGAAAATTGTAATTTTACCACGTAAAAATTAAGAAATGCAAAAATTTATTGGAACTGGTGTGGCTTTAATTACACCTTTTAAAGAGGATTTATCTGTAGATTTTGATGCGCTAATTAAATTAGTGAATTTTAATATCGAAAACGGAACAGATTATTTAGTAATTAATGGTACAACTGGCGAAAGCGCAACCATAACTAAAGAAGAAAAACAGCAGATTATAGATGTTATTATCAAAACAAATAATAAGCGTTTGCCTTTAGTTTTGGGTGTTGGTGGTAACAATACTTTAGAAGTTGTTAAAGAATTTAAGACAAGAGATTTTACAGGAATCGACGGAATTTTATCGGTTGCTCCTTATTATAGCAAACCAACCCAAGAAGGTTTTTATCAGCATTACAAAGCTTTAGCAGAAGCAACTGACTTACCAATAATTTTATACAATGTTCCTGGTAGAACAGCTAAAAACATGGAGCCTGCAACAACTTTACGTTTGGCAAAAGATTTTAGCAATATTGTTGGTGTAAAAGAAGCAGGAAATAATCAACAGCAATATAATACGTTGTTAAAAGACAAACCAGCAGATTTTTTAATAATTTCTGGTGATGATGATTTAGCTTTAGGAGTTGCATTAGCAGGTGGTTCTGGAGTAATTTCAGTAATTGGGCAAGCATTTCCAGCAGCATTTTCTAAAATGATAAATTTAGGATTGGAAGGAAAAAATAAAGAAGGTTATGAGATCCATTTCAAAATGATGGATATTGTTGACTATATTTTTGAGGAAAACAATCCTGCAGGAATTAAAACTGTTTTACAAGAATTAGGAATTTGTAAGAATGATGTTCGTTTGCCTTTAGTAAAAGCAAGTGAAAGTTTGCAAGCTAAAATAGCAAAGTTCGTTGCTGAATTTTAGTTTTCTTTAAAGAGAAGAGACAAGAATTAAATTTCAAAAACTCTATATTTTTGATGTTCTTATATGTTGATATATTTTAGAAACAAGAAACAACAAACTTCAAATCATCTACCAAAAATCAAAATTTACAATCTTAACAAACTTTTAGGTTCATTTTACCATTTATTTAGTTCTTTTTTATGGATTATTGCATTACAATTTAAAAGGTTTCAATTCGTTATAAGTAAGGTTGATGAAAATTTTACACAACTTGTTTAAAAACAAATGATAACACTTAATAGAGAAGTTTTATTTCAATAAAATAAATACTTTTATTATCCATAATTAATTACTAATTTTGCCCGATGCAAAAAATTAAAAATTTAGCGTGTTTATTACTGTTTAGTCTTTTGTTATTTTCCTGTGGAGAATATCAAAAAGTACTGAATAAAGGTACTGTTGAAGATCAGTATAAAATGGCTGTAAAGATGTACGAGACTCAAAAATATTCTAAGGCTTTGCGTTTGTTTGAGAAAGTTACACCTGCTTACAGAGGTAAACCTCAAATGGAACGTATTCAGTTTATGGTAGCTCAGTCTAATTTTAATGAGAAAAACTACACAGATGCTGGTTATTATTTTGATCGTTTTGTGAAAAATTATCCAACTAGCTCTAAAATAGAAGAAGCTTCTTTTTTATCTGCATACAGTTATAAATTGGCATCGCCAGTTTTTAGTAAAGATCCAACAGATACTAATAAAGCTTTAGAAGCATTTCAAAGTTTTATAAATACATATCCAGATTCTGATAAAATTGTTGAGGCAAATGCACATTACAAAGAATTAAGATATAAATTACAGAAAAAATATTTCGAAATTGCTAAAACGTATTATACAACTGCAGATTATGATGTAAGAAATTATAAAGCAGCAATTCAAGCTTTCGATAATTTATTGTCAGATTATTTAGGTTCAGAATTTAAAGAAGAAGCTTTGTATTACAGATTAAAAGCAGCTCACGATTTTGTTCTAAAAAGTTATGATAGAAGAAAACAGGAAAGAATTAAAGACGCTATTGAAGCTTACGAAAAGCTGAAAAGAAATTATCCAGAATCTCAATACATGGAAGAAGCTAATGAAATGTTAGCTGTTTTACAAAGCGAGAAGATAAGAATAGATGCTTTAATTGAACAACTAAAGGAAATCAACGTAGAAAACTCTAAAGAGAAATAACAAATTATGGATTATAAAGATACAAAAGCAGCAATAAGTACAGTTACTTATAACAGGAATCTTTTGGAAGCTCCAACTGAAAATATTTATGAAGCAATTTCTATTATTGCTAAAAGAGCAAACCAAATCAACGAAGATTTAAAAAAGGAATTAGTTGATAAATTAGAGGAATTTGCTACTTATAATGATAGTTTAGAAGAAGTTTTCGAAAACAAAGAGCAAATTGAAGTTTCTAAATTTTACGAACGTTTACCTAAACCAACTGCACTTGCTGTTGAGGAATGGTTAAATGATAAAGTTTATCATAGAAATCCAGAAGAAACAGTATAATGTCTGTTCTAAGTGGTAAAAAAATCCTTTTAGGCATTACTGCTGGAATAGCTGCATACAAAACGGCTTCATTAGTCCGTTTATTTATAAAATTAGGCGCAGATGTCAAAGTAATTATGACGCCTGCGTCTAAAGATTTTATAACACCTCTTACACTTTCTACACTTTCTAAAAATCCAGTTCATTCAACTTTTTATGATAAAGAAGAAGAAAATGAACTTTGGAACAATCACGTAGATTTAGGTTTATGGGCAGATTATTTTTTAATTGCGCCTGCAACTGCCAACACACTTTCTAAAATGGTAAATGGAACCTGCAATAATTTATTATTAGCAACCTATTTATCAGCAAAATGTCCTGTATACTTTGCACCAGCTATGGATTTGGATATGTATATTCATCCATCCACTAAAAATAGTTTAGAGAAATTACACTCTTTTGGTAATATTTTAATTCCAGCAACTTCAGGCGAATTAGCAAGTGGTTTAGTTGGCGAAGGAAGAATGGCAGAACCAGAAGATATTGTTGCATTTATAGAAAATGATATTCTTTCGAAGTTACCTTTAAAAGGTAAAAAAATACTAATTACTGCTGGTCCAACCTATGAAGCTATAGATCCTGTTCGTTTTATTGGAAATCATTCTTCTGGAAAAATGGGTTTTGCAATTGCAAATGCAGCTGCAAATTTAGGTGCAGAAGTTATTTTAATTTCAGGGCCAAGTCATCAACAAATACAACATTCTTTAGTAAAGAGAATTAATGTTATTTCTGCTGATGAAATGTATAAAGAATGTCATACTTATTTTAAAGAGGTAGATATTGCTATTTTATCTGCTGCTGTTGCAGATTATAAACCTAAAAATATTGCAGATCAGAAAATAAAAAAGAAAGATTCTACGTTAAGAATGGAGTTAACACCAACAAAAGATATTTTGGCTTCTTTAGGTGAAATTAAAGAGCATCAACTTTTGATCGGTTTTGCATTAGAGACGAATAATGAAATTGAAAATGCAAAAAATAAGATAAAACGTAAAAATTTAGATGCGATTGTGTTAAATTCTTTACAAGATAAAGGTGCTGGTTTTGCAACTAACACAAATAAAATTACTATTATTGATAAAAATTTAAATGAAAAACCATTTGAATTAAAATCGAAAGTGGAAGTTGCTAAAGATATTATGAATGAAATTGTTACAAAATTAGTTTAAAATATCTTATTTCCTCGAGTGCAGTCGAGAGGTTTAAAGTAAGGTTTTGACTGCGCTCGACCAGACATAGAAATATAAATTAAATATGCGTAAACTAGTTTTTCTTTTTTCTTTTGTATTCTTTACAATTAGCACAAACTCTCAAGAATTAAATTGTCTGGTAAATATAAATTACGAACAAGTTTCAGGTTCTAATTTACAGGTTTTTAAAACGCTAGAAACTGCTTTGACAGAATTTATCAACCAAACAAAATGGACGAATAGAGTTGTTCAAACAGAAGAAAGAGTAGATTGTGCCATGAATATTATTATTACTTCTAGAAATGATAATACATTTACATCATCTATACAAATACAATCAACAAGACCTGTTTATGGTTCAAGTTATCAAACGCCTGTTTTAAATTTAAGAGACAGCGATTTTACATTTAAATACAATGAGTTTGATCCTTTAATATATAATAAAAACTCTTTTGATAGCAATCTAATTTCTACAATCGTTTTTTACGTGTATACCATTTTGGGTGTAGATGCAGATACTTTTTCTGAATATGGTGGACAAGCTGAATTAGAAGAAGCTCAAAACGTTATGTTACAGGCGCAACAAAGTAATTTGGCTTCTTGGCAAAATGTGATTGGAAAGCAAAATCGTTTTTTATTGATTGATAATTTATTAGCTCCAAAACTAAAAGTTTTTAGAGATATTTTATATGATTATCATATAAAAGGTTTAGACAATTTTGGAACCAACAAAGAGTTCGCAAAACAAACGATAGAGGATAGTGTTTTAAAAGTAGAAAATATCTTTAACAAAACTGTTGGTAATTATTTAATACGTTTGTTTTTTGATGCAAAAGCAGATGAAATAGTAAATATTTATGCTGATGGACCAAGAACTAGAAACGCAATTAATTTAGTAGAATCCTTAAAGAAAATTTCTCCTAACAATAACTCAAAGTGGAGAAACATTGAGTAAGATTTTACTCATAAATTAAATACTTTGCTCTAACTTTTTTAAACGCTTCTAAATCTTTTTGCCAAGATTCTCTTATTTTTTCTTGAGATAAACCTTGCTCAATTTGTTGTTGTAATTTTGTATTTCCTGCATGAATTGTAAAGGTGCTTCCAAAGAATTTTTCTGTTTTTGGTGTTTTTTGATAGGCATCAAGTAACCATTGTAAGTCTATTTTATCTAATTTTTTTTCGTTCTGTAAATCTACACCATAACAAAGTTTACCATTTTCTTTTGGGTATTTAGATCCAAAATTTGGTTTTGGAGTATAGTTAAAATCGCTTTTTGGAAAAAAGGAAGCTCCATATCTTTGAAACTGAAATTCGGTTCCTCTTCCTGCATTTATAGTAGTTCCTTCAAAAAAACCTAAACTTGGGTATAGGTTTATAGATTTGTCATTTGGTAAATTAGGTGAAGGTCTTACAGCTAAATGAACATCAGAAGTATGTGTGTAATTTTTTAAAGGAATTACAGTTAAATCGCATTTAATTCCATTTTTAAGCCATTTTTCACCATTAATCATTTGTCCATATTCGCCAACAGTCATTCCATAAACCACAGGAACAGGATGTTTACCCACAAAAGAGCTGTGTTCCATTTCCAAAACAGGACCATCTACATAATGTGCGTTTGGATTTGGTCTATCAAAAATTAGTACAGGAATATTTAAAGCTGCACAAGCTTCCAGAACATAATGTAAGGTAGAAATATAGGTATAAAAACGAACGCCCACATCTTGAATATCAAAAATAACAACATCAATATTTTCTAATTGTGCTGCTGTGGGTTTTTTATTTTTTCCATAAAGAGAAATAATTGGCAAGCCTGTTTTGGTGTCTTTGCCATCTTTTACAAGTTCTGCTGCATCTGCTTCTCCTCTAAAACCATGCTCAGGAGCAAAAACTTTTTTTACGTTGATACCTAAACTGATTAAACTGTCCACAATATGAGTAAAGTCTCCTTTTTCTATCTTTTTTCCTCTTTTTTCAATGATTGATGTTTGATTCCCAACAACAGCCACTTTTTTTCCTTTTAAGATTTTTACATATGCATCCGTTCTTTCAGCTCCAGTTTTAATGGATACATCTTCTTTCTCAGAATTTTGAATCTGAAACTCTGAACTTTGATTTTGTGTTTTTTGTGCACAAGAAATCAGCTGGAAATTCAGCAACAAAAACAAGATTAAATATGTACTTTTGAAGGGTTTAAAATCTATCATCAAATTGAATTACGAGTTATTTATAGCAAAACGTATTATTGCTGGCAAAAAGTATAAAAATAGTATTTCTTCACCTATAATAAAAATTGCAATTACAGCAATTGCGTTGGGAATTATTATTATGCTAATTGCTGTGGCTACAGGTTTAGGCTTGCAATATAAAATACGAGATAAAATGGCTGGTTTTAAAGGCCATGTTCAAATTGTAAATTACGATAATAACAATTCTGATGTTTCTACAACACCTGTTAATAAAAACCAAGACTTTTATCCGAAGTTCGATAGCATTTCAGGAATTAAAAATATTCAAGTATTTGCAAATAAAGGGGGAATTTTAAGAACAGAAACCGATTTTGAAGGCATCATTTTTAAAGGAGTTTCTACAGATTACGATTGGACTTTTTTCGAAGAATATTTACTGGAAGGGAAAGTGCCAGATTTTAATCAACCAAGAACAAAAGAAGTGTTGCTCTCGCAAACGATTGTAAATCGATTAAATTTAAAATTAAACGATACTATTTTAGCTACTTTCTTAAAAACTGAGAACAGCAAATTACCATCCAATAAAAAATATATTATTTCAGGAATCTATAATTCTGGTTTTGCACAGTTTGATAAAAGTTTTATGATTGGTGATATTAGAGAAGTGCAAAGTCTCAACAAATGGACAGAAAATCAAGTTGGTGGTTTTGAGGTTTTATTAGATAATTTTGATGAAATTGATCAAAAAGGAAATGAAATTTATTCAAAAATAGGTGTTACTTTAAATAGTAAAACAATAGTAGAGACTTATATAAACGTATTTGAGTGGATCAAGCTTTTTGACAATAATGTGTGGTTTATAATTGCTATTATGATCGTAATTGCAGGGATTAATATGATAACTGCTTTGCTTGTTTTAATATTAGAACGTGTGCAAATGATTGGTATTTTAAAAGCTTTAGGAAGCACCAATACAAGTATTAGAAAAGTGTTTTTATACAATGCATCTTATTTAATTTTAAAAGGTCTTTTTTGGGGAAATGTTATTGGATTATCTATAATATTTATACAGCATTATTTTAAAGTAATCACTTTAAATCCAGAAACCTATTATGTAACAACAATGCCAGTTTATATTTCTTTTACAGCAATTATTCTGCTAAATATTGGTACCTTGTTTTTATGTTTTTTAATGTTGATAATTCCATCTTACATCATTACAAAAATAGAACCCTCAAAGTCTATTAAGTTTGCATAAACTTCACATTTACCTATTTAAAAAATTTTACCTTTGCATTTGTAAATTAAAGAAATGAAGTACGCAGAAAATATATTAGAAACTATTGGAAATACTCCCTTAGTAAAATTGAATGTTTTAACAAAAGAATTGCCATGTTTGGTACTTTCTAAATACGAAACATTTAATCCTGGAAATTCAGTAAAAGATAGAATGGCTTTGCAAATGATTGAAGATGCAGAAGCAGATGGCCGTTTAAAACCTGGAGGAACTATTATTGAAGGAACTTCTGGAAATACAGGAATGGGTTTAGCTTTAGCTGCAATTGTAAAAGGTTACAAATGTATTTTTGTGATGGCTGATAAACAATCTAAAGAAAAAATAGATATTTTAAGAGCTGTTGGTGCAGAAGTTGTGGTTTGTCCAACCAATGTAGAACCAACTGATGCTCGTTCTTATTATTCAGTCTCTAAAAGGTTAGGAGAAGAAACGCCAAATTCTTGGTATGTAAATCAATACGATAATCCTAGCAATACAAAAGCACATTTTTTAAGTACAGGACCAGAAATTTGGGAGCAGACTGAAGGAAAAGTTACTCATTTTGTTGTTGGAGTAGGAACAGGAGGAACTATTTCTGGTGTTGGAAAATATTTAAAAATGAAAGCCAAAGAAGCAGGAACTACTGTTAAAATTTGGGGAATTGATACGTATGGTTCTGTTTTTAAAAAATATCATGAAACTGGTGTTTTTGATGAAAACGAAATCTATCCATACATTACAGAAGGTATTGGAGAAGATATTTTACCAAAAAATGTAAATTTTGATGTTATTGATGGTTTTACAAAAGTAACAGATAAAGATGCAGCCATTTACACACAGCGTTTGGCAAAAGAAGAAGGCATGTTTTTAGGGAATTCTGCTGGAGCTGCTGTTAAAGGGTTGTTACAATTAAAAGAACATTTTACAAAAGATGATGTTGTGGTTGTGTTATTTCACGATCATGGAAGCAGATATGTTGGTAAAATGTTTAATAATGATTGGATGAGAGACAGAGGTTTTATTGAGGAAGAAGTTAAAACTGCTGCAGATTTAATTAATAATCATCATGATAAACCATTAATAACAGTGCAGACTGAAGAGTTAGTTTCACATGCTATTGAGAGAATGAAAGGAAATAAAATTTCACAGATTCCTGTAAGAGACATGAATGGTTTTGTAGGTTCTGTAGATGAAACAGATTTATTACATCACTTTATATCGGATAAAAAGAATGCACATATTCCTATCAAAGAAATTATGGGAAAACCATATCCTATTGTTAAAAAGTCGACAAAAATTGATGTTATTTCAAAATTAATATCCAAAGAAAATGACGCTGTTTTGGTAGATTTAGAAAATGGTAATTATCATATTATAACAAAATACGATATTATTAGTGCACTTTAAACAACGATAAATACATGCATTTTAAAGTTATAAAATGCCCAATCGTCGAAAAAGGAAAAGTGTAATTTACAATCTCTCTATATTTGTAGTGTATTTAATTAATAAGTACAAATAATTAATCATAAGTTGGGGGATTTATAGATTGACTAGAAAAACGGCTAAATTTATTTAGCCGTTTTTTGTGTTTTATAATTTATTTTTAGAACTTCTAACACACAGTTTTTTGAAGATTTTTTTTTAAAAGTTAAACCTAAACTTTAAAATTTATATATTAATTTTTAATTAAATATATGTAATATTAATGAAAATTTTGTATATTTGTAATGTATTTAGTTCACATAAAATTAAATATAACGCAATTATTATAAGTTGGGGGATTTATAAATTGTACAAAAAAACGTCTGAATTTTATTCAGGCGTTTTTTCTTTTTTAAGTCATCACAAACTTTTATTCTACACTGAATTTGGATGTATTTTTAATGTAAAGCATATTAAAGACTGTTTAACGTGTTTCTATTACATCTTAACAAATAACGAGAGATGTATTTAATAATATTAGTTTCTTTGTATTGGGTTTATTAGAAAATGCAAATACAAGTTAAGGGATGTATTTGCAACAGTAAAACGTTTAACTATAGAAGTTAAACGTTTTTTTTGTTAAAAATTTTTTATTAATTTTAAAAAAAATGACATATTTATTTTAATTGAAGAAACTAAGAAAATATTTTTGTTAAATATTTTTTTAAGACTATTTACCCAAAATCAATTCTTCTATTTTTAATTTATTTACATGATATTTTTAAAGTGCATATAAATAATTATAAGTTAGAGAAATTTAAAATAGCTAGCTTTTAGGAGATTGTCTAAAGTTAATTTTTTTAGACGATTTTTTTTTCACATTATTATTAAATAATAGTTATTATATTTAAACTTTATATAATTAAATAATCCATCATGAAATTTTTTAAAATTTTACTTCTTTTTTTTATTATCATATCTTGTAAAAAAGAAAAAACGAATACCACTAATAATGAAGATATGGTAAGCAAGGCCCAAGCAATTCATCAAAAAGTTATAACATTAGATACACATGTAGATATTAATGTAGCTAATTTTACAGATGATAAAAATTATACTCAAAAATTGAATAACCAAGTAAACCTTCCAAATATGGAAGAGGGTGGTTTGGATGTTGCATTTTTTATAGTGTATACAGGTCAAGGAGAATTAACTAAAGAAGGGTATGATAATGCTTACAAAAATGCAATGAGTAAGTTTAATGCCATTCATAAACTTACTAAAGAAATTGCTCCTAAAAGAATTGGTTTAGCAACAACATCAAACGAAGTTAACGCCATTTATAAATCTGGGAAAAAAGTTGCAATGATTGGTGTAGAAAATGCGTATCCTATTGGAACAGATATTAGTAGAGTGAAAGAATTTTACGATTTGGGTGCAAGATATATGAGTCTTTCTCATAATGGACATAGTCAATTTTGTGATTCAAATACAGGAGAAGAAGATGATATTTGGTTGCACAATGGTGTAAGCGATTTAGGAAAAGAAGTTATTAAAGAAATGAATAAATGGGGAATGATGATTGATGTTTCTCATCCTTCCAAAAAAGCGATGAAAGATATGATTGAGCTATCTAAAGCACCAATTATAGCTTCACATTCATCTGCAAGAGCTCTTTGTAATCATAGTAGAAATTTAGATGACGAACAATTACAATGGTTAAAAGAAAATGGAGGTGTTGTACAAACTGTAGCTTTTAGTGCATATGTAAATACCGAAAAAGATAAAAAGTTTAAAAAAGCTTTAAGAGGTGAAATGGACCTTTTAGCAAAAGAACAAAATTTAAATTTAGTTCCTAGAAATGAAATTAGAAACTTAGAAGGAAAAGCGCAAGAAGATGCAATTGCAACCTATACACAGTTATCTAAGGAAGCAAAAAATAAAATGAAATCCTCAGAAAATGCGCCAGTAAATGTTGCAGATTTTGTAGATCATATAGATTATTTAATTAATAAAATAGGTATTGATCATGTTGGAATTAGTTCAGATTTCGATGGTGGAGGAGGAGTTGATGGTTGGAATGATGCTTCCGAAACTTTTAATGTTACACTAGAGTTGGTGAAAAGAGGTTATACAGAGGCTCAAATTGCACAACTTTGGAATGGTAATTTATTACGTGTTTTAGATGAAGTTGAAGCTGTTGCTAAAAAAATACAAGCAGAAGAAATTTAATGAATTTAATGATATAAAAAAACCATCTCATAAAGAGATGGTTTTAAATCAACTAATTCAAATAATTTACACAATGAAAAGGTTTACTACGTCTTTTCATTTTAAGAATTATCAAGCTTCGTGCCAAAAATATATTTGAATTTATATTTTTATTTTTTTAACAATTAAATAGCATGTTTATGTGCCTTGTAAGAAGAACGTACTAAAGCACCACTTTCTACATACATAAAGCCCATTTCTAAACCAATAGTTTCATATTTTTTAAACTGTTCTGGTGTTATAAATTCCTTAACAGGTAAATGTTTTTTTGTTGGCTGTAAATATTGTCCAATCGTAATAACATCACAATTTACTGCACGTAAATCTTTCATGGTTTGTATTACTTCCTCTTCTTTTTCTCCTAAACCTAGCATTAAACCAGTTTTAGTTCGCATACCGTTTTCTTTTAGGTATTTTAAAACCCCCAAACTTCTATCGTATTTTGCTTGAATCCTTACTTCACGAGTCAACCTTCTTACAGTTTCCATATTATGAGAAACCACTTCAGGATGCACTTCTATAATTCTATCAATTTGTTTTGTGTTTCCTTGAAAATCAGGAATTAAAGTCTCTAATGTTGTATTTGGGTTTGCTCTACGAATTGCATCCACAGTTTCTGCCCAAATAATAGAGCCACCATCTTTTAAATCATCTCTATCTACAGACGTAATTACAGCATGTTTAATGCTCATAATTTTTATAGAACGAGCTACTTTTTCAGGTTCATCCCATTCAACAGTTTCTGGTCTTCCCGTTTTTACACCACAAAAACCACAAGAACGAGTACAAATATTACCTAGAATCATAAAAGTTGCAGTTCCTTCTCCCCAACATTCGCCCATATTTGGACAGCTTCCACTTGTACAAATAGTGTTTAGTTTATATTTATCAACCAAACCTCTTAATTCCGTATATTTTTTACCAACAGGTAATTTTACACGCAACCATTTTGGTTTTTTAGGTCTTTCAGGAAGTACTACAGTTTCTATTGCCATTCTTTCTTCTTTTGAAATGCAAATTTACGAAGAAATGATTTAAATCCTTGTTAAAATCAAAACACTAAACCGATTAAATTTTAGTGTTTATTTTTTATTAAAGACCATTTTTATTTTTCCAAGAAGTATATTCAGAAGCAATTAAATTTTTTGGCCAGTTGCCATACCAAGAATAGCCAGTTCGTCTTTCTTGTTCAATTTCTGCCAAGGTACTTTTCTTAACTCCATCTCTGCCACAGAAAAAAGGTAAATTGGTTTCTAAATCGTAAAATCTAGCCCATATTATATTTCCTGGAGATGAAACAACTACCACATCATTTCCAGTATTTTTTGTTGCAATATCAAAAAGTCTAACATCTTCAAACCATTTTACAGCATCTTTTACTGCTTGTATAATTTCAGAGGATGGGTTTTCGACTACCATAAGTGTTCTTACAATTCCAACTGACTCTGAACCACTATTAGAGGCTAACTCATAAGATCTAGCAGTTTCTGCTAAGAGCGTAACTTCATCATATTGAGCACACCAAGCAGTTTTAATACCTTTTACAATATTTTGAGTTTTTAAAATTACATCAATTCCCTTATCAAAAGCAGTTGTAGCTTTATCTATATAGGCATTGTCTAAAAGATTCGTATTGTTTTTTCCTTTAGAAATATCCCACATTAAATTCATAACATTAACCATAGCATTGTCATTAAATGTAATTTGATGCCTGTAACCACTTTTATCTGGATAGTATTGAGGCCAACCACCATTTTCATATTGTGCTTCAAAAAGATAGTCTAATGCTTTATTTACTGCTTCTAAATAATTTGGATTATTTGTTGTTTTATAAGAATTCAATAAAACTCTAAGTTCTCCAACAGTATGATTATTATCTATTGTTGTATCTGTATTGTCTTTTGTATTATGAGCAGTGGCTATTTCACCAGCAGTTTGTATGCGTTTGTAACCAGAAAAATCATTATAAGGTTCTTTTGCCCAACCACCATTATTTCTTTGCCATAAAAGCATATTTTCTGCTTCTAAAATTGTTTGATAAACAGGAGCAATTCCAGAAATATTAATTTCAAGTTCACCTTTTGTACCACTACCATCTGTAGCAGAAGCAGAAACCGTTATTTTACCATTTTCTTTTGGAGTTAACAAACCTTCATCATTAATAGTAGCAATACTTTCATCAGATACTGACCATATCACAGCTTTATTATCGGTCTCATTTGGTAAAATAGTTACAGATAATTGTAAAGGGTTTCCATCTATTATATTACTTCCATTAATGGTTATACTTTCTGCTAAAACAGGTGGTCCTGCAATTCCATAAATTATTATTTTTTTTTCAGCAGAAACACCAGAACCATCTTTGGCTACAACTTTTACAATAACTTCACCATTTGAAATTGCTGTTAACAAACCAGTTTCAGAAACTTGTGCAATAGAGGTCTCTAAAACACTCCAAGTAACAGCTTTATTATTTGCGTTATTGGGTAAAACACCAACTGTAAGTTGAGCTGAACCACCATTGGTAATATTGCCTCCGTAAATAATAAGTTGTTTTACCAAAATATTTTCTTCGAGCTCTTCCATTATACTTTCATTAGAACAACTAAAATTAAAAGCAAGAATTGATAAAAAAAGTATTTTTAATACTTTATGAAACCTTTGTGTTTTGTTTTTTGTAATCGATTGCATTTTTATAAAAATTTATCAAAAATAGATTTTTATAATTTAATTATCTATCAAAAATAATAATTTTATCAATTATATATTGGTTAAAAACCAAATGCTAAATCCTATTAAAAAAACAATTCCAAAAAGACTCAATATTTTAGTAAATATTTTTGGTTGATGTTCTTCAGGCATATTTTTACCTGTTACTAAAATATAATTTAGAATTGCATAAAAAGGAGCTGTTAAAAATGATAAAATGGTGGCAATCTTTATTAAATCACCCATATTTGCCATATAATATTTAAGAATAACAAAAGTGCCAGCAAAAAGAAATATAATCCAAAACCAATAACCGAATTTAAATTTTTTATCAAACAATAATTGAGAACTTAAATTCATAGCTCTAGGTGACGCATCTAAAGTTGTAATTGTAGTACTAAACATGGTTGTAAAAGCAGCAATTGCAATAATTATATAAGAAAAATCTCCTAAATTTTTAGTGTATAAAGTAATTAATTGTGATGCAAATTCGCCTCCTTTATTAGAAAAGGTTGCTCCTGATTTATACATGACTAAAGTACCTAAAAGTACAAAGCAAATACCAAGAAGTAAAGTTCCAATATACCCTACATTAAAATCGAAAATTGCGTCTTTTGGCTTTATTTTAATAAAGGTGTTTTTGCTTTTTTCTACAGACCAAATTGAATGCCAAATGGAAACATCTAAAGGAGCAGGCATCCAACCTAAAAAAGCAATTAAAAAAGTAATTTCTACAGTTCCTGAGGGTAAAATTTGGCTGACATCAAAAGCCTCTTTTGAGCTAAATAAAGCCACAGAAACTGCTGCAATTGTGCTAATTGTTAAAATAATAATGATGTATTTCATCAAATTATCTAACAATTTGTACCTACCAATTAATAGAAACAAAATGCTAATCAACATTAAAATACTAGACCATAAAACCAAGTTGTTTGTAATGCCAAATAACTGAGAAGCCAAACCAGCAGTAACAATTGTGACTGCTGCTTGAATGGTAAACATGGTTGCAAAATTGATTATATAATAAATAACTAGTACACTTTTGCCTAATTTTTTATAACCATCTAATAAAGTTTCTCCAGTTGCAGCTGCATATCTTGGACCAAATTGAAAAAATGGATATTTAAAAATATGAACCAACAACAAAGCCCATAGTAAACCAAAACCAAATTCAGCACCAGCTTTTGTAGATTGTACCAAATGAGAAACGCCAATTGCAGCTCCTGCAAATAATAAACCTGGTCCTAAAGATTGTAAAAATGATTTTTTCATTCTTAACTCTTCTTAATAATGGCTGCCAACAATTTTTTAGCACGTAATAATTTTACTTTTACGTTATTCATAGGTTCATCAATTTGCGTAGAAATTTCTTTGTAACTCAATTCTTGAAAATAACGTAACTGTATAACTTCTTGGTATTTAGGTTTTAATTGTTTAATATCTCGCAACAATTTTGCTAAATTTTGTTCTCTAATAATTTTATCTTCTGGAGTAGGATTTTCATCAACTACTAAATAAATTTTATCTTCTTGTTCTTTGGTGGTTTCTGTAAAGATTGATGTTTTTTTCTTTCGTAAAATATCGATATAAACATTTTTAGAAATGGCAATCAACCAAGTTTTAAAAACGTAACTTTCATCAAACGTATGAATTTTATCAAAAGCTTTAGAAAAAGTTTGGATAGCAATATCTTCAGCTTCATTTTCGCTTCTTGTTCTTTTTAGTTGATAATTATAAACATCGCCCCAAAAAGTATTCAACAAAAAACGAAAAGAAGATTGATTCCCTTCTTTCGCTTTTATAATATGTGATTCAATTTTGGTATTGTCTATTTCCAATGATTGGGTTTTGAAATCAAATTAGCAATAAATATACTAATTTGAATCAACAATAAAGAAATTTCTAAGAAAGGAAGGAAAAAAATAATCTGTGGTTCTTTTAGTTTTTTTGCTGAAAGACCAATTATAATATATTGCACTAAAAAATAGCCAAGTACAATTGCTAAAATTATTTGCCAAGGATACAAGAAAAATAAAATACTTGCTAAAACATAAAAGAACAGCTTAGAAATAACAAAAAAACTTAAAAAAAACTGATTTTTAAATTTAAAATGCTCCTCTATAGAACTTAAAATTCGCTGTTCTTGAAACCAATCGTTAAAAGATTCTGGTGCATCAGTTTCTATAAAACTATTTTTAGAAATAGCATAACTTATGTTTTCTTTAGTTGCAGCATCTTTTATAAATAAATCGTCTTCTGCAAATTTTATTTTTATGTGTTTTATAAAGCCGTTAACTTTAAAAAATTCCGTTTTTTTATAGGCTAAATTATTGCCAAATGCCATAAAAGGAGAACCTTGTTTTGCAAAAGATAAACATTGAATAGCCTTTAGTAATCTATGAAAGCGAATAAAAAGATTGTTAAAAGAGTTCTCTTTTTTATATTTTTCATACCCTAAAACAATCGTTCTTTTTAAGGTGAATTTTTTGCTCATTTCAGTAATCCAATGCTCACTAACTGGATTCGAATTGATGTTTGTAAATAATAAATGATCGTATTTAGCAGCTTTTATACCTAATGTTAATGCGTATTTTTTATTGTTCCAAAAAGCTTCGTTATTCTCTACGCTTACAACTTTAATATTTTTGTGTTTTGCCGTAAATGTTTCAATAACATCTTCAGTTGTATCTACAGAAGCATTATTTATGAGCACAATTTCGAATTCAGGATAATCTTGAGCTAAATAATTGGGTAAGTTTTTTTGTAAATTAGTGGCACTGTTTTTTGCAAAAACAATTACAGAAACTGGTACCTTTTCAGTATTATTTGATTTTTTCTTTTGTTTAAAAAGAAAAGAAGAGAATATAAGGTAATATAATATTTGAATGCCTGTAAATACTACAAAGACGTAGAAAACTACAGTTATAACCATTGCTTTGAAATAATTTTATTTATGTTGTGGTTCTGAACAAGTTTCAAATTCATCTGCTGGTTTTCCACAAAAACCACAAGCTTCTCCATTTTGATTTAACATTGGGTTTTGGCTAGCACAAGTTCCTGCAAATTTACCATCTTTTTTTGCCCAAATTTTAATGCAAATTCCTGCAACTCCAACACCTAATAAAACTAAAGTTATCAAAAGTAATTTCATAATATCTGATTGTTTTGCAAAGGTACAAATTATAAATGTCAACATAAAATTGAGACTTGTAGTTTTTTTGTATATGCTTTTTTTTAGCATATGTATTTATTTTATCGCCAATAAAAAAGATGATGCAGAAGATGTTTGTAGAATTTTTAGAAAATAAAAAAATGCCTTCTAAGTTAATTTTAATTGTTAAGCTTTTCTGTTTTCGACTTTTTTACTCTATAAAATATAGTAAACTGAATAATTAAACCAATAAGTACCAAAAAGCCAATTTCTAATTTAGACATTAAATTATTGGTGTCTAAAGATTTTTGAGCAATGCTCGTTAAACTTTTACTTTCTTTAATCTGTATTTCAGATAATTTAATTAAATCCGATTTTATAATATTGATGTTGGTCAATATTTCCTCATTATTTTCAAGCATTTTAGCTTCTAAATCAGTTAGCTTATTAAAATCTACTTTTAGCTTTTCAAAAATTTGGCTTTCTTTTTTTGTAAGCTTTGTTTCAGAAAATTTTTCTATTAATAGGTTAAAATCTTTATTTAAATTATGATTAACATTTTTAGAGCTTTCACCAAGCAAAGAAAGTTGCTTATTGTATATAATAAGGTTCATTTTGTAGATTAAATCTTGTGCAATAACTCTATCTGTATGTAAACTAATTACAGTGTTCTGTACCGTTTCAAAATGCCTTTTATCTAATCTATTTGTAGCAAAAACTAATAAAAATACTATTGAAAGTGCTAAGCCTATATTTATTCTGTTGTATAATGACATACGTATAACTCTTTTTTGATTTGTAACTGTTTTACAAATAATGTTAAAGAAAAATCTTGTTATCAGATTTATAATGCTTTGATAAAACCAAAAAAATAAACATCATATTCTCAAATTTTACTGATAAAAGAAATGAATTTTCTAAAATAAAAGTTATTCTTCATTATGCAATGGAAATTTTAAAATAATTTTTAGTTTTTTAAGCAATTATATTTACCTCAATCTCTAGAGAAATACGAAACTGTTTTAAAATTGTTTCCTGTATTTTTTTTGCCAATTGATAAATTTCTTTTCCAGTAGCATTGCCATAATTTACCAAAACCAAGGCTTGTTTTTCATGAACACCATAATTGCCAAAACGTTTTCCTTTAAAACCAGCTTTTTCTATGAGCCAACCAGCAGGAATTTTAACCTCAGTCTCAGACTTCTCGACTTCGCTCGAAATGACAGGATAACTTGGAATGGTTGGATATTCATTTTGCAATTCTAAAAACAACATTTCAGAAATTACTGGGTTTTTAAAAAAACTACCACTATTACCAATTTCTTTTGGATCTGGTAATTTCGATTTTCTGATAGCAATTACTGCATCAGAAATATTTTTTAAAGAAGGGTTTTTGATGTTTTTGGATGCTAATTCAGTTTCAATAGCACCATAAGAGGTATTTAATTGATGATTCTTTTTCGTCAATTTAAAACTTACAGAAGTAATTACAAAGTTACCTTTTACTTCGTTTTTAAAAATTGAATTTCGATACCCAAAATTGCACTCAGCATTTGAAAATGAAACTAATTTTTGACTTTCAATTTCTATAGCTTCAACTTTTGTAATCGTATCTTTTACTTCAACTCCATACGCACCAATATTCTGAATTGGGCAAGTACCAACATTTCCAGGAATTAACGATAAGTTTTCAATGCCTCCATAATTATTATCGACACAAAACAATACAAATTCGTGCCAATTTTCACCAGCATTAACCGTTAAATAAACAAAATTATCATCTTCTTTATCAATAGAAATTCCATTGATATCAATATGCACAACCAATTGCTCAATGTCTTTTGTAAGTAACATATTACTTCCACCAGAAATTAGAAAAATGTCCTTTTCTTTTTTTAAAAGTTGCTGTAATTGATATACTGAATCAACAGAAACAAAATGTTTTGCTGTTACATCAATACCAAAAGTATTGTAGTTTTTTAAAGAAATGTTTTGTTGGATATTCATTTGAGATGATTGAAAGGTAAAAATACACCTTTTCATTTTTTATGGGCTTGATTTTTATTTTTTAGTGAAACTAAAGAGACTTATTAAAGTGCAAATCAATTAGAATAATAATAAGCTAATATGGCTAATCAATTTTTTATATATGGATATTGTGCGCAGTTTTTTACTTGAAATACATTTTAAATTTCTCAAAAGTTACTTGCCCAGGAATATTTACTGTCATTAGATAAAATCCATCTTCTTTTGATAAAACCTGATAAATATATTTATCTCCCTTTACACTATAATTTGACCTTGTTTCATTATTACTTTCTATAAAGACTAATTCAAATTCTGTTTAGTTAATCCAATTATAAGTCAGTTTAGAAAATGTCTTATCAGAAAATGAGTCTGTCCAGTTTCCTTTTTCCATTATTACTTTTGTTGTATCACCAGCAACTTCGAAATAATGAAATTCTCTTTGGTTTTTAAATTCCTTGAGTTGCTTTATAGAAATTTCAGGTTTTGGTTTTTCTGTTATTCTCGTAATTGTTTCTTTTGGCGGTTCTAATCTGTCTAATAAATTCCGAAATTCCACACAATTTCTTTGAAGTCTATAATAAATTTGTTGTCCAACTTTTTGAGTTTTTGATTGCTCAATTTTTCCAAGGTATGGATAAAGTTGCTTTTCATATAACGAGTTTATTTTTAGGGTATCATTCTCAATTTTCAAATTTTTTAGATAATCACACATTACATAAGAAACAGAATCAATTTCTGTCATTGTTTGTGAAAATCCTGTATTAGAAATTCCGATTAATAAAATTATCAGTATTTTTTTCATTCATTCAAATTATGCCCAATTCGTAATATAGTAACTTTTAAAAACAATATCCCGTAAAAATTACGGGATATGTTATTTTTCTTAAACAATAATTATTTATAAAATTACTCTTTATAAACCTTTAAAGCTTCTTTTAAAATCTCTACAGACTTAATCAAATCCTTTTTGTTTAAAACGTATGCCATTCTAATTTGGTTTTTTCCTTCACCTGGAGTTGAGTAAAATCCACTTGCTGGAGCAACCATGACAGTTTCGTTATTCATATTAAAATCTTCTAACAACCATTGTGCAAAAGCATCCGTATCTTTTACAGGTAATTGAGCAACACAATAAAAAGCACCTTTTGGCTTGGCAACTTTTACGCCTTCAATTTTTTCTAATTCAGCAATTAAAGTGTTTCTTCTTTCTACATATTCTGCTTTTACATCATCAAAATAACTTTGTGGCGTTTCTAAAGCAGCTTCACTTGCAATTAAAGCATAGGTTGGTGGGCTTAATCTTGCTTGCGCAAATTTAACAGCCGTTTTTATAAAATCTTTATTTTTAGAAACAATACAACCAATTCTTGCTCCACACATGCTGTAACGTTTAGAAACTGAATCTACAATAATTGCATTTTGCTCTAAACCTTCTAAAGAAAGTACAGAAGTATGCTCTAAACCATCGTAAGCGAATTCTCTATATACTTCATCAGCAATTAAAAATAAATCGTGCTTTAAAACAATTTCTTTTAATTTTTGAATTTCTTCTTTCGAATATAAATATCCTGTTGGGTTTCCTGGATTACAGATTAAAATTGCCTTTGTTTTTTTTGTGATTAACTTCTCAAAATCCTCAATTTTAGGAAGTGCAAAATTATCATCAATATTAGAAATTACAGGAACAACTGTAACTCCAGAAGCAGTAGCAAAACCATTATAATTTGCATAAAAAGGCTCAGGAATTATTATTTCATCATCTGCATCTGCAATACTTCCCATGGTAAAAAACAACGCTTCAGAACCACCTGTAGTTACAATAATATTATCTTCAGTTACATTAATATTGTTGTTTTTATAGTATTTAGAAAGTTTTACTCTATACTCTTCAGAACCTTCAGAACGTGCATAAGACAACGTTTCGATATTGTTGTTTTTAACAGCATCTAAAGCAACTTGTGGTGTTTTAATATCTGGTTGACCTATATTTAAATGGTATACTTTAACGCCTCTTTTTTTCGCATCTTCTGCATAAGGCACCAATTTTCTTATTGGCGATTCTGGCATTTGATTCCCTTTCTTAGATATTGTTGGCATACTATTGTTTTTTTAAAATTTAGATGCAAATTTCCGAAATATATTTTAAATAGGTGTTTTTATTTCGGAATCTTTAATAATCTAAAAGTTTACCAGAAATGTTTAGAAGTAAAACTTAATTTGTATCTTGATATTTATTCCCAAAATCCTTTTTTTTGTGAAAAAAAAACAGCTAATTTTTTTATTTCTTTTGCTTAGTTTTTCTCTAGAAAATAACTCTCAAGATGGGTTTTCTTTTTTAGATAAAACAACATTAAAAGAACGTGTTAGTTTTAAATTAATTAATAATTTAATTGTAATTCCTTTAGAAATAAATGGAAGAACATTATCTTTTATTTTAGATTCTGGTGTCAATAAAACCATTCTATTTAATATTTCTAAAAATGATAGTATTGGTTTAAATAATGTTGAAAAAGTAAATCTACAAGGTTTAGGAAATGGAAAATCTGTAGAAGCTTTATTGTCAAAAAATAATAAAATAAACATAAAAGGTTTAACAAGTTCCAATGAAACTTTATATGTTATTGTAGAGGATTTTTTCGATTTATCAGCAAAAATGGGCATTACTATTCATGGTATTGTTGGGTATAATTTACTGAAGAATTTTGTGGTTAAAATTAATTATAAGAATAAAAAAATAGTTTTTTATAAACCAGAAAAATATAGGTTAAAAAAATGCCGAAAATGTGAGATTTTTCCTTTATCCTTTTACAGAAGAAAACCCTACATAGATGCACAAGTTCAGTTAGATACTGTTGGAAATTCTTTAACCGATGTAAAACTTTTAGTAGATTCTGGAGGTACTGATGCTATTTGGCTTTTTGAAGATACAAAAGATATTATACAAACACCAAATCGTTTTTTTCCTGATGTTTTAGGAGAAGGTTTAAGTGGTCCCATTCATGGAAACAGGAGTAGAATTCCTAAAATAAAGCTGAAATCTTTTGAGTTAGAAAAACCGACAGTATCATTTTTAGATGCTGTTTCTACGTATAATGCTCGAAAATATAAAGAAAGAAATGGAAGTATTGGTGCCAGTATTTTAAATAGATTTGTTGTTTGGTTCGATTATTCTAACAGACAAATGATGCTTAAAAAAAATAGCTCTTTAAAAAAGGAGTTTAATTATAATATGAGTGGTTTAGATATTGTTTATTATGGAAAGCAATTAGTAAAAGAAGAAAACTCACAAAAATTAACGGGAGGTTATAACCAAAAGTTAAATACAGGAAATCAGAATAATTCAATTAGTTTTATTACCAGCTTTTCGTACAAATTTAAACCAACATATAAAATTAAAATGGTTGTACAAGGATCTCCAGCAGATAAAGCAGGTTTGTTAAAAGATGATGTTATTATCAAAATAAATGGAAGAGATTCTTATGATTTAACTCTTGGGCAAATTGTAAGTAAATTTAAAGAAAAAAAAGGTAGAAAAATTAAAATGGTAATTGAAAGAAAAGGTGTAAAAATGAAATTCCAATTTCGCTTAGAAGCTAAAATTTAAAATAAATTTTCATTGGAAAGCATACTTTTTTCTTTTTCTAAAGTAACTCCATCATACACAAAACCTTTAATTTTAATAACTGTTCTTTCTTTTTTTACGTTCGATAAAATGGTGATGGATTTAGAAAAACCCCCAATAATATTCGTATTGTAAGAAACTTTTATAGTTCCTTTTTCGTTTGGTAAAATTGGTTTTTTTGGCTTTTCTGGAATAGTACAACCACAAGAAGATTTTATATCTTTTATAATTAAGGGTTGATCTCCAATATTAGTAAATGTAAAAGTTCTAACACCATCAGCTCCTTTATCAATTTTACCATAATCAATAGTTTCTGCATCAAACTTAAATTCTTGAGCATTTGTAGTTAAACTCAAAATTCCTATAAAAAATAATGTAAGTATCGTTTTCATATTAATCAATTATAAAACCTTTAATTTTAATTTTTTTGGGTGATGTTTTTGCATTCGAAAAAATAATAATTTCTTTAGAAAAGCCACCAACAGTTGCAGTATCATAAGAAACAGTAATCGTTGCTTCTTCTCCTGGCATAATTGGTTTTTTCGGTTTTTCTGGTACAGTACAATCGCAAGAAGTTTTAATTTCTTTTATAATGATGGGTGCATCTCCAATATTTGTAAATTTAAAAATACGTTTGCCATCTGCATTTTTCTTGATTTTTCCGTAATTAATGGTTTCTTTTTCAAACTTGAATTCCTGAGCAGAAATCGCCATTGAAAATAGCAACGCTAAAACAAAAAGAAATACTTTTTTCATACTACAAATTTACGATTTTAAAATGATAAATAATAAACAGGTCAAAATCATACTTTTATTTTGTGTGTTTATCACTTTAAAATTTGCTACAAATTCACGGATTTTTGTGCAAGAATTATTAAATAATTCACCATTTTTTTTCTAATAAAACTTTCGGTTTTATTCGTGAAATTAATCTTTTATTTTTTGAGCTTCTTTATTCGTGAATTCGTGGCTTAAAATTAAAGTATAATTCTTCCCTAAAATAATCAACCTCACATTTCCTCTACAAAAAAGAGAATTGTATTTTTGCGAACTATATTCAAAAATTATTCCAAAGTATGGCAATTCCATCTAAATATGATGCAAGTAAGGTAGAAGATAAGTGGTATGCTTATTGGCTTAAAAATAACTATTTTCATTCGGAAGTAGATCACACCAAAGAATCTTATACAATTGTAATTCCACCTC
The DNA here is from genome assembly GCF_001761365.1 of Polaribacter vadi. Taxonomy (NCBI): domain Bacteria; kingdom Pseudomonadati; phylum Bacteroidota; class Flavobacteriia; order Flavobacteriales; family Flavobacteriaceae; genus Polaribacter; species Polaribacter vadi. Next base: position 956,347 of record NZ_CP017477.1, on the reverse strand, counting down.
CAAACGTAACAGGTGTTTTGCACATGGGCCACATGTTGAACAATACAATTCAAGATGTGTTAATTCGTAGAGCAAGATTATTGGGCAAAAACGCTTGTTGGGTTCCAGGAACAGATCACGCATCTATTGCAACAGAAGCAAAAGTTGTAGCAAAATTAAAAGAGCAAGGAATTTCTAAAAGTGATTTAACGCGTGCAGAATTTTTACAACACGCTTTTGATTGGAAAGATGAATATGGAGGAAAAATTCTTGAACAATTAAAAAAGTTAGGTGCTTCTTGCGATTGGGAAAGAACCAAATTTACCATGGATGCAGAAATGTCTGAATCTGTAATTAAAGTTTTTGTTGATTTATACAACAAAGGTTTAATTTACAGAGGTTACAGAATGGTAAATTGGGATCCTGAAGCTAAAACCACACTTTCTGATGAAGAAGTAATTCATGAAGAAAGACAAGGAAACTTGTATTATTTACAATATAAAATTGAAGATTCAGAAGATACTTTAACGATTGCTACAACACGTCCAGAAACCATTTTTGGAGATACTGCAATTTGTATCAACCCAAATGATGAACGTTTTACACATTTAAAAGGGAAGAGAGCAATTGTGCCTTTATCTGGAAGAATTATTCCAATAATTGAAGATGAATATGTGGATTTGGAGTTTGGAACTGGTTGCTTAAAAGTAACACCTGCTCATGATGAAAATGATAAAAATTTAGGTGATAAACACAATTTAGAGGTTATCGATATTTTTAATGATGATGCTACTTTGAACTCTTTCGGTTTACATTATCAAGGAAAAGATAGGTTTGTTGTAAGAAAAGAAATCGCTAAAGAATTAGAAGAAAAAGGGATTTTAGTAAAAACTGAAGTACATACCAATAAAGTTGGTACATCAGAAAGAACAAAAGCAGTTATAGAACCAAGATTATCTGATCAATGGTTTTTAAAAATGGAAGAGTTAGCAAAACCTGCTATTGATGCTGTTTTAGGAGAAAATGCTGAAGTTAATTTATATCCAAAAAAGTTCGAGAATACCTACAGACATTGGATGGAAAATGTGCGTGATTGGAATATTTCTCGTCAACTTTGGTGGGGACAACAAATTCCTGCATATTTCTATGGAGATGGAAAAGAAGATTTTGTAGTTGCAGAAAACATCGAAGATGCATTAGTTCTTGCAAAAGAGAGAACTAAAAACGATGAATTAACAACTAAAAATTTGCGTCAAGATGAGGATGCTTTAGACACTTGGTTTTCTTCTTGGTTATGGCCAATGTCGGTTTTTGATGGAATTAGAAATCCAGAAAATGAAGAAATTAAATACTATTACCCAACAAACGATTTAGTAACAGGACCAGATATTTTATTTTTCTGGGTGGCAAGAATGATTGTTGCTGGGTATGAATATAAAGATGCAAAACCTTTCGAAAATGTTTATTTAACTGGTTTGGTTAGAGATAAGCAGAGACGAAAAATGTCTAAATCTTTAGGGAATTCTCCTGATGCTTTAAAATTGATAGACGATTATGGAGCAGATGGTATTCGAGTTGGACTATTATTAAGTGCTCCAGCAGGAAACGATATTCTGTTTGATGAAGATTTATGTCAGCAAGGAAAAGGATTTGCAAACAAAATTTGGAACGCTTTTAGATTGATAAAAGGTTGGGAAGTTGATGCAAGTTTGCCTCAACCAGAAACTGCAAAAATTGGTTTAGAATGGTATGAAGCAAAATTTCAAAAAGCATTAGCAGAAATAGAAGATCATTTTTCAAAATACAGATTATCGGATGCTTTAATGGCAATTTATAAATTAATAAATGATGATTTTTCTTCTTGGTTATTAGAGATAGTAAAACCTGCATATTTACAGCCAATTGATAAAACTACGTTTGATGCTATTATTGAAGTTTTAGAAAATAATTTAAAAGTGTTGCATCCTTTTATGCCATTTTTAACGGAAGAAATTTGGCAATTTATTGCTGATAGAACTCCAGAAGAAGCTTTAATTATTGCTAAATATCCTGTAATAAAAGATTTTGATGCACAGATAATCGCAGATTTTGATTTTGCTTCGGATGTAATTTCAGGAATTAGAACGATTAGAAAAGATAAAAATATTGCGTTTAAAGATGCTATTGAATTGTTTATAATTGATGCAGAACAAAATCCAAAAGAATTTGATGCTGTTATTCAAAAACTGACAAATACAGCAACTATAACAACAGTTACAGAAAAAGTAGAAGGTGCTTCTTTTAGAGTAAAATCGAATGAATATTTTGTGCCAATCTCCATAGAAAATATCGATGTTGAAGCAGAAATAGAAAAATTATCAGGAGAATTAAAAAGAGCAGAAGGCTTTTTAGTAGGGATTCAAAAGAAATTATCTAACGAACGTTTTGTAGCAAATGCTCCAGAAAAAGTCTTGGAATTAGAACGTAAAAAAGAATCTGATACCTTGGCTAAAATTCAAACAATTATTGGAAGTTTAAATTCGCTCAAATAATTTTGAACTAACATTTTTTTTCAAGTATAAATTTTACAAAACCTTAAGAATCCAATCTTATGGTTTTTTTAACTTATAACGTTAAAGAAATCAAAAAACGAAGCACTCTAAAGAATATAGCTCCTTTTTATTAGTTTATAGAAGTAACTATAAAACATTAATTATGAAAAGACTTATGATACCAGTTGCTGTTTTAGCAATGATTACAACTTCATGTGTTTCAAAAAAGAAATATGTTGAATTAGAAGAAAGACATACAAATACAATAGGAACACTTCAAAAAACGACTTTAGAGAAAGAAGCTTTAGAAGCTAAATTTGCAAAAATTGAGGAACGTGTGGTTTCTTATAATGATAAAATAAATTCTTTAAAAAGTGATAATGTTTCTTTACAAAGAGACAATGAAATAAAGTTAGATATGGTTGGTAATGCAGCTGTAATATCTAAAAGAACAAAAGAAAAAATGCTGGAAACATTGGCAAAAGTAGATCCAGCTATTTTAGCAAACGCTAAAACGTTAAAAGATTCATTAAATATTGCAGTGTCTTACAATTTAAAAAAATCTATTGACACTTCAGATATAGAAAATTCTGATGATATTGAAATTAACATTGATCAAACTGTGGTAATGATTTCTGTTTCTGATAAATTGCTTTTTAATACTGCAAGTTATAACATAAAAAGTAGTGCTTATCCTTTATTAGAAAAATTAGCAAAAGTGATAAAATCTGAACCAAGTATGGATGTTATGATTGAAGGGCACACAGATTCTAGAACTATAAACAATGCAGTTGTGCAAGATAATTGGGATTTGAGTGTAAAAAGAGCCACTTCAATTATTAGACTTCTAGAGAACAAGTATCAAGTAGAAGGCAAAAGATTAATTGCTGCAGGTAGAGGTTCTACAATGCCTTTGGTTGAAAATAGTTCGAATAAAAATAGAGCAAAAAATAGAAGAACTCGAATTGTTATTCTACCAAATCTAGATAAATTCTTCTCTCTTTTAACGGATGAAGGTGTCATTGCAAAGGATTAAATTATAAAACTAATAACCATAAAAAAAAGCTCCAATTAAGGAGCTTTTTTTTATGATATTAAAAAATTATTTTTACGATTTTACATCTTCTTTACTATGATTTTTAAAGAATTGCATTACAATTAAAGTACTAACAATAGAAGAAGCTAATCCTTCAATTACCAAAGTAAAAGCAAGTTCAAATAAAGAAGTATCACCACCAATTAAAAAAGATTGATTCATAACTTCTAAAAACTCAGGGTTTATAAATTCGATGTAAATAACAACACCAATCGTAGAAAGTATCACAGCTAGTGCAGCTGAAGCAAATCCTGTTGCAAAGTTTTTTGCATGGTTAGTTTCTTTATTTACATAAATATTTTCTTTAATTGCTTGCCTAATTCCAATAATTACAAATAATAAGTTTACAAATCTTAAATATGGATTTTCTTCTAATCCCACTAATTTAGATAGAAAGAAAAAACCTCCAATCATTAATGAAATTAAAATGGCGTGTTTTATGATAAGTTTGTTTGTAGACATTGTTTATGATTTTTGGTTAATAATTAAACAAATTTAAGAAAATCATCTTAAAAAAATCTTAAAGAAAATTTAAAACTTCTAGAATTCATAGATTTAGCTTTTTAACACGTTTTCAATACGCTTCAATTCCTCATCAGAAAAAACAGTATTTTCAATTGCTTTTATACTATCTAAAATCTGACTTGTTTTACTTGCACCAATTAAAACAGATGTAATTCTATCATCTTTTAAAATCCAAGAAATTGCCATTTGTGCTAAATTCTGATTTCTGCTTGCTGCAATTTCATGTAAAGCCTTAATTTTAGGGAGCATTTCCTGAACCTTATCAGTATTTAAAAATGGACTATCTTTAACAGCTCTAGAATCTTTTGGCAAGCCATTGATGTATTTATTGGTTAACATTCCCTGTGCTAAAGGCGAAAAACAGATTGCACCAATGTTAGATTTTCCTAATAAATCTAACAAACCATCTTCAATCCATCTATCAAATAAACTATATCTTGGTTGATGAATTAAACACGGAGTTCCTAAATCTTTCAAGATTTTAAACGCTTTTTCAGCTCTTTCTGGTTCATAATTAGACAAACCAACATACAATGCTTTTCCTTGTCTTACCATCAAATCTAATGTGCCCATAGTTTCTTCTAAAGGCGTGTCATAATCTGGTCTATGATGATAAAAAATATCAACATAATCCAAGCCCATTCTTTTTAAACTTTGATCTAAACTGGCAACTAAAAACTTTTTAGAACCTAAATCTCCATAAGGTCCAGCCCACATACCATAACCTGCTTTCGAAGATATAATCAATTCATCTCTATAGTTTTTAAAATCTTTTTTTAAGATTTTACCAAAGTTTTTTTCTGCAGATCCTGGAGGAGGTCCATAATTGTTTGCCAAATCAAAATGCGTAATTCCATTATCGAACGCACATTTTAATAAGTCTCTTGAATTTTCAAAATCGTCTACATCTCCGAAATTGTGCCATAAACCCAGAGAAATTTCAGGTAATAATAAACCACTATTTCCTGTTCTTCTGTAGTTCATTTTCTCATAGCGATTTTCATCTGCTACATACTTGTCTTTTTTACTCATAATTTTGATATACTTTTTTGAAAACCTAATGCTGCTAATAAACCAACAATAGGTATAATTGTAAAGGTGGTAAATAAATGTTGATATTCCAAAATTGTAGGATTTTCGCCTAACATATATCCGTTAAATAACGACATAAATATGTCTGGTGTAAAACCAACCACAGAAATAATACCCACTAAAGTTCCTGTAAGTTGTAAAGGTGTTTTTGTTTCTTCGATAATGGCAAAATACAAACCTCTTAGTGAATACGTACCAAAAGCCATAAAGATAAATACTGTAAATGATAAAAATATAGGTTGATGATTTAAAAAACCAAAACCTAATAATATGGATGCAAAAATTAGCACCGAAAAACTTGGCACAATTAGTTTTGAGGGTAAAAATTTATCAGCAATATAACCAATAGAAATTGCTGCAATAGGCCTTAAATACTGAATAAAAACAGCAAAATAAGTAGCTTCTTCTAAGCTGTAATTCCAGACATCTTTGGCATAGGTTCCATAAACTCCAGTGAGTTTATAAGAACAATAAGCACAAAAAATAATTAATGAATGAAAGGTTACTTTTGGTTGTTTCATCAATAAAAAGGCTTCTTTAAAATTAAATTGAAACTCTTTGTTATTATGTTTTTGAATTTGAGCAGCTGCTTTTTCTTTCGGAATTACTTTCCAAACTAAAAACGCAATTAAAAAAACAATTAAAGTTATTGAACCAATAATATATTGCAATGTTTCTACTTTGTTTTCAAAAGTGATTTCTTCTCCTTTTTGTGGAAAAAAGAAGGTTAAAATTCCAGCACCTGATAAAGCTATTGTTGCAGCAAAAAATCCTCTTCCACCATCTAATAAACCAAAAGATAAACCTTGGTTATTTTGATTTCCCCATTGTCTGGTTGCTTTGATCAAAGAAGCCCAAAACAATAAAATTGTAGAAACTCCCCAAAAAGCATATAACATTTTTAAGGTAAATATCGATGGAATTGTAGTCAGCCAAAAGCCACCAAAAGCTGTTAATAATAATGAAATTGATAATAATTTTCGAGGTTCCCATTTGTCTGCAATAAAACCACCAAAAAAGTAGGAGACAACTGCTGTAATTCCATATAAAGCTTGGGCTTCACCAATTTGAGCATCAGAAATTAAAAAGGCCTCTCTAATAACAGTTTTAAAAACACGCATCAAAATAAATGGCAATAAAAAGATAGCTTCGCCTGCAATAATTAAGGCAAACATTGCTGTTATTTTACTTTTATTTTGCATGTACCTAATTTAATGGTATAGTTATTCAAACTCTTTTAAAAACTCAATTAATTTGCTTGGGTCTTCTTTGTTTTGCCAAAATAGAAGTAATTCTAATCTTGATTTTTCTTTATTAACATCAAAATATAAAGTAGTTTGTTTAGATATAACAAAGGAATTAAATTTAGTTTTTTGAGAAACTTTTCCCTCTAGAACTGATGTTTTTAAATTGTAAATTATTTGGTCAACTAATTTTTTGAAATTTTCAACTTCCTTTTGAGAATGATAATTATTTATTCTTTCCAGTTCTTTAAAGTAAGAATTTTCAGCTTTTTTACCCCAAACAACTTCCAATATAGGCATAAAACTAAGAGATATTATATTTTTCCTTCACTCTATTCATTACTTCTTCATGAGTCGAAAATTCCCCTTTTTTTATCTCCTCTCTACTTTCTTTTAAAAGTTCTTGAATTTGAGGTGGAATTTCATCAAAAAAATCATCTTCCTTTTTGTAACTTTCATGTAATGCATCTATCATTCTTAAAAAGCGATCATCAACACTAATGATAGCTTCTTTCCATTTATTTCTCAATTCTAATGTTCCCATAATATATAACTACAGTTGTTTATACAAATATAAGAAACTATTTCAAAGCTTCTTTTAAAATGGTAATAGGATGTTTTGCAATTCGTTTTGTACCATCATAAATTTGATGTCTACAACTTGTTCCTGCAGCAGCAATTTCGGTTTCTGCACTATAATTTCTCACTTTTGGAAATAAAGTGTCTTCACCAACTTGCATAGAAACTTTATAATGTTCCTTTTCGTACCCAAAACTTCCAGCCATTCCACAACAACCAGAACTGATTATGGTAACAGAATAATTTTTAGGAATATTCAAAACCTGAAAACTAGAATGTGTTCCAGACAATGCTTTTTGATGACAATGTCCGTGAATTTTTATATCTTTTTTTGCTGATGTAAAAAGTGAAATATCAATATTTCCTTTTTCGATTTCTTTGGCTAAAAACTCTTCAAAAGTAAAAGTATTTTTCGCGATTTTTTCTGCGGATGTTTTATCATCAGCTAAACGAATGTACTCATCTCTAAAGGTTAAAATTGCTGAAGGTTCAACTCCAATTAGCGGAGTTTCATCAGTAATTATATCTTTAAAAATAGCAACATTATTGTTGCAAATTACTTTTGCTTCTTTTAAAAACCCTTTTGAAATATGGCTTCTTCCACTTTCATCATGAGCAATATTTTTAACTTCATATCCTAATTTTTCTAATAGCAAAACAGCATCTTTTCCAATTTCTGAATCGTAATAATTTGTAAATTCATCTTTAAATAAATACACCACTTTTGTAGAGGATTTTGGTTGATGTTTTTGTAACCAACTCTCTAAAGTTTCGTTTGCCAATTTAGGAACTGAACGTTCTACAGCAACTCCTAAAACCTTTTTTGCCAAAATTGAATTGGTGAAAAAGTTCGTAATTCTTGGCAATTTGCTGCCTAACTTATTGTATTTGGCATTATTGGCAAACATTTTATTTCTAAAAGAATAGCCATTTGTTTCTTGATATTGATATAAAAATTCTGCTTTTAAAGTAGCAATATCTACATTACTTGGGCATTCAGAAGCACAAGCTTTGCAACTTAAACATAAATCAAAAACCTCTTTTAATTCTTGGTGATTAAACTTGTTAGCTTCCTCTGAATTCGTTAAAAATTCACGTAAAGTATTTGCTCTTGCTCTTGTTGTGTCTTTCTCGTTTTTTGTAGCTCTATAACTTGGGCACATGGTTCCTCCAGCTTCCACAGGTTTTCTACAATCTCCAGAACCATTACATTTTTCTGCGAGTTTTAAAATGCCTTCACTGTCAGAAAAATTTTGAATTGTCTTAATTTCTGGTTCAATTCTACCCACTTCATAACGCAAGTTTTTATCCATTGAAAAAGCATCTGTAATTTTTCCCTGATTAAAAACGTTGTTTGGGTCAAATGCTTTTTTAATTCGTCTTAAAAGTTGATAATTTTGCTCGCCAATCATCAATGGAATAAATTCTGCACGAACAATTCCATCTCCATGTTCACCAGAAAAAGAACCTTTATATTTTTTGACTAACTCAGCAGTTTCTGTGGTTATCTTTCTAAATAAAACAACATCTTCTTTCTTTTTTAAATTCAAAATCGGACGTAAATGCAATTCTCCAGCTCCTGCATGTGCATAATACACAGCATTTTGCTGATATTTTGTCATGATTTCTGTAAACTCTTCAATATAATTTGGCAAATCTTCTAAAGCAACAGCAGTATCTTCTATACAGGCAACAGCTTTCATATCGCCAACCATATTTCCTAAAGCACCTAAACCTGCTTTTCTTAAATAATGGACTTTGGCAATATCTGCTCCGTAAACTTTTGGATGATGATACCCAAAGTTATTTTGTTCTAAGTCTGCAATTAATTTATCTGCTAAAAGCTCGGCTTCTGGCAAAGTATTTGCAGAAACTTCTAACATTAAAACAGCTTCAGGATCGCCTTGCAAAAAGAACCTACTTTTTGCTAATTCTCTGTTGTTTTTTGTACAATCTAAAATGGTTTTGTCCATCAACTCACAATTATACAAATTGTGATTCATGGCAATTACAGTGGCTTTTAAACTTTCGTTAATCGATTTAAAATGCGTACAAACCATAATACTTTCAGTAGGAGGTAAGTTGTCTAATTGCAACGTAATTGCTGTTGAAAAAGCCAAAGTTCCTTCACTTCCAGATAAAAATTTAGCAACGTTTATGGTTGGTTCAGTTCCTCCAAATAAATCTGAAGTTAAAAATTCATCAACTGCATAACCTGTATTTCTTCTATGAATTGTTGGTTTTGGGAATTCGTTTTTTATTTCTTGTTGATTTTCTTTTGATGATAATTCAGTATAAATACTTTTATAAATTTTACCTTCTAAAGAATCTAATCTTGTTTTCTCCTTAAATTCATCCGAAGAAATTTCTTTAAAAATTGCTGTGCTTCCATCACTTAAAATGGCATCAATTTGCAACACTTTATCACGAGTAACTCCATATTTTATAGAAGTACTTCCAGAGGAATTATTACCAACCATTCCACCAATCATACATCTGTTTGAGGTTGATGTGTTTGGTCCGAAAAATAACCCAAAAGGTTTTAGAAATACGTTTAAAGAATCTCTAACAATTCCTGGTTGTAAAGTGATGGTTTTTGCTTGTTCATCAAAAGAAATAATATTAGTAAAATGTGTAGAAACATCTACTACAATTCCATCTCCAACACATTGCCCAGCAAGCGATGTTCCTGCAGTTCTTGGTATTAAAGTGATGTTATTTTTAGTAGCAAAATCAATTAAGATTTTAAGATCGTTTTCATCTTTTGGAAACGCAACTGCTAAAGGAATTTTTCTGTAAACTGATGCATCTGTTGCATATAAAGTTTTGTGTAAATTATCAAATAAAACATCACCAGAAAGTGCATTGTGTAAAGTTTCTAATACTGAAATAGCTATCATCAAAAAAAGTGTAAAATATCTTATTTACAAATATCTGAATAAAAAAATCAATAAACTTCTCTTCAAAAACTTCTTTGATTATTTTTATTGATTCTTTAAAAAACAATTCAAAAAAATATGGATATCAACTTTAAAAGCCTGACATTTTTACTGACTTATGTTTTTAATGTATTATTTTGAAGAAGCTTAAAAAGCTATCAGACTCCTACTAGAAGTGCTTTATAGCAATTTTTATATGTGTCATTTTTAAAAAAACAGAAATTTAGTATTCTTTTTTGATGTTTGGCTTGGTTTTAGTGGTTTATAAGGTATAATTTTTAACAGAAATAACTATAGTATAAAAATTATGCAAATAGTATTTCTAAAAACAGTAAGATTAGTATGACTCAAGTAAAAGAGAACAACACAGTAAAAGTAAATTACACAGGAAAATTAGCTGATGGACAAATTTTTGATAGTTCTGAAGGTAAAGAACCTTTAGAAATTACTTTAGGACAAGGACAGTTAATCCCTGGTTTTGAAAAGGGTTTAATTGATATGAAATTAAATGAGAAAAAAACGATTACCATAGCTAAAGATGAGGCTTATGGAGATGTAAATACTACCTTAATTCAGGAAGTAGATAAAGAACAATTACCACAAGATATGGCTCCAGAAGTTGGAATGGGTTTAGTATCTAAATCTCCAGATGGACAAGAAATTAATTTATTGGTTGTGGAGGTAAAAGATAAAACGATTGTGGTTGATGGGAATCATCCATTAGCAGGTAAAGACCTTGTTTTTGATTTAGAAGTTTTAGAAATTAAATAATACTTTTAATTTTTTTATAATTAGCCTGACAGTTTTTTAAAAATTGTCAGGCTATTTTGTTTTAAGTGAATTTATTTAAAGCAATATCAACAGTAGATATTTAAAACTCTTAAATTCCTATATTTTAAATGAATATTGCTTTTAATTGAGATAAACCATTTCTTTTTCTAGATTTTATAGTTCCTAAAGGAATGTTATATTCTTCTGAAATTTCTTTTTGAGTAAAACCTTCAAAATATAATAAGTTTAAAATATTTCTAACTTTAGGTTCTAAGTTATCTACAATTTTATCTAAACCAATTGTATTGGTTGTAGCTTCTGAATCTGAATAAGAAATGAACTTATTGGCAAATTTGTCTGCACTTATGTTTTTTAAAGATTTTTTTGAAAATTTAGATCTTGTATAATCAATAGCAGAATTTCTTGCAATATTTAAAACCCAAGTAAAAAAGCGCCCTTTTTTAGAAGAATAATTAGTAGCATTGTTCCAAACTTTTAAGAAAACATCTTGTGTTAATTCGCTTGCAACATCTTTATTTTTAACAATTTTTAAAATAATACCATACACACTATCAGAATACATGTTGTGTAATTCTTCGAAAGCCTTTTCTTCTTTATTTTGAAACTTCTCTATAAGTGTCTCTAAGTTTGTCATAAAATCATTTTATTTTGTTCAACAAATATAATTTATGGTTGAACTCAAAAATGAACTCAATTGACTTAGACTTTAACTTTAATAAAAATTTTCTGTATCAAAAAAAAGCAATTCTATTAAAAGATTCTAATTGACATTTAAGGTTCTGTATTGAGTTAAAATTATAAAAGCTAGTAATCATTTGATTACTAGCTTTTATAATTATTTAATAGATATTAATAATTTATTAATGAGCAATTACAATCCTTTTTGATTCATTTAAACCAGCATCATTTTTAAATTTTATAAAATAAGTTCCGTTTGAAAGTTGCGCTATATTTAGTTTAAATTCATTTGTATTATTTTTTAATTCTTGATTGATGATTAATCTGCCCTCTAAACTATACACACGTAAACTATTGATATTTACTTTGCTTTTAATGATCAAGAAATCTTTAGTGGGAACAGGATACATTTCAATATTTTGAACATCAAATTTTGTGGTTGATAATGCTACTGCTTCTCCAAAAAACTCTACTTCTGTAATATTCGTCCATTGACTTTTTCTAGAATTTCCATCAGCATTAAAACGTCCAAAAGAAATTAATTTTACGAAACGTGCATTTGCTGATATTTGATATTGATCATAAGTTTCACGAGTTCCTGTAGATGTTGTAATGGCTAAATCTCCAGAAGTTGGTATAATCTTAGTAAAATCTGCTGCATCAGTTCCTGTTGTAGAAACCCAAAATTGAATTCCATAAGGATCAGATTTATCATCAGTAGCAATTTGAATTAAATCTAATTGGTATTCTTTGCTTAAATCGAAAATAACAAATTCTCCATCACCTTTAAAATCTCCACTTAAAATAGCTCCATCATCAGCTGTCCATTGAGTATTGATGTCTTTATCTAAAGTATTTGTTGCAAAATTGGTTTTTCCATTAGTGTCTTCTTGCTTTGAATAAGAATCGACTGAAACTGGATCTCCAGCATCACCTGTATTTATAAGTTTATATAAATCTGTAATGTCTAAACCTTCTTGTGTTATAGTAAGTGTTTTAACAATATCATCTCCACCAGCAATTTGAGAAAAAGTTACAGAACCAGTTCTTGGGTTTGTGGTTTCATTTTTAGTTACAGAAATAGTAACAGTTGCATCATTAGTTCCAGAAGCTGTATTGATAGAAATCCAAGTATCATTAGAAACAGCAATCCAACTTACGTTTGCAGCTACAGTAATATCATAACTATCTGCATCCGAAGAAAGTGTTGGTAAACTGCTTACATTTAAAGTTTCGCCAACTTGAATAGAGCAATTAGTAGCTGTAATATTTGCTCCTAAACTATTTAAAAAACAAGCACCAATTCCACTACCAACCATAGCATCTGTTATTGGCTTGTAAGTACCTAAATCTGCGCCTTTTCCTGCAGCTCCAGTGATTGTAAATATTTCATCATCTGGAGTAAGTGTAATTCCATTATTTTCAGAGAAACCTGCGTTTGTAACCCCTAAACTAGCCCCTTTAAAAACATTACCAGTATAGATTAAAGAAGTTCCTAAATTGGTGTAAGAATTGGGAGTATCACCAGAAATAACGTCTGTACTATTGGCATTGCCAGCATCAAAATAAATTAAATTATTTGAAACTGTACCAGTTACATTATTCGAACCTTTATCTGTATTATAAAATAAAGGAGCATTTGTGTTGATGATTGTATTGTTAGAAAGTGTAATATTTAAAGCTTTTTGATAACCATTTGAAACACTTGTAGAGTTACAATTTACATCAGCATTATCTCCACCACCTATAAAAGTAATTCCATTATTCCATTTAGCTTGGTCTAAAACAGTAATACAATCTTGAATATAATTATTGGTAATGGTGTGATTGCTATCTGTAATTCTAATTCCTCCAGTTCCATCTACATTTTCGCCTAAAAAATAATTGCCTTCAACAGTTGCATTCGATCCATGACGTAAAACCAAAGAACCTCTAGACCTTCTAAATGTGTTGTTTATATACTTGTTATTTTTACTTTTATTGGTAATAATTTCATTCTCTCCATCTGCTTCCACAAAATAATTATTGCTAATAGTTGTATTGCTATTTACATTTTGAAACTCACTTGTTCCTACACGAATTGTTTCACTATCTCCTGCATTGGTAAGTGTTTCATCTATTTTAGCATATTTATAAAAATAATTATTACTAATGGTATGACTAACTGTTGCACAACGTGTATTTGTAGCACCATCATCTGGAGTTGCATTGTATTCTAACTCTACTAAAACCAAAGCTCCAGCACTTGGTTTGTTCATAAAACTACAATTAATTACTGTATTATTTGTTCCATATAAAACAATCCATCTATGTTTTACACTAGTGCCAGTTTCTAAATCATCTGGATCAACTTGTAAACCATCAATTGCACAATTTTTAATTTTACTATAATTTGAGTAGGTATAACCATCTCTAAACTCAATAAAATTGCTTGCGCCAAAACCACCTTTCCAATGAAAACCATCAATAATAAGATAATCTCCACCAATACTCATTTTTAAACCACCTGTAAATTTTACACCTCCAGGAGTTTGTGGTCTAAAAGTAATTGGTAAAGCAGCTGTGCCAGAAGTACCAGCTTTAAATTTTATTCTTGCATCAGAATCATAAACACCATCTTGCAGAATAACAACATCTCCAGGGTTTAACGTTAAATCAGAAAGTGATTCAGGATCTGTAATATTGTATGTTTCTTGAGCAATTATACATTGAAAAACAAACAAAAAAACTAAGATTAAATAGGATTCTATTATTTTGTGATTTTTATAATAAGGTGTAAGAGAAGTAATTGTTGTTTCCATAAAATTGATTTTTTATAATTAAACATGATATTTATTTTGGTTACCCAGATTGGTTAACCAATTTATTTTTATAAATGCACTATAAATTTTAATATGATTTTAAAAAAAAATAAAAATTTTTGTTATTTCTAAAATTGATTTTTGCGCTGAAAATAAAACTTCAGAATTTGATGCATTAATAATTTTTTATTGGTGAGTATTTTTAAATATATTTTTATTTGAAGAACTAGCTAAAATTAAAAAAAAACTAAAATTACAACTGTCAATAATTATTCCTTAGAAATGCATTTTCTAATTTTTAGATAGATACAACTGTATGTTAAAGTCTATCTTATAAAGTTTTCCATTTCTTATATTTGTGCAAAACCAAACTTTAAAATCATCATTTATATGAAGAAAATTCTTTTTATTGTATTGTTATTTTCAATAACGTTATCTGCTCAAAAAACAGATTTATCTTATTATTTGCCAGCAAATACAAATTATAACGAAAACATACCAACTCCAGCATCTGTAATTGGTCATGAAGTAGGTGAGTGGCATATTACACATGATAAGTTAGTGGAATATATGAAAGTTTTGGCAGCTTCTTCAGATAGAATTTCCATAGAAAATAGAGGTAAAACGTACGAAGGAAGACCTTTATTATTATTGACAATTACTTCTCCAGAAAATCATAAAAATTTAGATAATATTCGTGAAAAACATATAGAAGCTACCAATAATAATTCTGTTGATGTTTCAAAAAATCCAATTGTTGTTTACCAAGGATTTTCGATTCATGGTAATGAGCCAAGTGGCTCTAATGCAGCTTTGGCAGTTGCCTATTATTTAGCTGCAGCAGATAATATAGATGATTTATTAAACAATACTGTTATCCTTTTTGATCCTTCTTTAAATCCTGATGGTTTACAACGTTTTGCTTATTGGGCAAATACAAACAGAAGTAAAAACATCAATCCAGATTCTAATGATAGAGAATATTCTGAGATTTGGCCAAGAGGAAGAACCAATCATTATCAATTTGACATGAATAGAGATTGGTTGCCAGTTCAATTACCAGAAAGTACTGCAAGAATTGCAAGTTTTCATAAATGGTTGCCTAACATTTTAACAGATCATCATGAAATGGGTAGCAATTCTAGCTTCTTTTTTCAGCCAGGAATTCCAAGTAGAACAAATCCTTCTACACCACAAATGAACCAAGATTTAACCAAAAAAATTGCAACTTATCATGCAAAAGCGTTAGACAAAATTGGCTCTATGTATTATTCAGAAGAAAGTTTCGATGACTTTTATTATGGAAAAGGATCTACATTTCCAGACATTAATGGAAGTATTGGTATTTTGTTTGAACAAGCAAGTTCTAGAGGACATGCACAAGAAACTGAAAACGGAATCTTAACGTTTCCATTTACTATTAGAAATCAATTTACTGCAGCCTTATCTACTTTAGAAGCTGCAAAAAGTATGAGAGTAAAAATCTTACAATTTCAGCAAGATTTTTATGAAGAATCTAGAAATACTGGCTCTAATAAAGCGATTGTTTTTGGTGATGAAAAAGACGCTGCTAAAAGTTTTCATTTGGCAGAAGTAATGAAAAAGCAACATATTAAAATTCATGAAGTAAAAGAAGATTTTACTGAAAATGGAAAAACCTTTAAAAAAGGTTATAGTTATATAGTTCCTATGAATCAGAAAAACCAACGTTTGGTAAAAGCGATGTTTGAAGTTAGAACAAAGTTTAAAGATAGTTTGTTTTATGACGTTTCTGCTTGGACTTTCAACCATTCTTTTGGAGTTGATTTTGCAGAAAATGTATCAATTTCAAAAGCAGGAAATGAAATCACAGATTTAAAAATGAATGCAGGAAATGTTTCTTTTAAAAGTGATTATGGTTATTTAATGCCTTGGAATGAATTTTACGCTCCAAAAGCTTTAAATACAATTTTGCAAAAAGGTTTGCGTGCAAAAGTGTCTATGAAAAACTTTAAAAATGGTGGGAATTCTTACGATTATGGAACCATTTTTATTCCTGTGCAAAACCAAGAATTAAATGCAGCAGAATTGTATCAATTTTTGAACACAGTTGCAGCTGAAAGTCACGTTAAAATTGCTGGTGTTACAACTGGTTTAAATGATGGAATTGATTTAGGTTCAAATAATTTTTCATCTATTACCAAACCAAAAGTAGCGATGTTAGTTGGAGATGGAGTTACAGGAAACGATTCTGGAGAAATTTGGCATTTGTTCGATCAACGTTTTGATATGCATTTAACACGTTTAGATACGCGTGATTTTAATAGAATGAACATTGCAAAATATACCCACATTATAATTCCAAGTAGTAGATTAGAAAAAACTGCTGTAGAAAAATTAAAAACTTGGGTACAAAATGGAGGAATTATTGTTGGGTATAAAAATACTGCAAGTTGGTTGGCAAGTAATAAAATGATTAGTTTAAATTTTGAGAGCCGAAAAAGAGATTCAGTTAAAAATGTTTCTTTTGAAAACCGTTCTTTACAATCTGGAGCACAAGTTATTGGAGGCGCAATTTTTGAAGCAAAGGTTGATAGATCTCACCCTGTAAACTTCGGTTATAAAAATGATAAATTGGCTTTGTTTAGAAACTCTACCATGTTTATTACTGCTGATAAAAACAGTTATAACAATCCAATTCAATATACTGCAAAGCCATTATTAAGTGGATATATATCTAAAGAAAATGCAAAAATAATTCCGAATACTGTTCCTTTTAAAGCACAACGTTTTGGAAGAGGTAGAGTGATTGTTTTTACTGATAATACCAACTTTAGAGCTTTTTGGTTCGGAACTAATAAGTTATTAATGAATACTATTTTCTTTGGCGATAAAATGTAGATTTTTCAGTGGGCAGTTTTTCAGTCCTCAGTTGGCAGTCAATAAGCTGATTGAAAATTATTAATATAAAACGAGACCTCACAGGTTTTTAAAACCTGTGAGGTCTTTTTATTATTAAGAAAATGTCACTTCGAGTGATTTTGATTTTTTTATCAAAATTGTATCGAGAAGTTTTTAAAACTCTAAAAACTTATAAATTTTTTTGCCATTAATTCCTGAGTTTTTAATTCGTGAATTGATGGCATTTTTTCTGTAACAAAATTAGATGTAATTCGTCTTATTGATAACTAACCCATATATACATGAGTATTTTTAGAGTATTTTTTGCCATCTTTTTTCCACCACTTTCTGTGATCGACAAAGGTTGTGGTTCTTTTATAATTATATTTTTGCTAACGCTTTGTGGCTGGATTCCTGGTATTATTGGAGCTTTGGTGATTTTGAATAATCCAAAGAATTAAGAAATCTCCTCTCCATTTTTAGCGCTTTTATTCGCTTGTAATAAAACTACATTTCCATCAGTATTATAAATACCTAAAACCAAACATTCGCTCATAAAATTGGCAATTTGTCTTGGTTTAAAGTTGATGATTGCACTAACCTGTTTATTTAGCAAATCTTCTTTCGTATATAAATCTGTAATTTGTGCACTCGATTTTTTAATCCCTAAAACACCAAAATCAATTTTAAGTTGATATGCAGGTTTTCTGGCTTTTGGAAAGTCGTTTACTTCAATAATGGTTCCTATTCTGATATCAACTTTTAAAAAATCTTCGAAGGTTATTGCTGGTTTCATTGATTGTGTAATTATAAATTTAATTGGGATAAAAATGACTTCGACAAGCTCAGTCTTGCATTTGTAGTTTTAACTGTAATTGTTACTTTAGAACTGTATTTGTTGTATTAAAAAATCACACTATTTTAAACTTCCAAATTCCAACTTCCAACTTCCAACTTGTTACTTCTTTTTCCCTAATTTCTGTATCACCCAAAGTGGGCCAATTAATAAAAATTCTAAATCTTTTAAGAACGATGGTTTTGCGCCTTCCACTTTATGACCATAAAATTGACCAATCCAGGCCAACACAAAAATGGCAAGGGAAACATAGAGCAAATTAAAATTATTACCAATCCAAAAATTAAGAATGATACAAAGCAGCATCACAAAAAGCATTTCAACAAAATGCCAAAAGCCTAATTTTAAATAAAAGAAAGAAATAAGTACGCCAACAACAGCAGCCCAATTTTCTAACAAAGGATTATACAAACCAAAAGTATCTCTTAAAAAAGTAGCAGGAATACTCATTAACAGACCAATTACACTAAAAAAAATAAGCGGAACACAAATATAGTGGATAGCTTGGTTCGTTTCATTTTGATGACTTAGAGCATATTCATCAAAGTATTCTTGGGCAGTTTTCATGTTCTTTAAATTGAAATTTAAAGATAGTAATTTTAAGAAAGAAATATAAAATTTAAAGCTAATTTATTCCGCTGTTAATTTTTTGTACGCCTTTTTAGCATTAGAGTTTTCAGGATTTATAGCTAATGTTTTTTGATAATAAACGATAGCGTTTGTAGTATCTTTTTTAGCTAAATAACCATCACCCAAAGCATCATACACATTAGAACTTTTTGGATATAATGCTTTGTTTATATTAAAAATTTCAATGGCATTGTCATATTCTTTATTTCGTAAATAATTATAGCCTAATTTATTTAAAGTACGTTCTTTAATCGTAGGATTTAAAGAATCTTTTAGTTGAATATTCAAATACCCAGTCAATGCTTTTTCATATTCTTTGGCTTTAAAATATTCATCTGGTGTTTTTTCACCTTTAGCCATTTTATCAAAACGATATATAATTCCATCATGTTCTGTTTTGGGAGCCAGTTCAATATGCATTGTTGGATTGCTCACAAAAATCATTTTTTCATTCAATTCTTTCATGTAGAATGAGCTGTCACTTACTTTTAACAACTCAATATTATCATTTCCACGCCATTTTGCATGCATTTCTGCCTCCTCAAAATAAATTTCTAAAACTTCATTAGCGTTAAATAAATATCTGCCAGAAGTTGCATTGATAAAATCTTCCGTATTTTTTTGTGAAGTACAACTGCTTATTAGAATGCATAAAATTAAAAGGTAGCTTAGTTTTTTCATGGTTGATGTTTAATAGATTCTCTATTTTAGACGACCAATTTAGTCGTTTTGTTACAGAAAATGTAAAGTTTTTTAAAATATGAATGCTCATCTACTTTATGATTTCGTAGAAATTCCATAATAAATTTTTAAGAAAATAATTTATTAAAAAATGGTTTTCTCTTTTCTGTGAGATGCTTTCAACATGATAAACTGTGAGGAGTTTGTTTTAATTCCGCTTTTTTAACGCTCAATTCCCACTCACTTTGTCATTTCGTAGAAATCCCACATCAAGCTTTTAGGATACAATTTTTACTCTTGTGTGAGATGCTTTCAGCAAGACAAACTGTGAGGAATACAATTAACTAAATAAAAAACCTTAGCTCTTAAAACTATTCCACAATTTCATAATCGATATCTAATTTACGCAAAGCTCTTAAACCAGAACCTTTGCTTTTATCATTTAATTCGATGTCTACAACATCACCTTCTAACAAAATTTCGGTGAATTCATTTGCTAAAGAATCACTAACATTTACAGAAATTTCAGCAATGCATTTGGCAATGGCTCTTTTATCGGGTCTTTGAGCATCACAAGAAAGTAAGTTTATATACATGGTTTTGGTTTAGGCTTGTAAGATAGGTGAATTGGAATAATTTAGAATGCTATGTTGATTATTTTGCTTTAACTATGCTAGAAAACTATTGACTAGATTTAACGACGCATTTATTTTGTTTTTAGCTGAGTTCTTTGTTGGGCACTTTTATTTTGTTTATTCCAAGTAGTACTTTTTTAACTTTGTAGTAATTTTTGTTCATAGTACTGTCTAAGTTAGTCTGGAATTACTGAAAATAATTTGATACCAATTTCGTTTACTTTTTTCAGTTCTAATAAAACTTTGTCTAATTGAGTTCCAGTTTTATTATGTTTTTTAAATAAATGTTGTCTTAACCGATCTTTTATAAATTTTGATTTTCTTTGTCCAATATATTTTAATTCCCATTCTTTTTTGTTTTTTTTCTCGTATAAGAATTCCATAAATATTGGATTTAACTTCCGATTTATTAATTATGTTTTTAATCAGTCCAAAGTCAATTTTTTCATTTTTTGAAACTTCAAAAACTTTGTTATTGTCTATAAAATAATTTTCTATTTTTTTATATTGAAAAACTAAAGAATCTTCTATTTTAATTACATAAATTTTAAGAAAGTAAAGTATTATTAAACATTTCTAAAAGATGCCAAATTAAAAATAAAATCATTCCTGTTATGAAAAATAAGTTTTGGGATTTAGATAATTTCATTGCCGTTTTTGAATTAAATTTAATAGCTTCCATTGTTCCTTTAGCAGCTAATTCTTGTTTTATACTATCTTTTCCTATTTCAGGATGATTTCCTTCAAGAATAGCTAAATAAGTATCATTTGCGAAAAGTGTACTTATGATATACTTCATAAAACTTAAACCACAATAAACACTATACCCCCAAGATAATATTGCTAATCCAGCAGGGATTTGATAAAAATTTAAACTTTCCTCATTAGTTTGGTTTACTACAAATCCAATTGATGCAACTGATAAAGCTATTACATAATAGACATATTTTTCTTGTTTTTGCCTGAATTGTTTTTGTAATTCAAATCTTTCGTTCATACGATTTTGATTTTAATTGTGTCCAACATGTTTATATAAACACTTTAATTCCTCATATCCTTACCAATCAAAAGCATATACTTACTTTTTACTTTTATAAAATCAATAAGAAACACCTCCATAGCAAATAAGAAGAATTTAAGAATCATAAATATACCAAAATTCAAAATCAATTCTAAAAACACTTATGCTAAACTTATCAACAGCAAATGCAAAACTTCCTAAAATAAATAGACATCGTATTTGAAAACGGTATAAAAATCTAATAATCAAAAAGATATGTTCATCATGAACAGTTGAAAATAATGCAAGAACCAAAACCATCCACCTAAAAACGCATAAAAAAAGTATTTTTGGTAGCTGATATTAAAATCGAAAAAAAAATATACAAAAATGGCAAAGACATTATTTGATAAAGTTTGGGATTCTCACGTAGTTCGTAGCATAAAAGACGGACCAGATGTGTTTTTTATAGACCGTCATTTTATTCACGAAGTTACAAGTCCTGTTGCTTTTTTAGGATTAGAAAGCAGAAATAACGCTGTATTATATCCAGAACGCACATTTGCAACAGCAGATCATAATACGCCAACCATCAATCAGCATTTGCCTGTAGAAGACCCATTGTCTGCAAATCAGTTAAATGCTTTAGAAAGTAATGCTAAAAAGCACGGAATTTCACATTGGGGTTTAGGTGATAAAAACAACGGAATTGTACATGTTGTTGGTCCAGAAAACGGAATTACATTGCCTGGAGCAACAATTGTTTGTGGAGATTCTCACACATCAACTCATGGTGCTTTTGGTGCAATTGCATTCGGAATTGGAACTAGTGAAGTAGAAATGGTATTGTCTACACAATGTATTATGCAACCAAAACCTAAAAAAATGCGTATTAACGTAGTTGGTAAATTAGGTTTGGGAGTTACTCCAAAAGATGTTGCTTTATACATTATAGCAAAACAAACTACTTCTGGAGCTACTGGTTATTTTGTAGAATATGCAGGTGAAGTTTTCGAAGACATGTCTATGGAAGGTAGAATGACAGTGTGTAATTTATCGATAGAAATGGGTGCAAGAGGAGGAATGATTGCTCCAGATGCAAAAACTTTCGAATATTTAAAAGGACGTTCTCAAACGCCAACAGGAGATGCTTGGGACAAAGCCATGAATTATTGGCAAACTTTATATACAGAAGAGGATGCTGTTTTTGATCAGGAATTTACTTATCAAGCTTCAGATATTGAACCAATGATTACTTATGGAACCAATCCAGGAATGGGAATGGGGGTTACAAAATCGATTCCGATTGCAGAAAGTTTAAAAGGTGGTGTAGAAACCTACAAAAAATCGTTAGGTTATATGTCTTTTAATGAAGGCGATTCTATGATTGGCAAACCGATTGATTTTGTGTTTTTAGGTTCTTGTACAAATGGTAGAATTGAAGATTTTAGAGGTTTTTGTTCTATTGTAGAAGGAAGACAAAAAGCAGCACATGTTACAGCTTGGTTAGTGCCAGGATCTCATAAAGTGGTAGATCAAATTAAAGAAGAAGGTTTAGATAAAATTATTACAGACGCAGGTTTTGTGTTAAGAGAACCAGGTTGCTCTGCTTGTTTGGCTATGAATGATGATAAAATTCCAGCAGGAAAATTATCGGTTTCAACATCTAACAGAAATTTTGAAGGAAGACAAGGTCCAGGTTCTAGAACTTTATTGGCAAGTCCTTTAGTAGCAGCAGCTTCTGCAGTTCAAGGAGTTGTTACAGATCCTAGGACGCTTCTTGTATAGTTTGCAGTTTACAGTATCAGTTTACAGTCAAAAACTGATTCTTTACAAGCATAATAATATTTTAATAACATAATGACTGCCAGCTGAATACTGGCAGACTGAATACCAAATAAAATGGCATACGATAAATTTACAACACTAACAAGTACAGCATATCCATTACCAATTGAGAATGTAGATACAGATCAAATAATTCCGGCTCGTTTTTTAAAAGCGACAGAACGTGTTGATTTTGATACCAACTTTTTTAGAGATTGGAGATACAACCAAGATGGAACACCAAAAGCAGATTTTCCTTTGAACAAAGAAATTTATGCAGGTTCTAAAATTTTGGTAGGTGGTAGAAATTTTGGTTCAGGTTCGTCTAGAGAACATGCAGCTTGGTCTGTATATGATTTTGGATTACGTTGTGTAATTTCATCGGCTTTTGCAGATATTTTTAAGAACAACTGTTTAAATGTTGGGGTTTTGCCTGTGCAAGTTTCTGCAGGTTTTGCTGATAGCTTGTTTGATGCAATTATGGCAGATCCAAAAACAGAAATTAAGGTCGATTTACCAAGCCAAACTGTAACGTTAGTAGCTACAGGAGAAAGTGAATCTTTTGATATTAATACCTACAAAAAAGACAATATGTTAAATGGTTTTGATGATATTGATTATCTAAAAAATATTGAAGGAGAAATTGTTGATTTCGCAGAAACAAGACCTTTTTAGGTTTGATATTTATATAAAATTTTGTTTAATTAAATATGTCAGGTCGAGCGCAGTCGAGACCTAAGTTGAGTTCTCGACTGCGCTCGAACAGACAGCATAAAATTTATTATAAATAGAATTTTAATAATAAGAATCAAAATGAAAAACCTCAATTACTTTTCATAAACAATGACCAAGAGAAAGATTGAAATAATGGATACCACATTGCGTGATGGAGAACAAACATCAGGCGTGTCTTTTTCGGTTTCAGAAAAACTAACCATTGCAAAATTACTGTTAGAAGAATTAAAAGTAGATCGTTTAGAAATTGCTTCTGCAAGAGTTTCTGAGGGCGAATTACAAGCTGTTAAAAAAATTACTGCTTGGGCATCAGAAAATAATAATATCGATAAAATAGAGGTTTTAACGTTTGTTGATGGAGGAAAATCTATTGATTGGATGTTAGATACTGGTGCAAAAGTTCAGAATTTATTAACCAAAGGTTCTTTAAATCACTTAAAACATCAACTTAAAAAAACACCAAAAGAACATTTTGCAGACATTAAAGCGACTATAGATTTAGCTGCGAAAAATAATATTAAAACCAATGTGTATTTAGAAGATTGGAGCAATGGAATGCGAAATTCTAAAGCCTATGTTTTTGAATATTTAGACTTTTTAGTAACTCAAAATATAGAACGTATTTTATTGCCAGATACTTTAGGGATTTTAACTCCAAAAGAAACGTTTTTATATATTGATGAAGTCCGCACAAAATACCCAGAAATTCATATCGATTTTCATGGTCATAATGATTACGATTTAGGAGTTGCCAATGTTATGGAAGCTGTAAAAGCGGGTGCAAATGGTTTGCATTTAACGATTAATGGAATGGGTGAACGTGCAGGAAATGCACCAATGGCTAGTGTTTTAGCTGTTATTAAAGATTTTTTGGTTGATGTAAATATCACAACCAATGAAAAAGCATTACACAAAGTTAGTAAGTTGGTAGAAACATTTTCAGGATTTAGAATTCCTGTAAATAAACCAGTTGTTGGTGCCAATGTTTTTACACAAACTGCAGGAATTCATGCAGATGGAGATAACAAGCACAACTTATATTTTAACGATTTAATGCCAGAACGTTTTGGTAGAAAACGTAAATATGCTTTAGGAAAAACATCTGGAAAAGCAAATATTCAAAAGAATTTACAAGATTTAGGCATCAGTTTAAATGATGATGAATTAAAAAAAGTAACACAGAGAATTATAGAGCTAGGAGATAAAAAAGAGGTGGTTTCTCAAGATGATTTACCTTATATTATTTCTGATGTTTTAGATTCAGATACGATTGAGAAACGCGTTGTTGTAGAAAATTATGTTTTAGGACATGCAAAAGGCATGAAACCCTCTACAACATTACAACTAATTGTTGAAGGTGTTTTATATGAAGCCCATGCACAGGGAGATGGACAGTTTGATGCTTTTATGAACGCCTTAAAAAAGTTGTACAAAACACATAGTAAAAAAGAATTACCAGCTTTGATAGATTATGCAGTTCGTATTCCTCCAGGAAGTCATTCTGATGCTTTGTGTGAAACAATCATCACTTGGAAAAGAGAAAAAAACGAATTTATAACACGTGGTTTAGATTCAGATCAAACAGTATCTGCTATAAAAGCGACAGAGAAAATGTTGAATATTATATAAAATAAGTTTACAGTTGGCAGTTTTCAGTTGGCAGTTGGCAGTAGCAGTTTTCAGTTAGCTTGTTTGAGAATAAAATCAAGAACTGATTACATAGAAATGAAAGTTCACATAGTCTATGTTTTCTATGTTCCTATGTGGTCAATATTAATAAAGATTAAAAGAATTGTCAGTTCGAGTGATGTTCGATTTTTTGAAAAAATTGTATCGAGAACATTTTAAAATATAATAAGAATATTAGTAAAAATACAAATATCAGACTTAACTTGTTGAAGTCGAAATAAATAGAAATTAAATTGTCGCTTTTTTATTGTGCGAATAGCCAATCGTAAAAAGCAAAAAGCTTATATTATATGAAATTAAATATCGCATTATTAGCAGGAGATGGAATTGGTCCTGAAGTAATAGACCAAGCAGTAAAAGTATCAGATGCTATCGCAAAGAAATTCAATCATGAAATTACATGGAGACCAGCTTTAACTGGAGCTGCAGCCATTGATGCAGTTGGAGAACCTTATCCAGATTCAACGCACGAAATTTGTGCGTCTTCAGATGCAGTTTTATTTGGTGCAATTGGGCATCCAAGGTTCGATAACGATCCATCAGCAAAAGTACGTCCAGAACAAGGATTGCTAAAAATGCGTAAAAAATTAGGCTTATTTGCGAATGTTCGTCCAACGTTTACATTTCCTTCTTTGTTAGATAAATCACCTTTAAAAAGAGAACGTATTGAAGGAACAGATTTGGTTTTTTTACGTGAATTAACAGGTGGAATTTACTTTGGAGAAAAGGGTAGAAGAGATGATGGAGAAACAGCTTTTGACAACTGTGTATACACAAGAGCTGAAGTAATTAGATTAGCAAAAAAAGGTTTTGAATTAGCCATGACGCGTTCTAAAAAATTATGTTGTGTAGATAAAGCCAATGTTTTAGAAACATCGAGATTATGGAGAGAAACTGTGCAAGCTATGGAAAAAGATTATCCTGAAGTGGAGGTTTCTTATGAGTTTGTAGATGCAGTTGCTATGCGTTTAGTTCAGTGGCCAAATAGTTATGATGTGTTAATTACCGAGAATTTATTCGGAGATATTTTAACAGATGAAGCATCTGTAATTTCTGGTTCTATGGGCTTAATGCCAAGTGCTTCTTTAGGTGCAGATATTGGTTTGTTTGAACCAATTCACGGTTCTTACCCACAAGCAACTGGTTTAAATATTGCCAACCCAATGGCTACAGTTTTATCTGCAGCAATGATGTTCGAAAACTTTGGTTTACAAGCAGAAGGAAAAGCAATTAGAGATGCTGTAAATAGTGCTTTAGAAAAAGGAATTGTTACAGAAGATTTATCTGATGGCGCAAAAAGTTACGGAACTAAAGAAGTTGGTGACTGGTTAGCAGCGAATATTTAAGAAATATATTACAATAAAAAAATGTGTTAAAATTATATTTTAGAATATAACTTTAACGCATTTTTTATTTGAATTAGTTTTAAGAAACTTCTTCGATAACTTCTAATATTAGTTGACAACCTGCTATCAATTCTTCATCAGAAATTGTTAGTGGAGGTGTAATTCTCATGGCTTTTGCTTCAAACAACAAGAAGAATAAAATTAAGCCTCTGTCTAAACATTTTAGAACAATTTTTGCAGCTAATTCTGGCGATTCTACAATGGCAGCCAACATTAAACCTTTGCCTCTAATTTCTTTGATTTCAGGATGTTGTAAATGTTTTCTTATGATTTTTTCTTTGCGCAAACTTTCTGAAAGATACTCTTTCTCCAAAATTTCTGTAACTGTAGCAACAGCAGCTGCAGCAATTATGGGATGACCAGCAAAAGTAGAAATATGTCCTAATTTAGGATTGTCTTTTAATAAGCTCATATGTTCAAAAGAAGCAATAAATGCGCCAATTGGCATTCCACCACCCAAACCTTTTCCTGTAATTATAATATCTGGAACAACATTGTAATTTTCAAAACCCCAAAAAGTTCCTGTTCTACCAATTCCTGTTTGAATTTCATCTAAAATTAGTAACGCTCCAACTTCCTGGCAACGTTTTTTTACGTTGGATAAATAATCTTTTTGCGGCTCTATAAAACCTGCTCCACCTTGAATGGTTTCTAAAATTACTGCAGCAGTTTTTGTGGTGATTTGTTGCAAATCGAAATCAGAATTAAAAGCAATAAATTTTGATCCAGGAATTAAAGGTCTAAAAGCTGCATTTTGTTTTTCTACACCAGAAACACTCATGGCACCCATTGTGTTTCCATGATAGGAATTTTTTGCGGCAATAATTTCTGATCTATTGGTAACTCTTTTAGCTAGTTTTAAAGCACCTTCTGTAGCTTCTGTTCCAGAATTGGTAATATATATTGATTGTAAATTTTCAGGTAAAGTAGTTGCTAATAGTTTACATAAATCAACTTGTGGTTGTTGAATAAATTCGCCATAAACCATTACATGAGCGTACTTATCAACTTGATTTTTAATAGCTTCTGATACTTTTGGATGATTGTGTCCTAAACTATTGGCAGAAACGCCTGCAACAAAGTCTAAATATTTTTTTCCATCAACATCATAAATATAACTCCCATTTGCATGACTAACTTCTATAGCTAATGGATAAGGTGATGTTTGTGCTTGGTGTTTGTAAAAATCGGCTTTCGAATTACTCATTATCTTGCAACTTTGAAACTTTCTTTTTCTCCTTTAATTTTTTATCTTGAATAACTGCTGATGAATTTTTAGAAGACTTCTTTTTTAAGGGTGGTTTTTTGCCATCATTTTTATCAACTATAAAAATATCTTCCATTTTTTTAGGCTGTTCATCTTCTCTCCAAATAAAGTTTTTTAATTTTCTATCTTCATCAGGAAACATGGAAGGAGGATAGGTTTTACCTTCTGAAGCTTTTAAATATTTGATAGATTCAATTTCGCCATTATCAAAAACAAACTCAATATTGCTGGAGATTTCTTTGGTAATTGTTTCTAAAACATCAGTTTCTTCGTTTCTATTAAAGTAAACAGACTCTGCATTTCCTTCTACAAACAACGTTTTTAGCTTATTTTCTAGAAATTTTCCATACATATTTCTTCCTTTTATTTGGTTGAAATCGTCTTTAGATAAAGAATCTTTAGAAATAATAAAAGCGTTATTAAAAACCTTTAAAGAATCTAAGTTTTCGGTTTCTGTATTGGATTGTAGATAAATACTGTCTCCAGTAATTTGATTTTGATCCGACCAAATTACAGGGTTTCTATACATTTTTGTATAGCCAGTTGTTTGGTTTGTGTGGATAGAATCGCACTTTCCTTGCAAATCCGATTTAAATATTTTTACATTGTGATAGGTTCTTACAATTCGCTTTTTTGGTTTTCCAGTAACCAATAAAGTATCTCCATGAATAAACATCGAATCTTTATCAATAATTGAAATGGCAACCGCTTTTTTGATGATGTATAAGGAATCTTTCAATTCAAAAAGTTCAGCATAATTCCCTCTTGAAATAAAATTTTGAACGGTATCTATAATTTGAATATTGTTGGTGGCAGATGCAAAACCTCTTTTTTTATCATAATACAAACTATCACCTTCAATCGTTCTTTCTTTAGAATAGATTTTTGCGTTGTCTAAAAAGTGAGAAATATCGGTTTTGGTATCATAGAAACCTTTTTCGCAATAAATTCTATTCTCGTTTTGTGTGTTTGTAATGGTGGATGGTCCATACAAATACGTATGTCCAGTTTCTGTGTAATAATTTAAATGCTCGGATTCTAAATTATGTTCAGGATTTACGACTGTAACTCTTGTAGTTGCAATGAATTTTTTATCTTCTAAATAATAATTTCCGTATTTACTTTTTAAGGTATTGGTTTCGTCTTTTATAGTTGCATAACTTTGGTAATACAATTTTTGATTAATTCTGTCAAACTGCAAAGTATCTGTAGTTAACGTCATTGTTGGGTCTTTCAAGACTACATTTCCCCAAGAAAGTGCTTGTTTAGCATTCGCATCATAATCTGCATAATCGCTAGTTTGAGTAATGGTATCACCTTGTTTTATAAGAACGTTTCCAATGGCTTTAAAGAAATTTTGTTTTCTGTAGTACAATGCTTGTTGGCAAGTTAAATCAATGCCTTCATGATTCATTTGTACGTTTCCTATAAGCACAGTTGCTCCAGGATATTTCTCTTCATCAGCTTCTTGAATTTCAGCTTTGTATTCAATTTTTCTTGTTTCTTTCTCTTCTGTTTGAGAAAAAGAAAATAGTGTAGAAAAAGTCAGCAATAAAAAAAAGATTCTTTTCAAAAGGTTTGTTTTGCGACAAAAATAATGAAAAGAATATTGTTGCAACTTAAATAAAAGTGAAAGTTGATGATATTATTTGTTAATTAAAATCCTTCTTTTTACAATATTTTGAAAGAAGATTCCAAAAACACTTATTGGAATTAAGCCACTTACCAAAACAAGTGTAAGATAATAATTTTCGAAAATTGACAATTGTTGCCAATTACAGAAACCTTTATAAAAGATTAAAACTTCGGAAATAATAAAACCA
This sequence comes from Polaribacter vadi, assembly GCF_001761365.1. Classification (NCBI taxonomy): domain Bacteria; kingdom Pseudomonadati; phylum Bacteroidota; class Flavobacteriia; order Flavobacteriales; family Flavobacteriaceae; genus Polaribacter; species Polaribacter vadi. The sequence goes on along the minus strand of NZ_CP017477.1, from coordinate 926,662 downwards.
AGAAGATAAATTTTTACCCAAAATTCAGATAGTTTTATCAACTTAAAATAGGCAAGAAATATAAACAAACTTAAACTGACCAAACCTAGAAATGTAAGGTGTAAATAACCAATAACAAAATCTATAATTTGTGAAATAAGGGTTGATAAATAAGGAATATCAGACAAAAATTGTAGTATAATTTTGGAGATAAAAAGAACATATATAAATTTAAATAATTGATATAAAAACGGCGTTAAAATTTCAGCTATTTGAGATTTAATTCCGATTAATATTTGATGAAATTGGAACAATGCTATCAGTTGAAAAATAACACCTAAAGTAGATAAAACAAAGATGTATTTTGGAGGATTTATCCATAGAAATGATAAAAACAAGGTAAGAAAACAACTGATTGTTAAGTTTCTATAAAAGGTAGAAAGTGTTTTTGTATCAATATTAATCTTGTTTTTTTCAATAAAGATTAAAAAGATTCCTAGTAAACAGAAAATAAACCAGCCATTATATTGAAAATGCAAATAGAAATAAATGGCATTTTTATACCAATGAGAAGTGTTTCCTAAAGTGTTCATGATAATTCCTAAAGCCCAAGGACCTATGCTAGAAAACACCATAAATAGGAGGGAAGTATTTATGAATTTATAAGAATAGCTTTTTTTTTCGCACGTATTATTTTTTCTAAAAAAAAGATAAAACCAATAAGAGCAAATTAAGAAAAGAGTAGAAAAAATAATTGAGAATACTGCATACCCAGTTATCGGAAAACTTAAAAGCATGCCTATAATTGTTATTTGCGTACACCAAAATACTCTTGAATACTTTTTTTGAACATCATCTTTAATACATAAATGAAAAATTAATGATGTTAAAGCAACATACACCCAACCTAAAAGTGCAATGTGAGAGTGTGTATGAACTAAATATTTATAGGTGGCATTTACATTGGCTACAGGAAAAAGGCGTAGTAAAATTCCTAAACTACTCGCAATTAAAAAATAGAAAAGGCTTACTAGAATTTGTTTTTTTATGGAAATCATTTTATAATTTCATTCAATTTATTATTTTTTGCAAATTCAGTTGCCATTTCTAAAATTGTTTTGTTTTTAAATTTATTTAGTAACTCATTTTTAAATGGAACATACAAATAATGCACTACACAAGGATTCTCTTCACTACATTCAGATTGCCCTAAGTAACATTGATCAAATTTTGTAATATCATCTACACAATCAATAATTTCATAAACTGTATTTTCTTTATCTTTTTTACTTAAATAAAAACCTCCATGAGGACCTTTTACAGATTTTATTAAACCTTTTTTTGTGAGTTCTTGCATTGTTTTTGCTAAAAAAGGTGCAGGTAATTCTAATTTTTCTGCAATAATTTTAGACCCTATTTTTTGCTCTTTTGTAGCATTATTGGTTAGGTATAAAACTGCAGCAATGGCGTATTTACTAGCTTTTGATAACATAAAATTCTTTTGGCTAATATAAAAAGATAATTTTATCTTTTTATATGATATTTATCATGTTTTTAAAAGTAATGAGATTGTATTTTTGTAACATAAAAAGATAAAAAGGTCTTTTTTAACTGAAGTAATACATTTAAAACGATACACTATGAAATTTTTAAAATTAGTCTGTTTGTTATTCATTGTAAGTTTGTTAGTAACAAGCTGTAAAAATGAATCAAAACAAGAAATAGCAATTGTAGATACTGCAAATATCTATGTTAAAGGAACTATGGATGCAGAATTAACATCACCCCCTTTTGTGCCAGCACCAGTTGGTAACAGATCTGCTAAAAAGTTGCTTGTTAATATGGAAATTATTGAAAAAGAAGGAACCATGACTGATGGTGTGCAATATTTATATTGGACTTTTGGAGGTTCTGTACCTGGAAGTTTTATAAGAACTAGAGTAGGAGATTTGGTTGAGTTTACCTTATCTAATCATCCAGATAATAAATTACCTCATAACATAGATTTACATGCAGTTACAGGTCCTGGAGGTGGAGCAGAATCATCTTTTGTTGCTCCAGGTCATGAAAAAACATTCTCTTTTAAAACTTTAAATCCTGGTTTATATGTTTATCATTGTGCAACTGCACCTGTAGGAATGCATATTGCAAACGGAATGTATGGTTTAATTTTAGTAGAACCAGAAGGAGGTTTGCCACCTGTAGATAAAGAATATTATATTATGCAAGGAGATTTTTATACAAAAGGAGCAACTGGCGAAAGAGGATTACAGCCTTTTGATATGACAAAAGCGATTAAAGAAGATGCAGATTATGTAGTTTTTAATGGTGCTGTAAATGCCTTAACAGGAGATAATGCAATTACTGCAAATGTGGGTGAAACTGTTCGTTTATTTGTTGGTAATGGTGGGCCAAACTTAACATCGTCTTTTCACGTTATTGGAGAAATTTTTGATAATGTACATGTAGAAGGTGGAGATTTAATCAATAAAAATGTGCAAACTACATCAATACCTGCTGGAGGTGCTGCAATTGTAGATTTTAAAGTAGAGGTTCCTGGTACCTTTATTTTAGTGGACCATGCAATTTTTAGAGCTTTTAATAAAGGTGCTTTAGGAATGTTAAAAGTTACAGGAGAAGAAAAAAAGAGTTTATATTCAGGTGTAAAACAAGAAGGAATTTATCATCCAGAAGGAGGAACAATTCAAACAATGCCTGAAACAAAAGAGACTAAGGAAAAAGTAGTGGCTGTTGTTAAAGAAAAATCATTGTTAAAGAAATTGAAAGATGGAAAACAAGTTTATATGAATACTTGTTTTGCATGTCATCAAGCAGAAGGTCAAGGAATACCAAATGCATTTCCTCCTTTAGCGAAATCAGATTATTTAAATGCTGATGTAAATAGAGCAATTGGTATCGTTTTAAATGGAAAAACAGGAGAAATCACTGTAAATGGTAAGAAGTATAACAGTGTAATGACGAGACAAACTTTAACAGAGGAAGAGGTTGCAGATGTTATGACTTATGTGTACAATTCTTGGGGAAATAATAAAACGAATGTTAGTATAAAAATGGTGCAAGAAGTTAAAAATAAATAAAACAAATTACAATGAAAATTATTTTAAGACTGGCAATTTTTTTGATATTTCTAAATTCAATAAATTTAAATTGTCAGTCTAAAATTGTAAAAATTAAAGGAGGAGAATATATTCCTTTATATGGTAGAGATTCTTTGATGGTTACTATTGATGATTTCTGGATAGATGTATATCCTGTAACCAATAAAGAGTATGTGGATTATGTGAAAAAAAAACCAAATTGGCAAAGATCTAAAGCCATAAAATTATTTGTTGATGAAAGTTATTTAAGAGATTGGCAAAATGATACACTTTTAAATGCAAATCAAAAATTGAATTCACCCATCACAAATATATCTTGGTTTGCAGCCAAAAGTTATTGTGAAAATCAAGGAAAAAGATTGCCAACTGTAGATGAATGGGAGTATGTTGCAATGGCAAATAAAACGATGCCAGATGCTAGATCCTTAAAAAACTACAACCAATTTATATTAAGTTGGTACGAAAAACCAAAAACATTTAATCAAACAATTGGTTCAACGTTTAAAAATTATTGGCAAGTGTACGATTTACATGGATTAGTTTGGGAATGGACCTCCGATTTTAATTCTGTTTTAATTACAGGAGAATCTAGAAAAGATGTAGATAAGGATAGTAATTTATTCTGTGGAAGTGCAGCTATAAATGCAACAGATTTAATGAATTATGCAGCGTTTATGCGTTATGCAATTAGAGGGAGTTTAAAAGCAAAATATACCATGAAAAACCTAGGTTTTAGATGTGTAAAAGATAATTAAAGAAACAATTATGAAATCAATAAAATTCATTCTATTATTTACAACACTCACATTGTTAGTTTCTTGTGATAAAAAAAGTAAAGACGAGACAGCTAAAATTGAATATCAATGTCCAATGAAATGTGAAGGTGAAAAAGTCTATTCAGAAAAAGGTACTTGTCCTGTTTGTGAAATGGATTTAAGACTCCTTTCAAAAGCATCAAAAAAAGTTTTAAGTACTGAGATTTCTGAAGAATCTATTTTTAATTTAACTTCAAGTTGGAATACAGAAGAAGGTAAAACCATCACCTTAAAAGAACTAAAAGGTAAAACTTTAGTTATGGTCATGGTTTATACTACTTGTAAAGCTGCTTGTCCAAGATTAACTGGTGATATGAGAAATATTGAGCAAAAAATTCCAGCAGAATATAAAGACGATGTTCAGTTTGTTTTTATTAGCATCGATCCAGAAAATGATACACCAGAAAAACTAAAACAATTTGCTGTTGACAATTATATAGATGGAGAACAATGGACGTTTTTACAAGGAACAGAAAGCAATGTTAGAGAATTTGCCAATGTTTTAGCTGTAAAATATAAGCAGATTTCACCCTTAGATTTTTCACATTCAAACATTATAAGTGTTTTTAATCCTGGTGGAGAATTGGTTCATCAACAAGAAGGTTTAGGAGTTGATAATAAAGAAACAATTGCAAAAATTATAGAAACAGTAAACCAATAATAATTTTATGAAAACTATTGAAACTAGAAAAGATGTTTCATTTCTTGTGCATGAGTTTTATGGCAAAATTAGAAAAGATTCTTTATTAGGACCTATTTTTAATAGTCATATTCCTGATGAAAAATGGCCAGAACATCTTTTAAAATTAACTGACTTTTGGGAAACGAATCTGTTTGGTGTTGCAAAATTTAAAGGAAACCCTACTCAAAAACATATTGCAGTAGATCGTAACTTAAACCATACTACAAGTCAAACTCATTTTGGGCAATGGCTGCAACTTTGGTTTGAAACATTAGACGAAAATTTTGAAGGAACTTTAGCGTTAAAAGCCAAAGAAGCTTCAAGAAGAATGGCACATGGGCAATTTATGGCAATGTGGAATCATCGTTAAAAATGCATTTTAAACAATTATTAAATTAAGCATTATGAAAACAGCAAACTTATATACCGATTTAGAATTCAATGAAAAAAGACCATTGATAAACGTACTATTTGAAACTCCTTTTACAAAAGAAATTAGAATAGCGATGCATAGTGGAACTGAAATGAAAAAACATAAAACATCGTTTCCTATTGTTGTAGAAATTGTAGATGGAACTATTGATTTTGGAGTTAATAATGAAATTTTAAATCTAAAAAAAGGAAGTTTAATTTCTTTGAATAGTAATGTTCCTCATGATTTAAATGCATTAGAAAATAGCATTGTTAAATTAACACTAACAAAAAATGATGAAATGAGTAGAGTTGAAAAAGTAATTGAAGGTTAATTTAACTTCTTAGATTTTTTTCACACATTATCGTAAATGGCGAAATAACTGAAAAATTAATCAGTTATTTCGCTTTTAGTTTTTATAGATGTTATAATTTTGAAAGCTTAAACAAAACAAATGAACTCACCTTTTGAAATGACCAAAGAAGAAATGACTTCTTATGGATATAAAATTGTAGATCAGATAGTTAATCACTTTACTGAAGTTGAACATAAAAAGCCTGTAAAAAAGGCTTCTCGTAAAGAAATGGACACCATTTTTTTAAGTGAAGCACCTGATGAAGCTACAAGTGCAGATGACGTATTAGATTTTGTAATGAAAAATGTAATGCCAAATAGTATTATTATTTCGCACCCAAAATCGTTTTCATTTGTACCTGGACCAAGTAATTTTATTAGTGCTATGTCAGATTCTTTGGCAACAGGTTTTAATATTTTTTCTGGTGGATGGAATATTGCTCCTGCAGCTGCTGAGTTAGAAATTGTAACCTTAAACTGGATTTTGAAAATTTTTAATTTTCCTGTTGAAAATGGTGGAGGTATTTTTACAAGTGGTGGATCTATGGCTAACTTAACTGCATTAACTACTGCAAGAAGAGTAAAATGTGGTGAAGATTTTTCGAAATCAATAATTTATTTGTCAGATCAAGCACATTCATCAAACATAAAAGCAATTCGAGTTTTAGGCTTTAAAAAAGAACAAATTAGAATTATTCCTACAGATATCGAGTTTAGAATTAGCATTAACAAACTAAAAAATGAAATTGCTAGAGATCGATTAAAAGGCAATGAACCCTTTTGCATTATTGCCACTGCAGGAACTACAAATACAGGAACTGTAGATCCTTTAGATACGTTAGCAGATATTTGTGAAAAAGAAAATTTATGGTTTCATATTGATGGTGCTTATGGTGCTGCAGCTATGTTATCAAAAAAAGGAAATCTTGCTTTAAAAGGTATTGAAAGAGCAGATTCTTTAACTGTAGATCCTCATAAATGGTTTTTTCAGCCTTATGAAATTGGCTGTTTAATTGTAAAAGATAAATCGTGGTTGAGTGGTACTTTCAGTGAAAAACCAGAGTATTTAAGAGATATTGAAGGGAATGAATCTGAAATTAATTTTTACGATTATGGAATTCAATTAACTAGAAGATTTAGAGCTTTAAAATTCTATATGTCTATAAAAACTTATGGTTTAAATGCGTTTAAAAAAGCGGTAACTTATAATATTGATTTAGCAGAAGAAACTGAAGATTTATTAAGAAAAAGTAGCAATTGGGAAATTGTATCGCAAGCAACTTTGGCCATCATCAATTTTAGATATAATCCTATTCATTTAGAATTACCCGAAGATAAATTAGACAAATTGAATCAAGAAATTTCTTCTAGAATGATTGATTCTAGAGAAGCATTATTAGTAACAACTATTTTACAAAATCAAGTGGTTATTAGAATGTGTTTGATAAATCCTAATACTACAATTCAGCATATAAAAGATACCTTAAATGAATGTAGTAATTTTGCAACAGAAATTTTAGAAGAGTGGAAGTAAAGCTACTTTTATCAATGTAAAAAAGCATCTTTTAGAATTTAAAAGATGCTTTTTTTTATGTAATTAATTGAATAAACTTATCTGTTAATTGTTTGTTTTCTATCTGGTCCAACAGAAACAATACTTACAGGAACTCCTGTTTCTTTTTCAATAAAAGCAACATAGTCCATTAAGTTTTTAGGCAATTGATCTGCAGAAGTCATTTTTGTTAAATCTTCTTCCCAACCTTTAAACTCTGTATAGTTTACAGAAACGTTTTCTGGTTCTATGTTATATGGTAAATGCGTAATTTCCTCCCCTTTATAATTGTAAGAAGTACAAATTTTTAAAGTTTTGAAACCAGAAAGTACATCTCCTTTCATCATCATTAATTGTGTAACACCATTTACATCTACTGCGTATTTTAAGGCTACTAGATCTAACCAACCACATCTTCTTGGTCTACCAGTTGTTGCACCAAATTCGTGCCCAACACTTGCCATTGTTTCTCCATCTTTGTCAAACAATTCTGTAGGAAAAGGTCCAGAACCAACTCTTGTTGTATAGGCTTTAAAGATTCCAAAAACATCACCAATTCTGTTTGGAGCAACCCCTAAACCTGTACAAGCACCTGCAGCTGTTGTGTTAGATGAGGTTACAAAAGGATAGGTTCCAAAATCAATGTCTAACAAAGAACCTTGTGCGCCTTCTGCTAAAATTGTTTTTTTATCTTTAATAGCTTGATTTAAAAACTCTTCGCTATCAATAAATTTTAATGTTTTTAGTTTATCAATTCCTTTTTTGAATTCATTTTCTAATTCTTTCAAATCATACTCAACCTGAACATCAAAAAATTGTAACATTTTTAAATGCTTTTCTGTTAAAGCATCGTATTTTTCTTTCCAGTTTTCTAATTCTAAATCACCAACTCGCATTCCATTTCTACCAGTTTTGTCCATATAAGTTGGACCAATTCCTTTTAAAGTAGAACCAATTTTTGCTTTTCCTTTAGATGTTTCAGAAGCTGCATCTAATAATCTATGTGTAGGTAAAATTAAATGTGCTTTTCTAGAAATTAATAATCTAGATGTATAATCGATATTGTGTTTGTCTAAATTCTCTAATTCTTTTTTAAAGATTACTGGGTCTATAACCACACCATTTCCAACAACATTTAATGCTGTTTTGTGAAAAATACCTGAAGGAATTGTGTGTAAAACATGTTTAAATCCGTCAAAAATTAAAGTATGTCCTGCATTTGGTCCACCTTGAAAGCGTGCAATAATATCGTAATTGTTGGTTAAAACATCTACAATTTTACCTTTTCCTTCATCTCCCCATTGTAATCCTAGTAATAAATCTACAGCCATTTTGTTTTGTGTAATTGTTTATTTGTATAATCGTTTATTTGTTTTTCTGCAGACTGATACTGAAAACTGCCTACTAAATATTGCTTATTCTTTTTTCTTAGTTGTTCCGTAAAAATAAAGTGAATGATTATGAATATCAATTTCAAAAATATCTTCAATCGTTTTTTTTATAATTTGAATCCTTGGATCACAGAATTCCTTTACTTCTCCAGTATCTGTAAAAATTACATGATCGTGATTTTTATCGAAGTAACTTTTTTCGTAACGAGCCATAGATTGCCCATCAAATTGATGCTTACGAACTAAATTACAGTCTAATAATAAATCGATGGTATTGTATAAAGTTGCTCTACTAACTCTATAATTTTTATTTTTCATTTTAATATAGAGCGATTCTATATCAAAATGCTCTTCAGCATCATAAATTTCTTGGAGTATAGCATAACGTTCAGGTGTTTTTCTGTGTTTATGCTCTTGCAGATAAGAGGTAAAAACTTTTTTAACTAGTTCTTGGTTTTCAAGAGAATTACTCATAATTTTAATTTTTACGAAACACAAATTTACTGTAATTTCTTAATAAACTTCTACTTTTTTATAAAATGATATTTACATTCTATTAACACGTTCTACAGTTTTTACTCCTTCTACTTTTTGAATACGTTTTATGAGCTTTTGTATTTGAGAACTATTTTTTACACTTAACGATATTTTACCATCAAAAACCCCTTCATCTCCAGAAATATTTATACTGTGAATAAAAACACCCATATTGCTAGATATAATTCGTGTAACGTTATTTACAATTCCACTATTATCTACACCATTAATATGTAAAATAGCTTTAAAGTCTTGCTTTGTAGAATCTATCCATTTAGCCAACATAACTCTGTAAGCATAATTAGATTGTAGAGAAATTGCATTTGGGCAATTTTTCTTGTGAACTTTTATACCATCATTTATAGTTAAAAATCCAAAAACTTTATCACCAGGAATTGGGTTACAGCATTTTGATAATGTATAATCTAATTTTTCTTCATCCTTACCAAAAACTAAAGCATCATATTTATGGGTAACTTCTTCAGTATTTTCTTGATTTTCTTTAGCAGATGGACTTCTTCTTAACTTTGTTTTAAAGAAGTTTAAAATACTACTATTTTTTTGTGATACAAAGGCTTTTAACTGTGTGTTGTCTATAGCACCATTTCCAAATCTGTAAAATAAATCGAAACTTGTTCTTAATTTAAAATAAACAACTAATTCGTTAATTGATTTTTCGTTAAAAGGAATTTTTAAATGACGTAATTTTCTTGTTAAAATAGCTTTTCCTTCCTCAGCAATTTGCTTTTCTTCATCTTTTAGAGCAGCTCTAATTTTAGTTTTTGCTCTTGCTGTTATCACAAAATCTAACCATCTAGAATTTGGTTTATTAGTAGAACTTGTAATCACCTCAATTTGATCTCCACTGCTTAAAGTATGACTTAAAGGAACTAATTTTCCGTTTACTTTTGCGCCTCTACATTTTAAACCAACATCTGTATGCACAGAAAATGCAAAATCTAAGGCAGAAGCATCTTTTGGGAGTGATTTTAGCTCGCCTTTTGGCGTAAAAACATAAATTTCTTTCGCATATAAATTCAGTTTAAAATCTTCAACAAAATCTACAGCATTAATATTCTGACTTTCTAAAGTTTCTTTTAATTTGTTTAACCAGCCTTCTAAACCACTTTCATTTTCCTCACCTTGTTTGTATTTAAAATGTGCAGCATAACCTTTTTCTGCAATTTCATTCATTCGTTCAGATCTAATTTGCACTTCTACCCATTGTGCATCTGGCCCAACAACTGTAATATGCAATGCTTCATAACCTGTAGATTTTGGTTGCGAAATCCAATCTCGTAAACGTGCAGGATTTGGTCTAAAATTATCGGTTACAATTGAATATATTTTCCATGCATCGTGTTTTTCATCTTCAGAAATTGGACTAAAAATTATTCTAATTGCATATTTATCAAAAACTTCATCAAAAGTTACATTCTGTTTTAGCATTTTTCTTTTGATAGAAAAAATAGACTTAAACCTACCTTTTATCTCATAATTAAAATTCTCTTTGCTTAAACCATTTTTAATAGTTTCTGTAAAACGTTCTAAATAATTTTGTTGTTCTTCTTTACTAGCTTTTACTTTGGCTACAATGCTATTGTAAACTTCTGGTTCTGTATATTTTAAGCCTAAATCTTCAAGTTCCGTTTTTATATTATATAAACCAAGTCTGTGTGCTAAAGGAGCATAAATATATAAAGTTTCAGAAGCAATTTTTACTTGTTTATCAGAAGGCATTGCATCCATAGTTTGCATATTATGCAATCTGTCAGCAATTTTTATCAAAATAACCCTAACATCATCATTTAATGTTAAGAGCATTTTTCTGAAATTTTCGGCTTGAATGGAGGCGTTTTGTTCTTTGTTTAAACGTGATATTTTGGTCAATCCGTTTACAATTCTTGCAATGGTTTCTCCAAATAAATGTTCAATATCTTCAACAGTATATTCTGTATCTTCTACAACATCGTGCAATAATGCAGAAGCAATTGAAACTGCTCCCAAACCAATTTCCATGGCTACAATTTTTGCAACTGCAATTGGATGAAAAATGTAAGGTTCGCCTGTTTTTCTACGTTGTTTAGAATGTGCATCTACAGCAATGTCAAAAGCCTTTCTAATCAGTTCTTTATCTTCTTTTGATAAAACTTCATAGGTGATTTTTAGTAAATCTTTATATCGACTTGCAATTTCTTTATTTTCTTCTTCTATGGTTGCTGTATATGCCATAAACTGCGCTGTTGGGTTCTTGTTAAATGTAAAGTGAAGTTAGGAAAACCTATTTTAACAGACAAGGATTAACGTTTATTAATTTTGATAAAAAAGATATTATTAAATGAAGGTGTTTTACAAATTTGGATTAAAAAAATGTGACACAGATTTGATGAGTTATGCTAAAGAAAATATGTTATTTGTCCAATTAGTGTAATTCGTGTCATTTTTACTTCTCTAAATTCTCAATTCTTTCCAACAGAGTTGGATGAGAATAATGCATAAAAACGTATGCTTTATGAGGTGTTAAATTACTCAAACTATTTTTTGATAGCTTTTTAAGTGATGTAATTAAAGGAGTTGCCTCAAAGGTTTCTTTGGCAAAATTATCTGCTTGATATTCGAATTTTCTCGACATATAATTCATAAATAAACCCGTAATTTCAGAAATTGGGGAATATAAAATTCCAAAAGCAATTAAGCCAATATGAAAACTTGGTATAGAAACTCCCAAAGCTTCTGATAATAAAGATGAATTTATAAAAAGAGATAAAATAAACAACGTTAATCCTGTGAGTAGGATAGAGGAAGCCAAATTAAAAATGATATGTTTTCTTTTATAATGACCAACTTCGTGTGCTAAGACAGCCACAATTTCATCAGTTTCTAAATCATTTATTAAAGTATCAAAAAGTGTGATTCTTTTTTGAGAACCAAAACCAGAAAAATAAGCATTTGCCTTTGTTGATCTTTTAGAACCATCAATTACAAAAATATTATTCAACGTAAAACCAACTTTTTGAGCATAATTTTCGATAGCAGTCTTTAATTCTCCATTTTCCAAAGGTGTTTGTTTGTTGAATAATGGTACAATTAATTTTGCATAAAACATATTCATGATTAAAGAAAAAACGGCGACTAAAGCCCAAGCATAGATCCAGAAATCTTTTCCTGCAAATTGATAAAACCAAATGATTATCGCTAAAACTCCTCCACCTAAAAGGATGCTCATCAACCAACCTTTTATTTTATCGAGCCAAAATAATTTCTTGGTAGATTTATTAAATCCAAATTTTTCTTCAATAACAAAAGTTTTGTAATACGAAAAAGGCGTTGTTAAAATATCTGAACCTAACATAATAACGCCAAAAAATATCAGCGCTACTAAAATAGGATTGTCTGTAAAACTTCTTGCAAAATCATCTACATATTTAAAACCATCAACAAAGAAAAAAACTAATGTCAATACAATTGAAAATGTAGATGATATGTTTGAAAATTTCTCATTCGTCTTTTTATACGCTTGAGATTTCTTGTATGCTGTTTCATCATAAACATCCGCTAATTTTGCTGGAATTTTATCATCAAAATGTTTCGCGTTTAAAGTATCTAAAATTTTATCAATAATAAAACTGATACTAATGATTGAAACTAGAATATAGAAAAGTGTGTTTGGTTGCATTTTAATTTGTTGATTATTATTTTATTTGTAAATGAATATGATCATCATGTCTTACAGCTTTGCAACCATGAAACCTTATTTTAGAGTTTTTTAAATTCATTCTTATTTTAAGGTGAGGTTCAATAAATATTTTGCCTATTTCAGGTTGTTTTAAAATAGAGTTTAATAAATCTTTAGTTGCTTTTTCAGAAAATAGAATTTCTTTATTGATTTTTCCAAAAGATAAATATTTAGGAAAATCATACTGCCAATATCCTTTTTTACTACAGATATCAAATTGTTTAATTTCTTTTTTCTTTGGATTTTCATAAACTCCATAACCACTAATTGAAGTTTTTTTGTTGGTGATTTCTCCATTGTTTAATTCATATATTAAAGATAAATCTATTTTTTTTCCATCATTATGACTCAAATGAGGAAGAAGAGGGAATTTATCAATAAATGGAAAATTAGCATCTAAATAAATAATTTTAATTCCTTTTTGTTTCTTTTCAAAGTTGATAGAAATTTTTTGGAGCACATTATTTAACGATGGTTTTACATAATTTCGGTTAAGTAATTTGGTGAAAAATGTATTTGCTTGAATTATTTCAGTCTCTTTAATCTTTTCACGACCAAATAACTTAGCAATATGAGGAACTACGAAAAATGTTGAAAATAAATATAATGCTACAAATGTAAAGATTCGTTTTAGATTTCTTTTTTCTGTATTATTTTTAATAACTAAAATAGCTGCAAAATATAAAATTCCTCCAATTTGTGTTACAACAGTTAAAAGTATAATGATTATAAAATGGAGTAACTTTTTCATCAATATTAAATGAAATTTATATGAAAATTTAATAAACAGATTTTATAAAAGAACTACTTATCTTTTTTGTGAGCATACATTGCAGCACCAATAATACCAGCATTATTTTTAAATTCAGCAACTTTTACTTTCACATCTGCATTTAAAAACTCTTTAAAACCATCGAATCTTTTGCTAATACCACCACCTAAAATAATTAAACTTGGCGAAAAAACAATTTTTGTGTAATTCAATAATTCATCAAATCTTAACGCCCATTTTTTTAAAGTTAAACCTTCTTTTTTTCTAACCGAATCTGCAGTAAAATGTTCAATAATCTTTCCATCTGAATGGAGCATTTTACCCAATTCTAAATTCGGAATTAATTGACCATTAAAAAATAAACCAGAGCCAATGCCTGTACCAATCGTAATAACAATAACAACACCTTTTTCCTTTTTTCCAGCTCCTAAACTAACTTCTGCAAGTCCAGCCAAATCAGCATCATTACTTACATAAAAAGGAAGTTTACATTCTTTTTTAAAAAGTTTATCAACCTTAACATTTAACCACTTTTCGCTTAAATTTCCAGTATGAATACATTTGCCATCTACAATAGTTGTAGGAAAACTACAACCCACTGCTTTTTTCCAATCAAAATGTTTTACAATTTCTTTAACCGCTTTTGCTACAGCTTCTGGTGTTGCTGGTTTTGGCGTAGGAATTCTGTGTCTTTCAGATAATAATTCTCCAGTTTTTGTATCTACAATTGCAGCTTTCATTCCTGTTCCACCAATATCTATTCCTAATATTTTCATTTTTTTGTGCTATAAATTATATTTTCTGCTACGAATTCACGATTTTTTTATCTAAAAATAAATTTTTTATTGATTTCAAATTTAGTTAAAATTAAGTGAATTCGTATTTTTCACTTTAGTTTCTTAAACTTATCAGCCACGAATTCACGGATTTGATTTAAATATATTTATTATGCTTCGTATTTCACAAAGCAGACTTTTAGTCTGCAAAAAATCGATGAATTTAACCTAGATATTGGCTTGTTTTTTTAGTAAACTAAAAAAGAGAATCCAATTTTAATTTGTGTATTTGTGGCAATTATTTTTTAAAATTTCTTTGTCTTTTCGCTTCAAAAATCACAATAGCAGCAGCCACAGAAACGTTCATAGAATCTATGTTGCCTTGCATAGGTATGTTGATGTTTTGAGTTGCTTTTTCTCGCCAAATTTCAGACAAACCAGTAGCTTCTGTTCCAACTACAATTGCAGTTGGTTTTGTGTAGTTTTCTTGATGATATTCGTTAGAATTCTGCAAAGTAGTTGCATACACATCAATATTATTTTCTTGTAAAAAAGCAATAATTTCTTCTGAGGAACCCATGGCAATTTGATTGGTAAAAACACAACCAACACTAGAGCGAATAATATTTGAGTTGTATAAATCGCTTTTAGGATCTGCAATAAAAACGGCATCAATATTTGCAGCATCTGCAGTTCTTAGCAAAGCACCAATATTGCCAGGTTTTTCAATACCTTCAGCAACTAAAATTAATGGATTTTCGTTTTTGAAAACAATATTTTTTAAGGAGAAATCTTTCGCTCTAACAACCCCAATGATGCCTTCTGTAGATGCTCTGTAGGCTAATTTTTGATATACTTCTTTAGAAATAATAGTTCTATTGATGTTTTTATTAAAAAGGTGTAGAATTTCTTCTTCGGATATAAAACTTTCTAAAAATAAAACATCTTCAAATTCATAGTTAGCAGCAATTGCTAAAGAAATTTCTCTTTTACCTTCAACTAAAAATAAACCTTGTTTTTTACGTTCACGAGATTTCTCTTGAATTTTTAGTAAATTTTTGATGTAAGAATTCTGGATGCTTGTAATTTCCTTCATTAGTACAAATATACCTAAATGTATGGATTTTGTGAATTTGATTGCATAAAAAAACTCTTCAGTTATCAAAAATTGAAGAGCTTTTCTATAAAAAATATGTTTGTAATTTATTTTACATCCATTAATTCAACATCGAAAATAAGTGTTGCATCTGGTGGAATTACACCTCCAGCTCCTGCAGAACCATAAGCCAAATCAGATGGAATTACAAAACGAGCTTTATCACCCACTTGTAACAATTGAATTCCTTCATCCCAACCAGAAATTACTTGACCAACACCAACATTAAAATCGATTGGTTGTTTTCTTTTGTAAGATGAATCAAAAACAGTTCCATCTAATAATTGTCCTTTATAATGTACAGAAACTCCAGCACCTTTTGTTGCTTTTTTTCCATCTCCTTTTTGTAACACTTTATAACGTAAACCGCTTGCAGTTTCATCATAACCAGCAGCAACAGAATCTAACAATTCTTTTTGTTTTGCTTTTTCTTCTGCTTCACGTTTTTCTCTTGAACCTTCAAAAGTTCTAAAAGCTTCAACAGCGTTAAATTTTTCAGCAGCATCACCAACTCTAATAATTTCGATAGATTTTAACTCATCTCCTTGTGCAACAGCATCTACAATATCTTGCCCTTCAATAACAGATCCAAAAACGGTATGTTTTCCATCTAACCAAGGAGTAGGAACGTGGGTAATGTAAAATTGACTTCCATTAGTTGCTGGTCCAGAATTAGCCATTGCTAATTTTCCTGGAGCATCATGTTTTAAATCTGGATGAAATTCATCATCAAATTTATAACCAGGATTTCCTGTTCCTGTTCCTTGTGGACAACCACCTTGAATCATAAAATCTGGAATTACTCTATGAAATTTTAATCCATTATAATAAGGAGTTCCTTGCTCTTTTACAGCATTTTCTAAATTACCTTCTGCTAAAGCAACAAAGTTACCAACAGTTCCAGGTGTTTTTTCGTGTTCTAATTGTACTAAAATATCACCTTTTGTAGTAGTGAATTTTGCGTAAATTCCGTTATTCATAATTTTTAATTTAATATTTAAAAAATAGACTTCAACAAGTTCAGTCTGGTATTTTGATTTTTAATTGTATTTAATAGTTGAAATACACTAAAATAATTTTTAATTAAAATTATTTTTTAGCATTTAAGATAGATAATCCATAAGACAATCCAATATTTACGTTTGATGAATTTACATTTCCATAAGGAGACCACATTTGTCCTCCAGAAGCATGAAAAGATAAATCGTCTGTTACATGATAATTAATACCAACAGTTGGTCTTACTAAAATTCCTTCTCCAGAATCTACACCTCCACCACCTGCAACACCACCTGCAGCTTCTACAAATAATGAAAAATTATCATTTAAAAATTTATTTGATTTTATTCCTAATCCAAAAATTCCATGAGCATAACCACCTGCACCTCCTAAATAAGCAAATGAAGCTTCACCAGCTACATAAAAACGTTTGTTAATATCGTAATTAATTTTTACTGCTAATAGTTGTAAATCATTATCAGGTTTGTCAAGAATAGCAACATCAAAATACGTTTGATTCTGAAAGCCTATTTGAACACCTTGTGTTTTTATTTGTTTGATTTTTGCTGGTGAATAAGGATCTTTTGTTCCTCCACTTAAACCATAATACTTTAAACTAAAACCAGCTGTATATGCTTCAAAAGTACCACCAACAGATCTGTGATAACCTCCATGAAGACTTACACCAATTTTTTCGGTAACTTTTACATCTGCACCTAAACTTGGATACATTGTTAAACCACCTTCAGGAAAAATTCTACCTCCTGCAGCTCCAATACCAGCTTTGGCAAATAAGTTTACATGTTTTGTTTGTACAAAGTTTTTACCAATACCAACAAAAACATCCATAAAACCAGCTCTTAAACCACCATACATAGCATCTAAATGAGCATAAGCAAATGTATTTTTTGTTAAATATCGTTGATATTCAAAACCGATTAAACTTAATGTTTGCGTAATAGGAGTTGTGTTGTTGAAGTTTCCAATTCCATCATTTCTAGTATCACCAATAGGAAAAAGAAAATCAAAAGTTATTTGTTGAACACTTTTTACAGCAGGTTTCTGCCAATATTCAACTTCGGAATTATTATTTACTTCGAATTTTTCTTGAGCATCTCTGTAAGAAGCAGCTCTAATTGTAGTTGGTATTTCTACAAAGAAAGAAATATTATCACCTTTTTGTACACCTGTAAAGAAATTTACATACCCATATTGAATACCAAAAGCAAACTGGTCTGTTTTATATTGTAAACCAGCATTTGGATACAAAATTCCACCACCATTTACCAAACTTCTAAAACCACCTCCACCACCAAAATGGATATTGGCATCAAAATATAAATTTTTATAAAGTTGTTTGTTGACTCCTAAATTAATTCCTAAAGTAAATAAACCACCTTGATCTCCATAAACAGCTCCATGAAAACCAGCACCTGTGTACAACCAATCATTTAAAGGAATATTATAATTTAAACCAAATAAACCCATGGTTGGGTCTAATTTATAGGTGCTTCCATCTCCATAAGTATAAGTTCTATCTGGTTGATCAATTAAAATATAATTTAAACGAATACTGTTTTTTAATTCTTTTCCTTCTAAATTATCTAAACTATAATTTTGAGAAAAGCTATTGAAACTTAAAAGAACAAGCAATAAAAATAGAATCTTCTTCATCATTTTATTTTTTAAATTCGCTTGTAAAATGCAATTTTACAGACGGATATTTACTCTGTGTCATTTGAATTGTAAATGCAGAATCTGCCAAAAACACTAATTGCCCTTGTTTGTCTTTTGCTAAATAACGTTGTTTAACTCTTTTAAACTCTTTAAATTCATCGTTCTTTTTATCTTCAGGTTCTACCCAACAAGCTTTGTGAACACTTAAATTTTCATAGGTACATTTTGCACCATATTCGTGTTCTAGTCTGTATTGAATAACCTCAAATTGCAAAGCACCAACAGTACCAATTACTCTTCGTCCATTCATTTCTAGGATAAATAATTGAGCAACACCTTCATCCATCAACTGATCTAAACCTTTGTATAATTGTTTAGACTTCATTGGATCTGCATTGTTTACATATCTAAAATGTTCTGGAGAAAAACTTGGAATCCCTCTAAAATTCAAATCTTCACCTTCAGTTAAAGTGTCTCCAATTTTAAAATTTCCAGTATCATGAATACCAACAATATCTCCAGGAAAAGACTCGTCAACAATTTCTTTCTTTTCAGCAAAAAATGCATTCGGACTCGAAAATTTTACTTTTTTACCATTTCTAACATGTAAATATGGCGAATTTCTTTTAAAAGTTCCAGAAACTATTTTAATAAATGCCAATCTATCTCTGTGTTTAGGATCCATATTTGCATGGATTTTAAACACAAAACCTGTCATTTTTTTCTCTTTAGAATCTACTAAACGTTCCTCAGCTTTTTTAGGTTGAGGAGAAGGAGCAATTTCAATAAAAGCTTCCAACAATTCTTTAACTCCAAAATTATTTAAAGCTGATCCAAAAAATACAGGTTGTAATTCTCCTTTTAAATATTCATCTCTATTAAAATCAGGATAAACCTCACTAATTAATTCGATTTCTTCACGTAAAGTATCTGCCGCTTTTTTACCAACAGCTTTGTCTAGTTCAGGGTTTGATAAATCATCAAACTGAACACCTTCTGAAATTGTGGTTTTGTTATCGCCAGAAAAAAGATTTAATTTCTTTTCCCAAATATTGTAAATTCCTTTAAAATCGTAACCCATTCCAATTGGGAAACTCATGGGGGTAACTCGCAAACCTAATTTTTGCTCAACTTCATCTAACAAATCAAAAGCATCTTTACCTTCTCTGTCCAATTTATTGATAAAAACCAACATTGGGATGCTTCTCATTCTACAAACTTCAACTAATTTTTCGGTTTGTGGTTCTACACCTTTTGCAACATCAATTACAACAATAACACTATCTACAGCTGTTAAAGTTCTAAAAGTATCTTCTGCAAAATCTTTGTGACCAGGTGTATCTAAAATGTTTATTTTTTTGTCTTTATAAATAAAAGCTAAGACAGAAGTTGCTACAGAAATTCCTCTTTGACGCTCAATTTCCATAAAATCGGAAGTTGCGCCTTTTTTAATTTTATTATTTTTTACAGCACCTGCTTCTTGAATGGCGCCACCAAATAATAATAATTTTTCAGTAAGTGTAGTTTTACCTGCATCTGGATGCGAAATGATTCCAAATGTTCTTCTACGTGCTATTTCTTTTAAAAAACTCATCTACAAAATTTGAGGTGCAAAGATAGGGTTTATTCTATAATTTTTGCGTTGAATTTTGCTTGAAAATAAGAGGTAATTTTTGCTGATTTTTGATGCTCATAAAGATTATAATTGATCTTTTGATGGATGCTAGAAATTCACGAATTAAAAACAAACATCAAATAATCAAAACATTTTTATTTGGAAAAATTTCTGAAAGGCAAAGTGGAAATTTACTCCAAAATTTCAACAGTGATTGGAATTTCATCCATAGGCCAATCATCTGCGCCAACTTCTACTTTAGATATTTTAGTCATAGTATCAAAACCTTCAAAAACCTCCCCAAAAACGGTATGTTGATTATCTAAATGCGGAGCTCCTTTTTTATTCTGAACCACATAAAATTCAAAAGGATTGGATAATTTATTTGGGTTATTATCCCATTCTCTTGCAGCTGCTAAAGAACCATATTTATGAATTCTGTGTTTTTTGAATTCAGGTTTTATTAAGTAATTTCCGTGTTTTGTTCTTTCTTCTACAGTTAAATAATTATCGGAATTACCTCCCTGAATTACAAAGTTTTTGGCGACTCTATAAATAACTGTTGTATTAAAATATTCATTTTTTGTAAGATAAATAAAGCTAGCTCTGTGAGCAGGAACATCTTCAAACAGACGAATTTTTATATTCCCAAATTTAGTTTTGATAATAACCTTGGTTTCTGGATTTTCTTTACCATAAGCTAATAAAAAATCTTCGGTATTAGAACTGTTTATGGTATTCCATTTTTTTTCCTCGTCAATTGCTATCGTATCTTTTTCAATGATTTTTTCACTTTTTAGATTTTCCTTTTTTGAAATCTCCTTTTTTTTTGGAGCATCATCACATTGATAAAAAAAAACACACAGAACAACAAAAGACAATCGAAATAAAAACTTCACTTTTAAAATATTTTTTATAAAACTCAAAGATAAATCATCAACATAAAAGAATAGATAAATCTAATGACTTTATAATAACTTTAAGTTTTTATTGCTGTTTGATTCCTTTATATTTGCAATTATGGAGGAATTAGTTGTTTTAGTTGATGAAAAAAATAACCAAATAGGTTTAATGCCTAAAATGGAAGCACATGAAAAAGCTGTTTTACACAGAGCATTTTCTGTGTTTGTTTTTAATGAAAAAGGAGAATTAATGTTGCAACAAAGAGCAGCATCTAAATATCATTCGCCTTTATTATGGACAAATACCTGTTGTTCTCATCAAAGAGAAGGAGAGAGTAATGTAGAAGCAGGTAGAAGACGTTTGCAAGAAGAAATGGGTTTTACAACAGATTTAAAAGAGGTTTTTTCTTTTATTTATAAAGCACCTTTTGATAATGGTTTAACTGAACACGAATTAGATTTTGTGTTAATTGGCTCTTTTGAAGACAAACCAAATATTAATAAGGAGGAAGTAGCATCTTATAAATGGATGCCTTTAAAAGATGTGAAAAAGGATATTGAAAATAATCCTGAGATTTACACTGAATGGTTTAAAATAATTTTTGATAAATCTTTTGATAAACTAACAAATGCCTAAAGTTACAGTTCATAGAAAAGCACATTTTAATGCAGCTCATAGGTTGTATAGAAAAGATTGGTCTGAAGAAAAAAACCTTGAAGTTTTTAGCAAATGTAGCAACCCTAATTTTCATGGACACAATTACGAATTGATTGTTTCTTTAACAGGAGAAATTGACAAGGAAACAGGTTATGTATATGACTTAGGTGTATTAAGTTCTTTAATTAAAGCTGAAATAGAAAACAGTTTTGATCATAAAAATTTAAATGTAGAAGTTAAAGAGTTTAAAAATTTAAATCCTACAGCAGAAAATATTGCTGTTGTTATTTATGATAAATTAAGACCTCATATTCCAACTCATTTAGATTTAAAAATCACGCTTTATGAAACTCCTAGAAACTTTGTAAGTTATGCAGGAGAATAGTGGTTTTTACTTACGAATTATATATCAATAATAAAAAATAGTTTAATTTTTTCTGTAAGAGTAGTAGCTAACAGATTTTTCTAAAAAACTGAATGTGTGGTAGCTAAAGCCATCTAAGTTTAAGTTTTTCTTGAAATTTATACTGTAGTTATTCATTTCATCAAAAAATAAACTTTCACTTTTTTCTAAATCATTAAATTTAAAAAAATAACCCATTTTATCCATTCTTGTAGAAAACACAATAGATGTTTTTATAGTACTATTGTTGTTTAAAACATGCTCTAAATTTTTCTTAGCGTATTTAAAACTTGTTTCTGGGTTTCTACCAAAAGCCTGTACAATTAATCTATCTGAATATTTAGCAATCAATTCAATTTCTTTTTGAGAATAGTAACCAACATACGCATCAATTTTTATAGAATGAGTATTATTTTTTATTAGTTTTTTTAGTTCTTTTAAATTTTCAATAAAGAAATTAAAAGAGCCTTCTCTATTACAAGGTGATGAATTTGCTTTTAAGTAATTTTCACAATAATAACCATTTTCTCCAGATGCTTTTTTAGACCAGTATTCATATTCTAAATTATAAATATCAAACTTTTCATCAGGTTTGTTTCTGGAGTTGTTATAAAGATGTATGGTATTGGTGAAAAAAGAAGCACATTCACCAGAAGCTCCAACATTTTTAATGTTAAATTCGGTTTTGGCTTTTAAAATAAATTCTGCTAAAACATTATTTTTTCTTGGATCAGATAAAGACCAAATTTTATCAACTTTATTTAAATCATATAAAATTAAAGTTTTAAAATCGTTTCTCATTGCAAAAAGAAGTAGTTTATCTTCCTTGTTTGGGCTGCCAATAATGTTGCTGAAATTATCTACGTATAAAGTTCTATCATTACTAAATATGTTGAAAACTATACATAAAAAGAATGCGAAAAGAATGGTTTTTCTCAATTGTTAATAGGATTATATAAAATATAAAAGGACAATAAAAATGTACTTATTTATGAATAAATTGCATTTTTCATGCCAAAAAAATATAATTATCAAATTGAGGAATCAGGCAATAAAAATACTAAAACTTTTAGAGTTTTGGCTTGTTTCAAAATTTAATTTAAATAAAAACCTTACAAATGTCTTTTAATAAAAATGTATATCATCTTTATCTATATTTGTCGAGTATATTCTCTATTGCAACCAATGTTTCTTAAAAAGTTGTAGTTATCAATTTAAAACTTTAGCAATCTAATTTTTTATTAAAAACTAAATATAATCTAAAAAAAAAGTTCAAGATATGTCTTGAACTTTTTTATAAAATATTTTTGGGTATTTTTTTACAGGGGTTTTCTACCAGTAATTAAATTATATAAAATACTAATAATTGCGATCACTAATAAAATATGGATTAAATTTCCTGTTGCCATTCCTGCTATCACTCCTAAAAAGCCTAACAACCAAACAACGATACAAATAACTGCGACTAACCATAATATACTTCTCATAATTTTTGTTTTTTTAGTTCGCTGTAAAAATATAGAGACTGTTAAATTTGAATTAACGCTATCCATTTAAATATTATCTTTGATGCGTAAATATTAAAAAAATATGAAAGTAATTGCAATGATTCCTGCAAGATATAGTGCTTCTCGTTTTCCAGGTAAATTAATGAAGGATTTGGGTGGCAAACCAGTAATTGTAAGAACTTACGAAGCAACGTTAAAAACCAATTTATTTGATGAAGTTTACGTAGTTACAGATTCTGATATAATTTCTGAAACCATTAAAAAAGCGAATGGAAATGTAATAATGAGCATAAAAGAACACGAATGTGGTTCTGATAGAATTGCAGAAGCCGTACAAAATATAGATGCAGATATAGTAATTAATGTTCAAGGAGATGAGCCTTTTATAGATACTGTTTCTTTAACAAAATTAGTCGCTGTTTTTAAGGCTGATGAAAAAAAAGAAATTGATTTAGCTTCTTTAAAAGTTCAAATTACAAACCAAGAAGATATTGAAAACCCTAATAATGTAAAGGTAATTACAGATATAAATAATTTGGCAATTTACTTTTCTAGAAGCGTAATTCCTTATCATAGAGACAAAGAAGTTGCAGTAAAATATTATAAACATAAGGGAGTTTATGCCTTTAGAAAACAAGCATTGTTAGATTTTTATAAAACACCAATTACGCCTTTAGAAGCAGCAGAAAAAATTGAAGCGATTCGTTATCAAGAAATTGGTAAAAAAATAAAAATGGTAGAAACAAATGTAGAAGCAGTTGGTATTGATACTCCAGAAGATTTAGAAAAAGCGATTCAACATTTAAAAAATGTATAAAAATATAAAAGTTATTGCTTTTGATGCTGATGATACTTTATGGGTAAATGAAACCTATTTTAGAGAAGCTGAAGAAGAATTTGCAGAACTACTTTCAAAATACGAAACCAAAAATAAAATAGATCAAGAACTTTTTAAAACCGAAATCAGAAATTTAAGTCAATATGGTTATGGAGTTAAAGGTTTTATATTATCGATGATTGAATGTGCTTTGGAGATTTCTAATTATCAAGTTCAACAAAAAACAATTGAAGCTATTTTAAATATTGGTAAAAACATGCTGGAAAAACCAATAGAATTATTAGATGGAATAGAGGATGTTTTAAAAAATTTACAAGGTAAATACAAATTAATTTTAGCCACAAAAGGAGATTTGTTAGATCAAGAGCGCAAATTAGAAAAATCGAACCTGCTCAAATATTTTCATCATATAGAGGTTATGAGCGATAAAAAAGAGAAAGATTATTTAAAGTTAATACAACATTTAGATATTGAGCCATCACAATTTTTAATGATTGGGAACTCTTTAAAGTCAGATGTTTTACCCTTGATAAAAATTGGAGCAGCTGCAATACATGTTCCTTTCCATACAACTTGGATGCATGAAGAAGTTTCTGAACAAGTATCTGCAAAAGCAACATATAAAACTGTTTCAAATATAAAAGATGTTATAGCGCTCTTTTAAATAAATAAACTAACTTTGCAGCAATTAAAGAATAAGAAATTATGGCAAATATTAAAAATTTAAAAAAAGATATTAATTACGTTTTAGGTGATGTTATTGAATATACTTTAGATGTATCAACCTTAAAAAACGAACAAAAAAAAGGAGACCAAATTGTAGATGAAGCTATTGAAACTTTCGATGGTTTAATTGCAAAAGTAAACGCAAAAAACGTTGAAAATAAAAAGGCTCATTACAAAGCAATTAATCAAGAATTAGAAACGAAAGCAAAAGCTTTAGTTGAAAAAGTAAATAGCTTATAAATTTAACAGTTTATAAACAAAACTTTAATACCAACATTATTTTTAATGTTGGTATTTTTTGTTATATTTGGTAAAGTAATAAAATACAGGAAATTACGTTTAGTTAGTAACATTAAATTTTTAAAAAGAATGGCTAGAGCAATGTTTGAGTACACCAAAGTAATTTTGAAAAAAGTAAGTTTTAATTCAGAATTGTTTTGTAGAGAATTAGAGAAATCTTTACAAAGATTATTGCCTTTTGAAATTCAAGAATTAACAATTTGGCTAAAACAATTTACAGCAAACAAACCAGAATTATTTGTCTGTTTCAATTTGATAAATAAGTAACATTTAGATACATAAAAAAAAGGAGCTATATTTTTAGCTCCTTTTTTTATGACTTTAATCTTTAGAATCTGGTCGTTTCTTTCGGTATTTTTTCATTAATTTTCTTGCAAATTCCATTTCTGAAATTTGTAATTTTATAATCTTTTTAGCTGATAAAACCCCTTCCATTTTATTTATAAAATTTTTTTGAGATTCATATAATTGCTTGTCTGTAAGTAATTTTAAAGCAATTAATTTTTTTGCATCAACTTCATTTAAATTGTCAATTTCTTCAATACTTTTAATTGATTTTCTTAACGAAGTTTTGTAATTAATTCGTAAATTAAATTGTTCTTTATCATACAAATTATAAATAGGCCAAAACTTTTGAGCTTCATCCGTCGTTAAACTTAACTGTTCTGTGATGTAGGAAATTTTTAAAGCCTTTATTTTATCTCTGCTTTCGTCTTTTGTTTGCGCTGTTGCAGAAAGCACGCAAAGAAGGCAAATACTTATAAAAATTATTATTTTTTTCATGATCTATATTTTTAATTCAATTCATTTAATAAAGATGGATCGTCTATTGAGTTTATATAATCTTCAATACTTTCATCTTTAAGTTCGTTAAACAAGAACTCATTTTCTTCTAATATTTCATCTTCATAAATTGTAGTAATATCAGTAGAATGAAATGTGTTAGTATCTAACCAATATTCAATATCATTATTAGAAAGTGAATCTAATGTAAGTTCATCACTGGTATTAAAAACAAAAGAATTTAAACCAATAAACAATATAATAGAAGCTGCTGCTGCAATCGGAATCAATTTAAAAACACGTTCTTTAAAAGAAATAACTTTTGTTTCTTTTTCTTCGGATGAAATTTTTAGTAAAATGTTGTTTTCTAAATCATCAAAATAATTCTCGGGAACTTTAAACGCACTTTTTTTACTGAAACTTTCTTCAGCTATTTTTGCTTGAATGCTATCTTGCAAATTATCAAAATAATTAGTTGGAGCAGAAAAACCAGTTTTTTTGCCAACTTTATTGTTGATGTAATGAACGCTATTTTTTAATTCGTTTTCCATTATTGTTTAGACCTTTAAAATGTAAAAAGGTTTAATCTGTTTTTGTTTTTATATATTTTTCAATTTTCTTAACTGCATGAAAATAAGAGGCTTTGAGTGCACCAACAGAGGTTTCTAAAATTTCTGATATTTGGTCGTATTTTAATTCCTCAAAATATTTCATGTTAAAAACAAGTTGTTGTTTTACAGGTAAAGTAGCAATTGCTTTTTGTAAAATTAGTTGAATTTCATCACCAGAAAAATGCACATCGCTTTGTAAAGTACTTGCTAATTGTTCATGATAATCTGCAATATCTACATTTCTTTCTTTGGCTCTTTTATTTATAAAAGTAATAGATTCGTTTGTGGCAATTCTGTACATCCAAGAATACAATTTACTTTCTCCGTTAAATTTTTCAATATTTCTAAAAATTTTTACGAAAGTATTTTGCAATACATCATCTGCATCATCATGTACTAGTACAATTTTACGAATATGCCAATATAAACGCTGTTTGTATTGCGTTATTAAAACCCCAAAAGCTTTGTCTCTGGTTTTAGTATTTTGTAGTTGCTGTACTAATGTAATTTCGTCTATCAAAAAACATTTTTTTAATTAGACAGAAAAATAGAAAAAAGGTTTAATTAAAAAGGCTAATTTTTTCCTCTAGTTCTAGAGTAGCCAAATAAACGTTTTTGTTTAATAGTTTCTGCAATTCCTTCTGGCAACATTTCTTCCCAACCTTTTTCACCATTCATAATCATCTTTAAAACGGTTCTAGAAAAAATATCTAAACTATCTTTATCAAAATCTTTGATGTCTACAAGTCTACCATTATTTTTAAAGTATTTGTATAACTCTTTAGTTCTTGGGTGTACTTTTAAGTTGGAACTATTTATATATTCGTCAGATTCTTGATCATGATAAGGATACATATATACTTTTAAATCTCTATGGAATAATTTACCAAATGCTTCTAAAATACCACCACTTAAATCTCTGTAGTATTTTTCATCAAAAATTTGAATTAAGTTGTAAACGCCCATGGCTAAAGCCATTCTTTCTTTGGTAAATTCACTAAAATATTCTACCAATTTAAAATATTGCTGAAAGCTTGTAATCATTACATTTTGTCCTAATGAACAAAGTAATTCTGCTCTATCTAAAAAATCTCTTTCATTAATTTTACCTTCTGCAGATAAATTACTTAAAGTAATTTCAAAAATTACTTGCGTTTTATCTTCTTTAACTTTTGCTTCATTTAAAAACATTTTTTTGGATTGTTCAAACATATCCATATTCACTTTTGTAACAGGTCTAAAACTACCACGTAAAGCTAAAATGTTCTTTTTATATAAAACTTGTGCAGGTAATAAGTTGTTTCCATCTGGACCAAACATAACTGCGTTTGTCATGCCATTTTTAAGGAGTTGTAAACTCATTAATCTGTTATCAACATACATAAAACGTGGGCCAGAGAAATTAATCATATCAATTTCTAACTGATGATTTCCTAAATTATCATAAAAAGATTTTACCAAATCTTTAGGATTATCATTTAAATAAAAAGCACCATAAATTAAGTTTACACCTAAAATACCCAATGTTTCTTGTTGTAAACGAGCATCTGTTTCTTTAAAACGTAAGTGTAAAACAATTTCATTATATCCTTCTAAAGGATCTAATTGAAAACGAATTCCAACCCAACCATGACCTTTAAATTTTCTTGCAAAATCTATCGTAGTTACTGTGTTTGCATAACTAAAAAACAATTTATCAGGATGTTTTTGTCTGCTTAACCTGTCTTCTATTAAATCAATTTCATGACGTAACATGGTTTGTAAACGAGGCTGAGTAACATAACGTTTATCCTCTTCCATTCCATAAATAGCGTCAGAAAAATCCTTATCATAAGCACTCATTGCTTTTGCAATAGTACCAGATGCAGCTCCAGATCTAAAAAAATTACGAGCCGTTTCTTGTCCAGCTCCAATTTCTGCAAAAGTTCCGTAAATGTCTGTATTTAAATTTATTCTTAATGCTTTACTTTTAGTAGTTGGTACACTACTAATTTCTTGATCTCCTCTTAAAGAAATTGCCATGTATGGATTTTTATTTTCGTAAACAAATGTACTAAATAAGAACGCTACCAGTCAATTTTTATCTTATTTTTGTTGTAATGAATACTGATAAAAAACTGTTAACGATTACTTTTTTAGGTACAGGAACCTCACAAGGCATTCCAATGATTGCTAGTAAAGATCCTGTTTGTTTGTCAGAAGATTTAAAAGACAAACGTTTACGATCTTCTATTTTAATTTCATGGGATGATGTAAACTATACCATAGATTGTGGTCCTGATTTTAGACAACAAATGTTGCGTGAAAATGTGCAGCTTATCAATGGTGTTTTTTTTACGCACGAACATTCAGATCATACAGCAGGTATAGATGATTTAAGACCTTATTGTTATCAAATAGGAGGGATGCCTATTTATTTAAATCAGAGAACTTTACATAGTTTAGAGCAGCGTTTTCAATATATATTTTCTACTGAAAATAGGTATCCAGGAGCTCCAAGTGTTTGTCCTAATGTTGTAGATAAAACCTCTTTTTATGTAGATGATTTGCAGGTAATTCCTATAGAAGTTATGCATGGAAACTTACCAGTTACAGGATACAGGTTTCAAGATTTTGCCTATTTAACAGATGTTAAAAGTATTAGCAAATCGCAAATAGAAAAGTTGAAAAATTTAGATGTTTTGGTGGTTAATGCTTTGAGAATTGAAGAACATCCAACTCATTTTAATTTGCAAGAAGCCTTAAATTTTGTAGAAGAATTGCAACCAAAAAAAGTATATTTTACACATATTAGCCATAAATTAGGTTTCCATGAGGAAGTTTCTAAAACATTACCTGAAAATGTTTTTTTAGCTTTTGATGGTTTAAAAATTACTTTATAGGTTTTTATAATTTGATATTTAGTGTATATTTGTCTACAAAGCTATTATTTACAGCTATTTACTAAAAGCTAAAAATAATTTATAGTACTACCAATCTAACAAAAAAGATATGAAAAAAAATCCCGAAGAAACTAATGAACCAGCTTCTAATCAGCAAGTTGATTCTAGAATTGCAGCAGTAAGAGACCTTATATTTGGAGAAAATATTCAAAAATATGATTCTGAAATTGCAGATGTTTACGACAAAATAAATATACTTCAAGAAAAAAATTCCAAGTCATTATCTGAAGCAATTGCCAATATCGAAAATAAATTAGCTGATTTAGAGAGTTTGGTAGATCATAAATTTCAGGATTTGAATGATGATTTAGACAAAAGATTGGCAGATTTAGATGATGAAAAAGCCGATAGAAGAAAATTAGGAAAAGCTTTAGAGAAAATTGCACAGATGTTGCAAGAATAAATGGAAAACCTACCTGTAGATCATAAAAAAGAAAATCGATTTGAGCTACTAAAAGAACTTTTATTAACAGAAGACAGAAAAGAATTTGAATCTTTAAGAAAAGAGTTTTTAAAGAAAGATGATTTCAAAAAAGAAGTAAAACCTGTTTTAGATGATAAAATTGATGATTTAAAAGATAATTTTTCCGATTATTTTGGGAATCAAGTTACGCAAGCTATAAAAGTTCAAATTAGAGAATCTCAAGACGAAGTCATAGAAGCACTTTACCCAATTATGGGTAAATTGATTCAGAAATTTATTGTCGCAGAAATAACAAAACTCTCAGGTACCATTAACAAAACCATTAACGATAAATTTTCTTTAACACATATTTTAAAAAGATTTTTTAAAGGAAAAAAAACAGATGCAGAAGATGTTTTACAATCTGTTTTTGCATCAACTATAGAAGAAGTTTTTGTGATTGAAGAAAACTCAGGTTTGTTAATTGGTAATTATTCTAGAGGTAATATTGCAGATAAAGATATGATTTCTGGAATGTTAACCGCAATTAAATCTTTTGCAGAAGATGCCTTTTCAAAACAAGGACAAGATTTAGAAGATATAAAATTTGAAACATTTCAATTATCAATGTATAACTTCAAATCTATTTACATTGCAACTGCAACTTCTGGTGTTATCACTTCCGAATTTAAAGAAGAACTAGCAGATAACTTGAACACATTAGCAGAAAAAATTTTACGAGATAGATCGTTTTTATCAGACGAAAAAAGGCTAAATGCTTTGATCGAAGAAATTTTAATTAAAGTACCAACATAAAAGGATATATAATGATTGCAAAAAAAGTACTGCTTGTTGGTAATTTTGGTGTTGGTAAAACATCCTTAATTAGGCAATTTGTGTTAAATGAATTTTCTGAAGATTATATTAGTACAATTGGTGTTCGAGTAAGTACAAAAATTGTAAATTTAAACGATGAGCAAATTAAACTTTTAATTTGGGATGTTGCAGGTACAAAAGATGATGAAAAAGTACCAAAAGCTTATTTTTTAGGAGCAAGTGCAGCCATGTATGTGTTCGATTTAAATAGAGAAGAAACGTATTTAAATTTAAAAAATCAACTGGAAACTGTTAGAGAATTATCGGGTTTAAAAGATATTTTGTTGGTTGGTAACAAAAAAGACTTGTTAACGTTGAACGAAATAAATCAAGTAAAAAAAATAGTTGAAATTCCTATAGACTTAATTACAAGTGCAAAAGAAAATGAAAATGTAGAAGATGCTTTTGCTATTCTTGCCAAACAATCTTTAAAATAAAACTTTTGACTCCAGCTAAAATTGAAAATGTTTTTTTAGAATTAACGACCAATCAGCAAGGAATTATTAAAAAAATACTTGCGGGTAAATTTGCTATTGAAGATTTTGTTGTTGAAACTTCAATTTTTGAAACCTGTCCTTTTTTATTTGGTACTTTAGAATCACTTCCAGAAAAAGAATCTTTTTTAATGGAAGGAATGATGATTAACTCTAAAGAAAATGAATATAATGTAGATTTAGAATTGTTTAAAGATGCTGATGAATTCACCATTTTAATTCATAATAGAACTAGTGTTTATAAAATTGTGAAAGAGTTAAATCAAAATAGAAATGATTTGTTTTTTATGAAAAGAGAAATTTCAGAAAAAAATAAAGAATTGGCTATTTTAAGAAAAGCATCGGACAAAGCCAATGAAGAAAAATCTCGTTTTTTGGCAATTATGAGTCATGAAGTTCGGAATCCTTTAAACACAATTTTAGGATATACAAAAATGATTGCTGAAGAAGATTTAAGCGGTAAAGTAAAAGAATATGTTAGTTATTTAGCCTTATCTGGTAAGAATTTAAAAGTGATTGTAGATGATATTTTAGATTTATCTAGAATTGAAGCTGGTAAATTAGAATTGGCTCTTGAAGAAATAAATGTAAACCAAGTTGTAAAAAGCAATTTTGTCAATTTTAAAAATCAGCATAAAAATGAGTTGATTGCTTTAGATATTTCTATGTCAGATGCCATTCCAGCAACTTTAATTGGTGATGGAGTTAGAGTGAATCAAATTTTGGCGAATTTGATGAACAATGCACTTAAATTCACCAAAAAAGGCAAGGTTTCTATACAAACAGAAATTATATCAGAAAACAAAAAAACAGCTGAAATTAGATTCAAAATTACAGATACAGGCAGAGGAATGACTGAAGAGCAAACTGTAAAGATTTTTGAAGAATATAGGCAAACTGAGTTGGATGATAATCGAGTTTTTGGTGGTGCAGGTTTGGGTTTATCCATCGTAAAACGTTTGGTGAGTGCTATGAACGGTTCCATAACTGTAGCAAGCGAATTAAATGTTGGTTCTACTTTTTCTGTGGAAATTCCGTTTAAAAAAGCTTTGAAAACTGCTAAGAAACCACTTGTAGAAAACGAAAAATTAACCTTACAAAGTTTAAAAGGAAAACGAATTTTATTGGCAGATGATGATTTGTTGAATCAGAAAATAACAGCACATATTTTAAATAAAGAAGATGTTATAATAACCGTTGTAAAAAATGGTTTAGAAGCTTTAGAAATATTGAATACACAAGATTTTGATGTTGCTCTTTTAGATATTAATATGCCAGAAATTACTGGAGATACATTAATTCAGCAAAAAGCTACTTTTAAAAAAAATAATAAAATTCCTTTTTTAGCGTTAACAGGAAATGCCACTCAAGAACACAAAGAAAATTATTTAAATTTAGGTTTTACAGATGTAATTTTTAAACCTTATAAGTTTGATGAGTTGATTGGAAAGATTGAAAGGTGTTTTTAGGTTATTTTGCTGAAGTTTTTGTGTGAAATTCATTTTGCATAGTGTTGTTATTCGTTTATTTCTCAAATTCATTGATTAACAGTTTATCTAGGTTTCTCCAAAAGATAACAGAATAGCCTGTATCTTTTTGATGTGGTTTACTTTTTGTTGTTATCAACTCAAACCATTCATCTTTTGGCTTGTATTTAGTAGTAATTTCGCCCAACATGAATTGCTTTTTTTCGTTTTCGAAAGTCCTAACTTTTAATTTAGATAGTTTGTTGGTGTCTATTTTACCTTTTGAGAGAAGTCCATTTTTAATCGGTAATTCTTTTTCAAACCAATCAAGTAGCTCACAAACTGAGAATCTCCCACCTTTGTCTTGATGAATACCAATTACTCTGAATAAGGCTTTTTTCTCTAATTTGCTTTTATAGCTAAATATATCGCCAATATTGAATATTGATTCTTCTCGATAAATTTTTGGAATTCTTTTTTCTTTAGGTTGTTCAGTTAAAAGTTGTTGTTTGAGTTTTGTAATCGCAACTTTTCTTTTCTTAAGGTTTTTAGGGTCTTCTTTCCATCTTTCCAAATCAGATCCAAACTCAATAATTTCAAGAGTTTTTTTCAGAACTATATCAATTAGACGTCCAGTTTTCCATTGAGTGTCTGCAAGCGCAAACCAAAATACAGAGCTCTCATCGCTGTCATTTATTGAATCTTGATGTTCCTTTATAAGTGCAGATGTAGCTTGTTCTGAATCGAAACCATCACCAATTAATTCTTTAAAGTCATTTCTGATGTCACAGGCTAAATCATCAGAAAATATTGCTGGACCCCAAGTTCCCATTTTTCTTTTTTCTAATTAATCTAACAATAAGTATTACAATAATAATTGGAACTAAAATTAATAATAATTGCCATAATAAAATTTTCATAAATAAATAGTTAGTGTTTTTTTTTAATATAAGTTATACAACTTCGAAATTAAGATATTTAAATCAAAAAACAACTGTGTTTTTACATAGTTTTAAAGTCGTTCCTCAATCCACTTTTTAAAACTATAAAAATTCTGCGGAGCAACTCCATGACCAACATTGTATTCAGAATATACATTTTGTAAACCTAAATTATCTAAAAAAGGTTTGCTTTTTCTTGCCCAATCTACAGGTAAAACTTGGTCTACAGAACCATGAGAACAATAATAATCGGTTTTGATGTCTTTAGAGATAGTTTTAGGAATCATTTCATCATTTATATAACCACTCAAAGCAATTACATGTTGTACCTTATTTGGATACATAAAACTTAAAGAGTAGCTTAAAATGGCACCTTGGCTAAATCCTAATAAGAAAGTTTTATCAGCATTTGTGTTGTATTTTGCTTTTATTTCATCAATAAAAATGGCAATTTTATCCAAAGATTCTCTGGCTTGTTTTAAGTCAGAAAACTTACCTTTTACATCATCAAAATTAATCGCATACCAAGCATAACCTCCATAACCCATTTCGTGAGGTGCTTGCGCACTTATAATAAGTAGTTCTTCTGGTAATTCTTCAGCAAAAGAAAATAAATCTTCTTTATTGCTTCCATAACCATGTAATAAAATTAATAATGGCGGATTTTCAGAAACTTTCGTTGGTTGTCTAACAATATATTCTAAACTCATACATGCTTTTTTATGATGTCTACTTTTGAAAATTAAAACGTAATAAATTCAAAATAGCAACTTTAATGAATCCCTCTTTTCAGCAGGACTTTGTATTAAAAATTTATTAAAATTGGTTTTTTTTGAAATTTATCCTAAATTCCTTGAAACCCTTTTTGAAAATATTCACCAATATATGGTATTAGTTTTTCTTCACCTTTAAATGCGCCAAACAAAGAAATAAACCAACAAATAAATAGTAAAACACCAACAATTAAACCAGCAGTTCTTCCTAAAAGCTCATAAATTAAAACGCCATTTAAAAACTGCGCTAAATTTAAACCAATCATTTGTCTTATGTAAAAGCTTGTAAACGAGTTTTTTTTATTCAGATTCATTATAAAAGCAATCACCAAACCTACAATCCATAAATGGCTAATGATGGCAGCGATTTTTCCTTCGTTTACAGTTTCTTCGTTGTTTATGTCTATTCTTTCCATTTTGTATTATTTTAAAATTAATTGATTGTTTGCAAAAATTCCATAAACATTTCCTTTTAGTTTTTTGTTGATAAAAGGGCTGTTTTTAGAAGTCGATAAAATATGTTCTTTTGTAAAAGTTACATCGCTATTTGGGTCAAATAAAGTTACATCAGCAATGTTTCCTTCTTTTATAGAATAATTTTCAATCCCAAAAATTTCTTTTGGTTTTGTTGTGATACAGTTGATAAAATCTTCTAAATCTAAAACCGAATTTAAAGCACCAAAAACAGTTTCTAAACCAATCACACCATCTTTTGCTTCGCTAAATTCTACTTTTTTATGTTCAATATCAATAGGATTATGATCGGAAGTTATGATGTCTATCACCCCAGATTTGACTCCTTTTTGTAAAACTTTAATATCGTCTTTAGTTCTTAAAGGCGGATTCGTTTTAAAGTTACTATCAAAACCATGCAACTCATTATCTGTCAAAACCAAGTGATGTGCAGCAACACTACAAGTAACTTTCAGTCCTTTTTTCTTGGCATCTTTAATCAGTTCAACCGATTTTGCAGATGAAATTGTTGGTATGTGTAATTTTCCACCTGTATATTCTAACAAAAATATATCTCTAGCAATTTGAATATGTTCAGCCAAAGCAGGAATTCCTTTCAACCCTAATTTAGTGCTGTTAATGCCTTCGTTTGCAATTCCTTCTCCAGCAATTTTGTTGTTTTTTGGGAAACTCAATACCAAACCATCAAAATTTTGAGCGTACAAAAGTGCAACTTTCATTAAGTTGTCATTCTCAATAGGTTTGTTGTAATCGCCAAAAGCTACAGCTCCAGATTGTTGCATGTCATACAGTTCAGCCATGTCAACACCTTCACTATTTATGGTTAAAGCAGCAATTGGGTATAGTTTTACAGCAGAATTTTGAGCCTTGTTAATTAAAAACTCAACATCAGATTTCGAGTCGATAATAGGATTTGTGTTCGAATTTACAGCAATTGTAGTAAAGCCACTTTTTGCGGCAACTTGCAAGCCATTTTTAATGGTTTCTCGTTCTTCAAAACCAGGTTCACCTAAAGAAACACTGGTGTCAAACCATCCACAAGAAACGTGTAAATTATCAACGTTTACAACTGTATAGTTCTTTTTTTGCTGAATTGAATCTTCAATTTTTTCAATTTTCCCATCACTAATTAAAATATCTTTTTTTTGTTGATGATAAGGACTTGATGCATCTATAATCGTTGCATTTTTAAGAAGCGTACTCATACTCATGGTTTATAGAATTTTAAAATCAAAATTTCTAATAACAAAGATACAATTGCCAAGGCTAAAAACCATTTCCAAAGCCAATGAACTTCATTTTTATTATTTAGGTTGATAAAAAAATCTTCAATAGAAGAAGAAAAATTTATTTCTGGATTGATGTCTTTTAGAGTATTGATATCTAAAAATTGTAGTAAACTTTCCTCTTTAGGATTGTTAAAAGCGATGGTTTGTAGCGTATCTTTTTTTCTGATGATGTAATAAAACCCTGCATCAGTAGGGTTGTCATTTGTAGTAATCGTTACTTTATTTTGATAGGTTTGTTGTGGAGGAATAAATGATGAATTTGAGTTTACAATTGATAAAATCTCATCTTTTTCAATTTCAGTTTCAACATCAATCACATTTTCAGCATCTAAATAATAGAATAATTTAGAGTGTTGAAAGCTTAATTTTCCGAAATTATAAAAAACAGGCACAATTAAAGGTGAATTTAAGAAGTTACTATTTTCTTTGGATAACGAACTCGAAACCCAAAAGATGTTGCCATTAGTGTTGTTAATTTGACTTATAAATCCTGTATTGTTTTCAAAAGAGATAATTTTACTGCTATTTTTAGCTTGAATAGGGTAGTGGCTTTTTACAATCGGATATTGAAAATTAGTTACTTTTTTAGAAAATACATTTTTAAATAAAGGATGATTAAAGTTGATATTTGTAATTTTTAAAGTATCAGAAATCTTTGATTGTATTTTTGTATTGGCAACAGAATTCAAAAATAAATTATATGATTGTAACTCAATTTTTGAATTTGGAATGATGACAATTGTGCCTCCTTTTTTTGAAAAATCTAAGAGGCTTTTTGATAAACTTTCAGGAATATTTTCTAACTCATTTAAGAGGACAATTTGTTGTTTTGGAATGCTGTTATAATTTACATTTTGAGTCGTAGATTCTGTGAAATTAAATTCGTCTTTCGTGTAAATTTTAGATAAGAAATCAGCATTGTTTCCAATGCTTAAAACATTCACTTTTTTGGTTGAATTTAAACTGAAATAAAAAGTGTTGTCAAAAGAAAAAGTGTCGCTAAAAGTAAGTGTAATTTTTCCTAAAAATTTTGCTTGATTTTGTATGGTGAATAAAATAGTTTTAGTTGAGTTTTTATCAATAGAGAAGGACTGTTTGCTAATCAGTTTTTCGTTATTAAAAATAGCAATTGGAATGTTGTCTTTTGCTTCACCTTGGTTTTTTATAAGAATATTTATTGTCAGGTTTTCGGTATTTGTGTTGTTGATAAAAACGCTGCCAATAGAAATATTGTTTTTCTTGGTAGCTTCTAGTTTTATACCCGAAAAAACAGGTGTTACATTTGTAAACTCACTATTGTAAGTAATCTGAAAATCAGATATTAATATGTTTTTATGTAAAGTGTTTGTTTTAGTTTTGTTGCTATTGTTTATTTTTAATAAAACTGTACTTAAATCTACTTTTTGAGCCGTGTTTTTAATATTTAGAAGGGTTTTTTTAAGTTCTTCAAAAGTAATATCCGAAGAAAAATTAGTATTCGTTTGTAAAGAATACAAATCTTTTTTAGAAGCATTCTCTATAATTTCTTGCGCTGCAATTTGAAGTAAATTTCCTTTTTCTCCAGTGGCATTTGTGCTTAAAGAATTGTCTAAATAAATAAAAGTATGCTGTTTTTCTTCTGTAGTTTTATCACTAAAATAAGGTTGAGAAAATGCAAAAAGTATCGCTGTAAATAATAGCATTCTAGTGGCTAGAATTAAACATTTTTTTATGCGTGAACTCTTACGAGTTTGTTGCACTAATTTCTTTAAAAAAGCAACATTGGTAAAGGGTACTTTTACAAATTTTTGCAACTGAAAAAGATGTATAATTATAGGGATAATTAACAGTGCTAAAAAGTATAAAACTTCAGGATTTTTAAATTGCATTTAGTCGTTGAATTAGTATTTAGCAGCGCCAATATTTTCTGAACTTTTTTTGATAAAAATTCGTAAATCTTCGTTCGATTTTTCCAAATCTTCTTTTCGTAAATACATCATATGTCCACTTCTATATCCTTTAAAAAACATTCTGTTTTTCATGATGTCTGAATTAAAAGACTAAATTATCACAAATAAAATTAATATTAATACGTTGTTAATTTCTAATTAAAACTTTTCGAAAACCCCCAATCCGAAAAGTGCAAAATCGTATTTTACAGGATCTTTTTTATCAAGATTTCTCAAACTTTTGTCCAATTCAGCTAATGCTTTCCAATCGTTTTGTTTTCTTGTAAGTATTTTTAATTTGCGAGCAACATTGCCTGAATGCACATCTAAAGGACAAGATAAGAATGCAGGATTATGTGTTTGCCAAATCCCAAAATCTACGCCAGCTTTATCATTTCTAACCATCCATCGTAAAAACATATTAATACGTTTTGCAGCCGAGTTTTTTAAAGGATCTGAAACGTGTTTTTGTGTTCTTTGTTGATGATCAACTTCAAAAAATAATTTTTTAAAGTTATGAATAGCAGTTTGGTAGTTTTTTGTACCATCTTTAATTCGTAACGCATTTTCTAAACCTTGATGATTTTTGTAAATATGTTGTAGCGATTTTATAAACTGTTTAAAATCAATTGAATTAAAGGTTCTGTGTACAAAACTATCAAAAGAATCTAAATCTTTTTCTTGATGATTGATGATAAAATCGTGAGGAGAATTGTCCAACAATTCCATCATTTTATAAGAATTTTTAATAATCATAGTTCTGTTTCCCCAAGAAATTGTCGCAGCTAAAAAAGCGGCAATTTCTATATCTTCTTTTTTCGAAAATAAATGCGGAATTTGAATAGGATCAGATTCAATGAATTTTGGATTGTTATATAAAGTAACTTTCTCGTCTAAAAATTCTTTGAGTTCGGCTTTTTTCATCTTAAGATTCAGGAATAAAACTTAGAAGAATAAAAAAGCAATTATAAGAACCATGCAATAAAATAGACCATTGCAAGCCAAAACGAACTCTTATATATCCAAAATAACCACCAACTAATAACTGTGGTAAGACTAAAATTGGCGATAATAAAAGTACACTTGTAGTAAAATCAAAATTGGTAATATGTACAAAACCAAAAAGAAGCGTAAGTACATAAAAACCTATTTTAAAAGATTTTGGTGTTTTAAAAGTAGTAATTGGTCCTCTGAAAATTACTTCTTCAATAGTTGGTACAATAATAGCACCAGTAAGAATAATCAATAATTTATTCATGCCAGCAAACATTTCTTCAACTTTATGATTCTCCATATTTATCCAATTCATTTCTTCGAAAAGCGCAAAGATTGGAGTGATAATAATACCCGTTAAAATGCTGATAAAAAGAATGTGAAAAAATATCTTAAAACGATAGTTTAAGTCTTTATTGTTGTCTTTTTCTAATATTGGATTTTTAAGATAGTTGATAAGGTTTAGAAACGTTTCTTTCATTTTTATGTTTACCAATAAGTAGTAAAAAAAAGGTTATTGTTACAATATCTAAATAATTTTACCATCTTTCATGGTCAATTTTCTATCAGCCATATTTGCAAGGGTTTCATTATGAGTTACTAAAACAAAGGTTTGGCCAAATTGATCACGTAATTTAAAAAATAATTCGTGTAAGTTTTTAGCAGATTCGCTATCTAAATTTCCACTTGGTTCATCTGCTAAAATAACTGAAGGATTGTTAATTAAAGCTCTTGCAACTGCAACTCTTTGTTGTTCTCCACCAGAAAGTTCGTTTGGTTTGTGGTGAATTCTGTGAGATAATCCTAAAAATTCTAGTAATTCTTTGGCTCTTTTTTCAGCTTCTTTTTTAGATTTTTTACCTATGAAAGCTGGAATGCATACATTTTCTAATGCAGAAAATTCTGGTAATAATTGATGAAATTGAAATATAAAACCAATATGATTGTTTCTAAATTCGGAAAGTTGCTTGTCAGAAAGATTTTTTAATGAAATATCATTGATTGATAATTCAAAATCTTCTTCTTTAATAGGCTTATCTAAAGTGCCTAAAATTTGTAATAAAGTTGTTTTACCTGCTCCAGAAGGACCAACAATAGCAACAATTTCACCCTTTTTTATTTCTAAATCTAATCCTTTTAAAACTTCAACATCACCATAATATTTATGGATATTTTTTGTTACAATCATAGTTTTTATATCTATGTACGAATGTATAAAAAAACGGATATACTTTTTTAAGTAGATCCGTTTTTCTTGAAAGTTGCGTAGTTTTTTGTTAAAAAATGTTTTTCAATTTATTATAATCAATAAAATATACAAATCTTACAGAAACTGTGTGCCTTTGAGATTGTTCGAATAAATTATCCAAATTTTCGAAAAAATCTAATCTTGAATCTGAGTCTGTATTAAAAATCGAATTTCTATAAAAAGCAATTAACTGACTTCCTGGTGCAAATTGCCAGATATAGTTTAAATCTAAATTCCAGCTGTTAAAATTTACATCATTACCTACGTAATCAGAATTTGGATATAATTTACCATCCGAAAATAAATTAGCATAAGAATTATATTTTACTGAACTCCAATAATGTCTAAAGCTAATTGATAACGAAGATTTTGTACTAAAACTATATTTACCAGAAATAGTATTTGTATAACTTTTTCGATCTCTAAAACCAAAAATAATGTTATCATCAGTTTCATCTACATATCCTTGATCGTCTAAAGTTTTATTATAATTTAATCGATATCTTAATGAAAATTGGTTATTAAAACGATATCTAGGAGCTACACTAAATCCATAGCTTAGTTTTGGGTTGTTTGTAAAACTTGTGTTGTAAGCATCTGCGCTAATTTCTAATTTTTTTTGTGAATTTGTTTCAAACCAGGCATTTATATTTATTCTTTCTGGTTGAATAAAAAACTGACCACTTGTAGTGCCTTGTCTTGGCTCAAAAAAATCTTTACTTTCACTTCCATAATTAAAATTACCACCAAATGAAAAACGCTCTCTAGTTTGCGCACTTCCACCAACTCCAGCATTATAACCTGTGTAGACTCCAGAAAAATGTTGATAGTTTAAATTATGATATGAATTAACCCAAATTCTGTTAAAATTTTTAGTGGGTTGCACAGTTTTCCAACCTAAATTTCCATAAATAGTTTGTTGATCGTTTGTAAATAAAATACCTAAATCATTAGAATTAAAGTCTTTGTTTTCAGAATTGTAGCCTAATTCCCAAAACCAGTTTTCAAAGTCATACCCAAAGCTATTATCAAAAGTGTAGCCAGTATTTGGTTGGTTTACATCATCAGAAATATTACTCATTCTAAAAGAACCATCTGCATTGTATTTGCTGTCTTTAGTTTCTATATGCCAATCTAAAGCAGTTACGTTTGCGTCTCTAAATCGTCCATCTCTTGTAACGTTTGTGTTGATTAAAGAAATACTTGAATTTTGATTAAATTGTTGGTCTAAAACTAAAATATTAAAATTTGTAAAAGGATCTATAACTTCTTTTCTCGTATTTATTTCCTCAGTAATTGTACCATTATTATTTGTTGATGTTCTTGTTTGTATGGTTGCTTCTGTTTTTTGAGTTATTGCATTAAAAAAACCAATTCCAAGTCCTTTTTTTGTTCTTCCTGATATTTTAACGGCATTTATCATGGTTACTTTTCCAGGATAATCAATTATTTCTTCGTTTATTTTTTGATTATTTATATCAAAATTATCTTGATTTATTAAGGTTGATGAAACATCAAATTGATCTATTGGTGAGGCTCCAATTCTTCTTGAATAAAATAAATTGGCAGTGTTAAAAAGTTCTGTTCCTTCTGTAAAAAATTGTCTTTGTTCCGTAAATTGTTGCTCAAAAGGCCCTAGATTTAACACCACATCATCAAAACCAACTTGACTAAAATCAGGAATAAGAGTGGCATCCAACGTAAAATTTTCTGTTAAACCATATTTAATGTCCATACCAACACTCCAATCAAACTCGGTATTTCCTTCAAAAGTATTGGTAGTTGCAGAAGCGTAAGGATATAAATTTAGTCTTGTTGATGGTTTTATATTTCTAAAATCTTCAATTAAACCATCATATTGTGTCCATCTTCCAACAGTATTGTTTACATGCGTCCAAGTATGTTGTTCGTTTAGTTTTTCTAATCTTCTATGAAAATTAAATCCCCAAGATTGTACAGGTCTATTTGCAAAACGTAAAGCTCTGTAAGGAATTTCTATTTCTACATTCCAACCTTTGTCTGTAATTTTTGTAGCAGCATCCCAAACAGCACTCCAGTTTAAATCTTCATTGCCATTAGAAACTTTTGCATCAGCTTGGTTTCCTGTAATTTGAACAATAAATTCAAAAGGATTTTGACCATCGTCATTTGGATTGATGGTTACCAAGAAAAAATCAGCAATTGAAAAGTTATCCCTTACAGCAAATTCACTTGGAATATTTTCAGGATCAGGATCGTTCATTTGAGCTGAAATGTAAACAGCATCATCATCATAAACAACCTTTACTTTAGTTTGATATTCAGGACTTACTAGTTTACCATTTTCAGGTCTAAAAATAACAAAATTTGTTGCTATTTCAGCATTTTCCCAAGCTTCATCATTTAAAAGACCATCAATTTTAGGAGCGTTGGCAACTCTTGTAGTCTTAATTGTTTTTCTGTTTTTTTGATTTTGAGCTTTAAGTTGATGAATGCATAAAAATGCAATTAGCAGTAGTAAGATTTTTCTGAACATATGGTTTTGGTTGATTACTTTAAACAATTATTTAAAATATTCTTTTAATTGAATGTAATAAATACAGTGTTTATTATTACAAAGACCTATTATTTTTTAGAATGTTACAGATTTTAATTGTTAATTATTTCTTAAAATAGAATTTTATTCAAATTTAAATAAAGGTAACGCTTGTAAAGACGTTCAGTTATAAACTTTAAAATTCTGTGATGAATTGTGGTTTTTAATTTAAAGTTAATTTTATTAAAAAATTTACAAATCTTCTTCTTTGAATTTGTATTTTTGCTTCCGTTAAAAATACGATACAGATGAACTTACACGAATATCAAGGTAAAGAAATACTAAATAGTTTTGGCGTTAGAATTCAAAGGGGAATTGTAGCAAGTACTCCAATAGAAGCAGTTGCAGCAGCAAAAAAACTTACGGAAGAAACTGGTACAGGTTGGCACGTTATAAAAGCACAAGTTCACGCAGGTGGTCGTGGAAAAGGTGGAGGAGTAAAGCTAGCTAAAAATTTAGAGCAAGTAGAAAGTATTGCTGATGATATTTTAGGAATGATGTTGATTACACCACAAACTTCTGCTGAAGGAAAGTTGGTAAATCAAGTTTTAATTTGTGAAGACGTTTATTATCCTGGAGATTCTGAGCCAGACGAATATTATATGTCAGTTTTATTAAACAGAGCAACTGGTAAAAATATGATTATGTATTCTACAGAAGGTGGAATGGATATTGAAACTGTTGCAGAAGAAACTCCACATTTAATTTTTACTGAAGAAATTGATCCTTTATTAGGAATCATGCCTTTTCAAGCACGTAAAATTGCTTTTAATTTAGGTTTATCAGGAACTGCTTTTAAAGAAATGACAAAATTTGTTACAGCTTTATATACAGCATATATTAAATCTGATTCTTCTATGTTTGAGATTAATCCTGTTTTGAAAACTTCAGATGATAAAATAATGGCTGTTGATGCTAAAGTTTCTTTAGATGAAAATGCATTATTTAGACATAAAGATTATGCAGCAATGCGTGATTTACGTGAAGAAAACCCAATTGAAGTTGAAGCGAAAGCTGCAGGTTTAAACTATGTAGATTTAGATGGAAATGTTGGTTGTATGGTTAACGGAGCTGGTTTAGCAATGGGAACTATGGATTTAATTAAAGAATCTGGTGGAGAACCTGCTAACTTTTTAGATGTTGGTGGAACTGCAGATGCTCAAAGAGTTGAAACTGCTTTTGGAATTATTTTAAAAGATCCAAATGTAAAAGCAATTTTAGTAAATATTTTTGGAGGAATTGTACGTTGTGACAGAGTTGCACAAGGTGTTGTTGATGCTTACAAAAGTATGGGAGACAAAATTAATGTGCCAATTATTTGTAGATTACAAGGTACAAACGCTAAAGAAGCAAAAGAATTAATTGATAATTCTGGAATGGAAATTATTTCTGCAACAGAATTTCAAGAAGCTGCTGATA
The DNA here is from genome assembly GCF_001761365.1 of Polaribacter vadi. Lineage (NCBI taxonomy): Bacteria > Pseudomonadati > Bacteroidota > Flavobacteriia > Flavobacteriales > Flavobacteriaceae > Polaribacter > Polaribacter vadi. The sequence goes on along the minus strand of NZ_CP017477.1, from coordinate 882,539 downwards.
AAGTAAAAGAAGTTTTAGAAGCTTCATAGATTTTACAGTGTAGATATTTAATAAAAACGCCTCATTTTTAAAATGAGGCGTTTTTATTATATAATATGCTAAACAGGTTAATTACGTATATGACCTTCACCAATAATATAATACTTATTAGTTACTAATTCTTTTAAACCTAAAGGACCTCTATGATGTAGTTTATCTGTACTTATAGCCAATTCTGCACCAACTCCTAATTGACCTCCGTCTGTAAATCTAGTTGATGAATTTTTATATACTGCAGCACAATCTATTTGTTGCATAAAATTATCTGCATTTTCGTTATTAGTTGTCATAATTGCTGCAGAATGTCCGCCTGAAAATGTATTAATCATTTCTATAGCTTGGTCTAAATTATTTACAGTTCCAATACAGCATTTTAATGATAAAAACTCTTCGCGCCAAATACTTTTGTTTGTAATTAATTTTTCTTCTAGTAAAATATTTTTTACGTTATCATCAACCAAAATAGTTACATTTCTTTCTTTTAAGATTGATTGCAACTCTTTTAATTTTGTTTCAAAATGTTCTATGTTTTTGTTGATAAGGATTTTATCCAAAGCATTACAAGCAGAAATTTTATCAGTCTTTGCGTTGATAATTACTGATAATGTTTTATTCCAGTCTACATTTTTATCGATATATAAAAAATTATTTCCTCTTCCACTAACCAAAACTGCACATTTAGCATGGTCTTTTACAAAGTTTATTAAGCGCTCACCACCTCTTGGCACAATTAAATCTAGTTGCTCAGTTGGGTTTTTTAGAAAAAATTGTGTTTCTTCTCGGTTCATTTGCATCAATTTAATATAATCTGTACTCAAATTATTCTCGGTTAAGGCTTTGTGCCAAAAATCAACTAAAATAATATTACTGTGTACAGCTTCTTTACCACCTTTTAAAATAATTTTATTATTGGCTTTAAAGGCTAAAACTGCTGCTTCTATGGTTACATCTGGCCTTGATTCGTAAATAATCATGATGGTTCCAAAAGGAGCAGTTTTGTTGGTTACTTTTAAGCCGTTTTCTAAAATTTTATCACTAATAATTTGGTTTACAGGATCTTCTTGTGCTTTCACTTCGTTAATTGCTTTGATCATTCCATCAATTTTTTGATTGTTTAAAATCAAACGATCAAACATAGCTTGATCTTCTTTCTGAAATGCATCTAAATCTTTTTTATTTGCTGCCAACAAGGATTCTCGATTTTCATCAAGAATTCTGGTCATACTTTGCAATACGTTGTTCTTTGTTGTTATGTCTAGTAATTTCATCATTTAAGTTTTAAAGTGCTACTTTAGTTCCAACAGATTTTCCGTCAATAATATCAATAATAGTATTATCTCTTTTACCATTTGCAATAAAAGTTGGGATGTTGTTTGCTGCTGCTTCTTGTGCATAATCTAATTTAGAGCCCATTCCACCTCTGCCTTCTCCAGGTTTTTTATTGTTGTCTTTAATGTATTTATTTAAATTTTCATCAGGATTTACGTTGGATATTAAATCGCTACTTTCAGCATCTGGATGTCCTGTGTACAAGCCATCGATGTCTGTTAGGATGATTAATTTATCAGCATTCATTAATTGTGCAATTAAACTTGCTAATTCATCATTATCTGAAAACATAGACATTGTTACAGAAACAGCATCATCTTCATTTGCGATTGGAACCACACCTTCAGCCAACAATCCTTCACAACAATTTATCATATTTTGTCTGTGAACACCAGGACTAAAATCTCTTTTTGTGGGTAGTACTTGTGCGCATTTCATTCCAAAATCATTAAAAATATTGTAATAATGACGCATCATTCTTGGTTGACCAATGGCAGAATATACTTGACGTCTTTGTGTAACGTTTTCAATTTTTGATTCCCCTAAGACTTCTTTTCCAGCAATTACAGATCCAGAAGATACTAAGATGGTCATAATATCTCTTTCATATAATTCTGCAATTTGTTTTACCAAGCGTCTTAAAACAGGTCTAACAATTCTGTTATCTCTGTTGGTCATTACATTTGTTCCTACTTTAATTACAATTCTTTCTTTGTACATTTTAATTTTCTTTTCCTAATTCTACAGCCCTATTAAAAGCAGCAAAAGCAGCATCTTTTATTAATTCGTTTACATTATTATCTTCCATAGAATCTAATGCAGCACGTGTTGTACCACCTTTAGAAGCCACTTTTTCCATCCAAGAATTTGGAGATAAATTAGATTGATTAAAAAGCTCTACAGCACCTGTAAAAGTTTGGCTAACTAAAACAGTAGAATCTTGTTTGGAAAACCCCATTTTAAGAGCAGCTTCCATCATACTCTGCATAAAGTAAAAAACGTAAGCTGGTCCACTACCAGAAATTCCAGTAGAAGCATCAATTAATTTTTCGCTACTAACTTCCATAGATTTTCCAGTTGTGTCTAACAGACTTTCTACTGTTAATTTTTCAATTCTAGAAACTTCTGGAGACGTTACATAAGATGTTAGTCCTTTCCCAATTTGTGCTGGTAAATTTGGCATTGCTCTTACAATTTTTGTTAAACCAGAGTATTTTTTAATATTATCTATATTTACACCAGCCATAATTGATACTAAAACTTGACCTGGTTTTGTAAATCCTTTTAAAGCTTTAAATAGATTTTCTGCATGATAAGGTTTTACTGCAATAAAAATAATATCTGCTTTAGGCACACAATCTCCTAACTCTTTAAAAGCATCGAAATGAGAAATTTCGTTCAATGCTTCTAGTTTTTTCTCAGAATTGTCTAAAACCATAATGTTTTTTTTCTTTAACAATTTTGATTTAGACATACCTTCTGCATAGGTTAAGCCCATATTTCCTGCTCCAATTACTAATATTTTCATTTTTATTTGCTTGTTTATTACTATTTATATTTAGTTATAATTATTTTTTACGAAGAGTCATTTCTATTTTCATAGATTCAAACCCATTTTTTTCGAAAAGTTTTATGGCATTATTTTCTTTTTTTATATTTAAGGTGATGTTTCCATTACAATAATTTACAGCTTTGTTAATAAGCTTTGTTGCAAAACCTTGGTTTCTGTAGTTTTTGTGAACAGCTAAATACGTCATTAAATTTTCAGATTGATATTGACTCATACCAGTTTTGTTAATAACAACAACACCAATAATTTCATCATTTTTTTTCATTACAAAAGCATAACCTCCTAAGCTAGGTATTTCTTTTGCAGCATATAGTAAAGATTTGCTAATAGCATTTTTGGGATCTTTACAGTCTTCTAAATGTTCATGCAGAAATTTGGTAATTCTATTAATGTTTAAGAATGACATCCTATTAAAGGCATCAAAAATTTCAATTGTCATTATTTGTGATTTAATTTATCTAAAAAAGGATAAAATGAAAGGCTATAATTAGCTAGAATAAATTTTTAATAAAGAAAAATCTTTATTAAAAACAGGAAATAGATAAGAGTAATATTGTATTTAAAATACTGGGTGAGGAGGTATGAATTTTTTAGATTGGTTTCTAAAAACTAAAAAATTGAAATTAAATATTCTAAAGTTACGTAATTTATGTATCCTAACTTTCATAGCACAAATTTACGAAAATGCCTGTCCACAGACAAATTGTGGCGCATTTATAATTTTAAATTATCATAATATCAGGTAGATAGATGTTTATTTATGGCACTGATAAGTTTGGGCTACAATTAATGTAGATTCTAAAACAAGAAAGTAAACGGATAAATACAATTTATTAAAAAAGTTAAACTTGTTCCTTTAAAACAGCAATTTCATCACGTAACTTTGCAGCAACAATAAAGTCTAAAATTTATTGTAGCTGCTATTTGTTTGCGTTTTTCTCTAATATGTTTTTCTATTTATTCTATAGGAAAAATTATAAAAAATTATAGCCAAATTTTAGGGAAATATTGTTGTAATTAGTAGTAAAAGTACTAAATCTCGATAAATATCTGGTAGAGTTATACCTTACTTCTACACTAAATTTATTTTTGAAATCATAACCAGCTCTAAAAAAATAACTTACTGTCGAAATTGCATCTGAATTTGAATAATCAATTTGTGAATTTAGGATTATACCATATAATAAACCTGTATTCATAAAAATTTTATCTTTTTTGTATAAAAACATATAATGTCTTACACCAAGATGATTTTCTATAGAGTTATATTTTATGCCATAATCTCTATAAATAGGCACTATTGCTCCAGAACTAGGAATTACACCATAACCAGTTATAACAATATTTGTTACATCGAAAGAATGGTAAGAGCTTTCTAAAAAAGCAGCCCATTTATTGTTATTAAATGGGAATATGTATTCAAATTCAACACCAAATTTGATAATAGTTTTTTCGTTATTAGAATTATTTGTAGTAGTAATTGGAGGTTTAATTTTTGAAAACCCGATCCCAAACTTTGCTCTTAAATTAAATTTTCCTTTATCTTTTTTATTTCTATAAATTTTATATTTAAAATTTTGGCAATTATGGTAATCTTTAAAAAGAAGGATTAACTTTTTTTCTTTATAATCCAAATCATAAGATAGCTTTTCAGAACTGCATTTTAATTCGTCTCTTAGTGTTTTTTTATAATTTAAATTTTTTCCAATTGTATTATTTTCAGTTTTATAAACTTTATATTCTAAAGGGACTATTTTATTTTCTTTTTATAAAAAAAGTATTCTACGTCTTCAGAATAATATTTTTATAGAGAAACTTCTCCTTCAACAAGAAGTTCAAGTAGTAAGCTTTCTTTTTTTAAATCAGTCACTCTACTATCATCTAAATTATTTAAATTATTAGAATATCTCTGAATATCAACTGTAAAACGCTCAAAAACAAACTTTTCATCAATTTCTATTTTCTTTATATCTTTTTCGTTAATACTAATTGTTTCAGATTCTAGATTGGATTTAAAAATAATTTGATCTGGTGCGTAAAGCCAATCTTTATTTAAAATTAATCCTTCAATTTTTTCTCCATTTGTTTTTATTACATACCCTTTTTCATAATTTGTTTGTGCAAAAAAACTTATTGTAAAAAGAAGAATAAGTAAAGTTGATTTTCTTTTTCTAGAATTCATTAGATGAAATATTTTTTTTAAAGGATTAATATTTGGTATTGAATAAGTTATTAAAATATAGAATAACCTAAGCTAATATTATACAAATTTCTTTCATAATTCCATTTACCATTTGTAGCTTCAGAAGTTAAAGAGTCAAAATCACCTTTAAATTTAGGAATGTAACTTGCTTGTAAATAATATTTTTTAAAATTGTAACCTGCCCCTAAAGAAAAATGAATCGGGTTTACATTATTATATTTTAAATCTGCAATAAATGCATTTGTAGGATTAAATGTATAGGTTGTTTTTCCACTAGAAAAATGACCTCCAATACCTGCATTTAGAAAAAAAGTATTGTTTTGTTTCAAAGTAATATAATATCTATATTTTAAATCTAAAGTGATTAAACTTAATTCATTAACAATGGTTGAGTTTTTTGGGTTCCCTTGTCCAAAAGAATAATCTTCTTCTTTTTTACTATTTAAAAGGTAATTTATAGAGAATACAAATGCAGATTTTTTTTCTAAATTATTTAATAAATACTCTATATCTAAACCAATATTAATATGGTTTGTTTTAAAAGTTGAACTGAATGAAGGAGTTTCATTAATGTTATCTTGATTTAGAAAAGAGTAACCAATAGTTGGTGTAATATTATAAGCATCTTTAAAATCTCTTTCAAAAGAGGAATATTGTTGAAGGTTTTTATTTAAAGAGTTTATATATTGTCTAAAATATTTTTTAAAATCGTTGGAATCATAATTTAATTTGCCAACATTTAATTTTGAATTTTCAATCTTATAGTTTTGAAATATAAACTTTCGAAAGTTTTTAATCTTTTTACTTTTAGTATTTTCTTTAATAACTTTATATTCTAGTAAATTTACTTGGTTTTTTGACTCTATAAAAAAATATCTATTATTTGTTTCTTCATCTAAATAAGATAATAAAGAAAAATCTTCTGTTTCTATTAAAACTTTTAAAACTAGATTTTTGTTTTCTGTTTTAAATATTTCAGAATTATTTTTAGTTTTGGCTTTCATTCCTTTTTCTAAAAACTCAATAGAAACCTCTTTTTTAATAAATTTAATAATATCATAAACATTTATTTCTAAAATTTCATTCGTAGATTTTTCTAAAACTTTATTAGAATTTAAATTTTCTTGATAATATATTTTACTCGGTTTTTCTGCTCCAAAAGCTTTGATATATACTTCTTTTTTCTCTCCTTCTAAATTAATAAAATATCCTTTTTTGAATGTGGTTTGAGCAAAAGACTGTAAATAAAAACCTACTATAAGTATAAATATCGTTTTTTTCATTTTATTTATGTTTATTTTTTTTTCAAATATATTAAATATTCTCTTTCAGAACTGCAGTTTCATCATGTAACTTTGCAGCAACAATAAAGTCTAAACTTTTGGCAGCAGCTTCCATTTGCTTTCGTTTTTTACGAATTCTATCTTCAATTTCTTCTTTTGGTAAATATTGCAATTCTTGTTCTGCAGCAACTTCTTTTGCATTATCATAATGATAACTAGAAACTGCAGATTTTGTTAATGTATCTTCAATATTTTTGTTGATTTGTAAAGGAATTTTTACATGATTTTATTAAATAATACAAATTATAATTAACTTCGTTTTAAAGAGAAATGACCAGTTACTATTCTTCCGTTTTCTAGTACTATTTTAAACCAGTAATCATTAGAAGGCATTAGGGTTCCATTATAAAGACCATTCCAATTATCATTTATAGAATCTAATTTTTTTAGTAAATTTCCATATCTATCATAAATATAAAGATTGTACTCTAGGTTTAATGTGCCTTTAATTTTCCAAACATCATTCACACCATCATTATTAGGTGTAAAAAATCTAGGGTAATCAAGAATAAAAACATCAGTCTCAAAAAAATTACAACCATTAATTTCTCTAGCAGAAACTGTATAAGTACCACTATTAAGATCATAAAAAACATTGCTTGCTTGAAAAGATATGTTATCTAATGAATATTCATAATCTATTTTGCTATCATTATTAATAGTGATAGTATTAGCATTAGAAAAATCTACAATATCAATTTCGAAGCCATTATTTACACTAATACTGTCAGTTAGGGTTATTTTTAATTCAACAGTAGATTGGCAAATTCCATTATTAATAGTATAAGTATATAGTCCTTCAGGATCTATATTAGGATTAAATATGTTTGTTCCACTATTTAATTGAGGACTCCATATTCCTCCTAAATCAGGGTTTCCATCAACTTTTTCTAATAAATTTATAGGGTTGCTTTTTTTACAAATTGTTATGCTAGAGTTAACTCCAGTATTAGGCGATTCTGTAATTGAAATATTTAATTCTGAAGTTGATAGGCAAGAACCATTATTTACTGTATAAATGTAAGTTCCAGATGTATCAATTGTTGGATTAAATGTATTTGTGCCACTAGCTAATTGTGGAGTCCAAATTCCTCCTAAATCAGGATTTCCTTCAATCTTTTCAATTAAATTAATTGATACATTATCATTACACAAAGTTAAATTAGAATTAATGCCAGCATTTGGTTTATCAACAAAATTTATCTTTAAAGTTGATGCTGCTATGCCACAATTTGAACTTGAAACAGTGTAAGTATATAAACCTTGTGTATCAATTGTAGGATTAAATATATTTGTTCCACTTGCTAGTTGTGGGCTCCAAATACCATTTAAATCAGGATTTCCATTTATCATTTCAAATAAATTTATTGATGTATTTTCATTACATAATGTAATACTGGAATTTACACCAGCATTTGCTTGTCCATCTAAACTAACCTCAAGTTTAAGGTAATCATCACAATCACAAATAGCATTATCAAATGTAAATGTGTAAATTCCTGGGGCATCTACTAAAGGGTTAAATTCACCATCAGAATTGTTTAAAGCAGGTGACCAAACTCCAGTGCTATTTGAAGGAATTCCAATTTCATCAAAAAGATTTACAGGGCTGCTATTAGAACATAAACTTAATTTATTAATTCCTATTGTAGAGGTTTCTTCTTTTGGAGGTAAATTTCCAATTATTTTATTTCTTTTCCATACGCTTGAATCAAATGTGCCTGCAAATAATGTATTGTCATTTAAAAATAATTTGTTGGTAGTTAACTTACCCATACTTCCACAAATTGGGTTCCAAATTTTTTCATTTATATCTGCAATATAAACACCTGTATTGGTAGCAGCATATATATAATTATTATCAAAAAGAATATCTTTCACAAATTTTGGATCAGTATTAAATGGATTCCAATTTAGACCTAAATCTGTGCTAACCATTACCCCTTTTGAAGTGGCTGCATATAAAATATTGTTTATTAATTCAAAATCATGGGTTAAATGAAAACTAGAAGTTATTGAAATATTATTCCATGTATTTCCTAAATTATTTGAAACAAACATTTCGCCACTTTGGTTGCTTACCAAAATAATATTATTGTAAACTTTAACACTAATATAACTGGTTTCAGTATTAAAGCCATTTGTTTGAGCTAAATTCCAGTTTTCTCCATTATCTATTGAAATGTAAATTCCTGATCCACTCACTCCAGTAGCAAGAGAACCATTATTGTAATCTAAACCTTGGTTAGATTTATTGGTTCCTGGATCAAACTTTCTATCCCAAGAATCACCATTGTTATTGGATTTATAGATACCATTTCTAGTTGCTATAAAAATGGAATTATCTAAAGAGAAAATATCATTAATAGCTAAACTATTCGAATTATCTAAACCATTATTTTTTAATACCCAAGATTCTCCATTATTATTTGAAAAATAGACACCTTGATTTAGTGTACCTACATAAATGTTGGAATTATTCTTTTTTAAGGATGTAATTTCTAAGGAATTTATCCCATTATTTAGATTACTCCAATTAACACCCAAATTTGAAGACTGATGCAACCCAGATGAAGAACTTGCAATTATTGAGTTATTCTTTATAAATAAATGATTTATGAAACTATTTGTATTAGGTATTTGAACCATAGTCCAATCTTGTCCTTGATTGTTTGAATAGAAATATTTACCAAAAGACGTGGTTAAATAAACAATGTTATTTTTTTGCGTCATATAGGTTATAGAAGCATCATTATTATTTATTACACTCTCTTTCCATGTTTCTAAATTGTCTGAAGAAATATATACGATACCCTCTGAACTGGCATATAAAATATTGTTCTCTGATGTCATTGCGCGAATTCCATTCGGTTTTAAATTAGGAATATTTACAACTTGCCAAGTATCGCCATTGTTAGAGGTTTCAAATAAAGAAGTACCAGCAGCATATATTTTAGAATTAAAAAGAATAAAATCTCGAATCTGAATATTACCTATTTGATTACTTTTATCAATCCAAGTAATGCCATTATCTGGAGAATAATAAACACCTCCATTAGCATTTCCTGCATATATATTTTCGTCGTTAACCAATAAACTATAAAACGTTAAGTTATCTATGCCCGTATTTATTGCATTCCAGTTTTTTCCACTATCGTTAGAAAAATAAATACCGTTTCTACTAATTGAGGCATATAAAAAACCATTGTGCTCAACAAGCGCATTTACTTTTATATTACAAGGTAATCCAGAAATACTTAGCTCCCAGTTAAAGCCATTATCAGTAGATTTATAAATTCCTCCACTGGTGGATAGAATAAGTTCTGAGCCAACTTGAACAATTTCATTTGAATACCCTCCATTAGGACCATCTGTTTGAACCCATTGTGAAAATATAGAAAAATTTAAAAATAAGATTATAAAAAGGGATAATTTAAATTTCATTTTTTTTGATGTTAAATAATAAATTTTATTTAAACCATTAGTTTTTTTTATAATTAAATTTATTTAAACCTGCTCTTTTAAAACTGCAATTTCATCCCTTAATTTTGCAGCAACAATAAAATCTAGACCTTTGGCAGCAGCTTCCATTTGCTTTCGTTTTTTACGAATTCTATCTTCAATTTCTTCTTTTGGTAAATATTGCAATTCTTGTTCTGCAGCAACTTGTTTTGCATTATCATAATGATAACTAGAAACTGCAGATTTTGTTAACGTATCTTCAATTTTTTTGTTGATTTGCGTTGGTACTTTGTTATGTTTGGTGTTGTAAGCAATCTGAATTTCTCGTCTTCTATCAGTTTCATCAATAGTACTTTGCATACTTTTTGTAATTTTATCAGCATACATAATTGCCAAACCGTTTACGTTTCTTGCAGCTCTACCAACAGTTTGTGTTAACGATTTATTATTACGTAAAAAACCTTCTTTATCAGCATCTAAAATAGCGACTAAAGAAACTTCAGGTAAATCTAAACCTTCTCGTAAAAGGTTAACACCAATTAAAACATCAAACAAACCTTTACGCAAATCTTGCATAATTTCCACACGTTCTAAGGTATCCACATCAGAATGTATATATCTACAACGAATATCAACTCTAGTTAAATATTTTGTCAATTCTTCTGCCATTCTTTTGGTTAAAGTAGTCACTAAAGTTCGCTCGTCTTTTTCAACACGAATCTGAATTTCTTCAATCAAATCATCAATTTGATTTAAACTTGGGCGCACTTCAATTGGCGGATCTAACAAACCTGTAGGTCTTATAATTTGCTCCACAAAAACTCCTTCCGTTTTTTGCAATTCGTAATCAGCAGGAGTTGCAGAAACAAAAATGGTTTGATTCTGAATTTCCTCAAATTCCTCAAATTTTAAAGGACGATTGTCCATGGCTGCTGGCAATCTAAAACCATATTCCACCAAATTCTCTTTTCTACTTCTATCTCCTCCATACATAGCATGTGTTTGTGGAACAGTTACGTGGCTTTCATCAATCACCATTAAATAATCATCTGGAAAATAATCTAACAAACAGAAAGGTCTTGTGCCAGGTTCACGTCCATCTAAATAACGAGAATAGTTCTCAATTCCAGAACAATAACCCAATTCACGAATCATTTCTAAATCGAATTCTGTACGTTCTTCTAATCTTTTTGCTTCTAAAGGTTTGCCAATTTCTTTAAAATAATTGACTTGTTTTACCATATCATCTTGAATTTGATGAATGGCATTTTGTAAAACATCTGGAGAAGTCACAAATAAGTTTGCAGGATAAATCGTTAAATGTTCAAACTTTTCAAGAATTGTATTAGTTTCTAAATCGAAAGATTCTAGTTCTTCAATTTCATCACCAAAAAATAAAACACGATAGCCATTATCTCCATAAGATGGATAAATAGTTACAACATCACCTTTTACTTTAAATTTTCCACTTTTAACTTCAATTTCAGTTCTAGAATATAAACTTTGCACTAATTGATGCAAAAAAGTAGTTCTGCTAATTTGCTGACCAACTCTAATAGGAATTACGTTTTTCTTAAATTCTTTCGGATTTCCAATTCCATATAAACACGAAACAGAAGCTACAACCAACACATCTCGTCTACCAGAAAGTAGGGAAGAAGTTGTGCTTAAACGTAAGCGTTCTATATCTTCATTAATAGATAAATCTTTTTCTATGAACGTTCCTGTAACAGGAATGTAGGCTTCTGGCTGATAATAATCATAGTATGAAACAAAATATTCCACAGCATTTTCTGGAAAAAATTGCTTGAATTCTGAATATAATTGAGCAGCTAAGGTTTTATTATGTGCCAAAACCAAGGTTGGTTTTTTAACATTTTTCACCACATTTGCAATTGTAAACGTTTTTCCTGAGCCTGTAACACCTAACAAAGTTTGATATTTCTCGCCAGATTTTATTGCTTGAGATAATTCTTTTATTGCTTGTGGCTGATCTCCTGTAGGAGAAAATTCTGATACCAATTTAAATTCCATACTGTAAAAATACGGATACTTAAACTTTTAAAAAATAGATAATTTTAAAAATCAAGTTAAATTTTGATTTTAGAAAAAAAGCTTTTAGTAAGTTTAATTATTTCGCTCCTTTGGAGCTTTTTTGGTTTTATTATTTTTTCTGTTATTAATATTTCGCTTCTATGAAGCTAAAATGCCATAGGGATGAAATATAAATAGAAAAGGATATTACAAAGGTTAATTTAGCTCCATAGTAGCGATATATTGAAGGTAAAGTTATAAAAAAAATGAAAATGGATTTATTTTGAAATGAGCAATACTTATTAAGAGCGATGAAAATTTGGTTCCATAAAAATCTCGCTAAAATTTATATAATAATAAAATCACTCGAACTAACTTTTGTATAATTTTAGTATTTTTATAATATGGATTTATTTTCTTCGGATAAAATAACAAATATTTTACCTTTTGATGGCACAACAAATTATCATGGAATTATTTTAGATAAAAGTCAGTGCGATTTTTATTATCAGCAATTATTAGAAAAAATTAATTGGAAAAATGATGAAGCGATTATTTTTGGTAAAAAGATTATTACCAAAAGAAAAGTAGCTTGGTATGGAGCATCAAAGTATTCTTACACATATTCTAAAGTTACAAAAACGGCAAATCTTTGGATAAAGGAATTGCTAGAACTCAAAGAAATCGTCGAAAAAGAGAGTAATGAAACGTATAATTCTTGCTTGCTAAATTTGTATCATTCAGGAGATGAAGGAATGGCTTATCATTCTGATGGCGAAAAAATGATGAAGAAAAATGGCGCAATTGCTTCTTTATCTTTAGGAGCTGAACGTAAATTCTCTTTTAAACACAAAGAAACCAAACAAAGAATTGATATTGTTTTAGAAAGAGGAAGTTTATTGGTGATGAAAGGTGAAACACAAAAGAACTGGTTGCACAGATTGCCACCCACAAAAAAAGTAAATTCGCCTAGAATTAATTTGACTTTTAGAACAATAGAGTTGTAAAGTTTAATTATCAATTTTTTTGATAAAATCTTCTCTATAATTTAAACCAATAGGAATCCAATTATCATCAATAATAATTCTATTTCTCTGTACAGAATAAATGTGTTTTAAAGAAACAATATAAGATTTGTGTACACGTATAAAATTCGATTTGCCTAGTTTTTCTTCAAAACTTTTTAGGCTACTTAAGGTTAAAATCGGTTTTTCTTTATGCGTGTGAATTTTAATATAATCTTTTAAAGATTCTATATATTTAATATCTGCCAAGTTTATTTTTAAATTTTCATATTCAGATTTTACAAAAATAAATTGTGGCGTAACTTGAGAAATTACAGTAGGTGTTTTTTCTTCAACCTTTAACTGTAATAAATTATGAGCTCTTGTAACTGCTTTTAAAAATCGATGAAAAGGTATTGGTTTTACAAGATAATCGATAGCATTTAAATTAAAACCTTCTACTGCATAATGCGAATATGCTGTTGTAAAAATAAAAAGTGGTTTTACCTCCAAAGATTTTATAAAATCGATTCCAGAAAAATCTGGCATTTCTATATCAGTAAAAATTAAATCTATTTTTTGTGTCTGTAAAATGGTTGTTGCTTCAAAAGCATTAGAGCAAGTTGCAACCAATTCTAAATACGGAATTTTAGATACAAAATCTTCTAATAATTCCAATGCAAGAGGTTCATCATCTATAATTATACATTTCATTTATTTCTTTTTAGGTTGATTTTTAGACTGATTTCAAATGATTTTTCACTTTTTGTAATCTCTAAAGTATGCGCATTTGGATATAATAAATTCAGTCTGTTTTTAATGTTCTCTAAACCAATACCAGAGTTTTTGTTGTCTAAATTTTGTAAAGAAGAAATGTTATAAACTTCAAGATATAGTTCATGATTATTTGTAGTAATAACAATCCTAATTTCTGTTTTTCCTTTATAATCTGTGCCATATTTAAAAGCATTTTCTATAAAAGAAATTAGTAGTAAAGGTTCTATTTTATATTTTAAACTACCATGAACATTTATTTTTACACCACTAGAATTTCTTAATCTTAATAGTTGCAAAGAGATATAATTTTTTATGTATTCTATCTCTTTTTCTAACGAAATAAATTCTTCATTTGCTTCATAAATCATATATCTCATTAATTCAGAAAGCGTAACTATAGCAACTGTTGTATCATCAGATTTTTTATTCGCTAAAGAATAAATACTGTTTAATGTGTTGAATAAAAAATGAGGATTTAATTGTGCTTTTAAGAAGGATAATTCAGAGTTTATTTTTTGAGAAGCTACTAAAGTTCTTTCTTTTTCAGATTTATACCATTCTGAAACTAGTTTTACACAGGTACTTAAAGCAAAAAATAAAAGCAATAAAATAGGAGGCCTTAAATTTATAGATCTCTCTCTAGGTATGGGAAAATTTTTCTTTAAAAATTCTTTTGGAAAATTTGGTTTTAAAAATGATTTTAAAAATGGTTCTAAAAAAATATTTATTATAATTATTAAGGCAAGGGAAATTACTACATAAACTATAATTTTTTTATTCAGCAAAAATTTAGGAACTAAAAAAATATAATTAAGATAAAAAACGGCTAAAAAAATAAAATTTAAAAAATAAAATTCATTAGGAATTGTGCTAAATCTAGAATAAGATTGAATTGCAGTAAAAGCAATAAAGAAAATCCATAATAGGCTATGAATACTTATTGTTGTATTTATTTTTTTTGAAAAGACGTTCAATTTGGTTAGTTATTTAACTTTGGTAAAACTAAAAAGGTATGTTCTTAAAAGAATCACAACAAACTGTTGTATTTTTCATAAAAAAAAATTACTAATAATTAGTAATTTTTTTTCAACTCAATATTTAATTAATCATCATCATTTTCATACTCATTGGGTCTAAATTCCCAAACGTCATCAAAATAATAACTACCACTTCTACCCATTAAAACAAAAGCTTTATCCGTAAAACTAAAAGCAGACGCATTTTGTCTTGCAGTACCTTCAAAATCTGGCACTTCTAACCAAGTGTCTGTTGCAGGGGTGTAAGACCAACTTGCAGTTGTAATAGCACCAGAAATACCTGTGGTTACATACCCCATTCCATTTAAAGAAAAAGCTACTCCACTACTTAATAAGATTTGAAAATCATCATCATCATCTTCATCATCATCTAAATCAGATAAACGTGTCCAAGTAGATCCATTAAAAGAATAAAAATCTTCTTCATAAGCACCATTGTGAATTCCTAAACCAATATAGGCAACATTATCAATCGTAAAAACAGAAGCATTTTGGCGTTTTTCGCCACCAAAACCTACAGATTGTTCCCAAGAGTCGTTGGCTACATTATATTTCCAGAAGTCTTTTTGTTCACTTCCATCATAACCTGTTCCAATATAACCATCATTACCAATTGCGAAACCAATGGCACCATATCTTCCAGTTCCTGCAAAATCTGCTTTTTGAGTCCAAATATCTGTGGTTGGATCATATTCCCAGAAATCTTTTAATCGATTACTACCATCATAACCAGTTCCTACATAACCTTTTCCATTAATAGAAAAACCAACTGCACCACTTCTGCCAACTCCAGGAAATACAGCTTTTTGAACCCAATAATCATCATCAGAATTATACTCCCAAGTATCTGCTAAATAACCATCACCATCATAACCTGTTACTAAATAACCTTTTGTGCCAATGGTAAAACTTACAGAGTTTGCTCTAGAATTTCCATCAAAAGTTGAACTTTCTACCCAGTTTCCTAATTCATCATCATCTTCATCATTATCACTACAACTTACAGTTATTAAAGACATTAATGCAGTCATAAATAGAACACTGCTTCTTTTTATTAAATTTGTTTTTCTCATTGTATTTAATTTATTCATTTGCTTAATTATGGCGCAAACGTAAATGCAATTTATTTTATAATACTAACAAATAGACAAACAAGGAAATTTTATAGATGACTATGTAAACCAAATGTTAATTTTCTTAAAAGGTGTTAATTATAGGGTTTAGAGATGTTTTTTGATCATAAGTCTATAAAAAAGTCCTGTTTATATATTTTGTGATTTTTTATGATAAACAGCCTGATATTTTTGCTTTAAAAAGAAACATGAAGCATTATATAATTGGCGTTTTAAGTCTAATTTTTGTATTTTCTTGCACTACAGATGATACAGTTTATGAAGTAGGTAGTGATTTTATAGAGAACAATATTCAGTTAAGAGTTATTGACACTTTTGCAGTAAAAGCAGGAACTTTTAAATTAGATTCATTAATAACATCTAGTACAAACCGAATTTTATTAGGGAATGTTAAAGATGAAACTTTAGGTTCTTTAACATCTAAATCTTACATGCAATTGGTAGCGAATACTTTTACTATTGATGCAAGAGCAGTGTATGATTCTATTGGTTTTGTTTTAAATTATGATACCTATTATTATGGAGATACTACTAAAGTACAAACCTATAAATTGCATAGAATTACAGAAACAGTTGAACCCAAAGACGTAGATAATTTCTACAACACTTCTTCTTTAGTTTACGATGCAGCTGTTTTAGGACAAACTTCATTTATACCAAACCCGAATAAAGCTACAGATTCTATTTTTATTAAAATGGATGATATTTTGGGTGAAGATATATTTACCAAAATTGTAGATAATGATATTAATACTACAGATGATTTTCTGCAATATTTTAAAGGTTTAGCAATTGTGCCTGATATATCAGAAAATAATCATGTTTTGGGGTTCAATGCACAATCAACAGCAAATATTACAGGGAATTCTAGTATGCGTTTGTATTACAGTATTAATGATGATGATAGTGAGGATAATAGTTATTATGTAGATTTTACAATTCCAAGCGCAGATAAACAATTTAATGAGATTCAAACAGATTTATCAAACACTATTATAGGTGATTTTGTAGATAATGAAGAAATTAAATTAAGTGAAAATACCAACAACTCAATTTATACGCAAGCAGGATCTGGACTTACCTCAAGAATAGAAATTCCATCGATTAAAAAACTTGCAGAAATATCAGAAAATGCAACCACTTTAAGTGCCATTTTAACTTTTAATCCTTTAAAAGGATCGTTTAATAAAAGCAATCCTTTACCAAATACATTGTCAGTTTATGTGGTAGATCATAAAAATAGAATTTTAAAACAATTAACAGATATAGATGGTAATGTTGCAGCTGCCTTTCTTTTTGAAGAAGAAGATGAATTTAGTGAAAACAATTATTACAGTGTAGATTTAAGTGGTTTTGTAGAAGAAATTCTGTTTTCTGACATCAATTTAAATTATGCTTTAATGATACAATATGATAATTTTTCTAACAACGTAAATAATATTGTTATTGAGCACAACCCTAATACCAACAAAGAAATAAAATTATCAGTAAAATATTTAACCTATTAATATGAAAAAGAAGTTATTATTTATACTATTCGTAACCATTGTAAGAGTTTATTTTGGACAGAATAACACAAGTACACCTTATTCATTATTTGGTTTGGGAGTAGAAAATAAAACAGCAACAGGAGGTTTAACAGGTTTAGGAAATACAGGAATTGCACAATCAAATCCGTTTGAAATAAATATTTATAATCCAGCTAGTTTGGGAAATATTTTGCAGAATTCCTTCTTATATGAGTTTGGTTTAAATGGAACCTATTCAACCTTGAAAACCAACAGCAAAAGTGAAAGTAGTACCAATGGAAATATATCACATATTGCAATTGCATTTCCTATTAGTAAAGGTTGGGGATTAAGTGCAGGACTTTTACCATATACAAAAACAGGATATAATATAGATGTGGAAAATGCCATTGAAGGTTCTACAGAAACTTATATTACTAGAATTACTGGAGAAGGAGGCTTGAATAAATTTTATATATCAACAGGTTTTAAAGTCTTTAAAAATTTATCTTTAGGTGCAGATGTTTCTTTTCTTTTTGGCTCCATAAATCAAGAAAGTCAACTTTTTACAGATTCTTTTGTTTCTATTATTGATGAAAACCATTATGGAGGTGTAAAATTAAAAACTGGCTTTCAGTATAAACTCCCAACTTTTAAAGGAATAGAAACGACTCTTGGAGGTACTTTAGAATTGCCAGCATCTTTAAGTGGAAATCAAACAAGAAATTCTTATAAAGAATCTTTTTCTGGAACTTCTATAAGTATTGAAGAAGAAGCTGAAAATGATTTAGAAAATTTTGAACTTCCATTTGCTTATGGAGTAGGAATCACCTCTGTAATAAATAAAAAATTTATAACAAGTTTGGATTATAGTAAATTAATTTGGAGTGATACCAATCAGCAACAAAATAATGAAAGCTATGTAGATCAATCTATTTATGCTTTTGGTTTAGAATATGTACCAACTAAAAATAAATTTAATTATTCATCTAACATAAAATATCGATTTGGTTTTAATTACAATACAGGATTTTTAAAAATATCAAATCAACAAATAGATAGTTATTTTGTTTCTATTGGTGTTGGTTTGCCAATGAAGAAGTTTAGTAATGATAATTTTAATATTTCGTATTCTTATGGAAAAGAAGGCACTTTAGAAAATAAATTAATTCAAGAAAACTTCCATAAGCTAACACTAAATTTAAACTTTGTGGGGAAATGGTTTAACAAAAGAAAAATAGATTAAATAAATAATAATCTTATACGTATTTTTGTTGAAAATTTTTTCTTTTGGATACCAATAATCAACAAACAACAAATCTTAATAAATATATTAGTTCTTCAGGAATCTGTTCAAGAAGAGAAGCCGAAAAATTTATAAAAGAAGGTAGAGTTTCCATCAATGGAAAACCAACTCAGTTAGGAAACAGAGTTGGCAAAAAAGATGTTGTAAAGTTAGATGGACGTTTGGTAAAACCAAAGGACGAAACACTTTACATCGCTTTAAATAAACCTGTTGGTATTGTTTCTACAACAGATGATAGAGAACCAAACAACATTGTAAAACATATTAATTATCCTGAAAGATTGTTCCCAATTGGACGTTTAGACAAACCATCTGAAGGTTTAATTTTCTTGACAAATGATGGAGATATTGTCAATAAAATTTTAAGAGCAGGTAACAATCACGAAAAAGAATATTTTGTTTCTGTTGATAAAACTATCACAGACGATTTTATCGAAAAAATGAGTAATGGAATTCCGATTTTAGGAACTGTAACTCAAAAATGTTTGGTAGAAAAAGTTAGTGCTAAAATCTTTAAAATTGTTTTAACGCAAGGTTTAAATCGTCAAATTCGTAGAATGTGCGAATATTTGGATTACGAAGTAACTAAGTTAAAACGAACCAGAATTATGAATGTAGAATTAGGGTATCTACAAGCTGGAGATTGGCGTGAATTAACAGAAGAGGAAATGAAAGAAATTAATGCAATGATTTCTGAATCTTCCAAAACGGAGGAAGCATCCAAAGTTAAAGAACCTGCTAAAAAGAAAGTTTTTAAGAAAAAATTAGCGCCAGCTAAAAACGATTTCAATAAAAAAAGTGCTTCTTTTAGAAAATCATCACCAAAAAATAGTAGAACTACAAGTTCTAAATCTAATTTTCGTAAAAAACGAAACTAAACAAAATCTTAAAAGTTTCTAAATTCCATTCCTTAGGGAAGGTTAGGAGGTGCTTTTTACTATATTTGCCACAATGAAATTCGACTTAAAAATTACCGATCCAAAAAGCAAAGCAAGAGCTGGAACAATTACTACAGATCATGGAGTTATAGAAACACCAATTTTTATGCCTGTAGGTACTGTTGGTACTGTAAAAGGAGTACATCAAAATGAACTGAAAAATCAAGTAAATCCTGATATTATTTTAGCAAATACCTATCATCTATATTTACGTCCTAAATTAGATGTTTTAGAGGCTGCAGGTGGTTTGCATAAATTTATGAATTGGGATAGAAATATCCTAACAGATTCTGGTGGGTACCAAGTTTATTCTTTATCAGGAAGAAGAAAAATTAACGAGGAAGGTGTAAAATTTAAAAGTCATATAGATGGTTCTATGCACTTTTTTACACCAGAAAATGTGATGGAAACTCAAAGAACAATTGGAGCCGATATTATTATGGCTTTTGATGAGTGTACACCTTATCCTTGCGATTATAATTACGCAAAACGATCTATGCACATGACTCATAGATGGTTAGATAGATGTACAAATCACTTAGAAAAATTGCCTTTTAAATATGGATTTGAACAAACATTTATGCCAATTGTTCAAGGAAGTACTTATAAAGATTTACGAAAACAATCTGCTGAATATATTGCGAATTCTAACCAAAAAGCGAATGCAATTGGCGGACTTTCTGTTGGTGAACCTGCAGAAGAAATGTATGCAATGACAGAAGTGGTTACAGAAATTTTGCCAGAAGATAAACCTCGTTATTTAATGGGAGTTGGAACCCCTATAAATATTCTTGAAAATATTGCTTTGGGAATTGATATGTTCGATTGTGTAATGCCAACCAGAAATGCTAGAAATGGAATGTTATTTACAGCTCATGGAAGCATCAACATTAAAAATAAAAAGTGGGAAAAGGATTTTTCTCCAATTGATGAAATGGGAATTACTGAAGTAGATACCTATTATTCTAAAGCATATTTGCGTCATTTATTTGTTGCAAAAGAAATGTTAGGAAAACAAATAGCATCGATTCATAACTTAGGTTTTTATGTTTGGTTAACACGTGAAGCAAGAAAACACATTATAGCTGGAGATTTTAGAGAATGGAAAGATAAAATGGTAAAGCAAATGGATAACCGACTTTAAAATTGTAGATAGTTTTTAAGTAGGCAGTTTGCAGTCATCAAAATAAGGATATCAAATTAGAGATTTTAAAATAAAAAATAAAGCTGCGCTTTTGAAGATAATTGATTGGTACATATTAAAACGATTTCTGGTAACTTTTTTCTTTACCTTATTAATCTTGATTCCTATTGCTGTAGCAATTGATATTTCTGAAAAAATAGATAATTTTTTAGAACATGCAGATTTAGGCTTTTATCAAATAGTAGATGAATATTATAAAAATTTCATCATCTATTATGCCAATACTTTTATGCCTTTGGCGTTATTTATTGCTGTTATTTTATTTACTTCAAAATTGTCTAACAACACAGAAATTATTGCAATTAATAATGCAAAAGTTTCATTTACAAGATTTTTATATCCGTATTTTATTGGTGCTACTTTAATTACAATTTTATCTTTAGTAATGAATCATTTTGTTGTTCCCAAAAGTAGTACTACTAGAAAAAAGTTTGAAAAAGAATATATAAATAATAGAAGGCAACAACAAGAATTTAAATTTGTAAGCGATTTTAGCCTTCAATTAACAGATAGTACCTATATTTTTATTAAAAATTTTAATACAGAAAGCAATGCTGGTTACGACTTTACTTCAGAATTATATGATGGCTTAGAGTTGAAAACAAAATTGGTAGCAGATAATATTAGATATAATAAAAAAGATTCAACTTTTACTGTTCAAAATTGGCGTTTGCGTAAAATTTATAAAGACAGAGATAGCATCTTTTCAGGAAATAAGATTGATACTGTTTTTAATTTTACACCTAAAGATTTAATTTACAAATCTGCATTATCTCAAGAAATGACTTCAGATGAATTGTATAAATTTATAGAGGTTTCTAAAAAAAGAGGAGTTAAAAATTTAAATGCTTATTTGGTTGAGTTTCATAAAAGAACAAGTTTACCAATAGCATCTTATATTTTAACAATTATTGCAGTAGCTTTAGCTTTTAGAAAAAGAAGAGGAGGTACAGGAGTAAATTTAGCAATTGGAATTGGGTTAATGTTTGTATACGTTTTCTTAATGAAAATTTCTGAAGTTTTAGGAGCTGTTGCTGGTGTTAATTCACTTTTATACGTTTGGATGCCAAATATTTTCTTTGGTTGTGTGGCTATTTATCTTTACTACAATGCTAGAAAGTAAATTAAAAAACTACCTATTATTACATCTTATTGTTTTTATTTGGGGTTTTACAGCAATTTTAGGTGCCTTAATTACGATTGATGCAATTCCATTAGTTTTTTTTAGAATGGGGTTGGCTGTTTTTTTTATCAGCATTTATTTTATATTCAAAAAAAAATCTTTTCAAGTTGATAAAAAAGGATTAGTAAAATTTTTATTTACAGGAATTATCATTGCTTTACATTGGATTTTTTTCTTTAAAGCGATAAAAGTTTCTAATGTTTCTGTAGCTTTAGTAACCATGAGTACAGGTGCTTTTTTTACATCACTCATAGAACCTATTTTTTTTAATAGAAGAATTAAAACGTTAGAAATTATATTAGGTTTAGTTGTGATTTTGGGATTGTATATTATATTTAATTTCGAAAGTCAATACAAACTAGGAATTTTATATGCACTTATATCATCTTTCTTAGGATCATTATTTGCAGTTCTAAATGGCTTGTTTATCAAAAAATATGATGCTTCAAGAATCTCATTGTATCAACTTTTATTCGGAACTTTATTTGTTACAGTATATCTTTTAATTAACAATAGGTTTTCAGCTTCATTTTTTATTTTACCAAGTATGGATTGGGTTTATCTGATTGTGCTAAGTAGTATTTGTACAGCATACGCATTTATAGCTTCTGTAAAAATTATGAAGTTTATATCTCCTTATACAGTAATGCTTACCATAAATTTAGAGCCTATTTATGCTATAATTTTAGCCTTATTTATTTTTGGTGATAAAGAAAAAATGAATCCAGAATTTTATTTTGGAGCCTTTATCGTTTTAGGAGTTGTTTTATTTAACGGAATTATTAAAAATAAATTGGTAATAAAGCAAAAAATTAAGGAAAGAGTAAAATCAAAAAAGTAGTGCTATTTAGCATAAAAAAGTAAATTTTGTAGTATGTTTGTTAATCAAAATAGATCATCAAAATAACTACATAATGGAATATTTAGATTTCGAAATGCCAATAAAAGAGCTTGAAGATCAGCTACAAAAGTGTCAAATTATTGGAGAAGAAAGTGAAGTAGATGTAACAGCTACTTGTAAAAAAATAGAAAAAAAATTAGCAACTGCTAGAAAAGATATTTATAAAAACTTAACACCTTGGCAAAGAGTTCAATTGTCAAGACACCCAAACAGACCTTATACATTAGATTATATTAAAGCAATTTGTGGAGATACTTTCATGGAACTTCATGGAGATAGAAATGTAAAGGACGATAAAGCCATGATTGGTGGTTTGGGTAAAATTGGTGACCAATCTTTTATGTTTATTGGTCAACAAAAAGGTTTTAATACAAAAACGCGTCAATTCAGAAACTTTGGAATGGCAAATCCTGAAGGATACAGAAAAGCTTTGCGTTTAATGAAAATGGCAGAGAAATTTGGTATTCCTGTTGTTACGTTGTTAGATACTCCTGGAGCATATCCTGGTTTAGAAGCAGAAGAACGTGGTCAAGGAGAAGCAATTGCAAGAAATATTTTTGAAATGACTCGTTTAAAAACGCCAATTATTACAATTGTAATAGGTGAAGGAGCTTCTGGAGGTGCCTTAGGTATTGGAGTAGGAGACAGAGTATACATGATGGAAAATACTTGGTACACAGTTATTTCGCCAGAATCTTGTTCTTCAATTTTATGGAGAAGTTGGGAGTTTAAAGAGCAAGCTGCTGAAGCTTTAAAATTAACAGGAACTGATATGAAAAAGTTAAAGTTAATTGACGGAATTATTAAAGAACCAGTTGGTGGTGCACATGCAGATAGAGCAGGAGCTTTTAAAGCTGTTAAAGAACAAATTATTGCTTCTTATGCTGAATTAAAAGATTTAATAGACGAAGAATTAGTTGCTAAAAGAATGAATAAATACGCAAATATGGGTGTTTATAAAGAGTAGTTTTTAGTTTTTTAGAGACAAGAGACAAGAGACAAGAAAATAAAAAAAAGCCTAATTCTTATATAAGAATTAGGCTTTTTTTTATTTCGTAATCTTCAATCTTCAATCTTCAAACTTCAAACTTCCATCTTCAAACTTCCATCTTCAAATTTCAAACTAAATCCCTAAAGAATTAAACATCGATTTTAGTGCTGGATCAGAAGGTCTAGGAGCATTTGCATCCACAATATTTCCATTCGGATCTATCAATATAAATCTTGGAATTCCGTTTATTTGATATGCTTGTTGAAAAGAATAATCTTGTCCAGACCAAAGTTGAACTCCACTCATATTTCTAGCTTTTACAAAATCTCTCCATTTTTTTTCTGCTGCTTCCCAAGAACCACCACTTCTTTGAGATTCATCTGTAGAAACACTAATAAACTCTATATTTTTATTATGATATTCTTTTTCTAAAGTTTGCAAATATGGAATTTGCTGAATACAAGGACCACACCAAGTTGCCCAAACATCTATATACACATACTTTCCTTTATAATCATCTAAAGAATTTTTACCACCTTTTATGTTGATGTAATCTTCAAATTTTGGAGAAGGTTTACCAACACCCATAATTTGATTTTGTGCATAAGCATTATCAAAATAAGTAACTAATTGCTCATTTTGTTGCTTTACAGAAGCATATAAAACGCTATCTAAATTTTTGTGAGATTCTAAAATACTGTCGTATTCAAATTTTAATTGGTCTACTTTTTTTCTAAAAGCGTCCTCTTCTAAATTTAAAATTAGTTGAGGATTTCCCATTTCTTGACTTTTTTCTATTTGAGCCAACACAAAATTACTGTTAGAAGAACCTTCACCAGAAAATTTGAAACTAGTCATAAATTTTTCTGAATCGCCATTTAAAACAATATCATAACCGTTTTTTAAATAAATTGGCGCTCTTTTAGTATCACTTGTTTGGATTGTGTAAATTTCTCCTTGATCTGTTTTTAATTTTAAGGTGTCTTTAAAAGAACCATTTTCATTAAATTTAATCGTTTTTAAAATACCTTCTCTACTAACAATAGTAAGAGTTGAATCTTTATTATTTTCTAAATTTCCAGACAAGGTTACATAATCTTTTGGCTTTTCTTGGCTACAAGCAACCATCATTAATAAACCAAAAAGGAGTGAGCTTAATTTCTTCATTTTTAAAATTTCAAATTAAGTGCAAATATAAAACTTTAACATGCAAAAAAATAGTTAAAATCAGTTGTTTTATAAGCGATAATAAACAATTCTAAAAATGAAATATGAGATTTTAAAACTGTAATATTTCTATAATTTAAGTTGCAATTTTAATTCTTAAACAACATCTACAATACTAATTCCATTACTTTTTTTCGTAATTTTAATTTGAGTCGGAATTCTTTCTTTTAAGTTTTCTACATGCGAAATAATACCAATCATTTTGCCTTGAGATTGCAAAGTTTCTAAAGTAGAAATTACAGTTTCTAAAGTATTACTATCTAAAGTTCCAAAACCTTCATCAATAAAAAGTGAATCTATTTTTACGTTTTTACTTGCCAAATCAGACAATCCTAAAGCTAAAGCCAAACTAATTATAAACTTTTCTCCACCACTAGAAGTATCTACCAATCTTGCTTGATCCGTTTGATAATGATCAATTAAATTGAAATTCAATTCTTCTTTTGGCTTATAATCTTGCTCCATTTTTAAAGAATAACGCTTATTTAAATTGAACAAATGAACGTTTGCTAAATCTAATAAATGCTTTAAAGTTAAACGTTGTACGTACACATTAAAAGCCTCTTTTGAGTTCCCAATAATTTTATATAAATCTCTCCAAACATTACAAATTGCTGTTTGTTCATCAATCTTTTTATAGATTTCTTGATTTCTATTTTTAATTTCTTGGTCTTTTCTAAAAGCTTCTTTTATTTCTCCTTTTTCTGCAGATAAAGTATCTTTTTTAGTTTTTAAACCTGTTAAATTTTGTTTGATTTGCTCTTCAGAGATTTCAAAGTTTTTGGAGGCATTTAAATTTTCTAAAGCTTTTAAATTAGTTTCTTTTAATGTTTTTAGTTTGATTTGTTTTTCTTTAATTCTATCTTTATGTTGTGTGAATTTTAAAATTTCTTCTTTAGTCAATAATGCTTTTTCTATATCTTGTTTAGATTGGAAATCACTATTTTTTAGTTCAGATTCAAGTGATTTTTGTAAAACATAAAGTTCATCTTTTAAAGATATTTGAGCTTTATTATTTTCTGCTTTTAACGTTTCTCTTTCATTTTTTGCATCAATATATTTCTGTAATTTCTTTCTAATTTTATCTTCTTTTTCAATCAATTCTTTACTTGCCATCTGTAAACTTTCTCTTTTACTTTCTACGGATATATTTAGAGGTAAAATATTTGATCGTTCATTTTTTAAACGCACAATGTTGGATTCACTATCTGTGTCATTTTTAACATATTCTTTATAATTCTCAATGAGTCTGTCTAATTGTTTTTGTATCGAAGCCAATTTATTAGTAGAAATAGTAACTTCAGATTTTAATTTTTCAAGATTTTTTTGAGCTGTATTATATGTAAGAATTGATTTTTCAATCTTTTCTATAAATGAATTGATTTGTTCAATAGTTGGTAATTCGAAATTGAATTTAGACAATTTTATTGTTAAATCATTTTCTAAACCTTTACAAATTTCCGTGCTTTTTTCGATCGATTTTTGCTTTTCACGAATCTCTAAAGTTCCATTTTTGATGTTTTCTTGTAAAGTAGCATCTTTTGTTTTTAATAGATCAAAAGATTGATTTTGTTCTTTTAAAACTGTGGATATTTTATCTTTTTTAAGTTGTAAGTTATGCGTAAATTTTATCTTGTCTTCTAATAGTTCTAATTTTTTAGATGATGAGTTTAATTCAATATCAATTTTGGTAAAATCTTTTAATTCGCAATCAATTTCTAAAATATTTGCTTTTTGGTGAATCGATTTTAATGTCTCATTTATCGAACTTATTTGCTTTGATAAACTATCAATTGAAGTAGTTAACTTAACTTCAGTTTTATCAAACTCAGCTTTAGAATCTTCTAAATATTTTAATTTTTCTTTTCTATTATTTAGCTCAATTTCAGATTTTGAAACACCAATGGTTTCCAAATTTTTTGCAAAAGGATGATTTTCAGAACCACACAAACCACAAGGTTTTCCTTCAACTAAATTCCTACGATCTTCTTCATATTTAGCAATACTTTTTTCTAAATCTAAAATTTTTGCAGCATCAGCAACCGATTTTTCTTGAATTTTAATATCTTTTATTAAAACATCAATTTGTTTTTTAGTTGACTCTAACTCCGTTAAATAGTTTTTATTTTGAATTGATATTTTAGCCAATTCTTTTTCTTCTTTTACAATTTCTTCAGATAAGCTTTTAAATTGCTTTAAATCAGTTATTCTTAAAGAAGTCTTTTTTTCTTCGGATAACAAATCGCTTAAGTTGTATTTTTTTAAATCGTTGTTAATTTGAGTAATTTCCTTATCAAGAATCTCAATTTCTTGTAATTTTTGATTGAGAATTTCTTTGTTTTTTAAAAATTCAGCGTTTGTAATTTCTATGTTTTTTTTCTTTTGAGAAACAGTAATTACACTTTCATTTAAAGATTCTTTGTTTGCTTTTAAAGTCGTCAACTCTTTTGTCCAGTTAGAGATTTCTTTGTGAACGTCTTCTAAATATTGATGTTCAGAAATATACTTTTCATCAACAATAATTTTTGTTTCAGTTTCCAGTAAATCTTTAGAAATGTTGGTCTGCTCTTTTTTGGATATTTCAATTTGCGAATTTAATTCTTCTAATTGCTTTTTAGTTTTTTCCTTATTTTCAATTTCATTTTTAATCTGATTGTCTAATTTTGTAATCAAATCGAACTTTGGCAACCAAGAAGAAAATGTTTTTTCTGCATTTTCAACTTCAAGAATTTGCTGCTTAGAAAGTGTTGTTAAACGTTCAATTTCAGGAGCTAATAAGCCAAGTTGTTCTTCTAAAACTTTTAATTGATTTACTTTTTCAACAGAACTTTTTTCATTTCTATTAAAATTCTCAATGATTTCTTTAAAAGGAGAAGCTTTTTCATTGAGTTCTAATAACTCAAATTCTGTTTTATGATTTTCAAAATCGGCTTTTATTTCCTTGGCTGATTCCTCTAATTTTATAGTTTCGTTGTTTAATTCTTTAGATTTTAAATACCAATTCACAATCAACTGAATATTCTCTATTTCTTTATCAGATTTTATAAGTTCAACATCAAGTTCTTTATCTTTTTTAATCAGTTCAGATTTTCTTTCTTCGGATAAAATGTCATCAGCATTAATCTTGGCTTGAATTTCTTTTAAAGCATTTTCTTCATTAGATTTTCGTTCTGAAATCGCTAAACCAATTTTTTTATAAATTTTCTCTCCAGTAATTTGTTCTAACAATCTTCCTTTTTCAGGGCCTTTTGCTGTTAAAAAAGAGGCAAATTCACCTTGAGCTAGCAACACAGATCTTAAAAATTGATCATAATCTAATTGCGTAACTCGAATGATGTTTTTGATGAAATTTTTCTTCTGAGAAGCTAAATTTTTAGAAGTCGTTAAGTTTTTTAAACTTACTTCTTCTTGTGGATTTTTTAAGATTTTTCCTGTATTAGAAGCTAAACGAATTCCCCAAAAAGCTTCAAAAATGTTCTTTTCATTTTCGAAAGTTACTCTTGTAAAAGCATCAGTTGCACCATAACTCACAACATCAAGTAAAGTAGCTTTTGTACTATTAAAACGAGGCACACTATGATACAAGGCAATTGTTATAGCATCTAAAATAGTAGTTTTTCCTGCACCTGTAGAACCAGTAATTGCAAACAAACCAACATCTTTAAAATGCTCATTCTCAAAATCGATTATAATTGGCGAATCAGATTTTAAGGAATTTATATTTTGTAATTCTATTTTTAAAATTTTCATAACAAGTCGCTTTTATTGATTTTTAACACTTTGTAAAATTTCATTAAAAGCATCCCAAATTTGTGGATTTTCCTGCAAGTCAAAATTCATTTCCTCGCATTTTAATTTAAAAACTTCAGTTGGGTTTAATTCTTTAATCGATTTTGTTTCTTTCAACAATTCCTCAATTCCTTTTTGCTTTTTTTGGTTTTTTAAGGAAATTTTTAAAATTTCAAAAGAATATTTTTCAGCTTCTTTTTTTAAATCATCTGTATTTATGGTATGGTCTTCTTTCAAAACAATTTCTACCCAAGGAGTTAAACCAAACGAATTAGAAATAATAGTTGGAAACAAATTCATACATTCTTGAATAGTTCCAGAAAGTCGATAAAATTCTCGAAAATTAGGGAGAATCACATCATCAATAGTCGTAATTTTATTATTTTCTGTTGATAAAACTTTTATCTTTTTATCATAATTAACTTCGCTAAAACTTAAAATATTTGGAGAACCAGAATATTGAATTTTTTCATTTCCACCAATAATTTGAGGCCTGTGTAAGTGTCCTAAAGCAACATAATCAAAATAAGTAGGAAAATCATTAGCGCCAATGTGTCCTAAAGTTCCCACATAAATATTTTGTTCGCTGTCAGAAACTGATCCTCCAGTTGCAAATAAATGACCCATTGCAATTACAGGAGCATTATTTATATTTATTTTTTTGCATTCTTCAGCTGCAGATTCATAATGATTTATCAATGCTTTTTTGTATTTATCAGTTAAATCTTCAAAAGATTCTCCTGCAACTGCACGTCTAATATCTCCATCTCTTAAATAAGGAACTGCAGCAATAATCAATTCTTCACTGTTAATATTGAGTTTGAAAACTTCATCTTCAATATGTTCAGTGGCTTTACCAACTACTTTTATAGAAAGTGCATTTAAAATATGTTTTGGCGCGTTTAAAGTTCCTGGAGAATCATGATTTCCACCAGTAATTATAATCGATTTGCAACAAGTGTTATTCAATTTTACCAGAAAACTATAATACATTTCCAAACTCTGATTGGATGGAGAGCCTGAATCAAAAATATCACCAGAAATTAAAAGCACTTCAATTTTTTGAGTGATGATGTAATTTTCAATCCAATTTAAAAACAAATTTTGTTCCTCAAATTGAGATTGATCATGCAATCTATGTCCTAAATGCCAATCTGCTGTGTGAAGTATTTTCATCGCTCTTTTTTATGCTTAATTCAATTTCAAGTTAAGCGAAGTTATAGGTTTATGATAAGAAATTCAAGCTGAAAACTACTTTTCATCAAAAAAAAATCCTAAACCAAAAGGTTTAGGATTTTTAAATCATATATAATATTTTAAAGAAAATGTTACGCAATCATAGTAACAGGATTTTCAATAAACGTTTTTAAAGTTTGTAAAAACTGAGCACCAACAGCACCATCAACAGTTCTGTGATCGCAAGTTAATGTTAAATTCATCGTGTTTCCAACAACAATTTGTCCGTTTTTAACTACTGGTTTTTGCACAATTGCACCTACAGACAAAATTGCAGAATTAGGTTGATTGATAATTGATGTAAAATTATCGATACCAAACATTCCTAAATTAGAGACTGTAAAAGTACTTCCTTGCATTTCTGCTGGCGAAATTTTCTTATGTCTTGCTTTACCTGCTAAATCTCTAACAGAAGCACCAATTTGCGTTAAGCTTAAATGGTTTGTGTGTTTTACAACAGGCACTAATAAACCATCATCTACAGCAACAGCAACACCAACATGAATATGAGAATGATACACTGTATTATTATCTGTCCAAGAAGTATTTACTTGTGGATGTTTTGCTAAAGCCATTGCACACGCTTTTACAACCATATCATTAAAAGAAACTTTAACATCTGGAATAGCATTAATAGTTGCTCTGGAAGCCATTGCATTATCCATATCAACTTCAATATTTAAACTGAAATCTGGTGCAGAGAATTTAGAGTTTCCTAAAGATTTTGCAATTGCTTTACGCATTTGAGAATTCTTAACTTCTTCCGATTTTTCTTCTCCAGAAACTGAAAAAGAAGGAGTAGCAGCACTAGATGCAGGAGCAGGAGATTCAACTTTTACAGTAGCTGAAGGTGTGTAATTTTCTACATCCTTTTTTATAATTCTACCATTTTCTCCAGAACCAGTTACATCTGCCAAATTAATTCCTTTATCAGAAGCTATTTTCTTCGCTAATGGAGATGCAAATATGCGTCCTCCAGAATTATTTGTAGTTGTATTTGCTGTTGAAGTTGTTGATTCTTCTTTAGTCTCTTTTTTATCTTCGGCTTTTGTTTCTTTTTCTTCTTTTTTGTCAGAAGAAGTTTCTTTTGTTTCAGAAGAACCTGAAGCAGCTCCACCATTTTTAACAATTGCATCGACATTTGTTCCTTCAGGACCAATAATTGTCAATAAACTATCTACAGGAGCAGTTTCACCTTCTTGAACACCTATGTAAAGAATTGTTCCTTCGTAGAAACATTCAAACTCCATAGTTGCTTTGTCAGTTTCAATTTCTGCTAAAATATCTCCTTCTTCAACTTTATCACCAACTTTCTTTAACCAAGTAGCAACTGTACCATCAGTCATGGTATCACTTAAACGTGGCATAGAAATAACAGTAACTCCTTTTGGAATTTCAACTCCTTCAGAAGAAGAATCTTCTTTTTTTTCGTCTTTAGAAGTAGCTTCAGAAGTTTCTTTTTTATCAGAACTTTCATCATCAGTTTCCTTATCTTCTTTAGTATCAGCATCACCTTTTAAAAGTGCAGAAATATCTTCTCCTTCTTCACCAATAATAGCTAATAATTTATCAACAGGTGAAGTTTCTCCTTCTTGAATACCAATATGTAATAAAACACCTTCATGAAAAGATTCAAATTCCATGGTTGCTTTATCAGTTTCAATTTCTGCTAAAATATCGCCTTCTTCAACTTTATCTCCAACACTTTTTAACCATTTTGCCACAACACCTTCTTCCATGGTATCGCTTAAACGCGGCATATTTACAACTGTAGCCATATTTTATTTTATAAAAGGATAATCTTCTTGTTCATAAACCATATCATACATCTGTTGAGTTTCAGGATATGGAGAATCTTCTGCGAACTTTTCGCATTCTTTTACTTTCGCCTTCACTTCTTTATCCATAGAAGCAATTTCTTCTTCTGTAGCATACCCTTTTTCTAAAATAACTTCTTTTATTTGGGTAATTGGGTCTATTTTCTTGTATTCTTCAACTTCGTCCTTAGTTCTATAATGTTGTGCATCAGACATTGAGTGACCTCTATATCTGTATGTTTTCATTTCTAAGAAAGTTGGTCCATCTCCACGTCTTGCTCTTTCAATAGCTTCGTCTACAGCTTCTGCAACTTTAATTGGGTTCATAGCATCTACAGGTCCACAAGGCATTTCATATCCTAAACCAAGTTTCCAAATATCTGTATGATTTGCAGTTCTAGCAACAGAAGTTCCCATTGCATAACCGTTATTTTCAACAATAAAAATTACTGGTAATTTCCATAACATTGCCATGTTAAAAGCTTCGTGCAAAGATCCTTGTCTTGCAGCACCATCACCAAAACAACATAATGTTACAGCATCATTACCTTTATACTTATCAGCAAAAGCTAAACCAGCACCTAAAGGAATTTGACCACCAACAATTCCATGACCTCCATAAAAACGAAATTCTTTAGAGAAAATATGCATAGAACCACCCATACCTTTTGAGGTACCTGTAGCTTTACCATACAATTCTGCCATAACTTTTTTAGGATCTTCGCCCATACCAATTGGCTGTACATGGTTTCTGTATGCTGTAATCATTTTATCTTTCGATAAATCCATAGCATGCAAAGCACCTGCTAAAATAGCTTCTTGCCCATTATACAAGTGCAAGAAACCTCTTACTTTTTGCTGAATGTAAACAGATGCTAATTTATCTTCGAACTTACGCCAAAAAAGCATGTCTTTGTACCAATCTAAATAGGTTTGTTTGGTGATTTCTTTCATTTAATAATGTGTTGATTTGTTTAATCGTTTAAACAGTTTCTAAATTTATCTATAATACAAAAATAACTGTTTTAAGTAGAATAAAAAAACAAGGTTTTACGAATTTAGCGAAAACGTTTGCGCTAACTTTTTATTATTTGTCTTTTGCAATAATTAATGTTGCTTTTGCGCCTGTTGCTAAATTCCATTCGTTAGATGAAATTAACATGCCAGCATCATTAAAAACTTTAAAAGCAGCAGTGTTTGGACCAGAAGTACCTTGATTTAAGGCTTCAATCACAATTTTATTAATACCAACCTCTAAAGGAATATTAAATTTCTGATAATTTTGCTCTAAAGTTAAATTGTAAATAACTGGAACATCGTTTACATAAATAGTAACTCTATCACCATCAGGATACTGATAATCTCTACAAATAATATTTACACTTTTAGAATCTGACCTAAATGTACCTAAATCTTGATCTATTTTAGGAATAATATATTGACCATTAATTTTTTTAAACGATTTTAAAAAACGCTGTTCGTTTAATTTTTCTTTGGTTAAAATTCCTTTATTATTCAATTTATCTTCTTCTTGTTTCTTTTTTAATTTCGCATTTTCCTTGTCAAAAGCTTCTTTAAAACCATTTGTGCCATCAATTTCTAAAGATTTTGGTTTGGTGGCTTCTTTAGAGTTATTTAAAATAACTGCTTTTGTTTTACCACCTTCTTTTGAGCCTTTGTTAGAGTCTAATTGTGCGAATATGGTTGCCGATAAAAATAGACAACTAATTGTAAAAAAGAATTTTAAATGTGATTTCATACGAATATATTTACAGCCATTATAGTACAAATATAATGCCGATTTTTATTGATGTTCTTTACAAACTGTTAAAAATTATTATTCAACAGGAAAATTAAAATAAGTGTTTCTAAAAGGTTCATTTCTTAATGTAAAATGCCACCATTCATTTTCATAAGGTTTAAAATTATTTTCTAACATCACTTTTCTTAATAACATTCTATTTTCTTTTTGTTCTTTCGATAAATTTGAATGTAAAGGATGTGATTGAACTCCGAAAAAATCATAAGGACTTCCCATATCCAATTCTTTGCCAGTTTTTACATCAATAATTGTTAAATCTATTGTGCTTCCTCTTGTGTGTCCAGATTTTGAGGCAATATATCCTTGGTTAAATAATTGCGATTTTGGCACTTTTGGGTAATATTCTTGCTTCATTAAAGTATCACTCAAAACCTTTGCCCATTTCACAAAATGATTTACAGCTTCTTGTGGTCTGTATGCATCAAAAACTTTTAAACTTAATCCTTTTTTTAAAAGTTCGGTTTGTACTTTTTTAAGTTGATGAGCAGCTTGCTCTGTAATAATTACACAATTATTTTTATAACCATCAATTTTTCTACCAATAAAATTATTGTTGCTTAAATACCGTAATTCTTTTTGAATTGATGCATCAACATCTTCTAAATAAACAAAACCATTAGGCAGTTTTTGCGCAAAATTTAAAGTACTATAAGCGAAAATATATAAGAAAAGTATTTTTTTCATAGTTCAAAAATACTAAAAAAGGAGGGAAGTTTAATAGGAACTATATCTGGCATAAAAATATTGGAAAATACCATAAGAAATAAAACCTAAAGCCATAATTGCCATTAAAATATCACCAAAAGATAAGCTATGCAAATAACTAAACATTTCTTGAGTTCCTTTTATTTTACCTGGATTTTTGGTTGAAGC
Source organism: Polaribacter vadi (assembly GCF_001761365.1). Taxonomy (NCBI): domain Bacteria; kingdom Pseudomonadati; phylum Bacteroidota; class Flavobacteriia; order Flavobacteriales; family Flavobacteriaceae; genus Polaribacter; species Polaribacter vadi. Next base: position 847,813 of record NZ_CP017477.1, on the reverse strand, counting down.
TGCTTTGTAAATAAACCATGCAAATATTAAAAACGAAACACCTCTTGAACCAATTCCGAATTTGCCAGATTTTTCTAAGAAACTAAAAGATTCTATGTTTTTTGATTGCTTTATATGTTTCAGATAGCTTTTTTGATACACGATATAAAATTGATTCAATGCAGAAAATAATACGATAATTGCCAAAGCATAAATAATATATTCGCCATTTTCTATTTGTAATACTTTGGATACCATTGTTTCTTTTGAAACATCATTACTTGAAATATTAAATACTTTATAAAGAATTGATACTGCAAAAGAACCATAAATAATTCCTCGTGTAAAAAAATCGATGCTTAAAAAATACTTTGTTTTATCATCTTTTTTCTTGAGTACTTTATAAGCTTTAAAAAATCGCCAAACTGCATAGGCTAAAATACCAAGCCCAGTAATTGCTAAAAGCATTTTACCAAAAATTTGATCTTGTAAAAAAGTAATGACACCATTTTTATTCGCTATTTTTCCACCTAAATTTAAAGCTGCTAAAAAGGTTAAAATCCCTAAAACTATATATAGAAACCCTTTTGTATAAAAACCTACAGTTCGTATTTTTTGCATCATATTTAAAAATATAAAAACAAAATTAGTGTTAAAAGATGTTTGTTTCTAATACAATCAGTTTAAATATGAATGTTTTTCAAATAAATAGCTAATTTTGCATCTTATGAACGAACTTACCTTAACAACTCCAGCACTTTTATTTTCGGCAATTTCTTTGATTATGCTTGCGTATACAAATCGTTTTTTGGCTTATGCTTCAGTAATTAGAAGTTTGCATGATCGTTATTTAAAAGAAAAAGACGATTCGCTTTTAAGACAAATTAAAAACTTAAAATTGCGTTTAAACTTGACAAAATTTATGCAAATTTTCGGAATTACAAGTTTGTTATTCTGTGTGTTAACGATGTTTTTAATTTTTATAGGGTATGCTGTAATTGCAGTCTATGCTTTTGGTTTAGGGTTAGTTTTACTATTGATTTCATTAGCTTTGTTAATCAAAGAAATTCAAATTTCTACACAGGCTTTGCAACATCACATAGCAGATATTGAAGAATATTTAGAGAAAAAGTAAGTTTTTTTGATCGAAATTATAGCTTTGTAAAATGTTCTCAAAACCAAATTTCTAAAAAAGATATTTCACTAACACTAAAGTTGATTTCTCTAAATCAATTGAATTTTAATTATTATTTCATTTTTAAAAGTGGATGATTTAAACCATTTACTTCATTTTTAATAACTTCAAATTTTTCGATGTTTGCAAAGAGTTTTGTTAAACTTTTAAAACCATAACTTCTTGGATCAAAACTAGGATCTATTTTTCTAAGATTTAAACCTAAGGTTGATATATGTGCTTTTTCTTCTTCATCTGTAGAAATATCAAAAGCTTTCATTACTGTTTTCCAATCATCTTTAGAGAGTCTTAAATTAGGTGTAACTTCTTTTGTTTTTTTAGTTGTTGTCTTTTTAATGGTTTTCGATGCAGAAGTTGTTTTCTCATCATTTTCCTCATTCTCTTCAGCTTCTTCTTTTAAGTTTTCGGTAAACGTAAAAACTTCGCAAGATTTTACAAAAGCAGTTGGTGTTTTTTTCTCTCCAATTCCCATAACAAATAAACCTTCTTCTCGAATTCTTTTGGCAAGACCAGTGTAATCGCTATCGCTAGAAACAATACAAAAACCTTCTGTATTTTTGCCATGTAAAATATCCATAGCATCAATAATTAAAGCACCATCAGTAGAGTTTTTACCAGTTGTGTAAGAAAATTTCTGAATAGGAGTAATGGAATGTTGGTTAATAATTGCTTTCCAACTATTCATTTGTTGCGATGTCCAATCACCATAAATCCTTCTAATAGTTGCTTTTCCGTATTTAGAAACTTCATCAATAATTTCTTTAATTAGTTTTGGTTGAGCATTATCACCATCTATTAATACTGAAATATTGAATTTATTTTCCATCTTGTTACGAAGTTTTAAGTTTTTTTATATTGATTGAAAGAACAATGAGACTATTTTTAGCTAAATAATTACGATAATCTTTAATGTATTGTTGAACATGAAAGTTAGTAAATAAAAATCAGATAAAACAATTGTGGTAATTTTAATATTTATTCGAAACTTAGCAATTCAATTAATTCTTTATTTAGCTTTTAGTTCTGCAAGCTCTTTCTCTAAAGTTTCTGCTTTTTCTTTAAACTTTTGCATCGCATTTTTTAGTTGACCAACCTTTTTTAGTAAGTCATCATCTTGAATCGCTATATAAGTTATCTCGTTATTTTTGTTCTTGATTTTTGATTTTCCACCACAAGTTGGGCAGTTTGCAACATCACTCATTTTAGTTTATTTTTAATTTAAAGCTCTCCATCATTTTTAAAGGAGTAGCATGTTTTCTTCCAGTAGCTTTTTCAAAATCTGATGCTACATCATTGGCACCTTCTTTTATTCCTTGGTAAATTCCAGCAATTACAGTTCCAATAAAATCGCCTAATGCCGCTTTTCTTTCTTCTAAATAATCTTTCTCTGAAACAGGATTGAAAACCAATTTTGTGTTAAACACTTTATTGATGTAATTTGTTAATTCAGTTTGCGTAATTGCTTCTCCAACTAAATTATATGTATTTCCATTATGTTTGTTTTCAACTAGCATTTTTGCATACGCATAGCCCAATTCTACACGACTTGTATACGCACATTTTCCATTTTCAGCGCAATTTCTTATTTCGCCTTCTTTTATATAGGTCTCTAAGTATTCCAAATCTGGCTCAATATAAATTCCATTTCTACCAATTACCCAATCTAAACCAGATTCACGAATATCTTTTTCTGTTTGTCTGTTGGTTTGTACTATTGGGCTAAAGGCATTATTTTCTTCAGCTCCAATAATACTTGTATATACAATTTTAGCAACACCATTTTTTTTTGCGGCTTCAATTACATTTCTATGTTGCTCAATTCTTTTTTGTGGCTCGTCCATTCCTGAAACTAAAAGCACAGCATTTACCCCTTGTAAAGCAATTTCAAAATCGGATTTATTGTTGTAATCTCCTTTTCTTATTTCCACTCCTAAATGGGTTGCTTTTTCTGGTGTTCTAGCAATTCCAATCACATTTTCTTTTCCAATTTCTTTAATTAAGTGTTTCACAATGGAAGCACCTAATTTTCCACTTGCTGATGTTACTGCTATTTTCATATTATTTTTTTTAGTTTTTAGATGAAATAAAATCTGTTGGTTTAACTTAAAGTTAATAAGTGATACATATATTCTAAATTAAACTTGTTTTACAGCTGTTTCCATCTGTATTTCTGCCATATCTAAAAGCATTTTATTGTCTGTTGGTTTTAAGATAGATAGTTCTGTGCACGATAATATTACAGGATTTATCTCAGTATATTTTTGAATAATTGAATGATACTTTTTCACCAAATCATCAGTTTCTGATTCGTTATAAATTCGTTTTCTTATTTCATCAATAAAAACCATATCTTTTTCATTTGGGAGAAGTACCTCAATGCCATTTTCCTTAAATTGATTTTTGATATAATCGGATTTCATACTAAATAAGGAGCCAAACAGAACCACTTTTTCCCATCTGTTTTCTTTGATTTTTGCAATGCTTAGATGAACAGGATGTAGGATATTTTGAGAAATATTCAATCGATCAATAGTTTCATGAAGTGTAATGTTTGGAATCAATAAATAATCAATATTTAAATTTTTTATTTGATTGATATAATAAGAAACTGCTGCATCTAATTTTTCTGAAACAGCAGGTAAAAGTGAATTAATTACATCAAAATTTGCATTTAAAAGTAAAAACGGGCATGTACTATAACCTCCATTTTTTTTATTGTAAATGTTATTTAGTCTCTTTAAATAAAAGGAAGTTGATCTACTTCCAAGACCTAATATTGCAAGTTTAGTTTTAACCATTCTGTTAGTTTCTATTCAAAATATAATCAGCAAAATAAGCTTTACTATCCATAATTTTAGTTTTTAAACTAAAGTCTGTATCTGTGATGATTTTTTGAATCAATTCATCATTATATTTTCTAGATATTTCAGTGTGAATTTTTTCTCCTTTTGCAAAATGATAGGTTTTATCAATGGCTTTAATTTCTATAGATTGATTTGCTGTACTCATTATAAAGCTTTTTGCAATTCCTTCTTTTTCATCATATTCTGGTTGATGTTTAAATTGCTTAATATCAAAATTACCATCTAATTCTTTATTAATTCTATCTAACAAATTAAGGTTGAATTTTGCAGTTACTCCTTTACTATCATTATAAGCTGGACCCACAATTTCTTTCGATTTTATCAAATCAACACCCAGCAATAATTTATCACCCAAATTAAGATTTGTTCCTAAATTATAAATGAATTTTGAAGCTAATTCATCATTCATATTTCCGATGTTAGAACCTAAAAATAATATTACTTTTGGTTTTTTACTTGTTTTTAAGGAGTCTAAAACTTCAAAATAATCTCCTTGTTGTGTTTTTATAGATAAATCTGGAATCTCAGTTTTTAAATCTTCTTTTAAAAGTGATAAAGCATTCGAAGAAATATCAATTGGTAGATAATCAAAATTGTATTTTTTATTGACTAATACTTTTAGTAATTCTTTTGTTTTTAAACCATCACCAGCTCCTAATTCAATTAACTCAAAATAAGAATCTTTTTGAATATCAAAAGAATTAATAAGTTCTTGAGTTTTGTTTTTAAAAATATCAAACTCACATCTTGTTAAATAATATTCTGGAGAATTCATGATTTTAACAAAAAGAGCGTCTCCTTTTTCATCATAAAAATACTTTGAAGGTAACGTTTTTGGGTTTGCATCCAAACCTTGTTGAACCTCTTTTTTAAATGTATTTTTCATATTATTTCGCTAATCTTAATCCAGTAAATTGCCATCTGTCTGAAGAATGAAAAAAGTTGCGATACGTATTTCTACTATGATTTTTAGAAGTAGCCACAGATGCACCTCTCAAGACCATTTTATTACTCATAAATTTGCCATTATATTCGCCAACAGCTCCATTTTCTTTTTCGAATCTTGGGTATGCTAAATAGGCACTGTTGGTCCATTCCCAACGTTTTCCCCAATCTAAATTGTTGGAAGCAATTTCCCATTCAAATTCGGTTGGTAATCGCATTCCTTTCCATTCTGCAAAAGCACTAGCTTCGTAATAATTAATGTGTGACAGGATAGCATTTTTATCTACTTTTTGCAATCCTGCAAGTGTGTAATAATGCCATTCGTTATCAATTTTATGCCAATACATTGGTGCATTTATTTTATCATTATTAACCCAAGTCCAACCTTCATCTAACCAAAAATTAAAATCTGAATATCCTCCAGAATTCATAAACTCTAAGTATTCTCCATTTGTAATTAAGTGATTGTTTATTTCAAAATCATCTACATAAACTTTGTGAACTCCTAATTCATTATCATAACAAAAATCGTTTCCTTGATAACCAATTTCATAAATGCCAGCTTTTATTTTTATTTTTTTTGTATCAATATTACTGTCTTTTACTAAATTAAATGCTGAATCTAAACTAGGTAACAAAGGATTATGACCCAACATATATTTAACATCTGTAATAAGTAATTCTTGATGTTGTTGTTCATGATTTAAACCAAGTGTTACTAAATCTATCACTTTTTTATCAGCAATATCTTTTAGAAATTCTTGCATTTTTACATCTACATATTTTCTGTAATCTAAAACCTTACTAGTACTTGGTCTAGACATATTACCTCTGTTGTTTTGTAAAATTCTCTTACCAACATTGTTATAGTAACTATTAAAAAGGTAATTAAAGTTTTTATCAAACTCTTGATAGTCTTTTACCTGATTTTTTAGAATAAAAGTTTCGAAAAACCAAGTTGTATGTGCTAAATGCCATTTTGCAGGACTCGCAAAGTCAACTACTTGAATTGCATAATCTTCTATTTCTAAAAGACTACAAAACTCAATAGTTTTTTGTCTTATTTGCTGATAATTTTCCAGTAAACTCATTTATATTTTGGTTTTATATATTCTTTTTTAGTAAACATATTTTTGTTTTCTGTTGATTTTAAAAATATAGAGACCAAGATAATAATTATAGCTTTAAAACTTACAATTCTTATTGATAGCGTTACAAATATATGTGTTAGAGCAAATACAGAAAGTTGAGTTTATAAAATATATTTTTATTTTTTTGTAGAAATACTTTTATCTAAATCTTGAAATTGCCACCATAAACCATAGTAATGTGCAGCCCCATAAACTACTAAAATTTTATTTTTTTTGCTTTCAATTATTTTATTGGCTAAATGTTTATCTCTATAATCTGAAATAAATTCTTTTTTAAAATTTTTAGCTAGTTTTCTTTTTGCTTTTTTACATTTATAATCTCTATTTTTTAGGTCAGTTTTAAAGTCACAGCTATCTAGTTTTATTTCTGAATATTTTTTTTCAAATTCAGTGATTAATTCAGTCAAGCCAACATCGCTCCAAGTTGCAGTTAAATAATCAGCTTTTAAAGCACTATATTTTGGTTGATTTATTAATTTGTATTTTCCTCTATATTTTATTTTTCCTGCTATAATGTTTGTGGCTGTGTCTAGATGTTTTTCAGGAGAATACCCAAATAACTTTCTTAATTTCATTGCACTATTTTTAGCTGTTAAGAAATCTACGTCTTTAGTATCCTTAACATTTTCGTAAAAAACAACATATTCTAACTTTTGCAAAGAATCGATCTTTTTTGCAACATCATCGTAAAATTCTTTTCTACCAATATGACGCATTCCCAGAAAAAGTATTTTTTGTTCCTCTCTGTCGCTTTTTACAACTTTCAATTCGCCTTTGGATTTAAAAACACCACTTCGTTTTAAAACTCTACTAGGAAAAATTAATGAACAAGACGTTAGTGTTAGCAACAATAAAAGGATAATAATTTTTTTCATTTTAAGAATGGTCAGTTATAATTATTGCAAACACTTATTGTAATTACAAGCTATTTGAATAATTTTACTCACAATCTAATGAAATTCCTTTTTTTTAAATGATATCCCAAAAGAGGTTAACACTCTTTTAAGGAATATTTATTAAAAATTAAGAAAAATGAAATTGTTAAACAGTTAAAAAGAATAAATAGGAGATGAAATATACTGAAAAGCTTCAGTGTAAACGAATAATTAAATTAAAATAGATTTAGGACAAAAAAAAGTAAGCGTCGTTTTTATACAAAACGACGACTTACCAAGTAAACTAATAAAACCAAGTATTAGTACTATTATGAGAAGTTAGCTTTCTCATAAATTTTTATTCTTTGGCATTTTTATGATCGAAACTTAAAACGCGTTTTAATTTCCATTTCTCGTTTTCTAAAATCCAAAGATGTGTAAATTGTGCAGTGCCTGTTTTACGAATTTTGTTATTTTCTTTAACATAAAAATCGTGTTTGCCTTTTTGAATGGCACCATAAATTGTTCCGTTGTTTTTAAGTTGATGAACCTCCAAAGAGTTTTCAACTAATTTTCTTGTATAGGTTCCAGGATTTGAACAAATATTGTTTTTAACAGCATTTATAAACTCTTCTCTATTTTGAACACCAACAATATCATGATAAAATTCGATGTCATCTGCGATTATTAATTCTAACTTGTCAACCTCACAATTGTTAAAAGCTCTGTCAAAAATAATACTGTCATTAGCTTTTAATACTTTATAAATTTCAGAATTTTTATCAACTTGAGCATTTGTAAATAAGGAATAGACAAACATTATAAAGACAAAAACAATTTTGTATAAATATGATTTTTCAAAAGGTTTCAAAAACGAATTCATAATTAGTTGGTTGATTTTCTTTTCAAATAGAAGAAAAGATGAAAGAAATCTTGAGGTTTATTACAACCTCAAGAAATCAATTTTTGGTTGATTAAATTTTTAAATGCTATTTTTATTTAGCAGAAATACTACCTCCAGAAGTGGATGTTTTATTAATTTTTTTAGGATTTCCTTTAAAATCGATATCTCCACCACTTGTAGCAACTGCATCCATGTTTTCAGAAGCAAAAATGTTAATAGCTGCACCACTTGTAACCTTAACAGTTACATTTTTACTCTCTAAATCATACCCATTTATAGAAGCGCCACTTGTTGCTGTAGAAGTGTGATTGTTTGCAATTCCAGCAATTTTAATTTCAGCACCACTTGTAGCTGTTGTGCTTACAGAATTGGCATCTAAAGAAAGTCTAATATCTGCACCACTTGTGGCAATTACATTTATTGTATTGGTTTTTATCATTTCTTCAGCATATACATCTGCACCACTTGTAGCTGTAATTGCTTCTAAATTTTTTATAGTAACATGAATTTTTTTAGCTTCTGCTCTCCAAATATTCTTCTCGGAATAAATTTTTAAAACACCATCATTAATTTCTGTAAAAATAATGTCGTGTAAATTTTCATCAGCTTCTACTACAATTTCATTTTTAGAACCTTGAGTTATGTACAAATCTAAACCTGTACTGATGGTTATTTTTGTAAAATCTGCTTTTGAGCTTCTGTTTTCGGTAAGTACGTTATTATTTCCGTTAACACTATTAAACATATTTGCGTTGCAAGAACTTAAAATAGTTGCTAAAAATAGTACTGAAAAAAATGTTTTGATTGATGTTTTCATAATAGTTGATTTTGTTTTACTCTTCAAATGTATTTTAATAGACGCTTAAAAAGAAAATTTGGTTGCCCAACTGTGGTTTTTTTGTACTGAATTGTCTAAAAACAACTTAGTCTTCTTTTTTAGGTTCAGTTTCCACTTCAATATCAATGATTTTTTCATCATCTTTAACTTCACAATCTGTGCAGGTTAAATTTTTAGGTGTCATTTTAAAGTGATGATCAACCATTTCTTTATCATAAATATCTTCTTCATTATCAATATTAGATAAAAAGTCTTTTGTGGAAGCATCAAAATATACAGTTACATTTTCTGATAGATAAAAAATAATATTTACTTCTTCATCTTTCCAAATATTTTTGAAATCTGATAAAAAATAAGCATCTAAAATAATGGTATTGTCTACAATTTTAAATTTGTATTTTATTTTTTCTGAATTTAAACTTGCGCTACTTTTACTTTTACCTTTCGATTCTTTTTGAATGATGAAATAGCTTTCATCAGAACTACTTTTTCTAACATCAACCTTTATATTATTAGTGTACACTAATTTCTCCCCATCAACTTCTACTTCTTCTTTTCGAGAACTTCTTCTTAAAGTTGGTTTGTAATAAATAGTATCATCATTTACCATTTTAACCTGCAACGTATCATTGGCAACAATATTTAAAGTATTTTTTGTTGTTGATTGCCCATAATTTGCATGCGATGTTCCAAAATCTAATCCAGTAAAAATAATGGCTAATAAAGAAATAAGCCAAATACCTAATAGAGATAAAGAAGCAGGTTTGCTTAGTTTTTGCACATTGCTAGATAAAATTCTTAAACCTAAAATAAATAAGATTAAAAAAGGAATTCCTATTAGTAATAATCCTGCTAAAGTAAGTGACCAAACAGGCAAAATTGAATCATGGAAAAATGGTGGATATTCTAAACCATCTACATTTAACCACTCTAAACTTCCAATTGAAAACCCTCCAATAATAAGAGATAAAATAACAGCAGCAGAAACAAATATTATGATGATACCAATAAACTTTCCAATTACCTTAAAAATGGCAAGTATAATTTTACCTATTGTATCAAAAAAATCGCTTGCTCCGTTATTTTTTTTTGTCTTTGCTGAAAACGTTTTATTCATTTTATCTGAAAACTCGCTGGCACCATCTTTTATTTTTTCTGATGCTTTGTTGGCAAAAACAGTTACGTTTTCTGACATATTATTAAATTCTTCGCGAATCTTTTTTTCGATATTATCGATATTTACAGCTTCGCCTTCCATTTGCAATTTTTCTGCAGTTGTTTTTGCTTCAGGTAACAAAATCCAAAGAATAATGTATGCTAATGGAGAAAAACCAGAGGCCACTAAAACAATGAATAAAATTCTTACCCAAATTACATCAATATTAAAATAATGACCAATACCAGAACAAACACCACCTAAAAATTTGTCATCTCCATCTCTAAATAATTTTCTGCTAGAAGCTGTATTTCTTTGGTACGAATAACTAGAATCGCTATAAGCTTCTTCTGCATCTGCATAGTCTTCTGGTTGACCCATTATTTTAATAATATCGTCAATATCGTTTTCATTAACAACTTGTCTTGCATCCGTTATTTTTTCTGATAAAAGTTCACTAATTCTTGCTTCTATATCTGCAATAATCTCATTTTTTCCTTGAGGATCATCACTTAAAGACTTAGAAATAGATTCTAAATATCTTCGTAATTTCTGATAGGCAACTTCATCTATATGAAAGAAAAATCCTCCTAAATTTATGTTGATAGTCTTATTCATTGGTAGTTGATTTTTTACTAGTTACTTGGCTTACTGAGTTAATTAAATTATTCCATGTTTTGCTTAATTCCTTTAAAAACATGCCTCCATTTTCTGTTAAAACATAATATTTTCTTGGAGGTCCAGAGGTTGATTCTTCCCATCTATAAGTTAGCAAACCTGCATTTTTTAATCGGGTTAAAAGTGGATAAATGGTTCCTTCAACCACAATCATCTCAGCCTCTTTTAGCGTTTCGAGTATTTCAGAAGTATAAGCATCTCCATTATTTAAGATAGATAAAATGCAGAATTCTAAAACACCTTTTCGCATTTGTGCTTTTGTGTTTTCAATCTTCATATATTGTTTGTTTGAAAGCTCATCTTATTCTTCCCAAAGGAAAGAAATTGTGGCGTGAGCATTTTGTTTGTTAAAATCATATTTTTAATTTTTAAACTGAATTTCTTCAGTTTTTATTTTTTCTGTTTTCAATATATTTACCTTTTTATAGGAATTAAGGGAGGCTTTATTTCACAAATTTTATCGTAAAAGGATATTTATAATTTTCGCCATTTCTTGCTTTTATAGAAGCTATAATTACTAAGGCAATTCCTATAATGTAAATAATTCCAGCAATGGATCCAAAGCCTAAAAAACTATAAAAGTTATCGAAGCCAAAATCGAAATTAATATTTAAATTATTCCAATTTATATGATTTCTGTGCCTATTAAATAGAGATCCAAATGCAAAAGGAATAAATAAAATGGTTAATAAAAATACGTAAAGTGTATAACTAATATTAAAATTTACAGCTTCTTTTCCTTGTTCATCTAAATAAGTGCTTCTATCTTTTAAGGTTTGCCAAGCAATTAAAGGCGTAATAATATTGCCAAATGGAAACATAAAACCTGCAAATGCAGAAATATGAATTAAAAAGGCGTTGGTATTTTGGTTGTTGTTTTTCATTTTTTAAAATTGATATAATACTTTCTTATGCAAATATATGGTCTTAAAAAGGTATTGTGCAATACATAGTACTATAATTAACATTTTTTTAACATTTGTGAGTTTTTATAAAAAGCTTTAAAACTACTGTTATTATTGACTTTAATTAAATTTTAGCTATCTTTGAAAGCGAATTTAATTTTAATTCAATTTAGTCTCACAGTCCATTTTTAAATTATATAAATGAAATTTACACCTGCAAAAGTCAATTTTTTTAACTTTATAAAACTTCCTTTAGCATATTTTGGTGGAGTTCGTGTACAATCAATTACAGATAAAGAAGTAATTGTTACTATAAAACATAGGTGGATGAACCAAAATCCGTTTCAAAGTATGTTTTGGGCTGCACAAGGAATGGCTGCAGAAATGCCAACAGGTATTTTAGTGATGAAGGCAATTGATGATTCTAAGCGTAAAGTTTCGATGTTAGTGACACATCAAGAAGCCGATTTTTTTAAAAAAGCAACTGGTAAAATTACATTTTCTTGCACTGGAGGAAATGAAATTAGAGAAGCCATTCAAAAATCGATAGCTACAGGAGAAGGGCAAAAAATTGTTTTAACTTCTGAAGGAAAAAATAAAGATGGAGTAGTAGTTTCTAACTTTAATTTTCATTGGAGTTTAAAAGTGAAATCGTAAACTATTGTTTCTTTTTATATAATTTAGGTCTTTCTTCAGTATAATCACAATCTTGAAAAATTCCACAAGAAACATTGGTGCGTACTAAAGATTTAGTTGTTTCAAATTGTTTGTAAAAAGCTTCTAATTCTGGAGATAAATATTTCATTGTTATTTTTTTTTCAAAAGTAGATTAAATTTTAAAACCTATACATCAATAAAATCTTAAGAAATTATTAAATTTAAGAATTTTATGGTCTATTTATGTAACAAAATAATATCTTAATCATCTTATAAGTATCAATTAAAATACTAAAACTATGTTTCAAGATAAACTACCAAACAATTCACCAAAAAGAAATAACACTATGAATGCTCACGAAATCGATTATAAGATTTTTGGAGAAGAAATGCAATTTGTAGAAATTGAATTAGATCCTCAAGAAGGTGTTGTTGCAGAAGCTGGTACTTTTATGATGATGGACGACCACATAAAAATGAATACAATTTTTGGTGATGGTTCTAATCAGGAAAAAGGGATTTTAGGCAAAATATTTTCTGCTGGAAAACGAATTTTAACTGGCGAAAGTTTATTTATGACCGTTTTTACCAACGATGGAATTGGTAAAAAACAAGTTTCTTTTGCATCTCCTTATCCAGGAAAAATTATTCCTATCGATTTAAATGAATTTGGTGGGAAATTTATCTGCCAAAAAGATGCTTTTTTATGCGCAGCAAAAGGAGTTTCAATCGGAATTGAATTCTCAAAAAAGCTAGGTAGAGGTTTATTTGGTGGCGAAGGTTTTATCATGCAAAAAATGGAAGGTGATGGTTTAGGCTTTATTCATGCAGGAGGAACTATGGCTAAAAAAATCTTAAAACAGGGTGAAGTTTTAAAAGTAGATACAGGTTGTATCGTCGGTTTTACAAAAGATGTTGATTATGATATAGAATTTGTAGGAGGCATTAAAAACACTGTTTTTGGTGGTGAAGGCTTATTTTTTGCAACTTTACGTGGACCAGGAACTGTGTATATTCAATCTTTACCTTTTAGCAGATTAGCAGGAAGAGTTTTAGCAATGGCTCCACAAACAGGTAATGGAAGTAGAGGAGAAGGCTCTGTTTTAGGAGGAATAGGTGATTTATTAGATGGAGATAATAGGTTTTAAAAATTCTAAATTTATACAAAATAGTACCGAGAACTTTTGTATCAGCCAAAAACTAAATTTTTTAAAATAATTGAAATAAAAAAAATCCTAAACTTTTTAAAAGTTTAGGATTTTAATATTTTATAAATAAGAAAAAATTAATTTTCCATAGAATGATATACAGAATTTACATCATCATCTTCTTCTAATTTTTCTAATAATTTTTCTACATCTGCTTTTTGCTCGTCGTTTAATTTTACAGTAGATGTTGGAATTCTTTCAAAACCAGAAGATATAATTTCGATGTTATTTTCTTCAAAATAAGATTGTAAAGAACCAAATTGCTCAAAAGGCGCATAAATTATAATTCCATCCTCATCATCAAAAACTTCTTCAACATCAAAATCGATTAATTCTAATTCTAATTCCTCTAAATCTGTAGTAATATCTTCTTTTTTCAAGGTGAAATTACACACATGATCAAACATAAAAACAACAGAACCAGAAGTTCCTAAATTTCCATCATTTTTATTAAAAGCGGCTCTAATATTGGCAACAGTTCTATTATTATTATCGGTTGCAGTTTCTAAAAGAATAGCAATTCCATGAGGAGCATAGCCTTCAAAAAGAACTTCCTTATAATCTGCTGTATCTTTATCAGTCGCTTTTTTAATAGCTCTTTCAACATTCTCTTTAGGCATGTTTGCAGCCTTCGCATTTTGCATAACAGCTCTCAAACGTGAGTTTGCTTCAGGATTAGGACCACCTTCTTTAATAGCCATCACAATATCTTTACCAATTCTAGTAAAGGTTTTAGCCATTGCTGACCAACGTTTCATTTTGCGTCCTTTTCTAAGTTCGAATGCTCTACCCATTTATAATGATTGTTTTCTGTAAATTATTTAACACGCAAATATAAAAATTTGAAAGTTGATTTACAATTATTTTGATTGATGATTTCTTAGTAAATATACCTAATACTAGGTATTGATATCTCTCTATTTTTTAATATTTTTATTAAAATTTTAAATACATATAAATATGAAAAAAATTACTTTTTTACTTTTTACTTTAATAGCAACTACTTTCCTAGGACAGGATAAGCTTACGTCTAGTTTTTCTGAATACTATAATGGTACAGATTGGGTAAATAGCAATAGAACAGATTTTGAATATGATAGTAATAAAAATTTAACTAAAGAAGTTGAATTTTATTGGGAAAGCTCAACTTCTGCATGGATAAAATCTTATGAATCAACATTCACTTATCCTAATAATGATAAGGTTTTTCTTGAATATTATAACAACTATGAAGATGGTCTTTTAAAACAAGAGTATAGAACAGCAAATTATTATGATACTAATGGAAATTTAAATCAAATTAAAAACTGGAAAAATGTTGGAGGTAATTGGATTGTAACGCTCATTTTTGATATTACATACGTTGATGGTAAAATTTCTTCTGCGATAAGTAAAGAATGGGATGGAGCTCTATCTGAATATTTTTATGGTGATGATTCATCGAATATAACATTAACTTATAATGCAAATGGTAAAGTTAGTGTCTCAAAATCTGATAGTTGGGAAGTAGATGAGTGGGTAACTTCTGATAGAACAGTTTACACTTATGATGCTAATGATAGAATTATTGTAGAAGATGGTCAGACTTGGGATGGAGCAAATTGGGTAACTGATTACAAATCTGAATATACATATGATGCTAATGGAAATGCTGTTATAGAAAAAGATTATTATTTAGACAATAACGTTTTGATAGAAGGAGAAGAGGAAACCATAACTTTTGATACAAGCAAATTAATGTCGAGTTATGCACATCCTTTTAGAGATAAAACAGGAATTGATTTTATATTTTCTGCTGATGGAATTTTTAATAAAATTTTACAAAGATCTTCAGCTACTTATAGAACAACGTATAATTATGATGAAGCTACTGCTGGAACACATGATTTTAGTTTAGTTAATTTTGCAATATATCCAAACCCAGCAACTTCAGTTTTACATATTGATAACAGTAATTTTACGGTTACAAATGTTGAAGTTTATAATGTTCTTGGAAAGAAAATTATCACTTCAAATAAGAATCAATTAAATATTGAAAATTTAGTAAATGGAGTTTATTTATTGAAAGTACAAGATGATAAAGGAAATATGGCTACAAAAAGATTTGTAAAAAAATAATCCACAAACATTTTCAGAGTTGCTTAAAAAAAGACCTTTCAATTTTTAAATTTGAAAGGTCTTTTAATGTTTATAAATGTTATTTTATAAGCTGATAAGACTGTTTTGCAATCTCAATTTCTTCATTTGTAGGAATTATCAATATTTTTACTTTAGATTTATTTGATTGAATTTCTCTAATATCTTTAGATCTAAGGTTATTTTTATTTTCATCTAAATCAATACCTAAAAAATCTAAATTTTCACAAGCTAATGCTCTCATTATAGCAGAATTTTCTCCAATTCCTGCTGTAAAAACAATCGCGTTTACTCCATTTAAAACAGCAGTATAAGAACCAATATATTTTTTAATTCTATAAGCTGCTAAATTCAAAGCATTTTGGCAATCTGAATTTCCATTGGCTGCTTTTTCAGAAATTTCGCGTAAATCAGAAAAGCCAGCTAAACCTTGCAATCCAGATTCTTTATTTAACAAATTGGCAACTTCATCCATAGATTTGTAGAGTTTTTTCATCAAAAAGAAAATAACAGATTGATCTATATCTCCACATCTTGTTCCCATAATTAACCCATTAGAAGGAGCAAAACCCATAGAAGTTTCAATACACTTTCCATCTTTTATGGCAGCCATAGAGCAACCATTTCCCAAATGAATGGTAATTATTTTTTCTGAAGATTTTTCTCCTAAATACTCAATTGCTTTTTCAGAAACGTATTTATGACTTGTTCCATGAAAACCATAAGCTCTTATTTTGTGTTTATCTAAAAAAGAATTAGGAATGGCATATTGATACGCTTCTTTTGGCATTGTTTGGTGAAAAGCCGTATCAAATATTGCAATTTGTTTTGCTGATGTAAAGATAGTTTCAGCTATTTCGATGCCTTTTAAATTTGCAGGATTATGCAAAGGCGCTAAATCAAATAAATCGTGAATGTTATTTTTTACATCCTCAGTAATGATAACAGTTTCGCTAAATTTATTACCTCCATGAACAACTCTGTGACCAACAGCCTCAATTTCATCAACCGAATTTATAACTCCAATTTTTGCATCTAACAACGTTTTTGCAATTCTTTGTAAACCAATTTCATGATTTAAAATTGATACAATTTCAGAATATTTTTCATCATTTTTTTCATGGGTAAAAATGGCGTCTTCAAAACCAATTCTTTCAACCAAACCAACACATTTTACAGTTTGAGAAGGCATTTCTATCACTTGATATTTTATAGATGATGAACCTGCATTTAAAACTAAAATATTCATAATTATGCTTGATTTGCTTGAATTGCTGTTAATAAAACTGTATTAAAAATATCATCAACTGTACAACCTCTACTTAAGTCGTTTACAGGTTTGTTTAGTCCTTGTAACATTGGGCCAATTGCCAAAGCTCCAGTTTCTCTTTGAATAGCTTTATAGGTATTATTCCCAGTATTTAAATCAGGAAAAATTAATACAGAAGCTTGACCAGCAACTTTAGAATCTGGCATTTTTGTTTTTGCAACAGACATATCTACTGCAGCATCATATTGAATGGGTCCTTCAATTAACAAATCTGGATTCAATTTTTTAGCTATTTCAGTTGCTTTTCTAACTTTTTCTACTTCTTCACCTTTTCCAGAACTTCCTGAAGAATAAGATAACATTGCCACTTTTGCTTTGATGCCAAATGCTTCTGCAGATGCTGCTGATGAAATTGCAATTTCTGCTAATTGTTCTGCATTCGGATTTGGATTTACAGCACAATCGCCCATTACAGAAACTCTGTCTGACAAACACATAAAAAATACGGATGAAACTACAGAAACGCCTGGTTTGGTTTTAATAATTTGTAATGCTGGTTTAATAGTGTGCATGGTTGTGTGCACTGCACCAGAAACCATTCCATCAGCTAAACCATTTAAAATCATCAAAGTACCATAATAAGAAACATCTCTTATTAAATCTTTTGCTGTGGTTTCTGTTAAGCCTTTGTGTTTTCTAGCTTCGAATAAAGTTTTTGCAAAATTTTTATTATGGATGGAATCTTCAGGATCTAAAATATTTATTTTATCCAAATTTATTTGCAAACCAATTAGATCGCATTTCATTTGAATATCTTCTCTGTTTCCTAATAGTGTTAAGTCTACAATATCTAATAACTGTAAACGAGCTGCTGCTTCTATAATTCTTTGATCATTTCCTTCTGGTAAAACAATATGTTTTCTGCTGGCTCTTGCTTTCTGCAGAAGATTGTATTGAAACATGCTTGGCGTTAATTTATCAGAATTAAAATTCGATAAAATACTCGTTAATCCTTTTTGATTTACATGTTTATCAAAAGTATCTAAAGCCAACACAATTTTTTTAGTATTGCTAGCGTAAATTTTTGGTTTTACAGAGCCAATTTGGTTTGAAACACCAAAAGTACCACCTTTTACAGAAATAATTGGGATGGTAGATTGCACACCTTCAATTAATTTAAGAATTGAATCTTCAGGAATTAAACCTCCTGTTAAAATAATACCTGCAATTTTTGGATAATTGCTAGAAGCATTTGCTTGTAAAGCTCCCAAAATAATATCTGCTCTGTCTCCAGGAGTAATTACCAAAGCATTTTTTTTAATTCGAGTAATGTAATTACGCAACTGCATAGCACCTGTACTATAACTGCCAATTGAATTATTTAAAAATTGTTCGCCAAATAAAACTTCTCCATTTAATGCTTCAACAACTTCTTTTACGGTTGGAAAAGCTAAGTAATTTACCTTTGGAATTACATCTATTTGCACCGATTTTGGAATCGATTTATGCAATTCTGTTTTTATATATTCAATTTCATCTACTTCAGTTTTATTAGCAATTAAACCAATAACATCTACTTCTTTTTGTACAAAAGAATTGTAGGTAATTTGCATTGTGTTGATAAAATCTTTCTTCTTTTTTCCATTTCCAGCACCCACAATTAAAACAGGAACTCCTAAGTTTTTAGCAATCATTAAGTTTACATCCACTTCTGTAAAACCTCCATCACCAGAAAAATCTGTACCTTCAATTAACACATAATCGTAAGTAGCTTCTAAATTTTTATATTTTTTGATGATATTGTGAATTACCTCATCAGTTTTGCCTTCGCTAATTAATTCTACAACTTCACTTTGTTCGTAAACAAAACAGTCTTTATAATCAATATCTAAATTAAAATAATTAATTGCTGTGTTTGTATGGTTGTCGAATTCGTTATTTTCTCCTTTGTTGATAATCGGCCTAAAATACCCAACTTTAGAAGATTGATTAAGCATCATTCTTAAAATACCAAGAGATATTAAAGATTTACCACTATTAGGTTCAATAGTTGTTATATAAATAGATTTACTCATTTTTAGTAATTTATTGCAAAAATAAGGCATAAAAAAATGACTAATTGTGATATTAGTCATTAATTATTGATTGAAATATAGGTAGTGTTTATTGTTTTGACTTTCTATTTTGTTTTCATATTTCCCAATCACTTTGTCACTCTGGAAGAGTCTTTTATATTATTGTTTGGGATGCTTCCAGCATGACAAAACTGGACAAAAACTTTAGTTATAATTCCCTAAACCTGTAAAACTCCCATATTAAATTTCTTTTCAATAGGAGCGTGGTTTGCAGCTTCAATTCCCATAGAAATCCAAGTTCTGGTATCTAAAGGGTTTATTACACCATCTGTCCAAATTCTTGCAGCAGCATAATATGGAGAAACTTGGTTGTCATAACGCGTTTTTATTTTATTAAAAAGTTCTGCTTCTTTTTCAGGAGTAATTTCTTCACCACGTTTTTTAAGTGAAGCAGTTTCTATTTGCAACAACACTTTTGCAGCAGAGTTTCCACTCATTACAGCTAGTTCAGCACTTGGCCAAGCCACAATTAATCGTGGATCATACGCTTTACCACACATTGCGTAATTTCCTGCTCCATAAGAGTTTCCGATAACAATTGTGAACTTTGGCACTACAGAATTACTTACTGCATTGACCATTTTTGCACCATCTTTTATAATTCCTCCATGTTCAGATTTAGAACCCACCATAAAACCAGTAACATCTTGTAAGAAAACTAATGGAATTTTCTTTTGATTACAATTGGCTATAAAACGTGTGGATTTATCAGCAGAATCATTGTAAATTACTCCACCAAATTGCATTTCTCCTTTTTTTGTTTTTACTAATTTACGTTGGTTGGCAACAATACCAACTGCCCAACCATCAATTCTTGCATAACCAGTAAGAATGGTTTGTCCATAACCTTCTTTATATTGTTCAAATTCAGAATTATCTACCAAACGCTTTATGATTTCTAACATATCATATTGTGCATTTCTTTCTTTTGGTAGAATTCCAAAAATATCATCTTGATTTTCTTTTGGCTCAAAAGCTTCAGTTTTGCTAAAACCAGCTTTGTCATAATCACCAATTTTATCAACAATAAATTTTATTTTGTCAAGTGCATCTTTATCATCTTTGGCTTTATAATCTGTAACTCCAGAAATTTCACAATGTGTAGTTGCACCACCTAAAGTTTCATTGTCAATAGATTCGCCAATGGCTGCTTTTACCAAATAACTTCCTGCTAAAAAGATACTCGCAGTTTTATCTACAATTAAAGCTTCATCACTCATAATTGGTAAATAGGCACCACCAGCAACACAGCTTCCCATTACTGCAGAAATTTGCGTAATTCCCATAGAACTCATCACAGCATTATTTCTGAAAATGCGCCCAAAATGTTCTTTGTCAGGAAAAATTTCATCTTGCATTGGTAAATAAACTCCAGCAGAATCCACTAAATATATAATGGGTAATCTATTTTCTATGGATATTTCTTGCGCTCGTAAATTCTTTTTTCCAGTGATAGGAAACCAAGCACCTGCTTTTACAGTAGCGTCATTGGCAACAACAATACATTGTTTGCCTTTTATATAACCCATTTTTACAACAACACCTCCTGAAGGACAGCCTCCATGTTCTGCATACATATCTTCGCCTGCAAAAGCAGCAATTTCTATCGATTTTTTATTTGAGTCTAATAAATAATCAACTCTTTCACGAGCTGTCATTTTACCTTTTTCATGTTGTTTATCGATTCTTTTTTGACCTCCACCTAATTTTACTTTGGCAAAACGTCTTCTTAAATCTGAAACTAATAGTTTATTGTAATCTTCGTTTTTATTAAAGTTGATGTCCATATAAATCGATTTCTTAATTTTTAGCTAATTTAAGTAATATAAATGTGAAATATTTTATAAAACTATCCATTCTTTACTGTTTCCTCAAAAGTGAAAAGTTTCCTTTTTTGTTGATGGTTGGTTTTGTAGTATCAGCAGGAATTAATGTAATATTGAACCAATAATCATCAGATGGTAATAATTTACCTTGATACATTCCATTCCAGCCTTGGCTGTCTATTGGTTCTTGTGCTACTAATTTTCCATATCTGCTAAAAATAATAAGAAATAAATAATAATAGAGTCTTCTTACTATAACTTTAAACCATTTTATGCACAAAATTAAAATGGAGTATCATTTTTTAATTATGATACTCCATTCTTGAAATTTTTATTGAAATTACAATGATTATAAATAACTTATAAATCTCTTTTTAATAATAATTTATAGGATAAAAATATAAAGATAAACGTCCAGAAAGAAACGATTAAAACGTTTAAAAAATCTACAGAATAGCTTTTTGTGAAAATTTCACCCATTGTATTGGCAGCAGATCTAACAGCTCCTAGTCTAGAAAACGGTTCTTTTATTAAATTTGCCATGGCTTCTAGTGGAAGAAATTGCATAATACTATCAACTTTGTCACCTGAATTATCTGAACCTTGAAATTGCCAATATAAAAATCCTTTAAAGATACTTTCTATAATTAGCCAAACAAACATAGCACCAACAGCAAAAGCTGATCGTTTTACGAGAATGCCTAAAAACAATCCAAAAGAGAAAAAACCGACTAATTTTATAAAGAAAGCTACTAAATATTCTAAATCAGAAACTATAATTGCAAATTCATTATAATCTGAATATATTAAACCCAAAACTAATGAAACAATAAAAACAAAAACGGTAGAAACTGCTGCAAAAGCAATAACTGCATAGAATTTAGATAAAATAAATTCTTTTTTACTTAAACCATCGATTAAGTTTTGTTTTAAAGTTTTATAACTGTATTCGTTAGACATCATTGAAACGATTACTAACAATAAAAAGAATTTTAAAATGGAAGCAATATAGGTGTTGAAATGCCAGATATAAGGAAAGTTAAAAATTCCTGCATCTGCCAAATGTATTTTAAAACTTCCGAACTCAAATTTTATGGCTGCAATTAATGCTATTGATGTAAGCAAGCCAAAATAAATAATTGATAATATTTTACTTGCTTTATTATATTTTAATTTATGAAATTCTATAGTGAGTAGTCTTAACATGACTTTGTATTTTAGTTGATTAGTTGTTGTTGGTTAAATCTAAAAATTGTTGTTCTAAACTTGGTTTACGTTTTACCAAATGGCTTAAAACAAAACCTTTATTAAACAAAAATTGATTAATTTCTGTTGCTGAAATTTCACTATTCAAAGTTGCAATAATCGTTTCGTGATCTTTTGTTACTTTTAAAATTGCAGGATGATTTTCTAAAAGTTGTATTAACTCAGCTTCATTTGTGTCAATTTTTAGTTCTAACAAACCTTTAGAAGCTGTCATTTCATCAACTCTACCAGCATATAATTTTATTCCTTTTCTAATAACAACCACATGAGAACAAACTTTTTCAACTTCATCTAAAAGGTGCGAAGCCAATAAAATAGTGGTTCCATTTGCTGCAATTTTTTTGATGATTTGTCTTATTTCATGAATTCCTTGAGGATCTAAACCATTTGTTGGTTCGTCTAAGATTAAAATTTCTGGATCGTTTAACAATGCAGATGCAATTGCCAAACGTTGTTTCATTCCTAAAGAAAAGGTGCTAAACTTGCTATTTCTTCTTTCAAAAAGATTTACAGTTTGTAATTTTTCATCTATTTTTTCTGTTGATATTCCTTTTATCTTACAAATCAACGCCAGATTTTGAGTTGCAGTCATGTAAGGATAAAAGTTTGGACGTTCTATAATTGCGCCTACTTTTTTAAGTGCTTCATGGGTAGATAAATTTCCATTAAACCAGGAAAATTCGCCAGAAGTTCTGTTTACAACATTTAAAATAATGCCTAAAGTTGTTGATTTTCCTGAGCCATTTGGTCCAAGAATTCCGTAAACATTTCCTTTTTGAATATCAAAAGAAAGATTATTTACTGCATGAACAGCTCCGTATTTTTTATCGAGATTTTTGAGAGATAAGATTGTTTCCAAAGAAATTGATTTAGTCAGTTATAAAAATAAGACGACTAAAGTACGAATTTGTTACAATATACAGTTTACAGTTGGCAGTAGCAGTATTCAGTTTCCAATTTTATGGAAAAAGTATTCTAAAAATATTTTGCCACGAATTCTCGAATTATTTTAAGGTTATACTTAAATAAATTCGTGAATTCGTGGCAATTTTTTATCACTTGGAAATAATTACATAATATTTAATAGTCAGCGTTTTACATAATTCAACACTTACACAATTACACAACAATTAATACTCATTATAATCGAAATCATCAAAATGTCCAAATTCATCATCAATATCATCTTCATCACCAAAACCATCGTCTATTTTTTCTGCAACAAATTCTTTTTCTGGAGCTTCTGCAGGAATTTCGCCAACAGTTAAAATTATTTGAGGTAAATCGTCTCTTTTTTCGTCCGATATTTCAACAACATCTACATAAAAAGTCCACATTTTTAAGAAATCGTATACGTAAATAAGTTTGCTGTTTTCTTCTGGCAACGTTTCATTTAAAATACAACTTTTCATAGAAATATCTTCGCCAGCTTCTGCCATATTAAATAACGGAATTTCCTCACCTTGAGTCCATTCATCATCAGTTCTGTAAAAAGAAGCCATTTCTTGCCCAGCAAAACCAAAAGACGAAGCAATTGTTTTGTGCAAAATTTCTAAATTAATAGTTTCTTCAACTAAAATAGTTCTAATAATATCTTCTTTGGTATCTAAAATAATTCTTATTTTGTACATAATCTCTTGCTCTTTTCAATGGCAAAAATACAAATTTTTATGCGTATTTTTACAAGATAAAACCTTTTTAGAATGGATACAAAAGAACTCCTAAAAGCATTTAATGCTCGTAATAAAAATACATTAATGGAAACGCTTGATATAGAATATGTTGCTATTGGTGATGATTTTTTAACAGCTAAAATGCCAGTTTCACCTAAAGTTCATCAACCTTATGGACAATTACATGGAGGAGCAACTGCAGCTTTGGCAGAAACTGTGGGCAGTGCAGCTTCCAATTTTTTTATTGATAGTAAAGAACATTTTATAAACGGAATTCAGCTTTCTATAAATCATATAAAAAGTAAAAGAGAAGGTGTGGTTTTTGCTACTGCCAAAAATATTCACAAAGGAAAAACAACTCATTTATGGGAAGTTAAAATTGTAGATGAAGAAGATAATTTAATTTCTATTGCTAAAATGACGAATATTATTTTAGCAAAAAGATAATAATTGATTTGAGTTTTTGATGGAATTTTTAGCAGATTTTATCAAATTTTAAATTTAGTAAAGAAGAATTATTAAACTATTTATATTGAAGATTTTTAACACAATCACAGCATTTTACAAAGATAAGTTACCTTTTGTAGTTTATAGAAAACCTAATGAAAACAAGATTTCTGGGTTTTTTGTGAATGATGATTCGTTAATGTATACAGAAAATTTTACAGAATCTGGTTTTGTTTTTACGCCTTTTAATGTTGATGAAAAGGCAATTTTATTTCCATCAGAAAAAGCTACATTTCTGGAAGAAGTATTGTTGTTAAACGATTTTAATTTTGATAAAAATGAATCTTTGGTTGATGAAGATTCCAAAGAAAATCATATTAAAATTGTAGAAAAAGCCATTGATGAAATTAATAAAAGCGATCTTCAAAAAGTAGTAATTTCACGCAAAGAATCAGTTCAGTTATCTGACTTTGAATTGCTTTTAGTGTATCAAAAATTACTAAAAAAGTATCAAAATGCATTTGTTTATGTTTGGTTTCATCCCAATGTAGGGTTGTGGCTAGGAGCAACTCCAGAAACCTTGTTGCAAATTTCTGATGCTAATTTTAAAACAATGTCTTTAGCAGGAACGCAAGTTGCCAATAAAGATTCAGAATCTACATTTACTGAACAAATTAACGTGGTTTGGAAAAGTAAGGAATTAGAAGAACAGCAATTAGTAACCGATTTTATAGAAAAGCAATTGGCAACAATTTCATCGAACTTAAAAATTGATAAAACAGAAACTATTAGAGCTGGAAATTTATTGCATTTAAGAACTAAAGTAGAAGGAAAGTTACTAGAAAAAGCCGATTTAAAATCTTTAATACGAGCTTTGCATCCAACACCAGCAGTTTGTGGTTTGCCAAGAAACATGGCAAGAGATTTTATCATCAAAAATGAAAATTATAACAGAAGTTTTTATACTGGTTTTTTGGGGGAATTAAATCTTAAAAAATCAAATGGAGCTATTCAAAGTTCGCAATTATATGTAAATTTAAGATGTATGGAAATCAACCATAATAAAGCATCGATTTATGTTGGAGGAGGTATCACTAAAGATAGCATTCCAAAGAACGAATGGAAGGAAACCGTTTCTAAAAGTGAAACAATGAAAAAGGTTTTGTAATTAAATTTGGATCTTTTTTTCAAACTAAAAAAAATATAAAAAAATATAAAAAAATAAAAACCGTAAACGTTCGCTTACGGTTTTTTTTAGTAAAAATAATTGTAAATTGAATCTGAATTAAAATTCTTTTAAAAGCTTTAATGATATAAATTAATTAAAAAAATTCTGCAAACTTGCTAATAAAATAGTTTGCAAGTATTGCTAGATATCATCAAAAGAAATGTCTGTAAAACTTTTTGGTGAAGTTGTTGCTTCTTCAGTGCTTTCTTCTTTCTTAAAATCTTTTTGATGACGTTCGCTAATTACTTCATCACCTTTTTCATTAACTATATAATCTGTAGCTTTCTTTAACATTTCATGAAAATCAGAAAAATCTTCTTTATAAAGATAAATTTTGTGTTTTTGATAATGGAAAGTTCCATCATCATGTGTAAATTTTTTACTTTCTGTAACAGTAAGATAATAATCGTCTGCTTTTGTAGATCTTACATCAAAAAAATAGGTTCTTCTTCCAGCTCTTAATACCTGAGAAAAAATTTCTTCCTGTTCAACTCTCTCTGCCATAATCTTTATAATAGTAGTTATTGTTTGTTAGTTTACAAATCTAATAAAATATTTTACGTAGCAATGTTAAAGATTAATTTTCTTTTTCTAAAAGTTGCTGTTCGTATAAATTCTTATAATACCCTTCTTGTGTTAATAGTTGATTGTGAGTGCCTTGCTGTATAATTTCTCCTTCTTCTAAAACAATTATTTTATAGGCATTTTTTGCTGATGAAACTCTGTGACTTATAATAAAAGTCGTCTTATTTTTTGACACTTTCTCTAAATTAGAAAGTATTTTTTCTTCAGTTTCTGTGTCTACAGCAGACAAACAATCATCAAAAATTAAAATTTTAGGATTTTTAATAATAGCTCTAGCAATAGAAACACGTTGTTTTTGCCCTCCAGAAAGTGTTACTCCACGTTCTCCAAGAATGGTGTTGTAACCATTTGTAAATTCGATAATATTATCGTGAACTACAGCATTTTTTGCAGCTTCAATAATTTCATCTTCTGTGGCATCTTCTTTACCGAACTTTATATTATTGCCAATGGTATCAGAAAATAAAAAAGGATCTTGAGGCACAAAACCAATTTGACTTCTAATATCATTTAAATTACCTTGTTCAATAGGTTTGTCATCTAATAAAATGGTACCTTTTGTTGTATCATATAATCTAGAAATTAACTCAATTATAGTAGATTTACCTGAACCTGTATTTCCTAAAATAGCTAAAGTTTCTCCTGGGTTAACTGTAAGATTAATATTTTTTAAAGCAGTAATATTAGTGTCATCATACGTAAATGTAACGTCTTTAAAAGTTACTTTTCCATGAATTTCTGTTGATGTTTCACTCTCGTTTTTAATTTCTGGCACTTGATCTAAAAACTCATTAATTCTTGCTTGCGAAGCTTCTGCTTGTTGCACCATAGATGTTACCCAACCAACAACAGCTACTGGCCAAGTTAAAATATTTACGTACATTATAAACTCTATGATAACTCCAGATTGTATTTCGCCATTTATGTATTGATTACCACCAACATAAATTACAATTAAGTTACTAATACCTATTAAAAATAGCATTAAAGGGAAAAAGAGCGCATTTGCTTTCTGTAAATGAATATTTTTTTCCTTGCTCATATCAGAAATTTTATCAAAATCTTTTATGATTAATTTCTCAATTCCATAAGATTTTACAACATTTATTCCCGAGAAAAATTCCTGGTTAAAAGTGGTTAGTTCAGATAAATATTCTTGAACAATTGTACTTCTTTTATGTATTACTTTGCTTAAGAAAAATATAGAAATCGATAAAAGAGGAAAAGGAAGTAGCGTATATAAGGTAAGTTTTAAATCTACTTGAACCATTTGCGTAAAACCGACTGCAAAAAGCACAATCATATTCATAGTATACATTACAGCTGGGCCAACATACATTCTAACTTTAGAAACGTCGTCGCTAATTCTGTTCATTAAATCTCCAGTTCTATTTTTTTTGTAGAAATTTAACGATAGTTTTTGGTACTGTTGATAAATTTCGTTCTTTAAATCGAACTCAATTAATCTTGAAGTAACAATAAGTGTTTGTCTCATTAAAAACGTAAAAAAACCACTTAATAAAGCAACACCAATAATAATAAGTACATTTATTAAAAGTTCTTTTTTAACAGACGCTATATCAATTGTTTTGTCTTTTAAATAATCTTCTACAACATTAAAAGATTCACCAATAATCTTTGGCACTTGTAATGCTAAAAGTTTCGATAAAATAGTAATGAGTAAACCAATTAAAATACGCCATTTGTATTTCGAGAAATATTTATTTAAATATTGTAATGCTTTCAAACGAGTTTTTTGCTTTTTAAAATAAAGCACGAATATACGAGTTTCGCTAAGATATATTTTCTTAAAAAAGAATTAAAAAAGTACGCATCAAAAAGTAAAATAACACTACTTTTGCAACGCAAATAAATAAGCCTTTTAAGTTCTTTATAATGATTAACAGAAGACATATTCGAGTTAAAGTAATGCAATCTGTATATGCTATGCAGCAATCTCTAAATCAAGATTTGATTAGAGAAGAGAAATTTCTAAAACACAGTGTTCTAAAAATGTTCGATTTGTACGTTTTAAACCTTCAACTTTTGGTGGAAGTTCAAAAACTAGCAGCAAAAAGAATGGCACTTTCTAAAAAGAAAATTCTTGCCACAAAAGAAGACCTAAAACCCAACACAAAATTTATTGATAATAAATTGATCAATCTTATAGCAGAAAGCATAAGTATTGAAAGTTATATTGAAATAAATAATTTAAATAACTGGGAATTAGATAGTGAGTACGTTAAAATTATTTTAGATGAATTACAAAAAAGTGATTTATATAAAAAATATTTAGATACTGTAGAAGATTCTTATAAAGTAGACCAGGCTTTTGTAATTGACTTTTTTAAAGAAATAATTGCTCCTAATGAAAAGTTAGCAGATTATTATGAAGATAAGATGATTTCTTGGGTTGATGATATTCCTTTTGTAAACACTTGGATTGTAAGATCTTTAAGCAAACAAAAAGCGAGTAATAATTTTATTATAGGTGTTTTGTATAAAGATGCAGATGATGAGGCTTTTGTAAGCAAGTTATTTAGAAAAACAGTTCTAAAACAACAAAATTACGAGCAAGATATTGCAGATAAAACGCCAAATTGGGAAGCAGATAGGA
Source organism: Polaribacter vadi (assembly GCF_001761365.1). NCBI lineage: Bacteria > Pseudomonadati > Bacteroidota > Flavobacteriia > Flavobacteriales > Flavobacteriaceae > Polaribacter > Polaribacter vadi. Next base: position 819,275 of record NZ_CP017477.1, on the reverse strand, counting down.
TTGCTGATATTGATATGATTCTAATTAAAATGGCAATTACAGAGTTTATTGAGTTTCCATCCATACCAACAAGAGTAACTATTAACGAATATATAGAAATCGCAAAAGATTATTCAACCGTAAAAAGTAGTTATTTTATCAATGGAGTTTTAGATAAAATTTCAAAAGAATTAACAAAAGATAAAAGAATTGTTAAAATAGGTAGAGGTTTATTGTAACCTCATTGCTAAAGACAATTTATTTATTATTTTTACAAAAAATATAATATCATGAAAAAAGTATCAATACTATTCGCTTTTATAATTTCTTCAAGCCTATTTATTTCTTGTGGAAATGGTAATAACGCATCTACTAAAATTAATAGCGATAATTTAGAAAGTGCAAAATCTAGAGACACAGAAATTAAAAATGGAGCAGCTTCTATTTCTTTCGAAAACCCTGTGTACGATTTTGGAACTGTAAATGAAGGAGAAGTTATAGAAACTACTTTTAAATTAACAAATTCAGGAAAAACAGATTTGGTCATTACAGATGCACAAGTAACTTGTGGTTGTACAGTACCAGTTTGGCCTAAAAAACCAATTAAACCAGGAGAATCTGAAGAAATTCAAGTAAGGTTTAATACCAATGGTAAACAAAACAGACAACAAAAAAACATTACCTTAATTACAAACACAGAGTCTGGAAGAGAGATTTTAACGTTGAAAGGAATGGTAACACCAAAAGTTCAATAAAAACAAATTAAATTTTACACATGGATTCAGGAACATTAGCAAGTATGTTGCCTTTTGCAGCAATGATTTTAGTCTTATACTTTTTTATGATAAGACCACAAATGTCAAAAGCAAAAAAAGAAAAATCTTTTCAAGCAGAAATTAAAAAAGGAGCAAAAGTGGTTACTTCAAGTGGTATTCATGGTAAAATTGCTGAAATAAATACAACAGACAATACAATTACAATTGAAACTGGTGCAGGTAAAATTAAATTTGAACGTGCAGCAATTTCTATGGAATTAAGCAAACAATATTTAGCAGCACCTGCTGTAAAGAAATAAAATAATTTCAAATTTTAAAAAATGAGCTTTTCTTTTTATAGTAAAGCTCATTTTTTTGTTTATAAGCTTTTCATTAGATTGCATTAAAATTAAATTTCTTGGCTACATCTTCAAAGAAAATACCGAAAACATTTATTACGTTTCTAATCATCTCTTTTTTGATTTGGTTATTAATTACTTTTTCTAAAGAATACACAACAGTTATTACGTATCCTGTAAATTATAATAATATTGCACAAGATAAATTGTTGCAAGAAATTCCTATAAAAAAAATAGATCTTTCTATTACAGCAACTGGTTTTAAAATTTTACGAGCTAAATTAGCCACGAAAAAAATTAATTTAGATGCCTCTAGGTTGAGGAAAAAAAGCGCTTCAAAATTTTATTTTCTTCCAAGAAATCAAACTACAAAAATTCAAAAACAATTATTAAATGGTATTGTTTTAGAAGAAATAATGCAAGACACAATTTTTTTAAGTTTAGGTGTTTTAACTTCTAAAAAAGTAGCATTAAAACCAAAAGTAGATATTACGTATCATATTGGTTATGATTTGTTAAACCAGCTTAAGGTAACTCCAGATTCTATTGTAATTTCTGGGCCAAAAGATCAATTAAATAGCATTGAACATCTTAATTTAAGTCCTTTAACGTTAAAAGGTGTAAAAGGTAGCTTTACAGAAGAAGTGTCAATCTTAAAATCTGAAAAACAGAAGAATTTAAAATTTAAAAATACGAAAGTTACTATTACTGGTAAAGTAGATAAGTTTACGGAAGGTACTATTCAAGTTCCTTTTATTATTAAAAATTTACCAGAAAACACTAATTTAACTATTTTACAAGATAAAGTAGAAATTGTATATGTAGTTGCATTGTCTAATTTTGCAAAAGTATCAGAAACATCTTTTATTGTAGAATGCGATTATGCAATGGCTGTTAAAAATGAAGTTGGTTATTTAATTCCTAAGATAAAAACGGAAATAGATTTTATAAAAAACATAAAAATAATTCCTAGTAAAATTGATTTTTTAATTCAAAAATAAATGAAAATTGTTGGTTTAACAGGTGGTATTGGAAGTGGTAAAACAACTGTTGCAAAATTCTTTGCTGAGTTTAAAAATGTTGCTATTTATATTGCTGATGTAGAAGCCAAAAAGTTAATGAATTCGTCTGAAATTATAAAAACAAAACTTGTAAAAGAGTTTGGAAAAGAGTCTTTTATAAAGGGTGAATTAAATCGTACATTTATTGCAGAAATCGTTTTTAAAGATAAAGAAAAATTAGCTATTTTAAATGGAATTGTACATCCAGAAGTAAGGAAACATTTTCAAAAATTTATAGAGAACAATCAAGACAAAGCATACATTATTTACGAGAATGCTATTTTATTTGAAAGTAAAAGCAATATATTTTGCGATATTGTTGTTACTGTGTATGCAGATTTAAATACTAAAATTAATAGAGTAATTGCCAGAGATTCATCAACCAAAACAGCAGTTTTAAATAGAATGAAAAGTCAATGGAGTGATGCTAAAAAAATGCTACAATCTAACTATATAATCTATAACGAAAAACTCGAAGATACTGTAAATCAGGTTCATAAAATTCATAATATTTTAACACAATAACAAGGTCGATTTTTTGAATTATCAATATTTTTGTTAAATTACTCTTAAATTTGCGCTATTTTTGTTAATTTAGGTTAAAATCGTTAATTCCAATTCTTTAATAACTTAACTTTGATATATGGGCAAGAAAATGTTTGTTCTTATTGTAGTTTTAATGAGCGTTTCCCTGATGGGAATTATCGCTGTTCAGCTCTATTGGATTAACAATGCTGTAGAAAGTAAAAATGAGCAATTTACCAATGATGTTCAAAAATCTCTAGGTAGTGTTGCAGAGAGAATCAACGAAAAAGAAGAAAGTCAACTTAATAGTCAGATACAAGATATTATTAACGAGAAAGCTTCTGCAGACAATGCACAAATTAAGAATTTTTTAATTCAACAAATTGATACAACAAACAATAGAAAAATAACTTTTGGAACGACAGTTTTAGAAGAGAATTTTGAAATTCCGTTAGATTTTTTAGATAATGAAAGTATTATTTATACGAGAGTATATAGTAAAAAAGATTTTTCTCAAACAAGTATCATAAAAGGAGTTGATGATTTATTTAAACCTATAGAAGAAAAACGTTTTTCTTTTACAAGCAGATCAAAAAAAGTAGAGGAAGCTTTATTTGCTGATGCTATGGATGTTTATAAAAAATATTATCCTATAAATCAACGAGTAAATAATAGAGAGTTAAATGAAACGATAAAAGAGGAATTACAAAAGCGAAATATAAATTTAGATTTTAAGTATGGTGTTTATGGAAGTGATGGCTTAGCAACCAAAATAAAATCTGGTTATTATACACTTAATACAAAAGAGAGTTATCCTTATCCATTATTTATGGATGAATATAATGTTCCAGAATATATTTTACATGTAACGTTTCCAACAAAAAATAAGCATATTTTATCAGGTATTTCTGGTATCTTACTATTATCCTTATTTTTTATATTGATAATTATTATCGCATTTTCAAGTTCTTTATATCAATTGATAAAACAGAAGAAAATTTCAGAAATTAAAACTGATTTTATCAATAACATGACACATGAATTTAAAACACCAATTGCTACCATTAATTTAGCAATCGATTCTATTAAGAATCCAAAAATTATTAATGATACAGAAAAAGTAATTCGTTATGTAAATATGATTCGTGACGAAAATAAAAGAATGCACAAGCAAGTAGAAAATGTTTTGCGTATTTCTAAATTAGAAAAAAATCAATTAGACATCAGTACAGAGATTATAGATATTCATGAAGTTATAGAAGATGCAATTAATCATGTTAGCCTTTTAATCGATGATAAAAAAGGAACTGTTAATACACATTTTCAAGCAATTACATCAGAAATAAATGGAAACGAATTTCATTTAACAAACGTTTTGGTGAATATTTTAGAAAATGGAATAAAATACACGCAAGGAGCACCAAAAATTGATGTATATACAGAAAGTGCCAATAAATTTTTTATTATCAAAATAAAAGATGAAGGAATAGGAATGAGTAAAAGTGTTCAAAAACAGGTCTTTGATAAATTTTACAGAGAGCAAAAAGGAAACGTACATGACGTAAAAGGGCATGGTTTAGGTTTGGCTTATGTAAAAGAAATTGTAGAAAAACATCATGGAACAGTTTTTGTAGAAAGTGAAAAAGGAGAAGGAAGCATATTCACAGTAAAATTACCTTTAATTTAAAATTATAAAAATGGGAAGTAAAAAAATATTATTAGTTGAAGACGATCCAAATTTCGGAACTGTTTTAAAAGATTATTTAGCGTTAAATGATTATAATGTAACACACGCAAAAGACGGTATAGAAGGTTTAATCATGTTTAAAAACAGCGATTATGACTTATGTATTTTAGATGTTATGATGCCAAGAAAAGATGGTTTTTCTTTAGCACAAGACATTAGAGTTACCAATAAAGAAGTGCCAATTATTTTCTTAACAGCAAAAACATTAAAAGAAGATGTTTTAAAAGGATATGCTGTTGGTGCAGATGATTATTTAAACAAACCTTTCGATTCTGAAGTGTTATTGCATAAAATTAAAGCGATTTTACAACGCAAAGAATCTGATAAATCTGCTGAATCAGAGCAGTTCGAATTTAAAATTGGTAATTTTTTCTTCAATTCTAAATTGCGTCATTTATCTATTGGTGAAGATGGTGAACCAAATAAATTGTCGCCAAAAGAAAGCAAATTGTTACGCATGTTAGCAATTCATAAAAACGATTTAATGCCAAGAGAATTAGCACTTACAAAAATCTGGAGAGATGATAACTACTTTACTTCTAGAAGTATGGATGTTTACATCGCAAAATTACGTAAGTATTTAAAAGACGATGATTTGGTGGAGATTTTAAATATTCATGGAGAAGGTTTTAGATTGGTAGATAAATCTTAAAAAGTAAAACTTCCTATAATAAAAACTCAATTTGTATTTCAGGTTGAGTTTTTGTAATTTTATATGATGGCAGAATTTATAAAAATTTATAACGAAAATCCTAATCAGAAAGCAATTGATAAAATTGTAAAGGTTTTAAAAAACGATGGTGTAATTATTTATCCTACAGATACTGTTTACGGTTTAGGGTGTGATATTAACAGCAACAAGGCCTTAGAAAGAATTGCTTTGATGAAAGGAGTAAAATTAGAGAAAGCAAAATTTTCTTTTATTTGCGATAGTTTAAGCCATTTATCAGATTATGTAAAGCAAATCGATTCTCCTACATTTAAAATATTAAAACGAGCTTTACCTGGTCCTTACACATTTATTTTGCCAGGAAGTAATAATTTACCGAAAGTTTTTAAGAAGAAGAAGACAGTCGGAATTCGTATTCCTGATAGCAATATTGTAAAAGCAATTGTTTCTTCTTTAGGCAACCCAATCGTTTCTACTTCGATTAGAGATGATGATGATGTTTTAGAATATACTACAGATCCAGAATTAATTTTCGAGAAATGGGAGAATTTGGTAGATTTAGTTGTTGATGGTGGTTATGGAGATAATTACGCATCTACAATTATCGATTTAACTGGAGATGAACCAGAAGTTGTTAGAGAAGGAAAAGGAAGTTTAGAGATACTTTAATTCAAAGTTTAGGGTTCAAGTTCAAAAGTTGTCAATTTGAGTGATTTTTGATTTTTTAGAAAATTGTATCGAGGATTAATTAAAATCAAAAATTTTACATTTTTTCCTCTTTTATTGGAAGTTACCCTAACTTTGAACTAAAAATTTTGAATTTTAAATCTATTACTTTAGATCTTCAAATTTTTTTCTACCCAAAAAGAAATATTGCCAAACAATGCTTGTATGTAAGTTATAGTCTTGTTTTTTCTGAAGTTTTCTACGTTTTCCTAAAAATTTAAAAAAGTTCTTATAAAAACTTAAATGCGCTTTAAGAATCGACCAAGTATGGATTGGCCTTAATTCAATCAAGAATTTAATTCCTGCAATTCCGTCTAAAATTAATCGAGAAAATACAACAAACAAGAACCATTTTTTAGGCACATTTTTCACTATATTTAATAAACTATTTCGAAAGTTTAAATATGTTTTATGAGGATTTGTTTCTTGTAAAGTAGCTCCACCAATATGAAAAACTGTTGACATACCTACATATTTAACCTTATAACCAATGTTTTGAGTTCGCCAGCACAAATCAATTTCTTCTTGATGTGCAAAATAATCTTCATCAAAACCATTTAGTTGATGATAAACTTGAGAGCGAATAAAAAAACAAGCTCCAGAAGCCCAAAAAATTTCAGAAATATCGTTAAATTGATTGTTATCTTTTTCAAGGTGATTAAAAACGCGTCCTCTACAATAAGGATATCCATATAAATCTACAAAACCACCTGCAGCACCTGCATATTCAAACTTAGTTTGATCTTTATAATCTAAAATTTTTGGTTGAATGATGGCTGTTTTTTCATCACTTTTAAAAACATCTATAATAGGAGAAAGCCAATTTTCGGTAACTTCAACATCAGAATTAATTAAGCAATAAATATCGGCATTAATCGACTGTAAAGCATCATTATACCCTTTTGCATAACCACCATTTACAACATTTTGAACAATTTTTACAGCAGGATAAAACTCTTTTATATAATTGATAGAACTATCTGTAGAAGCATTGTCAGCTACATAAATTTCGGCTTCATTAGCGCTAAAATTTACGATTGATGGCAAAAACTGTTCAAGTAGTTTTTGACCATTCCAATTTAATATGACAATTGCTGTTTTCAAGTTTGCGAATTTACATTTTAAAAACTGTTTTATAACTAAAGTTTTCTTAATTATAAGCTGGTATTTCTTTCAAGAAAATATAGGTTTCTTTTTCAAAATCCATTTTGCAGTAAAAATGATCTAAACCATTGGTAACAATTAAATAATTGGCTTTTAGTTTTAGATTGTATCGTGCAATTTGATCGAAAGTAGCTTGAGTAATTTTTATTTGTGGTGCTTTACATTCTACAATAATATCAGGATTTCCATCAGTATTAAAAACTAAAATATCAGTTCTTTTTTTTCTGTTGTTGATTGTTAATTGCTTTTCAATGGCGATTAAAGAAACAGGATATTTTTTTTCATCAATTAAAAACTGCACAAAATGCTGACGAACCCATTCTTCTGGAGTTAAAACAAAATATTTTTTTCGAAAATTATCAAAAATAAGCGTCTTATTTTCGCTACTTTTGAGTTTGAATTTATAGTTGGGTAGATTGAGTTTTTGCATTCGATAAATGTATAAAAAATTACTTTCAGATATTTATTTTCAGACAAAGTATTCATTAGAATAATTAATTAGCAAGAGTTTCCTTTCCTTTGGAAAGGAGTAAGGATAGGCTTATGAACGAGATAAGAACCATTGTTTCAGATATTAAAAAAGGCGATATAAAACCCATTTATTTTTTAATGGGAGAAGAACCTTATTATATAGATAAAATATCTGATTATATAGAAAAAACGGTTTTAGATGAAGCTGAAAAAGGCTTCAATCAGCAAATTATGTATGGTAGAGATGCAAGTGTAGAAGATATTGTTGCTTCTGCAAAACGTTACCCAATGATGGCTGAAAGGCAGGTTTTAATTATTAAAGAAGCTCAGGATTTAAGCAGAACTATCGAAAAACTGGTTTCTTATGCGCAAAATCCACAGCCAACTACAGTTTTGGTTATCAACTATAAATACAAAAAGTTAGATAAACGTAAAAAACTACACAAAGCCATTGCAAAATCGGGTTTAATTTTCGAGAGTAAAAAATTATATGACAATCAAGTTTCAGATTGGATTAGAAGAGTTTTAAGTGGAAAAAAATATCAAATAGAACCAAAAGCTGCTCATATGTTAGTGGAGTTTTTGGGAACTGATTTAAGCAAAATAGCAAATGAATTGGATAAGTTAATGTTGATTCTACCAGTAGAAACCATCATTAATGATAAACATATTGAAGAGAATATTGGAATTTCTAAAGACTTTAATAATTTTGAATTGCAAAAAGCAGTTGGCACAAAAGACATTAAGAAGGCCAATAGAATTATCAATTATTTTGTGGAAAACCCAAAAAATAACCCAACAGTAATGACGATTTCATTATTGAATAGTTTCTTTACAAAATTGTTGTTATTTCATGGTTTGGAAAATAAATCTAAAGATGCTGTTTCTAAATCTTTGGGGGTTGGTTTTTATTTTATTGATGATTATTTTACGGCTGCCAGAAATTATCCTATGAGAAAAGTTGCACAAGTAATTGCCTTTTTAAGAGATGCAGATGTGAAAAGCAAAGGAGTAGGAGCAAGCCAAACTCAAAGAGATATTCTAAAAGAATTACTATTTAAAATTTTACATTAATATGAAAAACATTTTCACAAAAGAAATTACTGAAGAAGTTGTTGCTAGAATTGAGGATTTAACTTCTCAAACTCAACCAATTTGGGGTAAAATGTCTGTGGCACAAATGTTAGCATATTGCTGTGTAACCTATGAAATGGTCTATACAGATAAGCATCCAAGACCAAATGCTTTTGTAAGATTTTTGATGAAAACTTTAATTAAAAATATTGTAACTTCAGAGAAAGCCTATGTTAAAAATGGTAGAACTGCAAAACAATTTGTTATAACAGATAGCAAGAATTTTGAAACATAAAAAAAGCGATTAATCGATTTTATTACAAAAACTCAACAATTAGGAGAGCAAGAATTTGAAGGAAAAGAATCTCACTCGTTTGGAAAGCTAACAGCAAAAGAATGGAATAATTTATTCTACAAACATGTAGATCATCATTTAAGACAATTTGGAGTTTAACACTTTTAGCTTAAACAATTTTATAGATTTACTATAATACATCTATTTTCTTTCCAAAAAATCTTGATAAGAATGCTGTGTAATAGACTTTCCTAAAGAATCTAGTTTTTGAGAATTTTTACCTTCATATAAAATCGGTTTTTGACTTACGTAATCATAAAGATAAAATCCATTTTTATTTTTTATTCCAAAACCCTTATTGAAACTGTAATAAGCATATTGATCATCTGAAGTATTAAAAATATTTTTACCAAAATCAAAGTCATCTTTATCGCCATTTAATAAATCTAATAAAGTATAAGAAAAATCTACTTGGCTAGAAAAATTATTAACTTCTTTGATATTTGAATTTACAGCTCCTCCAAGCCATAACATAGGAATTCTAAATTTTTTAGGTGAAAAATAAGGCCCTTCATGCTTTGGAGAACTATGTCCATGATCTGACATAATTACAATTAACGTATTTTTATACCATTCTTGCTTTTTGGCAAAATTGATAAAATCGCCAATAACACTATCTGTGTAAAAATGTGCACTTCTAAATTGATTATCATGCGTTTCTTTTCCAAATTTATACTCGCCTTTTATTTCGTAAGGTTCATGGCTCGTTAATGTTAATGCAATTTTAAAAAAAGGGTCTTGTTGTTGGGTTGATAAATCATCTGCAAAACGTTTCATAAAAACATCATCATAAGCGCCCCATTTTGAGTTCCAATCTTTTTTATCAAATTGACTTCCATCTATAATTTCTGAAATTCCTGCATTTCGTAAATACGTATTCATATTGCCAAAATTTAAATCTCCACCATAATAAAAAGACGTTTTGTAACCTAATTCTGCCATCTTTTTTGGCAACATTGGTAAGCTTCTGGTTTTGTTTGGCATTCGCATAATTCTCTTTACAGGTTGTGGGTAATAGCCACTTAAAACAGCAGGAATTCCTTTATCTGTTCTATCGCCATTTGCATAGAAATTTGTGAATAATAAACCCTCTTTAGAAAGTCGGTTTAAGTTGGGAGTAACATTTGGTTCACCTCCTAAAGAGCCCACGATTTTTGCAGGTAAACTTTCCCAAAGAATTAAAATAACATTAGGTTTTGTGGTTGTTAAAATAGAATCTGTATCTGCAAGTAAAAGGTTGTTTTTTGTTTTGTTGATGATTTTTAAGGCTGTTTCATCCTCAAAATATTTATAAGGATTTGTGCCATCTGTTTTATGCGTAAGTGTGTTAGAAAAATTCCACATAAAATTAATGGCTGCGTGATTTGCAAACATCGATTCAGAAAAATAAACGTTGCTTTGGTTTACAGGCACAATTTGAAAACCACCTCTTACAGGAATAATCAAAAAAGCTGTCATCAACAAAAAAAAAGGAAGATGTAACCAATTTCTAAAACTGATTTTATCGCTATTTTTTTGATGAATTTTTTTGAAAATTTGAATAAAAAAGAACGAAATTAAAATCCAAGCAAAAATACCAGAAACCAACTGAAAAGTTGATGTTGAAGAAATCATTAATTCTGGTGTATTTAAATAAGGAAGCAAAGAAGTGTCTAAACGAACGCCCCAAGCTTGGTATAAACCAGCATCAATGAGTAATAATAAACTTATAAAAGTGATGATAATAAAAGTGTACCATTTTATGATTTTTAAAATGATTTTTGGGTTGATAATCACAGAAAACATGATTAATAAATAAGGAATTGTCGATAAATACGCAGCAAAAGAAGCATCTAATCGCAAACCATATAAAAATGTTTTTCCTATTGTTGATGCTTCTAATTCTTGAGTTTTATCAACATAATACATCAGAAAAAAGAAACGCGCAAAAACGAAATAAACGACCCAAAATAGAAAGTAATAAATATTATATAAAAATCTGTTTTTAAAGGTTTTCAAATTGTTTTAGTTTAATTGATTTATCAAAAGTCTTTATCAAAGAGAATTAAAGTTAGTTGGTAATAAAAAACTCTCTAAGAGCGTTATTCTGTAACTTTTAAGCGTGCTTTAGCAGTAACATCAGCATTCGCAAAATCGTTATTTAAAAATTTTAAATAGCCAGTAATTGCAATCATTGCTGCATTATCTGTAGTATATTCAAATTTTGGAATGTAGGTTTTCCAGCCAAAATGTTTTTCAGCTAATTGTAAGCGATTTCTAATTTCTGAATTTGCAGAAACGCCACCAGCAATTGCAATTTGTTTAATGCCTGTTTTTTTAACTGCATTTTTTAACTTATTCATCAAAATTTCAATAATTGTAAACTGAATTGATGCGCAAATATCGTTCAGGTTTTCTTCAACAAAATTAGGATTTATTCTTTGCTGCTTTTGAATAAAATATAAAATACCTGTTTTTAAACCACTGAAACTAAAATCTAAATCGCCCACTTTTGGTTTGGTAAATTTATAAGCTTTTGGGTTTCCTAGTTTCGCATATTTATCTATAAAAGGACCTCCAGGATAAGGCAATCCTAAAATTTTGGCAGATTTATCAAAAGCTTCACCAACAGCATCATCAATTGTTTCACCTAAAATTTCCATTTCAAAATGATTGATAACTTTTACAATTTGTGTATGTCCACCACTTATTGTTAAACAAATAAATGGGAATGTTGGTATTTTACTTTCATCATCTTTAATAAAATGTGCCAAAATGTGCGCTTGCATATGGTTTACATCCAACAAAGGAATTTGCAAACCCAAAGCCAAAGATTTTGCGAAAGAGGTTCCCACTAAAAGTGAACCCATTAAACCTGGGCCTTTTGTAAAAGCAATTCCAGCCAATTGTTCTTTGGTTACATTGGCTTGCTCCAAAGCTTGTTGCACTACAGGAACAATATTTTGTTGATGTGCTCTCGAAGCTAATTCTGGCACAACTCCACCATATTTTGAGTGAACTTCTTGATTTGCAACAACGTTACTTAGCACTTTGGCATCGCAAATTACAGATGCACTTGTATCATCACAAGAAGATTCTATTCCTAAAATATAAACAGGTTTTTTCATCAAAAATTAGTTAAAGTGTTGCAAAATTAAGGATTAATTTATGCACCTCTCCATTTTTTAAGAATAGAAATTTAATTCTTTGTTAAAATTGCACGTTCTTTGTACTAAATGGTACTTTTTTTGAGTATAATTACTTAAATTTTACAAGCACTTTAAAAGCAGCAAATATCAAAATAATTGGAAAGAAAATACTGAAATTCTTAGGGTACTTTATCCTCTTTTTACTATTGATGAGTATAGTGCTTTCTATTCCTGCTGTACAAACAAAAATTGGGAAACATTACACAGATAAAATTAACGAAGATTTTGGAACCAATTTATCGATTAAAAAGATTGATTTATCTTTTTTAGGAAGTGTAAATTTAAAAGGAGTTGAAATTAAAGATCATCATAAAGATACCATGATTTATGTTGAGAAATTAACAACATCGATCATAAATGCCAAAAGAATTTTAGACAAAGAGGTTTTTTTGAATGATATTTATCTTGATGGCGCCTATTATTACATGAAAACCTATAAAGGCGAAGAAGATGATAATATGGGCGTTTTTATTGATTCTTTTGATGATGGATCTCCTAAAGATTCGCTAAATCCTTTTATTTTAAAAACATCTAATGTTTACGTAAATAACCTCAATTTTAGATTAACAAATGCCAATAAAGCAGATTCTGTAAACTATGCAGCAAAAAATGCTGGTGGAAATTTACAAGATTTATCGATTGTTGGTTCAAATTTTTCGAGCAATATTAGAGGTTTGTATTTTAATGATAAATATGGTTTGGATGTAACCAATTTAACTACAGATTTTTCGTATTCTGAAACTGCAATGCATTTTAAAAATACCACTTTACAGACCGAAAACACCAACATAAAAGCAGATATCGATTTTTTGTATAAGAAAGAAGATTTATCAGATTTTAACAATAAAGTTCAAATTAAAGCACGTTTTAATGAGAGTGAAGTTGCTGTGCAAGATGTTAAAAACTTTTATAATGAATTGAGTGGAAATGATATTTTAAGCTTAGAAGGAAACTTAAATGGAACTATCAATAACTTTGAGCTAAAGAATTTAATATCATCCTCAGAAAAAGGGTTAAAAATACAAGGAGATTTATTCTTCGTAAATGCTGTAAGTAGAGAGAGAGGTTTTGTTTTTGAAGGAGATTTGGCTAATTTAACAGCCACTTATAGAGAATTAAAAAATATTTTACCAAACGTTTTGGGTAATAATTTGCCAACCGAATTTGGCAAACTAGGAAAATTCAATTTAAATGGACAAGTAAAAGTTACTCCAGATCAAATTCAAACAAATATTACTGTAAATTCTGTAATTGGTACCCTAAAAACAGATTTGCAAATAGCGAATATCGAAAATATAGATTACGCAAAATATGATGGAAAAATTCAATTGAAAAATTTTAATATCGGTAATTTTTTCAACGATCCATTATTTGGTAAAATTTCTTTAAAAGGTGATGTAAATGGAAGTGGTTTTAAATTAGAAAATATTAGTACTTCTTTTATTGGTAAGGTTTCAGAGTTTCAATTTAAAGAATATAGTTACAAAAATATTGATGCAAATGGGCAATATCAAAATAATAAATTCGATGGAGAATTAACGATTGATGATGAGAACTTTAAGATGAAGTTTAATGGTTTAGCAGACTTATCATCAGAAGTTTATGAATTCGATTTTAAGTCAGATATTGATTATTTAAATTTAAAAGAAACCAACCTATTTACAAGAGATAGTATTGCTCATTTAAAAGGTTCTTTTGAGTTAGATATTGAAGGTAACACACTTGATGATATTGTTGGAAACGCCATTTTTAAAGATGTTTTTTATACCAATCAAAAACAGGAATTTAGTTTTAAACAATTTACGGTTTCATCTTCGGTAAAAGATAGTATTAAGAGAATCGATTTAGAATCAGAAGATATTGCAAAAGGGTATGTAACTGGTAAGTTTACGTTTTCTGAAGTTGCTAAAGTTGCACAAAATGCGTTAGGAAGTATTTATACCAATTATCAACCTTATGAAGTTGCTCCAAACCAGTTTTTAGATTTTAATTTTACAGTATATAATCAAATTGTAAATGTATTTTTTCCTGATATTTATATTGATGATAACACCAAATTGAAAGGCAAGATAGAGTCTAACAAAAATCAACTTAGGTTTACATTTTCATCACCAAGAATAGATGCTTATGGCAATGAGTTTAAAGAAATTTTATTGAGGACAGATAATCAAAATCCACTGTATAATTCTCATTTAACAGCTGCAGAAGTAAATACTAAATTCTATAATATTTCTAAACTAAATCTTTTAAATAGAACAGAAAATGATACGCTTTATTTTAAATCGGAATTTGATGGAGGTTTACAAAACAATGAGAATTTTAATTTAGATTTCTATTATACCATCAATAAAGAAAATAAAAATGTTTTAGGTTTTGAAAAATCTACTTTCGTCATAAAAAATACTGCATGGAGTATTAATCCTGATGAAGAATATACAGATAAAATTACCTTCGATTTAAAAAACAATGAGTTTGATTTTAGTCAGTTTAAACTAATATCTGGTCAGCAAAAAATTGAATTTAAAGGAAGTTTAAAAGGAGATAGCGAAAAAATGCTACTTGCAAATTTAACCAAAGTTAAACTACAAAGTTTTTTACCAGAAATAGATAGTTTGGCTTTAAAAGGCAGGGTTTCTGGGAATGTAGATTTTGTTCAAAAAGGAACTGTTTATAGTCCAGAAGCTAATTTAATTATCAGTAATTTTGAAGTTAACAACTTTAAACAAGGAGAATTAGCCATAAATATTGCAGGAGATAATTCCTACGAAAAATACAATGTAGATTTATCAATCAATAATGAAAATGTAAAAAGTATTGCAGCAACTGGTGTTTTAGATTTTTCAAATAAACGACCGATTATAGATATTGGCGTTTATTTAGAAGATTATAATTTGCAAGCATTTAGTCCTTTAGGGCAAGATGTAATTTCGTCTTTAAGAGGTAGTGTTTCTGGTGATTTCTTTTTGAGAGGTTTTCTAAGAAACCCAGATATGGAAGGTGTTTTAAGATTGAAAAATGCAGGTTTAAAATTCCCTTATTTAAATGTAGATTTTGATTTTGAGGGAGAATCCATCATTTCTCTAGAGCAACAATCTTTTATTTTAGAAGATATCAAATTAGTAGATACTAAATACAATTCTACAGGAAGATTGTTTGGAAATATTACGCATCAAAATTTTGAACAATGGTTTTTAGATTTAGAAATCGATACCGAAAATTTGGTGGCATTAGATACAAAAAATACAGAAGAAGCTACCTATTATGGAACTGCATTTATGAAAGGTTCTGTTGCAATTTCGGGTTTAACAGATCAATTAACCATCGATATTAATGCCACAACAAATCCTAGAACAAAATTTGTTGTACCTTTAAAAGATGTGGAAACTGTAGATAGTTTTCGTTTAATCTATTTTAAATCTGATAAAATAAAAGTAGAAGATAAGCAAAGAGAATTAGCACAAGAAGCTTTAAAAGGATTAACATTAAACATCGATTTAGAAGTTACTAAAGATGCAGAAGCACAAGTTGTAATTGATGAAGTAAACGGAAGCCAATTAACAGGAAGAGGAGCTGGAAACTTACAAATTAGAATTGATACAAGAGGTAAATTTAATATGTATGGAGATTACAGAATTGATACTGGGGTATACGATTTTAAATATGGAGGCATTATTAATAAACCTTTTATAATACAAAAAGGAGGAACAGTTTCTTGGATTGGAAATCCTTATGAAGCAAATTTAGATGTTACTGCCATTTACAAAGCAAAAGCTAATCCAGGAGTTTTATTACAAAATTTTAACTCAAATAGAAGAGAGGAAATAGATTTGGTAACAAGAATTACAGGAGATTTATTTAACTCAAAACAGGAGTTAGATATTCAGCTTACAAATGTAGATCCAACAATTGCAAGTGAGTTAGAGTTTGTTTTAAATGATAATAATGTGAACGAGAAAACCACTCAATTTATATCCTTATTAGCATTTAATACATTTAGAAATCCAGATAAAGTAGATTTTGATGTGAATAATACTTTAACAGGAACTGCTTCAAGTGCACTTGCAGGCGCTTTTTCTAATTTATTAAACAATCCAGATAGTAAGTTTCAATTGGGGTTAGATTATCAACAAGGAGAAAGAGGAAATGATATAGATCGTTTAAATATCGATAATCAAGTAGATGTTTCTGTAAGCACACAAGTTAGTGATCGAGTTATTATAAATGGAAAAGTTGGTGTTCCTGTGGGTGCACAAACACAATCGAGTGTTGTTGGTGAAGTTAAAGTTGAAATTCTTTTAAATACCGAAGGAAATTTTAGAGGCATAATTTTTAACAGACAAAACGAAATTCAATACTCACAACAAGAAGAAGGTTACACGCAAGGAGTTGGTTTATCTTATCAAGTAAACTTTAATACTTTATCTGGCTTACTTACAAGAATTGGCCTAAAGAAAGAGGCGAAAATCAAAGAGGCAAAAAATAAGGAGAAAAAAAACGAGGAAAAGGATTCTTTGATATCAAAAGTAAACTCTTTAATAAATTTTGAAGGAAATTAGAACCTTTAATTTTTAACAGTATATTCACTAAAAACGAAATGGTTTTCGTACTTAAATTTGTATTTTTCCTTTTAAAATTAAGGGGTTAAAGGCTATATCGATTTCGTAATTTAATTATTTTAAACCACTTAAAAGATTTATTTTTACATCATAATATATGGAGAAAATTAAAAAAATAGGCGTAATGACTTCTGGAGGAGATTCCCCAGGAATGAACGCAGCAATAAGATCTGTTGTAAGAACTTGTGCATATTATAAAATAGAATGTGCAGGAATTTACAGAGGTTATGAAGGGATGATAGAAGGCGATTTTATCGAATTAAATGCACGTAGTGTAAAAGGGATTATTAACAAAGGAGGTACTTTTTTAAAGTCTGCGAGGTCTAAACAATTTATGACCAAAGAAGGAAGACAAAAAGCTTATGATGCCTTAAAAGCAGCAAATATAGATGCTTTGGTTGTTATTGGTGGAGATGGAACTTTTACAGGTGCTTTGATTTTTAATAAAGAATTCGGTTTCCCAATCATGGGAATTCCTGGAACCATAGATAATGATATTGCTGGTACTACACATACTTTAGGGTATGATACAGCTTTAAACAATGCAGTAGAAGTTATCGATAAAATTAGAGATACAGCATCCTCTCATAACAGATTGTTTTTTGTTGAAGTAATGGGAAGAGATGTGGGACATATTGCATTAAACGTTGGTGTTGGAGCAGGAGCAGAAGAAATTCTAATACCTGAAGAAGATTTAGGTTTAGAGCGTTTGTTAGAATCTTTAAAGAGAAGTAAAGAATCTGGAAAATCGTCGAGTATTGTAATTGTTGCAGAAGGTGATAAAACAGGTAAAAACGTATTTGAATTAAAAGATTACGTAAACGAACATTTACCAGAATACGATGTTCGAGTATCGGTTTTAGGACACATGCAAAGAGGTGGTTCACCTTCTTGTTTCGATAGAGTTTTGGCAAGTAGAATGGGGGTAAAAGCAGTAGAATCTTTATTGGATGGTAAATCGAACTTAATGGTTGGTTTAATTAACGATAAAATAGCTGTAACTCCTTTAAGTAAAGCCATAAAAGGACAATCAAAGATAAATAAAGAATTAATTCGTGTGTCAGATATAATGACCACATAATATTTAAAATTAAGTAATAATGATAAAAGTAGGAATTAACGGATTTGGAAGAATAGGAAGATTAGCATTTAGATCTTCAGTTTTAAGAGATAACGTTCAAGTAGTAGCAATAAACGATTTATTAGATGTAGATTATTTAGCATATATGTTAAAATACGATTCAGTTCATGGTCAATTTGATGGAACTGTTGAAGTAAAAGATGGTAAATTAGTTGTTAATGGAAACGAAATTAGAATTACTGCAGAAAGAGATCCAGCAAATTTAAAGTGGAATGAAGTTGATGCAGATTACGTAATTGAATCTACAGGTTTTTTCTTAACAGAAGAAACTGCTGGAAAGCACTTATTAGCAGGAGCTAAAAAAGTTGTTTTATCTGCACCATCTAAAGATCATACACCAATGTTTGTTATGGGTGTAAATAATAAAGAATTAAAAGCAGATCAAAAGATTTTTTCTAACGCATCTTGTACAACAAACTGTTTAGCACCAATAACAAAAGTTTTAAATGATAACTTTGGTATTGTTGAAGGTTTAATGACAACTGTACACGCTGCAACTGCAACACAAAATACTGTTGATGGACCTTCTGTAAAAGATTGGAGAGGTGGACGTTCTGCAATTGGTAACGTAATTCCTTCTTCTACTGGAGCTGCAAAAGCAGTAGGAAAAGTAATTCCTGCAATGAATGGTAAATTAACAGGTATGGCTTTTAGAATACCAACTATGGATGTTTCTGTGGTAGATTTAACTGTAAAGTTAGAAAAATCAGCAACGTATGAAGAAATTTGTGCAGCAATGAAAACAGCTTCAGAAAGCGAAGAAATGAAAGGTATTTTAGGTTATACTGAAGATTTAGTAGTTTCTCAAGATTTTGTTGGTGATACAAGAACTTCAATTTTTGATGCTAAAGCTGGTATTGCTTTAAATGATAATTTTGTAAAAGTTATTTCTTGGTATGATAATGAAATGGGATATTCAACTAAAATAGTTGACTTAATTGAATATGCTGCTACTTTATAGTAACAACAATTTCATATAAATATAAAAACCTGATAGAATTAATTTTCTATCAGGTTTTTTATTGTTTGTTTAATTTCAAAGTTTTCATTTTCACTAAAAACTAAAAACTAAAAACTAAAAACTAAAAACTAAAAACTACTTCACAGCAATCATACTAATTTCTACGTTTACAAATTTTGGTAAGTTTGCAACTTCAACAGTTTCTCTTGCAGGCGCAGTTTCTTCATTAAAATAAGAACCATAAACCGTATTTATTTTAGCAAACTGATTCATATCAGCAATAAAAATAGATGATTTTATAACATCTTCAAAAGTCATATCAGCAGCAGCTAAAACTTCTTTCATATTTTCCATTACTTGTGTTGTTTCAGCTTCAATAGAATCTAAAACCAATTCTCCAGTTGCTGGGTTAATTGCTATTTGTCCAGAAGTATATAATGTATTTCCGCTTAAAATTGCTTGGTTATAAGGCCCAATAGGAGCAGGTGCTTTTGTAGTTGATATTATTTTTTTCATTTATATAAGTTTCAAAATGTTTAGGATTATTCTTTTTAAATAGATTTCTTTTTTTTTAATTTAACTTCAAACTTCAAACTTCAAACTTCAAACTTCAAACTTCAAACTTCAAACTTCAAACTTCAAACTTCCAACTAGAACAATCTATCTGGTGGTTTATTTTTATCCCACTTTAAGTCTGCTAGAGTAGATGATTTTACACCAATAAAAAAGGTATAAGAGGACTGTGAACCAAAAGGAACCCAGTTAAAATTAAATTGCCAGCTATCTAAATCTCTTGTAAAGTTAAATCTTGAGAAAGAAAAAGCACCATTTTTAACATCATAACCAGAAGAATAACCAACTTTCCATTTTGGTGATAAATCCACATTACCACTAAAACCTAAAGTGTGCACACCAACAGTTCCTGGAATTAAACCATTGTTAGAGTAAGTTGCAGCATATACTAAGTTTACAGTCCAAGGAATTTTACCTTTATATAAATCTGTTTTTTTAGTTCCACCTCCAATATCTCTTGAATCTTGTCTTCCTTGTCTGTCTGTTGGGTCTATATCTGCACCCATTGTATCTGGAGGATTATTGTTTCCATTAGCATTGTTATTCTTATTTTCATTGTCTTTGTTACTTTTATCAAAGTCGGAACTAGAAATTGAATAGTTAGCTGTTAAATTAGCATTTGATAATCTAAAAATTCCAGGGTTAAACTTATCAATTCTCCTACCATTTTCATTTACCTGATAAGGATCTAAAGAACCAGTGAAGTTTAAGGCTAATTTATCTTTAAAAAGTCTTGTTCCAGCACTAAAGGTAACATTAGACCATCGTAAACTATCTGCAGCAATATTATAAGAAGTATTAAAATTTAAATTATTTAAAATCATTATTTTTTCATCTTCCTCATCACTATCAGGATCTTTAGGTGCCATTTTTGCCTCTAAAACATTGTTTAAAGAAAGCCCAATAGAATTGCTTAAACCTCCAGATGGAGATCCATAAATACCTTGATCAAAAACAGTATAATCTATAACATCTAAAGGGTTTGCAGTTTGTTGAACTTGCTCAAGATAATTATCTTTAAAATCTGGTCTGTAAGAATAAGAAACTGTAGGTCTAATAGTATGCCTTATGGCTTTTAATCTCCCTTTTTTAAAGTTGAAAGTTCCATAGATATTAGTAGACAAACTAACGCCCATATTATATTCTCTATACGATTTAAAGCCTCTTAAAGTATCTGTAATAATCACATTATTAGTTTCATCATATTTTTTATCAATATAATCAAACTGCCAAGTTTCCTCATAATTTACACTTGGTGATAATGTAAAATATTTAAATGCTTTAATATTGGTATTGGTACTAGTTTTATGTTGAATACCAGATCTTGCTGTTTCAAACATTTTACTGGTAAAAAACTCATCATCTGTAGTGTTAATTAAATATTGACCTTGCATATTATAATTAAAACCTAATTTTTGAATTGGATTCTTTTTTACACCATCTTTTCCTGCAAATGGGTAAACTCTATTCATATTTAAAGTTAACGATGGTAAGGTCATTATTATACTTTCCGTATTTGTATTTTGTTGATGAGAAGCTGTAACAGCCATATTAAAAGGTGTTCCAACAAATGTTTTACTATAATTAACAGAAGAGTTAAAAGTGTTATTTTGATTTTGATTCAGGTTAAACTGATTTAAAGATTCTCTAAAAAATCGGCTACTTCCTAAATTCACAGAGGCAGAAAATCTCGAATTAGGACTTGCTTTAGAATCCTGACTATGATTCCATCTTATATTAAAATTACTTCTTTTATCAAAATCATCAAAACCTCGAATTCCGTTAATTATGTTTTCATAATTAAAACTAAAAGTACCATTAAACCTATAACGTTTATTATAATTAGAATTAGTTCTTAAACCCCAACTTCCATTTGCCCAAGCATCTCCAGTTAAAGTTAAATCTACATAATCGTTAATTGCAAAATAATAACCACCATTTTGCAAACCAACACCTCTGGTGCTACTTCCTGTATCAAAAGCAGGAATTAAAAATCCAGAAACACTAGTTTCTGTCATTGGAAAATAAGCAAAAGGTAAAAAAAGAGGAGTTGGCACATCTGCCAAAACTAAATTACTTAGACCAACAATAATTTTTTTTCCAGGAACTAATTTTGCTTTATCTGTACTAATATAATAATCTGGAACCTCTTTTTCTGAGGTTGTAAATCTTATTTTTCGAATATAAATAGTAGAATCATTTACCTGCTTTGTTTTCTCTCCATAGGTAAACATTTCTCCTTGTTTGGTTTTTAAACCATAAATTAATGCTCGTTTACTTTTAAAGTTATAAAGAATGGAATCCTGTTCAGATTCTTGTCCACCTTGTTTAAAAACAGGTCTTTGCACATAGCCTGTGCTATCTTTTATTCCTTTAGCAAATAGCGTGTTTTTTTTATAATCAATAATAATAATCCCTGATTTTAAATCGATATCTGTATAGGTAATATTCGCCTCATTATATAAAGTTACGGTTTTTTCTTTCGCATTTTGTATGGTATAATCTTGGGCAATATGCGTAATGATATCATCAATACTTTCCTTCGGTTTTATAGAATCGTTTACAATTGAGTCTTTATTTTTTAGAAGTATGCTGTCTTTTTTTAAAATGATGCTATCTTTTTTGATAGTTACTAAAGAATCTTTCTTCTGTAAATTTATGTAATCTCTTTGCACAGAGGAGATTACAATTTTTTCTGTCGTTTTTATATCTTGTGCAAAACTAATCTTTATAAAAAAGATACAACAAAATAAAAGTAGGTATGATAGGTTTGATTGCAATGCTATATATGCTATTTTTGTATAAAAGTAAAAGTATGGCTCAATAATTGAAACACAAAATTAATGATGCCAAAATTAGTTAAATTTTATTGATGAACTTTTCACAAACTAACAAAATTAATACCAAATTTAAAAAACTTGTTTTTTTAACATTTTCGCTTGTCTTTTTATTTGCAGGATTTACCATAAATGCGCAAAAAAAATACACGATTGTAATTGATGCAGGTCATGGAGGTAAAGATCCTGGGAATTTAGGAAACGGATATAAAGAAAAAAATATTGCGTTAAAGGTTGCTTTAAGTGTTGGGAACGAATTAAAGAAAAATAAAGATATTAAAGTTCTTTATACAAGAGACAAAGATGTTTTTATAGATTTATGGAAAAGAGGAGATGTTGCCAATAGTGCAAAAGCAGATTTGTTTGTATCTATTCATTGCGATTCTCATACGTCTAATGCATATGGAGCAGGAACTTTTGTTTTAGGGTTAAGAGGGAACAAAAAAAATCTAGAAATTGCCAAAAGAGAAAACTCTAGTATTCTTTTAGAAGATAATTTTAAGGATAGGTATGTAGGTTTTGATGCGAATTCAGTAGAGTCAGTAGTTGGATTATCACTTTTACAAGAAGAAAATTTAGATAAAAGTTTAGAAATTGCAAGTCTTATACAGAATAACTTTACTTTTAAATTAAAAAGAAATGATCGAAAAGTAAAACAAGATAATTTTCAAGTTTTAAGAGAAACTATTATGCCAAGTGTTTTGGTAGAATTAGGTTTTTTAACAAACAAAAATGAAGGTAGATATTTAAATTCTAAAAAAGGGCAATTGCAAATGAGTAAATCAATTGCAGATGCTATTGAAAATTATGTTAGCAATTTAAAAATAAATACTGTTATCGATAAAATTTCTGAAAAAGATATAGTTGAAACCTCTAAGAATGATGTTGAATTTAAGGTGCAATTAGCATCTGGAAGAAATAAAATTGAAACAAAATCTTATAATTTTAAAGGATTAACAAATGTTGAAAGAGTAAAGGTAGGGTCTTATTATAAATACTATTATGGTGTAACTTCCTCATACAAAGATGTTATAGCGTCGTTAAGTATTGCTAAAAAGAAAGGCTATACATCTGCCTTTGTTGTAGCTTTTAAAAATGGTGAAAAAATATCTGTAAAAGAAGTGAATAAAATGCCTTAAATTTGCCAGTATCAAACAAAAATATTCAGTAATATTGTTATCAAATTTCTATGTATGTCTAAAGAATTAAAAACAGGAATTATAGTTGTTTTAATAGTTGTAACCTTCGTTTGGGGGTTCAATTTTTTAAAAGGGCATGACTTGTTAGATGGTAAAGCACGAAAATTCCAAGTGGAATATTCTAAAATTGGTGGTCTTAACAGAGCAAGTTCAGTAACTTTAAACGGTTTAAAAGTTGGCCAGGTTAATGAAATAGAGTTTAATACAACTCCAGAAAAAAGAGGTGAATTAATTGTTACTTTTTCAGTTGAAAACGATTTTCAATTCTCTAGAAAAAGTGTTGTTAGAATTTATTCTCCTAATCCATTAGCAGCTTCAAGTTTGGCTATTATTCCTAGTTACGAAGGTGAAATGGCTGTTTCAGGAGATACACTTGAAGGTAAAATTGAAGAAAGTTTATTTACTTCTATTGGAGAAAGATTAGATCCTCTACAAGATAAACTAGAAAAAGTTATTGTAAGAGCAGATACTTTATTTAGTGGTGTAAATAGAATATTAAATGATGAAACTATTGATGGAGTAAATGGTTCTATTAGCAACATAGCAGCCATTATTGCAGATTTAAGAGAAACTGTAAGAAAGGTGAATTTGCTTGTTGTTGATAATCAAGATAATCTTAAAGTAACACTTCAGAATACTAAAAATATTACAGGAAATTTAAGTAAAATTTCTGATAGTTTAACAACCGTTAACATCAATAATATTGTTAAAAAAGCAGAAAACGCTGTAGATAATTTTAATAATTTATCAGAAAAAATGAACTCCAATTCTGGTTCTATTGGTAAATTAATTAATGACGAGGAGTTGTATCGTAATATTGAAGCTGCAACCAAAGAATTAGAAGAGCTATTAAGAGATTTAAAATTAAATCCAAAACGATATGTTCATTTTTCTTTATTTGGCAAAAAACCAAAAGAATATTCGCCTGCAGAAAATCAATTGCAAGAATTAAAGGAATTAAAAGAACAAATTGAAGAGTTAAAACAATAGTATTTTAAAAAACAACTATGCAATATTTGCCAAATATACTTTTTGCGATCATTTTAGCTGTTGGTATTGGTTTTTTTGTGATGAATGTCAGGAAATTATCAAGAAATATCAAATTAGGGAAAGACGTAGACAGAACAGACAATAAATCTGAACGCCTAAAAAATATGTTAATGATTGCCATTGGGCAATCTAAAATGGTAAAAAGACCTTTGTCAGGACTTCTTCATATCGTTGTTTATATTGGCTTTATAATTATAAATATAGAAGTTTTAGAAATTATTATTGATGGTTTACTAGGTACTCATAGAGTATTTCAAGGCATTATTGGCGATGGTTTTTACGCATTTTTAATTGGTACTTTCGAAATTTTAGCAGCATTAGTTTTTGTAGCTGTTATCATTTTTTGGTTACGAAGAAATGTTGCAAACATCAAACGTTTTTTAAATAGAGAATTAAAAGGATGGCCTAAAAATGATGCAAATTATATCATTTATTTTGAAATAGTTCTAATGTCGCTTTTTATAGTGATGAATGCAACAGACGTTCCATTTCAACAAGCAGGAATTGGAAATCCAATAAGTCAATTTGTGGCACCATTGTTCGATGGTTTTACACCAGAAACGATCCATACTGTAGAAAGAACTGCTTGGTGGCTTCATATTGGTGGTATTTTAATATTCTTAAATTACCTATATTATTCTAAACATTTACACATTTTATTAGCGTTTCCAAACACATATTTTGCAAATTTAAAACCAAAAGGACAATTCAATAATTTAGAATCGGTTACAAACGAAGTAAAATTAATGATGGATCCTGATGCAGATCCTTATGCAATGCCAGCTGAAGGTGAAGAAGAAGCTGTTCCAGAAAAATTTGGAGCAAGTGATGTTGCAGATTTAAGTTGGGTGCAGTTACTAAATGCATACACATGTACAGAATGTGGACGATGTACTTCTGCATGTCCTGCAAACTTAACTGGTAAAAAATTGTCTCCTCGTAAAATTATGATGGACACAAGAGACAGGCTAGAAGAAGTTGGTAGAAATATAGATGCAAATAAAGGTACTTTTGTAGATGATGGAAAACAACTTTTAAACGATTATATTTTAGAAGAGGAACTTTGGGCTTGTACAAGTTGTAATGCTTGTGTAGAAGAATGTCCTGTAAATATCGATCCATTATCAATCATTATGGATATGAGAAGATATTTAGTAATGGAAAAAAGTGCAGCTCCACAAGAATTAAATATGATGATGACCAACATCGAAAACAATGGTGCTCCTTGGGCTTACAATCAACAAGATAGGTTGAATTGGGCAAATGAAGAGTAAAAAAGAAGTTGGCAGTAATCAGTAACAGTTTGCAGTTAACCACTAAATAAATAAAATAGTTTACAGTTTTTAGTAAATGTTAGTTTTATTGATTTTGCTTTTTTGTAAAATTACTTTAAGAACCAACAAATATACAATTACACGTTTCAACAGTTAAACAATTAAACAACACGAAATGAACGTACCAAAAATGGCAGATATGATGGCTCAAGGAAAACAACCAGAAGTGTTGTTTTGGGTTGGTGCTGCAGGAAGTTATGATGATAGAGCAAAAAAAATAAGTAGAGCATTTGTAAAAATTTTACATCAAGCAAACGTAGATTTTGCAGTTTTAGGTGTGGAAGAATCATCTACTGGAGATGCTGCAAAAAGAGCAGGAAACGAGTTTTTGTTTCAAATGCAAGCCATGATGAATATCGAAGTTTTAAATGGTTATGAAGTCAAAAAAATCGTGACTTGCGATCCTCATTCTTTCAATACATTAAAAAACGAATATCCTTCTTTAGGAGGAAAATATGAAGTTTTTCATCATACGCAATTCATTCAAAATTTAATTTCAGAAGGTCGTTTAAAGATTGATGATACCAATTTAAAAGGAAAAAGAGTTACGTTTCACGATCCTTGTTATTTAGGTAGAGCTAATGAAGTGTATGAATCTCCAAGAGATTTAATTAGAAGATTAGGTGTAAATTTAACAGAAATGAAACGCAGTAAAGAAACAGCTTTATGTTGTGGAGCTGGAGGTGCACAAATGTTTAAAGATGCAGAAAAAGGTGATAAAGAAATAAATGTTTTAAGAACAGAGGAAGCTTTAAAAACCAATCCTCAAATAATTGCAACTGGTTGTCCTTATTGTAATACAATGATGACAGATGGTATAAAATTTAAAGAAAAAGAAGACAGTGTAATTGTAAGAGATATTGCAGAATTAATTGCTGAGGCAAATAATTTATAGATTTATGAAGATTGTAGGGGTTTTATGTTGTTTTTTATTAGTCAGTTTTTCTTGCTCAAAAAAGCAGAAAGACAGAAGAAACATGAATATTCCTGAACCAGAGTATCCAGAAATGATTCGTAAATCTGATAGTAATACTTTAACACAACTTCAAATTGACGAAGCAACAAAGCAAATAACCACAGAAACTTTAGAAGAAGTTCCTGAAGAAATTACTCAAAAAACTCCTACAGAAACTTTTAAAAACGCCTCGAAAGAAGCTATAAAAATAGAACAAAAAGAAACGGTTAAAGAAGCTCCTAAAGTAGAGAAAAAACAGGTTTCTAAAATAGAAGAAAAAAAAGTTTCTATTGATACATCAGGCCTTATTTATACAGTTCAAATAGCAGCTGTAGATCGTAAAAGTGAAAAATTTAGCGCTATTAATAATGTAATAACTTACAATGAAAACTCATTAGTAAAATATAGTTTAGGTGCTTTTAAAACTCTTAAAGAAGCTAATAAATATAGGTTACAAATAAATAAGAAATACAAAGGTGCATTTGTTAAAGCGTTAAGAAACAATGTGCCAGTTTCTATTAAATAAGTAGTACAACAATAATTCTATGACAGATTATTTTCAAAATTCAGAAGTTGTTTCTTTACCAGATATTATTAAAGTTGAATTTACAAAAATTGATAAAAATTATTTCAAGGTAATTTTAATCAATTTTTTTTTAATATTCATTTTTCTTTTTGTGGGACTGGTTTTGTTAGATAAATTTACGTTTACTGAAGAAATAACAGCATATTCAATTTATATATACGCATCATTTACAGTTTTTTTTGGATTGATTTTTCTATTTTTACTCTTTAGTTTTCCTAAAAGAATGTATGTTCTTCGAGACAAAGATATTTCTTACAAAGCTGGTTTATTTACAAAAACAATTACAACAGTTCCGTTTTCAAGAATTCAACATGTAGAGATTGATGAAAAACCATTTTCTAGAATTTTTAATTTAGCTTCCATTAGTGTTTATACTGCAGGTGATAGTAGTGATGATTTAGAAATAAAAGGCATCAACAAAGAAAAGGCTTTACAAATTAAAGAGTTTATTAGCACAAAAATAGATGAATAATTTGTTTGATTTTTCAACTTTTTCAAGGCAATCTACAAAAGGAATTTTAGTTATTTATATTGCTCATCTTTATAAATTTCTAAAATTAACTTGGATTCTTGTTTTTTTGATTGTAAAAGATTTTACCAAAATAACAAACAAAGTAGATGCAATTTATATTTATGCAGGAGTTGCCTTTTTTCTAATCTTTTTTTTGGTAAGAACTTATTTAATATTCAAAAATTTTCAATTTAAAATAGAGAGCGAACACTTTATTTTAAAACAAGGTATTCTTAAAAAAACAAATACAGCTATTCCTTTTCATCGCATTCAAAACATTAATTTTAAGCAAAATATTGTTCAGCAAATTATTGGCGTTTTTGAGGTTAGTATAGAAACTGCTGGTTCAAGCACTACAGAAATTTCAATAAAAGCTTTGTCTCTTAAAAAAGCAACAGCTTTAAAAGAAGTTATTTCTAAAAACACAAAACTTAGCGAAGCTGAAGTTATAGAAGAACAACACACAAAACCTTTGGTTAGAATTGGTGTTAAAGAACTATTTAAAGTTAGTTTAACAGAAAATCATTTACAGAATTTATTAATATTTTTTGCCATTGTTATTGGTTTGTTACAACAATTACAACAAGTTACAGATAGTTTAGGGAAAACAGAATTGATAGATGGTTTTATAGAAGAAAATACAAATGCAATTTCTGCAAGTATTTTTTTAGTAATTATTTTACTGCTATTGTTAACTGTTGTTGCTTTGGTAAGTTCTTTTGTAAGAGTGTTTTTAGTTCATTTTAACTTAACAGCGTATTTAAAAGAAGATGCTTTTGAAATTAATCAAGGGTTATTTACTAAGAAATCCATTATTTTAAAAAAGCAGAAAATTCAAAATATTACCATTTCTACAAACCCATTAAAAAGATTGATTGGCATTTCCTTTATCACTTTTAAACAAGCTGTAAGTGGTAAATTGAACAATAAAAAGAAAGATAAATTAATACGAATTGTTGGTTGTAAAAAAGAGCAAGTAGAAATTATAAAGGCCAGTTTGTTTGAGCCAAGTGAAGTTGAAAATAATGAGAAAAAATTTCCTGAAAATTATTATAAAAGAAGAATTTTCATTTTCACATTTTTATTTTTAATTGTTTCCTATACCATTGCATATTTAGTATTTTCTAATTTCGAAATTTTCTATTCTACGATAGTAATCATCCCAATTGTTGTATTTTTGATTTTGAAAAAAGTAAAGAAACGTTTCTATAAAATATCTGATGAAATGCTATTAGTTGGCAAAGGATTATTAGAAACTCATGTTACATATTTAGAGATTTTTAAGGTTCAAAATATAAAAATGCAACAAACTATTTTTCAAAAAAGAAGCAATGTTGCCGATTTAATTTTACAAACAGCATCAGGAAAAATAAAAATTCCTTGCATCGATTTTCAAGAAGCCATCAACATTTATAATCATACTTTATACAAAGTAGAAACGACCAAAACTTCATGGATGTAAAAAGTTTTATAAAAGCTGCACGTTTACGTACGTTACCTTTATCAATTTCAGGAATTATAGTAGGGAGTGTTTTAGGGAATTTCTATGCTTTTGAACAGAGTACTTTGTGTATAAAATATCCTTTTTGGTTAACGCCAATTTTTTGGTTAGCAATCTTAACCACAATCGGTTTTCAAGTTTTATCCAATTTCGCAAACGATTATGGCGATTTTGTAAAAGGCTCAGATAAAAACAGAACTGGAGAAGCAAGAATGGTTTCATCAGGAAAAATTACGCCAAAACAAATGAAAACAGCGATGATTATTACAACCATCATCACTTTAATTATTGCTTTATTATTAATTTATGTTTCTTTCGGAAAAGATAATTTTGGGTATTCAATCTTATTTTTTGTTCTTGGAATAGCTTCAATTACTGCAGCCATAAAATACACAGTTGGTAATGCTGCTTATGGATATTCTGGTTTTGGTGATGTTTTTGTATTTCTATTTTTTGGTTTGGTAAGTGTGGTTGGGAGTTATTTTTTATATACAAAATCCATCAATTTTGAAATATTTTTACCAGCAATCTCTATTGGTTTGTTAAGCACAGCCGTTTTAAATTTAAATAATTTAAGAGATAGAGAAGAAGATAAAAAAAATAATAAAAATACATTAGTTGTAAAATTAGGAACTAATAAAGCAAAAAAATATCATTATTCTCTAATTATTGGAGCTTTAATTACAGCTTTAATTTACGTCTTTTCAAATTACGAATCTCCATATCAATTAATTTTTTTGGTAGCTTTTATTCCGTTGATAAAAAATATAAAAACGGTTGCAGCAAATAAAATTCCTGCAACTTTAGATAGTGAATTAAAAAAAGTAGCTTTAAGTACTTTTCTGTTTGCCATTTTATTTGGCATAGGAAACACTTTTTTTTAAACCAATAGCTCTTAAAATTTGTAAAATATTTTATTAAATTATGAAAACTGTAAAAGTAATTTTAACCATTATTGTTATTTTAACATTAGCCTTTTTTGCGACAGGCATTATTGTAAAAGAAACAACATATCAAGCAACAGTTTCTATAAAGAAACCAATTGAAGTTGTTTTTGCTGAATTTAATAGTCCAGAAAACACCAAAAATTGGATTCCAGAAATTAAAAAATTTGAAGTTGTAAACGAAAATTATGGAAAAACGGGTAGTGTTTATGATATTGTAGTAGAAAATCAAGATCAAGAAATTAAAATGACTCAAAAAGTAATGGCTTATGTGCCTAATGAAAAAGTTACTTTGTTTTTTGATGCTGAGAATATGTTAAAAAAAGACGATTATACTTTTTCTGAAAATTATGGGATTACTACTATAAATTTGAATTCAGCTTGTAATAGCAAATCGTATATTATGTCTTGTATGTTGCCTTTTTTTGCTGATAAATTAGAAGCTCAAAGTCAACTTTATTTAGATAATTTTAAAGTATATGTGGAAGGTAAATAGTCTTTATTGCTAGTTTCTATAAGTAATTTTCACTCAATGTCAGTTCGAGTGATTTCGCTTTTGGGCGAAATTGTATCGAGAACATTTTAATATTTTTATTGTGATAAAAGCAACTTACAAAAAATACATACTTAACTTTAAAAATCCAAGTGGAACATCTAGAGGCGTTTTAAGAACGAAAGAAACTTGGTTTATCATTTTAGAAGAAAACAACAAAATTGGTGTTGGAGAAACAGGACTTTTTAGAGGTTTAAGTATTGATGATGTTCCCAATTACGAAGAAAAACTAATTTGGGTTTGTAAAAATATAAACCAAGGTTTAGAAAAATTATTACCTCAAATTGCTAATTTACCTTCGATTCAATTTGGCTTGGAACAAGCTTTTTTATCTTTAAAAAGCAAATATAAATTTGAATTATTTCCATCTGAATTTACCAAAGGAAATAAATCCATCAACATTAATGGTTTAATTTGGATGGGCGAAAAACAATTTATGAAAGATCAAATTAAAGAGAAATTAAAAACGGGTTTTTCTTGTATTAAAATGAAAATTGGTGCGATTGATTTTGATGCTGAAATTGAGTTGTTAAAATCGATTAGAAAAGAATTTTCTGCAAACGAAATTGAATTAAGAGTAGATGCAAATGGCGCTTTTAGTCCTAAAAATGCATTAGAGAAATTAGAGAGATTATCAGCTTTAAAAATCCATTCTATAGAACAACCTATAAAACAAGGGCAAATTCAAGAAATGGCAGCTTTATGTGCAAAAACACCTTTACCAATTGCTTTAGATGAGGAATTGATTGGTGTTTTTTCATCCGAAGAAAAACAACAATTAATAGAAACTATTCAACCACAATTTATCATTTTAAAACCAAGTTTGGTAGGTGGTTTTGCAGGTAGCAAAGAATGGATTAATTTTGCGACAAAAAATAAAGCAGATTGGTGGATAACATCTGCTTTAGAAAGTAATATTGGGTTGAATGCAATTGCACAATTTACGTTTACGTTGCAAAGTAAATTACCACAAGGTTTAGGAACTGGAGGTTTATTTACCAATAATTTTGAGAGTCCATTAGAAGTTAAAAACGGAGAATTACACTATAATTCCAATAAAAATTGGGATTTTAATTTATAAAAAATGAATTATATACAACAAGCATATAAAGGTCAGTACAAATGGTATTATTGGTTAATTACTATTTTATTGGTGTTTTTTGGTTGGCAAATTTTAGGAGCAATTCCTTTGGTAGCTGTTGCATTTGCGCACGCAGATGGTTTGGAAGCTTTTATGGCAGCTGGTGCAGATAATTTTATGACTTTGGGAATAAACAAAAATTTATTTTTATTCCTGATGCTTTTCACCTTTGTTGTTGGTCTTGTTTTCTTATTGATTAGCATAAAATTTATACATAAAAGAAGTATTACATCTCTAGTAACTAGTAGAAAAAAAATAGATTGGAAACGTTTTTTTACAGGTTTTTTAACTTGGGGAGCTTTGGCAATTGCATTTTCGTTTATTGGTATTTATCTGGAACCAGAGGTTTATACATTCAATTTTAATGCAAAACCATTTTTTATATTAGTAGCAATTTCCGTTTTAATTTTGCCTTTACAAACAAGTTTAGAAGAACTTTTATTCAGAGGTTATTTTATGCAAGGAATTGGTATTATAGCAAAAAATAGATGGTTGCCACTTTTAATAACTTCCATTAGTTTTGGTTTGTTGCATGGAGCAAATCCAGAAGTTCAAAAATTGGGTTCTGTAATGATGGTTTTTTATATTGGTACAGGTTTTTTCTACGGAATTTCTACTTTAATGGATGAAGGAACAGAGTTAGCTTTGGGTTTACATGCAGCCAATAATATGTTTGCAGCCTTTTTAATCACTACAGATTGGATGGTTTTTCAAACTGATGCTTTGTATATTGATACTTCAGAACCTGCTGTAAGTTTCGAAATGTTTTTTCCTGTATTTATTTTATATCCTTTGCTTTTATTCTTCTTTTCCAAGAAATATAAATGGACTAATTGGAAAGATAAACTGACAGGAAAAATAGAAAAACCAGTGAATTTAGAAGAAAACTATAGAATTTTAGAGGATATTGGAACAAAATAAATTCCATAAAGAGTTTAAATTAAATAACAATTCATTTGCTTCTGTTGATGAGTTACAAGCGTTTACAAGAAATTTTTCTGATGAAATTTATCAATTTTTAGAAGCTTGGTTTTCTGATGATGATGCAATTATTGTGAATACTTCAGGATCAACAGGAAAACCAAAACCAATTTCACTTAAAAAAGAATTTGTTAAAAATTCGGCAAAAGCAACAGGTTTATATTTCGATTTACAGGCAAATACAACTGCATTATTATGTTTGCCAACTGCCTATATTGCAGGTAAATTAATGTTGATAAGAGCCTTAACTTTAGGTTGGCATTTAGACGTTGTAGAACCCAACTCAAACCCTTTAGAAACGATTGATAAAAAATACGATTTTTCTGCTATGGTTCCTTTGCAAGTAGAAAATTCGTTAGCTAAACTCAACTTCATAAAAAAACTAATTGTTGGTGGAGGAGTAGTTTCCAATTCTCTTCAAGAAAAATTACAAGAAATTTCTACAGAAGTTTTTGCAACCTATGGAATGACAGAAACCATAACTCATATTGCTGTTAAAAGGTTAAATAATTTTAGAGGCTCAAAAAAAGCTTACAAAGACGAATTTTATCAAACTTTACCAAATGTAACTATTTACATAGACGAACGAAATTGTTTGGTAATTGCTGCTCCAAAAGTTTCCGAAAAATTAGTGGTTACAAATGATGTTGTGAATTTGATTTCTGATGTTCAATTTGAATGGTTAGGACGTTTTGATAACGTTATAAATTCTGGTGGTATAAAATTACATCCAGAAAAAATAGAAGAAAAACTATCTAAAATCATTACAAATCGTTTTTTTGTAGCTGGAATTCCTGATGAAAAATTAGGAGAAAAGCTAGTTTTAATTGTGGAAGGAAATCAACAGGAAATTAATATTGATCTTGCACAATTTTCTAAATTTGAAATCCCAAAAGAAATTTACTTTCTAAATAATTTTGTTGAAACTGAATCAGCAAAAATCCAAAGAAAAAAAACAGTAGCGAAAATCTTCACTAAATAGAAAAGTAAGTTAACCTCTAAAAAAGGAGTGTTTACTCATTATTGGTTTTTTAAAATTGATGATAACACTAGTTTTATACTAACTTTAAAACAACTGTTATGTATAAAAAACTATTTTTTCTGTTGATGATTCTAGGAATTACAATAGTACAAGCTCAAGAAAAAAATATTACTGGAATTGTTTACGAAACTTTTGGTCCTTTATCAGGCGTAAATGTTTTGGTAAAAGGAACCACAAATGGAGTACAAACCGATTTTGATGGTAAATATTCAATTAAAGCATCCATAGGAGATCAATTAATTTTTACATATTTAGGTTTTAAAACAGCCTACAAAACTGTAGGTAAATCTTCTACTATTGATGTTACTTTAATTGAAGATGCCCAATCTTTAGAGGAAGTAGTAGTATTTGGATATGGTACTTCAAAAAGATCTTACACAACTGGCTCTTCAGTTTCATCTATAAAAGCAAGTCAAAATAATGCAAGACACAACAAAATAAATAACGCTTTAAATGGTCGAGTTTCTGGAGTTCGAATTACGAATCAACCAAGTACAAGTTCAGCAATAAGAATTAGAGGAAAATCATCGATTTCTAAAAATAAAGAACCTTTATACATTGTAGATGGTGTTGCTATCAAAAATAATTACAATTCCATAATTAAGGATTTGGATAAAGATGATATTCAAAAAATTAATGTTTATAAAGGACATAAAGCGAAGAAACTTTTTGGACATGCAGCATCTAATGGTTGCATTGTTATCACCACTAAAAAAGGAAACTACAGATTAGAAAATGAGGAATCGTATGCACAAATTCATGAAAATAAATTTAAAAGAGTGCAACTTTCTCCTTTATCAACATTTTCAATAGATGTAGACAAAGCCTCTTATAGCAATGTAAGAAGAATGATTAATAATGGTGAAAAAGTTCCTTTTGATGCTGTTAAAATTGAGGAAATGATCAATTATTTTGATTATCAATATCCACAACCTAAAGACGAACACCCATTTTCAATCAATACAGAATTTGTAGAAACTCCTTGGAATACAACTACAAAATTGGTTAAAATTGGTTTACAAGGTAAAACCTTTGAGCAGGAAGATTTGCCACCATCAAACCTTACTTTTTTAATTGATGTTTCTGGATCTATGGGGTCTCAAAATAAATTGCCTTTATTAAAATCGGCTTTTAAACTTTTGGTAAATCAATTAAGAAAAGAAGATAAAGTTGCTATTGTTGTGTATGCAGGTGCTGCTGGAGTTGTTTTAAAACCAACTTCTGGAAATCAAAAAGAAAAGATTTTAAAGGCTTTAAATAATTTAGAGTCTGGAGGTTCTACAGCTGGAGGAAAAGGAATTGAATTAGCGTATAAACTTGCAGAAAAAAACTTTAAAAAGAACGGAAATAATAGAGTAATTCTTGCAACTGATGGCGATTTTAATGTAGGTGCTTCAAGTAATAAAAACATGGAAAATTTAATTGTTAAAAAAAGAGAAACAGGTGTTTTTCTATCGGTTTTAGGTTTTGGTTATGGGAATTATAAAGATTCTAAATTAGAGATTTTAGCTGATAAAGGCAATGGAAATCATGCGTATAT
Organism: Polaribacter vadi; assembly: GCF_001761365.1. Lineage (NCBI taxonomy): Bacteria > Pseudomonadati > Bacteroidota > Flavobacteriia > Flavobacteriales > Flavobacteriaceae > Polaribacter > Polaribacter vadi. The sequence goes on along the minus strand of NZ_CP017477.1, from coordinate 783,736 downwards.
AGATACTATGCAAGAAGCTCAAAAAGTTTTTGGACAGGAATTTGGAGGCACTTTGCACACTATTGCAAAAGATGTTAAAATTCAAGTTGAATTTAATCCAAACAAAGTAAAAGGCTACAGATTAATTGGGTATGAAAATAGGTTGCTAAATGATGAAGATTTTATAGATGATACTATTGATGCTGGAGAATTAGGAGCTGGGCACAAAGTAACAGCTTTGTACGAAGTAATTTTAGCAGGAACAGAAAATGAATTTTTAAAAGAAATTCCAGATTTAAAATACACTGCTAAAAACACAAAATTATCCACAAATAATTATGAATTATTTACGGTAAAATTTAGATATAAAAAACCAACAGAAGATAAAAGTATAGAAATGATACACATTCAGAATGATGTAATTACAAATCCTTCAGAAGATATGAAATTTGCAAGTGCAGTTGCTCTATTTGGTTTAAAATTAAGAAAATCTCAATATATAAATGAAATTAAAAATTCAACAATTATTGAATTGGCAAAAAATGGAAGAGGAGAAGATGTAAATGGCTACAGAGCAGAATTTATAAGACTCGTAAAAAGTATTTAATTCAAAAGAAAAAGGATTCCAAATGCAATCCTTTTTACTTTTTACTCAAACATTATTTCTAACGTTAAATCATCTAAATAACCATCTGCTAAAAGGTTGTTTTTTTCTTCAAAAGCTTTTATAGCATTAAAGGTTTCAATTCTGTAAACACCATCAACAGTAATAGTATCACCTTTTCGATTCAACTCTTTTTGAACTTCATAAATAATAGCATTTTTTTCGCCATTATAAAGTTTTACGTTCGAATTGAAAAGGTTTTTAATTTTATCGTACTTTAATTTTCTTTTGTAAGTTTTTAGATCAACTCCTTCAGTTTCAAGAAATTTTATTTCTTTATTATCAAGTCCTTTTTCTTTTAAATTGGTAGAGTTTTCAAGAATAGCTTCATAAAAATGAACCTTGGCAAGTTTTTTAGCGTAGTTTTCTACAGCAACTTTTGTTTCAATATCATCATCTTCTGGAGTTCTCACATCAATTTCGTTAGCAGACCATTGCAACATTACATAGCTATCTAAAGCCTCAACAGCCTCATAATAGTTCATTAAAATTTCTTGATTGTGATAGGAAATATCAATATTTTTATCGGTTTTGTAATTAATTTCTGGTGATGAGTATCTTTTATATTGGCTATATTTTCCATAACCAATAAGCAAGGCAATAATTACAAGTAAAAATATAATGATTTTTTTCATGTTTATTGGGGAGTTAGGTTGATGTCAATTTTTTAACAAATGTATAAAATCTTTTAGAAAATAAAGATATTATGAAATTTAAGGCAAAGTAAGATAATTTCTTGCATATTTGCACTTTAAGAAAGTAATAAACATACAAATTAATCTATGAATAACATCAAACAACATAAAATCGGGCGTTTTTTACGAATATGGATGTCGTTATTTTAGAATTTAAAATATCTATAAAATAGTAAAAGCGTCCAAAATTCATTTTTTGGACGCTTTTTTATTGAAAGATTAACATCAATTAAAAAATCAATTTTAAAAATGATTTAAAAAGACACGTAGAATAATAATATATTTGCAGAATAAAGCACTGTCTTTTTAGTGAAAAGAAAATAAACATGGGATCAGACATTAACAACTATATATTTAAAGCGTTAGAAAATTACCCTTACGATTTAGATGAAGTCATGGAAGCATTAAATTATGCTTTGTCTTATGACGAAAAAAATACAATGGCATTAACTTTAATGGGAAGAATGTATGCCGAAAAATTATACAAATACGAAGAAGCAATTAAATTTTTTAAAGATGCTTTAGCAGAAAATATTTATGCTTTTGAAGCTTATTTGCCTTATATCAATACACTTTTATGGAATGAAGATTACAAGGAAGTGGAAGAGTTTATCGATTTTGCTTTAACTGTAAAAGGTTCTGATAAAGCAGTTTTATACTTAAAGAAAGCAGTTTTACACGATCAATTAAAAGACTATAAAAAAGCATTAGCTTTTGTTAAATTGGCAAAATTACATACGTATAATGCTGAATTTATGGAAAGTGTAAAAGAAGAAAAAGATAGGATTAAAGGTAAAATGCCAAAGAAAAAGAAAGTAGAAGCCGTAAAAAAGGATAAAAAAGAAAAGAAAAAGAAGAAGTAATTCTTGAAAATCTTAATTTTTTTTAATTTTATACTTGTTTTTGCAGGCTTATAAATATCATAAATTAACCACTATAGGTATGTGTGCACTTTGATATTTTTCATTTAATAAAGAGGCGTTTATAAAAAAGGTATTATTAATGGTGGTTGTTCCATAACCTTCGTGAATATGTCCAAAAACATGCAGTTTTGGTTGTATTTCAAACACTTTCTTTTTTAGTTCTTTACAACCAGAATACAACCCAATTGTTGTTAAATCTAAAATTCCATGTGGAGGCCCATGTGTAATTAAAACATCTGTATCTGTGGGAATTAAATCCCAATGTTTTTTAATTTCTTCACCTCTTTTTCTATTAAATGCCCATTTAAAAAAATCAGGCTGAATTGGAGAGCCCCAAAACTTTAAACCGTTAATTTCACAGCCAGAATCGTTTAAATAAATTAGGTTTTTGAATTCAGTTTTTAAATTGTTTTTTACGGCATTTTCAAAATAAAAATCGTGATTTCCAGCAATAAAAATTTTGTGTTTATGTGGCTGTGATTGAAACCATTTTATAAAAACATCAACTTCTGCTTTTGTTCCTCTTGAAGTTACATCACCAGCATGAATTAAAATATCACCTTTAGGAATCCTAAAGTTGTGGTTGGTGTGTGTATCAGAAATTAAAACAATTTTCATAGGCAGTGTGCAAAGTTAAAGGTATTTATTGATAGTTTGCAGCTGCTTTGTGTAATTTTCCTGAATTTCGGTTAGGTAATAATATTCATAAAATCACAGACTCAACAATAATAAGCCAAATTAATAATTTGTAAACTTTATGTTTTAATAAAGAAACATTGTAAAAGAGTTAAAAAATTATTCAAAAAAGACAATTTTCTGCTAAGAGTATAAATATCTTTACGTTTCTAAATTTTATTAATTGTCTGCTAAAAAACCAAAGAAAAGAAAGTATCGTTTTGTAAGGAGATTGCTACGTGTTTTACTAGGAATTGCTATTCTGTTTTTTCTCTTGTATCTGTTTATCAGAAGTCCTTGGGGACAAAATATTATTGTAGATAAAGCAACGAATTACGTTTCTAGTAAAACCAATACAACTGTAGAGATTGATAAAGCGTTTATCACTTTTGATGGAAATTTGAAAGTTGAAGGGTTGTTTTTAAATGATAAAAAAGGCGATACTCTTATATATTCCAAATCTTTAGAAGCTAATTTGCCACTTTGGGGTTTAATAAATGGCACAGCTTTAGGTGTAGATGATGTAAAATGGAATGGTTTAAAAGCCAATATTATTAGAAAAGATACAGTTTCTGGTTATAATTTTCAGTTTTTAATGGATGCTTTTGCGACAAATTCCACAACTACTGTTGCAAAAGATACCACAACAACATCACCAGAAATTGTTATTGGAAGTTTAAATTTATCTGAAATTGATGTTGTTTATATTGATATTCCTTTGGGAATTGAAAGCCGATTTAAAATTGGCGAACTAGAAACTAACATGGAAACTGTAGATGTTGAAAAGATGGTTTTTAGCATTAATGATTTGAATTTATTAAACTCAAACATCAAATATATTCAAAAACCAGTTTTAATAACTTCTACTGAAGAAGCTCCATTACCAAAATTATCCGCAGAAAATATTATCATAAGAAACACGAAAGTTTACTACAAAGCAGAAGAAAATAATTTGTTAGCAGATTTAAATCTTGTTGATGCTGAGATAGAAAACCCTAACTTGAATTTACAAGAATCAATTTTTAAGATTGATAAATTTGCACTTAGAGATTCACAAACGCTTGTAGAAATACAATCTGCGAGTAATTCAAATTCACAAACTACCAATTCAGAATTTATTTGGCCAGCAATTACTTTGGATGTTAATGAAATTGAAATTGAAAATAATTCAATTAATTACATTGTAAACAACTCTAAAATTAATAAAAATGCTTTTGATGCAAATGCAATTTCTTTGCAGGATGTAAATTTAAAAGCATCTACAATTTTTTATAAAGATAAAAATGCAGGGTTGTTAATTGATACTTTTAATTTTAACGAAACTTCTGGCATCAATTTAGAAAAATTAAATCTGAATGTTCAATTAACAGATAAAAATTTAGATGTTACGAATTTAGATGTTGAACTGAATAAAAATAAACTAAAAGCAAACGCGAGTGTAAGTTATAGTTCTTTTTCGCAGTTTATGGCATCACCAGAAACAGCAAAATTAAAAGTTTCTTTATCATCTTTTAATATATTTTTAAAGGAATTATTTAAGATTGAACCCTCTTTAAGAAACAATAAAATTATTAACGATTTAAGCAAAAAACCATTTACAGGAAATTTATATGCAGATGGTACATTTTCTAGCATAGAAGTTTTTAACAGTAAAGTTTTGTGGGGAAATACCACTCAAATTTATTTAAATGGAATTGTTGAAAATATTACAAACCCTGATAAACTTTCCCTAAATATTCCAGATTTTAAAGCAGAGACTATTAAAAAAGATGTGTTAACATTTATTAAAGAAGAAGATTTAGGAATTCAAATTCCAGAAAAAATTTATTTGACAGGTTCAATTAATGGAGGTTTAAAGGATGTTGCTACCAACTTAAACTTAAAATCATCTCAAGGAACTATTGCTTTAAATGGTAATTTTAAAAATACAAATACAATTGCTTTTGATGCTGATATCAATATAGATAATTATCAACTAAACAAACTTTTAAAAAACGATCAATTAGGAGAAATTTCTATCAACATACATACAAAAGGAAATGGAAAGACAATAAATGATTTAGATGCCGATTTAAATGCGACAGTTTCTGATTTCAAATTTAAAAATTATGCGATTAAAGATTTAAACTTACAAGGAAAATTTAAAGATGGTAATGGAAAATTAACATCAAACTATAAAGACGATAATTTAAATATCACTTTAGATGCTTTGGTAAATTTAGACACTGTAAATACAAAAGCAACTGCAACTATTAATTTAATTGGTGCAGATTTGCAAGGTTTGGGCATTATGAAACGTAATGTAAAAACGGGTATGGATATTTCTTTAGAATTTAATGGAAATTTAAACAGCTATAAAGTAGATGCAGATGTTACAAATGGTGCAGTTGTTTACGATAATAGAACGTATTTATTAGGTTCTATAATTGCAAATGGCTTTGTAGATAAAGACACAACATCGATTACCATCAAAAATAAATTAATTGATTTAGACTTGCAATCTAACACAGATCCTGCTACTTTTAGTAAATCTATTCAACAACATATTTCAAGTTATTTTTATAGAGATGTTGTTGTAACAGATACTTTAAAAAAACCTGTAAACTTAAAATTAAAAACTAAAATTGCACAAACATCTTTGTTGAGTGATGTTTTTTTAGTGAATGTAAAAGATATAGATACCATTAATATTTCTGTAGATTATAACGAAGCTAAAAGAAAATTAGATGCAAAAATTACAGCTCCACATATAAATTATAGTGGTAATAAATTGGATAGTTTAGCTTTTACGATGCATACAAACAAGGATAATTTCAACTTTAAATTTGGCTTTAAAGAAATCCTTGCAACCCCATTAAATATTCCAAGAACCATCATTACAGGAAACCAAACCAATAACGAATTGTCATTAAATTTTGCAGGTTATCATAAAGGTAAAACTTTAATGAACGTAAATACCAAAATTACAGGGAATAGAGATCGTTTAAGTTTTACTGTAAATCCAGATAGTTTAATTTTAAATAGAAACAAATGGAATATTCCAACAGATAATGAAATTGTTTTTACTGAAGGTGATAAATTATTATTTACAAACTTTAAAATTGATAGAGAAAATCAATCTATAGAAATTACAGACAAATTACCAAATGTTGCCAAAAATCATATTGCAATAGATTATAATAATTTTAAAATTAGCGAGGTTTTTAATTATTTGAATCCTGATGAAAATTTAGCAACAGGAATTTTAAATGGAGATTTTGTATTGGAAGATCCGTTTTACGATACTGGAATTATAGCAAATTTAAACGTAAGTAAATTTAAAGTTTTAAATACAGATTTAGGTAAATTAACCATGGATGCTAAATCTTTAGGAAATAATAAGTATGATTTTAGTGCAAAATTAGGTGAAGGTGATATCGATTTAAATTTAACAGGCGATTATTCTGTAACAAATAATGATGCAAATCTAAATTTAAATTTAGCAATTAATGAATTTAAAATGAAAGCGTTAAATTCACTTTCTTTAGGTGAGATCAAAGAAACAAGTGGTAGTTTTTCTGGCGATTTTAAAGTAACAGGAACAACATCCAATCCTAAATATAATGGCGAATTAAATTTTAAAGATGCCGTTTTTAACATCACAAAATTAAATACAAAATTTACCTTACAAAACGAAAAATTAAGTGTTGATAATAAAGGACTTTCTTTAAACAACTTTACAGTTTTAGATGCTAATAAAAATGCTTTAAAATTATCTGGCTCAATAGGCACAGAAAGTTTTATAAACCCAACTTTTAATTTAGATTTAAAAGCAACTAATTTTAGAGTTTTAAACGCTAAAAAAGAAGATAATGCATCACTTTTTGGTTTGGCAACTTTTAACGCAAAAGCAAAACTTACTGGAGATTTACAAATACCAAAATTAAATGCAGATGTTACTGTTGGTGCAGATACAAATTTAACGTACGTTTTACCTGCAACCTATGCAAATATAGAGAGTAGAGATGAGGTTGTTGCTTTTGTAAATCGAGAAAACCCAGATGCAATTTTAACACAAACAGAAGAAAAAACGGCTATTATTAGTGGCTTTGATATTAAAACAATTTTAAAGATTGATAAAAAAGCAGCTATAACTGTTGTAATAAATGAAGAAACTGGCGATAATTTTAAAATTTCTGGAACAGGAGATTTTATTTTTACAATGTTACCAAATGGCAGAATAACATTAACAGGAGGTTATGAAGTTGCAGATGGGCATTATGAGTTAAACCTTTATAATTTAGTAAATAGAAAGTTTAATTTAGTGCCTGGAAGTAGAATTTCTTGGTCTGGAGATCCTTTTGATGCAGATTTAAATGTTACTGCAAGCTATCAAATAGAAACTTCTGCTTCTCCTTTAATGGCAAGTCAAATTTCTAATGAAGATCCATCAGTAAAAAATAAATTTAAACAAGTTTTACCTTTTAATGTATATTTAAATATTGATGGTGAATTGTTAAAACCTAAGATTTCTTTCAATTTAAATATGCCAGAAGAAGAACAAGGAGCAATTGGTGGGCAAGTTTATGGAAGAGTGCAACAAGTAAATCAACAAGAAGAAGAATTAAATAAGCAAGTTTTCTCTTTATTGGTTTTAAATAGATTTTATCCAAATTCAGGAAGTGATGGTAGCTCAGGAGGTTTTGCAACCATTGCAAGAGATAATTTAAATGATGCAGTTTCAGGGCAATTAAATACTTTTTCAGATAATCTTTTAGGAGGTTCTGGGATAGAATTAGATTTTGATTTAAATAGTTATACAGATTATCAAGGAGCAAGTGCTACAGACAGAACTCAATTAGGTGTTACAGCGCAAAAAAAACTTTTTAACGAACGATTAACTGTAAGAGTTGGAAGTGATGTAGACATACAAGGAAGCAGTTCTACAGGAGAAACATCGCCATTAATTGGGAATGTTAGTATTGAATATAAACTATCTGAAGATGGCAGATATCGTGTAAAAGGTTTTAGAAAAAGTGAGTTCGAAAATGTAATTGATGGGCAAACGATTGTAAGTGGAATTGCATTAATTTTTACACAAGAATTTAATGAGTTTAATGAATTATGGGATGCTATTTTTAGGGCTAAAGAAGATGAAGAAGAAATAAAAAAAGCAAAAAAAGAAGCCGCTAGAAAATTGAAAAAGAAACAAGCAGCAACTAATGAAAGTATTCAAAAGAAAAAGAATTAATTTAAATGAAAAATATACAAACTAAAATCAGTTTATTTTTTTTAGTAATACTGTTATATTCTTGCAGTATTAATAAATTTATTCCTGAAGGTAAACGTTTATATACAGGCGCAAAAATTAAGATTGATGCAGATTCATCTGTACAAAAAGTAAATAAACTAAAAGAAAATTTATTAACTGTTGTATCTCCTAAACCAAATACCAAATTTTTAGGAATGCATTTGGGTTTGTATTATTACTATAAAAATCAGAAAGAAAACACCAGTTTTATTAATAGATGGTTGTATAAGAAAATTGGTCAAGAGCCTGTTTATCAAGAAGATGTTGAGCTGTTAGATGTAGAAGATATTTTAAGAAATCGATTAGAAAATAACGGTTTTTTTTACAGCACTGTAGTTTCTTCTTTTAATGAAAAAGAAAAAAGAGCTTCAGCAACCTATACTTTAAAAGTACCAAAACCTTATAAAATGGCAAATTATAAGATTGATAGTATGATTTCTCCAATTTATAAAGATATTAAAAAAGCCACTTTAACATCTCCTTTTCAAGAAGATATGCGTTTCGATTTAAATAACTTGAAATTAGAACGTCAACGTTTAGACCTTGAGTTAAAGAAAATGGGGTATTATAATTTTAATCCTAATTTTTTAATTTTTGAAGCAGATACCAATCAATATACAAATAAAAAGTTTGATTTATTTTTAAAATTAAAAGCAAACGTGCCTAAAAAATCTACTGTTCCTTATACTTTAAAAACAATTAATGTATATCCTAATTACAATTTAAAAGATTCCACAACTACAAAGGCTATTAAATTCGATTCTATAAATTATTATCAAGATGAAATATTTTTTAAACCTGAATTTTTAGACGAATTTATCACTTTAAAAAAAGGAAGTAATTACAACCCAATAACCTCTAAAAACACTGCAAGACGTTTGTCTTCAATTGGTGCTTATAAATATGTGAACATTCAATATAAAGAATTAGATTCTACCATAACTGGTAATGAAGGGAATCTGGAAGCAAACATTTTTTTATCGCCTTTAACAAAAAGAGCGCTTCGTGCAGAATTGCAAGCAGTTACAAAATCTAATAATTTTGCAGGGCCAACTTTAGGCTTAACTTTTAGTAACAGAAATTTATTTAAAGGTGGTGAAACTTTAAACATAAGCTCTACAATTGGTTATGAGACTCAAGTTTCTGGTGGAGATAATTCAGGTTTAAGCAGTTTAGAATTAGGGTTAAAATCCGAATTAATTTTTCCAAGAGTAATATCTCCTTTTTCTTTTAGAGAAGATTTTTTCGAATATTCGATTCCAAAAACAAAAACGAGTTTAAGTGCAACCTATTTAAGCAGAAGTGAATTATATACGTTACTTTCTGGAACTGCACTTTTTGGTTATGTTTGGAACGCGAATAAATATATTACATACGAATTCAACCCAATCTCTGTAAATTACACACGCTTATCGAATACAACACCAGAATTTGAGCAAATATTAGAAGATAATCCATTTTTAAAGCGAAGTTTCGATCAGCAATTTATATCGGGTTTAACCTTTGCTTTTACGTATAATGAAATGGTAAGCTCATCAAAAACTCATCAATTTTATGTAAATAGTACTTTAGATGTTGCAGGAAATTCTATTAGTTTATTTGATAAAGAATCGTCTACAAGCACATCAAAAGAATTTTTAGGATTAGAATACGCACAATATGCAAAAGCCGATGTTGATTTTAGATATCATTTTAATTTTGGTAGAAATAAAGAACAAAAAATAGCAACAAGATTATTTGCAGGTTATGGTTTGGCTTATGGAAATTCTGATGTTGTGCCCTTTGTTAAACAATATTTTTCTGGAGGTCCTTATAGTGTTAGAGCGTTCAATATTCGTTCTTTAGGACCAGGAACTTATGCAGATACCACTTCAGAAGACAACAGTTCTTTTTTCGATAGAACAGGTAATATTCGTTTAGAAGCCAATATTGAATATCGTTTTCCTATTTATTCTTTCTTTAAAGGCGCTGTTTTTGCTGATGCTGGAAACGTGTGGAATTCTTTTGCAAACCCAAGTTTTAATGGGCAAGATAAATTCACGTCAAACTTTATAAACGAATTAGGAATGGGAGCAGGAGTTGGTTTGCGAATTGATGTGCAAGGTTTTGTAATTCGTTTTGATTTAGCTGCGCCTTTTCACGATCCTGGTTTGCCAGAAGGAGAACGCTTAGATTTTAGGTTTGATGAGCCAGTTTTAAACTTTGCAATTGGGTATTCTTTTTAAATTCTGATAATAAACGAATTGTAGTTCCTGTAACTGCACCAATACTATTTTCAAATACTTCGTACAATACATTGTTCATATTTGCTTATTTAATAGATGAGTTTACTAGGGAAACAAATATCTTTAAAAGATGATAAATATCATATTTTAAAATTTATTCTTATCGGAAATTTGCACTAGGCAAAAGAGTAAATATGAATACGATACAGTGCTATCATTGTGGAGATTCTTGTAATGATACTAGTATAAATGTTGAGGAAAAAAGTTTCTGTTGCAATGGTTGTAAAACTGTTTATGAAATTTTTTCTGAAAACGATTTAACTTGTTATTACGATTTTCAAGAAAATCCAGGAGCAATTCCAACAGAAATTCAAGGAAAATACGATTTTCTTGACAACAAAACTATCCTCGATAAATTATTAGATTTTAATGATGATGCTACACAAATTGTAACATTATATATTCCTCATATTCATTGTAGTTCTTGTATTTGGGTGTTAGAAAATTTGCATAAATTAAATTCAAAAATAACAACATCACAAGTAGATTTCCCTAAAAAAACAGTAAGAATAACATACAATTCTAGCACTATTTCACTAAAAGAAATTGTGCTTTTATTAAGTTCAATTGGTTACGAACCTTATATAAGTTTAGAAGATTATGAAGCTGGCAAAAAGAAAGTTAACAGAAGTTTAATTTATAAACTTGGTGTAGCAGGTTTCGCGTTTGGAAATGTTATGTTCCTATCTTTTCCAGAATATTTTGAAGTTGATGGTTTTTGGATAGAGGAATACAAAAATATATTTCGATGGTTGATGTTTTTCTTCTCTTTACCTGTTGTTTTTTACGCTGGTAAAGATTATTTTATATCTGCTTATAAAGGTTTGCGTTCAAAAATTTTAAATATTGATGTGCCAATTGCCTTGGGTATTTTGGTATTGTTTGTTAGAAGTTCTGTAGAAATTATTTTCGATTTAGGAACTGGTTTTTTTGATAGTTTAACAGGCTTGGTTTTCTTTTTATTGTTAGGAAAGTATTTTCAACAAAAAACTTACAACTTCTTATCTTTTGAAAGGGATTATAAATCGTATTTTCCAATTGCAGTAACTCGAATTTTAGCGAACAATAAAGAAGAAAATGTTCAGATTTACGATGTAGAAAAAGGCGATAGATTATTAATAAGAAATCAAGAATTAATTCCTGTAGATGGTATTTTAATCAACGGAAATGCACAAATAGATTACAGTTTTGTTACTGGAGAAGCTGTGCCAGTTGCCAAAAAATCTGGAGATAAATTATTTGCTGGAGGCAAACAGTTATCAGGAATTATAGAAATGGAAGTTTTAACTTCTGTTTCTCAGAGTTATTTAACACAACTTTGGAGTAACGATGTTTTCGCAAAAGATAAATCATCCACCTTTAAAACACTAACAGATAACATCAGTAAAAATTTTACCATTTTTGTGTTATCAGGCGCATTTTTATCTACGTCATTTTGGCTATTTTATGATGCTAGCAAAGCCTTAAATGTTTTTACAGCAGTTTTAATTATTGCTTGTCCTTGTGCAATTGCATTGGCAGCACCATTTACTTTAGGGAATTTATTACGCATTTTTGGAAAGCAAAAATTCTATTTAAAAAATGCCACAGTTATCGAGCAATTAGCAGGAATAAATTCTATTATTTTTGATAAAACAGGTACACTTACCACCAATAAAGAAAGCACTATTTCTTACAATGGAATTGCTTTAAATCAACAAGAAAAAAGGATTTTAAAAAGTGCTTTACGAGCTTCCAATCATCCATTAAGTAGAAATTTATACAACACTTTTGCAGATTTAGAAACCTTAGAAATAACAAATTATGATGAAGTTGTTGGGAATGGAATCAAAGCAAAATATAAGGAAACTTCCCTAAAATTAGGCGCTGCTTTTTTTGTGAAGAATGAAAACGAAAAAAGCTCTTTAGATACAGCTGTTCATATCAGTTTTAATGATGTTTATAAAGGGAAATTTACTTTTAAAAATTCATACAGAAAAGAGGTTGTTGCACTTTTAAACTCTCTAAAAAACGATTATGATTTGGCAGTTGTTTCTGGCGATAATGAAGGCGAAAGAGATTATTTAAAAGAAAATTTACCTAAAAACACAAATTTATTATTCAATCAAAAACCCAATGATAAATTAAATGTTATTGCAAAATTACAACAAGAACATAAAAAAGTTGTGATGGTTGGAGATGGTTTAAATGATGCTGGAGCTTTAGCACAAAGTGATGTTGGGATTGCTTTATCAGAAAATATAAATGTGTTTTCTCCTGCTTGTGATGCTATTTTAGATGCTTCACAATTTCATAAAATAGGAACGTTTTTACAAGCTTCAAAAAAAGCGATTACAATTATAAAATACTGTTTTATACTTTCTTTATGTTACAATTTAATAGGATTATACTTTGCAACAACAGGTCAGTTAAAACCAGTAATAGCAGCAATTTTAATGCCTTTAAGCTCTATAAGTGTGGTTGTTTTTACAACAGTTGCCACTAATTTATTAGGAAAAAAAATAAATAGATAATGAAATCATTAATTCAAAAATACAATATTTCAGGACCAAGATATACGAGTTATCCAACTGTTCCTTTTTGGGATGCTGCAACTTTTAGCAAAGAAAAATGGATTGAAAGTTTTAAGAAATCATTTATAAAATCAAACGAAAAAGAAGGTATCAGTTTATACATTCATTTACCTTTTTGCGAGAGTCTGTGTACGTTTTGTGCTTGTCATAAACACATTACGAAAAGACACGAAGTTGAAGAAGAATACATACAAACCGTTTTAAAAGAATGGCAGTTATATGTTAATTTAGTTGATGAAACACCTATCGTTAAAGAATTACATTTAGGTGGAGGAACTCCTACTTTTTTCTCAAAAGAGCAATTACAAATTTTAATGGACGGACTTTTTAAAATAGCAAAAAAGCATCCAGAAGCTGAATTTAGCTTCGAAGGTCATCCAAATAATACAACTAAAGACCAATTGCAAACTTTGTACAATTGTGGCTTTGAAAGAGTAAGTTTTGGTGTGCAAGATTATAACTTAAAAGTACAAGAAGCAATTCATAGAGTACAACCTTTTGAAGCTGTTGAACAAGTTACAAAATGGGCAAGAGAAATTGGCTATACATCTGTGAGTCACGATTTAATTTTCGGACTTCCTCATCAAACCAAAGAAAACGTAATTTATAGCATTAACAAAACAAAAGAATTACAACCAGATAGAATTTCATTTTACAGTTATGCTCATGTGCCTTGGGTAAAAGGAGTTGGGCAAAGAGGTTTTAATGAAGATGATTTGCCAAAAGACGAAGAAAAAAGGCATTTGTATGAAATTGGTAAAGAGTTGTTTGCAGAATTAGGTTATGAAGAAATTGGCATGGATCATTTTGCATTAAAATCGGATAGTTTGTATAAAGCAACCATCAACAAGACATTGCATAGAAATTTTATGGGATACACATCAAGCAAAACACAATTAATGGTTGGTTTGGGCATGTCATCAATTTCTGATTCCTGGTATGGTTTTGCACAAAATGTTAAAACAGTTAAAGAATATCAGCAACTTGTAAATAAAGGTGAAATCTCTGTTTTTAGAGGTCATATTTTATCAGAAGAAGATACAGTCATTAGAAAACACATTTTGAATATGATGTGTCATTTTAAGACTTCTTGGGATACAAAAGAAACTCAAATAAAAAATATTGATACACATTTAGCATTATTAAAAGAATTAGAAGAAGATGGTTTGGTTCAAATAGAAAAATCATCCTTATCAATACCAGAAAAGGCAAGACCTTTTATCAGAAATATCTGTATGGCTTTTGATGTGCATTTATTATCAAAAAAACCAACCACAAAATTATTTTCACAAACTATATAAATCAAAAAGCATTAACATTTTATTAAGAAACATGATAAATGTCATATTTTAAGAATTAGATGCTTATTATTTTTGATGTATCAAATTATCAGGCAAGATATGAGCGTAATATACCTACTACTAACACTAAGTATTCTAGTGGCAATTGTATTCTTTATTGCATTTATTTATTCAGTAAAAAAAGGGCAGTATGATGATTCATACACGCCTTCAGTTAGAATGCTGTTTGATGATGAACTCGTAAAAGAAGATAAAAAAAACAAGTAAAATTTAGATTTTAATTATGGAGATGCAACAGTTTTATTATGACAATAAAATAGTCAAGAAGTTTATTTATGCTACCCTAATTTGGGGGATAGTTGGTTTTAGTGTTGGTTTGCTTTTGGCATTTATGTTTTTATTCCCAAATGTAACTGACGGAATTTCGTGGTTAAGTTTTGGACGTTTAAGACCTTTACATACCAATGCTGTAATTTTCGCCTTTGTTGGTAATGCAATTTACGCTGGGGTTTATTATTCTTTGCAACGATTGCTAAAAGCAAGAATGGCAAGTAACTTTTTAAGTAATTTTAACTTTTGGGGTTGGCAAGCAATTATTGTTGCAGCAGCAATTACACTTCCTTTAGGGTATACATCATCAAAAGAATATGCAGAATTAGAATGGCCTATAGATATTATGATTGCTTTGGTTTGGGTTGCATTTGGTGTAAACATGATTTGGACAATCTTACAGAGAAGACAACGTCATTTATACGTAGCAATTTGGTTCTATTTAGGAACTTTTGTAACAGTTGCAGTTCTACATATTTTTAACAGTTTAGCATTGCCTGTTGGTTTCTTAAAAAGTTACTCAGTATATGCAGGTGTGCAAGATGCACTTGTGCAATGGTGGTATGGACACAATGCAGTAGCGTTTTTCTTAACAACACCGTTTTTAGGATTGATGTATTATTTTGTTCCTAAAGCAGCAAACAGACCTGTATATTCTTATAGATTATCAATTGTGCATTTTTGGTCTTTAATCTTTATTTATATCTGGGCAGGACCTCACCATTTATTATACACTTCTTTGCCAAACTGGGCTCAAAATTTAGGAGTTGCATTTTCTATTATGTTATTAGCACCATCTTGGGGTGGTATGATCAATGGACTTTTAACTTTAAGAGGTGCTTGGGATAAAGTAAGAACAGATCCTGTTTTAAAATTTATGGTAGTTGCAATTACTGGTTATGGAATGGCAACTTTTGAAGGACCCATGTTATCACTTAAAAACGTAAATGCAATTGCTCACTTTAGTGATTGGATTATTGCTCACGTTCATGTTGGTGCATTAGCTTGGAATGGTTTCTTCACATTTGGTATGCTATATTGGATGATTCCAAGAATGTTTAAAACTACTTTATACTCTAAATCATTAGCTAATTTCCATTTTTGGATTGGAACTTTAGGAATTATATTATATGCTTTACCAATGTATGTGGCAGGTTTTGTGCAAGCATCAATGTGGAAACAATTTAATCCTGATGGATCTTTAACGTATGGTAATTTCTTAGAAACAGTAAACGAAATTATTCCTATGTATTGGATGCGCGCTATTGGTGGAACCATGTTTATAATTGGAGCTATTGTAATGTTGTACAATGTTGTAAGAACCGTAAAACAAGGAAGTGGAGTAGAAGATGAGTTAGCAGAAGCTACAGCTTTAACAAAAATTTCTAAACACAGAAGAAAAGGTGAAGGTTACCATACTTGGTTAGAAAGAAAACCTATCAAATTAACAATTTTTGCAACAATTGCCATTTTAATTGGAGGTATTATTCAAATTGTACCAACGTTGTTAGTAAAATCTAACATCCCAACTATAAGTAGTGTAAAACCTTATACACCTTTAGAATTAGAAGGACGTGATTTATATATTAGAGAAGGTTGTGTAGGTTGTCATTCACAAATGGTAAGACCTTTTAGGAGTGAAGTAGAACGTTATGGAGAATACTCTAAAGCAGGAGAATTTGTGTATGATCATCCATTTTTATGGGGAAGTAAACGTACAGGACCAGATTTACATAGAATTGGATCAAAATATTCTGATAGTTGGCATTTAAATCATTTTTATGATCCACAAAGCATCTCTCCAGGTTCTATAATGCCATCTTATAAATGGTTAATTAGAAGTAAGCTAGATAAATCGAATACTGTAACTAAAATGGAAGCAATGGTTTCTTTAGGTGTTCCTTATTCTGATGAAGAAATTGCAAATGCACAAGCTTTAATGGATGCTCAAGGAAAACAAATCGAAGAGAATTTATATCAAGATCCAGATTTTGCTGAAAGTTATGAGGCTGATAAAAAATATGCTAAAGAAAACGGACAAGACTTTGTGGAAATGAAGGATAGAGAAGTTGTCGCAATTATTGCCTATATACAAAGATTAGGGACAGATATTAAAGTTAAAGACGAACAAAAAATTACTAAAAACTAAGAGTATGTTTAAATTTATAAAAGGCCATTTAGAAACAATTACTGGTATAGAAATATATCCATTAATATCACTCCTTATATTCTTTACTTTTTTTGTAGCCTTATTTTGGTGGGTGTTTACAGCAAAGAAAGAGTACATCAATAAGGTTAGTAATATTCCTTTAGATCAATAAAAACAGCATTATCATGAAAAAAAAGATTCAATCTATAGTTTATATACTATTTATACTAATAACATTTTTTGCACTTGTAAATGCTTTTAAGTCGTATCAAAATCCTTTAAGTATTTATGAAAACCCTTTAGTTTGGTTTGCATTAATTGGTTTTATAGCGGTTATTGTTTTAAAGGAAGTTGTAAGTTTTATAGCAACATCAAAAATAACTGAAATAGAAAATGAAAAAGCAGGAATTATACCTGAAGATCCAAACCTTTGGATAAAGAAGTTATTGGTGAAATTTACAAGATCTAAATCTATTGATGAAGAAGAAGATATTGTTTTAGATCATAATTATGATGGAATTAGAGAATTAGATAATTCGCTTCCTCCTTGGTGGGTGTATATGTTTTATGCAACTATTTTATTTGCTGTTGTGTATTTAATCCGTTATGAAATTATGGATGGTGCAACTCCAGAAATGGAATATCAACAGGCTGTTGCAGAAGCAAGAATAGAAATCAATAAATATAAAGCAACTTCACCAGATGTTTTTGACATTGCAAATCTTGAGCTGTTAACCGATGAAAAAGATTTAAAAAGAGGAAAAGCAGTCTTTAATTTAAATTGTGCTTCTTGTCATTTAGGTGATGGAGGAGGTTCTATTGGACCAAACTTAACAGACCAACATTGGATTTTAGGAGGTGGAATTAAAAACGTTTTTAACACAGTTTACAATGGTGGTAGAGATGGAAAAGGTATGATTGCTTGGAACAAAACTTTAAAACCAGAAGATATTGCAAAAGTATCTAGTTATGTTATTTCTCTTGGAGGTACAACACCTGCAAAAGCAAAAGAACCTCAAGGAGAAATTTGGGTTGATGAAACTGTAAAAGTTGAAGAAGTAGAAGTTGAAATTGAGAAAACTGAAGAGGAAATTAATGGGAATACTGTAAAAGTAGAGATTGAAAATTAAATAGAAATTATAAAAGAGGATCAATAGGAAACATTGAAAACTAAATAAGAAAGTAAAGAAGATTATTTAAAGTTAATAGATTAATAAAATACAGAAAATTAGTTTTTAATAATTAGCATGGAAAATACCGAGAACGAACAATTTAGAGATAGTATTGGAACCATCAATGAAGAAGGTAAACGTTCTTGGGTGTTTCCAAAAAAGCCAAGTGGTAAGTTTTATAAATATAGGAGTTATGTAAGTTATATCTTATTAGTTTTTTTATTATCAGCACCCTTTATAAAAATTAATGGGAATCAGTTTTTACTTTTTAATATTTTAGAAAGAAAATTTAATATTTTCGGACTTCCTTTCTGGCCACAAGATTTTTATTTGCTGGTCATATCAATGATTGTTGGTGTTGTTTTTATCATTCTGTTTACAGTAATTTTTGGTCGTGTTTTTTGTGGATGGATTTGCCCACAAACCATTTTTCTGGAAATGGTTTTTAGAAAAATTGAATACTGGATTGATGGAGATAGAGGAAAACAAATTCGTTTAGAAAAGCAACCTTGGAATGCAGACAAAATTAAAAAACGACTGCTAAAATGGTTTATTTTCTTTGTGATTTCATTTATAATCGCAAACGTGTTTTTAGCATATTTAATTGGTGGAGATACTGTAATAAGATACATAACTGGCAATCCTTTAGATAATATTCATACACTAATATCCTTAACAATTTTTACAAGTGTATTCTATTTTATATTTGCTTGGTTTAGAGAACAAGTATGTATCATTGCTTGTCCTTATGGAAGATTACAAGGGGTTTTGTTAGATAATAAAACCATTAATGTAGCTTACGATTATAAACGTGGTGAACGTGAGGAAGGAAGATCTAAATTCAAGAAAAACGAAGATAGAGAAGCCTTAGGAAAAGGAGATTGCATTGATTGTAAACAATGTGTTGTAGTTTGCCCAACAGGAATCGATATTAGAAATGGCACACAATTAGAGTGTGTAAATTGTACAGCTTGTATAGATGAGTGTGATCATATTATGGAAAGTATCAACTTGCCAAAAGGTTTAATTAGATATGCAAGTGAAGATAATATTGCAAAAAAAGAACCTTTTAAAATTAATGCAAGAATAAAAGGATATTCAGCAGTTTTATTAATCTTAATAGGAATTTTAGTTGGAATGTTATTTTTAAGAAATAATGTTGAAGCAACTATTTTAAGGTTACCAGGACAATTATATCAACAGAAAGAGAATAATATTATTAGCAACGTTTATACTTTTAAAGTGATAAATAAAACCACGAAAGATATTGAAAATGTAAGCTATAAAATAATATCTCATAAAGGTGAAATTAAATTAGTGTCGAACCATAATTTTATAATTCCTAAGCAAGGTTTGGCAGAAGGTACTTTATTTATAGAGTTAAATGCAGCTCTTTTAAAAGGTGATGATATAGATCTTGAAATTGGAGTTTTTAGTGACAATAAATTAATTGAAACCACAAAGACTAATTTTTTAGGACCTAGAAGTTATAGATAGAGAGTGGGAAGTTGGGAGTTTGAAGAAGGAAGTAGGAAGTAAGAAGAAAAATGAATTATGTAATCTGCTAATTTAATTATCGATTATTAATTAAAAATTTGCTTTTTATTTCGAAAAGATTAAAATTAAGAAATTATGAAAATAGGTTGGGGAACAGGTATTGTAATTGCAATTGTGGCTTTTATGTCTTTTATTTTGTACTTAGTAATTACCATGAGTACAGATAATAATTTTAGTCATGATTTGGTTACAGAACAATATTATCAGCAAGAATTGGAATATCAACAAGAAATTAATGCTGAGAAAAATTTAAGAAATTTAGAGGAAAAAATAACGCTTCAAAAAAGTAGTGAAGGTTTAAAAATTAAGTTTCCTACTAAATTTAATAATGAAAAAATTGAAGGAAAAGTGTTCCTATATAGACCATCTAATAAACAATTAGATTTTGAAATTCCTATTTCAACTTCTGATACATATTTGCTCGTGCCTGAACAACGTTTATTAAATGGTCGTTGGAACATTAAAATTTCTTGGAAACACAAAAATACGGACTATTTATTTAAAAAAGAATTAGTTTATTAAGCACTTTTTTTTCAAAAAGAATCAGCCACAAATTGCACTAATTGTGCTTTAGGTTTCATATTTAATTACTGTTATTTATATCTAAAATATGCTCTTATCAGCAATCATATTCGGTTTATTAGGTAGTTTTCATTGCATTGGCATGTGTGGACCTATTGCTTTTATGTTGCCAATTGATAGAGCAAATAAAACAAAAGGTTTTTTCCAAATTTTAAGTTATCATTTAGGGAGACTATTTACGTACAGTTTAATAGGATTATTATTTGGTTTTTTAGGAAGAGGTTTTTATTTCTTTGGTTTTCAGCAACAACTCTCAATTATTGTTGGAGTTTTAATGATCATAACTATAGTATTTCCAAAGATTTTACAAAAATTATCTTTATCAAAAAAAATAAGCACACTTGTTTTAAAAATAAAAAATTCTTTGGGTAAAGAATTAAAAAAGAAAGGAAATGATACTTTTTTTACCATCGGTTTTTTAAACGGATTTTTACCTTGTGGCTTAGTTTATATGGCTGTTTTTGGAGCCTTAGCAACTTCAAACGCTTTTACAGGTAGTTTGTATATGTTTCTATTTGGCTTAGGTACAATTCCTTTAATGACCGCTTTTGTGTATTTAGGAAATTTCACCAAAGGCAACTTTAGGAAAAATATTCAAAAAGCAATTCCTATTATGGTTGTTTTTATCGGTGTTCTTTTTATTGTTAGAGGTTTAGGTTTGGGCATACCTTATATTTCTCCAGTTCCTGTTTTAGATATGGTTACAAACAATGCAGTTTGCCATTAAAGCAATAGATTTCTGCTGTAAATTAAAACAGTTTAAAATACGTTAGTTAAAATCCTTTTAACTATAAATTAAACCCTGTGAACTAAAGCTACATACTTTTTTAACAAATGATAAAAATCATTAGAATTTAAAATTTAATTTTACTTTTCTTATATTCGAATTTTAGAAGAATTTTTTTAGCGTAATTGGAACAAGTTATCCAGATCTTTTGGCAACGTATAAAGATCCAATAGAAATGATATCATCTATTGAAAATCATATTCATGTAGAGGTTAAAAAAAAATATATCCAGAAGCTGAATTATCAACTTTTTAATAGATGAAAAATATGATAATTCGTTAATATTAATTTATCAAACTAATAAAGCAATGAAGCAGCATTTTGGTCTTGATTTATTAAATAAAACGTTTAAACGTTTTTAATACTAAGGCTTTCATTACAATAGAGAAAATTATAGAAGATGGCACAGAAGTAAGATTTATTATCAACAAAAATTTATGAATCAAAATAAAACGGAGATATTAAAAAGAGCTTTAGAGCATCAAAAAAAAGCTCGAAAAGAAGCAGAAAAAATACTTGAACACAAGTCTTTAGAGTTATATAATACTTCTCAAGAATTAAAAAAAAATAATGAAAATCTTGAAAACCTTTTAAAAGAGAAAACCTCTCTACTAAAAGGTATTTTTAGAAATATAAATGATGCTTACATTATTATCGATTTAAAAGGTAACGTCTTAAAAATGAATAAAAAAGCTCAAGATTTATTTGGGTATAATTTAAAAAATGAAAATCTTAATACTGCAAAACTCTTTTTTAAAGAAGACTATTCTTACGCATATTCATCCTTTAAAGAGCTTATAAACAATGGGCATTTTTTAGATTATGCATCTAGAATTATTACTAAAAATAACGAAGTTAAATGGGTAAATGTTAACGCGAGTATTATATATGATAAATTTAATAAACCTGCAGCAGCACAAGGTATTGTTAAAGATGTTACTCAAGAAATAGAAAAAAAACGAATATTAGATTTAATAAATAAAACTGCGAAATCTATTTTAGGAAAAGAGGATATATTTGAAATTGCTACAGAAATATCTAAAACAATTGCAAATTATTTAGAAACTGATTATTGTGTAGTTTACCTATTAAATAAAGAAAAAAATGTTTTAGATCAAATTGCAAGATTTAGTAGTAATGCAGGTAATAGCAAAGAAGCTCATCATAAAATAAGCTTCCCATTAGATGAGGGAATTATTGGCAAAGTTGCAAAATCAGGTAAGTCTGAAGTTGTAAATCATATAAGTAAAGACAATAGGCATATGTTAAATGATGATTTCAGATTGTCTGAAATAACAGTGCCAATTATTAGTGATGGAGAAGTAATTGCAGTGATAGAATCAGGTTATAAACATAAAAATTATTTTACAAAAAAACACATAAAAACTCTTGAAAACATTGCAAGTTTAGTAGCTGTACAACTAAAAAGTGCTATCAATTTAAGAGAAATTAAAAAAGTACAATTAAAAAATAAAGAACTTTTAGCCAAATTAGCTAAAAGAAATGAAGAGTTAAATGAGTATGCACACATTGTATCTCACGATTTAAAATCGCCCTTAAGAAGTATTGCAGCTTTAACAACATGGATTAAAATTGATAATCATGATAAATTTGATGCTATAAGTTTACAGAATTTTGATGCCATAGAATTTACTTTAGAAACTATGGAAGCTCTAATTTCAGATATTTTAAGATACTCTAGTTTAGACCCAGTATCAAAAGAAATTGAAGAAGTAGATTTAGATCTTTTGGTTAAAAATTTAAATCATATTTTATACATACCAGAGAATATTACCATTAATATTTTAAATAAACTACCAATTGTACAAGGAGATAAAATTAAATATCAGCAAATTTTTCAAAATTTAATTGGTAATGCTATAAAGTTTAATGATAAAGAAAAAGGTGTAATTAATATTGATGTTGAAAATCAAAATTCCTTTTACAAATTTTCGGTAAGTGATAATGGCATTGGAATTGAAAAAAAATATTATGATAAAATATTTAAAATTTTTCAATCTTTAAAAGTAACAAAAAACTCTACAGGAATAGGGTTGTCTATTGTAAAAAAAATTGTGGATATTTATAAAGGAGAAATATGGTTAGAATCTGAACTAAATAAAGGAACTACCTTTTATTTTACCATTAAAAAGAATCTTTTATAAATTTATCTAAAAAAATAAAAATTTTACTAAAGCTTCTCTTCAAAAGTAGTATTTTAGATAACTAAATAAATTATCCTATGAAATGTATTATTATAGATGATGAAAAAATGGCAAGAGTTATTACAAGAACGCTTTGCAATCAAGTTTCAGATTTAATAGTTGTAGAAGAATTTACTAGTGCAATTCAGGCAATAAAATTTTTAAATGAGAATAGTGTAGATTTAATTTTTTTAGACATACACATGCCAGATTTTAACGGATTAGATTTTATAAAAACGCTAAAAGATCCTCCAAAAATTATTTTAACTACATCAGATCCTCAATTTGCTATAGAAGCTTTTGAATATGATTTTATTATAGATTATTTATTAAAACCTTTAGAATTAACTCGTTTTAAAAAAGCGATAGAAAAAGCTCAAAAAAAGACATTAACTAATGTGTCATCTTCTGCAAAAGCAACTAAAGATAGTGAAAACGATTTTTATGTAAATATTGATAGACGTCTTATTAAAATCGATTTACCATCTATTTATCTAATAGAAGCAAAAGGAGATTATATCAATATAAAAACGGAAGACAAAAACTACACAGTACACTCTACACTTAAAAAGATAGAAGAAAAACTTCCAGAATCTTTATTTTTAAAAGTGCATCGTTCTTACATAATCAACATTAAAAAAATTATAGATATAGAAGATAATAGTGTGTTGATTAAGAGAGATGTAGTTCCTGTTAGTAGATCTAAAAGACCGGAATTAATGAAACGTTTAGACCTTCTTTAAAATACTCGTCTAAACTTATTTACATTTTATCTATAGATAAAATGTAAATAGCGAAAATAAAAAATAGAACTTAATTTAGTTTATAATTTTGTGGTATCATTAAAAAAAGCCATGAAAAAGATCTTACTAATTTTACTAACAACAGCTGTAACTTCATTACAAGCTATACCTTACAAATATTTAGGAGACTATATTTTCAATAAAACTATTCCGTCTTTAGAGTCTCCTGAAGATAACGTTTCAATTGAAACATTGGGAATGATTTATATTTCATTACCAGAATCTTATCCTTTTCCAGCTTATAAACCTTTTACTACTAGTATTGATAAATTTTCTATTAGTACATCTAAATGCGATTTATCCACAGATAGTTATATCGTTATTGATGATAAAAAAAATATTAATATATAAATAAAAATATTATTCCCTGAGATTCCCCAGATTAGTAGCGTGAACCCCTAAAACCCTCTAAAACAAAAGGCTAAGGTTAATTCTTTAGTCTTTTATTTTATATAATGTATTTTTTAAAAAGAACAATTAAAAAAGTAATCCGAACTCTGTAACCATAAAATCAGTTGTAGTTGCAGCAACAATTTTAATTTACAAATCATATAAGTTTAAAATAGTTGGTGCGTAAACCTTGAGTGTTTTAACTAGGCAATTCTTTCTTATCTTTTATTCTAAAACAATTTTCGCTTCCTAAAAACTGCGGATTTCCATATTCTTCGCTCCAAAAACCCTCTAAAATATCTTTGGTAAAACATTTGTAAACTACTGTGCCAAAATAAGTATTGTTTTCATCACCAACATAATTAAAGTTGATGACTAAAATATTTTCCTTAAAAAAACCAACACCAAATTGTTCTTGACTTTTGTTGATGAGCCATTTTGCAATAATTCTATTCTTTTCATCTAAACTTAAAGAAAGCGTGCCATTGTATGTTTCATCAGACTCATTTTGGTTTGTGCCAATAATGGAGTAGTTGCCAAGAATATCTTTTATCATCATAAACGAAAATTTAATTTTAATAATACAAAACACTTTTCATATCTAATAACATATTCAAGATTTTTTCAAAAACGAATTGTGTTAACTTTTAAACTCATCAAGCTAAGACTTTTTTTTATTTACTTCTAATTTTGGAAGTAAACAAAAAAGCATGCAAACAAGTAAAAGATTACAGAATCAAAGTGCCATAATTACAGGTTCTAGCAAAGGAATTGGAAAAGCAATTGCTATGGAATTTGCAAAAGAAGGCGCAAATGTAACTATTAACTATCATAGCAGTAAAGATGAAGCAGAAGAAACTGCGCATTTATTGGAAGAGAAATATAAAGAAATAAAAGTATTGGTTTTAAAAGGAGATGTTAGCAAAGAAACTGATGTAAAAAACGTATTTAAAAAATCAATAAAAGAATTTGGTACAGTAGATATTTGTGTAGCAAACGCAGGTATTCAAAAAGATTATTTATTGCATGAAATGCCATTAGATGCATGGAAAAAAGTAATTGACGTCAATTTAACAGGTCAGTTTTTATGTGCAAAAGAAGCTTTAAACGAATTTTTGAAAAGAGGTTTAAGAAAAGAGGTCTCAAAATCAATAGGTAAAATTATTCATATAAGTTCCGTTCATGAAGTAATTCCTTGGGCTGGTCATGCAAATTATGCAGCGTCAAAAGGTGGTTTATTAATGTTGATGGAAAGCATTTGTCAGCAATATGCACCTTTAGGAATTCGTTGCAATAGTTTGGCACCAGGAGCTACAAAAACGTCTATCAACAAAGATGTTTGGGGTAATAAAGAAGGTTTAAAAAAAATGCTGAAATTAATTCCACAAAAAAGGGTTGGAGAGCCACAAGATATGGCACAAGCTGCTGTTTGGTTGGCTTCAGACGAATCTGATTACGTAAATGGAACTACTTTGTTTGTAGATGGTGGAATGACTTGTTATCCTGGTTTTTCTACCAATGGATAAAAAAATGACTTAAGATTATCAGATTTAAAACGATTGTTTTTTTTTAAAGATTTATGTTTTACATCATTTAAATCTAAGTCAATTAAAATATTAATGAATAAAAATTAAAAAATGGATTTAAAAATTAAAGGAAAAACAGCATTAATTACAGGAGGAGATTCTGGAATGGGATTAGAAACTGCAAAGTTTTTAGCAAGAGAAGGTGTAAATATTGTTTTGTCTGATGAAAGTGGAGGAAAAGAACTAGATACAGCTGTAAAACAGGTAGAAAAAGATTGCCAGTTTGGAGCTAAAGTAATGGGTATTGCAGCAGATGTTTCTAAAAACAAACAAGTTTTGGCATTAGCAGATAAGGTTGAAAAAGAATTTGGAGGTGCACATATAATTTTTCATGCAGCAGGAGCTAGAGGAGCTGCTGGAGATTTTTTAGAATTAACAGATGAAGATTGGATGAAAACAATTGATGTTGATTTAATGGGAGCAGTTAGAGTTGCTAGAGCTTTTGTACCTCAAATGCAAAATCTAAAATGGGGACGAATGATTATGGTTGCCTCTGAAAATGCTTTTCAACCTTATGTAGAGGAAAGTCCATATAATGCTTGTAAAGCTGCCATTATAAACTTATCAAAATGTTTATCAAGATCGTATTCAAAAGAAAATATTTTGTTTAATGTTATTTCACCAGCATTTATAGAAACTCCAATGACAGATGCAATGATGGAAGAAGAAGCAGAAAAAAGAAACGTATCTGAAGAGGAAGCTGCAAAACAATTTGTGAAAGAAAACAGACCACATATTGCTATGCAAAGAAGAGGTAGGCCAGAAGAAGTAGCTTCTACAGTTGCTTTTTTATGTTCAGAGCATGCTAGTTACATCAATGGAGCAAATATTAGAATTGATGGTGGAGCAGTAGAGTCTGCTTTTTAAAATTGATAAATTTCTTAGAAAATAGAGAAAAGAAAAAGTCATTTGTTTGTAGCAAATGACTTTTTCTTTTTTAGATATTTAAGTTGTAATTAGAAGTGGAATTCAAAATTATTCTGTAGAAATATCATACTTAAATTTACTAATTTTTTTGATGTGTCTTGCTAATTTTCTTGTTGCTTCTAAAGGTATTAAATGCCCAATTCTGTTAAATACAATAAGAGTTCCTTTATTTAAATAAGGCATTACTTCATTGTAAATAGCATCCATAGAAATTACAGGGTCATTTTTTGAACAGATAACAAATGTCGGAATTTCTAAGTTTTTTATTCCCATAGAAATATCATGATTCATTCCTTCATTTATCCACCAATTCCAAGCTTTTATATTAATTCTCAATTGAGAGTTTACAGCATACTCAAATTTTCCTCTTCGTAATTTCTTTACAATTCCGTTTTTTACAGTTTGTATAGCTTCTTCTTTATTTGGGTGATGTAGCATTCTTTTTTTCTCATCATCAGCCATGTTTTCTGTAGTTGGTGGAGAAGGTGCCACTAAAATTATTTTTTTCGGTTTGTTAACTTCGTTCATTAAAGCTGCATATAAAGCTATTTTTCCACCCATGGAATGACCACATAAAGTGTAATCTTTAAGTTTTAAAGCTTCAATTTGCTTGTTTACAAAAATTGCATACTCATAGATTGAAGGCTCAAAATTTAGTTCAGTTTCATTAAAACCGGGTAAATTTAACAAAATACATGTGTGCGATTTTACTAATCTTTTTGCGAGCCATTTCCAACTGCCAGCATCACCTCCAAAATAATGTATAAACACAATTTTTTTCTTTCCATTTCCAACAATTTCATAATTATTTTTAGTCATCAATATAATTTTGGAGCAATATAAAATTTAAAAAACTACTTAAAAAATTAAAACTGAATAGGGTTAAACTGAATTTTCTTTGAGTTAAAAAAAGATTTTTTCAATAATTAATTTTGATAAAAAATATCAATACTGATGAAATCAACTAAAAATATAGAAATGACTTTAGAAAGTGGAATGGGTGCAATTTTACATGCTGATAAAAAAGGAGTAACGTTTAGAGTTTGGGCACCAAATGCTGAAGCTGTTTCTGTTGTTGGAGATTTTAATGATTGGAATGTAGAAGAAAATTGTTTAGAACAAGAAGAAAATGGGTATTGGGCTTGTGCTGTGGGTCAAGCCAAAGAAAGAGATGAATATAAATTTAATATTACTTATCAAGGAAATTCTTTTTTAAGAAACGATCCTTATGCCACAGAAATGACGAATAGTAATGGCAATTCTATAATTTGTGACTTAAATTTCGATTGGAAATGTACAGATTTTAAAATGCCAGATTGGAACAAATTAGTCGTTTATGAATTGCATATTGGAACATTTTTTAGAGGTGAAAATAAAGATTCTGTTGGTACTTTTTACGATGCTATAAAACGTTTACCTTACTTAAAAGCTTTAGGAATTAATTGTATTGAAGTATTACCAATTACAGAATTTGCAGGCGATATTTCTTGGGGATATAATCCAGCAGCTCCTTTTGCAGTAGAAACAGATTATGGAGGACCAAAAGGTTTTGCAAAATTTATAGATGAAGCTCATTTGTTAGGAATAGCTGTTATAAATGATGTTGTGTATAATCATTTTGGACCATCAGATTTAGATTTATGGCAGTTTGATGGTTGGAGCGAAAATGATAAAGGTGGAATTTATTTTTATAACGATTACAAATCAGACACTCCTTGGGGAGATACAAGACCAGATTATGGTAGAGTAGAAGTAAGAAGGTATATTAGAGATAATGCCATGATGTGGTTGGATGCATACAAATGCGATGGTTTACGATGGGATGCAACTTCTTATATTAGAGATGAAGCAGGTGGCATTGGCTATAAAAAAAAGGAAATTGCAGAAGGCACTTTATTAATGCAAGAAATAAATACTGAGGTTCATGAAAAATTTCCAAGTAAAATTTTAATTGCAGAAGACTTAAAAGGAGATCATAATGTAACCTCAAAATATGGAGATAAAGCTTTGCATTTCGATTCACAATGGGATGGAGAATTTGTGCACCCAATAAAAAGAGTTTTAACTGCTGTAGATGATGAAAGTAGAGATTTGAATGATATTAAAAGTGCCCTTTTAAACTTATATAATGATGATGCTTTTCAAAGAACCATCTTTACAGAATCTCATGATGAAGTTGCTAATGGAAAAGCTAGAATTCCAGAAGAAATTCAACCAGGAGAAGCAGATAGTAAATTTGCTAAAAAACGATCTATTTTAGGAGCTGTTTTAACATTAACAGCTCCAGGAATTCCTATGATTTTTCAAGGACAAGAATTTTTAGAGGATGAATATTTTATAGATGATGAAGAATTAGATTGGTCTCGTTTTTCTCAATTTAAGGGGATTACAAAACTATATAGAGATTTAATTAAATTTAGAAGTAATCCAAAGGAATTTGAAACTTATGGTTTAACAGGACATGAAATTGAGATTGTACACTGTAACCACGAATCTAAAATTTTAGCATATACAAGAACTCATAAAGATTTAAAAGATAAACCGACACTTGTTATTTTAAATTTCTCATCTAACGTTTATAAAGATTATAAAATAGGAAGCCAAAAACATGAAAATTTAAAAACAATTTTTAACAGTACTTGGCAAGGTTATGATTCTGAAGATTTTGAAACAATCGAGACTAATTTATCAATTTTAAAAGATGAGAATTACGATAATTTTGAGCATACCTTATCTTTTTCTATTGATGGTTATGGAGCAATAGTTATTGCTGTAGATAAATAATTTACAATGGTATTAAATAGCTATATAGTTGTATTATTTATACCAAAACAGTTATCAATTATTTGAAACGGATTAATAAATTCTTTGTGTTTGCAATAAATTTGAAAAAACAATAATTATGACTTTACAAGAAATTTTTTGGTTAGTAGTATCTGTATTAGGTGTGTTTTCTATAATAATTGCAATTACAAGAGTTTTCGGATTAAGAACATTTGCAAAAATGTCTAGTTTCGATTTTGCCTCTACAATTGCTGTCGGTTCTGTTTTGGCATCCGTTATTTTAAATACAGATTATTCTTTATTAAAAGGAGCAGTTGTATTGGTTTCAATTATCGGTTTTCAAACTTTGTTTTCTTTCTTAGTAAGAAAAGTAGATATATTTAAAGAACTCTTTACAAACAAACCACAGATTATTATGTGGAATGGTAAAATTTTATATGATAAATTAAAAAAATGTAATGTGGGTGAAGATGATTTAATTGCGAAGTTAAGAGAAGCAAATGTGCATGATTTTAATGAAGTGAAAGCTGCAGTTTTTGAAAGTACTGGAGATGTTTCTGTTATTCATAATAAAGAAGATAAAGAAATTTCACTCCAAATATTAACAGACGTAAGTAAAGATATATAATGCTTAAATTTTTTAAAAATAATAAGAATGCCATTTATGGGGGCACTTTAGCAACGTTATTTACAGGAATGGGCATATTTCTTTTAGGAAATATTTCTGGCTATGAAGCTAAAAACTTATTAAAAGTATCTTTATCTGGACTTACTATTTTGTGTAATACAATCGTGTTAGCATCTGCTACTATTTTAGCTTTATTATTAACATTATTAAGTGTTAGTTTTGGCTCTGATAATAATTTAAAGAAAAAACATTATTATCAAATTTTAAATATTGCAAAATTCGATGTTATCTTATTTATTGCTGCATTAATTATATTTCAATTTTTTAACATTCCTATTTTAGAAGCTAATAACGTACCTATTTCTTGGTATAATAAAATTTATTGGACAACATTGGCATCAACATCTATAATTAGTGGTATGATGATTACCGTAATTTTAATGTTATATAATGCAGTTACAAACCTTATTACCATCATTGGGTTAAATGCAAATCATCCTTTGCTTTATAATGAAGAGGATGAAGAAGAAGTTGAAAAATAGTATGAAATAATTTATATTTTTCACTCAAAAAAAATAAAATAAGTTTAATCTTTTTTTTAAATTGATAAGGTATCAATTAACTTGTTTTATCAAAAATATCCGTTTTCAATTTCATTTTTATTAAAAGAAATAAAAATCAAATAATATTTTTAAGAAGATATAATTATGCTATTCTTTAAAATTTATAAACCATCTTTATACACCCAATGATTATTTTCTTTTACAAAACTAGACTTTTCATGGATTGTGTTTAAAGAGTTATTTTCGTAAAAAAAAGCTTTAAATTCAACTGTGTTTTCTGTCGATTTTATAACAGTTAATTTTACCCATTCTACAGATTTTGTCCAAGTTAATATTTCTTTTTTTTCAGTTTCAGAAGGTCTTGTGGAACTATGATGACTTTCTTGTAAATAGTTAATATTAGCCATTACAAAAGCACTATATCTGGAGCGCATTAATTCTTCTGGTGTAGTTACAGAAAGTATATTTTGATGTGCTTTTTTACAACAATCAATATATAATTTTGAAGGATTACAAGGACATTTCATCTTATTATTTTCCAATACAAAAGTTTCCAAAAATGTGTCCTAAAATATCTTTATCCACATCATAATCTCCAGTAATGGCACCTAAATGACGTAAACATTCTCTAATATCAATAGAAAATAAATCAGTACCAATTTCTAGATCAATTCCTTGTTGTACAGAAGTAATTGCTATTAAAGCATTATTTAAAGCTTCAAAATGACGCGAATTTGTTACAATTGTTTCATTATTACTCAAAGCACCAATATTTACCAAAGAAGTTAATTCGTTCTTTAGCTCTTCAATTCCTGTTTTATTTTTTGCTGATAATAAAATTAAATTTTCTATTTCTGATTGTAATATTGAAGAATCATGACAAGATAAAGTATCAATTTTATTAGCGATTACTAATAAACGTTTGTTTGGAAAACGTGTTTTTATGGTTTCAATTTCTTCTAAAAATTCTTCTTTAGCATAAGAGAATTTATTGGAATCTATTAAAAATATAATCAATTGGGCATTATCTGCTTTTTCATAGGCTTTTTTAATACCAATACTTTCTATAATGTCTTTGGTTTCTCTAATTCCTGCTGTGTCAATAAACCTAAAAGCAACACCTTCAATAATTAAATCATCTTCAATAGCATCTCTTGTTGTTCCTGCAATATCAGAAACGATGGCTTTTTCTTCATTTAAAAGCGCATTTAAAAGTGTTGATTTTCCCACATTTGGTTCGCCAATAATGGCAACAGGAATTCCATTTTTCATGGCATTTCCAAATGCAAAAGAATCTATCAATCGTTTTAAAACAAAAGTAATCTTTGAAACTAATTCTTTAAATTTTGTTCTGTCTGCAAACTCTACATCTTCACCAGAAAAATCTAATTCTAACTCAATTAAAGCAGCAAAATCTAACAATTGAACACGTAATTCTTTTAATTCGTTGGTAATTCCTCCACGCATTTGCTGAATTGCCATTTGATGACTTGCAGCAGAATTAGCAGCAATAACATCTGCAACAGCTTCTGCTTGGCTTAAATCCATTTTACCATTTAAAAAAGCACGCATTGTAAATTCGCCATTATCTGCCATTCTACAACCATTTTGTAGAAATAATTGTAGTATTTCTTGCTGTATAAAGCTAGAACCATGACAAGAAATTTCCACCACATTTTCGCCTGTGTAAGAATTTGGATTTTTAAAAACCGAAACTAATACTTCATCTAAAATTATTCCTTTATCAACAATATGCCCTAAATGACTGGTGTGTGTTTTTTGCGTTTTTATTGATTTATCTTTTTTTATCGATTTAAAAAAAGCATCTACAATTGTAATTGCATCTTCTCCTGAAAGACGAATTACAGCAATTGCACCAACTCCAGCTGGTGTTGCTAAAGCAATAATAGTATCGTTTTTAATCATGGTACAAAAATACGGAAACATTTTATCAGAAAAATAAAAAGTCCACCACAATTTGTGATGGACTTTCTTGTAAATCTAATAACTAAATTTCTAAAATTTAAGCATTTTCAACTTCCTTTTCCTTTATTTTTTCTTCTTCTTTATTATTTTCTTTATCGTTATTATTCGTAATATTTAAATTATTGTTTGGTACAAATTCCAATGTTCTCATTGGGAAAGGTATGTTAATGCCTTCTTTATCAAAAGCCTTTTTAATTGCTATGATAGCTGTACTTTCTGCTTGCCATCTATGCAAAGCTCTTTCTCCATCAATCCAAAATCTACATAAAAAGTTTATGGAACTATCTCCAAATTCTGTAAAATAAAACTCTACTTCTTTCCCAAATTTTTTCTGATCAAATTTAGCGTCAATAGTTTCAAGCGTTAACTCTTTAACCGCTTCTAAATCTGCTCCATATTCTACACCACACGTTACAGAAATTCTCATTTCTTGCGTTAACGAATAATTTTTAAACGGACTTTCTAAAATTATTTTGTTAGGAATCACAACCATGTTGTTATCAGCTTCTTTTAACACAAAATAATTTAAATTAATATCGATAACTTCACCTGCATAATCATTGGTTTCTACCCAATTACCAATATTTAGGTTTTTTCTGAAAGATAAAACAACACCAGAGATTGTGTTAGATAACGTTCCTTGTAAAGCCAAACCTATTACAATACCAGAAACACCAGCAGCAGAAACAATTGTTTTTAAAGTGTCATCGAACTTTAAAATAGTCATTGCAAAATACAATCCTAATAAAAATATAACACCAGATGCAATTCTAGAAACTAAATCTCTAACCGATTTTTGTTTTATTTTGCTACCAATAGTTCTATTTATTAAAGAACTTATGTTTCTTGATGCGAAGTAAGCAATTACTAAAACTACCAATGCAATTGCCATATTTGGTATGTTTTTTATAAAAACATCTCTCCATAGTTCTAGTTTTTCTATTACTTTATCCATTTTTGTGTGTACTATTTTTATTAATAAATTAGTTGTTAAAATTTAATTTCGTTAAAATTATTCAACAAATGTGGTATTTAACTCTTCTTTTGTGTCTTTAGACCAGGCATTTAACATCCAAGTAGCTTTTTCTAACTGTCTTATATAACCACCCATTAAATCAATAGTTCCTTCATCTGAAGCTTTATTGGCTCTATCAACAACTTTACTTAATTGTTCTAACAAAATTTTATGATCATCAATTATATTTGCCACCATTTCTTTATCAGATAGTAAAGGGCTAGATTCTTTAATTCTAGAAACTTCAATATAATCAGACAATTTGCTTATGGGATGATATTTTAAAGTGATAATTCTTTCTGCAACTTCATCAATTTTAAGTCTTGTATCATTATACATTTCTTCAAATTTTTTGTGCAAATCGAAAAAATTCTTTCCTAAAATATTCCAATGAAAATTTCTTAATTTCTGATAATATACATGATAATCTGCCAGTAAAACATTTAATTCAGTAACTACAGGCAACACTTTTTGGTTTTTCATATTTAAATAATCCATATCTGTTATTTTAAGTTAGTAGTATTTTACAATCACAAAATTAGTTGTAAACACGACTTAAAAGTTGCTCAAATAAGTGAGATGTTAACTCAATCAAATTTCATATTTTCATCAATTTAAAAAATAAACAAAAACACTTAGTTTATTGTAAATAAGCATGTTAATTTTAAAAAATATACGAAAAAAAATATAATAGCTAAAAAATAGTCGTATTTTAGATGTAACATAATAAAAAAATGTACGTCTAATAAATATACCAATCAACTTAAAATATAATATGATGAAAGAAGACAAGCAATTATTAGTAATTACACATTTAAGCCAATTATTAGATTTTGTAACAGGAATTGGAGGTTTTATTGTGCCTTTAGTTTTGTGGCTTACTAAAAGAGACGAAGTTTATAAAATGGACGAACAAGGAAAAGCAATTATAAACTTCAGAATATCGATGTTCATTTACATCTTAATCTGCATTCCATTAATTATTTTATTTGGTTTAGGAATTGTCGGAATTATCGTTATTTCAATTTTCTATTTAATTTTTCCGATTATAAATGCCATAAAAGTGAGCAATAATGAGGAACCAAATTACCCATTAAGTATTACATTTATAAAGTAGTTTTTTAGGGCGTTACCAAGCTGAAAAAGCTTGGTCAGGCTTTACGTTTCAATCTTTTTAATTACGTCTTTGCCAAGTTTACTTTTTTGTAAAGTGTGGCAATCTCATATTTGTTAATTGTGCCCATTTAATTAAAATTAAAAAGGATTTTCACTTCAATCCTTAACGCAAAGCAAATTTACAAACGAACTACCTTATTTTTGTGAAGTTTATTTTTTGTAGATTTTAGAATACAAAAAATTATGAAATACAATTCTTAGCATCAAATTGCTTGGTTGATAAAATCTTCATATTCATAAAAGAAAAGCTCAAATTTTGGCATAGTTTCCATATAAAATTCATAGCAATCTCGCCAAGTGTCTTTATTATAAATGCTAAATTTTTTATCAAAAGGAACATAAATTCTATGAATAATTTTGCCACTTTCCAACTCGTAAGCATCATTAAAAATAACTTCAGGCAATTCAGTTTCCAGTAAAACCTTCAAAGAAATCATTTGATCGAACAATAATTCGTTTGCAATTGCTTCAGGATGATCAATATCCAAACAAACCATGGCTTTTTTTCTATCGGCCACAAATTTAAAAGCGAAACCTTTAATTTTGGTATTGTACAGCAACCATTTTCTTGGAAACGATTTTCCAAAACTTGTCCAAAATAATTTACGTAATTGTGCAGCTTCTTCTTTGCTAAACATGGTTTAGTTTAAGGTTTAATATTTAAAAAATAATAATTGATAACACATAACAATTGCAGCAAACCAATAAAAATATTGAAGATATTTTACAATATTTTTTTCGTTATCAACCACAAACTTTATAGGTTGCCTATGTAAGTTTGCTGGATTGTATTTTTTATGAAAACCAATTAACTTTTTTATGATAGTAGTGATCACAAATCTATTCCAAAGATAAATTATCAACAGAATAAAAAGTACGAAGAGTAATTTTTCAAAATAAGACATGATTAATTTTTAAAGAGTATGAATTTCTTCCCTTTGGGAAGATTAAGATGGGCTTTTACCCATGAATTTTAGCCACATTTCCTCTTTCTTTCATCATTTCAGCTTCGAAAGCTAAAAGTGCATTCCATTTTTCATCAACAATTGCTCTATCTTGATATTGTCTTGCAAACTGCAAAAAAGTAGCATAATGTCCAGCTTCAGAAATCATTAAATTTTTATAGAATTTTTGCAATTCCTCATCTTCCATATTTTCAGAAAAAACCTTAAAACGCTCACAACTTCTTGCTTCAATTAAAGCAGCAACTAATAATCGCTGAATTAGAGCATCTGTTCTGTCACCTGTTTTCTTAAAAAACTTTTGCAAACGAATGGCATAATCGTTTTTTTGCTCACGTCCCAAAACCATTCCACGTTTTACCATTAATAAATGCACCATTTTAAAATGTTGCATTTCTTCAATAGCAATATTGCTCATTTCTTTAACCAATTCTGTTTCTTCAGAGTAATTTATAATGATAGATACTGCATTAGAAGCAGCTTTTTGCTCTAAAAAAGCATGATCTGTAAGTATTTGTTCAAGATTTACTTTGGCAATTTCTGCCCAAGAAGTTTCAGTTTCGAATTGTAAGCCTAACATAATTTTGTTTTGAAATACAAAAGTAAAGAATATAAAATATTTTATTGATGTTAGACTAACTATCTTTGGCGAAATTATACAACACTTAAAATAAAAATCAGAATGGCAAACGATATAAAGAATCAAGAAGAAATTTTAGCGAAATTAAATATCTACGAGCTAAATGAAATGCAAAATGAAGCCATTTCAGTAATTGAAAATACGACGAACACCATTATATTATCACCAACAGGAACAGGAAAAACATTGGCTTTTTTACTACCAACGTTAAAATTAATTGATCCTGAAAATGAAGAAATTCAAGTTTTAATTTTAGTGCCATCAAGAGAATTAGCAATTCAAATTGAGCAAGTTATCAGAGAAATGGGAACTGGTTTTAAAGTAAACGCAGTTTATGGAGGAAGATCGATGGCGAAAGATAAAATAGAAATTAAACATACACCAAGTATATTAATAGGAACTCCAGGTAGAATTTCAGATCATTTTGCAAACGATCGTTTCTCAAAAGACAGCATCAAAACTTTAATTTTAGACGAGTTTGATAAATCTTTAGAAGTTGGTTTTGAGTATGAAATGAGAGGAATTATCAACCAATTACCTAATGTAAACAGACGAATTTTAACATCAGCAACACAAGATGCAGAAGTTCCTGAATTTGTACAGTTAGATAAACCAACTGTTTTGAATTATTTAACAGGAAAAAAATCTAAAAAATTAGATATTAAGATTGTTGCTTCTCCATCAAAAAATAAAAATGAAACCTTAGTTGAATTACTAAAACATATTGGGAATCAGCCAGGAATTATTTTTTGTAATTTAAAAAGTAGTATTGATCATGTTAGTGCGTTTTTAACAAAAAATAAATTAGCACATAGTACTTTTTCTGGAGGAATGGAGCAAAGAGATCGTGAGCGTTCTTTAATTAAATTCAGAAATGGAACAAGTCAAATTTTAGTTGCCACAGATTTAGCTGCAAGAGGAATTGATATTCCTGAAATGAAATATATTATTCATTACGAATTGCCAGAAAGATTAGAAGAATTTACGCACAGAAATGGAAGAACAGCAAGAGTAGATGCTAAAGGAACAGCGTATGTTTTAAAGTGGGAAAAGGAAAAATTACCAGATTTTATTAAAGGTGCAACCAATGCAAATATTGATGCAAAACAGAAAATGAAACCTGTTTTTTGGGAAACGTTATTTATTTCTGGAGGTAGAAAAGATAAAATTTCTAAAGGTGATGTAGCAGGTTTATTTTTTAAACAAGGAAACTTAAACAAAGATCAATTAGGTATTATCGAGTTAAAACAAGATTGCGTTTTTGTTGCTGTGCCAGTTTCTGAAGCGAATAGGTTAGCAGAAGATTTAAATAATGTAAGATTAAAGAATAAGAAAGTTCGAGTTTTTGTTATTTAAATTAGATGCAAAATTTAGATTTTTGAAAGTAATAAAGCAATTATTGTTTTTTATAAATTTGTTGATTTTAAAATAGTTTTAAAAATTGAAGAGAAATTATCTTTTATTGAATAAAACTTAATTATAAAGCAAAAAAACTACGCATTTTATTTTCAAGATACTCAAACATTCTTAAATTTACAATTAATTGTTTTCAAAAAAGTATGATAGAATTAGCAGGAATTATTATTTTAGGAATATTGGCACAATGGGTTGCTTGGAAATTTAAAATCCCAGCAATTTTACCTTTAATTTTAATTGGTTTGTTAGTAGGACCAATTGCTGCAGCTTATTTAAGTGAAGATGGTTCTAAGTGGATAGAACCTGTTTGGAATGGTGAAAAAGGCTTATTTCCTGGAGATAGTTTGTACTATTTTGTTTCCTTAGCAATTAGTATTATTCTTTTTGAAGGTGGTTTAACCTTAAAAAGAAACGAAATTAAAAACGTTGGGCCAGTAATTACCAAACTAATTACATTAGGTTCTGCCATAACATTTTTTGGCTCAGGTATTTTAGCACATTATATTTTCGACTTAAGTTGGGAAATTTCCTTTCTTTTTGCAGGTTTAATTATTGTAACTGGACCTACTGTAATAACACCAATTTTAAGAAATATTCCATTAAAAAAAGATGTTTCAACCGTTTTAAAATGGGAAGGAATCTTAATAGATCCAATTGGAGCTTTAGTAGCTGTATTGGTTTTTGAGTTTATTAGCGTTGGTGGAGGAGGAGGATTTACCAAAACAGCCTTGATAGAATTTGGTAAAATATTACTTTTCGGAACTACATTTGGGTTCACATTTGCACATGCTTTAACCTATGCTGTCAACAAAAAAATGATTCCTCATTATCTTTTAAATGTAGTTTCATTGTCTACAGTATTGTTAGTTTTTGTAGAATCAGAAGTTTTTGCACATGAATCAGGTCTTTTAGCTGTAGTTGTTATGGGAATGGTTTTAGGAAATGGAAAACTAAAGAACTTAAAAGAGTTGCTTTATTTTAAAGAATCTTTAAGTGTTTTGTTAATTTCTATTCTGTTTATTTTGTTAGCAGCAAACATCAATATAAGCGAATTAATGTTGTTGTATACTTGGAAAACAGCAGCTTTATTTGCAATTATAGTTTTTGTAATAAGACCTTTAGCTGTTTTTGGAAGTACTGTAAACTCCAAATTACAATTTAATGAAAAGCTATTTATTAGTTGGGTTGGCCCAAGAGGAATTGTAGCAGCAGGAATTGCATCTTTATTTGGTAGCAAATTGTTAAAACAAGGTGTGGATGGAGCAGAATATATTACTCCTTTAGTATTTATGATTGTTTTAGGAACTGTACTTTTAAACGCAACAACAGCAAGATTATTTGCAAAAATGGTTGGTGTTTTTCTAAAAAGTTCGAACGCTATTCTGTTTATAGGAGCCTCAAAACCATCAAGATTAATTGCTTCTTATTTACGTGATAAAGGAAAACGTGTAGTTTTAATAGATTCTAATAAAACGTTCATTGAAAAGGCTATTGAAGATGATTTAGAAGCGATTAATGTAAACATTTATGATGATGATTTAACCGACAATATTGAACTAAATGATGTTGGTTATTTAATAGCTTTAACAGGAAATGATGCTGTAAATAAATATGCACTTTCTAATTTTGCTGAAGCTTTTGGCGAGCATGGTGCTTTTAGATTAGCATCTTCTTTAGAAGTTATAAACGCTACAAGTGAAGAAAGACAAGGATTTTTTACTCCAAAAGATGATTATATTAATTTAAGTGAAGCCTTTAGAGAAAACCCTACAATTAAGGAAGTTTCAATTAGTTCTGAAGAAGAATATGAAAAGATTTTTGAAATTTTAGCGAATGAAGAAAAATCGATTCCTTTATTTATTGAAAAAGAAGAAGGTTTATATTTAATTCCAGAATTTGAAAAACTAGATATAGAAAAAAATGGGATAATTTTATCTTATTTAGGAAAAGATGTTGGAGAGGATTATAAAATTGAAATAGATCAAGAAAAAGTTGAAATTGAAGACGAAGAACCTTTAATAGAAACAGCAGTAGATCCTATTGCAGATGAAGAAATGTAAAAAAAAGAAGTAAGATTTATAATAATCTTACTTCTTTTTTATGATTATAAATCTACTTCGTAAAATAAAACCACATTTTAAAAATTCATCTTTTTTACTTGTTAACTTTACTAAAAGAAGAACTTATAAGTACTTTAATTGTTACAAATCTAATTCAAAAGTTTGGCGTAATTTTTCTAACAAAGGATTCATTTCCTTCATTTTATTAAACTTTTCTTGTGGAGTGTAAGCAAACTTTTTTTCTACAGTTTCATTGAGTGTCACAATAATTTTAATTCCGTAATTATTTAGTTTTTCACGTAAAAATTTTAATAACATTGGTCTTCCTTTTTTAAATTGATCTTCCATCAACTTATTAGGCACTGTAAAAGAAATTTTAAAATCTTTCCCCAATTTAGGAACATCTGTACCAACAATAGAGGCCATACTTCGTTCTCCTTTTTGCTGAAGTAAAGCAACATATTCTTTCCAAAATTCCTGTAAAGCCTTTTCTGTAAAAATATCTTTTGGATGATTGTCGAAATTTTCCTCAACTACAGATTTTTTTTCAACTTTTTTCTCGTGAATACTTTTTAAAGAAAGTGATGATGATCGTCTTTGTGCAGACTGTAAAATAGGTTTGTTTAGCTTTGGCTTTGGCACTTCAACTTTTTGGGTTTTTTGATGTGTTGAAGGCGCAACTTTTTGCTGAACAGGTTTTGCAATCTCTTTAACTGCAGGAGAAAGCGATTGAAAAAATGTTGCAGGAATTATGTAATTAGCTGGTTTTTTTTTTTCTCCATCAAAAGTGATAGAGGCAATTTGCATTAAGGTTAATTCCACCAGTAATCGTTGGTTTTTGCTAGTTCTATAATTTAAATCACAATCATTTGCTTTGTTAATAGATTGCATTAAAAAAGGAATGCTTGCTTTGGTAGATTGTTCTAAGTATTTCTTCTTGGCAGTATCACCAACTTCTAATAAATCAATAGTAACTTTATCTTTGGCAACTAACAAATCTCTAAAATGGCTCGCCAATCCATTTATAAAATGGTGACCTTCAAAACCTTTTCCTAGAACTGTATTGTATGCATTTAAAACATCAGGAATTTTATTTTCCATCAATAAAGTTGTCATATTAAAATATGTATCATAATCTAATACATTTAAATTTTCTGTGACAGCTTCTCTTGTTAAGTTCTTGCCAGAAAAACTAACTACTCTATCAAAAATAGATAAAGCGTCTCTCATGGCTCCATCTGCTTTTTGAGCAATAATATGCAAAGCATCATCTTCAGCAGTAATATCTTCTTTCTCGCAAATAACTTTCAAGTAGTTTTTTGCATCTAAGACACCAATTCTTTTAAAATCAAAAATTTGACAACGTGATAAAATCGTCGGAATTATTTTATGTTTTTCTGTAGTTGCTAAAATAAAAATAGCGTGAGCTGGTGGTTCTTCCAACGTTTTTAGGAAAGCATTAAAGGCTGCTTGAGAAAGCATGTGCACTTCATCAATAATATACACTTTATATTTTCCTGTTTGTGGTGGAATACGAACTTGATCCGTTAAACTCCTAATATCATCTACAGAATTGTTAGAAGCAGCATCTAATTCAAAAATATTAAAGGCAAAATCTTCATCTGCTGATGCCTCAACATCTTGTTGATTTATTTTTTTTGCTAAAATTCTTGCACAAGATGTTTTACCAACTCCTCTTGGCCCTGTAAATAATAAGGCTTGTGCTAAATGATTGTTTTTTATAGCGTTCTCTAACGTGTTTGTAATGGCTTGTTGCCCAACAACATCTTCAAAATTTTGAGGACGGTATTTACGTGCAGAAACTATAAAATGCTCCATATTGTTTTACTAACTTAATTTTGTCTGTTTGAGCGCAGTCGAGAACTAGCTAATAGACCTTTCGACTGCGCTCAAGGAGACACGATTTATTATTTTTAATTATAGAACAACAAAAATAAGATTCTATTGATAGTTTTACAAGATGGTTTCTTAATAAAATGCTAAAGTTGTAAACAAATTGTATGAAGTTGTAATAAAGAACGACAAATAAAGTAATTCGAATTTTTTTATCGAATTAAAAGTTCAGAAATTTGTTCCAAGAATTTTTAGTTTGTTCTTGGGGCAAATTTTATTTATGAAAAATAACTATTTAATATAAAATATGAATTTTATAAAACCATTATTTCCTGTTGCAGTATCACTTTTACTAATTTCTTGTTTAGGTTTTTCTAAAAAAGAAGAAGTCAAGAATGATGAAATAAAAAATGAAAAGACACTTTATATACCCACTGAAACTACTGAAATTGCTTATTTTGCAAGTGGCTGTTTTTGGTGTGTAGAAGCTATTTTCGAAAGTGTAAATGGAGTAGAGGAAGCTGTTTCTGGTTATGCAGGTGGTCATACTAAAAACCCAACTTACGAAAGTAGCAATACTGGAAAAACAGGTCATGCTGAAACTGTGGCAGTATATTATAATCCTAAAAAAGTAAGTTTTAAAACTTTAGTCACTGTGTTTTTTGGTTCTCAAGATCCAACAACCGTAAATGGGCAACATCCAGATTATGGTTCTCAATATAGATCTATTGCTTTTTATCAAAATGAAGCTGAAAAGAAAATTATTGAGGATGAAATAACAAGATTAAACCAAGAAATGTATAATGGAAAAATAGTTACTGAAGTTGCTAAGTATACAAAATTTTATAAAGCAGAAGAATATCATCAAGATTTTGAAAAAAGAAATCCTAATCAAAGCTATATTAAGGCTGTTTCTATACCAAGGTTAAATAAATTTAAAAGTAAATTTCCTGAGTTGCTAAGAGATTCAGAGCATTAAAAAAAATATTTATAAAACAAAAACCTCACTAAAAATGAGGTTTTTTGTGTTTAAAAAATAAAAATTAATT
This sequence comes from Polaribacter vadi, assembly GCF_001761365.1. Taxonomy (NCBI): domain Bacteria; kingdom Pseudomonadati; phylum Bacteroidota; class Flavobacteriia; order Flavobacteriales; family Flavobacteriaceae; genus Polaribacter; species Polaribacter vadi. The sequence goes on along the minus strand of NZ_CP017477.1, from coordinate 740,731 downwards.
TTGTGCTGGCTCTTTAATTTCAGGTTCTTTAATATTCAATTTAGCTATTACTAATTTAGTAATATCAAATTCTTGATCTATGTAAGCAAACTGATTTACTGTAGTAGTTAAAATAAGCGTATACCCATTTTCTTTGGCAATTTCCTTGATTGCAAGATTTAGTTTTTTATATAATGGACGCATTAATTCGTTTTGCTTTAACTGCATTAACTTGTTTCCATTATCTTGATATTGTTTAATATCCTGCTCTAATTCTGTTAATTCTTTAACCAAAGTTTTTTTCATTAAAGCACCCATTTCTTTTTCTTTATCTCTAAAATCTTTGACTCTAGCTTGATAATCTTCCATTTTAATAGAGAACATAGAATCTAATCTTGCTCCATATTCTTGAGATTTTGCAATAACAATTTTAGATTCTGGCATTATATTTATAATATAATCACTGTCAATAGTTCCTGTTTTTGTTTGTGCAATTGAAAAAGTGCTGATAAAAGCGACTAGTAATAAAGTAAGTTTTAATTTCATGGTTGTAATTTTAGATGCACAAAGATATAAAAGTGAACGACTTGCCCAAGTTAGCAAATCACAAATAAAGTTTAAATTTTAAAATTAGATATCTTGTAGTTTTTGTAAATCGGTTTTATTAGTAATTGCAATTCTTGCATCTACCAAAAGGTTTTCGATCTCTTTATTTATAATTTCAATTTTATCTTCTTTAGAAGTATATGTTTTAAGATCTTTTAAAAATAAAAGCATTTTTTTTACCACAATTACATCGTGTTTACAATAGGTTCTTAAAGATGCCATTACTTTATAAATTAAATCTTCGAACGCTACAATGTGTAATAAAATTATACATTCTTCTTCTTCAAAAATAAAGTCTTTCTCTTGTTTTATAATTCTTAATTTAAATAATTCGTGTAAATAATCGATAGCATTCATGGCTGTTCCAGGATCATTTATTCCTGGAGACATCGCTTTTAAAGCAATTTCTTTTAAATGTTTAAAGGCAATTAAATAATTATCTTCTATAAATTCATCATTAGAAAAATCGAACGCTTTATATATTTTATCAGTATTTTTTTCATCTAATTCCTTTTCAATTTTAAATAAAACTTCTCCTTTATAGCAAAGTGTGCCTTTGTGTGAAACAATTTCTAATCTACAATCATTATGAAGAGAAATTTCTTTTAATAATTTGATAGAAACATCTTGAAAATATCCAGTTTCTTTCGATTTAAATTCAATCCAATTAGAAGTATCAGGAAAATTAAATTCTTTATCTTTTTCTAAATCTAATAGGTTTTGCAATTTTTTATGAGCAGTAGAACTAATTCTTTTCATTATAAATTCAATTTGAATTTCTTGTGATATTGAATGAATAAAATAGATAAAAGAGCCTAGTGAAAAGACCATAAAAATGATGCTCCAAAGTACAGAAAACCCTGGAAGTTGATATTTATTACCTGAAGGTTCTATAAATACTAAAATAAAAATACAGTATAAAATAGTGGCAATATAAATCCCTAAAATTATTTGATGTTTTCTATTAGATATTAAACCAGGTAATAATCTTGGCGAAAAGTTACTGGAAGCTTGGTTTAATAAAATCATCACCATAGAAAAACTAAACACCATAATTGAAATTAAACCTCCAATAAATGTTGTTAAAATATTTCTTGCAGTTTCAGTATTATTGATTACTAATTGAGGGAAAAACTCTATTAAATATTTAGAGATTCCTTGGTTTTCTGCATACATCATTATATACGCAAAAGCACAACCTGCTAAAGAAATAATAGTAGGAAAAAAAGCAATTTTATCTTTTAAATGATAAACTTTTCTAAAGAATTGTAAAAATCTATCTTTCATTTTATATACTATTTTCAACTTCATTAATAATTTTTTCTATATCCGATTTATAATCGAACCACAATGTTTTTTCATCTCTTTTAAACCAAGTAATCTGTCTTTTTGCAAAACGTCTTGTATTTTTTTTGATTTCACCAATGGCAAATTCTTTTGTAAAATCCTCCTCAAAAAAAGAAAATAATTCTCTATAACCTACAGTTTGTAAGGCATTTATTTTTTTATGTTGATGTAGTTTTTGTGCTTCTTCAACCAAACCATTTTCAATCATTACATCTACTCGTTGGTTTATCCTGTCATAAATAATTTCTCTATCTGCAGTTAAACCAACTTTTATAACATTAAAATTTCTAGGTTCTTTTGGTTTGTTTCTGAATTCGGAATATGTTTTTCCTGAACCAATACAAATTTCTAAGGCTCTCATTATTCTATGAGGATTCTCTAAAGCAATTGTATTGTAGGTTTCTATATCTAGTTTTTGCAATTTTTTTTGTAAACTTTCAATGCCTTTTTCTTCGAGTTCTTTGGTTAAATCCTCTCTAATTTTTGGATCAACTTCAGGAAAATAATCCAAACCCTGTAAAACAGCATCCACATATAAACCACTACCACCAACCATAATTTGTATTGGGTTTTTTAAAAACAAGTCCTCTAGTTTTGCTAAAGCATCTCTTTCAAATTCACCAACATTATAAGCATCAAAAATACTTCTATTTTGAATAAAATGATGTTTTGCAGCACTTAACTCATCTGCAGAAGGAACAGCGGTTCCAATTGTCATTTCTTTAAAAAATTGTCTTGAATCGCAAGAAATTATATCACTTTTAAAATGATTCGCTAATTCTATACTTAAAGCAGTTTTACCAATTGCAGTAGGGCCAACAATGGTTATTAAGGTATTTTTCATACTAAATTATGGATTTAATACGCTTCCACAATTGTAACAATAAATAGCATTATCCTTGTGTTTTTCTTTTAAACAATTTGGGCAAGACTGTGTGTTTACGTCTTCGTTTAACGTAGATTTTGTTAACTCAGAACTTACAATACCTGTTGGAATGGCAATAACTGCGTATCCTAAAATCATAATAACACTAGCAATTAATTGACCTAAAGGTGTTTGTGGTGCAATATCTCCAAAACCTACTGTTGTTAAAGTTACAATTGCCCAATAAATACTTTTTGGAATGTTTGTAAAACCATTTTCTTGACCCTCAACCATGTACATCACTGTGCCAAGAATAATACAAACGATTACTATAAAGAAAAGAAATACAGATATTTTAGCTTTACTAGCTCTCATAGCTAAAGTAAGTTTTTCTGATGCTCCAGTATATCTTGCTAGTTTTAAAATTCTAAAAACACGTAACAAACGTAAAGCTCTTAAAGCGACTAAACTGTGAGAACCCACTAATATAAAGGTTAAATACATAGGTATTGTAGATAATAAATCTATAATACCATAAAAACTGAAAACATATTTTAAGGGTTTTTTAATCGAAATAATTCTCAAAATATATTCTATTGAAAAAAAGATGGTAATAATCCATTCTCCTATGTTTAAATAGTCATGATATTTAAAATCAATACTTTCTACACTTTCTAACATTACCAATAAAATACTGGCAATAATAGTAATCAACAGAATAACATCAAAAAGTTTACCTTCTGGTGTATCTGCTTCATAAATTATTTCATGAATTTTTTCTCTCCAAGATGTTTTATTAGCTTTTTTTTCCAATCGTATGTATAGTTTCTATCACAATATTACAAATATATAATGATATAGTGAATTATTTTTAGAGCGTTTTTATATGTGTTTATAAGGGTTTTAATAAAATATTAAAAAAAAAATAAAAAATTAAAACCGTACTTCAATAAAACTCGTAAGTAATAATGAGATTCAATTTAACAAGAAACTTAAGATTAATATCCCCCAGTATTAATTTAATATTCCCCCGTATTAAATTAATATCCCCCAATATTAACATAAGTAAGACAGTTTTTGAGAACAGAAAAAATTGTTTGGTTAGTTTTAGTTAGAAAAAAAGTGCCTGTTTCTATAAAAGTAATAGGTGCTTTTTAAAAATCTTAAAACCCCTATAAAATAGTTTGAGCTTAAATTTGGTTGATTTTAGTTTGATTAGGAGCCTGTTATAGAAATATAGCAGGTTTTTTATATATAGATAATTAGCGGTAATTCAGGTCTTAAGTCAAAATTTTTTCCATTGACTATTATTGTCAAAATAAAGTTTCATTAAGTGTTCTATGTCTGTGTTATTATCTACGCTAATTGTACTATATATTATTAATTGTTAAATAAAGCGATCTTTAAATTTTGATTAAATTTAATGTCTTCACTAATTTCTTCCACCCAAACATCATTAATTACATTTGCATTCCAATTTGATTTTGTGTATTTGCGATACGTAGGAATTAAAATACCTTGCACATTTTTATAGGTAACACGCATTAAAATTGGATCTGTTACATTTTTAGAAACCACAGTAAACAAAAATTGATCAATTAAATGAGTCTTTGAGTTAATATAAACCTGATAAATATCTGAAGCTTCGTCATTTTGTGTTTTAAAAGTTATTTTTACAACATCATACAATTTATCTTCTAAATTATTCTGACCTAAGTATTCGTAATTGATATTAGGATCTAATAATTTTTGCATCATAGCAAACCAATAAAAATTTGTTTTACGAGTAAATGTTGCACTTTCAATAGCGTTATTAGTGTTTACTTCTTGTCCATCTAATGTTATCCAAAAACCTGTTCCATTATATGCTTGTTGCATTTTTCCTTTTAAATCAGGTAATGTTCTTTCGTGCTTCGAATAGTTACCATGAGAAAGTTCTCCATTAAAAATATAAGATTCAATAGAGATGTCTTCTTTTAGATCTGGAGTTCGATATGTATATTTAAAAACAACGTCTTTTAATTTGAGTAAATCTTGATAACTTCCAGTTTCTTGACTCATTTTATAGATTAATTCATGTCCTTTATTTTGAAATGCAATTGGTTTAACTTTTTGAGTCTTTGCTGTTTTTTTGTTTGATTCTTTCTTTTTAATTTCATTATTTCCACAAGCAGTAAAGAGTGCACTGAAGAAAATTAAAGCTACTAATTTTGAATACTTCATTCGATTATTTTTTTTTTTTGATTTAATATTGTTGTTGATGGAAGTTTACCCTCTAAATCACGAACAAACTTTCCAATATTTTAGCATTATTTCTAATTGAAAAACAAATCTAAACAATCGTTTAGAAATAATGAAAATTTTATACTTTTATTTTTTAAATTTCTGTTATGATTTCATAATTATTTTTTTATCACCAGTAATTTTCTAATTCAGTTTCTGAATAAGCGAATCCATAAAATTTTGCATTAGATGTGAATGAGGTGTGTGTTTTTGTAAATTTCCTTTTTATTTATTACAAAACAAGTTGGAGTAGATTGGGTTCCTTATATAATTTTCATGGATTATGTTTTTAAATCATCAACAAAGATAAAATCCAATTGAAGTTTGTTTTTTAAAGCTTTTAACTCCTAAATATTTGATCTAGAATTAAATACAAGTATTTTTTTTAAAAAATACTAAATATTTTTATAATGTTCTGATTATATAACGAAAACAACGAATATATAAGAATACTAATTTTATCTATGAATAGGAGCATAGATAAAATTTTACTAAAACAATAAATTATTAAAACTCCAAAATCATTTTAATATTTGCTCTTTTATAATGCATATTTTTTTCCACAGGAATTTCTTTAAAGCCTATTTTTTGATATAGATTTATGGCAGGAACTAAAGATCTGTGAGAATATAAAGTAATACTTTTCCATGCTTGTTTTTTTGCAAAGGCTATACAAAAAACCATTAATTTTCGTCCAATTTTTAGACCTTGATATTTTGGTGAAACAGCCATTTTGCTCAATTCAAAAAATGTTTTTTGGTTGATGAGTGCAACAACGCCAACAATTTCATGTTTATATTTTGCCATAAATATAAATCCACCAGTATTTAAAATGTATTCTTCTGGATTGCTTAAAACCATTTCGTCATAAGGTTCTACATAAAAGTATTTTTCTAACCAAGCAACATTTAGGTCGTAAAAGTCTTTTTTGTATTTTTTGTCAAAAGAAATAATTTCTACTTCTTTAAGATTAAAATTTGTGTTTTCCATTACTTAGAAATTACATTGTTTTTAAATTTATTGATAAAAACAAATATCGAACACATAATAAAATCAACAAAGAAATTATGGATGTTGGAAATAATTGAATTTCTAAAATCCATAAAACTGGTATTAGAATCAATAATATCAGCAAAAATTTAAAGTAAAAATGCAACCATTTTTTAGGTTGATTTTTCAAAACTAAAAACGCAATCAGTAAATTGGGAGCAAATGCCCATAAAAAATTATAGTTGTTTGGAGTTGTAGAGTGGTTTGTGAAAAACCAAAGAAAAACTATTAAAACACCTAGAATTCCAGTGCTAAAAAGTAACGTGAAATCGAGCCATTTTGTTCTCTTTTTATTCTTGAAATCTTTGTAGGTTATAAAAAGTCCAAATAAAGAGATAACACTAAAAACTAAAAACGGATTAAATATTGGTATTTCTTGCTCTAATTCTTTAAAATCTAATAAAATATCTTCTCTTTTTACTAAATTTTCAGGTTGATTTCTGATTGTAACGATACTGTTTTTAAAAATAGTATGCACATAATCAGGTAAATACATGTAGTTTTTAAATTCTCTTTTTGTATCTAATTTACTACCTAAAGCCAAATTAATTCCAAAACTCCCCCAAGTATTCCAAGGGATTTCTTTGTTCATTAATTGCCTAAAAGATTTATTTTCTTCTACATTACCAGCTTTAAAATCAACTTTATTTCCTAAAATTTCTGCAGTAATATCTCTTAATTTAGTGGCACAATTATTAAAATAAGGATCATAAAAATAAGTGGCATTTTCAGACAATGCATTTTTTTCTAAATAGATAAAATAAGCTTGTTTTTGTTGTTGATCTAAGTTTAATACTTGCTGTTTTACCCAACGTTTGTCTCTTTTGTTGCTCGCTAAAAAATACTTAAAATCATACCTAGCTAATTTGTAGAGTAATTTACCTTTTGTAAAATTTGAGTAAAAATTTGGTTGATCAAAATCGAACATTCCATAATTATAAATCAAATCTAATTGTAAAACTGGATCTTTAATTCTAATGGCTGAATGTCCAAAAGCTTCATATAATTCTGTTCCTGGACCAGCAGTTACAATACTAACTTCTGAGTAAACAGAAAGTTGAACTTGTGCATGAACGGGTTTTATCAACCCTAAAAAAAAGAGGAAAAATAGGTGTTTTATTTGCATTTTGGTTAAGGTCTAAAAAAACTATAATCGAATGTAATTGAAAAAATATTTGAGAATAAAGCATTGCCAACACTACCAATATTGGTTAAAGCATAATCTATTTGAATGCCTCTATAATTAAAACCAACTCCAAAATTGGGTTGTACAGAAAGGGCTTTTCCATTGTCAAATTCTGTGATGTATTGAAAATTACCAACTCCTAAACGCAAATAAACCAATTTATCATAATCTAATTCGAAACCAACAGCAGGATCTATACTTGCAAATTCAGATGAAAAAATATCATTAGATTGTTCAAAACGAATGTTCAAATTTACTTCTGTTTGTAAGTTAAAATAACGTCCAACTCTAAAATCTTTGGCAACTCCTAATTGTAATTTTGGCTTTGTAATTTCTGTAGTTTCTGGCAATTCTTGATTTTGTCCAGGAATTGCATCTCTAATTTTCTCAAATTCCTCTTCGTTAATTGCCCAACTATTAAAAGTTGTAGTAATATCTCTAGCCATCAATCCAAATTTCCAATTATTTCTTTCAAACTGAATACCTGCATCAAAACCAAAACCCCAAGAAGAGGCAAATTGCCCAATAATTCTTCTTACAATTTTTGCATTTACCCCAAATTTAACATCTTTAAAAATTAAATTTCGAGCATACGCAACATTAAAAGCGTAATCTGCAGCAGAAAAAAGACTTATTCTATTAAAATCGATATTTCCATCACTGTCAATTAATTCTGTAGTGTTTAAAATATCATCTACCCCAAAACGAATTACAGAGATTCCTAAAGCACTTTCAGCATCAATTGGCATTGCAAAAGCAGCATGATTATAATTGGCAATACCTGCAAAATAAGAGGCGTACATTAAAGATCCTTGATAATCTTCTATACCAACTAAACCTGCTGGATTCCAGTAAGTTGAATTAACATTATTCGTAGTTGCAACAACAGCTTTACTTCTTCCTAAAGCAGCAGCATCAACCCCAATATTTAAAAATTCATTGGAATAATTTCTAAACGCTTGTGCATTTAAAAAGAATGGAAAAATGAATAAAAAAAGTAAAATTTTATATTTCAATAGTCGCTAAATTTATCAATACAAATATCTTAAAACCTACTAAAATAACTGTCGTTTTCTTTGGATATTGTTTACAAAGTATCAATCTGAATATTTTCTTTGATAAAACGTGATATTCTGTGTTCTAACCATCTATTTTCATTCGGTTTAAAAGACGTCATAAAACCAACATGACCTCCAAATTTTGTTTCTTCGAAAAAGAAAAACTCGGAGTTTTCTGCTTCATCAAAAGGAAAACATTCTCTTGATAAAAATGTATCATCTTTTGCATTAATTAATAAAGTAGGTTTTTTAATTTTAGATAAATAAGGCTTAGAACTTGCTTTTTTCCAATAATCTTCTGGACTTTCAAAACCAAAAACTGGCACACTATATAAGTATTCTAAATGTTTAAATTTTGTTGCTTTAAACAACTTATCTTTATCTAGTTTATATTCAGGAAACTTATGTGCTTTTTCTAAAATTTTATTTTTCATCGTTTTAAAAAACATTTCCATATACAACTTGTTTTTTAGTTTTTCCATTTCTACTTCTGCACTTGCAATATCAATAGGTACAGAAGTTGCAATACCACCTTTAATAATAGGCGAAATATTAGCTCCTTTTTCACCTAAATATTTCAACGTTAAATTGCCACCTAAACTAAAACCAACAATTACAATATTTTTATAAGTATATTTTTTTAAAAGATGTTGGACTACAAAATCTACATCCTCCGTTTTTCCACTATGATACGTTGTCAAAAGCAAATTATCTTCTCCAGAACAACCTCTTAAATTAAAACAAACAGTATCTAATCCTTTTTTATTTAAGTGATTTGTGTTGGATGCTATGTATTTTGAATCTGAACTACCTTCTAAGCCATGAATTAATAAAACCAAGGTTTCTGAACCTACAAAAGAAAAATCTAAATCTATAAAATCATGATCCCAAGTTGTAATTCTTTCTCTTTTATAGGTAGCTTTGTCCTTCATAAAAAGAGGTCTGTACATAGTGTTAAAATGACCATTTCTAAAAGGTATTGTTGGTAAAAAATCCGAAGTAAAAACAGGCATAACATTTATTATTTATGCAAATATGACGAAATTTTAACAATAAATAAAAACTGGCTAAATTTGATTTCTTATTTTAGCTTTAAAATTGAAACCACATGAAAATTAAAAAACATATTCCTAATTTATTAACGCTTGGAAACCTTTTTTGCGGAACAATTGCTGCCATTTTTGCAGTAGAAAGTAATTTTACTGGAGCAGCTTTATTTGTTGTTATAGGAATTTTATTTGACTTTTTAGATGGTTTTGTAGCACGTTTGTTAAAGGTTTCTGGAGATTTAGGAACACAGTTAGATTCTTTAGCAGATATGGTTACAAGTGGTGTTGTGCCAGGAATTGTAATGTTTAAGTTAATACAATATGATTTATTTGATTCTCCTAATTCTTTTGAAGATTCAATCTTAGACATTTCACTTATTGGATTAATTTTAACTTTAGGAGCTTGTTATAGACTCGCAAAATTTAATTTAGATACGAGACAAACAGACTCTTTTATAGGTTTGCCAACACCAGCAATGTGTTTATTTGTAATTTCTTTACCTTTAATCCAAGAATATTCTGAGATAGAATTTGTTCAGAATTTAATTAGCAATAATTATTTTTTAATTGGGGTAACTTTAGTTTTAACGTATTTAATGAATGCAGAATTGCCATTATTTTCCTTAAAATTTAAAGACTCATCTTTTAAAAAAAACTGGATTATATATTTGTTTTTAGTAATATCGTTAACGTTAATTTTGTTAATTAACTATTTATCTATTCCAATAATTATTACATTGTATATAGTTTTATCTATATTTAAAAATTTAATCCCCAAAATTTAAAATAATGAAGTCTGCAGAAATTCTTGAAAATGAAGAAGAAAGATTAAAAATTTTAGATTCCTATAAAATTTTAGACACCTTACCAGAAGAAGATTATGATGCCATTGCCAAAATAGCTTCTAGCATTTGTAATACTCCAATAGCGTTAATTTCTTTAATTGATAAGGATAGGCAATGGTTTAAATCTAATCATGGTTTAGAAGCTAGAGAAACTCCAAGAGAATTAGCTTTTTGCGCTCATAGTATTTTAAATCCTGATGAATTATTTATTATAAATGATGCAACTAAAGACGAAAGATTTCATGACAATCCTTTAACCACAGAAAATCCTCATGTTATCTTTTATGCAGGAGCACCTTTAAATACTTCAGATGGATTAGCTTTAGGAACACTTTGTGTAATAGATAACAAACCAAATGATCTTAATGAAAGCCAGCAAGAATCTTTAAAACTATTAGCAAATCAAGTTGTTGGTTTGTTAGAATTAAGAAAAAAGAACGAAGAACTTAAGAGTGTAAATAATAAAGTAACGCAATTAAATGAGCAATTAAATAGCTTTGCATTTAGATTAACACACGATTTGAAATCACCTATAAGTGGTGTTAATTTTCTACTAAATGTTCTAAAAGAAGACCATAGTAAATTATTCAAAAATACTGAAGCAGAAAGTTATATTGACTTAATAACCAAAAGAATGGGGTATATGAGTACTTTAATCGATGAAATATTGGAGTATTCAAAAGTAAATACAGAAAATATAATTTATGAAGACTTTAATTTAGAAGTCATTTTAAAAAGTATTTTAAGCAATATAGATTTTGATCACAAAATAGTTTTAAATTCTAAAAACTTAAATATTCATATTAATAGCTCTAAAATAGGGTTTGTACAAATTTTTCAGAATTTAATTTCAAATTCTAGAAAGTTTTCTAATAAAGAAAAAGTTTTTATTGAAGTTGATTTTAAAAAGGACAAAGAGTTTTATCACTTTATTTATAGAGATAATGGTCCAGGAATTGAAGAGTCTTATTGGGAAAAAGTTTTTGATATGTTCGAAACTTTAGAAAATTCAAATAATGAGAATACAGGAATTGGGTTAGCAACCGTAAAATCTATTATAGAAAGATTAGGAGGTAAAATATCTTTAAATAGTAGAGACGATGGTAAAGAAGGTGTTTGCTTTCATTTCTGTATTTCTAAAAAGGAAATATTAGAAGCATAATTTAACAATGCATAAATCTATAAGAACTTTTATTGGCGCTAAAAATTTTAAAGAATCTAGCAGTTTCTATAAAGATTTAGGTTTTTCTGAACTTATTGTATCAGAAAACATGTCTTTTTTTAATGTTGATGAAAAACTAGGTTTTTATTTGCAGAAAGCTTTTGTAAAAGATTGGGTAGATAATTCTATGCTTTTTTTAGAAGTTGAAGATATTGAAAGTTACTTATCAGAAATAAAAAATAAAAATCTTACTCAAAAATATAAAAAGGTGAGATTATCTGAAATTGTAGATAATGACTGGGGAAGAGAATTCTTTTTACACGATCCTTCAGGAATACTTTGGCATATTGGTTGTTTTTACTAAAAAAATTTCCTTTTTTTCAATTCAAAATCCTTTCCTAAATATACTTTACGCACCATTTCATCTGCAGCTAATTCTTCTGGAGTTCCTTCTTTTAAGATACTTCCATTATACATTAAATAAGTTTTATCTGTAATTGCCAGCGTTGCTTGCACATCATGATCTGTAATTAAAATACCAATATTTTTGTTTTTTAACTGTGCAACAATACTTTGTATATCTTCTACAGCAATTGGGTCTACACCTGCAAAAGGCTCATCTAATAAAATAAAATTTGGGTCAGAAGCTAAACAACGTGCAATTTCTGTTCTTCTTCTTTCTCCTCCAGATAATAAATCTCCTCTGTTTTTACGAACATGCCCAATATTAAACTCTTCAATCAACGATTCTAATTTAATTTTTTGCTCTTTTTTGGATAAACCAGTAAATTGTAACACAGACATAATATTATCTTCCACAGATAATTTTCTAAAAACAGAAGCTTCTTGTGCTAAATAACCAATTCCTTTTTGAGCACGTTTATACATGGCATCATTGGTAATTTCTATATCATTCAAGAAAATTTTACCATGATTAGGTTTTACCATTCCAACAATCATATAAAAAGAAGTTGTTTTTCCAGCGCCATTTGGTCCTAAAAGTCCAATAATTTCTCCTTGCTGAACTTCTAAAGAAATACCTTGAACTACTTTTCTTGAACCGTAAATTTTCTCGATATTCTCTGCTCTTAAAATCATGTTTTTGTGGATGTGTAATTGTTTACCTGTTGATTTGTGTAAATGTAAAAAGAACTCAACAATTAAATCTTAATAGATTCTTAAACATTATCATTTTTACTGAAAACTGCAACTTAAAATTGATTACTCATTTTCAAGAAGTTCCCAAAACTCTACAGCTCTTCTTAAATGTGGAATTACAATGGTACCTCCAACCAAAGTTGCTATGGACATTGTTTCCATCATTTCTTCTTTAGTAACCCCATTTTTAAATGCAGTTTCTAAATGATAGGCAATACAATCATCACATCTTAAAACTGCAGAAGCGACTAAACCTAAAAGTTCTTTGGTTTTTTCTGGAAGATGACCAGCTTTAAATGTATTGGTATCTAAATTATATATTCTTTTGATAACTTTATTATCTGAAGCTAAAATTTTTTCATTCATTTTAGCACGATACTCATTAAATTCTTTAACGTTTGTTGGCATTTTTTTCTTGATTTTTGATAACTCTTTGAGATACTTTTATACTTATTTCATATAAAATAAGAATAGGAATTGCTACCACAATTTGACTTGCAACATCAGGAGGCGTAATAACTGCAGCTAACACTAAAACTACAACCAAAGAATGTTTTCTATATTTCTTTAAAAATTCGGGTGTTATTAAACCTATTTTAGTTAAAAAATAAATTAAAACAGGCAATTCAAATAAAACTGAAACCCCTAGTAACATATTGGTTACAAGGCTTATATGAGATTCTAGTGTAAAGCTGTTTTCAATAGCATCTGTAATTTGGTAATTGTATAAAAAATTAATAGATATTGGTGCAATAACATAAAAACTAAATAAAACTCCAATAAAGAATAATAAAGATGCAATAAAAATAAAACCTCTAGATTTTGATACTTCTTTTTCGGTTAAACCTGGAGCAATAAAACGCCAAAGTTCCCAAAGCAAATAAGGAAAAGCAACCACAATTCCTAATATGAATGAAGACCAAATAGAATTCATTAATTGCGATGTAACTTTAATACTCTGTAATTTTTTTTCATTAAAATTAACAACACAAAAATCACTATCCATGCCAAATAAATTGAAAAACTCACAAAATATTTGATAGGTAATAAAATCTGGTTTTAAGTGTGCTAATAAAAAATGATTATACACTTCTTCTGCAAAAATAAAAAATACAACAGCAAAAATAAAAACTGCTCCTGCACTTCTTACTAAATGCCATCTTAATTCTTCTAAATGCCCTAAAAAAGACATTTCTTTTTGTTGTTTAGCCATTAAAAAATACCTTCTTTAATTAAATCGTGTAAATGTACAACTCCTACATAATTATTGGCATCATCTACAGCTAAAATTTGAGTAATGGAATTATTTTCCATAGTATCTAATGCTTCAACAGCCATTGCGTCTTTATGAATTGTTTTTGGGTTTTTACCCATAATGTCTTTGGCTACAAAATCGTCTATTTTTGTAGTTTTACTTAACATTCGTCTAATATCACCATCAGTAATAATACCAATAACTTTTTTGTCTTTTACAACAGCAGTAACTCCTAAACGTTTTTCTGAAATTTCTACAATTACCTTAGCAATTGTATCATTTTCAGAAACTTGAGGAAGATCATTTTTTTCAATTAAATCTGAAACTCTTAAGTATAAACGTTTTCCTAAAGCTCCTCCTGGATGATATTTTGCAAAATCTTTACTTGTAAATCCTTTAAGTTCTAATAAACAAACTGCCAAAGCATCTCCCATAACTAATTGCGCAGTTGTACTTGTAGTAGGTGCTAAATTATTAGGACAAGCTTCTTTTTCAACATAAGTATTTAAGGTAAAATCTGCATTCTTACCTAAAAAAGAATCTATATTTCCTGTAATTGCAATAATTTTATTTCCGTAATTTTTTATCAACGGAACTAATACTTTTATTTCTGGAGTATTGCCACTTTTAGAGATACAAATTACAACATCATCTTCTAACACATTTCCTAAATCTCCATGAATGGCATCTGCTGCATGCATAAAAATAGCTGGAGTTCCTGTAGAATTAAAAGTTGCCACAATTTTAGTAGCAATATTGGCACTTTTACCAATTCCTGTAACAATAACTCTTCCTTTAAAATTATAAATATATTTTACAGCATTTTCAAAATCTATATTAATAAAATTTGCTAAATTAGCAATAGCATTACTTTCTGCTAAAATTGTTTTTTTTGCGTTTGTAATAATTGAAGATTGATTTTTCAAGTCTTTAGTATTTTATCAGAATAAAAAAAAGTTATATCTTTAGATATGTTTATAAGACAAATTTACTATAAAAATAAGTTTGCACAAATAATATAATTAAAGGTTATCTTTTAATTTTCAACAAAATTTATATTGAATGGATTTACATAGTCCTCTTAAAAAGTTTTTTGGTTTTAATAAATTCAAAGGACTGCAAGAAGAAGTCATAAGAAGTATTGTTAACAATAATAATACTTTTGTAATAATGCCAACAGGTGGAGGCAAATCTTTATGTTATCAATTACCAGCTTTAATGGCAGAAGGAACAGCAATTGTGGTTTCTCCATTAATTGCATTGATGAAAAATCAAGTAGATGCCATTAGAGGTATCTCTGAACATCATGGAGTTGCACATGTTTTAAACTCTTCTTTAAATAAAACGGATGTTGCTCAAGTAAAGGAAGATATTGCAAGTGGTATCACAAAATTGCTCTATGTTGCTCCAGAATCTTTAATTAAAGAAGAATATGTTTCTTTTTTAAGAACCCAAAAAATTTCTTTTGTGGCTATTGATGAAGCACATTGTATTTCTGAATGGGGGCATGATTTTAGACCAGAATATAGAAATTTAAAACATATTATTAAAGCAATAGATAATGTGCCTATTATATGTTTAACTGCAACTGCAACAGAAAAAGTGCAAGAAGATATTCTAAAAACTTTAGGAATTACAGATGCAAACAGGTTTAAAGCTTCTTTTAATAGAGCTAATTTATTTTATGAGATAAGACCAAAAACAGAAGATGTTCAAAAAGATATTATTCGTTTTGTAAAACAACGAGAAGGAAAATCTGGAATTATTTACTGTTTAAGTCGTAAAAAAGTAGAAGAAATTGCCCAAGTTTTACAAGTAAATGGTGTAAAAGCTGTTCCTTATCATGCAGGTTTAGATGCTAAAACACGTGTAAAACATCAAGATATGTTTTTGATGGAAGATTGTGATGTTGTAGTAGCAACCATTGCTTTTGGGATGGGAATTGACAAGCCAGATGTTCGTTTTGTAATTCATCATGACATTCCTAAAAGTTTAGAAAGTTATTATCAAGAAACGGGTAGAGCAGGAAGAGATGATGGAGAAGGTTATTGTTTAGCTTTTTATGCTTATAAAGACATTGAAAAGTTAGAGAAATTTATGGCTAGCAAACCTATTGCAGAACAAGAAATTGGACATGCATTGTTACAAGAAGTTGTTGGTTATGCAGAAACTTCCATGAACAGACGTAAGTATTTATTGCATTATTTTGGTGAAGATTTTGATGAAGTGAATGGACTTGGAGCTGATATGGATGATAATTCTAGAAATCCAAAGAAAAAGCATGAGGCTAAAGATAATGTTGTATTACTTTTAAAAGTAGTAAGAGATACACTACAAAAGTATAAATCTAAAGAGGTTGTAAATACAATTATAGGTAAAGAAAATGCTTTATTAACATCTCACAAAACACATTTATTACCTTATTTTGGAATTGGTAAAGACAAAAATGCTGCATATTGGATGGCTTTAATTCGCCAAGTTTTGGTCGTAAATTTTATCAAAAAAGAAATAGAACAATATGGAGTTATAAAATTAACAAAAAAAGGAGAAAATTTTATTAAAAATCCTACTTCTTTTTTAATGACAGAAGATCATATTTATAATGAAGAAAATGATCAAGCAATTGTTACCAATGCAAAATCTTCTGGTGGTGTTGCTGATGAAAAATTAGTTAGTCTTTTAAAGAATTTGCGTAAAAAAGTAGCTATAAAGCAAGGAGTACCTCCATTTGCCGTTTTTCAAGATCCTTCTTTAGATGATATGGCTTTAAAATACCCAATAACTTTAACAGAATTAGCGACTGTTCATGGAGTAGGAGAAGGGAAAGCAAGAAAATTTGGTAAAGATTTTATACAACTTATTACAAATTATGTTGATGAAAACGAT
Source organism: Polaribacter vadi (assembly GCF_001761365.1). Classification (NCBI taxonomy): domain Bacteria; kingdom Pseudomonadati; phylum Bacteroidota; class Flavobacteriia; order Flavobacteriales; family Flavobacteriaceae; genus Polaribacter; species Polaribacter vadi. The sequence continues at coordinate 724,002 of NZ_CP017477.1, read as the reverse complement.
ATTTTAAGACCAGATGATTTAATTGTAAAAAGTACAGGTGTAAATTCAGGTTTAAAACTATCAATTATTCAAAATACAGATAAGAAATTACCTTTAGATGATATTGCAAAATCCAAAGGTTTGGAAATGAATGAGTTGATTAAAGAAATGGAAGTTATCATTTTTTCTGGAACCAAACTAAATATCGATTATGCTTTAGATGATTTATTAGATGAAGATCAACAAGAAGAAATTCACGAATATTTTATGGAAGCTGAAACCGATGATATTGAGGAAGCTTTAAGTGAATTTGATGGGGATTATGATGAAGATGAATTGCGTTTAATGCGAATTAAATTTTTTAATGAAGTTGGTAATTAAAATTGATACTTCATATCAATAGCATATTTAACCAATTCATTTCCAGAAGATAAATCTAGTTTACGAATCATGTTTTTACGATGCGTATCTACAGTTGTTTTTGCGATGAATAATGTTTCAGAAATTTCTTTAGATGTTTTTCCGTTTGCAATTAAATTTAAAATTTCTTTTTCTCTGTTTGATAAAATAATCTTATCAGATTTTCCAATAGTTACGTTATCATCTATGTAATTATTCATAAAATTGAAAGCCACATTTGGGTCAAAAAAAGTTTGTCTATTAGCAACAGCAATAATGGCTTTTGATAACATTTTTATCCCTGAATTTTTTAAAATATAACCAGTTGCACCAGCATCTAACATTTGTTTAATCGCTTCTGGTTGATCGAACATGGTCATTGCCAAAACATTAATGTGAGGGAATTTTTTTTTGATGATTTTAGTAGCTTGAATACCATCCATAATTGGCATTCTAATATCTGTAATAACTAATTTAGGCTGTTTTAAACTTACTAATTTTATAAGTTCCTCACCATTATTAACGCTACCAATAATGTTAATTTCATCATTATATTCAAAAAAAGAGGTTACACCATCAATTAACATTTGATGATCTTCTGCCATTATAACTGTAATCATAGTTTCATTTTCTATAAAAATAAGCTTTTTTTTAGTTTTTAAAATCCCTATAAATAAGTAATTATGTAATAGGAATATCTAAAATTATAGAACTTCCTTTTCCAGGAGTTGCATCAATATTAAAAGTGCCATTTAGATGCTTTACTCTTGTTTTTATGGAGCTAATTCCCATTCCTTCTTTTAAATCCACTTTATTAATATCAAAACCTTTTCCATCATCTTCGATAATAATGTTTAAATTTTTATCATATAAAGAAATATTAATCGTCGCATTTTTGGCATCAGCATGTTTAATAATATTTGTTATTAATTCTTGAATAATCCTAAAAATGGTGATTTCTAAACTATTTTCTAAACGCTCATTTAGCCCAAAATGAACCACTTCAATTTTAATTTTATCGGCTAATGATATTTTTTCAGCCATTATTTGTAAAGCTATTAATAAAGCTTGATTAGCAATAACTCCAGCATTTTTAGCATGTGCAATACTTCTTACTTTTAAATAAGCTTGATCTATTAAACTTTCAGTTTTATCAAATAATTCTTCTTGATTAATTTTCTTTTTTTCTCTGTTAATTTTTAAGTTTTCGAAATGTAATTTTAAAGTAGCTAAAACAGAACCTAAATTGTCGTGCAAATCTTCAGCAATTCTTTTTCGCTCTTTTTCTTGACCACCTACCATTGCATTTATAATACTTAATTCCTGCTCTTTAAGAAAAGTAATATTTTTTTGGGTTGCGATTTCTTTGTCTTTTTCTGCAAGTTTTATTTTTTTTCTAGAGTTTTTAAGGGTCAGTGTTGCAATAATTCCACCTAATAAAATAAATAGGAGAGAACCTATTAAAAAATTTCTGTTTTTTTCTTTATCAATTTTTAATTGAAGATTTTCTTTTTCTTTTTTTTCATTTTTTGTTTTAAGTTCTTGTTTTTCAATATCGTTTTTATATTTTTTATCTAAATTAGAAATTGCAATATTTTGTGCTGTATTATTTAAACTATCTTTTGTTGCATTAAATTTTTTGTAATATTCAAAAGCTTTTTTATAATTTCCAATTTTTTTATACACATCAGCAAAATTCTCGTAAATAATTTTGTTATATTTTAATTGATAAGCATCTAAATGTATTTCTTCTGCTTTTTTTAATTGAATAATTGCCTCATTAAAATTGCGTTGTTTTTGAAAGAACAATGAATAATTAATGTAAAAATCAACCATTGTTTTTTTATCAGATCTGTCTAAAATACTAATAGTTTTTTTGTAAAAGTAATTGGCTGAATCTGGTTGCTGTAAAGTATATAATAAAGCTAAATTTAAATAAACTGAGGCTTTATATTTTTTTAATTCTTCTTTGTTTGTTAATAATAAAGATTTCTTATAGAATCTCCTAGATTTTCCTATAGACTCTTGATTCCAAAAATATGTTGCATAAGCGTTATTTGCTATTAATAACATTAATGAATCATTTTTTTCTTCTGCATATTTAGAATAATCATCTAAATAAGGTTTAGCATCTTCATTTAAATTGTTTTGTGACTTAATTAAATAATATAAATTGATATCACATTTAGCAATACTATCTTTATTGTTAATTGCTATATACAGTTTTTTTGATTGAATATAACTCTCATAAGCTTTGTAATGTTTGTTTTCAAAATCAAATTTTTCTCCTTTTTTGAAATAGTAATAAGCAGAATCTAGTTTTGAATTTTGAGCATAACAAAAACTACAAAACATAAAAAATATGATTTGTAGTTTGAAAGTACTAAAATGTATAAAAACTTTCAATTAAGGATTTCTAACAATTACACCACCACCACCTTCTAAAGGATCTACGAATAAAAAATCTAAATTCTTTTTACCATTATCTTTTCTAATTGCTTTTTCTTTAAATTTTAAATTAGAGACCATAATATCTTTTAAAATAATAAATACCTTATCATTTATATAGGAAGTGGTCATTTCGTCATTGTCATTAAAAACAACTACATAAATATTGTCTTTTTTTTCAATATTTAAAGCTTCAGCCCCATTTGTATCATCAATTTCATCAAAATTAAAATCTATTTTCATGATTTTATTCTTATCAGAATCCCTAGAAGGGTTTATTGATTTGTCAGAAATATGAATTACAATAGCTTTATAATGTTTTGTAGAAATATTAAACACTTTTTTTACATGAAAGTCTTCTGAAACTACAGGAGTTTCAATATGGATTATTGTATCATTATCTTCATTGAAATAGCTTATTTTTTTTGATCTTTCAGCTATGTCAAAGTTTTTATGATAGTGCTTTTTATGTCCGTCTTCAAAATTCTCAAAAGTTACTTTCATCTATAAAATAGTTTATGGTTAATATCTTCAAATATCAGAAATATTCAAAATAATAACATACCTACAAATAGGTATATTTTCATCACTAAATATAGGAAAAAAAACTATAGTGTAAAAACAGTTAACAAAACACCTAATAAAATTGCAATAAATTTTTGCAAGTTAAATTTATGGTTTTCAGTGCTTTCAAAAAGAATAATAGTGGAAATGTGTAAGAAAACCCCAATAATTAAAGCCGTAATTTCTGTAGCGTACATTGTAAAAAACGGAATTTTATCACCCAATAAAACACCTAAAGGACTCATGAATCCAAAGAAAAATAGAAAACTGAAAACAATCTTTTTTGAGTATTTTGTTTCAAGTAAAAATGAAGTTAACACAATTGCAATCGGAATTTTATGAACCACAATTGCCAATAATAAATTTTCATCAGCATTATGAATGGGTAAGCCTTCAGAAAACGCATGCAAACATAAACTTATAAATAACAATGTTGGAAACTTTTTTCCATCTGAATGAATATGAATATGACCATGTTCTGCACCTTTAGAAAAAGATTCTAAAACCGATTGTAAAATAATACCAACTAGAATAAAAACACCAACAATTGTGCTGTTGCTTGTTACTGTGTATACATCTGGCAATAAATGCAGCACAGTAACCGATAATAAATAAGCACCACTAAAGGCTAATAATAAACGTACAATTTGTTTGCTAGGTTTTACAAATAAAACTAGCAGAGAACCTAATAAAACAGCTGTAATTAATAAGATATAATTCACTTGGCAACTAAAATTAATCTGTTAGAAATTTTTTCATTAAAATCACTCAATTTATAATCTCCAAAGGTATTTATGATTGTAAAACCAACTTTTTCGAAATAAGATTTCATTTTGGCTTCATCTAAATATTTTACTCTTTCTGTATAAGAATGTTGTTTGTCATCAGCAAAAAAAGTAATATTTTTTATTATAAAACCGTTTATAATTTCTCTTGTGATATAAAAGGTAATATCGTCTACAACTTTTGTTTCTTTAGCAACTAAATTATCTTTTACCAAAGCAGCATTTAAAAAATCGAACACAAAAAAACCATCTTTTTGCAAACCATTTTTTATGTTTTGTAAAATTAAAAGATCTTCTTTGTCATCCTCAAAATAACCAAAACTTGTAAACAAGTTAAAAATGGCATCGTATTTATGGTTAAAAGGTTCGCGCATATCATGAACCGTAAATTTTAATGTAGTATTCTCAAACTTTTTGGCGATTTTTATACTGTTTACAGCCAAATCACCACCAGTAACTTTATATTCCAAAGAATTTAAAAATACAGAATGACGCCCTTTTCCACAAGGTAAATCTAAAATATGAGCCGTTTTTGGTAATGCTAAAAACTCAGTGATGTTTTTCATAAACAACTGTGCATCAGCATTATTTCTATCTTTATAAAGAATATGATAATACTTTGTATTAAACCATTCTGTAAACCAATCTTTTTCTTTCATTATTTCTTTAAGTCTGTAAAAGTAGTTAAATCTTACGTTCTGTAAAATCATTTTTTACAAATACTATTCTTTGTCTTTAAGTTGCAGTATTCAGTAGCAGTATTCAGTGAGATACTGTAAACTGCCATTTTTACTGCAAACTAAATTAAACTTCGTACTTCATTCTTCCAACTTATAATAGTAACTTTGCAGCATGGATAAAGATTTTAAAATGACAGCAACAACACTTTTTGGTTTAGAAGGTGTTTTGGCAGAAGAACTGAAAAATTTAGGAGCTCAAGATATTAAAGAAGCTGTAAGAAGCGTTTCTTTTAGAGGCGATAAAGGTTTTATGTATAAAGCAAATATTGCTTTAAGAACGGCTGTTAGAATTTTAAAACCTATAAAAGTTTGTAAAATTTATGACGAAGAAGATTTGTACGAATCTATTCAAAAAATTAAGTGGGAAAACTTTTTAGATGCAGAAGGTACTTTTGCAATTGGAGCTGTTGTAAATTCGAAAAATTTTACATCGAATTCACATTATATTTCTCTAAAATCTAAAGATGCCATTGCAGATTATTTTAGACATAAATACCATAAAAGACCCAATGTAGATTTAAAATATCCAGATGTAAAAATCCACATTCATATTCAGAAAGATTGGTTAACGGTTTCTTTAGATTCTTCTGGAGATTCTTTGCACAAACGTGGTTACAGGACAGCCACGAATATTGCTCCAATTAACGAAGTTTTGGCTGCAGGAATGGTTTTATTGTCAGGCTATACAGGAGAGGAAAATTTTATAGATCCAATGTGTGGTTCAGGTACAATTTTAATTGAAGCTGCTATGATTGCCAATAATATTCCAGCAAATATCAACAGAAAGTTGTTTGCTTTTGAGCAATGGAAAGATTATGATGAAGATTTATATTTTACCATTCAAGAATCTTTATTAAAGAAAATTCGTTCTTCTCATTTTAAAATTATGGGATTTGATAAAGCACCTTCAGCAGTTCAAAAAGCAAAAGCGAATGTAGAAAATGCCAATTTAGATGAATTTATTGGCGTACATCATGTCAATTTTTTCAACTCAACCAAAGAAGTTTTTGGGAATACCACCATTTTGTTCAATCCACCTTATGGAGAACGTTTAAATATAGATGTTCAGGAATTTTACAAGAAAATTGGCGATACTTTAAAACACAATTATCCAGGTTCTACAGCTTGGTTAATTACTTCAGATACAGATGCTTTAAAGTCTGTAGGTTTACGAACTTCAAAAAGACTTGCGCTTAAAAACGGAGATTTAGATTGTAAGTTTGTACGATACGATTTGTATGAAGGTTCTCGTAAAATTAAAGAACGTAAACCAAAATCTGACGAAGAAGAATAGATTTTTTTGGAGCTATTTCCTGCTTTCAGCACTCGCTTTTTTATGCCTGAAAAAAGCAAAAAAGAGCTCAAACAAATGCTTCAATCAGGGCTAAACTTGTTTGCTAATTTATGGATTTTTTAAACTGTACTATTTTTGAATTTACAAATCATTCAAAATTTTAAAGTTAAATAAGTTTTGGCAAATAGATCTATCTTACTTCCTTAGTAAACGTTATTTTTAATGTTGAGAAATTATTTTAATTTCTACTTCCATAAGAACAATCCAAAGAATAGGTTGCTTTTGATCCTATAAACCAGTTGGTAGTAGATTCTGAAAAATTAACATTATCTACTTGAACACACTCTAAATTATCATTTAAATAATCAAAAAAGAAAATTAAAATATTAGTATTATAGTTGTTTTTAACGTTTACAAATTTTAATTTATTGTTACACATTGCTCTGACAGTTATTAAATTAACATTTTTAGAAAGATCCAAAGTAACTAGATTTGTGGTTCTAATATCTAAATGTTTTATGTTGCTGTTTTTTGTAAGATCAATTTTGTTAAAAGGATTATTACCACAACCAAGACTTGTTAAATGAATGTTTTTGGTTAAATCTAAAGTTTTTATACTATTATTACCACAATTAAGCGACTCTATATTCACGAAATTTTCAATACCAACTAAACTCCAAATTCCTTTTCTTGAAACGTCTATATTACCATCAAAGAGAGTAGCTTCCTGAATACTAATTTCATTATCTTTATTTGTATTAATTTCAAAATCACTTAATAAAATTTTTTTGAAAGTAACATCTTCAAAATTCACAAAAGGTCCATCACCAATTGAATAATTTAAATAGTGTTCTTCTTCAATTAAATTTTCCTCTCCAAAAGAAACATCATTTATAATATGTTCTTGGACACAAGATGAAATTAATAATAATGTTAAAGAAATATGGACTAAAAATTTTTGATTTTTCATAATCTAATTTTTAAATGCTAATAATTTTTTATGCTTATTCATAAATAATCATACTAGATTAGTCAATACGTTTTTAGCAAATAAAACCTGAATAGAAAATGAAATGCACCCAAAAGTTTAGACAAATTTATAATTAATTTTGATAATAATGATTTCGATATTCAGTCGGACTCATCCCATTTAAATTTCCTTTAATTCTCTCGTTATTGTAATATTATTTATGTTGTTAGTAAATCGTTTTTTAATACCACTCAACATTTAGTTTTTTCAATTCCAATTTTAATTCAGATGAAGATTCGTCTTCTATTAAACCAATATTGATTTTCATATTCTTTAATTCTGATTTAAGAATATACTCTCCAACAAAATGCTTGATTCTTTTTATTTCATTGAGTTTCATTTTCTTTCCAAAAGGCCAATTTTGCTTTATAATTCCGTTTTCAATAGTGAGATATTTTTCCTTTTTCTGATAAAAGTATATTATCAAATAAGTTCCTGAAATTAAAAACCAGAAATAGTCAAACCAACTTGAGTTTTCATGAAATACAGTTTGCACAATTCCATTAGCAAACCATATTAAACCCATATATAAATTCAGATTTAGTTGTTTCTTTTTGTATTGTATTCTCATTCTTTTTAAATGTTTGCCAAATCCCTATTTAATAACATTTATTAAGCATATCTCGTAAATAAAAGAGGATAACTAAATTTTTAATTACTGTTTCTCTGATTTTAATTGGATATATTAAAAGCTAAATTTACAAAATAATAATAATAAATTATTTTACTGCAATTTCTCAATCTTATAAATTAAATCTCTAAACTTTAATTTTCTATGGGTTGTGTTATGAAAAAATTTACTTTTCTAAAATAAAGTGTTTTTTCAAATTAATTTCCTCCTAACCAAACATCATATTCTTTGATAGAGTAGTAGGTTGTGATTTTTCCTGAGGAATCAGAATGATTTGAAATTCTGGTTTTTGGATGTTTCATCTTTTTTTCAATCCATTTTTTATTGTCTGCATAATCTTTTTCAGAATAAAAATCGTCAGGTTCTTGAATGTCGTCTTTAGTAATGTGATGTTCTTGAATTCGATAATCCCAATTTAAATTGCGCTTATTTTCAGGAAAAGGTTTCTCACTTTCTGGTTTAAAAAAGGTAATATCATAAAATGTGGTAAAATCGCCAATGGCACAAACTACTTGACATTTGGAAACATCTTTTGGGAAGTACCAAACTTTTAGATAGTAAGGTTCTCCTAATTCCTCTAGTTGAGTTTTCCAATGATGATAGATTTCAAAGATTCCATCTACAATTTTTTTTCTAGTTTTCCCTTTTGGTGGCGAAAATTCACTATTTAAAACACTAATGTTACCAAAAGGTGCAATCCAAACTTTTACATAATCTCTCTGTCTACTTTTCAGAGAATCAATATCTAGTAATTTATTTTGAGCAACCCAATTATCTATATATTTCCAAATTCTTTTATGACCTCTAATTTTTTTGTAGCGTATCAAAATTTTATTTTTTTAGTCCTTTAATATCAACATTTGTAATAAACTTTTCTTTCTAAGTATCGATTTTTTTCATTTTCAAAAATCACTCGAAATAAAACAGGTTAATTTACCTTTTTTTACATAAAAATAGTCTCATATCATTTAAAAAGTTTATAAATAGAAATTAAAAGATGAATTACTTATTGAAATATTGTTTTAGATTTTATATAAACAAAAATTCCCATAATTTTTAAATGAAAAATTATGGGAATTATATTTGTAAAAAAATAGCTATTTTTTATAGCTTAAGGATCTCTATTTACACGATAATTTTTTTTATAATCTCTACAAATTCCTTAGGTTTTTCTAGGCTAACAAAATAACCACAATCACGAATTATATGTGTTTCCTTAATTTGAAGTAGTTTTTTTGTGTCTTCTATGTTAGAATATTCGCTGTATTCGTTCGTGTCTCCTAATATAAAATACGTACTAGTTTTTAAATTTTTTAACACCTTTAACCATCTTAAAGTTGAGTTTTGTATTTCTAAAGACCAGTAACTTGCAAAATTAAAAGTTTTTAAACCATCATTATTTTTTAGTAACTCCCAAGATGCTTTTAATTCAGATTCACTAATTAAAGTTGGATCGAAAAAATGCTGTAAAAGATATTTTTTAAATAACCCATAAGAACTAGACATTTTTAGAAAAATTGATGAAGCTAATTTTGAAAATTCTTCTTGCTTTTCAGGATTAAGGTTAACTTCTAAATAAAGGCTTACATTTAGAAGAAAAATATTTTTAATATCAATAGTAAGCGAGTTTGTTTCTATGACGTTTAAAAATTCACACATTACACTAGAACCAAAACCTTGCGTAATTATGGATAAATTATCAATTTTTAAATCGACTAACAGATTTATTAAAATTTCTGCTTGATTTACCATAGAAAAATAAAAATTAGTTGGTTTTGATGATAAGCCAAAACCCACTAAATCTGGAATAATTACTCTATAGTTTTCTTTTAAATCATTAATTATTTTGTGATAATCATAAGAACTAGAACCATAACCATGGATTATTAATAGGGTGTCTTTATCAGATTCACCTGTATCTATATATGAAATTTGTTGCCCTAAAATAGATTTTTTTTGATGCTGATTACTCCAATTTAAAAAATTCATTGATATTAATAAGTTTTTTGAGCTGTTTTTAAATGGTTGTAAACATTTTTATCCATCTCTTTAAGAACCATCATTATCCATTGAATTGCATTTGTTTCTAAAGTAAAACATTTTGAATTCTCAATAATTTCAACATTATTATGTGTATTTGAGGCTACATGTAATAAAATATTTTTTAAATTTTCAAGATTATCTTTTCGCCAAAATATTTTAACTGGAATTTTTGTTTCTTTAACAGCATGCAGCCATCTATGGCAATACAAAAAGCTTTCTTCATTATAAGAACATAGAACTAAAATATCTTTTTGACCTTGTTTACTATTAAATCTTGTCCAAATATCTTTAATTTTAGTTTTGTCTTTATATTTATCATAATCATTAGAGCCCTCATAAAAAAGTTGCTCTTTATAGTTCATAATAATTTCTTTATATTTTATGAGTTTATTATTTTTTATAAGCGCAGATATGGTGTTTATATCCATATACTTTTCATAGTTAGAACTATTACAAATAATAAGCTTCTTAATATCAAAAGGAATTAAATGAGAGTTTTTTCTATATAAAATTTCTTTACCAATATTATTACCAAAACCGTCAGATAATATGGTAAATCTTTTAAGTTTTAATGTTTTCCATAGTTCTACACAAACATTAGCTTGGTCTATTAATGAATAACAATAGGTATCAGGTAAATCTGAAAAACCAAAGCCAAAATGGTCGTGAATTACAACTCTATAAAATTCACTTAATAAAGGTATTATTTTGTGATAATCGTAAGATGTTGTTGGAAATCCGTTAATAATTACTAATGTTTCTTTATTCGAGAAATCATCTCCAGTATCTATGACAAATAAGTTATTATCTTTAACTTTAATAAATTTGCCATAACTCTTCCATTCTGTTGAAGTCATGCTAGGGGGATTAAATTTGGTTATTCAAATCTAATATTTTTATTCCAATTTTTCATCAAAAAATTAATATTTAACAAAAAAGCATAACTATCTCATTATAAATTAACTGTAATTAAGTTATTTTTAATGTTCCATACATATTTTAAAACATTAAATTTGATACTTAATTATTTCTAGTTTTTGTATTATATAGACGTCATATTACCCATACCAATTCAGAAAACTTTCACGTATTCTGTAACCAATGAAGAAGCAAACTTTTTAAATGAAGGCATGCGTGTTGCTGTTTCTTTTGGCAAAACTAAAATGTTTACGGGTTTGGTTTTTAAGATTCATGAAAACGCACCAACTTTATATGAAGCCAAAGAAATTCATCAAATTTTAGATGAACAACCCCTTGTAAATAATTTACAATTAAAACATTGGCAGTGGATTTCTACGTATTATATGTGTTCTTTGGGTGATGTTTTTAGAGCTGCTTTACCCTCTGCATTCTTATTAGAAAGCGAAACAATTGTTTACAAAAACGAGGCTTTTAATAACGAAGATATTTTAGAGGACGATGAGTTTTTAATATTCGAAGCTTTGCAACATCAATCTCAATTAACAATTCATCAGGTTGTAGATATTTTAGGGAAGAAAAAAGTAATGCCAACTGTTAATGAATTGATTAAAAAATCTGCTATTTATATTAAGGAGCAAATTTATGAGCAATACAAACCAAAATTAGTAAAATATGTTCGTTTACATGCCTCTTATAATTCTGATGAATCTCTAAATGCACTTTTAGAAGAATTATCTAGAGCAAAAAAACAACGAGATGCAGTACTAACTTTTTTTCAGTTATCAACTACAAAAAAGCCCATAAAAGCGAAGGATTTAGAAACCAAAGCAAATGTTTCTGCATCAGTTTTGAAGTCTTTGGTTGATAAAAATATTTTTGAGTTTTATGAAATTCAAATAGATAGAATTAATTTTAAAGGCGATACAAACGATTTAAAAGAACTAAACGAATTTCAAGAAACCGCCTTAAAAGAAATCAAAGAAACTTTTACAAATAATGATGTAACACTTTTGCACGGAATAACAAGTTCTGGAAAAACAGAAGTGTACACAAAATTAATTCAAGAAGTTTTAGATGCAGGAAAACAAGTATTGTTCTTGTTGCCAGAAATTGCATTAACAACACAAATAATTACACGTTTACAAGTTTATTTTGGAGATCAAATTTCGGTATTTCACTCCAAATATTCTATGAATGAAAGAGTAGAAGTTTGGAATAATGTGTTAGAAAACAAAAGTAAAGCACAAATTATTTTAGGAGCAAGATCATCTATATTTTTACCATTTTCTAATTTAGGGTTGATTGTGGTAGATGAAGAACATGAAACTTCTTACAAACAGTTTGAGCCTTCTCCAAGATATAATGCACGTGATTCAGCCATTGTTTTATCAAAATTACATAACGCAAAAATTTTATTAGGTTCTGCAACACCCTCTTTAGAAAGCTATTTTAATGCACAGCAAAACAAATATGGTTTTGTGGAATTAAATAGACGTTTTGGAAATGTTCAACTCCCAAAAATAGAGTTGATTGATGTGAAAGAAAAGCACAGAAAAAAGGAAATGAAAGGTCATTTTTCTGATAGAATGCTTAAATTAATTCAAGAAGCTTTAGATGAAAAAGAGCAAATTATTCTATTTCAAAATAGACGTGGATATTCGCCTGTGGTTGAATGCAAAACCTGTGGAGTGGCTCCTCAATGCCCAAATTGCGATGTTTCTTTAACGTATCATAAATTTAAAAACGAATTACGTTGCCATTATTGCAATTATCAACGAGCAATGCCCAATAGTTGTGCTGCTTGTGGAAGCAATACTTTAGATACTAAAGGTTTTGGAACTGAGCAAATTGAATTAGAATTAAAAGAATTATTCCCTGATTTTAAAATTGGAAGAATGGATTTAGATACGACTCGTGGAAAATTCGGATATCAAAAAATAATTGGCGCTTTTGAAGCAAGAGAAATCGATATTTTGGTAGGAACACAAATGCTTTCCAAAGGGTTAGATTTTGATAATGTTTCTTTAGTGGGAATTCTAAATGCAGATACCATGCTTAATTTTCCAGATTTTAGAGCACATGAAAGAGCGTATCAAATGATGGTGCAAGTTTCTGGAAGAGCAGGAAGAAGTAAAAAACAAGGAAATGTTGCAATTCAAACCTACAATCCTTATCATAAAATATTACAACAGGTTTCTAGCACAAACTATACAGAAATGTATAAAGAACAGTTGCAAGAACGTTGGCAATATAAATATCCTCCTTATTTTAGGACGATAAAAATTACACTGAAACACAGAGATTTTAACAAAGTTGACACTGGTGTCAATTGGCTTTTTAAAGCGCTTTATAATTCTTTTGGAGAAAATGTTTTAGGCCCAACAGCGCCTGCAGTTTCTAGAATTCGAAATCAATATATAAAGAATATTGTGATTAAAATTCCACCAAAACAAAGTTTAGCAAACACAAAAAATCAAGTTACTAAAATAAGAAATACCTTTGAAGCTGTAAAAGATTTTAGACCAATTAGGTTTATTATTGATGTTGATAATTATTAGTGAAACTCAAATTTAAAAAGTTGCGAAGCAACGTTTTAAAAATTGTAAGTTGAACTAATCCCAATTTTATATCGGGCCAATTTTATATCGGGATCATTTTAGCTCTTTTTAATTTACATATTTTTTCTTTTTGTTGATAAACCAAGAAAGAATCATTTTTGAGTAAAACTTAAAAAATCCTTGGTTTTGTTTCTAATTTCGTTTCTCAAAAAAAATGGATATATTTATGTAATGAAAATAGTTTTAAATAATAAAAAAACCGATACTTCTTTATTTATAGTTCCAGAATTTAATTACGGACAAATGCAAAGATGGGAAGGTGAGGAGCGTTTGAAATATTCTTTAGAAATAGACATTCATATTTTTATGGAAAAATTCTCCAAGCAATTTTCAGAATTTCGTGAAAATGAAATTTTAGAAGATGATTGTTTCGATTTAGAAGTGCTAATAGCTTATAAAAATGCTGGAAGACCAACTTTAGAAAACCTTCTCAATAGCAATTTATCTTTGCTGGCCAATTTAATGATCTATCATCAATATGAACTACTTCATGCAATTATAAACGCATCTTCTTCTGTTGGTAAGTTGTTGTATTCCATAAATTCAATTGATAAAGTAGAATTTACGGAACACAAAATTCACTTAGAAGGAATTTGTTTTAGGGTTGAAAGACAGTAATTTAAAACGATTTTTTATTCAATTTTAGCAACTCAGTTTTTTTATCGGTTACTATAAAATCAAAAACATTTATTTCTTTTCGTTGATTTTCTCTGCCCCAATTGTAATATGTTGTTGCTTTAAAAACAGTTGGTTTGTATTGTTTATTTCCTAAATAGGTTAAGTTTACCAACCAATTTCCATCTAATAAATCATCAATAAAAATTTCTTTAGAGGTATAGCCTTTTTCTTTTTGATCTATAATTAAACCATTATTTATATGAGTTGAATTCTCAATTTCATACGTTTGTGCAGTTGGGTTTACAAATTCTAGCATAAACTCAGCTTCAGAAGTATTCCATTCAAAAACAACTCTTACATCACTTTCGGTATTTTTAGTGGGACTATTAACTTTAATTTTTTGAGGAGAATTTTCATTTCCTTCGTTACTTTCTGTAGCAATCATTTCTGATACTAAAATTTCTCCAATATCATTATCTTCAATATTAAAATCGTTATTGAAATAGAATAGATACGCTTTCCAAGCCTGAGCGTACTCTTTTAAATCCAGTAAAACATTGGCAACATCTCTGTAAGATTGACTATAATTGGGTCTTAATTTTAATATATTTTTATAAACAGAAAGCGCTTTTTCATGTTCATCTAATTCTTGATATTTATAAGCAATAGCCTTTAAATCTTCTGGATTGTTAGAGTATTCTTCAAAATCTGCCAACACTTTTAACAAAGTGTTTTTATCATATTTTTCATCTTTAAAATGTTGCAATATGCTTAAATGATAATTGGCATTATTTTTTTCTGCTTCGTACGTTTCTTGATAAAGTTTCAAAGCTTCATCAGCCTTAAATCTTCCTTTATATTTTTTTAAAAATTCAGGTTCTCCAACTTTTAATCTTTTGTAAGCAATGGCATCATTCTGATAAAAATCATCATCAATAAAATAGTAACTATCAAAATCAATCCCTGAAACAGTTTTATAATTAATGGTGGTATTCACTTGAATATATAATTTGTTGGTTTCAGTATTGATTACTAAAATATTTTCTACCTCGTTTATAAAAACAGGAATAGGTAAATCATATAAAACTTTATCGAAGATCCAAACAGGTGGCCCATTCAACTCTCTTCCTCTTTGATATATAATTTCTTCACCAAAATCATTTATTTTAACTCGTAAACTTGGAATTTTTTCTTCAATAGCTCTAGAAAGTGAAGTTGCTTCTGGGTTTAAATCTTTTCCATTGATAACTTGTTTTAAAGTGCCCTCAAAGTAATCTCCAATTGTAGTTCCACCTAATTTTAAATTATCATTAGAACGTGAAAAAGTGATCCCTTTTTCTTTTTTCATTTCAATATTAAGAATAGAGGTAACGTCTTCTACCAGAATTATAACATCTTCTAAACCAACAAAATTAAAGTTTAAAAAATCGCCTTCTTTAGCTTTTATGCTATAATATCCAATGGAATCTGTTACTGCATAATTGGTTGAATTTTCTACAAATACATTTACATTTTGCAGCTTTTTGTTATCAAAAGAAACAAAACCTGAAATTGTTTTAAGAGTAACATTTGAATTTGATTGTGCTAAAAATAAAAAGGGAGAAAAAAGGAAAAGGAATATTATTTTATTTTTCATAAGATGGATAGTAAGTTTAATATCGCTCAAAATTTGTGCCATTAATTTAATTAAAAGTAAGAATTATAATTATCAATTCATAAAATATTTTTGAATACATACACTTAGTATTTATGATTTAGATTGATTTTTCAATTAAATTTTAAAAAACAAAAATCAGCAAAAAATAAAGTCTTTAAATTCAAAATCTAAATTTGAACATAAAGAAGTAAACATTCAGTAGAATTATAAACCATTTAGTAAGATTTCTTTTAAAAGTGTCTTTATCTTTGCCCAAAATTAAATTATGTCTAAAAAGTTTTCTGATTTAGGAATTAACGAACAAATTCAACAAAGTTTACTCGATTTAAATATTTCTGAACCTACAGATATTCAAAAAAAAGTAATTCCTATAATTCTTAATAAAACAGCAGATGTTGTTGCTTTAGCAAAAACAGGAACAGGTAAAACTGCTGCTTTTGGGTTGCCTTTATTACAATTGATTGATATTAAAAACAACAATATTCAAGCAGTTATTTTAGCGCCAACAAGAGAATTAGGTCAACAAATTCATGCAAACTTAGCATCTTTTGCAAAGTTTTCTCCAGAAATATCAATAGCAGTAATTTGTGGAGGAATTCCTATAAAACCTCAAATTGAGCGTTTAAAAGAAACGACACATATTGTAGTTGCAACTCCAGGAAGATTGGCAGATTTGGTGAGCAGAGAAGCCATCAACATAAAAAATATTTCTTATTTTATTTTAGATGAAGCTGATGAAATGGTGAGCGCTTTAAAAGAAGGATTGGATGCTATTATTACAGAAATTCCTAAAAAAAGAAGAACTTTATTATTTACAGCAACGATGTCTGGTGCCATTAGACAATTGGTAAATAACTATATGGCTAAAGAAGTTGTTCAGATTGAAGCTGATATGAAAACTGTTGGGCATCAGGGAATTGAACATCAATATGTAATTGTAGAACCAATTGAAAAATTAGAAGTTTTATTACATTTTTTAAATTCGAAAGAAGGAAAAAGAGGGATTATTTTCTGTAAAACAAAAGCTGCTGTTAATAAATTAGCTAAAAATTTAGCCATTAATAAGTTTTCATCTGGTGCAATTCATGGAAGTTTAACTCAAGGAATTCGTGACAGAATTATGGGCCAATTTCGTGAAGGACATATTGATATTTTAGTAGCAACAGATTTAGCTGCAAGAGGAATTGATGTAAAGGAAATTGAATATGTTGTAAATTATCATTTGCCAGACACCTATGATGCATATGTGCATAGAAGTGGACGAACTGCAAGAGCAGGAGCAAAGGGCTTTTCTTTAACGATTATTCAACAAGAAGAAGCTGTTGATATTGCCGATTTCGAAAAAGAATTAGGCATCACTTTTAATGCGTATAAAAAAGCAAATGCAAATAGTATTGAAGAAAACAATGGTTTGCTTTGGGCAAAAAAGATTTTTAAAACAAAACCAAATAAAACGGTTTCCGAAGATTTTAAAAGAAAAGTAAGAACGGTTTTTCATCATTTAACCAAAGAAGAATTGATTGAAAAAGTGTTGGCAGATTATTTGGCAAATGCAAATTCTAAAATCTCAAAAGTAGAAGTTGTTAAAAAGAAAAAGAGAAAATAATTAAAAACTTCTCGATACAAAATTCTTAAAAAAGAATTTCACTCGAAGTGACATTCAGTAATGGTTTAAAAGAAAAATTAACTATGTCAGTTCGAGTGATTATGCTTTTTTGCATAATTGTATCGAGAACTAGTATAAAATCATCAGTAAAATTCGTTTTACCATTATTATGAGTGATAAAAAAAACAATCCAGAAATTACTAATTGTATTCAAACAATACAAGGTTTGTTGGATGATACCAATCAGCTTTTTGAGTTACCAGAAGCACAAAGAGTTGCTTTATTAAAAGTAGCAGGAGAATTGTCAAGACCAAATCGTGATGAATTTCAACGAAGAAGAAAAGATGCTAAAAAAGCTGCAAAACGTAAGCAAATTGAAAGCGATAAACATGCAAGAAAATCGACTGGAATTCGTTCTGCAAGAGAAGCTGCTTTATTTGTTGCACCAAAATTATTAGGAGCAGCACAACTTAATGAAGATACACCAGAATTAGAATCTCCAAGAAATTGCTACGTTTGTAAAACTGTGTATACAAAATTGCATCATTTTTATGATACGATGTGTACAGAATGTGGTGACTTGAATTATGCAAAACGCTTTCAAACAACAGATTTAAAAGGACAGGTTGCTGTAATTACAGGATCTCGTTTAAAAATTGGGTATCATATTACTTTAATGGCTTTACGTTCTGGAGCCACTGTAATTGCAACTACGCGTTTTCCTGCAGATTCTGCAATTCGATTTTCTAAAGAAGAAGATTACAAAGATTGGAGCCATCGTTTGCACATTCATGGGTTGGATTTAAGACACATACCAAGTGTAGAAATTTTCTGTAATTATATTGAGCAAAAATATGATCGATTAGATATTTTAATCAACAATGCTGCACAAACAGTAAGAAGACCTTCAGGTTTTTATCATCATTTAATGGAAAATGAAAAGAAACCAATTACTGAATTACCAAAATTAGCGCAAAGATTATTAGAAAATCATCAAGAATGTTTGCAGGAGATTTCAGATTTGAGTATTTCATCAAACAAAACCAATAAAAATAATGTGTTGCCAGTAACTTGGCATGGACCAGAACCAGGAATTGGTTTGAGAAATTCGGCTGAATTATCTCAAATTCCTTATAGTTTTGATAACTCTTTACAAACTGCAGAAGTTTTTCCTGAAGGAAAATTAGACGCAGATTTACAACAAGTAGATTTAAGAAAAACCAATAGTTGGCGTTTAAAATTAGGAGAAATTGAAACCACAGAAATGGTGGAAGTTCAACTAGTAAATGCAGTTGCACCTTTTGTGTTGTGTAATCGACTATCAAACTTAATGATGAAAGAAAACACAGGTAAAAAGCACATTATCAACGTTTCTGCAATGGAAGGGAAATTTCATCGCTTTAAAAAAGAAGACAGACATCCACATACAAATATGGCAAAAGCAGCGTTGAATATGCTAACCCATACTTCATCAGCAACATTTGCAAAAAAAGGTATTTATATGAATGCTGTTGATACAGGTTGGGTAACAGATGAAGATCCTGCTGAATTATCAAAAAAGAAAGTGGAAGTGCACGATTTCCAACCACCTTTAGATATTGTTGATGGTGCTGCAAGAGTTATGGATCCTTTAATTGATGGGATTAATACTGGCAAACATTGGTCTGGAAAATTCTTAAAAGATTATTTTCCTATTGATTGGTAAATTGAAATTATGAGTTGTAATGTTTGAAAATAAAATTTTATTTGAGATGATTTTATTTTAAAAAACATCAAATAAATAGTATAATTTTACCGATTATTAAATTGTAAAATCTTATGAAAATATTTCAATGTGGCAATTGTAAAACCTCCATTTATTTTGAAAATGTTGAATGTGATAATTGTGGACATTTAACGGGTTACAGAGCTGAAGATCGTAAAATGCTTACGTTCGATTTTGCAAATGACACCCTTATTTCTGATAGGGAAGGTATTGAATACAAATTTTGTAAAAACAAAGAATATAGTGTTTGTAACTGGGTGTTAGAAAAAGATTCTCCTGAAGAATTTTGTTCTGCTTGCCAATTAAATAGAACAATTCCTAAACTTGCTGATGCTGATAATTTCGAAAATTGGACGCACATGGAAATCGCAAAACATCGTTTAATTTATCAATTGCAAAAAATTGGTTTGTCTTTGCCAAATAAAATGGACAATGATGATATTGGTTTGTGTTTCGATTTTGTATCGAATAAAAGCAATCCAAAATTAATGACAGGACATGCCAATGGTGTGGTTACTATTTTAATTCGTGAAGGGAATTCTGTTTTGAGAGAAAAGGCTCGTAAACAATTAAAAGAACCTTACAGAACTTTGGTTGGGCATTTAAGGCACGAAGTTGGGCATTATTTCTGGGATCGATTAATTAGAGATAATCCTGATACTTTAGCAGAATACAGAACTATTTTTGGAAACGAATCGCAAGATTATGGCAAGGCTTTAGAAACGTATTATAAAACAGAAACACCAAAAGATTGGCAAAAAGAGTTTATAAGTCAGTATGCAACTTCTCATCCTTGGGAAGATTGGGCAGAAACTTGGGCACATTATTTGCATATTATGGACATGGTTGAAACTGGTTATTTCTTTAAAATAAGTGTCAACTCTATTGCAGATAATGACGATTTTAAAACAAGTATTTCTTTTGATCCTTATACCATCGAAAATTTCGACAAAATTGTAGAAAACTGTGTTCCTTTGTCGTTTGCTGTAAATAGTATGAACAGAGCAATGGGAATTCCTGATATTTATCCTTTTGTGATTTCGCCAGTAATTATTGAAAAATTACGTTTTATACACAAACTTTTATTGACGAAAAGAAACTAATTTTTTTAGTATTTAAAAAACTAAAAACCACTATATTCATAAAGAGTATAGTGGTTTTTAATTGAAATAAATTAAGTTTATTCCATCAATCTTAAAATTACTTTAAATTACTTTTTTACAGGAATTGCTTTCAGTTTTATAATTTTAAAGAAGTCTAAAACTCTTATAATTAAATAAGTGATATCAATTTCCTGCCATTTTACGCCAAAATTTGCGCTTGTTGCGTGTTTATGGTGATTGTTATGATACCCTTCTCCCATCATTAAAAAATCGAAATGAAAAAGGTTTTTACTCGTGTTTTTCATTTTAAAGTTTACATACCCATAAATATGACCAAACCAATTGATAATAACTCCATGAATTGGCGCCATTAAAAGTGCGACTGGTAATAAAATCCATTGCCATAAAGCTGTTGTAAAATAAGCGAAAAAGAGAACGTAAAAAGTAATCCATAAAAGTCTAGAAAAACGAGAACTTGCAAAAGCATCAAAAGATTTCCATTGAGGAACGTTTTTAGTAAATTTTTGATCAACTTCAATTTTTTGATCATTTATATCTTGATAAATGGTTTTTGTTTTCCACATCATCGCAAATAAATTATCATCAAAAGAAGGTGAATGAGGATCTTTTTCGGTATCTGTATAAGCATGATGCATTCTGTGCATAATACCATAACCATAAGCACTTAAATAACTAGAACCTTGAAAAAGCCACGTTAAAATAAAGGTGATACGTTCTGTAAATTTAGACATCGTAAATACTTGATGTGCAGCATATCTGTGTAAAAAAAAGGACTGGAAAAATAAACCTCCATACCAAAGTATCAATACAAAAATAATTATTGTCATTTATTTTTTATGCAAAGGTAAGTTGATATAGACTAGTAAACAATGAACCTAAATCAATTAAACGCGTTTGCGAATTCTACTTAAAGCTTGTGCAGTAACACCAATATAAGAACTAATATATTTTAAAGGAATTACTTTTATAAGTTCAGGTCTTTCTTTAAATAAATTCATGTAACGTTCTTCTGCTGATAAGTTTAGCAAATTTTGTTCTCTTTTAGATTTGATTAAAAAAAGACGTTCTGCTGTTAAGCGTCCTATTAAATTTCCAATTTGAGTTTGTTGATACACTTCTTGCAAATCTGCATACGTAATACTTAAAAGCGATGTTTCTGTTAAGGTTTCCAATTGATACAAAGAAGGTTTTTGCATTAAAAAAGAATCATAAGCACTTATAAATTGATTTTGAAAACTAAAACCAAATGTAATTTCTTTGTCAGGGTTTTCTTTAGGAATAAATAAACGAACAACACCAGACTCTATAAAAGAAATATAATTTTCTACCTCATTAATTTTTAAGAAAATTGTCTTTTTAGGAATGACATTTCTTTGTAATTTAGAGGTGAAAAAATCCCAATCTTTCTGAGAAATTTTGGCAACTTTATCTAAATACGCTTTTATTTGTTCCAAATTTAAGAGGGTCTTTTTAGTGATGCTAAGATAAGGTTTTGTTTAATTTTGTTAAGATTAATCAACAGGAATATTACATAATCAACAAAAGAAAGCCTATAATTTCTTATAGGCTTCGTGTGTAAATAAAATTTATAATTTGCTTACTTTAAAAGGTTATATAATGTTTCTGCAACTAATTTTGAAGAAGCTGGGTTTTGTCCTGTAATTAAATTACCATCTTTTACAACATATTCAGCCCAATCTTCTTTTTTAGAATACTGTCCTCCATTTTCTTGTAACATATCTTCTACTAAAAAAGGAACAACATCAACCAAATCAACCGCTTTTTCTTCGCTATTTGCAAAACCAGTAACTTTTTTACCTTTTACAATAGATTCTCCATTTTTGCCTTTTACATATTTTAAAGCTGCAGGAGCATGACATACAAAAGAAATTGGTTTTTCTAATTTGTTAAAAGTTTCTATTAACGTAATAGAATGCTCATCGTTTGCTAAATCCCATAAAGGTCCATGACCTCCTGGATAAAAAACTGCATCAAAATCTGTAGGATTCATCTCTGCAAGTTTATGCGTATTGTTAATTAAGTCTTGCGCTTTTGCATCGTTATGAAAACGTTTGGTGTCTTCTGTGCTTGCATCTTCAGTATCACTACTTGGATCAATTGGCGCTTTTCCTCCTTTTGGAGTTGCTACTATAATTTCTACGCCTTTATCTAACAACGTATAATAAGGTGCTGCAAATTCTTCTACCCAAAAACCAGTTTTCTTTCCAGTTTCTCCTAATTTATCATGTGATGTTAATACGAATAATATTTTCATGGTGTTTATTTTTTTAATTTAAGATTTCTATTTTATTTGTATTCAGTGACTAATTTTGAGATTGGTTTTCTAACTTTTTCTAGGTTTACCAACCAATCTTCTGAAGCATCTCTATAACCAATTGGTAATAAAACTGCACTTCGTAAGCCTTTTTCTCTTAAGTTTAATATTTCGTCAACCTTATCTGCGTCAAAACCTTCCATAGGTGTAGCATCTACTTTTTGAAAAGCAGCTGCTGTTAATGCAGCTGTAAAAGCAATATAGGCTTGTTTAGAAGCGTGTTGAAAATTTTCTTCAGCACTTTTTTGTGGATAAGAATTTAACAATTGTTGTCTGTAGTTTTCCCAACCTTCGTTTTTAAAACCTCTAATTTCGTTGGTTAAATCGAACATATAATTGATTCTTTCTGCAGTATATGTATCCCAAGCTGCAAAAACGAATAAATGAGAGCATTCTGTAATTACAGATTGATTCCAACCTACTTTTTTAATTTGTTCTTTAATTTCATCATTGGTAATCACCATAATTTCAAAGGGTTGCAAACCACTAGAAGTAGGTGCAAGATTTGCAGCTTCTATAATATTATCAATTTTATCTTGTGATACTTTTTTACCATTCATGGCTTTTGTTGCATATCTCCACTTTAATTTTTCTAATAATTCCATTTTCTTTTTTTATAATTTATGATTAATTAATAATACGAATGCTATTCCAAGCACAGTTATACGCATCTTCTATGTGCGAATTATCTAATTGAAAAACGCCTTTTTTTTGATTTATCATTAAAAATGATAAAGGATTTATAGAATAAGCATACAGTAAATAATTCGAAATCGGTTTTATGATTCCTTCACGTTTGCCTCTTTCCCAAAGGGTTAATAAAGGCTGTAAATGCTTAATTCCTTCTTCTTTGCTTGTTTCATCAATAATAGGTGAATTGTCACATTGTGCTAAAAACAGGGCATTTTTTACTTCTTTTAATTTAAAATTGGCAATTCTCTTCCAAATATTTTCAAACCCTTCTTCTACAGACATCTCTGTTGAATACGTAGCAAAAGCATATTTTGTATACGCTTCTTTTACTTGTATGTAGGTTTTGTTCACCAAATCTTGTTTATTATCGAAATATAAATATATAGTTGCAGGCGATACGTTTGCCATTTTTGCAATTTTACTCATGGGTGTAGCATGAAAACCGCTATTATTTACAAGCATTATTGTAGCTTCTATGAGTGCGTTTCTTTTTTCGATACTTTTTTTGAGTTGTGCCATTTTTTTAAATTCTGATACAAAGATACGTAAAAATGAACGTTCATTCTTTTATTTAACAAAACTTTATTAATAAGATACTTAGCTTTTTTTTTAAAATTAAGATTGATAAGTATGTATGCAGTTTCTAAAGAGAAATAAACAATTTGTAAGAAAGATGTTTATCAATAAATTGGAAGTTTTAAAAAACCTTTGTGAAGTTTAGACAGACTTTCATTATATCAATTAAGTTTCTAGAATGATTTATAAAACATCAATTTGACTTTATGAATATAAAATCAGAAAAACTCCTATTAAAATACCAGCTAAAGGAATTAATTTTTTACGTTTATTATGTTCTCTAAATAACAAACCACCAATAACCACAGCAATAATAATTTGACTTCTTTTAATGGCAGATAAAAGCATAATTAATGCATCAGGATCTTGTAAGGCTTTAAAATAGAAGTAATCTGCAGTTTGTAAAAGAACTCCTACAGCAATAATTGTCCAACGAAATTTAAAAGCTTTTCGTTTTTCTTTCTTCGGAAACCAAGTAATCGATAAAATGATAAGTAAAATTAAAATGGTGTAAAAGCAAAACCAAAACTGTAATGTTTGTGGATTCAACGTTAAATTCTGAATCAGAAATTTGTCATACAAACCACTGGAAGCTCCTAAAAAAGTAGCGCCAATGATGGCAAAAATCCATTTATTCTTTTTAAAGTTGATGCCTTCTTGTTTGCCGATTTTAGAATATAATAGCACTGAAAAAATAATCAAGAAAAAACCAAGCCATTGTAAAAAGGTTGGGTTTTCATCATAAATTAAAATAGCTCCAATAAAGGTGAAAAAAGGGCCAGCTGAACGAATTGGAGTTACAATGGTAATTGGCAAATGTTTTAAAGCTGCATAGGCTAAAACCCAAGAACCAGTCATAATTATCGATTTTATAAAAATAAAACCATGTGTTTGTATAGAAATTGGTGTAATGTAAAACCCTATTTTTTGAAAATATTCAGGATTGTAAACTGAGCCAATAAAAAACGGAATAAATACTAAAAAGCCTGCTAATAAAGTTCCTAAAAGAACTGGTAAAACTTCATTTCCTTGAACAGCGTGTTTTTTACATAAACTATGTAAGCCTAAAAAAAGCGCCGATAATAATCCTAAATACATCCACATAATGCGCGCGAAGATACTTTTTTACTGTCTGTTAAGATTGATAAAACTTCGTTTATTTCTAAAACGATTTCTTTAAGTTTTTATCCGAAGAAAAGAATAAAAAATAAGATTTTAAAAGTAATTTTATTCGTCTTCTAAATCGATTTTATCAGTAATAGTTCCTTCCTCATTTCTTTGCACAAAACTAGAGTTGCTTGGCAATTCGAAAATTTCTAAATTAAAATAAGGAACAGCAGCAATAACATGATCAAAAATATCGGCCATAATATATTCGTAGTTTTGCCAACGTTTATCACTACTAAAGGCATAAATTTCTAACGGAATTCCTTGAGTATCTGGTGCTAATTGACGCACCATAATCATCATTTCTTTATTTGTGCCAGAATGATTTTCGATATACGTTTCTATATATTTCCTAAAAACACCAATATTCGTCATGTTTCTACCATTTAAAAGGAGCTCTTTGTTGATGTTATTTTTTGTATTATAAGCATCAATATCTTCTTGGCGATTTTCTAAATACGTGGTAATTGATTGAATTTTTTTAAACGAATCTAATTCATCATTCGTAACATAATGAATACTGTCTAACTTAATATTTACAGATCTTTTTATTCTTCGACCACCAGAACTTTGCATTCCTCGCCAATTTTTAAAGGAATCAGCGATTAAAGCATAAGTAGGAATTGTAGTAATGGTCATATCGAAATTTTGGACTTTTACTGTTGATAAATTAATCTCAGTAACATCTCCATCAGCTCCATATTTCTCAAAAGTAATCCAATCTCCAATTCGAACCATATCGTTTATGGAAACTTGAATACTGGCAACAAATCCTAAAATTGTGTCTTTAAAAATTAAAATAATTACTGCAGAAGCTGCACCAATTGTGGTAATAAATTTTATAAACTCGATGCCTGTAATAATTGCAAAAGCCGACAAAATACCTATTGCCCAAGCAAAAATCATAAAAACCTGAATGTAACTATCTATAGGTTTATCTCCTAAATTGGGTATTGTTTTTAAAAAATCTCTGATGCTATTTAAAAGACTCCTTACAATCCAAATAACTAAAATAATGGTAAAGACTAAAAAACTTTTAAGCACAAAGTTTTCAAAATAAGGGAAATCTTTAAAGATTACAGGAATTAAATTTAAAGTAAATATTAGTGGAATAATATGAGCAATATTTTTTGGTGCCTTATTTTTTATAAGCAAGTCATCAAAATTGGTTTTAGTCTTTGAAGATAGATTTGTAAAAAAAGACAATAGGATTCTTCTAATAATATAATGAACTAAAAACGCTGCAATAATTGTAAACGCTAGTAGAACTAACATATTTAAATACTTAGCAGTATTTTCTGATAGTCCAGTTTTTAGTAAATAATCGTATAATAAATTTCCGATTTCCATTATTTTTATTTTTTAAAACTCAAAAAGTGTGTCTTTTTTCTTCTGTTGATGATGCCTTTAATAATTGATTGTATGTTTTTATAATATCAAAATTATTGGTAATTTCTTCTGAAACAGCAATGCCAGAAATACCCGTGTTTAAAATTGCTGAAACATCGTTTGTTGTAATTTCTCCAAATCCTAAAATTGGTGTTTCTGTATGTAATGCTTCTGTAATTAATGTATAACCATTTAAACCTAAGGCTTTTGGTGAATTTTCTTCTTCAGTTGAATTTTTAAATGGACTTAAAGTTATATAATCTACTTGTTTTTTCAATAAGGTTTCACAATCTTGTAAAGTGTTTGCAGAGCCACCAATAATTTGCCAAGTATAAACGTGCTTTCTTGCTTCAATAGGGCAGGAGTGGTTTTTATCTAAATGAACACCATCTGCTTTTATTTCTTTAGCAATTTTATAATGTTTGTTAATAACCAATCTTGTTTGAAAATGAGTGGTAATTTCTTTCACTTCATTGGCTAATTTTAAAAACTTTTTTTCAGAAATAGTGTCTAATTTTAACTGTACAATTTCAATACCAGAAGTACAGGCTTTTTGTATGTTTTCTAAAACTTCTTTTGGAGAATTTCCTTCAGAGATATAATGTAATTTCGGAATCAAAATTGTTAATTTTTTGTGGTTTGTAAATCTTAAGATTTAAATAGAAACTGTTTTAGCATATTGCATAAAATAGTTTTCAAAACGTTTTAATGTAGGATGCATTTTCTCTGCATACATTACAAATTGGCATTTATGGATGCTTTGTGTAATTAACATTAAATCTGATGTAGATGTGTTTTTTGTTAAAAAATCGGCATCATCAATATTAAAAATCTTTAACTGAGTGGTGTTTAAACCTTCTAGTAAAAGCAACTTATTCATTATTTTTGGGGTGGAAATTAAAATATCTACACCTTCAAATATTTCTGACTTTAGCAAATCTATATGTTGTTTTTCATCAGCAACATACACACGTAAAGAGGTTCTTTTTGTATACTTTACAAAAGTATCAAACAATTGCAAAGCGTTGTCATTATTTTCTACTAAAACAACGGCTCTTGGAGCAATACCAACAGCTTCACACTTTAATTTGTTTAATGTTGTTAATAACAAAGTGGTAGTTTTTCCGCTATTTTCAGGAGCAATACAAAAAACATTCGCACCACTTTTTATGGTAGGAATACTTGCTTTTTGTAAAGCTGTAGGAAATGAAATTTCTGAATTTTCAAGTACATCTTTTAAATGAGGATGTAATTTTTTGAAAGGCATACGTAAAAGGATTTTAATTTTACAATAACGAGTACAAAGATACACTTACTGATATATTTTTACTGAAGATTTAAGAATGATTTCATAAATTATGAATTCTTTTTTTCAATATCATCAAAAGCATTAATCATTCTTTTAGCTGTAAATCCGTGTAAAATAATAGAAATTAAAATAACCAAGGCAACAATAGAATACAGCTGATTTGCATCTTGAAAATTACCATGTTTTATTGCATACGATAAATAAAAAACAGAGCCAATTCCACGAATTCCAAAGAATGAAATTGCTAGTTTTTTCTTTGGTGTTAAATCGGTTTTATAAAAACTGATATAGCCTAAAAGTGGTCTTAAAATTAACACCAATCCAAAACAAAAAAGTAAACTTGTTGTGGTAATAAAATCTAAAATTCCTGCCATTACTGATCCTCCAAAGAAAATAATCCAAAAAATAATAAGAAATTTTTCTATGTTTTCTATAAAACTTAAACTTGGTTCGCTTTCTGTCTTTTCATTTTTTTGATGTTGATGATAATGTGCAAATAAACCTGCAAAAAAGACACTTAAAAAGCCATAAGAATTTAAAATTTCTGCCAATCCATAAGAAATTAAGGTTAACGAAATCGCCACAAAAGCTTGATGTATTTTCCGATTATTATCATTGGATAATTTTTTAGTAAAATAACTGTATAAAAACCCAATAATAATACCCATTAAAATACCTATTACTAATTTATAAATCAGGTAGAAACTAAGCCACTCTTGCCATTGTTCAGCTCCCAAAGAGCCGTTTTTAGACCAAACAATTGCTAAAAATATAAAAGGAAATGCCAAACCATCATTTAAACCTGCTTCTGCTGTAAGGTTATATTGAATTCCTACATTTTTAGAAGATGCTGACTGTTTTTTATTTAGTTGAATTTCAGAAGCTAAAGCAGGATCTGTAGGTGCCAAAACTGCCGCTAATAAAAGTGAAATTGGCCCATCAAATTTTAAGATATAATAGGTAAATAAAAAAACAGCAACCATAAACAAAGGCATTGTAATGCCTAATAAACGTAAAGGATTTCGCCATTCTTTCCAAGAATAATTTAAACCAATTTTTAATCCTGCAACCATCAAACTAATAATAACCACAAGTTCAGAAAAATGGATGGTTAAACTCTCATTCCAAATAGGATCTGGCCAAGGTAAAGGTGCTTTTAAATAATATAAAATGGCTCCTAAAAAAAGTAATGGAATGGTAAAACTTATCTTAAAACGTTTTAAAATTATTGGAGAAAAACTCGCAAAAAGAGATGTGATACCAACAATTAATAGAATAACAAAATAGGTGTCCATTTCCTTTTTTTAGATACAAATTACTGATAAATATTTTAAAATCCTAAGAATTTATAGAATTGGCTTTAAAACTTCCCAAGTATTTTGAGCCAAAATTTTATGCCCTTTTTTTGTAGGATGAATTTCATCTGACTGATTTAAACTAGAAATACCACCAACATTTTCTAATAAAAATGGAATAAGTGCAATATCGTTTTTTGCTGCCAATTCTGGAAAAATGTTTTTAAATTCTGTAGCATAATCTTGTCCCATATTTGGTGGAATTTGCATCCCAGCCAATACAATTTTTGTTGCTGGATATTTTTCTTTTACAGCATCAATAATAAACTGTAAATTGCTTTTTGTATCCTTCAAATTAACACCTCTTAAACCATCATTAGCACCCAATTCCAAAATAAAAATATCTGGTTCTTGATTCAAAACCCAATCAATTCTGTTTTTTCCAACAGCAGTTGTTTCGCCACTAATTCCTGAGTTTACAACAGTATATGGTAAATCTAAACTATCAATTTTACTTTGTATAATTCCAGGAAACGCATCTTCAACATCGTCTAAACCATATCCAGCAGTTAAACTATCACCAAAAAAAACAATTCTTTTTGTGGTGGTTTGTGGAGTGTTTTTTGTTTCAGTTTTTGTAGGTATATTACTCGAAGAATTTTCTTGTTTTGGAGCTTCTGTTTTGCAGGAAAGCAAGAACATCAACATAGAAAAATAACATAACTTTAAGAAAATAGTTTGTTTTCTCTTGTTGATATATAAAGGCAATTGATTATTTTTCAGCATTAGCTTATTTTGTTTAAATTCCCGTTTTTATAGGAATTACTAGTCAATAAAAACCTTTTGGAAAAGCCAAAAGGAACTTTTTTTAATTAAAAAATTGTGAATGTCAAAGATATTAAAGATTAATGATTTAGAGAAAACTTATACAAGTGGTTCTAAAAAATTAACAGTAATTAGCAATATTTCTTTCGAAGTAGAAAAAGGAAGTATCTTCTCAATTGTTGGTCCATCAGGAAGTGGAAAAACTACGCTTTTAGGGTTGTGTGCAGGGTTGGATTACCCAACTTCTGGAACTGTTGAATTATGTGGAACTTCTTTAGGAGATTTAAATGAAGATGAACGTGCAGCTTTACGAAATAAAAATGTTGGTTTTATCTTCCAAAATTTTCAATTATTACCCACTTTAACAGCGTTGGAAAACGTAATTGTGCCTTTGGAATTACAAGGTGATAAAAATGCTGCAAAAGTAGGAAAAGAATTACTTACCAAAGTTGGTTTGGCAGACAGGTTGCATCATTATCCAACACAATTATCTGGAGGAGAGCAACAAAGAGTAGCTTTGGCAAGAGCCTTCTCTAACAAACCTGCTATTTTATTTGCTGATGAACCCACAGGAAATTTAGATGAAGAAACTGGCGAAAAAGTAATTCAATTGTTGTTTGAATTAAACAAAGAAGCTGGAACTACGTTGATTATTATTACACACGATTTAGAGTTGGCAAACAGAACACAACAAATTTTACGCTTAAAAGGAGGGAAGATTATTGCTAACGAAAAAACAGCCAATATTTAATGAGCAAAAGTAATTTAAATTTTAAGTGGCTTTTAAAAATGGCTTGGAGAGATGGAAAAGCGAGTCTTACTAGATTGATGCTTTTTATGGCGTCTATTATTTTAGGAATTGCAGCTGTTGTTTCCATTCAATTATTTAGCGATAATTTAAAAGACAATATTAAAAAACAATCAAAATCCTTGATGGGTGCTGATTTTATTATTGATAGCAAACAAAAACCATCTGAAAAAGTACAGAAAATTATTGATTCTTTAGGTGCAAATGCATTTGAAGTCAATTTTGTGTCTATGGCTGCTTTTCCTAAAAATGAAGGCACAAAGTTGGTAAAAGTTAGAGCCTTAGAAGGTGCTTTTCCTTTTTATGGAAGTTTAACGACAGTTCCTGAAAATGCAGGAAAAAACTACCAAGAATTAGGAGGTGCTTTGGTAGATGCTACTTTGTTGTTGCAATATGATTTAAATCCTGGCGATTCTATAAAATTAGGAAATGTAACGTTTTCTATTATTGGTGCTTTAAAATCGATTCCTGGTAGTACAGCAATTTCTTCTTCTGTTGCTCCACAAGTGTTAATTCCATTTCGATTTTTAGAACAAACCAATCTTTTACAGTTAGGAAGTAGAAAAGAATATCAATATTTTTTTAAAAATACTACGATTGATTTAGAGGCATTAGATAAGAAAATTGATCCAATTTTAGATGCAGAAAATGCTGATTTAGATACCCATACAAGTACCAGCAGAAACCTTGGAAGAAGGTATGATAATGTTGGTAAATTTTTAAATTTAGTGGCATTTATAGCCTTGTTGTTAGGCTGTATTGGAATTGCTAGTTCTGTGCATATTTACATTAAAGAGAAATTAAAAAACGTAGCTGTTTTAAAATGTTTAGGTGCTTCTAGAAAACAATCCTTTTTAATTTATTTGATTCAAATTATAGCCATTGGTTTCATTGGAGGCATTATTGGAGCGCTCATAGGAATTAGTTTGCAATTTGCTTTTCCTTATATTTTACAGGAGTTTTTACCATTTAGTGTAGATGTTTCTATATCGTTTCAACCTATTTTAATGGGGATTATTTTGGGTGTTTTAATGTCTGTTTTATTTGCATTATTACCTCTTTTGGGTACTTGGTATGTATCGCCTTTAGAGGTTTTGAGAGGGCAAGAAGAGAATCAACAGAAACCTAAAAAAGCACGAATTTTAGTGTTTTTAGCTATTTTACTTTTTATCTTTTTATTCTCTTTTTGGATGTTAAAAAGTGCAATCAATGGACTCGTTTTTACATTGGGTATTTTTGTGACTTTTGCAATTATGGCAGGTGTTGCCAGTTTGTTTATCAAATTGATTAAAAAGTTTTTTCCAACTTCTTGGGGATTTACAAGCAGACAAAGTTTGTTGAATTTATTCAGACCCAACAACCAAACTATGGTGTTGGTTTTAGCCATTGGTTTGGGGACGTTTTTAATTAGTACGTTGTATTTTACCAAAGATATTCTACTTGCAAAAACATCACTCGAAAATAAAAAGACAGACGCGAATATCATTTTAATGGATGTACAAAGCAGTCAGGAAAAACAATTGGTGCAAAATTTTGAAAGCAAAGGGTTAGAAGTTATTGACAACATTCCAATCATTACCATGAGAATGGAAAGTATTCGTGGAAAAACAGCCAATGAAATACGACAAGACACGACTGTAAACATGCGTAAATGGATGCTGAATCGTGAATTTAGAGTTACTTACAGAAGTGAGTTGACTGAAACTGAGGAATTATTAGAAGGCGAATTTATTGGAAAAGTAACTGCAGAAAAACCA
The DNA here is from genome assembly GCF_001761365.1 of Polaribacter vadi. NCBI lineage: Bacteria > Pseudomonadati > Bacteroidota > Flavobacteriia > Flavobacteriales > Flavobacteriaceae > Polaribacter > Polaribacter vadi. Next base: position 691,626 of record NZ_CP017477.1, on the reverse strand, counting down.
GTATTAATTTCTATTGCAGACAATTTAGCTGAAGATGGAAATTTAAAAATAGGTGATGATGTTGTTTTTAACATTCAAGGTGTTTTGATGGAAACCAAAGTTGGAAGCATCAGAAAAGTAGATTGGAGCAGTATGCAAGTCAATTTTATGATTTTGTTTCCAACAGGTGTTTTAGAAAAAGCACCTCAATTTAATGTGATGACAACCTATGCACCCACTGAAGAAAGTTCTGCTGCCTTGCAAAGAGATTTGGTGAAAAACTTTCCAAACGTTACTATTTTAGATTTACGTCAAGTATTTACGATTGTAGAAGATATTTTAGATAAAATATCTTGGATCATCAACTTTATGGCATTTTTTAGCATTTTAACAGGTTTTATTGTGTTGATTGGCTCTGTGAGAAACAGCAAATATCAACGAATAAAAGAAAGTGTTTTGTTAAGAACCTTGGGCGCAAAAAGCAAACAAATTCTAAAAATAACAGCCTTAGAATATGTGTATTTAGGATTGTTAGGGAGTTTAACAGGTATTTTATTATCCTTATTTGGAAGTCAATTATTAGCTATTTTTATTTTTAAAGAACCTTTTATTCCTTCAGGAATTCCGTTTTTAGTGTTTTTACCAGCCATTACAATTTTAGTGGTAGTTATTGGTTTGAGCAATTTAAAATCGGTTTTGCAAAGTCCGCCTTTAGAGGTTTTAAGAAAGGAAGTGTAGTCTAATTCATTATTTTATCAATTAAAAACAATTCATGAAACCAATCTATTTTATCTGTCTATTTTTTTTAGTTACTTCTTGCAAAAAAACAGACAGAACCCTCACAAAAATTACCGCTAAAAATATTACTATTGATAGCACACTAATGGCATCACCAGAAATTGAGAATGTAATTACGCCTTATAAAGAAAAATTAATAGGCGAAATGGAACGAGTTTTAACGTACACAACTATCGATTTAACAAAACAAAGTACTCAAATGCAAAGTAGTTTGGGTAATTTAATGGCAGATTTATGTGTGGAAATGGCAAACCCAATGTTTAAAGAAAAAACAGCTACTACAATAGATTTTGCGATGTTTAATAATGGTGGTTTGCGAGCGTCCATTGCAGCAGGGAATGTTACCAAAGAAAGTGCTTTTAAATTAATGCCTTTTGATAATGAACTTGTGGTAGTAAATCTTTCAGGAGATAAAGTTGAGGAGTTAATCAATTATTTTATTCGCAATCAAAGTGCACATCCTTTATCAAAAAATATAAATTTACGGATTAAAGAAAATGGGTACGATTTAAAAATCAATGGCGAAAAGTTTGATAAAAATAAAACGTATGCAGTATTAACATCCGATTATTTACAAACGGGTGGAGATGGTATGGTGTTTTTTAAAAATCCAGAGCAATTAACAAATCTCAATTATAAAGTAAGAGATGCTGTGATCGATTATTTCGAAAAAAGCGATACTTTAAAGTTTTCTATTGATAATCGTGTAACAATTGAATAAGATGAAAAGAAGAAATTTTATAAAACAACTTGGAGGCGCATCTGCATTAGCAATGATTGGTGGATTGACATTACCTTCTTTTACGGAGCAACAAAAACGTCATATTACAATTCTACACACCAATGATACACACAGTCAAATAGAACCTTTTAAGCCAAACCACAACAGAAACCCAAATAAAGGAGGTGTTGCAAGAAGAGCTACATTAATTGAGCAAATTCGCAGCGAAAATAAAAACACCTTGTTATTAGATGCTGGTGATATTTTTCAAGGAACTCCTTATTTTAATTATTTTGGTGGCGAACTGGAGTTTAAACTCATGAGCATGTTAAAATATGATGTTGCCACGATTGGAAATCATGATTTTGACAACTCCATTGAAGGTTTATACAAACAATTACCAAATGCAAAATTCGATTTTGTTTCTGCCAATTACGATTTTAAAAACACGGTTTTAGACACGCATGTAAAACCCTATAAAATTATGGTAAAAGACGGAATTAAAATCGGCATATTTGGTTTGGGGATTGAACTAGAAGGTTTGGTTAGTAAAAAAATGTACAAAGAAACAGCGTATTTAGATCCGATAGAAGTTACTCAAGAGATAACCAATCAACTAAAAAATGAAGAAAACTGCGATTTAATTATCTGTTTATCGCATTTAGGCTATAATTATAAAAGAGATGCTAAGAAAATATCCGATTTAAATTTGGCGAAAAACACGAAAAACATCGATTTAATTATTGGAGGTCATACCCATACATTCTTACCAAAACCAACTTTAGTTAAAAATTTAGATGATAAAAATGTTTTAGTGAATCAAGTTGGTGCTTATGGAATTAATTTAGGTAGAATTGATTTTTATTTTGATGAACTAAAAAATAAATCGAGTAAAGGAACTACTATTTTAGTGTAATGTTTGAGTAATTTTATACAGTATTTACACTTTTTTTTGGTTGATGTAAATTCGCTAAAGGTTTAATAATCCTCTCGTTAAAGGTGTTTTTATAAGAAATATTAATATCTTTATAATTGCGCAAAAAAAAGCAAATAAAAAGGCTCAGAAGATTAGATAATTACGTTCTTTTGCAGCTTCAAAATTTTTAAAGAAAATGGATAACTTAATAACATTCGCAATTACTGTGTTTACTGGTTTTTTTGCGATTACCAACCCAATTTCTAACATGACAGTTTTTGTGTCTTTGACACAAGGAATGGACAAAAAAGTGAAAAGAGATATTAATAAAAGATCAAATATTATTGCTTTTATTATTGTGACTGTTTTTGTCTTGTTAGGAAAATATATTTTCGAACTTTTTAATATTAGCATTCCTGCCTTTAAAATTACAGGTGGAATCTTGATATTCTTTATCGGTTTCGAAATGCTACAGTCAAAACAATCGAACGTAAAAAGTTTAGATAGTGTAAATACAGAAGAAGATATTGCTGTTTCTCCAATGGCGATTCCTATTTTAGCTGGGCCAGGAACTATTGTAACTGCGATGAATTTTGTATCTAATGTAGAAACAATTCAGATTTTTTTAGTGATTGGAATTTTTGGTTTTATGAGTATTCTTACTTATTTAACGTTTAGAGCAAGCGATTATATAGTGAAACTTGTTGGGAATAACGTTATTTCTGTAATTGGTAAAATAATGGGTTTAATTATTGCCATTATTGGAACAGGAATGGTAATTACAGGAATTAAAATTTCTTTTGATTTAATCACAGCTTAATTTTTAAGAGATTCAGTTTTTTTATTTTTTATATGAAAATTGTTTATCAGAAATGTAATAAAAAGCGTTTTTGATGAACGACAATCAGGAGCAAAGTACCCTTTAAATTTATAACAATTTTAAAGTTGTAATTTTTCTTGTTAGCAAAATATTTTTTAAGAGTGTTTTTCAGGGAAAGTAGATAAGTGCTAATGAAAATAATCTAGCCTATAATTCTCTCTATCAAAAGGAATTGCTTTAAAAACCACGAATTATTAAGTTGATATAGTTTAATCAAAGATATGGTCTTCATAATCTTTCCACCATTTCTCAATATCAACTTTTGGTTTTCTACAAATGTAAAGAGGAATCCCATTTTCTTCTCCAATGGCATATTTGTGAGTAATAATTTTAACTAATTCCACCTCTTCAAAGACAGATTCTACAGATTCTTTTTCATTTCCTAAACTAATCCAAACGTCTGCATTTTTATTTCCAAAACCCCAAGTCCAAAAACTTCCATGTCTGCTTATTGGATTTGGTAGCTTGTATTTTTTACCGATTATTTTAAGAGCTCCAGCCTCACCATAATTCTCTGCCCATAACACACAGTTGTTTTTTTCTTGTACACTTAAAGATTGATAAACGCTATCTACCAATTGTACTTGAGTTTCCCAACCAAACATATCTGCATAATCACCTTTCAATTCAAATCGTCCATTTTCGGATTCTAGTTGGGCATATGTAACATATTTTTCGATAGGTAGTATTGGTGTTAATTCTGGAATAAAAAATACAGAAGGTGCTAATGTTATCAAAGCAATTACATACACCCAAACTGGTTTTTTAAGAAATAATGCCTCAATTTTAACGGCTCCACTTGCAAACAGAACAGGATATATAGCAAATACATAATAGGCTTTGGAATTAAGAAACCACATTGTACCAAAAATTACAATTGTAGCAACCCCAATTGCTTTGTATTTTTTTAAGTTTTTATCCACCAATAATGCCACTAAACCAACAAGGCTTATAAGTAGCGTAAAAGGATATTCTAATTGTTCAAGACCAAAATCCATGGGGTGTATGTCATCAAGTTGATGGTCTTTTAACGCTTGTAAATGTTTTAAAATTGGGAAGTCGTTTTGTGCTTGCCAAAAAATATTAGGCAATAAAATAAGAAATGTGAACAATGCAGCAATGTAAAGCCATTTGTTTTTAAACAGATTCCCTTTTTGATAAAAAAACAACCCAATAAACACACCAAATGCCCAAACTATAATCGTATATTTATTCATCAACCCTAAACCTAAAGTGATTCCAAAAAGAATCAGGAACTTTTTATGTTGCGAATTCATAAATTTGATGATAAAGTAAAAACCAAGTGTCCAGAAAAGCTGGTCGAAGGCAACAGGCTGAAATAATGTATGATTTCTATAAAATGGAAGAAATGCTAAAATGCAAATTCCTGCTAAAAAAATCGCTTTTGCTTTACCACCGAGTTCTTTCGCAATTAAACAACATACAATTAAAATACCAACTCCAGCAAGCGTTGGGAAAAGGCGAACTCCTAATAAAGAGTAATCGAAAAGCCAATAAGATATTTTCCCTACGAAAGCTATAAAAGGAGGGAACTCCATGTATCCCCAACTTAAATGTTCACTTACAGATAAATGAAGTAACTCATCTCTATGGAACCCGTAATTTCGATTTCCTAACCATTGAATAATTAGTTTTACAAGAGACAACGTCAAAATTATAGATACATATTTCTTCATTGGTTTTCAGATTTTAAGTAACGAACTAAGTGTAATGATATATTTTTTAAGGTTGATATAAAAAACGTTTTTAAAGATTATAGTACTCTTTTAAAACAATATTCTTGTTTTTAGTAAGTCTTTTCAACTCTTTTAAAATATAATATCGATGCATAAATCCACACAAGACAACAATTCTTTTGCCTTTATTTTTTTCTGAAATTGTCATGATATTTTTAGCCATGGTTTGGTTTCTTAGATCCCAAAAATTAGCCCAAAGTTGGTAGCCATCTCTATAACTTATCTTTTCTCCATTTGGTTTTGTAATAAATTTATGAGCAAATTCTTCTCGTGAATTAGTAATTTTTGGAATCATTTTGTATTGGTAAAATTGACGATGTTCACATAAGCTATCTCCTATAGTATTATTCCACTCTTTAGGGTCTTGGGCTGCAATGTCAATTAAAGGATCTAAAGCATCTTGATACGCTTTAAAAATTTCGGCTTCTGAGCTGGTTAATAAATCAGCTTTGTATAAACTGTCTACAAATCTTAATGTTAATCCATCTGTAGGTCGCATTCCATGATCAATTCTATATTGATTTCTACCTTCAAACTCAAAAGGTCTTAATTTAGTTTTCGGATATTTCAATCGATATTTTTCAGCAGCTATAAGTTCATTTTCTCTTACTTCTTTCAATCTAAAGTCAGATGTGAATTTAATGGAATCCAATTCAAGCAAAATAAGATCTGGCTTTACGTTTTCTAAGATATTGAAAAGTATTTCTGGATTAAAATTAGGAACAGGTTTATGTTGAGTTCCAATCACAATAATTTCAGTTTCAGTTGCTGTTTGCTCCTTTGTTTTACAAGAATAAAATAGAATGCATAGGATAAATACGACTATGTTTGTTTTCATTTAGGTGTAAGAGTTGGTAGGTGATTTATATTTGGTTTATTGATGTTTAAATAATCAGAATTGTTAATTTGACACTCATTAAAATTAAACTGTTACAATATAGACGTTTACATCGTTAAAAAAGTTGCCTATATTTTTTTTAATTTGATTAAGGTGATATGAACTTAAAAATTTATGTTATTTCTAGATCAAGTTGTCTACCTTCTTCAAATGCTTTTTTGTCCATTTGAGTACCTACAGCTAATCCAATCACCATTCCTATAGGCAAACCTATTCCTAAAAAGCCCATGTTTCCAAGGGCTGCACCAAAAACAACACCCAAAGGAATTCCAAATGCAGCCATACCAATTGCCAACCAAGTATTTCTATAATAATTTTTGGGTACCAGTTTAAGCTCTTTTTCAATTTTAAGTAGCATACTTGATTGCGATTTTCTAAGTTCTTTTTTTATTTCTTTTTCTGAATTAGAAATTGCGTTTATGTGATCAATTTTAGTGTTGATAAAAATGACAATTTCATCAGGAAGTCCTTGTGTTTCCAATGCTAATAAAAGATTGTTGATTTGTGTATACGCACTCATCAGTTTTTTATGTTGCTGAATGTTAGATTTTTGGTTGAGTTCTTTAATTTCCATGGATGTATCTTATAGTAAGCCTTGTGGTTTATAAGCCTATAAATATATTTCTTTTTGTTTAAAAAAAGCAAAGAGTAGCGCATAAAGAAAGATAAATAAGTATATATTTTTTGTAAAATCTGTGCTGAACTTGATTCAATATTCATCAATGGAGAAGAATAAAGAGAGAATTGCAAAGAGTAAAGAACAAGGAAAATAGGACAAAAATAAAGAGCAAAGAGTAAAGAAAATAGAACTAAGAATTTAGAAGAAAATAACAAACAAAAAAAAAGGTTGCCTTTTTAAGACAACCTTTTTAAAATATGCACTAATAATTGAAAATCTAATAAGCCATTTTAACAATTTCTTCAACCTTATCTGGTGACAAAGATTGATGTTCTCCTAAACCTAACCATCCACGATCTGTAAAACGTTTTGCTATTTTTTCAGCAGTTCCTTCATAATCTTTTGTATAATCAGATAATTTAGTATCAATCCCTATTTCATGGAAAAATGCTACTGTTTTCTTAATAGCTGCTTTTGATTTTTCCTCAAGAGTACCTTCTGTAATATTCCAAACACGTTCACCATATTGTGCTAATTTTTCTTTCTTAGCGTCAAAATTAAACTCATAATGACTAGGTGCAATAATTGCTAAAGTACGAGCATGATCTATACCAAATAAAGCTGTTAATTCATGACCCATTGCATGAACTGCCCAATCTGTTGGAACTCCTTTTTGGATTAATCCGTTTAAAGCCATGGTACAACTCCACATAAAATTAGAAGCAGCTTTATAATCTGTTGGATCTTTTAAAATTTTCGGAGCTACTTCAATAATGGTTTGTAAAATACTTTCTGCAAAACGATCTTGTAACAATGCTTCTACAGGATAGGTCATATATTGTTCTAAAACATGCGTAAAAGCATCCATTAATCCGTTTGCTAATTGGCGTTGTGGAATAGAGCTAATAACTTGTGGATCTAGTATCGAAAACACAGGAAACAAGCCTGGACCACCCATTGCTAGCTTTTCTTTAGTTTCTTTTCTTGTAATAACTGCGCCAGAATTCATTTCGGAACCTGTAGCTGGTAATGTTAATACAGTTCCAAAAGGCATTCCTTTTTCTGTTCTAATATTTTTGGTTAAAATATCCCAAGGAGTTTCACCTTCATATAAAGCTGCAGCAGATAAAAATTTAGTTCCGTCAATTACAGAACCACCACCAACAGCTAATAAGTAGGTTATTTTTTCGTCTTTAATTACCTTTAAAGCATCCATTAATAAAGCATATTCTGGGTTTGCAGGAATTCCCCCAAACTCAATAAAATCTACATTTGCTAAAGCAGTTGTTACTTGGTCGTAAATGCCATTTTTCTTGATACTCCCACCTCCATATAACAATAATACTTTGGCATTTGTAGGAATTTCATTGGCTATATTTTTAATGGTATCCTTTCCAAATATTATTTTAGTAGGATTTTTAAATTCAAAATTGTTCATCTTCTTTTCTTTTTAATTATTGTTCTTAAAATCTTTGTACTATTCAATAACGGTTACTAACTCTTCCATAGGTTTTCTAACTTTTACCAAGTTGGCTAGCCAGTCTTTATCTTCTTGTCTATAGCCTATTGGCAACAAAACAGCACTTCGTAAACCTTTTTCACGCAATCCTAAAATGGTATCTACAGCTGTAGCATCAAACCCCTCTATAGGAGTTGCATCTACACCTTCGTATGCAGCTGCAGTAATTGCATTTGCAAAAGCAATATAGGCTTGCTTTGCAGCATGGTTAAAGTTTTCTTCTGCATCTTTTTGAGGATAGGCATTTAATAACGTTTGACGGTAATTTTCCCAACCTTCGTTTTTAAAACCACGAATTTCATTGGTTAAATCGAACATGTGATTAATCCTCTCTGCTGTATAGGTATCCCAAGCAGCAAAAACGAGTAGGTGAGAACAGTCTGTAATTACAGATTGATTCCAAGCCACTGGTTTTATTTCTTCTTTAATTGCTTGATTTTTAATTACGATAATTTCAAAAGGTTGTAATCCACTTGATGTTGGTGCTAAACGTGCAGCTTCTAAAATTCTATCAATTTTATCTTCAGCTACTTTTTCTCCATTCATGGCTTTTGCAGCATATCTCCAGTTTAATTTGTCTAATAATTCCATATGTTTTATTGTATATTTTGTGATTTTTTGTGTGTACTATTATTTGAGCTAATGTTAATTATTTATTATTGCTTTAATCGTTGTTAAATTGGCTTTGGATAACAAGTGTTTGTACTATTTTTTTGAATTCCGTATATTAAATTTTTATACTATCCCAAGCAGCTTTATATGCTTGATCTATATGTGTTTTATTTAAAACAAAGGATCCACGATTTTGTGTCATCATTAAAAATGATAACGGATTAATGGCATAAGCATATAAAAGATACTCGGATATTGGTTTTATAATGCCCTCTTTTTTACCACGTGTCCAAAGATCAAGTAAAGGCTGTAAATGTTTTATTCCTTCTTGTCTGCTGGTTTCATCAATAATGGGTGTGTTGTCACATTGTGCTAAAAACATAGCATTTTCGCATTCATGCAACTTAAAGTTGGCGATTCGTTTCCAAATTAATTCAAAACCTGCTTCAACCGACATTGTTTCTTTATAAGTTTCAAATGCATATTCTGTATAAACTGCTTTTACCTCTATATAGGTTTGATTGAGTAAATCTTGCTTATTCTCAAAATATAAATAAATAGTTGCTGGAGAAACATTGGCCATTTTTGCAATTTTACTCATTGGGGTTGCATGAAAACCATTGTTGTTTACCAATTCAATTGTTGCTTTTACCAAAGCCTTTTTTTTATCGATACTTTTTTGAAGCTGTGCCATATATTCTAAATTCTGATACAAAGATACTGTGAAAATGAATGTTCATTCTTTTTATTAACAAACATTTATAAATGCATAAATAAACAAAATTGATAGTTGCTTATACAGTTAAGAAACCTCTGTAAAATAGAAAAATATTCATATAGCAAGCAGCTATGTTTTCAAAGAGCATCCGTAGAAAAAATACTGTTTTTAGAAATATATATGTTTTCTATCTGTTTTTGATATAAGAAAACTGTAATGTTTATATTTAAAGAATCGTTTAAACGTTTAAAGTGGGTGTGCAAGAAGCACGTTTTAACAGCATATATTCGCCATTATTTTTAAACTCACGAAGAGACGTTCCTGCATAGCGTTTAAAGGTTTTCGATAAATGACTCACATCTGTAAATCCTAACTCGTCTGCAATTTGTGTCAGTGTAAAGTCGGAGTTTAGCAAACGAATTTCAACAAGTTTTAGTTTTGCTTTGATAATATACTCTCTTAAAGACAGGTGGACTTGTTTTTTAAAAAATTCACTCACATAGGTAGGAGACATCATAAAAACCTCTGCTAAATTTTCAACCTTAAGCAAGGCAGTTTTATCTATATTTTCATTGATATAAGTGAGCATTTTTGTGATTCTATCATCTGAATTATTAGGAATTTCAAAATAAGTACTTTTTTTAATATTTCTAATAAGTACTTCTAAAACGCCTGTCATTAAACTAGTAATTAAATTGATAGAAGAGGCTCCATAATTTCTTGATTCTTGTAAAATCATTTCAATTAAACTAGACACATGATTTCTATCGATGTCGCTATTAATAATATCACCAGGTAATTGGTTGTAGTTTGAAAGAATATAGGAAGCTTCTTTAAACCATTCATTTCTATCAATAGTAATTGTATTCTTATGTTTAAAAAATGAATCATTAAATTTTAAAAAAACAAATTTTGAAGGTTGCTCAATAGTAAATGAATGACATTTTAAAGGAGGTAGTAAAAAGATACTTCCTTTGCTATAAGGCAATTCATTATAGTTAATACATTGGGTACCTGAACCACTTTTTACCAATACCAGCTCGAAAAAATTGTTTTTTACAGGGCGTTGTTTCCAGGTTACTAATTCGATTTCTTGTATTTCAAAAGGTTTGTAAGCTTCAATGATGTTCATTTTGACTCATTTTTATGTCAAAATTAAGTAAATTATCTGTATTTAAAAGAATAACTTGCCTATAAACCTTTATTTATACCTGTATTCCCTTTTTATATACATTAAATTTATAATGTTGTCTATGTACTTTTGTCCTATGATTTGAATCAAATCAATTAAAACATACAAATTCAGATATTCCAAATGGAGGATACCTAATGGAAGGGATTGATGTAAAAGCGTTAAATAAAGAATTTGGCTTAATAGAAAAGGGAATACAGCTTTAATGGCTGTTTCTTTAGGATATAAAAAGACATCTAATTTTAATTCTATTGATAACATCAAAATCTAGATTACCCGAAAACGAATTTTTTACAATACTATAAATCATTTAAAAAACAAGGCAAACATGAAAGCAGTAGGATATAAACAGAATTTACCTATAAACAATGTAAATTCTTTACAAGACATAGAAATAGAAAAACCAAAAGCGACAGGCAGAGATATATTAGTGGAAGTAAAAGCCATTTCAGTGAATCCTGTTGATTATAAAATTAGAGCAAACAGACCAGCTCCCAATGAAAATTGGAGCGTAATTGGTTGGGATGCTACAGGAATTGTTACACAAGTAGGGGAAGATGTTACCCTTTTTAAAGTAGGTGACGAAGTATGGTATGCAGGCGATCTTACACGTCAAGGAAGTAATGCCGAATATCAGGTGGTAGATGAACGTATTGTAGGTAAAAAACCTTCAAGTTTATCGTTTGTGGAAGCTGCAGCTTTACCATTAACTTCATTAACAGCGTACGAAATGTTGTTTCACAGATTACAAGTTTCTAAAGACGATGCCAACAAATCCATTTTAGTTATTGGTGCTGCTGGTGGAGTAGGTTCTATTTTAGTGCAATTAGCTAAAAAACTAACAAAACTGAATATTATTGCTACGGCTTCTCGTGAAGAAACTACTTCTTGGTTACAAGAATTAGGTTCGGATACAGTTGTTAATCACAGACATAAATTGAGTGAAGAGTTTGAAAAGTACAATCTTCCTGCACCAGAATATGTAGTAAGTTTAAATGCTACAGAACAGCACGTAGATGAAATTGTAAAGTTGATAAAACCACAAGGTAAATTCGGATTTATTGATGATCCTAAGGTAATGAATGTGATGCCATTTAAAGGGAAATCAGTGTCAACACATATCGAGTTAATGTTTACACGTTCTATGTTTCAAACGGAAGATATGATAGAACAACACAACATTTTAAATGAAGTGTCAGCATTGATAGACAAGGGCATTATAAGAACTACAGTAGGTGAAAATTTCGGAACTATTACTGCAGAAAACCTTAGGAAAGCTCACGCTTTTTTAGAAACAGGAAAAGCAAAAGGGAAAATCGTTTTAGAAGGCTTCTAAAAATAATACTAAAATCAAATGGCACTGTATTGTTTTTATTGAAAGAGCATGGTAATAATTATGTCTCGACAACTTTTACTGTTCAAATAGTTTTCAATCAAAAAATAGCTAATTTCATAGCTGCATTTTCAAACTAGAGATCCATCATATAAAAATTCAATATATATGATGGATTTTTTTGTTCTAAAGAAACCTATGATAAAGTTCCTATTAAAGAATTAGGAGAAATGTTGCTTTCTTAGACAGATCTTGTAGAGCGTGTTACCAATAAAGAGTACGTAAAGAGTGAACCTACCACCAACAAATGGCCACGTCTGAAATTGTTTCTTATCTCGCAACAGAGACTTGCAATGAGAAGTTTTCGATTTATTTTTTAAGCACAAATCAATCTGTTTAAAAAAATTTACCACTTTTTTTAGGACATTTCTAAAAACTTTGTATATTCGCAAACCTTTAGTAAAAAAGGGTTGTTTTTTACAACAAAAAACGATGGATTTTAATTAACTAAAGCAGTTAGTTTGTAATCAGTAAGTTGTAATTTTAAGAACTACTCTTAGCTAAAAAACAATAAAAAATTGTTGATACAATTTTTAAGTTCATTATAATAATATCTAAAAGGGGAGATACTCAAGCGGCCAACGAGGACGGACTGTAACTCCGTTGACTACGTCTTCGCAGGTTCGAATCCTGCTCTCCCCACAATGAACCTTTTTTGATTGAACCCTACCACAAATTGTATAGCTATTTCATTTTATAGAGTAAACATACGCGAATCGATCATTGCTAGGAGACAGGACGTGGCAAATCCACATAAGAGTAAAAACACGAGAGTAAGTCCCAAAAGATCAGAAGGTAACAGCCACCAGATTGCCACAACTGAGATTGCTTCATATATCGCAACAGGAGCTGGCAATGACGAGTGTTCAGGTAGTCAATTTAAAAGAACAGCTAAATCGCTTAATAAAGTTTTGGCAAACATTAGCAGCCTAGCACAAATGGATTGTAAAATTAGCAATGCTTTTTATCATTTGCCAGTAAAAGCATTATATAGCATTCCATTTTATACAATTCTTTAATTTTTGCGCTCTTTAAAATAATCGTAAACATTATCTAAATCCCAATGATTTCCTGCGATTAATTCGTTCATAAAGAATTCATCATCTGGACTATCAAATGTAGAAAACCGAATTTTCTTTTTATGTTCCACCTCTAAACCTTGTAAAGAATCTATATTTTCTGGAATTCCAATAACATTCTTAGCTGTATTGGGCATGGTAACATTTTCTAAATAATTTTCAACAAAATAATCATAGGAAGAAAACGTAATAAAATCGGTGATGTCCTTACAATAAAACCAAACAAAAGCGCCAATATGTATATGAAGCCATGTATTAAAATCGAACACATTCATTTCACTGAAGGGTTTTTCTAATAGGTTGCTTTTACACATTTGTTTTAATGAACTTTTATGTTGCTGTGTATAATTATGATAGATAAAATGCCCCTTTGGATCGTGGTTAAAAACAATATACGTTAGGATTTCTTTATCTGTAAAACCTAAATACCCAGGAGAATCTAATCCGTTGAAATTAAATATTGGAGCTTCTAAAATATAATGATACATCGCTTTTAAAGCATCCTTTACAATTAATAAGGGCGCGTTCAATCCATCTCCAATAATAAGGGTTCTACTCGTAACTTTAAAAGGCAATTTTGCACTATTGGCTCTTACAATTTTATAAATAGGTCGGTTGCCTATAATTCCAATAAATTCTTTTTCAATATGGTTTTGTATCAATGTGTATGTGCAACTTTAGGGGGATTAATTTATTCGTTTTTTATATGTATAATAATCACTTCTTTCTGTAAACTTATAACGATATTCATTTTTATTTATTATTTGAATAACTAGTTTACAGGGTGTTTAAAATATTCTTTTAATAAGCTCCTACTTTTCCTTTTACAGCTTCAAATATTTTTTTAGAATCAAAACCAACGCCGTTTTTAAAAACAATTTCCATGTTTCTAATGCTTCTAATATCTTTTGATAAGTCGCCATTCATCAGTATTAAATCGGCATTTTTTCCAACGGTTATTGTTCCTGTTGTATCGGCTATTTCTAAATAGTTGGCACCATTTAAGGTGGCTAATTTTATAGATTCTTCTATGCTAAAACCAGTTTCAATCAATAATTCAATCAATCGTTGGTTTGCATAGCCAGCAATTGTTTTTCCACTTCCAGTAGGATCTGTTCCCACTACAATATTCCCACCCATAGCATGAAACTTTAATACGCGTCTCATTTCCTTTTGAAAGCTTAACAAACTCAAAGAATCTCTTTTGGTGTGTATGGAATGATCATAGATTGCTTGCTGCTGTTCTAAGAGATAGGGGGCTAGTGCCACATGACCTCCGCCAATAATAACTTCTCTGTTGGTATAGGGTTCAAATACAGTAGGTGTATAGGTTAAGGTTACATTTTTATCGATTAGAAGCTGCATTAAAGCCAATAACTTTGGATCATCATCAGCCAACTCATTTAAGGAACGTTCGCCTCTTACACAGTCGTTTTCTTGTTTATCCGCTACAAAATCGGTGGCTGCCATAAAGGTATGTTCTAGATTATCGATGCCTAAATTGGCTGCTTCTTCATAAGTGATAGAACATAAATGCCCAGTTACCTTGATGTTTCTAGCATGCGAAACTTCAATTATCTTTTTTAAATCTTCTTTGGTAATGTTGTTATAGACTTTTACAGAGGTAATGCCTTTGTCAAACCAATAGTGCAACCAATTTTCGATATTTTCATCACCATAAAGCGATTGTAATTGAGGAATAAATCCCAATCGTTCTACATGAGGTGTAGACACGTCCATGGCTGGCCCCACCATTTTTCCTTGGTTGATGAGGTTCTTGATATTTAAATCTGCTGAGGCTTCAAAACTTCCGGCAGTTCGCATGGTGGTTACACCTCCTGCCAAATACATTTGCGGAAATGTATTGGTCATATGCACGCCTTTGTAGTTGCCATTATGGGGTTTTGCATAAAATAGGTGTTCATGCAACATCACAAATCCAGGAATCACTGTTTTTCCTGTTCCATCAATCAAAGTGGTATTTTCAGGAAATTCAATAGTTCCTGTTTTGCCAATAGCAGCAATTTTATGGTTGTTAATTAAAATATCTTGTTGGTATTTTACTGCGTTACCAGTTCCATCAATTAGGGTTACATTGGTAAGAGCAACTACAGTATCTTGGATAGCAATATAGGGAGTTACTTGTCTAGAGAAGGCTTGTCCATAGCTGGTGGTATGAACAATTAAAAGGAGGATTATTCCTATAGTTGTTTTTATGTGTTTCATTTGTTAGTTTTTAATGATGGCAAATGATGTGGTATTTAAAGCATGTAATTTAGCAATTAAAAATCACATAGAACATCTGTTGGTTTTGCTACCTATAAAAAAATGTAGCTGTTAATTTGTAGGGAATACTTCATCAATTTAAGTTGTTTAAAGCATTCTTAGAAGTTACAGTTTGTTGTTTGATCCAATTTAGCGAAATATTTATAGGTTCTTCTTGATACGTGTGGTGCCCTAAAGAAGGAAATAAAACATATTCAAAAGGTTTATTTTCTAATTTTAGGGTGTTGATTTGCTCGATACACATTTTTACAGGAATTTGAATGTCCTTTTCTCCAAATAGCCATAAACCAGGAATCGAAAGCGTTTTTAAAACCTCTTTTGGATCCATAGGTTCAAATTGATATCTATCAGGGTCGTCTTTAATATGCTCACGTGCGTCTTTTTCTGTAGTATGTTCCCAAAAATCTGTTCTTCCATTGGTATAAAATTGAAATCTTAATTGTTCGAGCGTAGTAATGGTTGGGGCACTGAACAACACCATAAATTGGACGAATGGATTCTTGTTTGCAACGATTGGAATGATCCACCCAGCCTGACTTGCGCCAAGAAGACCAATAGGGACGTCTTTGTTTTTTGTATGAATTAATTGAACAGCAGCACTGGCATCTTTTGCTAATAGATGTAGATTTTCACGACTAATATTATTAGTCCCAACTTCTGGTCCTGCATAAACACCTCCAGATTCTCCAACACCTCGTTTATCATACGTAAAAACTAACACATTATTTTTTACTAATAAGGTAGCTAACTTCTTCATTCGAGGCACTGAATCTGAACCGTGAACAAGCACAACCGCTGCATGAGGGTTTACAGGACTATACAAAGTACCTGCTAATTGAATTCCCTCACTAGTAAATACTACATTTTCTTTATTTATAGCCTCTTTTACTTGAGTAGCAGGAATCTTTGTCTGTTTATTGGTTGGTTGACAAGCAATTATAGTGAGGACTATCACTAACTTAAAAAGTAGATTTCTTAAATTCATTTTCTTTGTTGATGGATTGTTAGTGCATTTTTGTTGCCTGGTTTTATAAGGTGATATGGCTCTAGGCATAAATTTCTTTTTGTTAAAAATGCTGGTGATGATTATCTGTATAAAACTATTAAATAAGCTGTACCGAACACAAGAATTTATAATATATAAAAATAACGTATAAAAACTTTAAATTATAAGGTTGACTAAAATTTAAAGTTGTTAACATGTAGTATATAAGTGTTAGCCACTGATTTCATTCGGATAGCATCAATTTTTAAGGAAAGTTTTTTTTGAACCTCTTTCTTAAATTATCAACCAAATCATTAAAAAAACGTTAATACGAGTTAAATAGTTGGTTATTACTAACTGATTGTTTAGTTTTGTGCCGTAGTTAAAACTTATGGCAAGAAAAAAACAATATAACGAAGATGAAGTAGTCGAAAAAGCAATGCGCCTTTTTTGGAAGAATGGCTATGAAACAACTTCTATGCAAATGCTCGAAAAAGAAATGGGCATTAACAAGTTTTCTATCTACGCTAGTTTTGGAAATAAACACGGTCTTTTTTTGGAAAGCATTAAGTGTTATAAAGAAATAACGAAAAGCTTGTTTGATGATTTAAGGAAAAACAAAAATGGTATTGATGGTATCAAACAGTTTTTTTATGATTCTGTTGCTATCAATCAACAAGAAGGGAACCATAAAGGGTGTTTGGTAACGAACACTTACAATGAGTTTGCTGAAAATGATGATCTGATTATCAAAGAACAAATGACGGTATTTATGGATACTTTAAAAGAGATATTCATTGAGAAATTAAGCATGGACGCCTCTAAAGACGCAGCAACAATTGTAAAGCAAGCCAATTATTTGGTTTTAGCAAAACATGGATTAGCAGCGGCTTCTCGAGTAAACACTCAAAAAGAAATAGAAGATTATATAGAAATGATCTTTAAAAACCTATAAACATTTTTTTTCACAAAAACTAAACAATCGTTTAGTAATATTAAACATTCATAGTATAAAATTAAAAATATGACAACTTTAAAAATTCACAATTTAGAAACAGCACCAGAAGCAAGTAAAACGTTATTAGAAAAATCATTAAAATCGAATGGAATGATTCCTAGTTTGCATGGTGTTTTAGCAGGTTCTCCGCAATTATTTGAAGCCTACCAAACGTTGCATAAACTATTTACAGAATCATCTTTTAACAAGGAAGAATTAACAGTGGTATGGCAAACCATTAACGTAGAACATGCCTGTCATTATTGTGTCCCTGCACATACTGGTATTGCAAAAATGATGAAAGTAGATGATAGCATTACTGATGCGTTGCGTAACGAAACACCTTTAGCGGATGCAAAGTTAGAGGCATTAAGAACCTTGACCTTAACGATTACTAGAAATCGTGGACAAGTTTCACAAGAAGAGTTGGAGGCTTTTTATGCAGCTGGTTATGGCGAACAACAAGTTTTAGATATTATTTTAGGATTGTCGCAAAAAGTAATCAGTAATTACACCAATCGTATTGCAAATACGCCTGTAGATGCTCCCTTCAAAAAGTTTGCTTGGGAAAAAAAATAGTCGCTTTATAGTAGCTAAAATACAAGCATAGTTTAAAAAATTACACCTTCCGTTTATTTGGGAGGTGTGGTTTTAAATAAAATGAATCTATTAAAAATAAAAACACATGATTAAAGTATCCGTTTTATATCCCAACAGTAAAGATATTCAGTTTGATGCTGAATATTATAAAAATACGCATTTACCCATGATTACAAAATTAGTAGGGAGTGCTTTAAAAGGATTAGAATTAGATTTAGGCATCGGAAGTCGAGTTCCTGGAGAACCTGCACCTTACGTAGCCATTGCTCATTTAAAATTTGAGAGTGTTGTCGTTTTTCAAGAGTCTTTTGGACCTCATGCAGCCGTTTTTGCAGCCGATGTTAAAAATTACACCAATGTACAAGGTGTACTTCAAATAAGTGAATTAATACCCTTTTAAAGATGACAAAAATATTAAAAATAGATATCGTATCCGATGTTGTATGTCCTTGGTGTACCATTGGCTACAAACGTTTGGAAAAAGCAATTACAGAACTTGGGGTAGAAGACCAAGTAGACATTACATGGCAACCTTTTGAACTGAATCCCAACATGCCAGCTGAAGGACAGAATGTAAACGAGCATATTACCGAAAAATATGGATCAACCACAGCCCAACAAAATGAATCGAAAAAAATGATGACTGAAGCTGGTGCTGAACTCGGTTTTAAGTTTGATTATTTTGATGGAATGCGCATGGTCAACACATTTGATGCCCATGTTTTATTAGAATATGCCAAAGATTACGGAAAGCAAACCGAACTAAAGATGACCCTGACAAAAGCCTTTTTCAGCGATCGTAAAGATGTTTCTACAAAAGAAGTTTTAAAAGAGGCTCTTTTAAGTGTTGGTTTGGATGCAGACAAAGCATTGGCAAAATTAGACGATGAGGCAGCTCGTTCAGCAGTTAGAGACCAACAAAACTATTGGAAAAATATGGGAGTAAACTCTGTACCTACCATTGTTTTTAACCGTAAAAGTGCTGTTACAGGTGCACAACCTGTTGCTACTTTTAAGCAAGTATTAACAGAATTACTGGCTGAATAAAAGTACTTTTACTCTCACAAAAAATTGGATGCAATGCCACATACAATGATAAGAATCCTGTGTGGTGTATAAAGCTATGCAGGAATCGATTTGATAAAACAGTGTGCAATGATACTGAGTAGTGTCTTTGTTAGAGCATTAAAAAATAAGTGCTATATAATTTTACGTATAGCAATTAAAAGTAAACGTTATGAACCATAGAAACACTTTATATTCCATCTTAGATCTTGCCTTAGTATCAGAAGGGCAGTCTTTACAACATACCTTTACCAATACCTTAGCCTTGGCGCAAAGTGCCGAAAAATCAGGATATACCCGATATTGGTTGGCAGAACATCATAACTCAGAAAATATTGGGAGTAGCGCTACTTCTATTTTAATAGGCTATGTAGCGCAAGGAACCCAATCCGTTCGTGTAGGTTCTGGAGGCATCATGCTGCCCAACCATTCACCCTTAATTATTGCAGAGCAGTTTGGTACCTTAGCCTCTCTCTATCCCAATAGAATCGATTTAGGCTTGGGAAGAGCTCCAGGAACGGATCGTGAAACTGCAGAAGCTATTAGAGCCGATTTTATGCAAGCTTCTCAAATGTTTCCAAAGGAATTAGAAAGCATTCAAACCTATTTTTCTGCGGATAATAAAAACGCTAAAGTTCGTGCTACTGTAGCAGAAGGTGTGGAGGTGCCTATTTATGTGTTAGGTTCTAGTACAGACAGTGCACATTTAGCTGCCAAAAAAGGATTGCCTTATGCCTTTGCGAGTCATTTTGCTACGACCCATTTATGGAATGCTTTGGATATTTATCGCAGCACTTTTCAACCGTCAGCAACGTTAAAAGAACCTTATGTCATTACAGGAATCAACGTGATTATTGCAGAGACTGATGCAGCAGCACAACGTTTGTCAACTTCCTTAATTCAACTGATTTATGGGTTGTTTACAGGAAAACGACAAGCAGTACAGCCACCTACAGACATGACTCCTTATTTTGAGCAGATTCTACAACATCCACAGGTGCAACAAATGCTAAAGTATTCGTTTATAGGGAGCAAAGCCACTGTAAAAGCTCAGGTACAAGAATTTATGGAGCAAACCCAAGCAGACGAATTGATTGTTGTTACCAATATTTACGATATCGACGATAGAATTCGTTCTTATGAATTATTTGCAGAAATCATGCAGGAGTTGACTTAAA
This sequence comes from Polaribacter vadi, assembly GCF_001761365.1. NCBI lineage: Bacteria > Pseudomonadati > Bacteroidota > Flavobacteriia > Flavobacteriales > Flavobacteriaceae > Polaribacter > Polaribacter vadi. The sequence continues at coordinate 671,434 of NZ_CP017477.1, read as the reverse complement.
TAAACACTATAAAAATAGTGTTTTAAATTCGCTGAATTTTCTTATTGTAAAATGCATGTTGCCATTAGTGAGGGGCATAGATACCACTAAGTGTAAATGTTATTGCACAGCCACTCGTAAACTTTTAGGATTTATCTGCGCAGAGAAATCTTTAAATTCCCCAATATATTCGCCATCTACTTGAAGCGGGACAGGTTTTTTACAACCAATCGACACAGAGGTTGTACTATAAGTAGCTACAGATGTTTTTTGCACCGACCAATTTTTGAAAAAGGTTTTCAAAATTTCTCGGATACTTAATTTTTTATAAAGAATTACCTCAAATTTACCATCATTAATTTTGCCATCTGGATTAATACGAGCACCTGTGCCATATTTTTCTGCGTTAGCAAAAGCTAACAACACCCCTTTTTCCTTCATCACTTTATCATTTATCGAAATTTTAAAATCATAAGGAGCGCCAGATTTAAATAATGTAGGAATCACTTGAAGCGCATACCCCAACATGCCACTAGATGCTGTTTTCTCGTAATTGTAAATCAATTCAGCATTGATACCCATATCTGCAATATGCACACACAAAACATCATTTACTAAAATAGTATCCATATCCATAGCATCTTTTGTAAAGGCTATTTCCAATTGTTGATCGATGTCTTTAGGAATTGCTAAGGAGGTAGCCAAACCATTGGCAGAACCGTAAGGTAAAATACCTAATATTATAGGTGTATCTATTACCACAGAAGCGACCATTTTTAGAGTACCATCGCCTCCAGCAACTAGTATACGACTATATGTACTTGTGTTTAATAAGTGTTTAATCTTGCCTTCATCGTTATTTCCAGTGGTTTTATAGACCTTCAGCTGTGTCTCTAATTTTTGAGACCAGTGTTTTGTTTTAGACAATACAAGTTCTACATTAAGAGAACCTGCTGTTGGATTTAAGACTAAAAGAATATTTTTTTTCACTATAATTTTATATATTTAGTGATATAAATTTACAAATTTTTCAGTAATAATGTTATATGAAGATTGATATAAGTATCTATAGAGGATATATGAATGATAAAGAATTACTCATCTCTGGGCATGTGTTTAAATCATGGGCACCAAGCCAGTATAGTATCGAGAAAAGATATTTTAAGCACGCCTTTTCTATCTTAAAAATGTTTACTATAAAACCAATGGGCAATCAAGAAGTAACCTTACAATTTCAAGAGATCTCTGTTACCACAAAAACACTAAAAGATGGCTATTTTAATTTTAGAATTCCTTTTACGAGCACTTTAGAAGCGGGTTGGCATTCTTGCAATGTTATTTGTAAACATGGGGATTTTCATATGATTTCATCTGGCGAAATTTTAAAACCTTATCTTGGAAAATATGGTATTATTTCTGATATAGACGATACTTTTCTCATCTCTCACAGTGCTAATATTTTTAAAAAACTGTATGTAATGCTCACTCAAAATATAGATGGGCGTAAAGTTTTTGATGAGGTGCCTAAACACTATCAAGCATTAAGTAGAGCAGGACAAAAAAATAAACATTCTTTCAATTCCTTCTTTTATGTCTCTAGTAGCGAATGGAATCTATATCCTTTTATAGTGGCAATTGCAAATAAATATAAACTACCGAAAGCAGTTATTAAATTAAAGAAAATAAAAACAGGATTGGGTGATTTTCTATTTACAGGAGGTGGAAATCACGATCATAAGTTTGAGAAAATTAAAGCCATTATTTCATTCTATCCAGAGTTACACTATGTTTTGTTGGGAGATGATTCTCAAAAAGATCCCTATTTATATGAACGTATCTGTAAAATTTTCCCAGAAAATATCAAAGCTGTCTATATCAGGCAAACAGATAAAAAGCCCAAGACCAACGTAATTACAGTAGGCAATAATATAGCAAGTTTACAGGTAGATTTCTTATACTTTCAAAAAAGTGTAGATGCCATTGCACACTCCAAAAAAATAGGCATTATAGACTAAATAAAGGCAGTAATATGCAATATTTAGGTAAGTAAGCTGCCTTTAGGTTGCCATGTTTATGTTTAACCTTCAAACTTCAAACTTCACACTTCAAACTTCAAACTTCATACTTCATACTTCATACTTCAAACTTCAAACTTCATACTTCCTACATCTCAATCTTTTCTTAACATGAGCTTTTTCTTAATATAGCCTATGCTTTTTTTTAGATACTTTGCAGGTACACTTCTTAGAATCAATTAAATGAGCAAAAGAAATTATTTTTAGCGTTATTCTAAAAATTATTTTTCTCCTAATTTTATGTTTATAATTCTGAAATAGTGCTACAACAAGCAGCCTATTTAGAGGATAGTAAATCATAAAATGAATAAAAGTTTGGGGTACGTTTTGCAGCTCAACCTTTTTTAATACAAACACGTTACAATGACAAAACCAACTAATTTTCCAGCACAAAGCCAAACACTTCCAGGCAAACAAAGCAACATGAATCCTGAGCCAGAAATTATAAGAGAAGGCTATAAAGGCAGTGATAAGTTAAAAAATAAAGTAGCACTCATTACAGGAGGAGATAGTGGTATTGGCAGAAGCATTGCCGTTCATTTTGCGCGCGAAGGAGCAGATATTGCTATTGTATACCTTTCTGAGACTAACGATGCAGCAACAACAAAAAAATTAGTGGAACAAGAAGGTAAAAAATGTATCTGTTTAAAAGCAGATTTGCAGGATACTAAACAATGTGAAGAAGTGCTTCAAAAATGTATTGATACATATGGTAAATTAAACATCTTAGTAAATAATGCAGCGATTCAATTCCCAAAAGATTCAATTCAAGATATTACTATGGACGACTTTACGACCACCTACAAAACTAATATTTTTGCCTACTTTTATCTCACTAAACTTGCCTTAGCACATTTAGCAGAAGACGATTGTATTATCAATACAAGTTCTGTAACCGCATATAGAGGTAGTGAACATCTTGTTGATTATGCCAGTACAAAAGGTGCCATCGTAAGCTTTACAAGATCGCTATCTAAGCAACTTGCCAGCAAAAAAATAAGGGTTAATGGGGTTGCTCCTGGTCCTATATGGACACCCCTAATTCCAGCTTCTTTTGATGATGTTACAGCATTTGGTAAAGACACTCCATTAGGGAGGGCTGGCCAACCAAGTGAGGTGGCACCTGCATATGTGTTTTTAGCTTCTAAAGATGCAAGTTATATAACAGGACAATTTATTCATGTTAATGGAGGTGAGATTGTTGGTGCTTAGTGTTTTAGTGTTTTGTTAGGGATTCATTCTTACACAAGAGCATTTCATTTGAGTTAGCAAAACAATGTTTTGAGTTAATAAAACTGAATAAAAAATAGAAATTTGCTATCCTAATTTCAAACATTGTATCCACATTATAAACTCAACTAATTATGGCTAAGAAAAAATCTACTGCAACTCAAAAAACGGATGATTTAAAGCAATTTGAAAAAGATCCTACAAATCAAGTAATGACGACCAATCAAGGTCTTAAAATTAATGACACTAATAATTCTTTAAAATCTGGTGAAAGAGGTTCCACGTTATTAGAAGATTTTTTATTACGAGAAAAGATAACCCATTTCGATCATGAACGCATTCCAGAACGCATTGTACATGCCAGAGGAAGTGCAGCACATGGGTACTTTGAATTGTATGATAGCATCGAAAAATATAGCAAAGCAGGCATTTTTACAGATACCAAAAGAAAAACCCCTGTGTTTGCGCGTTTTTCTACAGTGGCTGGCTCAAAGGGATCACCCGATTTAGCTAGAGATGTACGTGGATTTGCTGTCAAATTTTATACCCAAGAAGGTACGTGGGATTTGGTGGGGAATAACATGCCTATCTTTTTTATTCAAGATGCCATGAAGTTTCCAGATTTAATTCATTCCGTAAAACCTGAACCGAATAATGAAATTCCACAAGCAGCTTCTGCACACGATACCTTTTACGATTTTGTTTCACGAAGCACAGAAACACTTCACAATCATATTTGGGCCATGAGCGATAGAGCCATTCCACGTAGTTTGCGAATGATGGAAGGTTTTGGAATTCATACATTTCGATTGATCAATGATAAAAACGAATCTCACTTTGTAAAATTCCATTGGAAACCAACTTTAGGGGTTCATTCTGTAACTTGGGATGAGGCTGTAAAAATAAATGGGGCTGATGCCGATTTTCATCGACGTGATTTATGGGAAGCGATTGAAGCAGGACAGTATCCTGAATGGGAATTGGGGATTCAAGTAGTGCCAGAGAAAGACGAACACAAGTTTGAGTTTGATTTGTTAGATCCTACCAAATTAATTCCAGAGGAGTTAGTACCTGTAGAAATTATAGGGAAAATGACGTTGAATAGAAACCCAGAAAATTTCTTTGCAGAAACAGAACAAGTGGCATTTTTACCTGGACATATTGTTCCTGGAATCGATTTTACCAATGATCCTTTATTGCAAGGTCGTTTATTTTCGTATCGAGACACCCAGTTATCGCGATTAGGGAGTCCTAATTTTCATCAAATTCCAATCAATCGTCCTATTGTAGAAACGCATAACAACCAACGAGATGGCCATATGCAAATGGAGATTCCAAAAGGACAAACTGCTTATTTCCCAAATTCATTAAGTGGAGGCTGTCCTCATTTAGCAAAAATGTCTGAGGGCGCTTTTCATTCGTATGAAGAGCGAATTGACGCCAGAAAAGTAAGAGGTAGAAGCGAAAGTTTTAACGATCATTATTCGCAACCTGCTTTGTTTTACAGAAGTTTGGCAGCTTGGGAAAAACAACATGTAGCTGATGCCTATACGTTCGAATTAGGAAAATGTACACAGAAACCAATCAAAGAGCGCATGTTGTATCAAATCAATCAAATTGATGGAGATTTGGCAAAACAAGTAGCAAAGGGATTAGGATTACAAGTACCAAAAAAGATTGAACAACCCGTAAACCAAGCCATAGGAGCTGATGATGATGGAAAGAATCAACCGCCAAAAAAGAAAAATTACTTAGAAAAAGATGACGCTTTAAGTCAAGATCATACCATTTTTAATAGCATTGCTACCAGACAGATTGCGGTTTTAGCAGCCGATGGTTTTTCTATGAGCGATTTCGAAAAGATGCAGAAAGCCTTAGAAAATAAAGGCGCTATGATTAAAATAATTGCACCACATGGAGGTACTATTACCTGTGATCAGGATATGGAACATGAGGTGGATGCTGCTATTGTAACCACAGAAAGCGTATTGTTTGATGCTATTTATGTACCTGGAGGAAAAAAATCCATTGATGCCTTGCTGGACGAACCGAAATATAAAAAGTTTTTAAATGAAGCTTTTAAACATTGTAAAGCCATTGCTGTGGATCATGAAGGAGAAGATTTACTAGACGAAACCTTTATCGCTAATCATAAGGACGACAAGGCCATTTTTATCAATGACAAACCAAAAGCCTTTATCGATGCCATTGCAAAACATCGTAATTGGGATCGTATGGAAGTCGCTGCAAAAGTACCTGCGTAACAAGAATGCTAAAGTTGTCATGGTTTTCAGCCATTTAGATTGCTCCATTACCAGTCGCAATCTACAAGGTTGTTGCATGACAACTTTAGTTTTTTATTTTTAGAAGAATAACCACCAATAATTAAGGAAAACTCATGATGAACTTTATCATATCTGGAATAGTTGCTGTCATTGCCATGACCTTATTTAGTGCTATTTATAACACTTTTACTAAAGATGAGTTTAGAGAACCCAATCTATTAACGCAAATCTTTAAAAAACTGTTTCAAAGAACTTTACATAAGCCTTTGTATGTGTATGGATGGATTGTGCACTTTTTGATAGGCTTTGTTTTTTTAGGGTTGTATGAAATTGCTTGGAGGTGGTTTGCTATTGAAAGATCCATAGATATTGCAGTGTTATTTGGACTCATTTCAGGATTCTTAGGAATTATTGGATGGTATTTTATGTTTAAAGCGGTACGTTATACATATCATTTTAACTATGCCCATTATTATTTTCATTTAGTACTTGCTCATATTGTGTTTAGTGTTGTTGCTGTTTTTGTGTATACGCAATAAGGGTTTGCCTATCTATTGTATAATTAATTGCTGCTTTCTAAAACTTAGAATAGCGTTCAAGAATTTATTAAATATAAAGAATACATCATAAAAATTTAAAACTCCCAAAGTTTTAATAATCTTCTGAAAAACAAGAATAACTACTTCATTAAACCCAACCCCAACCCGACATACTTTTAATTTTTGTAGCAATTCAAAAGATATGCAACGGCTAATGCTGTAAAAAAAGCTTTGTGTTGTAAGTACAAGTCATTGCGAGGAGGTACGACGCGGCAAACCCACGCAAGAGTAAGAACACAAGAGTAAGAACACAAGAGTAAGAACACAAGAGTAAGAACACAAGAGTAAGAACACAAGAGTAAGAACACAAGAGTAAACACATCCAGTAAAGAGTAAAGAACAAGCACAAAAAAAGCAGAACGTTTTAACCAACAGATTGCCACGGCTAAAAAAAGCCTCGCAATGACGAGTATTCAGATATTTTTGTAAGTACAAGTCATTGCGAGGAGGTACGACGCGGCAAACTCACGCAAGAGTAAGAACGCAAGAGTAAGCACACAACAGTAAGCACACAACAGTAAGCACACAACTGTAAACACACAAAGAGTAGAGGGTAACAGCCAACAGATTGCCACGGCTAAAAAAGCCTCGCAATGACGAGTATTTAGATAGTTTAGTTAGTACAAGTCATTGCGAGGAGCTACGACGCGGCAAACCCACGTATGAGTATGAACACAAGAGTAATAACACCCAGTAAAGAGTAAAGAACAAAGAACAAAGAGATTAGTAATTAACAGTTTACTTCATACCTCATAATAAAGATCAACTGTAATAATTTTAAGAAGCAAAAAACCAAGTTACAATCTCAACCCGACATACTTTTCATTTTCGTAGCAATTCAAAAGATATGAAACGGCTAAGTGTCCAAAGAGTGAAACGTAGTGTAACGGTCTGGACACGATAGTGGAATAGCTTGTAGAATTCAAGAAAATTAAAATAAGTCTAGATTTTTTTGTTTCTTTTTTCATCAATGGAAAAAAGAAAAGAATAAAGTAAAGAACAAAGAACAAGCACACAGAAAGCAGAACGTTTTAACCAACAGATTGCCACGGCTGAAAAAGCCTCGCAATGACGAGTATTCAGATAGTTTAGTTAGTACAAGTCATTGCGAGGAGGTACGACGCGGCAAACTCACACAAGAGTAAGAACACAAGAGTAAGAACACAAGAATGAGCACACCCAGTAAAGAGCAAAGAACAAAGAACAAAGAACAAAGAACACAAGAGTAAAGAGTAAAGAGATTAGTAATTAACAGTTTACTTCATACCTCATAATAAAGATCAACTGTAATAATTTTTAGAAGCAAAAAACCAAGTTACAATCTCCACCCGACATATTTTTAATTTTTGTAGTAATTCAAAAGGTATGAAACGGCAAGTGTCCAAAGAGTGAAACGTAGTGGAACGGTCTGGACACGATAGTGGAATAGCTTGTAGAATTCAAGAAAATTAAAATAAGTCTAGATTTTTTTGTTTCTTTTTTCATCAATGGAAAAAAGAAAAGAACAAAGAACAAAGAGCAAGCACACAGAAAGCAGAACGCTTTAACCAACAGATTGCCACGGCTGAAAAAGCCTCGCAATGACGAGTATTCAGAGTACAAGTCATTGCGAGGAGGTACGACGTGGCAAACCCACACAAGAGTAAGAACACAAGAATGAGCACACAACAGTATGGACACAAGAACAAAGAACAAAGAACAAAGAACAAAAAACAAAGAGATTAGTAATTAACAGTTTACTTCATACCTCATAATAAAGATCAACTTTAATGATTTTAAGAATCAAAAAACCAAGTTACAATCTCAACCCGACATACTTTTAATTTTCGTAGCAATTCAAAAGATTTGAAACGGCAAGTGTCCAAAGAGTGAAACGTAGTGGAACGGTCTGGACACGATAGTGTAATAGCTTGTAGAATTCAAGAAAATTAAAATAAGTCTAGATTTTTTTGTTTCTTTTTTCATCAAGGGAAAAAAGAAAAGAATAAAGAATAAAGAGCAAGCACACAGAAAGCAGAACGCTTTAACCAACAGATTGCCACGGCTAAAAAAGCCTCGCAATGACGAGGTTTAAATTACAACAAGCCTTTCATCAAACTTTCAAGTTAATCTTCTTTTAACAAGTTTGCTTTTATACAAGCTTCATGTGATATTCTGAGGTTATATTGATATATGATTAAATTACAACGTAAACTTAACAAATTTACAAATTAACTTTCCTTTAGTGAGTTTGCCTTTCGACAAAATTAGTTGTTGGTATTGGTTTTCATCCTCTCTCCTTAGCCATATCCATGGATTTCTTGTGTTTGGAAACACTATAAAGTGTTGATTATATATGAAATACCTATTTATAGGTAGGGTGTTGGGTTGTTATTTGTTTTAATTTTAAGGTCTAAACCAAACAACAATTAAAACAACTCATTATGAAAAAACTTGCTACTTTATTATTTTTCTTATTTGTTTTTACAATACAAGCCCAACATGACATTCTTTTAACTTATGATTCAGATAAAAATGATATTTCAGCTGATAGAACGGAAATAGTTAGTAAAAGAGAATATAACATTGTATTAGATAATGTGAATTCAGCCATTGTAAAAGCAACAGTTAAATTAAGATATTTTGATATTGCTTCTGATATACCAGAAGTACTAAAACCAATTTTAAACATAAGTAGTTCTGACCAAATAAGTTTTGATAAGGATAATAAAAGTATGTTTATGGAAGCAATTTCAGAAATAGAAGCATTAGAATTATTAGACGAAGAAGCTATTTTGTATATCAATAAAAAAGATTCTATTAAAGAAAACAAAGGTATAGAAAATAAGTTAAGTGAATTAGAATTTAAAAAGTTACAAGAGCATGTTCAAACTGATATTTTAGAGAATTTATATAGTCTTGCAAAAGAAAAATCTGCTTTATTAGATACATTAACAAACAAAATTAATAATTTATACACAAGAACATTGGTTAATCCTGATACTGCAAAAGCACTAATTGTAGAACAGGATATATTACAAAATTTCAGAGTAAGTAATAAAAATGATTTGATAATAGAAGTTTCTAGAGCAGTATATTTTATAAAAGCAACAGAAGTTTTATTTAAATTACGTTTAGAAAAAATAGACACACCATCTATTAAAATAACGATGCTTTATGCATATCTTAAAGAAATTGAAACAAAGCTTTCTGTAACTGAGTATATAAAAGATATTAAGTTTCTCTATGTTTCTAAGACAGCAAAAAGTATAATAACACTTGAATCTTTTAAAGCAAAAAACGCAGGATTACAAGCTGAAGTAGTTCTAATAAATAAAAGAACAAATGATACTATAAAAACACAAAAGATTAATTTTTATACAAAACAGAATGTTACATTCGATTTTTCTTCTGGTTTTTTTCATTCTAATAAAGTCGATCAAGGTTATTATTTAGAAAAAAGAGATACATTAATTAATAATGTTCTTAAAGAGAATCCTAAAAAAGGGGATATTTCTATTGGTGCTTTAGGACACATTTCTTGGCGTTATACAAGTTCGTTTAAAGCTGGTTTTAATCTAGGTGCATCTATATCACCTTTTGACGGTAAAACAAGATATTTAATAGGAGTTAGTGCTATTTTTGGTAGACAAAATCAGATAGGCTTTAACATTGGTACGAGTTTTACTAAAATAAAGGAACTATCAAACGCAGTGAAAGAAGATAATTTAGGTTTATATGTAAATTCATCAGTTACCGAAATACCAACATTCGATAGAATAAGAAGAGGTATTTATTTTGGAATTACTTATAATGTTACAAGCACCAAGAAGTTTAAGGACGAATAAAATCTTTTACTTCCTATAAATCCTAGGTGCTAATTAATTTAGGTTTATATGTAAATTCATCAGTTACCGAAATACCAACATTCGATAGAATAAGAAGAGGTATTTATTTTGGAATTACTTATAATGTTACAAGCACCAAGAAGTTTAAGGACGAATAAAATCTTTTACTTCCTATAAATCCTAGGTGCTAATGTGGTCATTGAGTGCCTATTTTAAAATAATTAAGTATATTATAAAAATAATGAGATTGGTATTGCCCAGAAAGAAGTATAGGATATATTAACCAACAGATTGCCACGATTGAAAACGCCTTGCAGTGACGCTTTGAGACTGATAGATTGCTATGGCTGAAAAATGCCTCGAAATGGATTTGTTGTGGAATAGTCATAGAATGATGAGTATTTAGATATTTTAATGAATACAAGTCATTGCGAGGAGGTACGACGCGGCAAACCCACGTATGAGTATTCAAACAAAAGTAAGAACATGCTGCTGCTTTGAACTTCACAACCAACAGATTGCCACGGCTGAAAAAGCCTCGCAATGACGCGTTGTAAAAAAACGCTATGTACAACTCTATGTGCTCTATGTACTTATGTGGTGAAAATAAGTAGCGCAAAAAGAGGTGTAGAAAGATAAACTAACAGATTGTCATAGCTGAAAATGCTACTTAATGACGATGTTTAAATAGGTTTGGAATGATGAGTGTTTAGATAGTTTAATAAATACAAGTCATTGCGAGGAGGTACGACGCGGCAAACCCACGTATGAGTTAGCACAGTACAGTAAGAACGCACTGCTTTATACACAAAGCTTGGAACTTTACAACTAACAGATTGCCACGGCTGAAAAAGCCTCGCAATGACGAGATTTAAATAGTATTACTATCTTGTACAAAAAAAATTAATGAAACCAGGCTATGTATACATCTTAACCAATAAAAACAATACGACCTTATATGTTGGAGTCACATCGAATCTAGCACAAAGATTAAAACAGCATCGTAGTAAAGCCAATGAAAAATCGTTTACTGCAAAATACAATCTAGACAAGTTAGTATACTATAAAGCTTTTCAAATGATTGGAGATGCCATTGCCAAAGAAAAAGAATTAAAAGCAGGTAAAAGAGCAAAAAAAATAGCCTTGATAGAAGGTGTCAATCCAAATTGGGAGAACTTAATTCCTGAATTTTAAAATAGAATTGGAATGATGGGTATTTAGATAGTTTTTGTTAGCATGAGTCATTACGAGGAGGTATAAGCCTGTTGCGAGGAGGTACGACGCGGCAAACCCACGTATGAGTAAGCAAATAACAGTAAGAACATACTGTTAAACACATAAAGTATAGAAAGATGAACTAACAGATTGCCACGGCTGAAAAAGCCTCGCAATGACGTGTTTTAAAAAAAGCTATGTGCAATTCTATGTGTTCTATGTCCCTATGTGGTGAAAAAAAGGTACGCAAAAAAGGAAGTGCAGAAAGATGCACTAACAGATTGCCACAGCTAAAAAACGACTTGCAATAACGCGTTATTATTTTTATGCATTCGGTTCAATATGAATGAGTACGTGTCCTAAATTCGGGATTTCTTCTCGTAAATAGTCCTTTAAGGTATGGGCAATATCGTGTCCTGATTTTACGGAGATATCACCGTTTACAATGACGTGTAAATCCACGTGAAATTTCATTCCTGATTTTCGAATAAAACACTTTTCAGTATCCAAAACACCTTTCACTTCTATTGATTTTTTTCTAATTTCAAGGATAAGGTCGTCATACACCTGCTCGTCCATTACTTCTCCTAACGCAGGTCTTACGATTAAATAACTGTTGTATAAAATAAATGCGGAAGCCAATAATGCTGCCCAATCATCGGCAGTTTCATACCCTTTTCCGAATAGGATGGCTATGGAAATTCCGATAAATGCCATGACCGAAGTAATGGCATCACTTCTATGATGCCAAGCATCTGCTTTGAGTGAAGAACTATGGGTTTGTTTGCTTTTTCTAATAACGATTTGATAAGAGATTTCTTTCCAAATGATGATTCCCCCTAAAACAAGTAACGTCCACGGTTTCGGAATTTTATGAGGTGTTTGAATATTTTGAATACTTTCGGAGGCAATGATGGTTGCAGAAACCACCAAAAAAGCAACGACACCAAAGGTAATTAAGGGTTCAATTTTTCCATGTCCATAGGGATGGTTTTCGTCTGCTGGTCGTTTTGCATATTTAAAACCCAATAAAACTAGTAAAGAAGCAAAAATATCCGTTGTAGATTCAATGGCATCTGCAATTAACGCGTACGAATTCCCAAAAAATCCCGCAAGTCCTTTTATCAAGGCTAAAATTGTATTTCCGATGATGCTGAAATACGTGATTCGTATGGCCGTTTGTTCGTTATTCATTCGTTTTGTTTGATTGCGTACAGCGTTGTTATTTATGGGTTTGTTGTAAGATTAAACAATCTATTTAAATACTTCTTCATCAAGAACATTTCATTGTGTAAAATTAATGATTTTATAGCTGCTGCAAACGTAAAAGTTACATTTCATCCTCTGAGTTTTTAGTTGGCTAGAACAGTTTTGGTTATGTGCCTTGGGTCTGGAGTAGTACAAATTCTTGTGTGGAGGTATTTGTTGTAAAAATACTATGGGCAACTCTATGTGCTGTAAAAAAAGTAATGTAAGAAAAAAGGTGTAGAAGGATGAATTTACAGCTTGCTTTGGCTGAGCGTGCTTTGTACATTGTACCTTGCAACAGGTTGTTTTATTGTAAAAATTCAATAACCTCAAACATCGATGTAAAAATAGCATCCGCTAAACGAAACCTTGGGTCTGATGGATCTTCGGGAATTACAACGGTTTTCATAGCAGCAGCTTTGGCAGCAATTAAACCAGTAACACTGTCTTCTAAAACGATACAATTACTGGGTGAAACCTTTAATTTTTTGGCAGCCTTTAAATAAACTGCAGGGTGTGGTTTGCCATAAACTTCCTCATCTGCACTACAAACAACCTCAAAATATTGTGCGATTGATAACCTTTTAAAAACGGCATTTATAATGGGTAGGCTAGAGGAGGTTGCCAAAGCAATTTGGTACTTATTTTCTTTTAAAAAATCTAGTAATTCGTACAAGCCTGGTTTTGCTTCTCCTTTTTCAGCAATTAATGTAGTAACTGCGTTTATAATTTCTTGCTCCAATACTTTTGGATCTAGTTGTAAGGAATGCAATTGACACCAGGTAAAAGCAACATCGTCAATTCTTTTGCCCATGGTATATTGAATACAATCTTCAATTGAAATCGTAACCTTGTACTTCGATAAAATGGATATTTGTGCTTGTCTCCAAAAAGGTTCTGAGTCTATGATGACCCCATCCATATCAAAAATAAACGATTTTAGCTCCATTAAATATTGATTAAAAAATTAGTGTTGACCATTTTGTCATAAATATTTTTACTGAACATATAGAGCTGTGCAGGTCTTTTAGAAACGCCAATTTGCTTTTCATCTAAAGGAATCATATATTTTTTATTGATAAGTTTTCTTCTAAAATTACGGTTATCTATGGTAACTCCGAGAATAGACTCATAAACCTCTTGTACTTCATTAATGGTGAATTTTTCAGGTAGAAGCTCAAAAATGATAGGCTCATGTAAACATTTCGTTTTTAAGTCTTCATAAGCTTCTTGTATAATTTTTTTATGATCAAAACCTACACTTGGTAAGTCTGTATAGGGAAACCATTTAGCTTCATGTTTATTATGAATCACATCAATGTCTTCTGTTTTTAATAAAAAGTAATACGCAATGGTAATGGTTCTAAAATTAAAATTTTCATGCTTACTCCACAACACATCTTTTTCGTTCATTAATCTATTAGGATCTCCAAAGGCTTTGAATTGTTTCTTATACAAATTAGTGAGTCCCGTTAATTCTTTTAAAACTCTAGAAGCAGCTTCATCCAACGTTTCATTTTCATAGATATGATACCCTGTTAACACATAATCGTCTACCAACACTTCATCGCTAGTGGTTGCTTTTAAATATCGTTTTATCAATAAAACATTCAATGATTTTGTGTTTGTATCATACCCAAAAATGACACAGTCTACCGATAAATTTGGAATCTTTTTTATTTTCATAAGATATTGTAAGGTGTAAATTTAATCAATTTATTGCGAATAACCAATAAGCGTTTTTTAGACGTTCATATACCACTATTTTATGCTTATTACTGTATATATCGATTTTAAAGATGATAAAACGTCCTGTTTTTTACAGTTGAACGCATAGAATACAGCTTCTGAAAAGTCAATATAGCATACTTTACAGCTAAATTAGCGTATATTTTTTAATTTTTATTAGAATATGTCAAATAATTTTATATACATTTGCATATCTAACGTCATTATGAAGTTTATAACTGAAAGTGATTTCATCGTAAATTAAAAAAGAATGGCACTACCCATTGAACAGGTATCCTTAACAGCAGTAGCCTCCACAAGAAATAATCACATAGTACGAGTGTGTATGTTGTTGTTCTTTACAGCGCATACAATGTCTGCTCAAGAAACGATTGAACAACAAGAGGATTACAACGCGTTTTCAGTAGGAGTACATCTTAAAAACATGCATTTATGGCATGGGTTTGTAGTAACTCCTGGCCCCATGATTGCCACAAGTTTAGAGTTTAATTCTAGCGATGCAAAATTAACTTTAGGAGTTTGGGGAGGAACTAGTTTTGGAGCCTCTACAGATGTTACCCATAAAAATACAGGTGAAACCATAGCAGCACATTATCAAGAGTTTTCTCTCTATAGCAAATATCGTTTTTCAGACACCTTTTTTATGGAAGCAGTTTCCCACAATAATTATACAGGTGTAGAAGAAAGAGGAGATGAGTTGCACTATTGGAGTTATGATAAAACGCAAAGTTATAATTTTGTTGATGTTGGTTTTGGTTATCTTGTAACCCCCAATAGAGTATTAAATAAAATTTAGATGGCACAAATTACATGTTTTGGCGAAGTACTTATGGACGTATTTCCCACGCACAAAAAAATAGGAGGGGCTCCTTTAAACGTTGCTGTAAGATTACAATCTTTTGGCAATGCTATTGCTATTATTAGCAGTGTGGGTGCCGATAAAAAAGGAAAAAAGATTGTTGATTTTATTCAAAAAAACAACCTTAATTGTGAAGGCTTACAAGTTGATGAACAACTGAAAACAGGCAACGTAAAAGTAAGCTTAAATTCAAAAGGTTCTGCATCTTATGAGATTAAGTTTCCTAGAGCTTGGGATCAAATTCAACTTACAGAAAAAGCCAAAAACATCACAAAAGAGGCAGATGCTTTTGTTTTTGGAAGTTTAGTGGCTAGAAACGAGGTATCAAGAAATACGCTCTATGAACTCTTAAAAATAGCCAATTATAAAATTTTTGATGTCAACCTTAGGCCTCCTTATTATACCATTGAAATTCTGAGTTATTTAATGAATCAAGCAAACTTTATCAAGTTTAATGATGAAGAAATCTTTGAAATTGCGAAAGCCTTAAATTTTGAATCTACTTCCTTAGAAGAAAATATTCAATTTATTGCAGCAACTACCCAAACCAAATCTATCTGTGTGACCAAGGGAAAACATGGAGCCATCTTATATTATCATGATGCGTTTTATTACAATAAAGGCTATCATATAAAGGTGGTAGATACTGTTGGTGCTGGAGATTCTTTTTTAGCCTCTTTAATTACGAAACTATTAAAAAAAGAATCGCCACAAAAAGCACTTGATTTTGCCTGTGCAGTTGGAGCTTTAGTAGCTGGTAGCGAAGGTGCGAATCCAGCAATAAAAGTAGAAGATGTCAACAAATTTCTTTTTTCTAGCTAACAAGGGTTTTGTATTGTCCATTTTTTCTTCATGTTGATTTGGGACCCCATCAAATCTCCTTTTTTACACAACTATCGGTCAAGTAACAAGAACTATAAAGATTCCTTTGCTTTGGGTTTAAGAGAAATCCACCAAGGTTGCCTTTTTAAAAGTTGGCATAACACGATGTATTTTTAAAAATTACCATGGGGTACCCCTAAAAACCAATTTACTGATAAGGAAACACTTCACACATCTTTACCCATATAAACACATCCTGACACACAATAAAACACGCTGAAAAACCCTGCCACCAAATGACACAGTGCCTCGAAATTAAAAATGCAGTTGTCATTGCGAGGAGGATACGACGTGGCAATCTTTTAATTGAAACAGGCATTAAAAAAATTAATTCGTGCCTCACAATCGCAGGATTATAAATCACATTCAATCGTGTCATTCCTAAAAAAGAAGAACCTCATAAAAGATCAAAATCAAAGCATTAACACTCAAGCTTTCAATAACAACATCAAAACACCAAAATCACAATCCCTATAAAATAAGAAAAATAGATGAAATAAAAAAAGGGGGTTTTCCCCCTTTTAAATTTAAATATTTTATTATATGTTTGCCTCACTTTAATTACAACACTCAGATTCTTATACACTTAGCCCATATCATTCGGCCAATGATTATTATGGTTTGCAATCGTTGCACACCAATTATCTAATCAGATTGCAAGTAAATTTTAAATCGACTCATAAAATAATTGCAATCACAATTCATTTATTATGGCAAAGCAAAAAGGCTTTATTAAATTACAAGGTTCATTAGGAGGACTAACATTTTACGAAAGTGGTGGCAATAGTATCGTAAAAACTACAGGGGGTGTAGACAAAAGCAGAATTAACAACGACCCAAATTATAAAAGAACTAGAGAAAATATGTCAGAATTTGGTGCTTCTGCTACAGTAGGAAAAGCACTGAGACTAGGTTTTTCATCCATCATTAAAAGTTTCAAAGACAGTACCATTACAGGTAGATTAACAGGTACTATGAAACGTTTAAATACACTAGGTGCTGGTATTCGTGGACAGCGTCAATTTGAAATACTTACAAACAAAATTGTTTTAGAAGGTTTTGAATTCAATAGTAAAATTCCGTTAAGCACTGTTTTTTATCCAGAATTTACCGCTCCTACTTTAGATACTAATAGAAGTATTGCAACATGGGTAATACCAAATTTTAATACCTCTAATTTCTTAAGGGCACCAGAAGGTGCAACACATTTTAAGATGATACTTGTAAGTACAATTCTAAGTAACTATGAATATGTACCAGGTTTAAAAAAATATGAACCTACAGATTCAGAAGAAAATGAAGTAAATGGAATTTCATACAGTGATGCCATAGCTATCGGAGGCGAAGTAGGTGCAGACACCACTTTAACGGTAGATTTAGGCTTTACAAGCGCATTACCAAATACAGTAGGAGTTGTATTAGCAACCGGAATCTTATTTTATCAACAAATTAATACAGAATTCTATGAGCTTTCAAGCGCTAATGCAATGAGAATAAGTGCTATTGGATAACAATTTTAATAACACTAAAATATAAAGGGGTAAGAATCCCTTTAGTATTGCAATTAAAGTTAGAGGCAACCTTGGAGAAGGTTGTCTCTTTTTTTTTTTTAATTTATAATTTTCACATATTATCTAATAGAGTGGAAGTCCCCACAAAAAAACTATTGTTATCTATTTGTCCCGCATTTTTATTACGGGTTTACTTCGCTTTGGAAAAAGCTAAAAAAAAACTAATCTTCTTTATTTTTTTCTTTCTAAAATCTTTCTTAAAAAAAAATGTAATGGGATTATTTTCTCTAATTTTTAATCAATTAAGGATTTCCGTAAATATATACGTCCTAAAATTCTGTATATTTGAGTATTACATTTTGCTATGTGTAATACCTAACTAATTGCTCTAAATGTAAATTTGAGTAAATTATAAAAAGAAAAAGATATGAGAGTACTTTCAAAATCAAGATTCAAATTAGGGCTTGAATGCCCAAACAAACTCTATTACACTAATAAAAAACAGTATCCAAATACTAAAAATGAAGATTCATTTTTACAAGCATTAGCGCAAGGTGGTTTTCAAGTTGAAGAATTAGCAAGAATGCATTATCCAAATGGAATTTTAATTGAAGGTAATGATTGGGATTATCAACTTTTATGTGAGCAAACACAAGAATTACTAAAACAAGAAAATATAATTATTTATGAAGCAGCTTTTTTAATAGATGGATTATTCATTAGAACAGACATCATCGTTAAAAAAGGAAATGATATTGAATTAATTGAAGTAAAATCTAAATCATTTACACCAGATAATGATTTTCTTTTTGTAGGTAAAAGAGGAGCAATGGTTGCAGGTTGGAAACCATATTTATTTGATGTAGCCTTTCAAAAGTATGTAATGCAATTATGTTTTCCTGATTGGAAAATTAAATCATTTATGATGATGGCAGACAAATCCAAGAAAGCAAGTATTAATGGATTAAATCAATTATTTAGAATTACAAATAAAGGAGATAATCGTACTGGTATTATTAAGAAAGTTCAATCAATTGAAGAAACAGGAGATTCAGTATTAGGTAGAAAAGATATTACTCAAATTGTAAAGGATATTGAAGCAAATAAATTTAAGTATCATACAAATTTAACTTTTCAAGAATCTATTTTATTATTTCAAAATATTTATGAAAAGGATAATTATGCTAATTGGCCAACAAGTTATAGTTCTTGTAAGAAATGTGAATTCAAATGCTCAAGAGTAGAAGAATTAGAAGGTTATAAATCTGGTTTTAAAGAATGCTTTAGCAAACAACATAAATGGAGTGAAAAAGAATTTAATGAGCCAAATACTTTTGATATTTATGATTTTAGGAGAGGTACAAAACTTTTCAATGAAGGCATCTTTTTTAAAAAAGAACTTACAGAAGATAATATAGGATTAAAAGAAAACCCTGAAAAGCTAACAACATCTCATAGACAATGGTTGCAAATTAAGAAAGAGGTTGATAGTGATAATAATATTTATGCAGACATTGAAGGTTTAAAAAAAGAAATTGAAAGTTGGAATTTTCCTTTACATTTTATTGATTTTGAAACGAGTACAGTTGCTTTACCTTTTAATAAAAATCTAAAACCATATGAACAAACAGCTTTCCAGTTTTCGCATCATATATATTATGAAAACGGAACAATTGAACATGCAAATGAATATATAAATAATATTGCAGGTGTATTTCCTAATTTTGATTTTATTAGAGTATTACAAAAAGCTTTAGAAAATGATAATGGAACAATTTTTAGATATTCATTTCATGAAAATACAATTCTAAATGCTATATATGTTCAATTATTAAACTCAAATGAAAAAGACAAAGATGATTTAATAAATTTCATTCAAAGTATTTCTCATTCAAAAAAAGATAGCGCAATAGAATGGAAAGGAGAAAGAGATATGGTGGATTTATGGGGAATTGAAAAAAGTTATTATTATAATCCTAAAACCAAAGGATCTAATTCTATAAAGGCAGTTTTACCAGCATCATTAAACTCAAGTAAATACTTAAAAGAAAAGTATTCAAAACCACTCAATCAAATAAAAGTTACAAGTAAAAATTTTTCCAAACAACACATTTGGTTGCAAATTAAAAATAATACTGTAACCAACCCTTATGAAATGTTACCTTCAGTATTCCAAGATTGGAGTGAAAATGAAATTGAAAATACATTATCAGATATTGAAGGTATTGCTGATGGGGGAGCAGCGTTAACAGCTTATGGTAAACTGCAATATACAGATATGGGACAAGCAGAAGTAGATGAATTAACTTCTGCATTATTAAAATATTGTGAATTAGATACGCTAGCTATGGTTATGATTTATGAACATTTTAAAGAATTAATCGATTAATATGGCTAAAAATCAAAAAGCATTAAAGAGATATTTAGTCATTCTAAAAATGTTAAGCAGAGAAGATAAATATTCTTCGAAAAGAATACATCAAGCTTGCATAAATAGTGGTATTGAAGTTAAATACAGAACTATCCAACAGGACCTTAAAGACTTGAAAGATGATGATACTATTTTTGGTAAAAATCTAGGTATAGTAAAAGACAACAAAGAAAAAAAATGGTACAGTTCAGGAATACCAAAAGAAATATTTTCAACACTTGAATTAAAAGATGGAGAAGTTGATGCATTACTGTTCTATACTAAAATAATTAGTCAATATAGAGATTATCCTATTTTTAAGGATATTTCACAAGCTATGAAAAAAGTAATTGATGGTTCAAATATTTCAGAAGACAGAAAAGAATTATTTAAATTAGAAAATTTAATTGAGCCAGAAAAACATCCACCTATTTCAGGTATTGAATTCATTATGGATTTATCTCAAGCAATTTCTAAAAGAAAAGTAATACAATTAGAATATAGACGATTTGGAAAAGAATCTAAAATACATAAAGTAAAGCCGATTCTTTTAAAAGAGGATAAACTAATGTGGTATTTAATAGGTATAAATATTAAGTATGATAGTTTAATTACGTTTGCTCTAGATAGGGTTAATAGTGTTTTGCTTTTGGATGAAGATTTTGTTAAAGTAGAATTTAATAGTGCTGAATATTTTAAACATTCATTTGGTATAACTGTTTCCTATGAAGAGCCAATTGAAGTAATTATTTCATTTGGTCCAGAACAGGCAGATTATCTTAAAACCTTACCTATTCACTCAACACAACAAATAATAAAAAAAAATAAAAAAGAATTAATTATAAAAGTGATTGTAAAACCTTCATATGAGTTTTTTTCAAAAATTTATAGTTATGGAAGTAACGCAACCGTAATTTCACCAAATAGTATTAGAGATGTTTTTATAGCCGAATTTGACAAGGCTAAAACTAATTATAAGCTAAATAATTAAAAATAATTTAAACTATTTTTAATGGCGCATATGGATTGCGCCATCTTGTTATTTATTTGTATTGTTAAATAGTTTTTAATAACAAATTATTTAATTTTTATAAATTTAATACAAATAAGAACACTAAAATGGCAAAAGCAGCAGACTATTTTATTTCGGGAGTATGGAAAGATACAAACGACAATATAACTTACGTATTACTTCATCAAGTGAATGATAAAAATTCATTTTTAAATGGGGTAAAAACTAATGAATTAAATACAATAAATCTTATTAAACAAAATAATATTATTTACACAATCACCTGGAGTTATCCTGGTTGGGAATTAGGAGCAAAAGTTACTTATGTAGCAACTAATAATAATGAATATTTGAGAACAGTTGCCAATGCTTCAATAAAAGATAATTTGGATAATTCAATAAATATGAAATCAATAATAAATTAATATTATGGCAAAAAATAAAGACGAACATCTAAAAAAAGTAATTGATACTCACGATATAAATAAAGTTGAGCATTTAAGTAAGTTCATTGCAAAGAAAAACAAAGTTAAAGAAGCACTAAATAATAAATATTCAGATAAAAAAGCTTCCAATTCTATTGATTCTGGTTCTTATGCAAAAAATACAGCAATTAACACAAAGTTTGATATTGATTGTTGTATACCTTTTAGAAAAAAGTCCAAGGATAATAATGATGAAAAGGGTTTCGAAACTTTAAGTGAAATGTTTGATGATGTATATAAATATTTGAAAAATGAATATACAAAAAATGATGATGATATTAGTAAAGAAAATGTAAGGAAACAAAAAGTGTCAATAGGTTTGAAATTCGACATTGATGGAGTAGAGTTTGATATGGATGTTGTTCCCGGAAGAGAAAGACCAAGCAACAATGATTATAATGACAATAATACTGATTTGAGTTTATATATAAATCCATCAAATAAATCTAAAAAAGAAGAGGAAAATAGTAAAACAAGAATAAAAACAAATATCAAAACTCACGTAGGTTTATTAAAAGGAGCTAATAGAATACACGAAAGGAAAGTTACAAAACTTTTAAAAGTTTGGAAAACAGAGAGAAAAAATCAAAATGGAGGTAAACTTATTAAATCATTTATGATGGAACTTTATACCAAAGAAGCATTTGATAATTCTGTTGAAATACCAATTGGACTTTGGGAAAAAGTTAAATTAGTTATGAATTATATTATTGACAATATAGAAACTACTAATTTGGTAGACCCTGCAAATTCAAGCAACATTATTTCTGATTCAATGAGTGATACTGCAAAAACTCAAACTAAACGAGATATGAAGAATACCATTAAGGATGTTGATGATGATTCTGATAAAATAAAAGAATATTTCCCTTTAAATGATGAATTTGATGATGATGATGATGATGATGATGATTCAAAGAGTGTCTCAACAGCTTCTATCTTAAGCACAAGTAAATTTGGATAATTTGAAAGAAGAAGACATTATTAAAAGAATAAATAATCTATTAAAAAAAGATAAAGGTTTAGTCTTAGTTGAAAAAACAAGAAAAGATGGTAACTATTTTAAAGGTAAATTAGAAGTAAATTATTTGGAACAAGTATTGAACTTTGATTTTGCTATTCCTCATAACTACCCTTTAACACATCCAAATTCGGATAATATATCTATTATTTTTAGAAATAAAAATTATATAGGACTTAATCATATAAATCCTGATGGTTCAGTATGCTTTCATCCAGATAAAGATGATGACTTTGATAGAAAATTACTTTATGAAATTAAATGTTTGAAACAATGGATTAGAGATTATTATATTTTTAAGAAAGAAGATGATAATTATGCCTATTTAATTCATAATACAGAAAGTGGATGCATTAACAAGCTATATTTTACTAACACAAAAAATAGTTTTAAAAAAAACTCCTTTGGGACTTTCCGTTTTTCTATCTTTTCTGATGAAAAAATTGGAGAGAAAAAGTTTCCTGTTAAAAAAATGTTTAGACTTGGTTTTGAAAAAGGTCAAGAAGATGTTTGGTCAAATACTTTTATTAAAGATTTAAAAACAAGAGGTACTAAAAAAGGATTATATTATTATATACAAGATGAACCTTTAAGAAAAAGTAATTTAGGTAGAAAAGCTATTGAAAATTGGGATGAACTAAAAGATTATTTATCAGATGAATTTATTGAAAAGCTATATTTAGGTTTAAAAAGAGATTTCAATAATAATTTCTATCACGAAAATAGTCTGTTTCTTATTATAGGGTACAAAATACCAAATAATGAAAGCTATGAAGAGCATTGGGATTTAATAAGAATACCAAAAAAAAATATTCCTATTGATTCAATAAAATTAGCAAAAGATGAACAAACAAATCCGAAAATAAGGTTTGAACATATTTTAAAGAAAAATAAAATAAATTGGGGAACAACTGAAAATATTGATTATAGTAGATTTTTTGGAAGAGGGAAGTTAAATGATAAAATTACTAATTCAAATATCTTAATTATCGGTTGTGGTGCTATTGGAAGTTCTTTATCAGAAATTTTGGTTAGAGGTGGGGCTAAAAATATAATTCTTATGGATTTTGATTCTACAAAAGGTGGAAATCTTTGTAGAGCAAATTATCAATTAAAAGATATGATATTTCCTAAAACTAATGGTTTAATAAATAGATTAAAATCAATTTCACCATTCGTTGATGTAGCTGTTGAGTATGATAAATTAAATAAATTTGATTTAAAAATTCTTGGAGATGTTTTTAACAAAAAACTTGATATTATTTTTGACTGTTCAACAGATACAGAAGTAACTTATATAGTTGATAAACTTAATTTTACTGGTAATGTTTTTAGTTTAGCGATAACAAATAATGCAAAATCTTTTATTTCTATAACTGGAAATTATTTAACAAAACAAGCAAAGACTATTTTTGATTTTGTAGAAAATGAACCGCCAACTTATTTTGAAGGTACTGGATGTGGTTATCCTACATTTGAAGCAAATTATAATGATATAAATGCTTTACTTAACATAGGTTTAAAAGTTATTAATAATAATTTTTCAAAAAATAAAAAAAATGAATCCTTTATTATTCAGCCAGATTTTAATAATTTATTAAACATAGATATTGAAGAGTATGAAAACTATAATTGTATATATATGAATAGTTCAATACATATATCAAAAAGTGTTTTAAAAATCATAGAAAAAGAAACAAAGTTTCATTACCCAAAAGAATTTGGTGGTGTTTTTGTGGGATTTAAGTCCAATAAAAATTTTATTATAACTAATATTTTAATACCTGATGAATACAAAAATGGGCAAACTATTTTTATTAGGCATCCAGGAACATTAAATGAGAGATTGAATGAAATACATAATTTAACAAATGGTAAAATTCAATATTTAGGGGAATGGCATTCACATCCTAATGGTCCCACAAATCCAAGTTCTATAGATATAAACGCAATGAAAGAAATCGCAAAAGATAAAAATATTAATATCGGTAATCCATTATTGATGATTGCAGAAGTTGATAAAACTTATTTTGGTAAAGATTTATTTATATACGATGATAAAATATTAAAAAAGTATGAGTGATAAGATTAATTTAAGAAAGTTATTTGGAGGTTTGCAAGCACAAATGATTGCCCAATTAAATACAAATAGAGAATTTATAGAACATCCTGGTTCTAAAGGAGATTCGTTAGAAAACACTTGGATTGAATGGTTAAGAACATATTTACCTAATAGATATTGTGTTGATAAAGCTATTGTCATAGACTCTAAAGGACAATTAAGCCATCAGATTGATTTAGTAATTTATGACCAAACATACACACCTTTTGTTTTTAAGCAAAATGGTATTTTTTATATTCCAGCAGAGGGAGTTTATGCTGTTTTCGAAGTGAAACCAGACCTTGATAAGGGTAATATAATTTATGCAGGAGATAAAATTGAAAGCGTTAGAAAATTATTAAGAACATCAACAAAAATAATTGACAGAGGTAGACCTTTTAATCCAAGAGCTTTAACTAAAATTTTAGGAGGTATATTAACTATAGAAACAGAAATAAAAGAGCCTACTATCGAAAAACACTTAAAAAGTCTAAAAGGATTAAAGTCTATTGATATTGG
Source organism: Polaribacter vadi (assembly GCF_001761365.1). Lineage (NCBI taxonomy): Bacteria > Pseudomonadati > Bacteroidota > Flavobacteriia > Flavobacteriales > Flavobacteriaceae > Polaribacter > Polaribacter vadi. The sequence continues at coordinate 646,427 of NZ_CP017477.1, read as the reverse complement.
ATGTGCTGTAAAAGACAAAAGTTTTTACGTTAATTATAATAAGGATGATAGTATTTTTAACCTCGAAAAAGATGTTAATTTATCTTTGAAAGAACATAATGATTTAATTGCGAAATTTTATGAAAACAGAAATGTAAAAAATATAGAATTTAGTAAAAAGAATAATTCATTAGTTACATTTTTTCTTCAGCTCACAAGATATTTACAACAAAGTATTGGTACAGTTGCAGCAATAGATTTATCTGAATATGCAAAAGCAATAAATTTCGAAATAGATGAAGAAATATAAAAATAATGGATAAGAAACTTATCAAATACAGTAAAAACGGAATAGTTATTTTTGGATTGAGTAATGCTTTAATAAATGCTATTCAGCAATTAAATTCAATCAAAGAAAATCCAGAACAGGTATTTGATTGGTCAAAAATATTTAAATCAGCAGGTAATGGAGCTATTTTAGGAGGATTAGGAGGTGCTTTTTTAGGTGGAATTGTAGATTCTAATAATGATAAAAAACAACGTTTAAATACAAGTGCAATATTATCAACTGTTGTTTCAAATATTAGATTAGATAAAGAAAACCCAATTTATAAAAAACTATCTATAAAAGCTAATCGTATTATAAACGAAATAGAGAAAAAATTTAGATATAGTTTAGGTGGTTCGCCTCTAAAAATTGGTTCTACTGAAGATGGAACATCTCTTTCAGATTCTTTTGACATTGATATAAGTATACCTTTTTCTTCAAATAGTTTTAGTTCTACATCAGAAATGTATGAAAGTCTTTATCAATTTTTAGATAAAAGTTATTCGGATAAAAATCTAATTGAAGTCAGAAAGCAAAGAAAATCTATTGGATTATTATACAGAATTAATAATGAGGATTACAAAATTGATGTTGTACCTTATAAATTAAGTAAAACAATTAATAATAAAACTGCTGGTTATCTATTCGTGAATAATAATTCAATATTTAAAAATGATAGCTATACAAAAACAGATATTATTAGTTTGAAAAGTATTAATTTAACTAATTCTCAACAAAAACTGCTGATAGTATTCAAAAATTGGAAAAAAGAATTTTCTATACCTATTAGTTCACATTTATTAAAAATGTTAATAATAGATGCCTTTGAATTTAATAAAGGAAATATACCAAGAGATTTTACAAAAAAGATACTTTTATTACTAAATTATATTGAAAAAAATATAATGTCCAAAAGAATTATTAGTATTGAAAACACAAATAATATTTTGACTAATTTTGATGAATCAGATAAGTTATATATTAAAAATGAGTGCATTAAAATTCTTAATGATTATGAATATCAGCCTAATTCAATTTTAAAATATTTTAAAAATATATAATTGTAGAACTAAATGTCAAGTATTAATGACAAAATATTAAAATTATAAAATCAGAGTTTAATAAATTTCAAATTAAATTTTCTGAAAAATAAAATGGGAGGGAAGGAGTAGATTTCTTAATCGGAGAAAACCAATTATATCTACAATCCTTAGATTTAGACAATCTTCAAAGAAGTATAAAAATTAAAAAAAAATATTTAGGAGAACTAAAAGATAATTTATTTATTGCTTTAGTTTTAATAATAGATAAAGAACTGAAGATTTTTATTTAATTCCTTCAAAATAGTATTAATAATCAAGAGATTAAAACCTTTTCAAAGTAAACTTAATCTGTTACAATTTATTCTAAAATATAACGATTGAGCCGTAATTGTTTCCAAATTTATATGTGAGCCTTGATTTTTTTGTTTTGTGTAATATTTTGTAGAATTCAAGACTACCAAAACCAAAATATATTTTGGTTGTAGGTAACTATAAATGGTAAAGAACATTGAAAAAAGAGATTACCAATTAAGAGATTGCTTCGTACCTCGCAATGACGGTTAACTTTGATAATTAGAACTAATAAAAAAACTGGTTATAATCTAAACCCGACATACTTTTAATTTTCGTAGCAATTCAAAAGATATGAAACGGCTAAGTGTCCAAAGCTTGTCCTCAACTTGATTGGGGAACTCAATAAAAAGTCTGGACACGTTAGTGTAATAGATTGTAGAATTCAAGACAACCAAAACCAAAAAAGAAAAGAATTTAAAATAAATAGTATAAAGTATAGAGGAAAGAGAAAAATCATAGTTACAATCCTAACCCGACATATTTTTAATTTTCGTAGTAATTCAAAAGATATGAAACGGCTAAGTGTCCAAAGAGTGCAACGCAGTGAAACGGTCTGGACACGTTAGTGTAATAGATTGTAGAATTCAAGAAAATTAAAATAAGTCTAGATTTTTTTGTTTCTTTTTTCATCAATGGAAAAAAGAAAAGAATTATAAAATAAACAGATTGCTTCGTACCTCGCAATGACGGTTAACTTTGATAATTAGAACTAATAAAAAAACTGGTTATAATATAAACCCCGACATACTTTTAATTTTCGTAGTAATTCAAAAGATATGAAACGGCTAAGTGTCCAAAGAGTGCAACGCAGTGAAACGGTCTGGACACGATAGTGGAATATAATGTAGTATTCAAGAAAATAATAGTAAGTCTAGATTTTTGGTTCTTTTCATCTATGGAAAAGAACAAAGAATAATAAAAGAGTCTAACTTAAAATAGTGGAATAGATTGTAGAATTCAAGACTACCAAAACCAAAAGACATTTTGGTCGTAGGTAACTCGCATAGCGAAAAATAAGTCTAGATTTTAGGCGAAGCCTATGCTGAACTTGTTTCAGTATCTATCAATCCTGAGCGCAGTCGAAGGGTCATTAATGGAAAAAAACAAAGAATGCAATATAAAAAGAATACCCTAGTCATTGCGAACGTAACGCAGTGAGAGTGAAGCAACCCCACACAACAGTAAGAACAGAAGATTAAATACGCAAGAGTAAGAACAAAAAGAATAAAGCCTTACAGCCAAGAGATTGCCACGGCTAAAAAAAGCCTCGCAATGACGAGTACTTAAGTGGTTTTGTTATTAAAGATAACGCTAGTCATTGCGAGGAGGTACGACTCGGCAACCCCACACAACACTAAGAACACAACAGTAAAGACGACTCTAGTCATTACAAGAAAGTACGACGTGAAATCCAAATCTCAAACCGATATACTTTTAATTTTCGTAGAAATTCAAAAGATATGAAACGGCTAAGTGTCCAAAGCTTGTCCTCAACTTGATTGGGGAACTCAATAAAAAATCTGGACACGATAGTGGAATATGATGTAGAATTCAAGAAAATTAAAATAAGTCTAGATTTTTGGTTCTTTTCATCAATGGAAAAGAACAAAGAATAATAAAAGAGTCTAACTTAAAATAGAGTAGTGGCTCTAAAAAAAAACTCTATGTTTTCTATGTCTCTATTGTGGTAAACAAAAAAATTAAAATAAGTCTAGATTTTAGGCGAAGCCTATGCTGAACTCGTTTCAGTATTTACCAATCCTGAGCGTAGTCGAAGGGTCATCAATGGAAAAAAGAAAAGAATTATAAAATAAACAGATCATTGCGAGGAGGATACGACGTAAAAATCTCTTGATTAGAACACGAATTAAAAAAACAACTAATTTTAAACACAAAACGCCAAATATTATGTAAAATAGAAACCCCTAAAAAATACCCTAAAAAACCAACAAAATTAAACCAAAAAATGAAGAACAATACCACACCAATAGCAACGCCATAGCAGCGTCATAGCAACGTCATAGTAAGTGCACCTAAAATATCACCAAATTTAAAAGTAAAATAGCATCAAAAAAACAGCAATTTAGAGCCATAAAAATGCTTATTAAATAAACTTTAAATTTAAAGAAAACCTTCCAAATATGTTCAGACAATAAAAAACTTAAAAAGAAGGAATAAAATATCAAATAACACCATTCATAAATACAATATCAAACAATAAAAAAAAGAAAGGATTTTACAATGCAGCAAAAAATAAAATATGTTTAAATAATAAACTTCCAAAATATAAAGAAGTAAAAAACCAAATAATCCAACAGACTTTATAAAAACAATAGCACATATAAAATGTAATTGATAAAAATACATAGGTAAGTTAAAATAGAATATTATAAATAAACAACAACTAAAGCTATTAAAACACATAAAATAACAGTAAGATCGCAAAACTTACAATAAATACATAATTATATATTTGTACTATAATTTATATTATGTAAAATAGCATATTTTTAAACCCCTGCTACTTTCTAAGTTTCAGTATATTTCATTATGTATAAAAAAAAGATCAGATACGTTTAAAACGACGCTCCACATATTATATATTTAAAGTGATTTAAAGTACTTTTGCCGAATGCAAATAAAACAAAAAACTCAAACCGAGTTTATCCTTATCATGGCATGTTTAATGTCTTTGGTCGCGCTTTCTATAGATGCTTTATTACCCGCTTTAAATATCATTGGTATTGCAGTTGGCACTTCTAGTAACAGCGATAGTCAGTTATTAATTACCATGATCTTTTTAGGTTTAGGATTAGGACAATTGGTGGCTGGGCCACTTTCCGATAGTTTTGGTAGAAAACCCATGGTGTATGTTGGTTTTTCAATATTTGTGTTGGCAAGTATTGTTTGTGTGTATTCCACAAGCTTAGAAATGATGATTTTTGGGAGAATACTCCAAGGTATTGGGCTTTCTGCTCCAAGAACCCTAAGTATTGCTATGGTGCGTGATTCTTATAGTGGCGATTATATGGCTAGAATTATGTCTTTTGTGGTTTCTATTTTTATAATCGTTCCTGTAATTGCCCCAACCATTGGTAAAATTATGTTAGATAATTTTGGGTGGCAATCCATTTTTATAAGTCAGTTAGTATTTGGTGCCTTCGTTATCTTTTGGTTTTATAAAAGACAACCTGAAACGCTCAAAGAAATCCATCGAAAAAAGTTTCGCTTGTCTATTTTTAAAACGGGAACTTTAGAGTTTTTAAAATACAAAGATGCTGTTATATACACGCTTTTAAGTGGTTTTATCACAGGATCTTTTATGGTGTTTTTAGGAACATCGCAACAAATATTTCAAGAGCAATATGGGTTGGTAGAAGAATTCCCTTATATATTTGGAGCCATGGCAATCTCTGTTGGTTTTTCTACTTTTATAAACGGAACTGTGGTAATGAAATTCGGCATGAAAAAACTCGTGTTTTTCTTTCTTTCTATGTTTACAATTGTTTCGCTGTTTTATGTGGTTGTTTTTTACGGGAAAGTAAATCCGCCTATAGAAATCTTAATCATTTCTTTTGCGTTGCAGTTTTTTGCCATCGGGTTTTTATTTGGTAATTTACGATCATTAGCCATGCAACCCATTGGTCATATTGCTGGGATTGGTTCTGCAATTAACGGATTTGTGTCTACTATTATGGCTGTTCCTATTGCAGGATATATTGGTAAATATGTGGTGGTTACAGCCTATCCTCTATTTGTAGGGTTCTTAATTTCTGGTTGTATTTCTATTGTTTTGCTATTTTCATTCCGAAAGAAGATCAGTTAAACTAGTTGACCACATAAGGATATAGAAAACATAGATTTCAAGAGTGTGTCATTCTGAATTTATTTCAGAATCTATCTGGCATAAATCAATACTTATTCTTAAGACCCTGAAATAAATTCAGGGTGACAAGTAGTGATTATTGACCACATAGGAATATAGAAAACATGGGCTATCATTATAATTCGTGAATTCGTGGCAAACACTCAGGGTGACAAAGAAGTAATTTTACATATTTTGTGTATAATAATTATAATCCTTCAACACAATATCGATAAAATCTTTATCACTTTTGTGAACGGATTTAATATCAGTAACTTCTATAATTTTAGAACGTAATTTAATTAGCGTTTTATAATCGTTTAACTTGCTAGCCGTTTTAAAAGTTTCTTTGATAATACGTGCATCGTTATCAGAAAGTTTAATCACGTTTGGATAGGTTGGTTTGTAAGTATCGTTGATATTCTCTAAGATGGTTTGTGAAAACTGCACATCATCTTTTAAATAAATAACAATAGTATCAGCAATAATATCTCCAAAACGTTGATTTTTCTCTGTAAATAAGATCAATAGAAAACCGACTAATTTACCACACATAAATAGCAACATCAACAAGGTATATTGGTCTGACAAGCCCAAGGAAGCCACATACACAAAGAGCAACATAAATAAATTAAAATCTACGATTCTTAAAAACCAACGAATAATATAATCTGTGATGGACGGTTTAAAACCATCCTCATTAATCACTTTAATTTTTAGAAGTTTTTTACCCAATGTTTGGCCGTCCATTAAAATTTCGGAATACAAAGAGTAAAATGTTACCGGTAAAAAAAACAAGACATCTAAAGCTCTTATCGTCCAAGTATCGCCATTAATGGCAGGATCAAACAAACTAAAGTCAAAAAGTTGAATTCCAAAATAAATATAGGCGAACTTAATCACATTATCTACAGTAAAAGCTAAAAGCCTTTGAAATACATTGGCAACTGTAAATTTTATATTTACATTTTGTGCTGTTTTTATTTGGAGTGTTTTCATGCAATGTTTAAATTCGCTCTTAATGAGAGAGGTCGCTTTTATAAAGCAAAATAAAGAAAAATGGCTTGAATTTGAACAATTAATTTCAAATAAAGAGAAAAAAAGTCCAGATGACATAGCCAACCTGCATATAAAAATCATGAACGATTTGGTATATGCACAAACCTATTACCCAAAAAGTAAGGTGACGCTTTTTCTGAATAAGCTTGCCAAGACTAGTTTCGATAAGGTGTACGACTCTAAAAGAACCGATAAAAATGTTTTTTTACAGTTCTTTTTTGAGAAGGTTCCACTACGTTGTTATACCTACAGAAAATATATCTACATTTCTTTTATTTTCTTCTTTATCTGTTTTTTTGTGGGATTATTGTCCACTTTTAATGATGAATCTTTTGCAAGACAGATTTTAAGTGATGGCTATGTAGACCAAACTTTAGAAAATATAGAAAGTGGAGATGCCATGGCTATTTATAAAGGTGGCAGCAATTGGGGTACTTTTATTGGTATTTACGATAACAACCAAAGAGTGGGCTTAAATATGTTTTTATCAGGGTTGTTGGTAGGTATTGGCACTGCCTATTATATTGTGGTAAACGCAATTATGGTGGCTGTATTTCAAGCGTTTTTTTATCAACAAAACACCTTATTTGATAGTTTAAAAGGAATTTGGATTCATGGAACCTATGAGATTTTTGGAATCATTATAGAAGCTGCAGCAGGCTATATTATTGGCGCAAGTATTTTATTTCCTGGCACTTTAAAACGTTTCGAGTCTTTTAAAATAGGGATTAGAGATGCGTTTTATATTTTTATTAGTACCATTCCGTTTACAATTATGGCCGCATTTTTAGAAGGTTATGTAACACGTTATTCCAATATAATGCCTACTATTTTTTGCTTTGCCATTATTCTGTTTAGCTTGGTTTCTATCAGTTATTATTATTTGGTGTTACCTTTTAAGGTTGCTAGAAAACACGGTTTACGATAGATGAAAAATAGACTAGCTTCCCTCCTTTTCCTGCTTACTTTTGTTGTGAATGCACAAGAAACCACTAATATTGATGAACTCATTGTGAGCAAAAGCGATACGATTGTTTATCAAAAAGACACGAAAATTAGCGAAGCAAGAACTTTATCACCCAATCTCGCAGAGAAATATAATGATAAGGATTTTATCTATAAAGAGAAAGCTCCAGTTAAGAAAAAGAAAAATGTAAATACTGGTTCAGGTTTCTTAAGTGGATTTGCTTTTTTTATGACGACTATTTTCCCCTTTCTTTTAGGTGGATTTATCATTTTTATGATTGTAAAAGTGATGTTAGGATCAGACATTCTTTTTTGGAAAAACACAAAATCAGCTACAAAAATATCAGAAAAATTAATTTATGAAGATGAAGACATTCACGAAGTTGATTTAGCATCTTTATTAAAACAAGCTATTGAAAGTCAGAATTTTAGATTGGCAATTCGTTATTATTATTTGACATCTTTAAAAGGATTATCGAACAAAAAAATTATTGAGTACCATAAAGATAAAACGAATTCAGAATACCTTTTTGAGATTGAAAACCCAGCAATGAGAACACAATTTTCCTATCTTTCTTATGTATATTCTTATGTTTGGTATGGAGAATTTCCTGTGGATGAAACCAATTTTAAAGCAGCGCAAAACAAGTATCAATCTTTTATAAATTCGATGTCTTGAAAGCGCTTTTAAACATATCAAAACCTAGTATTTTACTGCTAATTGTTTTAGTACTCGCAAGTTGTACAAAAACCAATTGGACAGAGAATTATCGTGAGAAAGAAAAAAGTCCTTTTGGCACGTATATTATTCATAATGAAGCAAATGAGCTTTTTAAAAACCAGGAAATCGTAACCCTTAAAGAAAACTTTTACGATTATCTTTACTTTAATTATGAGGTTACAGGAGCCGATTTTGGCAGTTATATTTGTATTAAAAACTCAGCATCTAAACTCACTGAAGATGGTGTAACTGATTTGTTATCTTTTGTGTATGATGGAAATTCAGCCTTCTTATCTTTAAATTATTTTAGTGATTCTTTATTAGAACAGTTGGAAATTACCACTAATAATTTGGACAAAGATGTATATTTAGTAGAAGATTTAAAAGCTTTGAAAGGCGAGTTTTATTTAGAGAACAACACCTTTGAGAAAGATACTTTTAATTTCGATAGAAACATCAGAAAACATTATTTTGTAACGTATAATGAAGATAAAACCATTGTTTTAGGTTCTGCCAAAATAGATGGAGAAAAAGTGCCCAATTTTATGAAAATTTATCATGGAAAAGGTGCTATTTATGTGCATTCCAATCCTGTGGTTTTTACCAATTACTTTATGTTAAGTGGAAAAGAAAAATACGCAGAAAATGTACTTTCTTATGTGCCTTCGGCTACTGTTTTTTGGGATCCACAAATTAAAAGAAGTGAATATTCCAATGAAAGTGATGAAGACAATACTTCTGTCTTTAAATTCTTTTTACAGCATAAAACACTTACTTGGTTTTTATTCGTTTCTTTAGCAGGTGTGTTGTTGTTTATGCTGTTTAATGCCAGAAGAAAGCAACGTGCAATTCCGATTATTCATCCTTTAGAAAATACCACTGTTGCCTTTACACAAACCATTTCTAGCTTGTATTTAAAAGAACAAGATCATAAGAATTTGGTCACTAAAAAAATAGGTTTTTTCTTGGAGAAAGTCAGAACTAAATACTTGTTAAACACGACCAATTTAAACAAGGAATTTATCCATAATTTGGCAGCAAAATCTGGCAATAACTTACAGAATACAAAATATTTAATCAATACAATTATCACTTTACATAAAAGATCAGAATGCACTCAAGAAGAGTTACTTGTCTTGCATAAAATGATTGATAATTTCTTTAAAAAACAAGATGATGGAAACACCAAATGAGGAATTGAATGCTCCTATAAATTCTGAGAATTTAGAGTTTGAAAATAGAATAGATTTAGCTGAATTACAAGAAAGTGTTTTCAGTATAAAAAAGCAGTTACAGAAAGTAATTGTTGGGCAAAAAGACATGATGGATTTGCTTTTAGTGGCATTGTTGGCAGATGGCCATGTGTTAATTGAAGGCGTTCCTGGAGTGGCAAAAACCATCACTGCAAAACTACTTTCTAAAACGATTGATGTTGGTTTTAGTAGAATTCAGTTTACGCCAGATTTAATGCCTTCAGATATTTTAGGAACCTCTGTTTTTAATGTCAAAACCTCGGAATTTGAGTTTAAAAAAGGACCTATTTTCTCGAACATGATTCTGATTGATGAAATTAACAGAGCTCCTGCAAAAACACAAGCTGCTTTGTTTGAAGTGATGGAAGAAAAGCAAATTACGATGGATGGAACTACCTATAAAATGGAGGAGCCTTTTGTGGTTTTAGCCACGCAAAACCCCATAGAACAAGAAGGAACGTATAGATTGCCAGAAGCGCAATTAGATCGTTTTTTGTTCAAGGTAATTATCGAATATCCGAATGCAGATGAAGAATTGGAAATTATTATGCGTGAGCAAGCTTTGGAAAATACCACAAAAGTTAGCAAAATTGTGTCCATTATTAAAGGAGCAAAAATTGTCGAGTACAGAGCTTTGGTCAATCAAATAAAAATCGAAGAAAACTTACTGAAATATATTGCCAATATTGTAGTAAATACACGTTCTAATTCATTTTTGTATTTAGGCGCTTCTCCAAGAGCAAGTATTGCTATTTTAAACGCATCAAAGGCTTTTGCAGCCATTGAAGGTAGAGATTTTGTAACACCAGAAGATATAAAAAGAGCCACTATTCCTGTTTTACAACACAGAGTTATTGTAACTCCAGAAAGAGAAATGGAAGGTTTGACTAGTACACAAATTATTGAGCAGATTATTGAGGCTGTTGAAATTCCTAGGTAGGTTCAGTATTCAGTAGGCAGTTGGCAGTTTTCAGTTAGCGAGTTTGCTTTTAGTGTTTCAATAGATAAATAAATTTTGAATATTTTAATATAATAATTCGTTTCACATAAAAACAATTACACAATTAAACACTTAAACAATTACACATTTAAACAAATAACCAAATCAACAATTTTTGAAAAAAACTAACATCACTTTATTCTTAAACAATCGCTTTTTCTATTGCTTAGCTGCAATTGCAATCTTATTTGTTGTGGGCTTCTTTGCTCCTATCTTTTTTGAGATTTCTAAAGTGTTGCTTTTTATGTTGATAGGTTTGACTATTGTTGATGTTTTCTTGTTATATCGAACTAAAAAAGGAATTAAACTTGAGCGTAATTTACCTGAACGACTCTCAAATGGCGATGAGAATAAAATTTCTTTAGCGCTTAAAAACGACTATCCTTTTGAGGCTCATTTATCTTTAATTGAAGAGCTGCCTTATCAATTTCAAAAAAGAGATTTTACCTTTTATCAACAATTAAAAAAGCACGAAGAAAAAAACATTCATTATAATTTAACGCCTAAAGAAAGAGGTGTTTACGAATTTGGGAATATAAATGTATATGCAAATTCAGCTTTAAAATTAGCCACTAAAAAATATGTTTTAGGGGAAGAAACTTCCTTAAAATGCTATCCGTCGTTTTTAAAATTAAGAGAGTTTGATATTAAAGCTTTTAACAATGCAACCACTTCTTATGGCACTAAAAAAGTAAGAAGAATTGGACATTCTTTAGAGTTTGAACAAATTAAAGAATATGTTTCTGGAGATGATATTAGAACCTTAAACTGGAAAGCGACTGCGAAAAGAAACCATTTTATGGTGAATCAATATGTAGAAGAAAAATCGCAATCTGTGTACGCAATTATTGATAAAGGAAGAGCAATGCAAATGACTTTTAACGGATTGAGTTTGTTAGATTATGCTGTGAATGCAACTTTGGCCATTAGCAATGTAATTTTAAGAAAGCAAGACAAGGCTGGCATGTTATCTTTCTCCACAAAACTAGAAGATTGGGTAGTTGCTGAACGAAGAAGCTCACAAATGAGTTTAATTTCTGAAGCGTTACACAATATAAAAACCAATTTTGCTGAACCTGATTTTAGTACTTTATATTCGGTTGTTAAAAGAAAAATAACCCATAGAAGTTTATTAATATTATTTACAAATTTCGAAACTATTGATGGTTTAAACAGACAACTACCCTATTTACGAGCGTTGGCAAAAAATCATTTATTATTAGTCGTGTTTTTTAAAAACACAGAATTGGATGCCATGATCGATTCTAAATCAGAAACAATTCAGCAAGTATATGACAGCATTATTGCCGAAAAATTCTTGTACGAAAAAAAGAGAATCGTCAACGAATTAAAAAAATATGGAATTCAGTCTGTTTTAACAAAACCAGAAGATTTAACTGGAAATAGCATCAACAAATATTTAGAATTAAAATCGAGAGGATTATTTTAAAAAATCGGTATTTTCGAAAAAAAACAAATTAACTATGAATTGGTATTTAAAAGTATTAAAAAATTACACGAATTTTACTGGTAGAGCAAGAAGAAAAGAATATTGGATGTTTTTACTTTTCCATTACCTAATTATCATCTTCTTAGTAATGCAACTTGTTTTTTCATCAGAGAACTTCTCAGATTCTAGTGAAATGAATGTTCTAAGTATCATTCTTAGTACTCTTTTAATCTTGTATTTTTTAGGCACCATATTGCCTTTTTTAGCAGTAACAGCTAGAAGATTACATGATACTGATAAAAGCGCTTGGTGGTATTTAATATGTATCATTCCCTATATTGGTCGATTTATTATTTTGATTTTTACGTGCATGGATAGTTATGGAGGAACCAATAAATGGGGTCCAAATCCTAAAAAAGAGGGAAGTGACGTTTTGATCAATCAAATAGGTAAAGAATAAATAGCAAGTACAAGTCATACTATTTATTATCTATCTATCTATCTATCTATCTATCTATACATAATAATTAGCCACGAATGCACGAATTTTTGTGTAATGATTATTAATAATTTTACTAATTTTAAAAACCTTCGGTATTATCTGTGAAATTATTCTTTGTATTTTTTGAATGATATTATTCGTGTCTTAAAAATAAAGTATAATTATTTTTCTGTAATAATCATTTTTATTCTTTCAGAGGGATTTCCCATTTACCATTATAGGTAATTGTGCTTCTATGACTGCTATTTACAGTAAATCGACTTGTTTTATTTGCAAATAAGGTTAATGAAATTCGTAAACTTTCAGTTTTTGTATTCAGTAAATATTCAAATTCATAGGTGTTCTTTTTTGGGTTAAAAGAACTTTCAACTTTTTCGGGGATTCCTTCAAATTGCAAACCGCTTTCAGTTCCATATCCACCACCAAAACGTCTTTCGCCATAAAAAGGCATGTCTAAGAAAATACTATCATTTTTTATGGTGAAATTGTTTTGAATATTTACCAAACTTATGCTGGCTAAATTGCTTCCTGGAGGTAATAAGTTTTCAATTCCTCTGGTATTCATCAAAGCTGTTGGATTTGCAGAATCAGAAATAATTGTAAAATTCTTTGACGTAGCTGTTTCTTTTAAATTTTCAATTTCTGCCAAGGTTGCAGAACTTTTACAACTAAGAAAAGAGATGCATAAAATTGATAAAAATAAAACTCTAAATTTCATAACGATAAATTACTGATTATAAACAAACTAAAATTACATAAAAAGAATTTAAATTTTGATAAATAAATCATAATCTTTTATATGCAAATAGTAGTACTTTTATCACTTTTAATAGAATATGAGTTTAGAAATTATTTTTGAAGATGAATACATTATTTGTGTAAATAAACCAAATAATGTTTTAGTTCATCATGCTTTTTTGTCAAGAAATGTTGGGGATGAAGATTCACTTTTACAATTAATTGAAAAAGAATTCGGCATTAAAGTGTATCCTGTTCATAGGTTGGATAGAAAAACTTCTGGGTTAATTTTATTAGCAAAAGAAAAAGAATATGTTTCTAAATTTCAAGAATTATTTACAACAAAGCAAATTCAAAAAACCTATTTTGGCGTAGTTCGTGGTTTTTCTCCTGAAACAAAAACAATTGATTCTCCTGTAAAAGGACGAGATGCCAATGTGCATAAAGAAGCCTTAACCTATTTAAGAACATTAGCGAATATTACATTAGATATTCCTGTAAAACCCTATGATTCTTCACGTTATAGTTTGGTGGAGTTTTTACCACAAACAGGTAGAATGCATCAATTAAGAGTCCATTCCAATAAAATTAGTCATCCTTTAATTGGCGATGCAAAATATGGTGATAAGAATCATGATACGATGTTTGCTGAAAACTTTGGTTGGAAAAATTTATTCTTACACGCAGGTAAATTAGAATTTATTCATCCTTTTTCATCAGAAAAAAAGATTTTAAAAGGTACTTTTCCAAAAGATTGGATAGAGATGTTTGAGGAATTTAACTGGAATTGGAAAGAACTAACTTAAAACCTACTTTATTAAAGATTTTTGATCAATCTTAATTATAATCAGCATGCTAAAAAATATTTACACTTATTTCATCATTTTATTTATCACTTTAAGCTGTTCAACAAATAATGCCGAAATTGAAACAATAAATATAATCGATGTAAAAACGGAACTAATCCATTTTAATTTTACACCAGCAACTGCTAATACTCCTGAAAATTTAAGTTATTCTATTAAATTTATCAACCCAAATGTTACACCAATTTTGGGCTTTTATAGAATTACTATTAAATCAACTATTAATAACGAAACAATAGAATCTTCATTATTATCTACTAGCTCATCAGAATGTTACACTATAGACAGCGATTCAAGTTGTACATTCAGTTTTAATAAAAATGGAGATCCAAATTTAGGGAATGTCGATAATATTGAGTTTGTTTCAGCCACATATACTATAGATTTGTAAAATTAAATCTAATTATTGTTCTATAGATTGAGATTCAAAACCTATTAATTCGCCATTTTCAAATCTTGGTGATATTTCTATAGGATTGCAGCAAACTTCACAGTCTTCAATATAAGTTTGCTGCCTTATACTGCTATCTAAAATCATGGATATATCTTCCCAACAATAAGGACATTGAAAAAAATGTTCTTGCTCCACTATTCCTCTATAACTTTTAAAACTAATTTTCCATTTTTATCACCAGAAAATAATCGGTTATACGTTTCATGAAAGTTTTCAATGCCCACATAAATATCTTCTCTCGATTTTAGTTTTCCTTCTTGCATCCAAGTTCCCATTTGTTTTGCAGCAACTCCAAAATCTTTGGTATAATCCATTACAACCATTCCTTGCATGGTAGATCTTGTAACTAAAAGTGATAAATAATTACTTGGTCCATTAACTTTAGCTTTGTTGTTATATTGAGAAATGGCTCCACAAATTACGACTCTAGCATGCATTCTTAATTTACTCAAAGCTGCATCTAAGATTTTTCCACCAACATTATCAAAATAAATATCAATTCCTTGTGGGCATTTTGCTTTTAAAGCCGAATAAATATTTTCAGATTTATAATCAATGGCCTCATCAAAACCTAATTCGTTTATCAAATAATCACATTTCTCTTTTCCACCAGCAATACCAATCACTGTACATCCTTTAATTTTTGCGATTTGTCCTACAATACTCCCAACTGCACCTGCAGCTCCAGAAACTAAAACGATATCACCTTCTTTTGCTTTTGCAACTTCTAAAATTCCAAAATAGGCTGTCATTCCAGGCATTCCCAAAGTACCAATATAGGTTGGCATTGGCGCTAAACGCGTATCTACTTTGTACCAGCCATCACCATTTGTAATGGCGTATTGTTGCACTCCACCCCAACTTGTAACCACATCTCCGATTTCAAATTTTGGATTGCCATTATTTTGAATCACTTTTCCAATAGAACCAGCTCTCATCACATCATCTATTTGAACTGGAGGAATGTAAGATTTGGAATCGTTCATCCAACCACGCATTGCAGGATCTAAAGAAATATAATGATGCTCCACTAAGATTTCTCCTTCTTCTAATTCAGGAATTGGGTTTGTTTCTAATTGCCAAGTAGTTGCATCTGGAGTTCCTACTGGTCGTTTTTTAAATATAATTTGTTTGTTATTCATTTGTATTTTTTATTTCGACGTTAAATTTAATCAATAATTATATAAATCTAAAATAGCTTTTGTTAATTTTGATTTCCCTAAATATTGTTGTTCTAAATCCGATTGAAAAGGAATTGGTGTTTCTAAACTCGCCACTCTTTTTACAGGCGCATCTAAATATTCAAAACAATTTTCTGTAATTAATGCTGATAAGTCACTAGCAATTCCACCAAACATAGAATCCTCTTGCACAATTAATATTTTTCCTGTTTTTTTAGCAGATGCAAAAATAGTTTCTAAATCCAAAGGTTGTAACGTTCTTAAATCAATTACATCAACAGCAATTTCTGATAGATTTTCCAAGGCCTCTAAAACCCAATGAACGGCTGCTCCATAACTTATGATTGTCAGGTCTTTTCCTTCCTTTAATACAGCTGCTTTTCCTATTTCTGTCGTAAAATAACCTTCAGAAACTTCCTGATAAACAGATCTATACAGGCCTTTATGTTCAAAAAATAAGACAGGATTTGGATCTTCAATAGCACTTGCCAACAAGCCTTTTGCATCTTGAGGAAATGCAGGATATACCACCTTTAAACCTGGTGTTTTTGTAAACCAAGCTTCATTGGTTTGACTATGAAAAGGTCCAGCACCAACTCCTGCTCCACAAGGCATTCTCACAACAACATTGGCATTTTCGCTCCATCTATAATGAGATTTTGCTAATAAGTTTACAATCGGATTAAAACCAGAAGAAACAAAATCGGCAAACTGCATTTCTACCACAGCTTTCATTCCATTTATGGACAAACCATAACCAGCAGCAACAATGGCAGATTCACAAATGGGAGTATTTCTAACACGTTCTTTGCCAAACTTCTCTACAAAACCATCAGTAATTTTAAAAACACCTCCATATTCAGCAACATCTTGTCCCATAATTACCAAATCATCGAACTTATCCATAGAAAGGTGTAATCCATCAGCAATAGCATCTACAAAACGAATATGTTTTTTGGTTAATGAAGGCTTTGTTTCTTGATATTTAAAAGGTTTATAAACGTCCTTTAGTTCCGTTTCTAAATTGGGAATTATTTTTTCCTCATCAAAAGCCCTTTGTAAATGTTCATTTATTTCTGCAATGATTTCTTTTTTATATTGCTGTTCAATTTCTTCAGATAAAATAGCCTTCTCTTTTAAATAGTGTTCAAAATTTTCTAAAGGATCTTTTTCAGCCCATTCTTTCATCAAATCTTCAGGAACATATTTAGATCCACTGGCTTCTTCATGGCCACGCATTCTAAAAGTTTTGAATTCTAATAAAATGGGTCTTGGATTTTCTCGAACACTTTTTGCTAATTCATCAACTTTGGTGTACACTTCTAGAATATTATTACCATCTATCATATGGCTCTCCATTCCATAACCTATTCCTTTATCAGCAATATTTGTACAGTTAAATTGCTCTGAAGTTGGTGTAGACAAACCATACCCATTATTTTCTACACAAAATAACACAGGTAAATTCCAAACAGCAGCTACATTTAAAGCTTCATGAAAATCACCTTCGCTTGTGCCTCCTTCACCAGTAAAAACAGCGCAAACTTTGTTATTTTTCTTTAATTTGTTGGCTAAAGCAATTCCGTCTGCGATTCCTAATTGTGGTCCTAAATGAGAAATCATTCCAATAATATGATATTCTTGTGTTCCAAAATGGAAACTACGATCTCTCCCTTTTGTAAAACCGTTCATTTTTCCTTGCCATTGAGAAAATAATCTATATAAAGGAATTTCTCTTGTGGTAAAAACCCCTAAATTTCTATGCATTGGTAAAATGTATTCGTCTTTTTGAAGAGCAGTTGTAACTCCTACAGCAATAGCTTCTTGTCCAATTCCAGAAAACCATTTAGATATTTTTCCCTGACGCAAAAGAATCAACATTTTTTCTTCTATCAATCTCGATTTTAGCATCGATTTGTATAAAAATAAAGCCTGTTTATTTGAAGTTGACGATTTATGATAAACAATATTTGATGTCATAGAAAGGATATTTTGAACCTAAACAAATTTAAATAAACTAAAAGAATCAGCATCATAAAAAAAAAGCTCATTTCTTTATATGTCCTTAAAATATATCAATTTTGCATAAAAAAAACTTTAACTATTTATAATCAGAAGTTTATAGTGTAAATACCTTTGTTTTTTTTAATAGCGTTAATCATTACATCAAATAAACACATGCTTTTTATTAGTTTTGAACTTTAACCTTAAAACAAATATTATGGCAGAAATTAAAATCGAGAAGAAAAAGACAATTTGGCCTTGGATAATTCTAGGGATCTTATTGCTACTTGCAGTATTCTATTTTACATCAAAAGAAACAGCAGTTATAGAGGAAAATGAACCTGTAGAAGAAGTGTATCAAGAACCCATTGAAGAAGTTGAAAATGAGGAATATGTAGTAGCATCTGAAGCTGCATTGATTGAATATTCCGATTATATTGGCAATACAGGAAAAATGGGAATTGACCATGAATATAGTAATGGCGCTTTAATGTACCTTATAAATGCAGTTGAAGCAAAAGCAAATGAGTTAAATATAGATATTGAAGCTGATATAGAAGAAGCTCGTAAAAATGCAGAAATAATTACAGATGACCCTGAATCTTTAAATCATGCCAATTTAATTAAAGATTCTGGAATGATTATTTCTCGTGCTTTAACAACTATTCAAAAAAGTGAGTATCCTAATTTAACAACGGAAGCTTCTGATGTTGAAATGGCAGTTTCAAAAATTAAAAAGGATGAACAAACATTGAATCAAAAAGATGATGTAAATAGATTTTTTAAATCTGCTGAAACATTATTAGAAAAAATGAACTAAAAAAATAACATTATGAATACGAATAAAGAAAACAAAACCTTATTTTATTTAGAAGAATTAGGTGATTATAAAGTTGCGGATGATCAAAAAGACGTTCGTGGTTGGAAAGTGAAAGATATCGATAATAGAGTTATAGGTGAAGTAAATAGCCTTTTGGTAAATAAAAATACTGAACGAGTTGTCTATTTAGATGTAGAACTAGATGAAGCTATTTTAAATGTAAATCATGAACCTTTTAGTGCAAAAGCAAAAGATGGCATTCACGAATTTGTAAACGAAGATGGTGAAAATCACGTGATAATTCCAATTGGTTTGGCAAATTTAGATTTGGATAATAAAGTTGTTTCGACAACAAGTATCAATAGCGATACGTTTTCTAAAACAAAAAGATTTAAAAAGGATTCGCCAATTTACAGAGATTATGAAACTCTTATATTAAGGACGTACACAAGACCTGAAGATGTTGTAAATTATCCTGAAGATGATTTATTTTACGAACAAAATGAGTTTAACTCTTAGTAGTACTAAAATCAGAAACCCGAAAAGCAATTTGTTTTTCGGGTTTTTATTTCAACTAAAATAGTATGTATTAAAAAAATCCCTATCAAAATAAATTGATAAGGATTTTTCGTTTATTGATTGGTTGACTTTGGTTTAAAGATCTGCAAAAATTGCGTGCATCATTCTCTTCTTATCATTAATCGTTTCTTCTAATGCAATCATAGTTTCTGTTCTGTTAACACCAGGTACATCATCTATTGCATAAATAATATCTTTGGCATCATTGGTTCCTTTTGCTCTAACTTTACAGAATATATTATATTTTCCTGCAGTTACATACGCAACAGTTACGTTTGGTATTTTTCTTAAATTTTCAATAACATTTTGTGTCATCGATGTTTTTTCTAAGTATATACCTACATGAGCTATAAACGAATACCCCATTTTTTCGTAGTTTAATGTTAATGTAGAACCTTGTATAATTCCTTCATCTTCCATCTTTTTTACACGAACATGAATAGTTCCAGCAGAAACCAATAATTGTTTAGCAATGTCTGTAAATGGTGTTCTTGCATTTTCTATTAAGATATCTAAAATCTGATGATCTATTTCGTCTAGAATGAATTTTTTCATAATTTATGTATTATTCAATTTATAATACAAATTTATGAATTTAATTTAATTAAACAAGCATAAAACTAACAAATACTTAATAAATATTCGCTTCGAAAACGATTTCGTTATGTCCAATTTCGTTTTGTAGGGTGTTTTCGGCTATTTTCTCTAATTTTGAAACTAATTTATTTTCAATAACTTCATCTTTATATTGATACGCTTCATCCTTTTTACCTTTAGAAAAACGATGAATTACATCATAGAAAATTTTATCGTTGTTAGGAATGTTAAAATAATCCTCATAATCTATAAAAGAATCTGCAGTAGCAATATGATAAATTCCTTGTATAATGGAATAAAAAGTAAATTCTCTAGATTTTTCTCGTTGATAATCCTCTGGATAATGACCAGATTCTATTAAAATTGTATTGTAGCCCAATTTTTGAAAATTATCGCCAGTAGCTGTTGGGTAAAATTCATCTGTATACCTACCAACAAAATGTGGAATTATATTTTGCAACATTTTATTCATAGCAACAATCACATTCATGGTTTGCTTTCTACCCTCTGTAATGGCTCTCGTTTCTTCTTCTGAAGGTGCTAAAAAAGAGATTGTTGCAGGGTTTTTAGTGCCTTCTACTCCAAAAATAGTTCTTTGATCGTGTAAATTGAAACAAAATTGAGGATTGAATTCCTCTAAAATTCCTCTTAATAACTTGCTTTCTTTCGCAACTCTATCAACAGCATCTCTATTCAAATCGATATTATTTCCATTTACTCTGGTATAGACTTGTGCTCCATCAGGATTTAACATCGGAATAAAAACAAGTGTACATTCTTTTAAAATAGTTTCTAGTTCTACAGATGTTGTATTGGAGAAACAATTAAATAAATCGAATAACGCTCTTGTTGCTGTACTTTCGTTTCCATGCATCTGGCTCCAAAGTAAAATTCGTTTTTTACCCGAACCAATTTTTAAGGTATAAATAGGTCTTTCTTGTTCCGAAAAACCAAGTTGTTTAATCTCAAAAACAGCTTGATGTTTTTGGAACAAATTTTCAATATTTTTAAAAGTAATCCACTTCCCAAAAAGGGAACTTTCTTTTTGTTCTTCGAAAATATTCTTTAAAAAAGTAGTCGATAAAATATGCACTTGTTTGATTGTTTAGAATTACAAATTTACACTTTTGAACACAAGTAAACAACCTTATGGTTACAATTGTAAACCATAAAAAATACAGAATTGTAAATTTTTAAAAGGCTATTTTAAGTTACTTTTGTAAACTTTTAACTTTTAAATATTTGAAATTTTTAAATTCAAAAAGAATAACTTTCTATGTTGATGCAATGTAGTTTTGTTTTTATTTAAAGAGCATTAATTCAAGTATTTACATAACTCACCTAAACAATAAATTTAATATAAAAAACAACAGTAAAATAGTTTTAAAACATATCCTTTTGTGGCTTATTAATTTTGATTTACATTTGTAATACAATTAAAATTTACAATGATAAACAGCTTAGAATTTACAACTCGAATAAAAAAAGTGATGGATCATCATGAATTAACAGCATCTTTATTTGCGGATAAAATTGGTGTTCAACGTTCAAGTATTTCTCATATTTTGTCTGGTAGAAACAAACCAAGTCTCGATTTTATTTTGAAAATAACAACCGAATTTGAGGATGTAGATTTACAATGGTTGATTAATGGAATCGGTTTTTTTCCTAAAAATTCAGCTCAAAAAGAGGATGCTCCTACTCCATCTTTATTTGCAACAAATGCTAATGATGGAAAAAAAATTCAACGAATTGTCGTTTTTTATAATGATGGTACTTTTGATGAATATTTGAAGTAAGATTGAAGATTGAAGTTGGGAGATTGAAGTTGGAAGTTGGAAGTTGGAAGAGTAACAAATGTCAGTTCGAGTGATTTTTCTTTTTCGAAAAATTGTATCGAGAACTCGTTTAAATTTCAAAGCCAAAGGTCAAAATTCAAAATGATATTCTATAATAACAAAATGTCAGTTCGAGCGCAGTCGAGAACTTGTTCATAATTACAAATTGAGTTCTCGACTGCGCTCGAACAGACAGTAAAATATTTTATTAAAATTAAAAATTCAACTAAATTTAAAATCATATTTTAGTAACAATGAAAAAAATTGATATTAGAACCGTAAATGTTACGCAATATTTACAACCTTTAAGAGAAGGTGGTTCTTTGCCAGCAATCGTAAAAGCAGATGATGGCTTTTTATATGTACTAAAATTTAGAGGTGCAGGTCAAGGGAAAAAAGCCTTAATTTCCGAATTTATTGGTGGTGAATTGGCAAGAGCCATGGGTTTAAAAGTGCCTGAATTGGTTTTTATGAATTTAGATGACTCCTTCAGCAAAACAGAACCAGATGAAGAAATTCAAGATTTGCTAAAATTTAGTGTAGGTTTAAATTTGGGTTTGCATTATTTATCGAGCGCAATTACGTACGATCCTTTGGTTTCTAAAGTAGATGCATTCACAGCTTCTAAAGTAGTTATTTTAGATAGTTTAATCAGCAATATAGACAGAACAGCCAAAAACACCAACCTTTTAAATTGGAAAGATGAATTGTGGGTGATTGACAATGGTGCAAGTTTCTACTTTCATCACAATTGGCAAACTTGGGAAAATCATTTAACAAGAACTTTTCCGTTGATAAAAGATCATGTTTTATTAGCAAAAGCAACTGTTTTAGAGGAAGCTTCATCAGCAGTTAAAAAATTAATCACTAAAGATGTTATTGCTGAAATAATTAGTAAAATTCCAGAAGATTGGTTAATAAATGAAGGTGATTTTTTGAATCCAACAGAAATAAGAGCAGCCTACAATACTTTTTTAAATGCAAAATTGGCAATGATTGATGAACTTGTAAAAGAAGCCGAAAATGCAAGATAAAGTCACCTTTGAATACGCTGTTATTAGATTGGTTCCAAAAGTTGAGCGTGAAGAATTCTTTAATATTGGCGTTATTTTATTCTCAAAGAGAAAGAAATATTTGGACATCAAATTTCACATCAATCCTGAAAAATTAAAAGTGATGGCTCCAGAATTAGCATTGGACTCTTTAAATGAATATTTAAACGCTTGGAAAATCATCTGTGATGGAAAAAAATCCGCAGGAAAAATTGGCGAATTAGAAATTTCTGACAGATTTAGATGGTTGGCAGCTTGTAGAAGCACCATTATTCAGAGTTCTAAAACACATTCTGGTTTGTGTGAAAATCCTGAAAAAGAATTGGAAGCAATTTTTGAGGAGTTTGTGTTGTAAGATTTTAAAATAAAAAATATCTAATTATGGATCCTTGGGGCTCTTTAACAATGTTGATTAAAAAACAAGAAGTTGCTAAGAACAGAAAAGCTGCTTTAAAATATGAACTTCAAAAAAGAAGAGAAGTTTTATTAAAAGGAGGTGCACGAAAAGAAATGGAATTCCCTGAAATTTCTAAAGCTGATATGACAATTTTAAAGGAAGAAATTAGAAGAAAACACAAAGCTGATCAAACCAAAAATATAATAATTTATATATTATTTTTTATACTCGTTTTATTTCTAGTATATTATATTTTTATTAATACAAAATGGGAAGTCATAACTGGCATTTAGAATTCCAGCTTTTTCTCCATCGTTTTGTCTTTTCGACCTTTCGACTTCGCTCAAGATAAACTTTAGGAAAAATTACATATACTTGCTCAACTTTACGTTTTCTACTTTATGAGATTTCTCCTAAAAAGTCGAAATGACACGATTGTGGTTTGAAGTTTGAAGTTTTTTAAAAGAGACAATGATAACATACAGTTTTGCCTTTTCGACCTTTCGACTTCGCTCAAGATAAACTTTAGGAGAAATCACATATAGTTGCTCAGCTTCACGTTTTCTACTTTATGGGATTTCTCCTAAAAAGTCGAAATGACACAATTGTGGTTTACTCTTTATTTAAATAATCAATCTTGAGCATCCTTAAAACCCCAAGTATCTAAACTTCTCAAAATATTTTCTAGTGATTTTCCTCTTTTACTTAAAGAATACTCCACTTTTGGAGGTACAACAGGAAAAATTTCTCTTATAACAAGTCCATCTTTTTCTAGTTCTCTAATGCTTTGCGTAAACATTTTATTTGAAATTCCAGCAATTTTCTTTTGTAAAACTCCTGAACGCAAAGAACCTTCTAAAAGATGAAATAAAATTAACGGTTTCCATTTTGTCCCTATTAAATTCATGGTATAATGCAAAGGACAGTTCATGTTTTTATTCAATATTATAAATTATTATGTTGATAATCATTAATTTACTCTTTTAGGTAACTATACTACTTTTGGGTAAGTTATTGTTTAGTAGGTAAATATAGTTTAATTTTGACATCTAAATTATCAATTATGAAAGAAAAGCAAGAGTATCCTAAATCATTTTCACATATAGGAATTACAGTTCCCAACATCAAAGAAGCCGTAAAATTCTATTCAGAAGTGATGGGTTGGTATATTATTATGGAACCTTCTACTGTTAAAAAAGAAACAGAAACTGCCATTGGACAAATGTGTATTGACGTTTTTGGAGAAGATTGGACTGAATTTGAAATTGCACATTTGGCAACTTCAGATGGCATTGGAGTCGAATTATTTTCATTTCCAAATGGAATCAAAGAAGCTCCAGCATTCAATCCTTTTAATACAGGTCTTTTTCATTTTTGTATTCAAGATCCAAATATCGAAGAATTGATTGAAAAAATTGTTGCTTATGGTGGAAAACAAAGAATGCCTATTAGAGAATATTATCCAAAAGATAAACCTTTTAAAATGTGTTATGTAGAAGATCCTTTTGGAATTGTTTTTGAAATTTACACCCATAGTTATGAGTTAACGTATTCTTCAGGAGCGTATTCAAAATAAAAAAGTTTTATTGAATTAAACACTTTTACAAAAAATTACTCCCAGTTTTGTCATTTCGACTAAAGGAGAAATCACACAAGTTGCTCAGTTTTGTGTTATCAACTTTATGAGATTTCTCCTAAAAGTCGAAATGGCAAGTTTGGGGTTTGTTAGAGTACAAATTATAACAGACAAGTTTTTTTTTATTAATGCTTTAAACCTCCAAAGAACTTGCTATTAAATCAGATTTCAACGTTTTTTTAGGAACTTTAAAATCGAAATAATCTTCTAAAGGAATTTCAAAACCTTTGTAATTCAAGTAATTATTTAAAGCAATATTCAATCCTTGGCTATACAAATGATGGGCTGCTCCTGTTGGATCTTCATGATACAAATCGTTTTCTGCAAAACCTTCAAATTTTGGACCAATGATTTTTATTTGAAAATCATCTGGGTTTTTACCAACTGGACTGTGACTTGTACATGCAAATTGATGCCAAAAAGCAGACTGAATGCAATTGTGCTGAAATAACTGACGCACAACTTCTAAAGAATCAATCGTTTCTTGTGCTGTTTCAGTTGGAAAACCAAACATTAAATAGGCATGCACCATAATATTTTCGTTCGAAAAAGCTTTGGTAACTCTGGCAACTTGTGCAATATCAACGCCTTTTTTCATTTTTGCTAACAACCTGTCAGAAGCCACTTCCAAACCACCAGTAACAGCAATACAGCCAGATTTTGATAATAAGGCACACAATTCTGGCGTAAATGTTTTTTCAAAACGAATGTTCGTCCACCAAGTAATATACACTTTGCGTTCAATTAAAGTGTTTGCTAACGCTCGCAACATTTTTGGAGGTGCAGCTTCATCCACAAAATGAAAACCTGTAACACCAGTTTCAGAAATTATTTGCTCAATTTTATTCACCAAATCTTCAGCTGTGGTATTTTGGTAATTGCCAATATAATCTAAAGTTACATCACAAAAAGAACATTGTTTCCAGTAACAACCATGAGAAATGGTTAGTTTATTCCATTTTCCATCAGACCACATTCTGTGCATAGGATTCATCACATCTAAAAACGACAAATATTTTGCAGTTGGCAAGCCAATGTAACTTGGTGCTGGTAAATTTTTATGATGAAAAATTGTATTGGGTTGTTTATCAGCATATACAACATCATTATTTTTACAGATATAGGTTCTTTCTAGTTGCTCCTCACCTATTTTGTGGTCCAAAAATTCGGTGATTTTTAATAAAGGACCTTCTCCATCATCCAACGTAATAAAATCAACAAAATCAAAAATTCTGGGATCTGACAAACGTCGTAATTCTGTGTTGCAATAGCCACCACCAAAAGCAACTTTAAGTTTTGGATATGCTTTTTTTATAAATTGCGCACATCTTAAGGCCGAAAATAAATTACCAGGAAAAGGAATGGTAAAACAAACCAAATCATATGTATCTTGTTTAATTTGCTCCTCTAAAATGTACAACATTTCATCCTCAATCAAAGTGGTTTCGTATTCAAGAAACTCATCAATTTGATCGAAACTAGAGGCTGTTCTGCCTAATTGTTCTGCATATCTTGTAAAGGAGAAAAACTCATCTACATTGGCATTTATAAAATCGCCCAATTCTTCTACAAACAAAGTTGCAATGTGTTTGGCTTTGTCTAAAATGCCTAATTTGCCAAATTCGGTTGATAAATCTTTGTTTAATTTGATACGTCTATGTCCATGAGGTAAAAAATCTTTGTGCACAATTTGATACGCAGCTGTTACTTCTTGCACACGCAAATATTGCATCACAGTATCTACTTTATTAATGTATTCTTCTCGCTGATTGTACACCAAAGGCAAGTCTTTATTGCCTAATAAATCTGCTTGTTTAAAAATAGCATCGATAAATTCTTTGGTAAACACAGCTGTAAACAACTCGATACTTAAATCCATTTGCGTTGCTTTTACATTTTTAGAATTTAAAAAACCTTTAATGTAGGCAGTTGCAGGATAGGCAGTATTTAACTGCGTAAAAGGTGGAGTTATTAAAAGTGTGTTTATGGACATAAAAAATTGTGAAGTGCAAAGATACTATCTGATTTACGAATAGAAATAAAAATTGTGTTTGGTTTTTGAGGAATACCATATTGAAAATCATTTTTAACAAAAAAGAACAGCTAACCAGTTGATTTTGTGGTTTAAAAAAGCTAACTTTATCAACAATTCTTAAAATTAAAAAAATGAAAACGTCTTATTTTATCATTCTAATATTCTTTTTCTCATTTAATGCTTGTGATCATAAATCCATAGATTCACAAGGTTCTACTACTTCTCAAGAGAAAAAAATAATTGATTTATCACATGTTTATTCTGATGAAACTATCTATTGGGTAACAGCCAAGGAATTTAAATTAGATACTGTTTTTAAAGGACAAACTGATAAAGGTTATTACTATGCTGCCAATAATTTTAGTACAGCAGAACATGGTGGAACTCATATAGATGCACCCATTCATTTTGCAAAAAAAGGACTAACTGTTGATGAAATACCACTTGAAAAACTAATTGGACCAGCAATAAAAATTGATGTTTCTTTAAAAGTGCTTGATA
The DNA here is from genome assembly GCF_001761365.1 of Polaribacter vadi. Taxonomy (NCBI): domain Bacteria; kingdom Pseudomonadati; phylum Bacteroidota; class Flavobacteriia; order Flavobacteriales; family Flavobacteriaceae; genus Polaribacter; species Polaribacter vadi. Next base: position 619,209 of record NZ_CP017477.1, on the reverse strand, counting down.
ATTCTGACTACCTAATTAGTATTGAAGATATTTTAGAATGGGAAAAAAAGGAGAACACAAAAATTCCAAATGGAAGTATTGTTTTATTACAAACAGGTTTTTCTAAATACTACCCAAATAAAGTTAAATATTTAGGAACTGATGAACGTGGAGAACATGCAGTTCAAAAACTACATTTTCCTGGATTATCTGCAGAAGCAGCACAATGGTTGGTTGATAATCGTCAAATTAATTCAATTGGAATTGATACTCCAAGTATTGATTATGGTCAATCAGAATTTTTTAAAAGTCACGTTATATTACTCTCAAAAAACATACCTGCTTTTGAAAATTTAACCAATTTAGAGCAGTTACCAAATATTGGTTTTAAAGTAATTGCATTACCAATGAAAATTCAAGGAGGAAGTGGAGCTCCATTAAGAATTGTTGCACTGCTCAATGATTCTCAATAAGAACCATCTCTTAAAATTTAACAAAGTTTAAAATTATATCTTTATTATCTCATTAAGTTACAAATAAAAAGGGTGTTTTTCCTGTTTGTTTTCTTTGGAAAAAGACGAAATTAGCTAACTCTGGATATAATAAATTAAAACACGGTATTTTCTTTAATATTATAAAAACTTATTTGATGGAAAATGAAGGAAACAGACTAAAAGGAAAGAAAAACCAATTTTATAGACTTTTAATTTCCTTTAATGATTTTAAAGAAGTTTTGGATATTGCAAGAATAATATTTGATAAAAATAATTTAGACTTAGAAATTAATACTGAAAAAAGAAAAATAGATATATTAACAAAAGAAGCTCTATCTTCAGCTTTAATAGTCGCATACTCAAGACCTTTCTCTGGAAATGATAAAAATTCTAAAAATTCTATTCCTGATTTAAACAAAAATGTTATCAAGATTTTAAACACCAATGAAAAAGAACTGCACAATTCCTTGATAAAACTTAGAAATAAAGCTATTGCTCATTCTGACTCTGATATAATTGATATAAAACCTTATTATATGAGTGTAAATAATAAAAAAACTAGATTTATTAATTCCTTTAAGAAATAAAACTAGATTGACTTTTTCAAATGAAATGCTTCTAAATATTGAAATGATTTGTTCAAAATTACTAGGTGAAATTGATAAAAGAAGAAGGATTTTAGAAAAAGAACTTGAGAATTTTATTCCTATAAAAGAAATAGGTATTGATAATTTTGATTTCCCTTTCAACATCGAAAGCTAAAGATATTTTACAGATCGAATTTTCTCTGATTTTCTAGACTATAAAAAATAGAAAGTTTAAAATAATTCAGAAACTCAAACATCACCTCACAAAACAACTCTCCAGCATCTTATACAATGCTGGATGTTTTCTTTTTAGCAATTTAGGTCTTTCAAAAAAGTATTCTCCTGCCACTGCTAAAAACTCAGTTTGAGAAGTGCCTCCATAATTTCTAATATCGGATTTGTCGTTATTAATTTCCTCCATTTTTTTATGGACTAATTATATCACGCTTAAAAAAGTTTTTAATAACTCTAAAAATTACTTATTTTTGTATCCAAGTAGATACAGTGTTTTATGTTCTTTATTGAGAAAACTATCGAATTTGACAAATGGCTAAGAAAATTGAAAGATTTTAAAGCCAAAGCAAAAATTATATTTAGAATTCAGAAATTAGAGATTGATGAGCATTTTGGAGATTCTAAATCTGTAGGCGATGGAATAAGAGAGTTGAGAATTAATTATGCAAAAGGTTATCGAATTTATTTTAAAGAAAAAGATGGTAAAATAATTGTATTACTTATTGGTGGAGATAAATCTACCCAACAAAAAGACATCAACAAAGCAAAAGAAATCTGGAATAAATTAAATAAATAAAAAATGGAAACTTCAAAATTTGATATAGCCGATTATTTAGACAGCAAGGAAATGATTGCTGAATATTTAAACACTGTTTTAGAAGAAGGAAATACTACAGATATCATAAACGCAATTGGACATGTTGCAAAAGCAATAGGAATGACTAAAATATCTGAAGAAACTGGTTTAAGTAGACCTAGTTTATACAAAGCTTTATCTGATGGTTCTAAACCACAATTTGCAACAATAATGAAAGTTTTAAAAGCAATTGGTGGCCAAATTCAAATAAATCCTATATCTGCTTAAAATATTAAAAATACCAACATCACTTCACAAAACAACTTTTCAACATTTCATACAATGCTGGATGTTTTCTTTTTAGCAATTTTGGTCTTTCAAAAAAGTATTCTCCAGCCACTGCTAAAAAACTCAGTTTGAGAAGTACCTCCATAATTTCTGATATCAGATTTGTCGTTATTGATTTCCTCCATCTTTTTATGCACCAATTGCAAATATGGAATGGTGTATTGTTTGTCTAACAACGCATTCGGAATTCCGTCAACAACACCATCTGCTTTGTCTAACAAATGTATAAATTCGTGAATGGCTGTGTTGCCTTTATCAGTTTTATTGCTAAAACCATGATGCAATGCTTTTCTAGATAAAATCATGTGGTTTTCAAATCTTCCTGTACCTACTAAACCACCAATATTTCTACCTTCGGTTTTACTGCTGAATTGCAACTCTTCATCAAAATTAATCAGGATACATTAAAACAGTAGAGAGATTTGCATAGTGCCAATTTGGGAATCTAAAAACAGGAATTACAGCACTTGCTGCAATTAACAATCGATCTAATTCTTCCAATTCAAAATGAATTGCTTCAATAGTTGTTGCTTCTAAAAAACGAACCATTTTAGCTTGAAAAAGGGTTTGCTCCTCTTTTGTTAACTTCTTGTAAAACAAAACGTTTTGCACTAATATTTGATGCCAATGTTCAGGAACTATCACATCTTTCAAAGACACAATTTTCGACTTCTTTTTAGGTTTTAAAGCAAAAAACAACACCATAAGAAGAATTGCAATACTAATAATATAGCTCATTATTTTTTAAATTAAACTACAGCAATTTAGCCATGGCTGTTTTAATAATTTCTATATTTCGTTCTTTGTTTGGTTTATTCGCTTTCTTTTGATCGTCAATCATATTTCTCATTAAATTGATGACCACTTTATCAAAATTAAACCCTTTAAACTCGGTTCCTTTTACAACCATATCATCCACCGTATTTTGAATAGCTTCTGTATTGTTGCTTTCAGAAATTTGTTTAAATGCCTTTTGATACAACTCTTTAGTATCATCATCATTGGTTAGAAACATCCCAGAAACTACTGTTTTTGCGATAAAAGGCAATTCAGTTTCGTCATTTTCTTCGATAAAAATTCGGGTTAAAGGCGTTGCTAAAATTTTACGCACTTCATCTGGCAATTCTTTCGATTTTTTTAACGCAGTTGGTTTATCAATATAATACATAGAAACCAGTGCTTTGCCCAAAACCGAATACGATTTACTTTCTAATGCTTTTGCAAACACCGATTTTAATTCTGGATCTGTTAACTTTCCTAACGTGTTTAAAGCTTCAGCTTGCACAATAGTTTTTGAATCGTTGTTGGCCATTTTCATAATTTTGGAAATGGCATCTTTCTTTGTGTTTTTATTAATTAAGTCGATATTTTGTAACGCTAACTGTCTTATTTTAAAAGATTCATCATTCAAGGCAGCAACTACTGCATTAAAAGCATCTTTATCTTCTTGTTTTTTAACAACTTCCAACAAAGCTTCTCTTCTGTGTGCGTAATTATCAGCATTTTTTAACTGAAAAATATAATCACTTAAAATCTTGTTTTCATAAATTTTACAAATCAATACATTGTCTGCATTTACTTGGATTAAATTGGGTTGTTTGTTATAAGTAAACGTAAAAGAAGCATCATTTCCTTCTACAAAAACATTGTGTCTTGTTCTTTTAGTTCCTTCAAAAATATCAATAGCAAAAGGAAATTGAAACGTTTCTCCTTGCAACTGAATGATATTTACTGTCACCGTTTTTTGCAACGTATTGTAATCGTAAGAAATTTCTATATTTGGGTGATTTGCGCCAAAATACCACTGATTAAAAAACCAGTTTAAGTCCTTCCCTGTTAATTCTTCAAACACCAAACGCAATTGCGAAACTTCTACATCTTGGTATTTATATTGAGTTAAATACTGCTTTAATCCTAAGAAAAAAGCTTCATCACCTAAATAGGTTCGTAGATTATGTAGAATTGCGCCACCTTTGTTATAGCTTACTAAATCAAACAACTCTTCTTGATCATCATATTGATAACGAACTAAACTTTTGGCATCATTTTGTCCGTTTTTATACGCCTCTAATTGCTCAAAATAATGCATTTCTTTGGCAACTTTTCCGTATTTATATTCTTGCCATAAATATTCACCATAATTGGCAAAAGATTCATTTAAGGTAAGATTACTCCAACTTTCTGAAGTGACTAAATTGCCAAACCAATGATGCATAATTTCGTGAGCAATAGTATTTTCTTGAACATTTTCATCAATTAATTGTCCTGGTTTTTGATAGGCCTGTTCTCCATGCACAACTGCTGTTGTGTTCTCCATAGCTCCAGAAACGTAATCTCTTACCACAATTTGATTATACGCTTCCCAAGGATATTCCACTCCTAATTTCTCTGAAAAGAAACCAATCATTTCTGGAGTTAACCCAAAAATATCTTTTGCATTCGAAGCATATTCCTTTTCTACATAATAATTTACAGGGATATTCTTGTATGAATCTTTGATAATTTCAAACTCACCAACAGCCATAAACACTAAATAAGGTGCATGTTTTTGATCGAATTTCCAATAATCTGTTCTATTATTCCCAACATTTGTTTGGTTTACTAACGTTCCGTTTGAAAGTGTTTTGTACTTGTTAGGAACTGTTATATAAATTTCTTGGGATGTTTTTTGGTTTGGAGCATCAATAGTAGGAAACCAAATTGAATTGGCTTCTGTTTCACCTTGAGTCCAAATTTGCGTAGGTTTATTTTTGTCAATTCCATCTGCATTGATAAAATACAAGCCTTTTTTATCGGTTATTGTTTCTGTAATTCTGTCTTTTGCCTTTTCTGGTCTTGCAGTATACTTGATGTAAATAGTAAATTCTTCGTCTTTTTGATACGTTTTTGGCAATTCGATTGATAAATCGAAATCATTATAATTAAAAGGTAGCTTTTTATTATTTAGAGAAACCTCTTTGATAATCATGGAATTAGCATCCAACGTAATTTTATAAGTTGTATAAAAGTGAGGCTTTGCAGTAATCCAAGCTTCCCCATTCATGGTTTTATCGTCAAAATTAAAATCAACTTTTAGTTTTGTATGCACTAAATCGTGCGTTTTTTCTCTTTCTGATTTATAAGTAGTTGTATTTTGCGAAAATCCACTATTTGCAATCAACACAAATAATAAGATTATAATTTTCTGAAACTTCATAAATGTTATTTTCTTAACGCTTCAAAAATAGTAATTCTAATGATAGAAGCTGTTAATGAGCAGTTAAATTCAAAAAATGTACCAAAAAGATTAATTTGTTTAAAATTGATTGTTTTTGATTTAATAATCAGTAAATATATTTATGTTTTTTTGTGTATTCTATAAAAAAAAACAAGACTAATTGTGTAACTAGTCTTGTTTTAAATGTTATTTTCTCTATTCTCTTTTTTCTATTTTAAAGATAAATTCTAATTTTTAATTAGTTTTTTATGAATTGAACCTTTATTCGTTTTAATTTTTACCACATATACTCCAGTTGCTAATCCTAAAAGATTTACATCGCTATTTTGAGTTGTTTGTAGTTTTTTACCCACCAAATTGTAAATTTCTATCGACTTTAAAATCAAACCATTTGAAACTGAAATTTCAATCCTTGAAGTTGCAGGGTTTGGATACATTCCAATATTTTCATTTAAAAAGTTTTCATCTACAGCCAATGTTCCTGCAGGAGGACAATAGGTATTGTAACTCGCTACAGGATCTTTGGTCCAATTTGCGTTTCCGTTTGCAAAAGCAACATCATCTACTTGAATACACTTTAAATCTGGGTTTCCAGTTGCATCTAGGTTTAAAAGATTTGCATTGCTATCATTATTAATGTTTAAATAAATTAACTTATTATTCCTTACAATTAATTCTGTAAATGTTGAAATTTCAGAAATATCAATTTCTTCAATTAAGTTATCAGCAACATTTAATTTTTTGACATTATTTTTACTTCTGGCTATACTTTTTGTTTTACCAGAAATCCTAGAAGAAACTACTACAGTATTTGCAGTTAATAAGCTACTGATATCTGTAATACTATTGCCAGATATATTGATGCTTGCAGCATTTGTAAACGCTTCTAAACCTGTAACTGAAGTAATATTTTGTCCACTTAAATCTAAATCGCCTGTAAATGCTTGTGCTTCTTCATAGGTAATCATTCCATCTCCATCATCATCTAAACCTGCAATTGAATTTAAAGAATCCTCTAAACTAGAATCTTCTGTATACACTTCCCAAATAGCATTACAATCTGTGCTATAAGTAGCAGTTGTATCTTTATTTAACCAATTATCATTAGCATAAGCAACGTTATCAACAGAAATACACGTTAAATTTTCGTTGCCTGTAATATCTAAATTTGTGATTGCTGCATTATTTCCGTTTCTTAAAACTGCTCTTTCTAAAAGATTGTTATTAATTAGTAAGGTTTCTAGATTTGCATTTCTTTGAATATCGATATTCACAATGTTATTATCGCTAGCATTCAACTCCACTAAAAGTGGATTTTTAGATACATCTATACCTGTAAATTCGTTTTCGTTCATTAACAACGTTATTAATTTTGTGTTTTTAGAAACATTTAAAGAAGTAATTTTTGTTTTAAAAACATCTATTCTTTCTAACAATACATTTTTAGAGACATCTAATGAAGTAACGTTTGTTTCTCCTAATCGAATATCATATAATTTTGGATTGTTAGAAATATCTAAGGTTGTTATTTGAGTATCAGAAACATATAATCTTTGCAGTTTTGACAACATGCTAACATCTAAAGTGGTTAAAGAAGTTCTCCATACATGAATTCTATTCAATTCTAAATTGTTTGAAAAATCAATTGCAGATAAATTAAAATTCCAATCTAATTGTAAATTTTCTAAATTGATATTAGAAGTGATGTCAATAGATGTTAGTTCATTAATATTTAACCAAAGATTTTTTAAATTGATGTTGTTTGAAACATCAATTGAAGTAATTTTATTATCACCAGCATATAAACTCTCTAAATTTACCAACATACTAATATCTAAACTATTCAAATCGTTTAAAGAAATATCTATAAAATTTAACGCTAAATTATTAGAAAAATCTACTTGAGATAGGTTGTTACTGTCTAAATCTATCCAAGTAAGTTTTGTGTTTTTAGATAAATCAATTGTTGTTAAATCGTTACCTCTAAAATTTAGCCCTGTAATATTTACAAAAGCTTCTATACCTGTTAAATCTGCTATGTTTAACTCTTCCCCTACTAAAGCCTCATTAAATTGTTCTGCTTCTGAAATCTGAATTTCAGTATCTTCATTTGTATTTATCAAAGTATTTGCCAATAAAGCAGCTTTTAAATTTGCATCTGGAATACTTACAATACCTTCATTACAATTTAAACTAAAATTGGTTTGAGGATCTTTTTGAGTCCAGTTTGTAGTTGCATAAGCAATATCATCAACTTGAATACATGTTAAATTTGGATTGTTTGAAGCATCAAAATATGTTGAATTGCTATTATTTCCATTTTTTACATTTAATGAGGTTAATAAATTATCATTACAACTAAATGAAAGTAAGTTTGTGTTATTTGAAACATCTAAATTTGTTATTTGATTATTTGCTGTTCTAAAATCGCTCAAATCAGGTAACATACTTACATCTATACTTGTCAACAAATTATCGTAAATATCTATTCTTACTAATTTTGTATTGGTTGATAAATCAATTGTAGCTATTTGATTTCCTGAAGCATACAGCCAAGTTAATTCGGTATTATTTGAAATATTTAAACTGTTAAAAGAATTTTCATGCACAAATAAATCTTTTAAGTTTAGCAACATAGAAACATCAACAGTAGAAATTTGATTTCGCATAATTCCTAAACGTTCTAAATTTATATTGTTAGAAACATCTATAGTTGTAAGTTGGTTTTCATTTACAAAAAGTGAAACTAAATTAACGTTTTTAGAAACATCTATAGAAGTTAATAGATTCGCTCCTAAACTAACATCTCCCAAAGCAATATTTGCTGATAAATCTACAGATGTAATTTCATTTTCTCTAACATCTAAATATGTTAAATTTGGCATTGCAGAAATACCTGTAACATCTGTAATTTTAGCTAACACATTAGGTGTTAATTCATTTGTTAAAGGATTCCCTATTTTTAAGCTATCAATAGCAATTGCTTCGCTTTCTAAAATATTGCCAGTTAAACCATTTGTATCCCATCCTAAATCAATTAAAGCTTGCTCAAAATTTGCATCTGGAATTGTTACAAACATAGATCCAAAACCACAATCTTCACTAAAAGAAAAACCGCCATTAATGTTCGTAAAATTGGTATTCGCATAATTTTCATTATCAACTTGAACACATGTTAAATTAGTATTGTCTTTAATTTCTAAATTGTTAAAGCTAACATTATTACCATTGTTTAGATTTACACTTGTATACAGTGTATTATACATTACAAAATTTTCTAATTGATTATGATTAGACAAATCTAAAGTTCCATCAAAACGAACATCACTAATATCTAATTCTTTTAATGCTAAATTGTTAGAAATATCTAAGTTTGTTAAATTATTAGTATAAACTAATAGTTTGGTAAGATTTGTATTGTTAGAAACATCTAAACTAGTAAGATTCGCTTCATAAGCATACAGTTCATCTAATTTTGTTAAGTTGGATAAATCAACAGTATTTATATTATTGATACCAAAAGCCAATACTTTTAAAGAATCATTTTCGGTAAGGTTTAATTCTGTAAGATTATTCGAGTTTACGTTTAACAGATTTAAATCCTTATTTTTAGAAACATCTATGGTTGTTAAATTAGAACCTGCTATGATTAATTCCTTTAATTTTAAGTTGTTAGAAACATCAATTGTAGCAAAAGAGTTGGTTTCTGATCTTCCACTTAAATCGCCTGAATTTCCTCCTAACCACAAAGAATTTAACTCTGGACTGTTGTTTACATCAATTTCAGTTAATTGATTTTCATAAGCTCTTACAAATAATAACTCAGGATTTTGAGAAACATTTAAAGTTGTTAATTGATTACCATCTACTAAAGCTTGTGTTAAAGCTGGATTGTTAGATAAGTCTAAGCTTGTTAAATTATTGCTAGAAACCCAAAGATTGGTTAGTTTGGTGTTTTGAGAAACATCTAAACTTTCCATTTGTTGAAAAGGAATTTTTAGCTCTTCCAAGTTAGGTAAACCTGATAAATCTAAACTAGCAACTTTATTATATGCTAATTGAATATAAGTTAAATTTGGAGAGTTGCCAAAAATGATATTTTCTAAATTAGATAACGTAGTAAGTGTTATACTCGTTAACTTGGTATTATTACTTAAATCAATAGTTGTAAGTTGAGAACTTCCTCCAAAAATTGAAAAAACTTCTAAATCTGTATTTAAAGAAACATCAATATCAGATAGATTATTACCATCTAAATATAATTTTTTCAGTTGTGAGTTTTGAGTTGTATTAATTGAGGTTAACGAATTATTACTTGCGTGTAAATATGTTAAATTAGACATTTTTTCTAAACCTACTAAAGATGCAATTTCTTTTCCACTAATTTTTAAACTATCAATAGTTTGCGCTTCAGTCTCTAAAATTGTTCCACTTAATCCATTAGAATCCCAACCAGCATCAATTAAAGCTTGTTCAAAATTTGTATCTGGTATTGCAATTGTAGCATTTGGATTTCCACAGTTTGTACTAAATATTGCATTATCATCTTTAATCCATTCTGAAGTGTCTTGAGTTACATCAACTTGAATACAAGATAAATTAGGGTTTTGATTTACAAAAACTGGAGCAAAAGATTGTGGGTTTCCTTTACCTAATAATAAATTTGCACTTACATCTAAACTGCTAAAACCATTATTATCTAAATATAAATTGGTTAATTTAGTATTATTACTAAGGTCGATATCTAAAATTGAGTTGTGTTCTATAGAAAGCCAAAGTAACTCTGGGTTATTACTAACATCTATGCTAGAAATATTATTGTTTGATATTGTTAAATATTCTAAATCTGTATTTTGAGATACATCTAAACTTGTAAAATTGCTATTAAAGCTAGCGTAAATTCTCTTTAGCTTGGTGTTTTGCGTTACATCTATTCCAGAAATTCCAACTCCGTCTAAGGTTATAAACTCTAAATTAATGTTATTCGTAAGATCAATTGCGTTAATTGGATTATTAGAAATTCTTAAATCTCTCAATGCAATATTATTAGATAAGTCTAAACTAGATATTGTATTGTTTGGATTTAAATCGTGATTATTATCCATCCTTAAAATTTCTAAAAATATATTTTGACTTACATCTAAAGTGGATAGTAAATTATCATATGCTTGTAAAGTAACCAAATTTACATTTTTAGTTAAATCTATACTAGTCAATTGATTGCCATGAATAAATAAGTCCTTAATATTTAACAAAGTAGAAACATCGATAGAAGTAAACTGATTTCGCATGATTCCAAAACGCTCTAAAGTTGTATTGTTAGAAACATCTATGGTTGTTAATTGGTTATCATTTACAAATAGTGATTTTAAATTTACATTTTTAGAAACATCTATTGTAGATAAGAGATTTCCTCCTAAACTAACATCTACCAAAGCAATATTTGCTGATAAATCTACAGATGTAATTTCATTTTCTCTAACATCTAAATATGTTAAATTTGGCATTCCTGAAATACCTGTAATATCTGTTATTTTAGCAAAAACATTAGGTGTTAATTCATTTGCTAAAGGATCTCCTATTTTTAAGCTATCAATAACGATCGCTTCACTTTCTAAAATATTACCATTTAAGCCATTAGTATCCCAACCTAAATCTATTAAAGCTTGTTCAAAATTAGCATCAGTAATTGAAATGTTCTGAGAAAAGAGATGGTTACTTATAAAAAAGAATACAAGAATAAAAAATAGTTTTGTTTTCATAATTAATAGTTTAGGATTGTTTAATTTGTAAAAAAAAATGAAATATCACTTCAAATATTAGCAAATTAACAATCAGAAACAATACCTAATACTAGGTATTTTTAATCATAAAAACTTAAAAATGAGCACTACTCCAAAATCTGAGCAGCATGTGCTTTGGTTTTTACTTTCGTAATTACATCTTCAATGATTCCTTTTTCATCAATAACAAAAGTAGTTCTGTGAATTCCATTATATTCTTTCCCCATAAATTTCTTAGGTCCCCAAACATTAAAAGCTTCAATTACAGCTTTGTCTTCATCTGCTAATAAAGGAAATGGTAATTCGTTTTTATTGATAAAATTTTGTTGTCTTTTAGCAGAATCTGCACTAACACCCAAAACATCATAACCTTTGGCTAAAAAAGATTGATAATTGTCTCTTAAATCACAAGCTTCATTTGTACAACCAGGTGTGCTTGCTTTTGGATAAAAGAATAACACTAATTTTTTACCAGCATAATCTGATAATTTTACAGTATTTCCTGCATTGTCTTTTGCTTCAAATTGTGGAGCCTTATCTCCTATCTTTAATGATGTCATAATTGTTAGTTTTTAACAAAGATACAAAGCATGTATAATATTCGAGTAATTGAGAAGTTGTTTAACAAGATATTAATAACTTTGAATTTTAAACCTCGAATCTAGAATTAAAAGAATGACCAAACAAGAAAAAGTTCAATTTGTAATCGATAAATTAGAAGAATTATACCCAGAAATTCCTATTCCTTTAGATCATAAAGATGCGTATACGCTTTTAATTGCTGTGTTACTTTCTGCTCAATGTACAGATGTTCGTGTCAATAAAATTACGCCTTTGTTATTTGCTAAAGCAGATAATCCTTTTGATATGGTAAAAATGTCTGTGGAAGAAATTAAAGAAATTATTCGTCCTTGTGGATTATCACCCATGAAAAGCAAAGGGATTTATGGTTTATCAAAAATACTCATCGAAAAATATAATGGCGAAGTTCCTCAATCTTTTGAAGGCTTAGAGGAATTGCCAGCAGTTGGTCATAAAACAGCAAGTGTTGTTATGAGTCAGGCTTTTGGTGTGCCTGCTTTTCCTGTTGATACACATATTCATAGATTATTATATAGGTGGAATTTAACAAACGGAAAAAACGTAACACAAACCGAAAAAGATGCAAAACGCTTATTCCCAAGAGAACTTTGGAACGATTTACATTTGCAAATTATTTGGTATGGACGTGATTATTCGCCTGCAAGAGGTTGGGATTTAGACAAAGACATCATCACAAAAACAATTGGTAGAAGAACTGTTTTGAGTGATTATTATAAAGGTAAAAAGTAGACTCTGATTTCACGGATTTTTACTTATGATTGTGAGTAAATTTGACACGGAGTTTCGCAGAGAAAATAGTTTTTGACACGGATTTCACGGATTTGCACTGATTGTTGTGGAAATTATTACACAGAGATTCTCAGAGTTTTTTTCGCTGAGATTCACAGAGGAAATAGTTATTTATAAAAAATATAGATTATTTTTTAATGAAAAAAACTCTTACAAATTCTACGGAAATTGTAAGAGTTTTTCTTTTAAAAAAGAGTGTTTTTCCCCTTTGGAGAAATTAAATGCGGCTTTTTTTATTAATTAGGAATCGCCTTTCCAATTAAAGTATCTCCTTTTATAATTTCGAACGTTTCGTTTATGGTTGCAGAATCGTGTAAAACTCTTACTAAAGTTTGTGCAACATCATCTCTACTAATTTCTCCACTTTTATTTAATTTTTCAGAAAGTTCTATTTTTCCTTTTCCTTTATCATCTGTTAAAGAACCTGGTCTAACAATCGAAAATGGCAAATTACTATCTCTTAAATAAACATCTGCATTGTGTTTTGCTTGCAAATATTCTTTTAAATCTTTAGCCTCTTCTGGGTTATCTGCGCCCATAGAACTTAACATAATAAACTTTTTAACCTTTGTGTTTTTAGAAGCGTCAATCAGTTTTATTGCGCCATTTTCATCTACTTCTTTTACCTTTTTACCTCCAGAACCTGCTGCAAATATAACTTTATCAATGTTTTCTGTTGTATGCGAAACATCTTCTTCTAAATCCGCTAACACTGTTTTTATATTTCTTTTTTCAAATTGTTCTTGTTGTTCTTTTTTACGAACCATAGCAACTGGATTAAAATATTGTGATGATTCTAACAATGTTACTATTTTTTTTCCTGTGGTACCATTTGCACCTGCTACTAATATATTTTCCATGGATGCAATTTCGGGAGAAAATTAAGCGCGTATTAATTCTTTTGATTTTTTTAGTAGCGCTTTTGAAAAATTATGAATGCAGAGTTTTGCTGATTTTTTTACAGAGATTCATAGAGAAAATAATTTTGATACAGATAAAATTGAATATCAATACAGTTTGTTATCCTGAAAGGATCTCATACAATTAGATTAAAAGAATACTTTTGAAATTTTTAAATAATTACTGTTGATTTCCAATGTATAAAAGTCGACAAAAATGTGCGCTAGGGATTGAAATGGCATCCTTTTTTATACTAACTTAATTTCAATATCTTATACTGATAAGAAACAAACTTATTAATAAAAACAAGGTTAATTAAAATTCCGCATAAAAAAGATATAACCTTTCGACTGCGCTCAAGATAAATTCCAAGCCAAACCTTTTTAGGGAACGTCCAAAATATTTAAATATAATTTTGGAATATACCAACTATCAAAATAGGCTAAAACTGGAAAAAGCTTCAACATGTGTTGAAGCTTTTTCCGCTCTTAATTCAAATTCAATTCAATGAAGTCTTCTGATTTTGTTTTTACAATAGTTAGCGATTTGGAAAAATTAATCAAAAATTGAACTGTTTCTTTTTTGGGTTGCATCTGAAATTCAGAAGGCTTTTTTGAGTAAAGTTGCATCATATAAGCTGTTTAATTTGTTGGTTATAAACTATTAACGACGCATATTTTACTTTATTGTTAATTCACCAAAATAATTTTATGTTTATCTATTATTTTACGCATGTTTATTAATGCATAACGCATTCTACCTAAAGCTGTATTAATGCTAACTCCAGTGTTTTCGCTAATTTCCTTAAAACTCATGTCTTTATACATACGCATTACCAAAACTTCTTTTTGTTCTTCTGGCAACTCATTTACAAGTTCTCTAACATCAGAAAATATTTGTTCTTGTATCAATTGTTTTTCAGCATTTAAGGTTCCATCACCTAAAACAGAAAAAATATCGAACTCATCTGTAGTTCTAAAAGCGGGCATTCTTTTTGTTTTTCTAAAATGATCGATTACCAAATTGTGTGCAATTCTCATCACCCAAGGCAAAAACTTACCTTCTTCGTTATAATTCCCTTTTTTTAAGGTTTTAATTACTTTAATAAATGTGTCTTGAAAAACATCTTCTGTAATATCTCTATCCTTCACTTTACTATAAATAAAGCTGAATAATCTTTGTTGATGTCTGTTGATTAATATACTTAAAGAAGCTTCTTTACCTTGAATGTATTCGCTTACTAAAGTACTATCGGAAATTGTATTTTTTCGCATCATAACTACTTTTTAAAAGAACTAGTGGTTCCTTTTTTTATTATTATATAAATAATGTTAAAAGTAATTTTAAGCTATATGCGTCTAATTTTGTGATTATTAAGTGCTCAAATATAGTATTAATTTTTAATTAGGCAAACTTTTTTAACAAATTGAAGCATAAACTTTTTTTCCTATCCGTTAAAATAGTAGTATTTTTATGCCTTATATTTTAGATAGATGAAGCCTGATATTTCCACAATAAATCCTAAAGAAAACATCATTATTAAAGGTGCAAAATTGCACAATTTAAAAAATATTGATGTTGTAATTCCAAGAAATAAACTCGTTGTAATTACTGGGCTTTCTGGTTCTGGTAAATCTTCGCTTGCTTTTGATACGTTGTATGCAGAAGGTCAAAGAAGATATGTAGAGAGTTTAAGTTCTTATGCTCGTCAGTTTTTGGGAAAATTAGACAAACCAAAAGTAGATTATATAAAGGGTATTGCACCTGCAATTGCTATTGAGCAAAAAGTAAATTCTACAAACCCAAGATCTACAGTAGGTACATCCACAGAAATTTACGATTATATAAAATTATTATATGCCAGAATTGGGAAGACCTTCTCTCCTATTTCTGGAAACGAAGTTAAAAAAGATACAGTTTCTGATGTGGTAAAATTCGTTCAGAAATTTGAAGAAAAAACAAAACTTTTATTATTTGCACCAGTTACTATTGATGAAAATAGAGAACTAAAAACAGTTTTACAAGTTTTAGAACAACAAGGCTATGCAAGATTAAAATGGAATGATCAAGTATATAGAATTGCAGATTTTCCACAAAAGGATTTTAAAAACGAACCTTTATATTTAGTTGTAGATCGAGTTGTAACTAAAGATGATGAAGATTTTTACAACAGGTTAGCAGATGCAGTACAAACTGCTTTTTTTGAAGGAAAAGGAATTTGTTTTATCGAAAATTTGGCAGATAATACAGTAACTGAATTTAGTAATAAGTTCGATTTAGATGGTATGACTTTTCTAGAACCAAACACTCATTTGTTTAGTTTTAACAATCCTTATGGAGCTTGCCCAACTTGCGAAGGTTATGGAAATGTTATTGGAATTGATGAAGATTTGGTCATTCCAAATACAGGTTTATCTATTTTTGATGATGCCATTTTTCCTTTTAGAACTCCATCTTACATTCATTATAAAGAAGAATTAATTGCTGTTGCTTATAAATTTGATATTCCTGTTCACAAACCTTGGTTTCAGCTAACAGATGCACAGAAAGAATTAGTTTGGAATGGGAACAAGAATTTTAATGGAATCAATCACTTTTTTGCAGCTTTAGAAGAAAAAAGTTATAAAATTCAGAATCGAGTAATGTTATCACGTTATCGTGGAAAAACAAAATGTACAACCTGTAATGGTAAACGTTTAAGACAAGAAGCCAATTATGTAAAAATAAACGAAAAAACAATTTCTGATTTGGTTTCATTACCTTTAGATGAATTGGCTGTGTTCTTTAAAAACATTAAATTAGATACCTATGATGAGAAAATAGCAAAACGTTTAATGATGGAAATTAACAATCGTTTAAAATTTTTAACGGATGTTGGTTTAAATTATTTAACCATCAACAGAACTTCAAACACACTTTCTGGAGGTGAAAGTCAGCGTATAAATTTGGCAACTTCACTAGGAAGTTCATTGGTGGGTTCTATGTATATTTTAGATGAACCCAGTATTGGTTTGCATCCAAAAGATACAGAACGTTTAATTGGAGTTTTAAAAGATTTACGTGATTTAGGCAACACAGTTGTAGTTGTTGAACATGATGAAGATATCATGAAAGAAGCTGATTACATCATCGATATTGGTCCAGAAGCAGGAACTTTTGGAGGAAATGTAGTTGCTGAAGGTAATTTCGATGAAATCTTAAAATCTGACTCTTTAACTGCAAAATATTTAAATGAAGAATTAAAGATTGAAGTGCCTACAAAACGTAGAACCTCAAAAAATAATATTCAAATTATTGGAGCAAGAGAACATAATTTACAAAATGTAGATGTTACATTTCCTTTAGATTCTTTAACGGTTATAACTGGGGTTTCTGGTTCAGGGAAAAGCACATTGGTTAAGAAAATTTTATATCCATCAATGCAAAAAAAGCTACAAGGTTATGGAGATAAAATTGGACAACATACAGAAATTAAAGGAAATTTCGAGAATATAAAACATGTAGAATTTATAGATCAAAATCCTATTGGGCGTTCATCGCGTTCAAATCCTGTAACGTATATTAAGGCGTATGATGATATCAGAGCTTTATATTCGAATGAGAAATTATCAAAAATAAGAAATTACAAACCCAAACACTTTTCTTTTAATGTTGAAGGTGGACGTTGTGAAACTTGTAAAGGTGAAGGCGAAGTTACCATTGAAATGCAATTTATGGCAGACGTGCATTTAGAATGCGATGTTTGTAATGGAAAACGATTCAAAAAAGAAGTTTTAGAAGTAAAGTTCGATGGAAAATCCATTGACGATATTTTAAATTTAACCATTGATGATGCAGTTGCTTTTTTCTCTGAAAATTTAGTGACTAAAATCGCCAAAAAATTAAAACCCTTGCAAGATGTTGGTTTGGGGTATGTTACTTTGGGGCAATCTTCTTCTACCCTTTCTGGTGGTGAAGCTCAACGTATAAAACTTGCATCCTTTTTAGTAAAAGGAACAACTAAAGACAAAGCCTTATTTATTTTTGATGAACCCACAACAGGTTTGCATTTTCACGATATTAAAAAATTACTGAAATCTTTTAATGAATTGATCAAAAAAGGACATTCAATTATTGTGATTGAGCATAATATAGAACTCATTAAGTGTGCAGATTATATTATCGATTTAGGTTTAGAAGGAGGTAAAAATGGTGGAAACCTTATTTTTCAGGGAACTCCAGAAGCATTAGCAAAAAATAAAGAATCTTATACTGCTAAATATTTAGCTGAGAAATTATAAAATTTACTTCAAGATACAACCTGCAAGGTTTTTCAACCTTGTAGGTTTTTATAATTTATAACTTTTTTTTGGAGCTATTTCCAGCTTGGAATTTATCTTGAGCGCAGTCGAAAGGTTATATCTTTTTTCTGAAAAAGAAAAAAGGATGCCATTTCAATCTGGGCTAAACTTCTTTGCAAACTATCTGTAATTTTAATACTAAAACCATTTTAAAACTAAACTTTCAAAGACCTCACAGGTTTTTAAAACCTGTGAGATCTAAAATTTGGTTCATAAAAATCATCAAATTCTCATCAACATAAAAAATGAAGTACGAATTCTAATTCACACTTCACGAATTCTAAAACAGCCAAAATTTACCTAAAGTTCATAACTACTTTTACAGTGTATAACACTAAAAAATAGAAATTATGAAAACTTTATTTAAAATATCAATCTTTGTATTGGCACTATTTTTATCAACAAGTCTGTTAATTAATTGTGATCAATCATCAACAATCAAAAAAAATACACCCACTATTGCATCAACAGAAAACACGTTAGATTATACTATAAAAGAGGAAGTTCTTTCCAGAAATCCTTTAGTTTTTATTACAGGTTTCGATAAAGGAACAGAAACTTATTACAACAATGCAAGAGCTTATTTTGAGGAACAACAATTCGAAATTGTAGAAGATCAATATTCTTTAGAAGAAATTATCAATTGGTTAAACAGCAACGAATCTGAAAAGCCTTATGGAGAAATTCATATTGTAAACAACAGCAATCCTTTTAAAGGTTTGAGTCTAGAAACTGTTATAAAAGGCGAAAAAATTACTGCAGAAACATTACGTAAAAACATTACAAAAGGAACGTTACCAATTTTACGAGAAAGTGTAAATGCAAACTCAAAAATTATTTTTCATGCCAATGGTTTGGGAGAAAATAAAGAGTTGATGAACACTTTTAAAGATGCATTTTGTTCAGACGAAATGCCAAATGTAATTGCTTCTCCTTACTATTCTATTTTTAATGGCGATTTTACACAACATTATTTAGCAAAACCACATTATGTGTTTTATCCAACAGCATATTCTCCAGGAAAAGTAGATTTATCAAAAGAAATTGCTGCAAAATATCCTGAAGAAAAAGATATAGATTGGCTGAATGTTTTGTATAATGATGAGGAAAGATTTGTTGGTGAAGCATATACAAAGCAGTTTACAATTCCTTTAAAATTCGAATTGGATTATCATAATTCTGATAATGAAATTCCAACTTTCGAAAATCAAGATGAATTGATGGATTTTATAGAACTTCAAGAAGTTTTATATGCTGATGTGAAGCAATTGAACATTCCAATCGAAAAATTCAGATGGTCTTATCAACTTAAAAATAGCACCTTAATCATTAAAGGTAAAACAACGGGTTTAGTGGTTTTAAAGCCCTTAATTAAACCTTATGGAGAATTGGAATACATAACTCCAGATACAAATAACAAACGTTTGTATGCAATGAAATAATTGAAAAAGGAAAAGTAGTTTGTAAAACGTCATTATACAAAATTGTGTGTAATGGCGTTTTAATTCTAAAGAGTTATTCAAGGTTTTACCTTGAAGTTCCTATAAATTTGTCATTCCTTTGAAAAAAGGAATCCAAAATAAAATTTTATTTCACTTATTATTAATGAAAAAAAAAGCAGCAATAGTTAATTAAGTAATAACTTCCAAAATTCAAAAAATTTTATTTAGTAAGTTTGTTTTATGACGATTTTTCAAAAATATATCTTGTTTTTTATGCTGATATTATCAGCATTTACCAATTATGCTCAACAAAATATCAGAAACATATCTATGGATGATGGTTTGCCAAGCAATACTATTTTTGATATACAGCAAAATAAAATTGGCTATTTATTAATTGCTACAAATAAAGGTTTGGTTCAATTTGATGGCGATGATTTTACGCAAATCAATAAACTAAATACACACACCATATTTGTTAAAGATGATGCAATTTATGCAGGGTCAGAAAATGGATTGTTCATCAAAAATAAAAGTAAAGAACAATTTATACAAGGGAAAAAAATCTTAAAAATTTTCTTAAAAGATGATGACCTATTTTTAGGAACTCAAGAAGGCGTTTATCACTTTAAGAATACTATTTTAGAACCTGTTAAAATTAATTCAATTATAGATTTTTCGATTATTAATGACATTATTTTTCATCAGAATACTTTTTATATTGCTTCTAATAAAGGTCTTTGGCAAATAGATGATTTGCAAAAACCTAAAAATATTTTTAGAATATCTACAGATCATATAGTTTCTCTTTTAGCTTTTCAAGACAAAATGGTTGCAGCAACTTCTCAAAATGGATTGTTACTAGTAAACGATACATCAATTGAAAAAGAAATACCAACATTAGAGAATATTTCATCTATCAAAAAATTAAAAAATGAGCTTTGGGTAACTTCCAAAACAAACGGATTGGAAATTTTTGTACTTCCCTCCTTTTCTTTTAAACAGAAAATTAATAAATACAATGCTTTAGCCACAAATACAATTTACTCCGTTTTTAATGATTGCCAAAAATCTACATTTATAGCTTCTGATAAAGGAATTTATACTTTAAAAAATGATGCAGAAAATCAATCTTTTTTTAAACCAACTATTTATTTTGAGAATCTTCAAGTAAATCATCAAAATGTAGATTCTTTGTTTTTAGATAAAAAGGTGAATTTCTCGAATTCAGAAAATAATATCTCCATTACTTTTAAAACTGTACATCTTTCAAATCCTAAAAAAGTCTTATATAGGTATAAACTAACTAACAATTTTTCTCCTTGGTCTAGGAATAATACCATTCAGTTTCCCAATTTAAATGCTGGTAAATATAGTTTTGAAGTACAGTCTAAAATAGATAATTATGAAAGTGACATTATCTCTTTTTCGTTTAAAATTGATGCTCCTTTTTACAAACAAGTCTGGTTTATTTTTGCAGTTGTCATATCATTCTTATTAATAGGTTATTTTTATTTAGATTTTTATATTAAGAATATTAATAAAAAGCACAAAGAGAGATTAGATTCCTTGAAACTAAAAAACCGTTTACTGTCTTTAGAGCAAAAATCTTTGCAGTTGCAAATGAATCCGCATTTTATATTTAATGTTTTAAACGGAATTAAAGCACTTGGCAATACCAATAAAATTGATGAATTAAATGCTACAATTTCTAAATTTTCTATTTTATTAAGAGGAATTTTAAACAATTCAAGAACTGAAGAGATCACTTTACAAGAAGAAATTACACTTTTAAAGAATTATATTGAGTTAGAACAAAGAATGAGTTCAAAAACATTTACCTATACTATCACATCAAACTTAAATAATATAGATCCAGATGAAATCCTGATTCCAACAATGTTACTACAACCTTTTGTAGAAAATTGTGTACAACATGCTTTTCAAAAAAACAATTTGGGTACAATTCAAATTAATTTTAAAGTAGAACATGGTTTTTTGCTTTGTAGTATTATAGATAATGGCATAGGCATTCATCAATCTAAAAAAAGAAAATCAACAACAAAACATAAATCTGTAGCATTAAGTGTTGCTAAAGAAAGGTTACATATACTCTCTTATAAAAGTAATTTTAAAATTGATGAAATTATTGAAGACACTAAAATTAAAGGAACTAAAGTAAGTTTTAGAATTCCTTTAAAAACAGATTATTAATAAAGAACTTAATTGAATTTCACCGATAAAAAAATCAAACATGAGTAAGTTAACATCATTTGTGGTAGATGATATTCCAGAAGCATTAGAAATGTTATGTAATGATATTGAAAAATATCATCCATCCATAGAAATAATAGGAAAAGCTGCAAGTGTAGTAGAAGCATCTAAACTATTACAAAAGCAACAACCAGATATTTTGTTTTTAGATATTATGTTAGGAGATGGTACTGGATTTGATATTCTAGAGATTGTAGCAAACTTAAACTCTAAAATAATATTTGTAACTGCAAGTGATGAATATGCAATTAAAGCCTTTAAATTTGCTGCTATCGATTATATCTTAAAGCCTTATTCTATTGAGGATTTATCGAATGCAATAGAGAAAGCTAAAGTTCAAATTCAACCAAAGAAAGAGCAATTAAACGTTTTAAAACAGCTAGTTACAGCACCTAACAATAAGCCAAAAAGATTATCATTACATACTTCAGAAAAAATAATCGTTGTAAATATCGAAGATATAATACGTTGTAAGGCCGATAATAACTACACAACTTTCTATTTAAAGGATACCACTAAAATTTTAGTATCGAAAACATTAAAATATTACGCAGATATTTTAAAAGAAGTAAATTTTTTAAGAGTTCACCAAAGTCATTTGGTAAATAAAGGTTATATAAAAGAATTTATAAAGTCTGATGGTGGATATTTAATATTAAATGATTCATCAAACATCCCTGTATCTGCAAGGAAAAAGAGTGAAATAATGGGGGCTTTAAAAAATAAATAAAAAAATTTATCAAAAAAATCCTTGTTTGTGGTAAATATTTACTACATTTGTAGTGCTGTTAATAAAGATGAAAGAAGAAGATAAAAAAAGATCAGATAGAGTAATAGAGATTTTCAAGGAAACTGGATTAAATCAAAGGCAGTTTTCTGAAATCTTAGGAATATCTCAGCAGTTAGTTAGTGCAGTTGTAAACTACACAAAAAAACCTAACGAAACGATATTGCTAGCTATTATTGATAAAATAAAAAACATCGATCCAATGTGGTTATTAACTGGCATTGGTGAACAAATGAGTAACTATACCCCCAAAGAAGTTGAATCCCCTATAGAACTTCATATAAAAAAAATAGTTAAAAAAGAATTTGAGGAATTGTCTCAAGACATCCTTCAAAAATTATCAAATATTGAGGATTCTGTTAAAAACTCTAATTGACCAACAACAGTATTCATTAGAAATTAACAAATTAAAGATTTAATATTCCCTAAATATTACTTTTTTAGTTTATAATCTTCAATATTTGTTATAATAACAACATAAATTCCCTAGAAATCCCCTTTCTAAAAAAAAAGTCCAATTTATAATTGGACTTTTTTATTGCTCTAAATTTAATAAATACTTATTATACTTTAAAACAACTAGTTATTACGTATTGTTAATTTTTATTGTATTCAAACTACATGTATTTAAAGACATTTTATGAGTCTTATAGAAACAATTTAAAGTATAATAATAGATAAAGTATTATTTATAGAAAAGTTTATAGCTAGTATTCTTTCACTACAATTAAATAGATGTAAGTACTTAATAGATGATAATAACATAGTTATCAATTTGGTTTAATACTATATAGCATAACTGCAAACTAATTTTAATAAAAATTTCTTTTAAAATAAAAAATATATTACTAATAATCAACACGTTAACTATTTGTAGTGATTTATTTTTAAATTTATTTTAAAATAATCATTGTTTGTGGTAAATATTTACTACATTTGTAGTGCCCCTAATAATTATTAAGTTCTATTATCTTATAAAATGCTTGTTTACATTAAAATTAAGTAAAAAATTATTTTCAAAGAAATAATAAATAAGGTAAAAACATATTCTATTATAATTATAATTTAAAATAGAAATTAATGATAACTATGATCCCTAAAAGCTAAATCCCTATATAGCTTCATAAAAAAAGGTTATCATGAATTAGGAGAATTGCTAAAACTATTCTTCGAAATATCAAATACTGAAGATTATGTTAAAAATATAATTGACAAGATAAAAATGTACTGTTCCCTAAACTTTACTTTTTATATAAAAAATCTTCAGTATTTGTTTTCTTCATAAGTTCCCCCTTTAAAAACCCCAAAACCCCTAAACCCCTAAAAGTCCTATTTATCAATAGGACTTTTATTATTATATACAATTTCACATTATTATAAAGAACTAAATTTGAATATGATAAATTATTTAATCATAGTTTGTGGTAAATATTTATTATATTTGTTTTTCAAAATGAAAGAAGAAGACAAACATAGAACAGATAGAGTCGTAAAAGTGTTTAAAGACACTGGTCTAAACCAAAGGCAGTTTTCGGAACTTATAGGAGTTTCACAACAACTGGTTAGTGCAGTCGTTAATTTTACTAAAAAACCTAACGAAACAATTTTATTAGCAATTATAGATAATATAAAAGGAATTGATCCAATGTGGTTATTTACGGGTGCTGAAAAAAATGAACAAAACTATACTCCTCTAAAAACTGAATCCCCTATTGAAGATAGTATTGTAAATATTGTTAGAAAGCAATTTGATGAACTATCTTTTGACATCATTCAAAAATTATCAAATATTGAAGATTCTGTTAAAAATTCTAAATAAGAAGTTAATCGAGTTTTAAATACAATAAATCAAAAAAAGATTTTTTTATAAAAATATTTTCAAAGAAAAAAATATTCAATACTTGACATTCACTTAAAATAAAAAAAAGCTTACTTTTCAGTAAGCTTTTTCAATTAAAAATTTTTGGGTGGAAGATGGGGCTCGAACCCACGACTTTCGGTACCACAAACCGACGCTCTAACCAACTGAGCTACAACCACCATGTAATTTTCGATTGCAAATATAATTCTTTTTCTCTTTTTAAAAAGAAAAAAATCAAATTAATTTATCAAAATTTTCAACAGCAACATAACGTTCTGATGTATAGCCTTCTGCAAAATCAACTCCAATTAATCTTCCTAAATCTCTTGCTCTATAATTAACGCTATCTATAAAATTTTTACTAGTTATGGGTGTTTCTGGTTCTAAACTGTTACTATTAAAGAATTGTGAGCCATATGCCATAATTGATTTTTCTTTAATATCAATAAAACCTGTAACATCAACCACAAAATCTGGCTCAATATTTTTCCATTGAATATAATGATATACTTGTTTTGGTCGCCATTTTTCTTGTGGCTTCTCTCCTAGCAAAGTTTCAATTTTTAACAATCCACTTAAAAAACAAGCATCAGAAACTAATTTACTTCCTCTAGAATGATCAATATGTCTATCATCAGTAGCATTGCACAACACAATTTCTGGTTGATATTTACGAATCATTTTAATGACTTCTAATTGATGTTTTTTATCATTTGTAAAAAAACCATCTGCAAAACGTAAATTTTCACGAACAGAAACGCCTAATATTTTTGCGGCATTGGCAGCTTCGATATCTCTTAAATCTGCATAACCACGAGTACCTAATTCGCCTCTAGTTAAATCTACAATTCCTACTTTTTTGCCTAATGAAATTTCTTTGGCTATGGTTGCTCCACAACCTAATTCTGCATCATCAGGATGTGCACCAAACACTAATATATCTAATTTCATTTTTTTGCTTTTTTTATAGCTTTCTCAATATCCGCAATTAAATCTTTCGTGTTTTCAATTCCTACAGAAAAGCGAATTAAGCCATCTTTAATACCTTGATTTGCTCTTTCTTCAGCACCTAATAATGCATGAGATGTAAGTGCAGGACTCAATAAAGTACTTTCTACACCAGCCAAACTCATAGATGATTTTATCAATTTTAAACTATTTTGAAACTTCATTGGATCTATACCTTCTTGTAATTCAAAAGACAACATCCCTCCAAAGTTTTTCATCTGTTTTTTTGCTAGCTTATAATCAGGATGTCCTTTTAAACCAGGATAGTAAACATGATACACATCAGGGTTTGTAGCCAAATTTTTGGCCATTTTTAGCGCATTTTTACTTTGTTTTTTAACACGAAGATTCATCGTCTTTAAACTTCTTTCCAACATCCAAACTGTAAAATCGCTTAAACTTCCTCCTAAATTTTTAGCAACATTCCATATTTTTAAAATATGTTCGTTACTCCCTGCAATTGCTCCAGCTAAAATATCTGAATGACCTCCCATATATTTAGTAGCAGAATGAATCATAATATCAATTCCGAAATCTACAGGTGTTTGATTTATTGGCGATGCAAAAGTATTATCAATCATCGTAACAATTTCTTTTGATTTCGCCAATTTAGAAACTGCTTTCATATCTGTAATCGTTAATAAAGGATTTGAAGGCGTTTCAATATAAATAACTTTCGTGTTTTTCTGAATTTTTTTCTCAAAATCTTCAATCGCTAAACTATCTGTAAACGAATATTCTATCCCGAATTTATCAAACTCTTCTACCACAAAATTGTAGGTTCCTCCATACAAAGTTTGCTGTAAAATAATATGATCTCCTTTATGCAAAAAAGCCAATAAAGTTGTACTAATGGCAGCCATTCCTGAACCAAAAATTAACGCATTTTCAGTTTTTTCTAAAGCCGCTATTTTTTTACATAGCATTTCCTGATTTGGCGTGTTAAAATAACGTGGATAACGTTTTGTATCAACACCATCAAAAGCATACGAAGTGGACATATATATAGGAGAAATTGCTCCCTTAAATTGCTCGTCTTTTACTTCGCCAACATGCGTGCAAATTGTATCTATTCCTAATTTCTTTGAATCTTTCATATAAAAATTTATGATTGCTAAATTAAGAAAACCAAATGTATCTTTCTATAAAATTTTAATATCTTCGCTATTATGAAATCTGTTTTAATTGTTGGCAAAGGAAATGTTGCTACTCATTTATATAATGCTTTTTTAAATGTTGATGAGATTGCTGTTACTCAAATCAGTTCTAGAACGTTAACAACTATTCCAAAAGCCAGTATTACAATTATTGCTGTTTCTGACGATGCTATTGCTGAAGTATCCTCAAAAATTAAAAATGATTTTGTAGTACATACTTCTGGAAGTGTTGCCATGAACGATTTAAAAAACAGCCATAGAAAAGGTGTTTTTTATATGTTGCAAACTTTTTCTAAAGATAAAAAAGTCGATTTTAATGAAATCCCTTTTTGCTTAGAAGCAGAAAACAAGGAAGATTATCAACTTTTGGAGTTTCTAGCAAAATCAATAGGACAAAAAATATATACAATAAGTTCTGAGCAGCGTAAAACATTGCATGTTGCTGCTGTTTTTGTAAATAACTTTACAAATCATTTATTTAAAATTGGGAACGATATTTGTAACACTAATAATGTTCCTTTTGAAATTCTACAACCTTTAATCAAAGAAACGGTTTTAAAGATTGAAAAATTATCACCAAAGGATGCACAAACGGGTCCAGCAATTAGAAATGATAAAAAAACAATAAAAAATCACTTAAATTTGTTGGATAAAAATCAACAAAAAATTTATAAAATTTTGACAAAATCTATCCAAAATGGAAATTAGTTACAAACAATTATTGCCAAAAATTAACACTTTTATTTTTGATGTTGATGGTGTTTTGACAAACGGAATGTTAACCATAATGCCTGATGGTGAATTGGTAAGACACATGAATGTAAAAGATGGCTATGCCATGAAAATAGCTTTAAATAAAGGTTTTAAAGTTTGTATTATTTCTGGAGGAACTAATAAAGCTGTAAAAAGTAGATTAGCTGCTTTGGGTATTTTAGACATTTATTTAGGTGCTCATGATAAAATAAAACAATATAATGAGTTGGTAGAAAAATACAATTTAAAACCAGAAAATGTTTTATATATGGGTGATGATATTCCAGACATTCCTGTAATGCAAAAAGTTGGTTTGGCATCTTGCCCAAATGATGCAGTTCCAGAAGTTCAGCAAATTTCTAAATACATTTCTTATAAAAAAGGTGGCGAAGGTTGTGTAAGAGATATTATTGAACAAGTTATGAGAGTTCAAGGTAAATGGGATAATTATTTTGAGGCAACATTATAATTATATTAAAGAATTATAAAATAATTAATTTTGGATTTCACTTTTTAGAAGTCTTCTTAAAACCTAAAAAATTATGAAAAAAACGTTTTTAACTTTAGTGCTTCTTACTCTTACATTTTCTATAAATGCGCAAACCATTTTCGGAAATTGGAATTCCAAAAATAAAAAAACTGGCGAAATTGACTGTGTTATTAAAGTCTATGAAAAAGACGGTAAAGCGTTTGCTAAAGTAGCTGAAATTATGAATGATGAAAAAAGAGATGCTTTATGCACAGCTTGTGAGGGAGAGAAAAAAGACAAACCAGTTCTTGGTTTGGATATTCTTACTGGTTTAGAAAAAGATGATGATGATGAATAGTCTGGAGGAGAAATTTTAGATCCAAGAAATGGAAAAGTGTACAAATGTTATATCAAATTAGTAGAACCTAACAAACTAAAATTAAGAGGTTATATTGGAGTTGCTTTATTTGGTAAAACTGCTTATTGGGAAAGAGCAGAATAGTTTATATTCTATAATATCTTCAATAAAATTTTTATGGGTAACATCCATTTTGCAATTAAAAAAGGAACACTTTCTGTTAAAAGTGAATTGATTCATAATCTTTTAAATGATAAACATTCTTTACCTATTTTAAAAAACAAAACTGGCCTTTTATTTTCTGATACTATTTTAGAAAAAATTATTGATAAAGAAGATAGACACAATACTAAAACTATAAAAACACCAGAAAACAGAAGTATTCGTTCTTTTTCTAGTGGTGAACAAAAAAAAATAGTTCTCAATTATTTAATTGATCAAAAACCTTCTTTTTTAGTTTTAGATTGTCCTTTCGAAAGTTTAGATACTTCTGCAGTTTCTTCGTTAAAAGAAAGGCTTATAAGCTTGTCTTCGCAAATTATTTTCATTCAAATTTTTAACAGAAGAGAAGAAATATTACCTATAATTTCTCATGTTTTAGAAATAAAAAATGATCAAATTAATTCACAAATACCTATCACAAATTACAATTTTAAAGAACAAGATATTGTTTTTAATGGTGAAGTTCCAGAAGCAATTACAAAATACACAAACATTCCTAATCAATTAATTAAATTAGAAAATGTATCTGTAAATTATGATGATAATTATATTTTAAAAAATATAAATTGGACCATTCATAAAAACGAATTTTGGCAATTAATTGGCCCTAATGGTTCTGGGAAAACCACTATTATTTCCATGATTTATGGCAATAACGTAAAAGCTTACGGACAAGAAGTTTATTTGTTTGGAAATAAAAAAGGTTCTGGAGAAAGTGTCTGGGAAATAAAAGAGAAAATAGGTTATTTTAATCCTGCAATGTTAATCTTATTTAAAACTGAGGTAACTTTAAAACAAATGATAATTTCTGGTTTTTTTGATAGTATTGGTCTTTATAAAAAGCCAACTTCCCTTCAAGAAAAATTAGCTGAAGATTGGTTAAAATTATTAGGTTTAGAAAAAGAGAAAAACACACTTTTTCAAAATATATCTACAGTTACACAGAGACTTGTTTTAATTGCAAGAGCCATTATTAAACATCCACCATTATTAATTTTAGACGAACCTATGATTAACTTAGATAATCAAGGCACAGCAACAATTGTAACGTTAATTAATAAATTGGTAAATGAAAGTGAAACTACAATTATTTTTGTTTCACATAGATCTGTAGATACGCTACAGGCTAATTATAAATACACACTTTTACCTTCTAAAGACGGTTCTACAGGAAAAGTAATAAAAGAAAATTAATTTCTTTCCTCTAACATTGGCACAAAAGCAAAATCACCTAATTCGTGTTTTTCAAATTCTTTTTGAGATTTTCTAATGAATAACGTCATAATTTGCGATTCATCTCCAACAGGAATTAACAACATACCTCCTACTTTTAACTGACTTAATAATGGTTTTGGAACAAAAGGAGCTCCAGCTGTAACTATAATTTTATCGAAAGGAGCTTTTTCTGGTAAACCTTTATAACCATCACCAAAAATAAATTTCTTAGGTTTATAACCTAATTTTGGTAAAAATAAAGACGTTTTTTTAAACAACTCATGTTGCCTTTCTATGGAATATACTTCTGCTTTTAACTCTAACAAAACTGCTGTTTGATAACCAGAACCTGTGCCAATTTCTAGCACTTTATCGCCTTTTTCTATTTCTAGAGTTTGCGACTGGAAAGCAACTGTATAAGGTTGAGAAATGGTTTGCTCTGCAGCAATCGGAAAAGCCTTGTCTTGGTAAGCATGAGATTCGAAACTAGAGTCTATAAATAAATGACGTGGAATTTTGCGAACAGCATTCAACACATTTTTATCAGTGATTCCTTTTGCTTTTAAAACTGTAGCTAATTGATTTCTAAGTCCTAAATGTTTTGATGTATCTTTCAAATCTGGTTTGGTTTCAAGACTCTAAAGTTAGTAATAAATTGATTTAAATTCTTATAAAATTGTATCTTTGTTTTCGTCTGATTTTATTTTCAGAAAACTCAAAAATAACGTTTTTACGAATATAGTTGCTGTATATATTTTTAGCAAGAAAAATTGACTGTAAATGAGTTTAAATTTTAGTATTCGTAAATAACAAAAACAACCATATATGTTAAAAGTAGGAGTTTTAGGTGCAGGTCATTTAGGTAAAATTCATCTTCGTTTATTAAAAGAATCTAAAAAATACGAATTAGTTGGTTTTTATGATCCATTTACAGAAAATGCAGAAAAAGTGGCTAAGGAATTTGGTTACAAATTATTTGATTCTATAGACGATTTAATTGATGCTGTTGAAGTTGTAGATATTGTTACACCTACTTTGTCTCATTTTGATTGTGCTAAAAAAGCCATTGAAAAAGGATGCCATATTTTTGTAGAAAAGCCAATTGCAAAAACTGTTTTAGAGGCAGAAGCTATTAAAACCTTGGCAAGCCAATATCATGTTCAAGGACAAGTTGGTCATGTAGAAAGGTTTAACCCTGCTTTTATTGCTGCCAAAGATTTAATTAAAAATCCAATGTTTATTGAAACGCATAGATTGGCAGAATTTAATCCAAGAGGAACAGATGTGCCTGTGGTTTTAGATTTAATGATTCATGATATAGACATTATATTATCGGTTGTAAAATCTAAAGTTAAAAATGTACATGCAAGTGGTATTTCTGTAATTTCTGAAACTCCAGATATTGCCAATGCAAGAATTGAGTTCGAAAATGGTTGTGTTGCGAATTTAACTGCGAGTAGAATTTCTATGAAAAACATGCGTAAAACACGTTTTTTTCAGAAGGATGCTTATATTTCTGTAAACTTTTTAAGCAAAGAAGCAGAAATTGTAAGAATTCAAGATGCTCCAGAAACTCCTGATGAATTTGCGATGATTCTTCAAAATGATGAAGGTTTAAAGAAACAAATTTATTTTGAAAGTCCTGAAGTTTTAGAAAGCAATGCCATTTTAAATGAATTGGAAACTTTTGCTGATGCTATTATTAATAATACAAATCCTATTGTTACTTTAAGTAATGGAACTGAAGCTTTAAGAATTGCTCAATGGGTAATTGACTGTTTTAAAAAAGAAGAAGATTTTAAAATATAGCAATTGACTACTAAATAATTGCGTTAGGGATTGAATGGCATGTTTGAGCTCTTTTTGTTTTTCACAAAAAAGCGAGTAATGAAAGCCCGTAAAAACGACAAAAAAAATAAATAATTCAACTTAATTAAAAATTTTATTATTGATGAAAAATATAGCTGTAATTGGTGCTGGAACTATGGGAAATGGAATTGCGCACACATTTGCTCAATTTAATTATAAGGTACATTTAATTGATATTTCTGATGTTGCATTGCAAAAAGGGTTGGCAACAATCACAAAAAATTTGGATAGAATGTTGGCAAAAGAAAAGATTTCTGAAGCTGATAAAACAAAAACTTTAAACAATATTACTACGTTTACAAAAATTAGTAAAGGTGTTGCCAATATGGATTTGGTGGTAGAAGCAGCCACTGAAAATGCTGTTTTAAAAGCAAAAATTTTTAAAGAATTAGATGAAGTTTGTGACGAAAAAACAATTTTGGCTACAAATACATCATCCATTTCTATAACGCAAATTGCAGGAGTTACTAGCAGACCTGAAAAAGTTATTGGAATGCATTTTATGAATCCTGTGCCAATTATGAAGTTGGTAGAAATTATTAGAGGCTATAATACTACTGATGAAATAACCAATGTAATTGTAGAACTTTCAAAGAAAATTGGTAAAATTCCTGTGGAAGTAAACGATTATCCTGGGTTTGTGGCAAACCGAATTTTAATGCCAATGATTAACGAATCGATTGAAACTTTATATAATGGTGTTGCTGGTGTTGCTGAAATTGATACTGTGATGAAATTAGGAATGGCTCACCCAATGGGACCTTTGCAATTGGCAGATTTTATTGGTTTGGATGTCTGTTTATCGATTTTACAAGTGATGTATGATGGTTTTAAAAATCCAAAATATGCTCCTTGTCCATTGTTAGTAAATATGGTAAATGCTGGGAAATTAGGTGTAAAATCTGGTGAAGGTTTTTATGATTATTCTGAAAACAGAAAGGCTGAAGTTGTAGCTAAAATGTTTAGTTAACATAAAAAAATGAAACTAAAATTTTTCATTCTTTGTTTATTATTAAATACATACTTGGCATTGTGTCAAGATAAAAAAACACCAATTTTAAAACCGATTAAAATTGGTGTTCTTTTTAATTACGGAACTAATGAAAATTTGGCTTTTGATGACGTAGATTATACCTACTCCACTAACACTTATAAATTTCAAGTTTTTTACAATTTAGGAAATTGGAAAAATGTTGATTTTGAATTGATTGTGCAACCTCAGGTTCAGTTTTTGAAACATCAATTATTGAACAAATGGTATGTAACTCCAGATCAAGAAAATATTGAAGAAAAAATTGCAGAATTTACGCAACCAAAAAATATGAGTTTGTATGGTTTGGAATTTGGTTTTGCATCAAAATTGAAACTTACCAATACATTAGATTTGCAAGGAACAATTAGCTTGGGGTTTTCTTATATTGATACAAGAACTGAACGTTTAGCAAAGGGTTTTACGTTTATTGAAAACTTTTCTTTGGGATTATCGCATCAAATATTCCAAAAAACATTCATTTATATTGGAACGAATTTTGGACATGTTTCGAATCTTAATTTTCAAAAACCAAATGATGGTTATAATATTTTAGGTTTGGAAGTTGGCTATTCTTATCAATTATAAAAAAAACCTTCCAGAAAACTATTATAAGTTATTCTGATAGGTTTTTTATTGTTGATTAACTTCCTAAAAGTTTAAGTAAAATTAATCCACAGATTCTGAAATAAGCTCAGAATTAGGAACATAGTTTTTTAATTATTTTCCTAGCCAAGAATTTAACATCCAGATTGTTTTTTCTTGTTCTGATATTAAATCACTAACCATCGAGTTTGTCCCTTCATCATCAGAAGTATCAGATAAATCTAAAATTACTCTTTCTATTTCTAATAATTCAGACAAAGAACTTACAACTAATTCAACAGCTTCAACATCATTCGAAATATTTTTACCTACAGGCACAGAAGAATTTTCAATATAATCAGCAAACGTGTGCAATGGTTTTCCTTGTAGAGTTAAAATTCGTTCTGCAATTTCATCAATCTTAACTTGAGAATCTGTGTATAATTCCTCAAACTTTACATGTAATTCAAAGAAATTTTTTCCTTTTATATTCCAATGCAAACCTCTTAAATTTTGATAATAAATTTGAAAGTTTGCTAATAATCCGTTTAATTTTTCAACAGAATCTGCTGAAGTTTGTTTGTTTAAGCCTAAAATATTTTTATTCATAATATTATTTTTATATTGCTCAAAAGTAGCGGAAATTAATCATCATAAACTATAATTATAATTGATAGTTTTAATATCTTTATCAAAATTTCTTATTTAAATGACCATAACCCAATTAAAATACGTTTTATCTGTTGCAGAGTACCAAAACTTTACGGTTGCTGCAGAACATAGCTTTGTAACTCAACCTACTTTGAGTATGCAAATTCAAAAATTAGAGGACGAATTAGGTGTAAAAATATTTAATCGTTCTAAAAAACCAATCGAATTAACAGAAGTTGGTAAAAAAATTGTAGAACAAGGTAAAGTAATTGTAGATGAAAGTAATCGAATTTTAGATATTGTTCATCAACAAAAAGGATATATTGGAGGTGAGTTCAGATTAGGAATTATCCCAACAATAATGCCTACTTTATTGCCAATGTTCTTGCAAAATTTTACTAAAAAATACACCAAAGTAAAGTTGATTATTGAAGAATTAACAACTGAAGAGATCGTTAGAAAATTAACAGATGGACATATCGATGCTGGAATTGCAGCAACTCCTTTAGAGAATGAAGCCATAAAAGAGCGTCCTTTATATTATGAACCTTTTGTTGGTTTAATTCCACAAAATCATAGACTTTACAAAAACAAACAAATTTCTGCTGACGAGTTAGAAATGGAAGATATTCTTTTATTGGAAGATGGCCATTGTTTTAAAGATAGTGTTATCAATTTATGTAGAACTCATAAAATTGACAATAAAAAAGGTTTTCAATTAGAAAGTGGCAGTTTTGATACGCTTATAAAATTATCTAAAGAAGGTTTAGGAATGACGCTTCTACCCTATTTACACACGTTAGATTTGAATGATAATGATAAAAGTCATTTACGTGAATTTACAAATCCACCACCTGCAAGAGAAGTGAGTTTAATTTATCATAAATCGCAATTAAAAATGCAAATGATTGAGGCCTTGAAAAAAACTATTGATGGAGTTGTGAGAGGTGCAATTTCTTTTTCTGATGTAAAAATTATCAGTCCTTTGAATAAAAAATAAAGAAAAATCAAGACTCTAATTTAACGAGTATCACTAATAAAAAAAAGCTATAAAGATTAAAAAAATCTTTATAGCTTTTTTATTTATAAATAGTTACTTATCTAAAAATCAACACTTCAACATAAGTTATCTTAAGCATTAATTTATAATTGATGATTTAGGTAATTCTTGAAATTTGTATCATTTAAAAATTACTCATACATCTTATCACGCAATTCTTTAATCTTTGGATCAGACAAATAATCATCAAAAGTTGAGTATCTATCAATAGCTCCTTTTGGTGTTAATTCTATAATTCTATTGGCAACTGTTTGTGCAAATTCATGATCGTGTGTAGATAATAAAACAGTTCCTTTAAAATTAATTAAAGAGTTATTTAAAGATTGAATCGATTCTAAATCCAAGTGATTTGTTGGTTCATCTAACAATAAAATGTTTGCTCTTTTCATCATCATTCTAGAAAGCATACAACGTACTTTTTCTCCTCCAGACAACACATTACTTTTCTTTAAAGCTTCTTCACCAGAAAAAATCATTTTCCCTAAAAATCCTCTTAAAAAAACTTCTTCACGTTCTTCTTCAGTTTGCGCATATTGTCTTAACCAATCTACTAAATTTAATTCACCATTCTGAAAAAATGAAGAGTTATCTAAAGGTAAATACGATTGTGTTGTGGTAACTCCCCATGAAAATTTACCAGCATCTGCTGTATCATTCCCTGTTATAATTTGATAAAAAGCTGTTATCGCTCTAGAATTCTTAGAAATTATAGCAACTTTATCACCTTTATTTAAATTGATGTGTATGTTGTCGAATAATTTTTCACCTTCAAATTCTTTGCTTAAACCTTCTATATTTAAAATTTGATCTCCAGCTTCTCTATCTCTGTCAAAAATAATGGCAGGATAACGTCTGCTTGAAGGTTGAATATCTTCTACATTTAATTTCTCAATCATTTTTTTTCGAGAAGTTGCTTGTTTTGATTTTGCAACATTGGCAGAAAATCTTCTAATAAATTCTTCTAATTCCTTCTTTTTATCTTCTGCTTTTTTATTCTGCTGTGCTCTTTGTTTTGCTGCAAGTTGACTAGATTCATACCAAAAAGTATAGTTTCCTGAATAATGGTTTATTTTACCAAAATCTATATCAGAAATATGTGTACAAACTGCATCTAAAAAGTGTCTATCATGAGAAACCACAATTACACAGTTATCAAAATTTGCTATAAAGTTTTCTAACCAAGCAATGGTTTCGAAATCTAAATCGTTGGTAGGTTCATCCATGATTAAAACATCTGGATTGCCAAAAAGTGCTTGTGCAATTAACACACGTACTTTTTGTTTACCATCCAAATCTTTCATTAAAGTATAATGTAAATCTTCTGAAATACCAAGGTTAGATAGCATTGCAGCTGCAGAAGCATCTGCATTCCAGCCATCCATTTCTTCGAATTTTATTTGAAGTTCGCCAATCTTTTCTGCATTTTCATCAGTATAATCAGCATATAAAGCATCAATTTGTTTTTTTATTTTAAACAACTCTTTATTACCCATAACCACAGTTTCCAATACAGGAAACTCATCATAAGCATAATGATCTTGTGTTAAGACAGACATTCTTTTGCCTTTTTCTAGATGTACTTGTCCAGAAGTTGGGTCTTGTTTGCCAGATATTATTTTTAATAAAGTAGATTTTCCTGCTCCATTTGCGCCAATAATTCCATAACAATTTCCTTGTTGAAATTTCGTGCTAACTTCATCAAACAAAACACGTTTACCAAATTGTACAGATAAATTAGAAACTGATAACATAATAGTATTTTAAATTTCTGCAAAAGTACAAATTTGATAACTATTTTTGGGGGCAAATTTAAATGCATTTTAGGAAAAGTTAAATCTATCTTTACAACTGAGAAACCTTGTATTTTTAACAACGTATTAACAGCTGTAACAGCATTGAATACCTAAATTTGTACACGCTTTTAGCTATATACATATGATGAAAAAAGTAATTACTTTATTACCAATTTTATTTCTAGTCATCTTAGTTGGCTGCAATTCAACTGATAAAAATGTTGATATGTATTTTGGTGGTAAAATAATAAATCCTAAAAATAATCATGTAATTCTTTATTCTATGGAGAAAGTTATTGATACTTTTTTCTTAGACACAACAAATAAATTTATTGGTAAAATTAACAAAGCAAACGAAGGTTTGTATTATTTTTCTCATGGTAATGAAAATCAGCATATTTATTTAGAACCTGGAGACAGTTTAATGTTACGATTAAACACTTGGGATTTTGATGAATCTTTAGTTTTTGCAGGTAAAGGAGCAGAAAGAAATAACATATTGGTAGACTGTTTTTTAGAAACAGAAAAAGAAAGAAATTTATTCTATGAATACAACCAACTAGAGCCTGCAAATTTTAAATTAAAAGTAGACTCTTTAATAAAGACTAAATTAGTTACATATAATGAGTATATTAAAACACATTCTTTTGAAACTTTTGGTTTTAATGAAATTCTAAAAATAGCTTTAACATATCCTATATATTCTAGAATTGAAAAATACCCGATTATACATGCAAAAATTACCGAGGAAAATAAATTACCTAAAGTTGATGCTTCCTTTTACGATTACAGAAAAAAAATAAAAAAGGATAACGATTCTTTAATGTATTATCCTCCATACTCAAGATATATTAGAAATTACTTATATAATGAAACTTTTACTTTAGGACATAATCCTTTAGAAAGTGAATATTCATCAGAATTCACCTTAGATTTATTAAACACAATTAACGAGAAAGTTAGTACAGAAAGCTCTAAAAATGCTTTTTTAAGACAAACTGTTATTGGTCATTTTTATAACAAATCTAGTTGTTCGATTAATTTAGAGGCTTTTAATACGTTTTTTAAATTATCAACGAATGAAAAAGATAAAAAACTAATAACTAATTTAATTGATGATTCTCAATCGATTGTAATTAACGAGGAATTACCACAATTTAGTATTACAGATTACGCAAATTCTGAACATTCTATAAGTGATGTTATCAAAGATCAAAATACCTTTTTGTTTTTTTGGAGTCCAGAATTTGTTTCTGAATCTTATATTGTTTCAAGATTTCAATATTTATCTACCACATACCCAAACATTAAATTTATTGAAATTAAAATTGATGGCGATAAAAATAAAAGAATTCAAAAATTAGATATTAAAAACCAATTTTATTTAGCAAATAACAGTGCTGCACATGATTTCTTAACATGTAAAATGCCACGTTCTATATTAGTGAATAAAAAGGGAAAAGTTGTAAATGGTTATGCTTCAATTTCTTCTACAAACTTAACTCCTTTTCTTAATGATTTGAACAAAAACTAATTAAACTCTTTAATTGCTGTTTATCTCCAATATTTAATGTACCTTTGCACGGTTTTAAAAACGAGTGTTAACTCTATTAAAACCAGTCCGAATTATAAACGGGTTTACAGGTGAGGCGTTCTGTGAATCCAATAAAAACACAGTAATGTCAACATTTTCAGAGTTAGGTTTAAACGAACCTATTATTAAAGCATTAACAGATTTAGGGTACGAAAGCCCAACTGTTATTCAAGAAAAAGCAATTCCACAAATAATTTCTTCTAAAAGCGATTTAAAAGCTTTTGCACAAACAGGAACAGGAAAAACAGCTGCTTTTAGTTTACCAATTTTACAACTTATAGATGGAGATAGTAGCAATGTACAAGCTATTATTTTATCACCAACAAGAGAACTTGCAGTTCAAATTGGTAAAAACATAGAAGATTTTTGTAAATATCAAAAAAAGATACAAGTAACTACTGTTTATGGTGGTTCTAGTATGGAACAACAAATTAAATCTTTAAAAAGAGGATCTCAAATAGTAGTTGGAACTCCAGGTAGAACTGTAGATTTAATTAATAGAAGAGCTTTAAAGTTAGGAAACGTTCAATGGTTAGTCTTAGACGAAGCTGATGAAATGTTAAACATGGGCTTTAAAGAAGAATTAGATAAGGTTTTAGAGGCAACTCCAGATACCAAGCAAACTTTATTGTTTTCTGCAACTTTTCCTAAAGAAGTAGAAGCAATTGCAAGAAATTACATGCACAAACCAGTTGAAGTAACTTCTGGTGAAAAAAATTCAGGTTCAGAGAATGTAAGTCACGAATATTATTCGGTTACAGAAAGAACACGTTACCCAGCTTTAAAAAGAATCGCGGATTTAAATCCTGATATTTATGCAATTATTTTTTGTAGAACTCGAAGAGAAACACAAGAAGTTGCAGACAATTTAATTAAAGATGGTTATAGTGCAGATGCTTTGCATGGAGATTTATCTCAAGGACAAAGAGATTCTGTAATGGGTAAATTCCGTAAAAAAACAATTCAGATTTTAGTAGCTACAGATGTTGCTGCTCGTGGTTTGGATGTTACTGAATTAACACACGTTATCAACCATAAATTACCAGATCAGATAGAAAACTACACACACAGAAGTGGTAGAACTGGTAGAGCTGGAAATTTAGGGATTTCAATTGCGTTAGTTAACGGAAAAGAAAAAGGTAAATTACGTGTTATAGAACGTATTATAAAACAAAAATTTACAGAAGGTAAAGTGCCAACTGGAAAAGAAATTGTTGAAAACCAATTAATTAATTTAATTGATAAAGTTAAAAATACAGCCGTTAACGAATCTGAAATGGAGGAGTTTTTACCAAGTATTTACGAGAAATTAATAGATTTAGACAGAGAAGAATTAATTAAAAAATTCGTGTCTTTAGAATTCAATACAATGCTTGCATACTATGAAAACTCTAAAGATTTAAATGATTTAGGTAGAGAAACTTCAAGAACTAGATCTACTGCAGATAATATGACTCGTTTCTTTATTAACATTGGTAGAAAAGACGAATTAAATCCTGGTAAATTGATTGGTTTAATTAACGATCAAAATATTGGTGATAAAATAGAAATTGGTGCTATCGATATTTTAGATACTTTTTCTTTCTTTGAAATTGATAAGAATTTTGAAGATAAAACTTTAGATGCTTTTGCTGCAAATCAGCCAGATTTTGAAGGGCGTTCAGTAAATGTAGAAGTTACTAAAAAAGAACGTTCTGGAGGAGGAAGAAGAGGAGGAAAAAAATCATTTGGTAAAAAAGAGGGTGGTTTTGGAAGAAGAAGAAGTTCTGAAGGAGGTTCTGCAAGAAAAAGTGATGGTGGAGGAAGAAATGCTGACAAATCAAACAGACGTTCTTCATCTGAAAGACCAAGAAGTTCTGGAGACAGAAAATCTGGTGGATTTGGAAGAAAACGTAGAGATTCTTAAATAAATATAGAATTGTTGCAAAATTTGCAATCTAAATAATCTTAAAAAGCTCAAAATTGAATTTTCAATTTTGAGCTTTTTTTATATATCAATTTTAGATTACAAAAGTTACTACTAAAAAATTACTTTTGTGTTTTCAAGTATTCTACAACAGCTTTTCTAATATCAAAAGCTAATTCATTTTCTTTAGGGTGATAAACTCCTAAAACTTCTTTATTTTCTTCTGATAAAAAAGGAATATCAAATCCTTTTAATAAATAATCAGAAAAAGCAATTGTATATATTTTAGTCGTGTTTAATTCTTTGTTTTGAATCAACCACTTCTCTCCTACTTTCTCAATATGATGTCTTTGAAGGTATGCTCCAGTTCCAGCAGCTAATTCTCCATAATCTAAAACACGCTTTAATAATCTTCCTTTTATTTTAACCTTTACAATGGCACCACCAAAAGGTAAAACTCTAAAAATATCTACAGGTGTAATATTACCAACTAATTGATCATCAATCCTTATAGAACCACCATTTACAATGACTCCATCAACTTTTTCGTTATACGCAAAATACATTGCTTTTGTAATTGTTGACCCTAAATTAGATTGTTCTCCTCTCACAGAAAAATCTCGTCCATCTAAAGGAATTTCGGTTGCATAAATAATTTCTTCAGGATTTTGAATAACTTCTTTAATCTGAGTATTTAAAATATTTTGCCATTTATTGACAACTGCCCCAACTTTTTCATCTGTTTTAATGGATGCATTTATTTCTTTTAATTCTGATACGATTGTTGCCTTTTTCGTTTTTTTATCAAAAGAAACTCTATGAATATACACCGTTTTTGCATTCGCATCGGCTTTTGTAATGACGCCATTTTCGGTTTCAATTCTCATATTAGTATGTTCATGACCTCCCATAATTAATGGGATTTCAGGAATTAACTTTGCAATTCTTTTATCATTTGCAATTTTAACATGTGTCAATCCAAAAACAATATCTACAGAATCTTTTAATGCTGCATAAGATGCTCTTGCTTTTACAAACATATTTCCATATTCCACATATTCTTTTGGGTTTGATGGAATGCAGACACTTATAAAACCGACTTTAATTTTTGTACCATCTTCATCTGTAAATTCTTTTACAAAAGTTTCGTGCACATTTTCTTTTTTTCCATTGATTTCTTTGTAAAATGGAATTGCAGCTTCTGCTGTTTTTAATTTTACGTTGGCAGAAACCCAAGGAAAAGTACTTTCATTCAAACGTTTTTGCAAATCTTGTTGAGAAATATCAAATTCATGATTCCCAAATGCTGCCAAATCGAAATTCATAGCATTCATAACATTGACCATTTGTGCTCCTCGAATTCGTTCTCCATCAACTTTTAAAGTTCCTAATAAAGACGGATTTAAAAAATCACCAGCCATAAAAAGCATCGTATTTTTATTTTCTTGCAATAATTCTTTGTGTACAGTTGCAACTCTAGCCATTCCTCCAAACTGTCCTCCTTGAATTGGCGCAATTTCATACACATCATTCAGTTGTAAAAAAGTAAAGTTTATTTTTTGATCGTCTTTTTGACAAGAAGATAAAACTACGATTGCTAAAAAGTAGGTAATTAGTTTTATTGATTTCAATTGTGAGTTTTTATTTGTTATATATAGATGCTCTAGACAGTACTATTTTTTTTTATTGACAATTTTTGATAAACTATCAATTTCTGTTAGTCTATAAACCTCTGATTTTAATTGACGTCTATCTTTTTCAATTCCTCTTATGCTATCTTGTAATAATAACTTTTCACTTCTCAATTTTTCAATTGAAGTTTTGTTTTCAAATTCTGCATCTTTGGAAGTGCTTTTCTCTAATTGTACTCCAAACCATGCTGCAGAAACTAAAATACTAATAACAATTCCAATTAGAGTAATCAATTGTGCTAATGGTAAATTGCCTAACATTCTGAAAAGTTTGGCAAGAGTAATATCTGAAAGTTGAACAGTGTTTTTTTTAAGATTAGTAATTTCTATATCCTGTTGCTCTAATTCAGCAGAATAATTCTCCAAAATTCCAATAGATTCTTTATAATTCCCTAATATAATTTTCATTTCTGTTTCTAATTCGAAGTATTTTTGCTCATAAATCCGTTCTCTTTTGTCAGCTTTTTCATTTGCAATTTTAGAGTACTCTTCAATTTGCTCAATAAACACTTTTAAAAAACCATCAGCTTGCTTTTTCCCATTTTCCAAAACATCTTGTTTTGCAGAAGGAACTACTGTTGTAAACTTAATTTGTCTAATTTTCAACCATTTTAAATCTAGAGCTCCAAAAATATATTGTAAATCTTCTTCTGTTGCTCCTTTCCATACTTCCGGCTCAAATTCATAAGAATTGATTTCCAATATTCGTTTTTCAAGTCTTGCAATTGCTTGTTCTTTTGGTATTTGTAATTTCAATGTATTTCAGATTTTAGTTGGTTTGGCGTATTGTGTACAACTTGTCTTATAGTAACTATAAGTACTCATATCCCATAAATAAAACAGAATATGTGAATTTTTTATTACTCTTTATAAGTAAAGATAATTTATTTATAATAATCAAGGCAAATCAAATTATACAAAACCACAGACTTTAATGTGTGATATCAATTTAAGTACAAAAACAATAAACCCATCAAAAAATGATGGGTTTATACTTTATGAAATAATAAATATAGTTATTCAATAGAATCAATATTACTTTTAAAAAATATTCCATTTATCTGATTTTCAACTATATAAATATTAAAATATCATTATAAGTAAAATGAAAATTTATATAAAAACCTCTAAAGCTTTATTATAAGCACTTTCAAAACTCATCGGTTTTATGTTTGTATCAGCTTTTTCAGCTGTAAAATAACTCAGTAATTTTTCAGTTGGCATATTTCCTGTCAATTCGTCTTTAGCCATTGGGCAACCTCCATACCCTTTTATGGCACCATCAAATCTGTTGCAACCAGCTTTGTAAGCAGCATTCACTTTTTCAAACCATTTATCTGGAGTTGTGTGTAAATGTGCACCAAACTCAATTTCTGGATATTGTGGAATTAAGTTCGAAAATAGATAGTCAATAACTTCTGGAGTTGAGCTACCAATAGTATCTGAGAGCGATAAAATTTTAACACCCATTTTTGATAATTTTTCTGTCCACTCGCCTACTATTTCCACATTCCAAGGATCTCCATAAGGATTTCCAAAACCCATCGATAAATAAGCAACCACTTCCTTATTCGTTTTTTGTGAAATGTTTAAAATAGCATCTAAAGCTATAATAGATTCATCAATAGTTTTGTGCGTATTTCGCATTTGAAAGTTTTCTGAAATCGAAAATGGATATCCTAAATAATCAATTTCTTCAAATTGAGATGCATCATTTGCACCTCT
The DNA here is from genome assembly GCF_001761365.1 of Polaribacter vadi. Taxonomy (NCBI): domain Bacteria; kingdom Pseudomonadati; phylum Bacteroidota; class Flavobacteriia; order Flavobacteriales; family Flavobacteriaceae; genus Polaribacter; species Polaribacter vadi. Next base: position 575,908 of record NZ_CP017477.1, on the reverse strand, counting down.
AACATTTGCGATGATTGCTAAAAGTTTGCTGTCTGTTTTCGATAAATCCAACTTTGCTAAAACGTCTGCTGTATCTCGCATTTGCGGAATTGCTTTGGGGGAAACGAAGCTACCAAAATCAATAGTATCAAAACCAACTTTTAAAAGCGAGTTGATATACAATGCCTTTTTTTCTGTGGATATAAAATGAGATTTTATTCCTTGCATTGCGTCTCTTGGACATTCTATAATTTTAACTTTTTTCATCAACTCAAATATAAAGAAAGTAAACTTGTTGTAAAATTATTTAATCTGATTATTCCACTCATTTTGATTAATTTCGTTTGCTGAAATGAAAAGCTCTAAATTTATACTTCCCATCATTGTTATATCGCAATTTTGCTGCACTTCTCTGTGGTTTGCAGGCAATGGAGTAATGCCAAATCTTATAGAAAATTTTAATTTAAACGATGCTTCTATAGGGTATTTAACATCTGCTGTTCAGTTTGGTTTTATTTCTGGAACTTTTATTTTTGCTTTATTTACAATTGCTGATCGTTTTTCGCCTTCAAAAGTATTTTTTATAAGTGCCATTTTAGGAGCAGCTTTTAATTTGATGTGTGTTTTAGACAATCAAACTTTAGTTAGTTTGATGAGTTTACGTTTTTTAACAGGCTTTTTCTTGGCTGGAATTTATCCTGTTGGAATGAAAATTGCCACAGATTATTATGATAAAGGGTTAGGAAAATCTTTAGGTTATTTAGTTGGAGCTCTAGTATTAGGAACAGCTTTGCCTCATTTATTAAAAGATCTTTTTACAAATTCTTCTTGGAAACATGTTTTAATTGCAACCTCTTTATTATCCATCTTTGGTGGTTTATTATTGTTGATATTCATTAAAGACGGGCCATTTAGCACAAAAAGTAAAGGTTTTAATGTATTAAGTTGCTTCAACGTTTTTAAAAATATAGAATTCAGAAAAGCGTCTTTTGGCTATTTTGGTCATATGTGGGAATTGTATACCTTTTGGACATTTGTTCCTGTTTTATTTTTGATGTATCAAAAATTACATCATAATATAGTTTTCAATATTCCTTTGTTATCTTTTGCTATTATTGGATTTGGAAGTATTTCTTGTATTTTATCTGGCTATATTTCAGAAAAATTAGGTGTCAAAAAAACAGCTTTTCATTTTTTATTATTGTCCTGTTTGTGTTGTTTACTTTCTCCATTGATATTTTATCAACCAAATAAAACACTATTTATAATTTTTCTTATTTTCTGGGGATTGGTTGTAATTGCAGATTCTCCACTATTTTCAACATTAGTAGCAAAAAATGCTCCTTCAGAAAATAAAGGAACTGCTTTAACTATTGTGAACTGTATTGGTTTTGCAATAACAATTATCAGTATTCAACTGTTAACCACGTTACAAGTATCATCAACCTCTAGTTTTATCTTTATTATTTTAGCAATAGGGCCAATTTTTGGGTTGCTTGCTTTGAAGAAAAAATCAGTTTCATAAATTTTGTTTTTAAGTGTTGTAAAATAATATCAATTCTGTATAAAAATTTTAATCAATTTAAATTTAAGGATGTATAATAAATTTTGATGATTTTTATCCATAAAAAAACTCCTGAATTTCTTCAGGAGTTTTTAAATACTAATTTTTATGTATGTTTAAGCGTTTTGCAACTTAATTAAGTTCAAAGCAGAACCTTTTTGATACCATTTAATTTGAGCATCATTATAAGTATGATTCACTTTTATAATATCTTTGCTTCCATCTTCATGAACAGCTTCGATTGTTAATTGCTTATCTGGCGCAAATTCATTTAAATCTAAAAAGTTGAACGTATCATTTTCTTGAATTAAATCGTAATCAGCTTCATTTGCAAATGTTAAACCTAACATTCCTTGTTTTTTCAAGTTTGTTTCGTGAATTCTAGCGAAAGATTTTACAATCACAGCAGCAACACCTAAATGTCTTGGTTGCATTGCAGCATGTTCTCTAGAAGAACCCTCTCCATAATTATGATCACCAACAACAATTGTTTTAATACCTGCTTTTTTGTATTCTCTTTGTACTGCAGGAACTGCATTATACTCACCAGTTAATTGGTTTTTAACAAAGTTTGTTTTTTTGTTAAATGCATTTACAGCACCAATTAATGTGTTATTTGCAATATTATCTAAATGACCTCTAAAACGTAACCAAGGTCCAGCCATAGAAATATGGTCAGTTGTACATTTTCCAAAAGCTTTAATTAATAATTTTGCTCCTGTAATTGTATCTCCTAAAGGTGTAAAAGGCTCTAATAATTGTAATCTTTCAGAATCTTCATTTACAGCAATCTTAACATGACTACCATCTTCTTCTGGTGCTAAATATCCATTATCTTTTACTTCAAAACCTTTTGGAGGTAATTCCCAACCAGTTGGTTCATCAAACATAACTTCTTCTCCATTTTCGTTGATTAATGAATCTGTTAAAGGATTAAAATCTAAACGACCTGCAATTGCAATTGCTGCTGTTATTTCTGGTGATGCAACAAAAGCGTGTGTATTAGGATTCCCATCTGCTCTTTTAGCAAAGTTTCTGTTAAAAGAATGTACAATACTATTTTTAGGCGCATTTTTTGGATCAGAATATCTTGCCCACTGACCAATACAAGGTCCACATGCGTTTGTAAATATTTTAGCATCCAGTTTTTCAAAAATCCCTAGAATCCCATCTCTATCTGCAGTATATCTTACTTGTTCAGAACCAGGATTAATTCCTAATTCAGATTTCATTTTTAATCCTTTGTCAATTGCTTGTTGTGCTATTGATGATGCTCTTGATAAATCTTCATAAGATGAATTTGTACAAGAACCAATTAATCCCCATTCAACAGTTAGTGGCCAATCATTATCATTTGCTTTTTTGGTCATATCAGATCCAACAGTTGTAGATAAATCTGGCGTAAAAGGACCATTTAATAAAGGACCTAATTCCGATAAATTGATTTCAATTACTTGATCAAAATATTTTTCTGGATTTTCATATACTTCAGCATCTGCAGTTAAATATTCTTTAACTTCATTTGCAGCATCAGCAACATCTGCTCTATCTGTAGCACGTAAATAACGTTCCATAGATTCATCATACCCAAAAGTTGATGTTGTTGCACCAATTTCTGCACCCATGTTACAAATTGTACCTTTACCAGTACAAGACATAGAAGTTGCACCTGGACCAAAATATTCTACAATTGCTCCTGTTCCACCTTTTACAGTTAAAATTTCAGCAACTTTTAAAATAACATCTTTTGGAGCTGTCCAACCAGATAATTTTCCAGTTAATTTAATTCCTATTAATTTTGGAAATTTTAATTCCCAAGCCATTCCAGCCATAACATCTACAGCATCTGCACCACCAACACCAATTGCTACCATTCCTAATCCTCCAGCATTAACTGTATGAGAATCTGTACCAATCATCATTCCTCCTGGAAATGCATAATTTTCTAAAACTACTTGGTGAATAATACCTGCTCCTGGCTTCCAAAAACCGATTCCGTATTTATTAGAAACTGATTCTAAGAAATTAAAAACTTCACTACTTGTAGAATTTGCATGTTTTAAATCTGTTGCAGCTCCTTCTTTAGCTTGTATTAAATGATCACAATGAACTGTTGTAGGTACAGCAACTTTAGCTTTACCAGCTTGCATAAATTGCAATAATGCCATTTGTGCAGTTGCATCTTGACAAGCAATTCTATCTGGAGCAAAATCTACATAATCTTTTCCTCTAACTAATTCTTTAGTAGGTTTTCCTTCCCATAAATGAGAGTATAAAATCTTTTCAGATAATGTAAGTGGTTGTCCAGTAATTTTTCGTGCAGCATCTACGCGTTCTGTCATATTTGCGTAAACCTGTTTGATCATATCAATATCAAATGCCATATTCAGTTGTGATTTTAAAATTTTTGTAAAACAAATTTACAGCTTTAATATCACTTTTAAAAGATAAATAATAGATTGCTATAATTAATAGATAAATAAAAGCTATTTTTAAAAATGTTGAAGATACTTCAATAAAAAAAGAGTTTTTATCTCTATTTTTAAGAATTTAATAATTAAAATAAAAAAGCAGACTTGTAAGCCGAATTCTGTTCCTTACATAAGTAAGGCTCTTATCATTTATCTAGTTCTAAAATTACTTTTAGAATCTATCTGCCTACCCTTTAGAATCGAGCGAGTAGCTCTCAAGCTCTAATTTACATGACATTGCACCTCATAGAGTTTACCTGGTTTCACTACAGCCTAACTGTACTTGCTTTCTGTTGCACTTGTCCTCAGCTTACGCTGGATGGATGTTATCCACTATGATTACTCTTTGGTGTCCGGACTTTCCTCTTTAAAATTAATTTAAAGCGATAAGATAAATCTGCTCTTTATTTTAAAATTTTATTATTCTCTTTTATAAAAAACCCACTCAAATAAAATTTGAGTGGGAAAAATTGCTATGAAAAAGAAAAAGTGTGACTAGTAAACTAATCACACTGCAAATATAAAGTTTTAAATAATATTAAAAGTAAATTTGATAAAATAAATCTACTTTTTTAAGAATTTAATATTTTATTAAGAAAACATATCCTTAACTTTTTCAAAAAATGATTTATCCGTATTATTTGGACTTGGTGTAAAATTTGAATTATCGCTCATTTTTTCAAAAAACTGTCTTTGTTCTTTGTCTAATTCCTGAGGTGTCCAAACATTGGTATGAATTAAGAAATCTCCTGTTCCATAACGTTCTATACTAGGTAAACCTTTTCCTTTTAATCGAAGAATTTTACCTGATTGTGTACCTGGATCAATTTTAATTTTCACTTTACCAGTTACAGTTTCAACCTCTTTGCTAGTTCCTAAAACAGCTTCAGAGAAATTGATGTATAAATCATAATGAATATTTGTACCTTCTCTTTTTAAAGTTTCGTGAGGAACTTCTTCAATTAGCACTAGTAAATCTCCAGAAATAGAGTTTTTACCTGGAGCATCATTTCCTTTTCCCCCAACTTTTAACTGTACACCTTCTGTTACACCAGCAGGAATATTAATTGATACAGTTTCTTCTTTAATAATTAAGCCTTGTGCATCTGCTTCATTTGGTTTAGAACTGATAATTTCTCCAGCTCCAGAACAAGTACTACAAGTAGTAGCTGTTTGCATTCTACCTAAAATAGTATTGGTAACTCGCATTTGTTGTCCAGAACCATTACAAGTTGTACACGTTTTATAACGCACACCATCTGCTTGTACTTTTCTACGAACTTTTACTTTCTTTTCTACACCTTTGGCAATTTCTTCTAAAGTAAGTTTTACACGAATTCGCATATTACTACCTTTAACTCTGGCTTGTCTTTGGCCTCCACCACCAAAACCACCAAAGCCTCCACCTCCACCACCGAAAATGTCTCCAAACTGGCTAAATATGTCATCCATATTCATTCCACCACCACCAAAACCACCTCCACCTTGAGGACCGTCAAAAGCTTGATGACCATATTGATCATATCTTGCTTTTTTATTTTCGTCACTCAAAACTTCGTAAGCTTCTGCAGCTAATTTGAATTTCTCTTCAGCAGTTTTATCATCTGGGTTTTTATCTGGATGATATTTGATTGCCATTTTTCTATAACCTTTCTTAATTTCTGCTTGTGTTGCAGATTTAGAAATGCCTAATATTTCGTAAAAATCTTGTTTTGCCATTTTTATTAGTTTGCAGTATTTCAGTCTTCAGTATGCAGTCTTCAGTTTGCAGATAGTTTTGAACTGCTTACTGAAGACTAAAGACTGCCTACTTTTTTTTTACTGTCCTATTACTACTTTTGGATAACGAATAATTTTAGTACCCATTTTATATCCTTTCTCTACACAATCGATTATTTTTCCTTTTAAATCTTCTGATGGTGCAGGAATTTGTGTAATTGCTTCATGAATTTCAGCATCAAAAACATCACCAGCATTGGTTTCTATTTTTGATAAGCCTTTTTGCTCTAGAGTATTGTAGAATTTATTGTAAATCAATAAAACTCCTTTTCTTAATTCTTCTGCTTCTATATCTTCTGCAATATGTGTCAAAGCACGTTCAAAATCATCTACAACTGGCAGTAAAGATGTCATTAATTCTTGTCCTGCTGTCTTATATAATTCAATTCTTTCTCTGGTTGTTCTCTTTTTATAGTTTTCGAACTCTGCAAACAGACGTAAAAACTTATCTTTTTCTGTTGCTAGTAATTCTTCTGTAGTAGGTTCTTCTTTCACTACTTCTACTTCAACCTCTTGATTTTCTTCAACTTGTGCAGTTTCTTGCTCGTTGTTTATTTCTTCGTCTTTTATATCTTCTTTCTTACTCATTTCTTTGTAATAATTAAATTGTCTCTACTATATTGACAAAAATGTTGCCAACAAAAAAATAGTGTCAAGATGACACTATTTTCTAATTATTTATTATTGTTGGCAAACAAGTTTAGCCCTGATTGAAACATTTGTTTGAGCTCTTTTTTGTTCTTTTTCTGAACAAAAAAAGCGAGTGTTGAAAGCAGGAAATAGCTTCAAAACATTACTCTATTCTTTCAATTTTTGCTCCAATAGATTTTAAACGTGCTTCTATGTTTTCATAGCCTCTATCTATTTGCTCAATATTGTTGATGATGCTTGTTCCTGTTGCAGAAAGTGCTGCTATTAACAAAGAAATTCCTGCTCTAATATCTGGAGAAGTCATTTTTGTTGCTTTTAAAGAACTTTCAAAATTCATACCAATAACTGTGGCTCTGTGAGGATCGCACAAAATAACTTTTGCGCCCATATCTATTAATTTATCCACAAAAAACAAACGGCTTTCGAACATTTTTTGATGAATTAAAACAGTTCCTTTTGCTTGGGTTGCAATTACTAAAACAATACTCAATAAATCTGGTGTAAAACCAGGCCAAGGAGCATCTGCTACTGTTAAAACTGAACCATCTATATAATTCTGAATTTCGTACGATTCTTGTTCTGGAATGTAAATATCATCGCCTCTTTTTTCGAATTGAATTCCAAGTTTTCTAAATACATTTGGTATTTGCCCTAAGTTTTCCCAACTAACATCTTTGATAGTTAATTCTGAACGTGTCATTACTGCAACACCAATCCAAGAACCAATTTCAATCATGTCTGGTAAAACTCTGTGCTCACAACCTCCTAAAGAATCTACGCCATTTATGGTTAATAAATTTGAGCCAACTCCTGTAATATCTGCACCCATTGAATTCAACATTTTACATAATTGCTGAATGTAAGGTTCGCAAGCTGCGTTGTAAATTTTTGTAGTTCCTGTTGCTAAAACAGACGCCATTAAAATATTGGCAGTTCCTGTTACAGAAGCTTCATCTAGTAACATATCTGTACCAAATAATTCTTCTGCTTCTACTCCGTAAAATTTGTCTTCTTTATTGTATCTAAATTTTGCACCTAATCTTATAAAACCTTCAAAATGCGTATCTAAACGTCTTCTTCCGATTTTATCACCTCCAGGTTTAGGAATATATCCTTTTCCAAAACGTGCCAATAATGGACCAACAATCATAATAGAACCTCTTAAAGAGCTTCCATCTCTTTTAAAATCATCTGATTCTAAATATTCAAGATTCAATTCATCTGCTTGAAATGAATATGCATTGCTACTTAATTTCTCTACTTTAACCCCTAATTCTCCTAAAATAAATATCAGTTTATTAACATCAATAATATCTGGAACATTGTTTATCGTTACTTTTTCTGGAGTTAATAAAACTGCACAAAGTATTTGTAAAACTTCATTTTTTGCTCCTTGAGGTGTAATTGTTCCTTTTAGTTTGTGTCCTCCTTCAATTTTAAATGATGCCATTGACTAATATCTTTTTCTACCTTTATTATTATTGTGTGGTTTCTTGTAAGTACTTTTTGAGGTGTTCTGACCTTGAGAATTTCTCTTTTTTAATAAGTTTTTACTTTCTGACAAATCCTCATCAGAATCTCTTAAATCGAATTCTCCATTAGATAAATCATATAAATGTTTAAAAATTACAGCATCATCTACAGTGTCTTTATTCCAATTTAAATAACACTTTTTCATGTGGTTTGCAATTGTAAAAACCAACGCTTCTCTTTTATCTCCTTCTTCCCAGCTCAAAGCAACGTCGATCATTGTTTGAATATTGTTACCATAATAACGATACTTTGAGGCATATTTTGGATAAGGTAAACGTTCTGGCTTTTCTTGCAATTCTTCTCTTGAAGGAATTGGATAAGGTGAATCTGCATCCAATTTAAAATCGGACATTATATAAAGTTGATCCCAAAGTTTGTGTTTAAAATCTGGAACATCTCTTAAATGTGGCTGTAAATTTCCCATAACATCAACAATTGCTAATGCCATTTCATTACGTTCTTCTTTGGTTTCTAATGCTAGGCAATGATCTACCAATTTTTGAACATGTCTGCCATATTCTGGAATTATCATTAATGTTCTTGCTGAATTATATTCTAAATCGAATGTCATTTATTTATTTTTGAAGTGTGTTTTCGATACATTTTCTATATAATTTTAGTAAAAAGAAAATACTCGAATTAACAATTTATACTCTGTAGTTATTTAACGTTGCAAAATAACAATTTATTTTTGTTTTATAATTGATTTTTTAACCAATCACTTTTAATTTTAAAAAAGTTACTCAATTTATAAAATTAATCTTCTGAAAAAATATATTTATCTTCAAAATCAATTTTATAACCTTTTAAAAAATCGATATATTCGTCTTTAAAGGATTTTATTTTATGATGTTTCTCTTGATCTTTTATATATTTTATCACTTTATCAATTCCTGAATGACTAACTGTAAAAGCACCAAACCCTGTTTGCCATTCGAATTTACCTAACACAAATTTATTTTCATTTATCCATTTAGATGAATTTGCTTTGATATCTCTCACTAAATCTGATAAATTACAATTTGGTTTTGTACCGATTAAAAGATGAATATGATTGGGAATTCCATTAATAATCATCAATTTTTGATTTTTATTGCTGATTATTCCTGTGATGTATTTATATAGTTCAATTTTAAATTTTGATGTAATTAGATTATCTCTTCCTTTTACAGCAAATACAATGTGGAAATATAATTGTGTATATGTATTTGCCATTTTTTATGGATAATTTTTGAATTATTTTATAATTGATTTCTGAATATCTTTGCTTGTATTATATGTCGCTCTTACAGAGCTAAATAATGTTTTTGAATTTTATTATTATTATTATTATTATTTCGCTCCTATGGAGCTTGGTTTTTAGATTTAAATTATTTTCTATTAATTTATCACTGCTCTGCAGTTTTAGTTTAATTTTAATTTTTTAATGTTTTAAGCTCCATAGGAGCTGTAGATTAATAGAAACTAAATTACATAATTTCGTAAAACTCCTTTAGGAGTGACATATTTAAAAACCTATTATATAATTTTATCCTAGGCATTTTAACCAATCACTTTTAATTTGGCGAATTGTAGTAATAATTTCTTTTTACCAACAGTTCCAAACTTTATCTCTGCTTTTTTATTGGGGCCATTTCCTTCTAAAGCAATTACTTCTCCACTACCAAACCTATTGTGTTCAACAATATTACCAACTGCAATAGTACCATCAAACAAATTGGCTTTAGGTGTTGTTGCTTGCGATACTTTTTTTAAGTTTTTAGGAACAATAATTTCTTTCTTTTTTATTAAATCTCGTTCTGCTTTTTTACGTTGAATTGGTTTTTGAAAACGAATTCCTTTTGGTGCATCATCAAAAATACTTTTATCAATAAATCTATTTACAGAAGATTCTGGAACTTTTGGAGTAATATAATGCAAATATTGATCATCAATTTCTTCTAAAAATCGACTTGGCTCTGCATCAATTAATTTTCCCCATCTATAACGAGTTTGTGCATAAGTTAAATACGCAACTTTTTCTGCTCTGGTTAACGCCACATAAAACAATCTTCGTTCTTCCTCTAACTCACTTCTAGTATTCATGCTCATGGCAGATGGAAATAAATTTTCCTCTAAACCAACAACATACACATACAAATATTCCAATCCTTTAGATTGATGAATTGTCATTAAAGAAACTGTAGGTTTGTCATCATTTTTTTCTGAATCAAAATCTGTAGCCAAAGCAACATCCTCCAAAAACGATGTTAAAGAAGTATCTTCTCCCTGTTCAATTTTATCAGTAATAAAATCTTTAATTCCGTTTAAAAGTTCTTGAACATTTTCTACTTTACTAACAGCTTCTGGAGTGCCATCTTTTTCTAAATCTTTTATTAATTGCGTTTGTTTTACAACTACTTCTGCAATTTCAAAAGCATTTTTTGTTTTTGCTTCAATTTGTAATCGCAAAATCATATTCATAAAATTCTGCAACTTATTTTTTGTGCCAGAATTTAATTTTAGGTCAATTTTATCAATATATTTTAAAATATCGAAAATGGATTTTTTATAATGATTTGCAGCAATCGTAAGCTTATCAATAGTTGTAGCACCAATTCCTCTTGCTGGGTAATTAATGATTCTCTTTAATGCTTCTTCATCACTTGGGTTGATTAAAATACGCAAATAAGACAAAATGTCTTTAATTTCTTTACGCTGATAAAAAGAAATTCCCCCATATATTTTATAGTCGATATTCTTTTTTCTTAAAGCATCTTCTATGGCTCTAGATTGTGAATTTGTTCTATACAAAATACAAAAACTATCGGGCGTTAATTGATTGTTCATCATATTTTCCCAAATAGATTGTGCTACAAAACGTCCTTCTTCACCATCAGAAATGGTTCGCATTACGTTTATAGAATCTCCAGCATCATTACTCGTCCAAACTTCTTTATCTAATTTTGTTTTATTTCTTGCAATTACAGAGTTTGCTGCATTTACAATGTTTTTTGTAGATCTGTAATTTTGCTCTAATTTAAAGGTTTTTACATCAGGATAATCTTTTTGAAAATTTAAGATATTCTGAATATTTGCTCCCCTAAAACTATAAATACTTTGAGAATCATCTCCAACTACACAAATATTTCCAAATTTATCTGCCAATGCTCTTACAATTATATATTGTGAGTGGTTTGTATCTTGGTACTCATCCACCATAATATATCTAAATCTGTCTTGATATTTAGCCAAAACATCTGGAAAACGCGCCAATAATTCGTTGGTTCTTAACAATAAATCATCAAAATCCATAGCACCAGATTTAAAACATCTATCTACATATTCTTTATAAATATTACCAACTTCTGGTCTGCTTGCATGTAAATCTGCTTCTTGTAAATCCGAATTATTAAAATAAGCTCTTACTGTTATTAAACTGTTTTTAAAGGATGATATTCTCCCTAAAATCTGTTTTGGTTTGTATTGTTCTTTGTTTAAATTCTTCTCTTTTATGATGGCAGAAATTAAACGAACAGAGTCTTGCGTATCGTAAATAGTAAAGTTTGTTGGGAAACCTAATTTATCTGCCTCCGAACGTAAAATACGTGCAAAAACAGAGTGAAAAGTTCCCATCCAAAGATTTTTAGCTTCACTTTGCCCAACAACTCCAGCAATTCTAGCTTTCATTTCTTTGGCAGCTTTGTTGGTAAATGTGAGCGATAAAATATTAAAAGCATCTACTCCAGATTGCATTAAATGTGCAATTCTGTAGGTTAAAACTCGTGTTTTACCAGAACCTGCACCTGCAATAATAATCATTGGGCCGTCTTTTTGAATAACAGCCTGCTTCTGTGCTTCGTTTAAAGTATTTAAGTATGTATTCAAGCGTAAATTTTGTATGAATTTGAAAGTGTGAATTTAACCAAACTATTCGTTTTTGAAAAGGAAGATTTCGTGTTTTTATACACAACTTATTATGATAAAAATTCGTCTTAAAACCCGAATAATAGAATATTCGTCTTAAAACCCGAATTATTAATTATTCGTCTTAAAACCCGAATATTAATGATATATTTGTAAAAAACATTTTTAATGACCAGTATTTTAACAGGAGATATTATAAATTCGAGAGAAGTTGATTCTAATGAATGGCTTCCTTTAATAAAAAATGCTTTTCAAACTATTGGAGCATCACCCAAAATATGGGAAATTTATAGAGGTGATAGTTTTCAAATTGAAATTGAAAATATTGAAAATGCGCTATTATTTGCAATAAAATTGAAAGCAACTCTAAAGAAAATAAAAAATTTAGATGTAAGAATTGCTATCGGAATTGGAGATAAAAACGATAACTACAAAAATATTACTGAAGGAAATGGAGAGGCCTTTATTTATAGTGGATTGGCTTTTGACACGCTATTAAAAAAACAAAATTTAGCAATTACATCTTCAGATAAAGATTTTGATGCCATATTTAATACTTCTTTAGCACTTGCATTATTAACTATGGATAACTGGACTGTAAATTCTGCAGATTTTGTCTTAAAATATTTAGAGAATCCAAATACGACACAAAAACTAATTGCAAAAGGATTAAAAATTTCAGAAAGTAGCGCAAGTGAACGTAGGAAAAGAGCAGGTTTAGATGAAATTATGCAGTTAGAAAATCTCTACAGACAATTAATCAACCAAAAAATAAACCACTAAATATGTTGATATTTTTAAAGTTTTTATTGGCACATATTTTAGGAGATTTTGTTTTTCAGTCAGAAAAATGGGTAAAAGACAAAGAAGGAAAGAAAGTAAAATCTACAAAATTATACGTCCATATTGCTGTTCATACTGTTTTATTATTGTTGATATTACAAGTTGATTTGCAAAAATATTGGGCAGGATTTTTACTAATTGTTATTTCTCATTATGCAATTGACTTGCTAAAACTATACTTTCAAAAGAAGAAAACAAAACGAGTTTGGTTTTTTATAGATCAAATTTTACATATTTTTATGTTGATTGTTGCCACTTCTTTTTATACTGATTTTTCGTTATCAACTTTAAACATCATCAACGAAGAAAATTTATTATTGTTGATATTTTTATTGCTCGTAATTTTTGTTGCTGCAATTATCATTAAATTAATTATTACACAATGGAATCCTGAAAAGAAAAAAGAAAACGACGATTCTTTGGCAAAAGCAGGAAGATATATTGGGATCTTAGAAAGGCTATTTGTATTCACTTTTGTAGTTACAAACCATTGGGAAGCTATTGGTTTTTTGTTGGCAGCAAAATCGGTTTTTAGATTTGGCGATTTAACATCATCTAAAGACAGAAAATTAACCGAATATATTTTAATAGGAACTTTATTGAGTTTTGGGTTTGCGATACTTTTAGGAGTTTTATATTTGCAAACCTTAAAAATACTATCATAAAATGGAAGACAAAATCTTTGAAAGTATCGCCTATATTTTACCTGCAGCAGTTACTGGTTTTGTAGCTTATTATATGTTTAATGGATTTATAAAAAGTCAAAATTCGGAAAGAAAATTAGAAATATTAGCTGCAAAAAGAAAAGATTCTTTACCCATAAAATTGCAAGCTTATGAGCGTCTTTTATTATTTTGTGAGCGTATAAACCCTGTGAAAATGCTGCTTCGTATTCAGCCTTTATCAACAGACACAAACGAATATCTACAGCTTTTAATTGCGAATATAGAGCAAGAATTTGAGCATAATTTGGTTCAACAAATCTATATTTCTGACGATAGTTGGACAGCTATTTACGCAGCAAAAAGTGCAGTTATCAATAAATTAAAACAAGTTGCAGAAAACTCAAGCTCTGCAAATGAATTGCGTGAAAGTGTTTTAATTGATTATTCTAAAACCTTGCCACCAACAGAAACTGCAATTGCTTTTATTAAAAATGAAGTAAAAAAACTATTATAAAATCAAAAAGCTCTCTTTTTACAGAGGGCTTTTCTTATTTATGAATATATAAACTCATAAAAACGGGGGAATCTTTTATGAATTCGATAAAATTATAAATTTATTTTTAAACCTAAATTGTAGTTTCTTCCACGAGTTGTAAAACCTGCAATTTCTTGAAAATCTTCATTAAAAATATTGGTTACACTTCCGTAAAAAGTAACTTTATTTTCTAATAAACTATGGTTTATGAAAAAATCTACTAAACTGTAAGAAGCCAAATCTACATTACCAAAATCTTTTGTTTCATCAACAAACCTGTAACTTAAAGAAGTAAATGTTTGTGGAAACAAATTATAATCTGCCTTGATAAAAAATTTGTTTTGAGGAATTTTTAATAACAAATTCTCATCTCTATCTATATAGGTGTAATTTGCTAATAAATTTAATTTCTGAGACGCTTTGTAAGAAATTTCAGTTTCTAAACCTTTGGCAGAAAAAGTTCCTAAATCATTAATGGTCTGATAAGTTGCTGGATCATACCCTATTTTATTAGTTTCTTCTCTATAAAAATAGGTTACACTTAGGCTGATTTTATTACCTAAAGCTACATCAAAACCACCTTCTATAGTAACATCTTCTTCTGGTAATAATTCGTCTAAAGTTGGCAATTTTGTGAAAATTTCTGACAAAGTTGGTGCTATAAAAGCAGTACTGTAAGACGCAAAAACCTTAATATCATTTTCTGCAATTTTAAAATTGTAAGAAGGGTTTACATCAAAAACAAAATTGTTTCCATATTCACTATGTATATTTAAACGAGTTCCTGCACTTATATTAAAGCCAGCTTCCGAAAAATAATTTACAGACACATAAGGATCATAAAAATGCTGTTTTCCTGAACCTTCTTCAATAGTACTATAAGAAGTTCTTTGAATCATATCTTGAAATTGTGATGTAAAACCAACTAAAAAAGAAAATTGATCATTGAATTTATAATTATTATAAACATCAAAACCATACACTTCTCCATAGAAAAAATCATTAGAAGGCGTTTCATTTCTATCAATTTCAGTCAAGAAAGTTCTTATTTTTAATTCGCCATTTTTGTAAGAATAATCTGCATTTACTCCTACTCTTTTTTGAACGCTTGTTGAGTTATTATCTTTATCAGCAGGAATACTTGCAAAGGTTACTGGATCATAATCAAAACCATCAAAATCTGTAGAAAATTCATCATAACTAGATAATAAACCTATTTTTAATTTATCATTTACAGCATAATTAACTTTTAATAGCACATTTTGTCTTGAAAAATTATCTTCTTCAAAAGCAGAATTTGTTGTGCTTTCTGCAGCAGACAAACCACTAGAACCATTAGCATTTAATCCTAATAAATAATCAACTTTACCTAAAGTTCCGTTAAAATTAAAGTTCGTAGAAAATTCTTCTCCAGAAAAATTATTATTTTCACTCGATGAATTTGTACCAATAGAAGTTGTAAAAGTTCCTGCAAAACTATCTTTCGAAGATTTCTTTAAGATGATGTTGATAACACCTGTTGCAGCTCCTGAACCATACAATGTAGATGATGCTCCCTTTAAAACCTCAATACTTTCTATTTGATTAATATCTATTTGACGTAAATCGAAATCGCCATTAAAAGAAGATGGGTCATTTACATTTACACCATCAATTAAAATAGCTACTTGTCTATTTCGTCCACCTCTAATATAATAACCTAAATTTTGACCTTTTGTACTAAAATTACCATTAATTTCTACACCAGGAACGTCATTCAATAAGTCTACAACTGTTTTTCCTTGATTATTTTCGATAGTTTCTTGTGTAATTTTGTACACAATTTTACCAACATTCTTTTTATTGGTTTCAAATTTTGTAGCGGTTACTACAACTTCATTTAAAGATTCTATTTTCTCTTTTTCTTGTTGAGAAAATACATTTGTGCTAAAAAAATTGCACGCCAAAACACTAACAATTAAAAACTGTTTTTTCATTTTAATGATATAATTTAAAGTTTGCCTTTTGCTTATGCAAAAAACAGTAATGTTTATTCCATAATTTTTATGGAACCTAAATTATTCAGGTAAATTTCGTGTACGAATAGAAACAATAAGTACATAAACTTTTATCCCAAAAGTTATAACTTGTGATTTAGGGCAGGTCTCCTGACTTATTTTATGTTATTTCACCTTCCCAACAATAAATTGTCAGTGGTATAAGAATAAATAACATCCTCAATTGAGGTGCTGAAAAAAAAAATCCAGCATAAACTTACAGTTGTGGGAACAGTTCTGGCTTTTTACCAGATTCCCTTTTAATTCAATGTTAAAAAAATAACATCAAAACCAAAAATCGATGCAAATATATATGCAATCTTATAAACAATCTAATAAAATTACTTCTAAATTTTATACCTTTAAACTCTGAAATTTTGATACAATTATGAGGATAGAAAATGAACTAAAATTAGGTTTTAAAGATGTAATGATTCGTCCAAAACGATCTACTTTAAAATCGCGTTCGCAAGTAAGTTTAGAAAGAGAATTTAAATTTTTACATAGTGATGTTGTTTGGTCTGGAATACCAATAATGGCAGCAAATATGGATACTGTTGGCACTTTTGAAATGGCAAAAGCATTAGCAAAACATAAATTATTTACAGCAATTCATAAACATTATTCTATTGAAGAATGGCGAGATTTCGCTACAAATTCATCCGAAGAAATTTTAAAAAATATTGCAGTAAGTACAGGAACTGGAAAAGAAGATTCGCAGAAAGTTGCGCAAATTTTATCAGAATTTCCGCAAATAAATTTTATTTGTGTGGATGTTGCTAATGGCTATTCTGAACATTTTGTAAATTTTGTAAAGAAAATGCGTAAAAATCATCCAAAGAAAGTAATCATTGCTGGTAATGTAGTTACAGGAGAAATGGTGGAAGAACTTTTATTGGCTGGAGCAGACATTATAAAAGTTGGCATTGGACCTGGTTCTGTTTGTACAACTCGTGTAAAAACGGGTGTTGGTTACCCACAATTATCTGCCATTATAGAATGTGCAGATGCTGCTCATGGAATGGGTGGACAAATAATTTCTGATGGTGGTTGTAAAATTCCTGGAGATTTATCGAAAGCTTTTGGAGGAAGTGCAGATTTTGTAATGTTAGGAGGTATGTTTGCTGGACACACAGAAAGTGGTGGAGAATTAATCGAAAAAAACGGAGAGAAATTCAAAGCTTTTTATGGAATGAGTTCTGAAACTGCCATGAATAAACATGCAGGAGGTGTTGCAAATTACAGAGCTTCTGAAGGTAAAACTGTAGAAGTGCCTTTTAAAGGTGATGTTGAACATACAATCATCGATATTTTAGGTGGAATTAGATCTACTTGTACGTATGTTGGCGCAAGCAGATTAAAAGAATTGACAAAAAGAACCACTTTTATTAGAGTTCAAGAACAAGAAAATCAAGTTTATAACTAATGAAAAACTCAAAAATTTTATTCTTTTTATCGATTTTATCAATTTTAATTTCTTGTAAAAAAGAAGTTATTAAAGTTGATGAAAAAAATCAACCTGAAAGTAATATTAAATATGCAAAAGGTTTTGATATTGTTGATGAAAATGGAGTTAAAAAGTTGATTATAAAATCTGCGTATCAAAATTCCGATGAAATTTTTGAGTATATCATTCAAAATAAAACTGACCAAAAAGAGCAAATTGAAAACAACCTCTTTACTCCTATTCAAAAAATTGTGGTGACTTCTACAACCCATATTCCAATGGTTGAGTTGTTGAATGAAGAAACTGCTATTGTTGGTTTTCCATATTCTAAATATGTTTCATCAGCAAAAACTAGAGTTTTAATTGATGAAGGAAAAATACAAGAAATAGGAAAAGAAAGTTCGCTAAACACAGAAATATTATTGGATTTACAACCAGAATTAGTGGTTGGTTATAGTGTTTCTTCTGCTGATAAATCTTTAACAACCATTCAAAAATCAGGCATAAATGTAATTTACAATGGAGATTGGTTGGAAGAAACTCCTTTAGGAAGAGCTGAATGGATTAAATTTTTTGGAGTTTTGTTTGATAAAGAAAAACAAGCTGATAGTATTTTTAAAATGATAGAAGCCAATTATATAGAAGCGAAACAAATCGCTTTAAAATCCACAAAAAAACCAACAATTTTATCGGGTGCAATTATGAGTAAGGATATTTGGAATTTACCTGCTGGAGAAAGTTTTGTTGCTCAATTTTTAATAGATGCAAATTTAGACTATCTATGGAAAAATACAGAAGGGAAAGGAAGTTTGTCTTTGAGTTTTGAAAGTGTTTTTGACAAGGGTCAAAATGCCGATTATTGGATTACTCCTGGTTATTTCTCATCAAAAGAACAACTTTTAAATAGTAATGACATCTATAAGAAATTTAATGCTTTTCAAAACGATAAAATCTATACACCAATCCTTAAAAAAGGAAAAACAGGTGGCGCAATTTATTACGAATTAGCAGGAACTAGACCTGATTTGGTTTTAAAAGATTTGATTAAAATTACAAATCCTGAATTATTACTTAATTACGAATTTACGTTTTTTGAAAAAATGAAATAATTATTGCTGTTGCTCTTGTTCTTGTTGCTTTTTCAATATATCAGTTTCACTTTTATTCTTATCCGATTTTTTTTGATGCTCTAAAGAAGGTAAAGAAGCAGTTAATTTATCTTTTTTAAACGTGGTTTTTTTTTCAATATTTTCGCTATCTTTTCTTGATGTCATCTTTATTTATTTTGAGCCTCATTCATTCTTTTTTCTAAAGCATTTGCTCTCAAATATAAGAAAAGAGGAAAGGTAAAGGCGATTGCAATTAAAAATGTAAACGGAATTAAAACCCACCAATATTTAATTTTTAAACGTAAAGATTCAGGAATCATAAAAGCAAAAAACGTAAAAACAACCACAGTTAAATCTGCTCCAAAAGATTTACCAGCAAAATTTTGTTGAGCATCATTAAGGAAACCAACAAAACTTACATTTTCAACTGTGTTGAAATATTGGATATTATAATACCAAGTGTAGCAGATTCCTAAAATTGATAATAGTAAATAGAGATGTTTGAGTTTCAAAGATTTTTATATATTATTTATTTAAATAAATTTAGTCCAAAGCTCTACTATTCTGTTTGCAAAATATAGGATTTCATATTTTTTACCAGATTCAAATTCAATATAAAAAGTATCACTATCAATTCTCATCATTGAATCAGAAGTATAAGAACTATTATCAATTGTAATTTCGGAAGAATATATATTTTTAACTGGATCTTCTTTAGATCTAAATGTTCTTAGTATTTTATGTTTTGCTCCATTACATAAATCAGCACAAACTTTTAATTCAATATTAAAATTTATATATTCCTCTACTCCATCATAACCTTCAACTTTAAGCCAATCTTTTATTTGATATCCTGAAGTGTATAAATTCATTATTGAGTCATTTAATTCAGACTTTTGTTGTTTTATTAATGCTTTTTTAAGAATATCTCTATCTCTTTTAATTTTTTTTAAAACATCTTGTGAATTATTAAAACCAATTTTAGAAAAATTTATATTTTTCATCAATAAAATAATTTTACTCTAATTAATATTTAAACTCAAATTAAAACAACTTCGTCTGATTTTCATCATCAATTCTCTTTTGTTCTGCTTTCTTTCTGGCTATCGATTTTTGCAAAGCAATTTTTGCTTTTTCTTCTGCAGATAATTCTTCTGAAACAGGTTTTTTAAATTCAGGAACATCAATGGGTAATTTATCTTCAATCACTTCTTCATCCACAACTTCAATTTCTTCTGGAGTTTCTTCTTCAGGTTCTTCAAAAGGTAAAGATTCTAACAAATTAACTTGTTTAATTTTATCGGTTGTTAATTGATTTCCTAAAGCTTTTATTCCTTTTACAGCTATAAATTCCTCAAAATTAACTTCTTCATTTTCTAAACTTCTTTTAGAAAACTGAACTTCTGCAACAGGTCTATAATCTGTAGCTACAATTTCTAATTGACTTTTTGGGTGATCAGATATAAACTCTTCCTCCTTTTCTGTGGTTTCAATCAAAAAGCGTTTTACATAATAACGTTCTTTTTCTCCATCAAAATAAATGGCAGAAATAGGTTTATTTGGTTTCCATTTTTCTAAGACAATCATATCATCTTCAAAATGCATTGCCAAGTTTGGTTTTACGGCTTTTGCTTTTCCACTTTGAGTAATAATTAATAATTTATCTTCTGCTCTAAATTCGCCTAACAATTCGCCTCTTTCATCAACATTTAAACGTTGCACAGCATCATCAAACCAAATTTTACGTGGTTTTAATGTTGAAACTCCTTCGCTTTTAAAATCGACAGATTTAATACTATACTTTGTGATTCTATTTCCTCTAACAGCTCTACCTTTTACAGCCAAATCTGCAAAATCAATATCCCATTTCAATTTCTTAACACTACCAACTGCTCTTAAATTAATAGTAACTACTTCTGCTTCTCCATTTGGATTTGCAGAAAAATAATGCACAATAGAGTTTTTACTTCCATTGGTTAAATCGTACTCTTTATCACGAGTCATAGATGTTACGTTAAAACGTTTCATATAACTTGCGCCTCTTGCTCCATCTCTATAAATATAGTTGTAAACAGTACGTTTATCTTTCTTTTTAAATACAGCAACGTGAATAATATCTTTACCAACAAAAGTTTTTGCATCCGCTTTAGTAACCATCATTCCACCATCTTTTCTAAAGATAATAATGTCATCAATATCAGAACAATCTGTAACAAATTCATCTCTTTTCAATGATGTACCAATAAAACCTTCTGCCCTATTTACATATAATTTTGCGTTATTCATAGCAACTTTACTAGCTACAATATCATCAAAAATTCTAATTTCTGTTTTACGTTCTTTTCCTGCTCCATAGGTTTCTTTTAAACGTTTAAAGTAATCAATTGCGAATTCAATTAAATTGGCTAAATGATTTTTAACCACTGCAATTTTATCTTCTAAACTTTCTAAAAATTGTTTGGCTTTGTCAATATCAAATTTCGATATTTTCTTAATACGAATTTCTGTTAAACGTGTAATATCTTCTTCTGTAACTGGTCTTTTAAGATGTTTAATATAAGGTTGCAATCCTAAATCGATTGCTTTAATAACACCTTCCCAAGTTTCTTCTTCTTCAATATCCCTATAAATTCTATTTTCTATAAAAATTCTTTCTAAAGATGAAAAATGCCATTGTTCTTCTAATTCATTTAACTGAATTTCTAATTCCTTTTTCAGTAAATTAACAGTTAAATCTGTGGAGTGTTTCAACATTTCTGAAACGCCAACAAAAACAGGTTTGTTATTTTCAATTGTACACGCTAAAGGCGAAATTGAGCTTTCGCAATTTGTAAACGCATACAAAGCATCAATACTTTTATCTGGTGAAACGTTTGGTGGTAAATGCACCACTATTTCTACTTCAGCAGCAGTATTATCTTCAATTTTTTTAATTTTTATTTTCCCTTTTTCATTGGCTTTTATAATACTGTCAATTAAAGAAGTTGTGGTGGTTCCAAAAGGAATTTCATTAATAACCAACGTCTTTTTATCTAATTGCGAAATTTTTGCACGAACTCGAACTCTTCCTCCTCTTTTTCCGTCTTTATATCCTGTAAAATCTGCAATTCCTCCTGTTAAAAAATCTGGAACAATTTTAAAACTTCTCCCTTTTAAATATTTTATGGAAGCATCAATTAATTCAATAAAATTGTGAGGTAATATTTTGGTTGATAACCCTACTGCAATTCCTTCTGCTCCTTGTGCCAGTAATAAT
Organism: Polaribacter vadi; assembly: GCF_001761365.1. Classification (NCBI taxonomy): domain Bacteria; kingdom Pseudomonadati; phylum Bacteroidota; class Flavobacteriia; order Flavobacteriales; family Flavobacteriaceae; genus Polaribacter; species Polaribacter vadi. The sequence goes on along the minus strand of NZ_CP017477.1, from coordinate 554,134 downwards.
GGGAATTTTACAGGTAAATCAATTGGCTCTTTTCTACGACCATCATAAGACATTTTCCAATCCGTAGTTTTCGGATTAAAAACAACATCCAAGGCAAATTTAGACAAACGTGCTTCAATATATCTTGAGGCTGCAGCTCTATCTCCAGTCAAAATATTTCCCCAGTTTCCTTGCATATCAATTAGCAATTCTTTCTGGCCAATTTGAACCATAGCATCTGCAATAGAAGCATCTCCATGAGGATGATACTGCATTGTATGCCCAACAATATTCGCTACTTTGTTGTAACGTCCATCATCCAAATCTTTCATAGAATGCATAATTCTACGTTGCACAGGTTTCAATCCGTCTTCTAAAGAAGGCACTGCTCTTTCTAAAATTACGTAACTAGCATAATCCAAAAACCACTCCTTGTACATTCCTGTAACTTTGGTAATGGTTTCTACAGATTCTGTCTGGTTATCAGTATCTTCAGATTGATTTTCTTGATTCGTTAATTCCTCTTCGTGTTCGTTCTCGTTTATTTCTTCACTCATAAAAACGTATAATCGTTTAATTGTGTACTTGTTTATTCTTTGGGCGTTCCCTAAAAAGGTCGGGCTTTACGCTATATCTTTTTGCGGAAAAGCAAAAAGGATGTCGCTTCAATCCCTAACGCAAACTTGTTTGCTAACTAAATTATTTGATAAATTTTTTATTTATAACCTATTTTATTTCTTTCTGTTCCACTCTCTTTTTTCTCAATTAATTCATCCAAGTAAGAAAATACCAATTCAATGTTTTTATCATGATTGTTTACTTTCTTTTTAATGTCTTAAATTTCTAATCGTAAACTTAAATTATCACTTAATAAATCTCGCATTTTCGTAAATATTCTAATAATTTTTAATATTTACAGCAATAGCTCTATCGCTATTCAAAACGCTCGATAACATTGCAACTCCTTGTTCTGTAAATACAGAAGGTAAATATCTTGTACCTCCCCAACTTGAGGTCGCAAATTGCGACCTCAAGTTTTCAAACTCTTCTTTTGTCAATTCAAACATAAAATCTTCAGGGAATCTTTCTGAATTTCTTTTTACAGACTCTTTTAATCTTTTTGTTTCTACTTGATATAAATCCGCTAAATCTCTATCTATCATTACCTTTTGATTGCGAATCAAATAGATTTTATTAGATATTATTTCATCTGGAATTATACTTTTTTCTTCTTCTTTCATTTTTTGTAATCTTAAAGGTCACAATTTGTAACCTCAAGTTGTTTTTTAAATTGGAGGTCGCAAATTGTGACCTCCAATTTTATTTTTACATTTTAATTTTAAGGAGCCAATTTGGCATCTTAAACTTTAATTTGAATTTTGATGACGCAAATTGCGACCTCAAGATTTTCGTATTTCAGACCTCACAGGTTTTAAAAACCTGTGAGGTCTTTATGAGATTTGGAGGAGTCAATTTGGCACCTCCAATTCCATAACCTTGCTAAAAGTCCTTTCCTTGGGAAAGGATTTAGGATAGGCTTTCCTCCTCAATAGTATCCAACTCAACTTTTAAATTATCAATAATAAACTTCTGTCTATCAGGTGTATTTTTGCCCATATAAAACTGCAACATTTGTTCAATCGACATTTCTTTATCAAGCATTACAGGATCTAAACGAATATCATCACCTATAAAATGCACAAATTCATTTGGCGAAATTTCACCCAAACCTTTAAATCGAGTTATTTCTGGTTTTCCTCTTAATTTCTCTATGGCTTCTCGTTTTTCTTCATCAGAATAACAATAAAAAGTTTGTTTTTTGTTTCTTACTCTAAACAAAGGTGTTTCTAAAATAAATAAATGTCCTTCTTTTATTAATTCTGGGAAAAATTGCAAGAAAAATGTAATCAATAACAAACGAATGTGCATTCCATCAACATCGGCATCTGTGGCAATTACAATATTATTATAACGTAAATCTTCTAACCCATCTTCAATATTTAAAGCGGCTTGCAATAAATTGAATTCTTCATTTTCGTACACAATCTTTTTACTCAAGCCATAAGAATTTAAAGGTTTTCCTTTTAAACTAAAAACGGCTTGTGTATTTACGTTTCGTGATTTTGTAATAGAACCAGATGCAGAATCTCCCTCTGTTATAAATAACGTTGATTCTAAATAATTATCTTTTTTAATATCTCCTAAATGAACTCTACAATCACGTAATTTCTTGTTGTGTAAACTTGCTTTTTTTGCTCTATCTCTTGCTAATTTCCTGATTCCTGATAATTCTTTTCGCTCTTTTTCTGCTTGAACAATTTTCTTTTGAAGTTTATCTGCAATTTCAGTATTTCTATGCAGAAAATTATCCAGCTTTGTTTTTACAAAATCGTTAATGTATGTTCTTACTGTTGGCAAATCATCACCCATTTCTGTAGAACCCAACTTAGTTTTTGTCTGACTTTCAAAAACAGGTTCCATCACTTTAATAGCAATTGCAGAAATTATGGATTTACGAACATCTGAAGCTTCAAAATTTTTTCCGTAAAAATCACGAATCGTTTTTACAATAGCTTCTCTAAAAGCAGCTTGATGCGTTCCTCCTTGTGTTGTATATTGTCCATTTACAAAAGAGTGATATTCCTCTGAATATTGCGTTTTACTGTGTGTAATTGCAACCTCAATATCATCGCCTTTTAAATGAATTATTGGGTATAATAAATCTTCTTGGTTGTTATTATCTTCTAATAAATCTTTCAATCCATTTTCTGAAAAAAACTTTTCTCCATTAAAAATAATGGTTAAACCTGGATTTAAATACACATAGTATTTTAGCATTTTTGCTACATACTCGTTTCTGTATTTGTATTTTTTAAAAATTTCTTCATCAGGAATAAAAGAAACTTTGGTTCCTTTTCTTCTTGATGTTTCTTCTAAAAATTCTTGATTTTCTAAATTACCTTGGCTAAATTCAGCAGAAGCAGATTTTCCTTCACGTGAAGATTCTACTCTAAAATAAGAAGAAAGTGCATTTACTGCTTTTGTACCAACTCCATTTAAACCCACAGATTTTTTAAAGGCTTTAGAATCGTATTTACCACCAGTATTCATCTTGGAAACCACATCAACTACTTTCCCTAAAGGAATTCCACGTCCATAATCACGTACTGTAACTTTACTTCCGTGAATGGAAATTTCGATGGTTTTTCCTGCGCCCATTACATATTCATCAATGGAATTATCCAACACTTCTTTTACTAAAATGTAAATTCCATCGTCTGCAGAAGAGCCATCTCCCAATTTACCAATATACATTCCTGGTCGCATTCTAATATGCTCTTTCCAGTCTAATGATCTAATATTATCTTCTGTATATTTTGTTTCTTCACTCATAAAAATCCTTACTGTGATTAGGTTTAAAGTACTCGACAATATAGTATTATCAGTAGAAAAATAAAACAGTAACTTTAATTAGTTATCAACAGTATTTCAACGACTTTTTTTAGTAAATGATACTCAATCAAGTTCAATATTTCATCATTAAAAAATGATGAAAAATCACAAAAAAAAACAATATGTTATATTTTTAAACAAAACATAGTTTATTAAACAAAATAGTTACTTTTGAAGCCAGTAATAAAATCAAAACAACGTGGAAAATACACAACTTTTAGAATTAGCAAATAAATACGGAAGTCCTTTATATGTATATGATACAGATAAAATTGAATCTCAATACAACAGATTAACAAGCGCTTTTAGCAGTGTTAAAAACTTAAAATTGAATTATGCTGTAAAAGCACTTTCGAACATCAATATTTTAAAATTCTTTAAAAATTTAGGTGCTGGTTTAGATACGGTTTCTTATCAAGAAGTTCAGTTGGGTTTAACAACAGGAATTGATCCGAAGAAAATAATTTACACACCAAATGGCGTTTCTTTAACAGAAATTGAAGAAGTTGCTAAATTAGGGGTTCAAATTAATATTGATAATCTTTCTATTCTAGAATCTTTTGGTCAAAAACATCCAGAAATTCCTGTTTGTGTAAGAATAAATCCACATATTATGGCTGGTGGAAATTCTAAGATTTCTGTGGGTCATATCGATTCTAAATTTGGAATCTCTATTCACCAAGTTCCTCATATTAAACGTGTTGTAGAAAACACAAAAATGAATATCAATGGAATTCACATGCACACAGGTTCTGATATTTTAGATATTGATACTTTTTTACGTGCTACAGAAATTTTATTTGATGTTGCTAAACAATTCGAAAATATAGATTTTATAGATTTTGGAAGTGGTTTTAAAGTACCTTATAAAGAAGGAGATATTTCTACGGATATTGAGCAATTAGGTGTGCAATTATCAGAAAGATTCAACGAATTTTGTGTTGAATATGGTAAAGACATTACATTAATGTTTGAACCAGGAAAGTTTTTAGTTTCTGAAGCTGGTGTATTTTTAGCAAAAGTAAATGTTGTAAAACAAACTACTTCTACAGTTTTTGCACATGTAGATTCTGGTTTTAATCACTTAGTAAGACCAATGATGTACAACTCTCATCATCATATTACAAACATTTCTAACCCAGCAGGAAGAGATCGCTATTACTCAGTTGTTGGTTATATTTGTGAAACAGATACGTTTGCCTCTAACAGAAGAATTTCGGAAATTTCGGAAGAAGATGTTTTGTGTTTCCATAATGCAGGAGCGTATTGCTTTTCAATGGCATCAAATTACAATTCAAGATATTTACCTGCAGAAGTAATGATTGTTGATGGCAAAGATTATTTAATCAGAAAAAGACAGACCATCAAAGATATTTTACACAATCAAGAAGTTGTGGAAATTTCATCAAAAAAGAAAAAAGAAGCTGTTACAGCTTAGAAAATTCTTAAAATAAATTATTTTAGCCATAAATTCATCAACTTTGAAATTGATAATTTATGGCTTTTTATTTAAAATTTTAAAAAATAAATACAATGAAAATATTAGGAATTGGTAGTAATTACGTATCAGATTTAAAGGATCTTGAAGAGAAAAAGAAAGCTAAAAAGTTTATTTTTTCTAAACCAGAAAGCAGTTTGGCTGTAAATTGTGATGTTGTGTATCCAAGTGATATTACCAACGAATTAATTTACGAAATTGAATTGGTTATCAAAATAGGGAAAGAAGGAAAAAACATTACCAAAGAAACTGCTAATTCTTACATTTCTGAAATTGCTGTTGGAATCGATTATACAGCAACAGACCTTTTAAATGATGCCAGAGAAACAAAACATCCTTGGGATTTTGCCAAAGGTTTTGATGGTGCTGCACCAATTTCTAGCTTTAAATCGATTGCTGAATACCCAAATTTAGACGATATTAATTTCGATTTAAAAATTAATGGCGAAGAAAAACAAAGAAGTAATACAGCTTATATGATAAATGATTTTGCTGATATTATTGTGTTTATTTCTAAATATATGACTTTGCAACCTGGAGATTTAATTTTTACAGGAACTCCTGCTTTAGGAAAAGGAGAAATTTTTAAAGGAGACCATTTACAGTGTTCTATAAATGACGAATTGTTGTTAGATTTTAAAATGATATAATTTTTTCTGATGAAAATAAGACTTTCTACGTTTGATGATATTCCCAATATCATGACCATTATTGATGACGCAAAAGCTTATTTGGCTTCTCAAAACATCGATCAATGGCAAAATGGCTATCCAAATGCTGAGCAAATTGAAAATGATATTAATAAAGGCGAAAGTTATGTGGTTGTAAATGATAAAAATAAAATTATGGCAACCTCTATGTTTACCTTAAGAAAAGAACCAACGTATAAAGAAGTTTTTGATGGAAAATGGATCATTTCTGAAGACGAAATTTATGGCGTAATTCACAGAATGGCAATCAAAAAAGAATTCAGAAAATTTGGTTTAGCTACATTTTTATTTCACGAATTTCACTTGCAATTAGAAGAAAAAAACATCAAAAGTTTAAAGATTGATACACATGAAGAAAATATGGGTATGCAATCTTTAATTAAAAAATTGGGCTACCAATATTGTGGAATAATTTACACCAATTACAATGCAAAAAGATTGGCTTTTGAGAAAGTAATATCATCTTAAAAAGACAAAATAAAACTATATTTACAACCTCATAAATTATTTTATGAGGTTTCTTTTTTCTGATAAAATTCAAATATAAAAATGCAAATTCTTCCATATATAATTCAACAAACACAACTTTCATCAAAATCTGTAGAAAATACGATTTCTCTTTTAAATGAAGATGCTACAATTCCCTTTATCAGCAGATACAGAAAGGAAATTACTGGCAATTTAGATGAAGTTCAAATTGGCGAAATTGTAAAATTTAAAGAGCTTTTTGAAGCCTTAGAAAAACGTAAAATATCAATTTTAAAAACATTAGAAGAACAAAATGTTTTAACTACAGAATTATCACAAAAAATACATAATTCACAAGACTTCATATCTTTAGAAGATTTGTATTTACCTTTTAAGAAAAAGAGAAAAACCAAAGCAGAAACTGCTCGTTTACAAGGTTTAGAACCTTTGGCAAAAATGATAATGAGTCAGAATGTGAATAATTTAGAACAAACTGCCTCAAAATATACATCAAAAGAAGTTGCCACTATTGATGATGCTATGGAAGGCGCTCGTTTTATTATTGCAGAATGGATTAACGAAAGAACAGATATCAGAAATAATATTAGAAGAGAATTAGAACGTTTTGCAACCATTTCATCAAAAATAATAAAGAGTAAAATTGATGAAGAAAAAGCGCAAAAATTCAAAGATTATTTTGATTGGAATGAAGCTTTAAAAAATATTCCTTCACACAGATTATTAGCAATTTTAAGAGCAGAAAATGAAGGTTTTATCCGCGTAAAAATTGAAATTGATTCAGAAAGAATCTTGCAAAGAATTGAAAATAGAATTATTAAATCTCAAAATAATTGTTCAGCACAAATTGAATTCGCAATTCAAGATGCGTATAAACGTTTGTTGTTTCCTTCTTTATCAAATGAAGCTCTCTCAATTGCTAAAGAAAAGGCAGATGAAGATGCTATAAATGTCTTCACCAAAAACTTAAAACAATTATTATTAGGTTCACCTTTGGGTGAAAAACGTGTTTTGGCAATCGATCCTGGTTTTAAATCTGGCTGTAAATTGGTTTGTTTAAATGAACAAGGAGATTTACTACATAATGAAAACATATATCCTCATCAACCTCAAAATCAAACAAATGAAGCAATAAAAAAAATAGGTTCTTTGGTTGATGCTTATAAAATTGATGCGATTGCAATCGGAAATGGAACAGCCTCAAGAGAAACAGAAGAATTGGTGAAAAAAATTTTCTTTAAAGATAAAGTTGATGTTTTTGTGGTGAGTGAGGCTGGAGCCTCTATTTATTCAGCTTCTAAAATTGCAAGAGACGAATTCCCAAATTACGATGTTACTGTTCGTGGTTCTGTTTCTATTGGACGTAGATTGCAAGATCCTTTGGCTGAGTTGGTTAAGATTGATGCAAAATCGATTGGAGTTGGCCAATATCAACATGATGTTGATCAAACAAAATTAAAAAAGTCTTTAGATACAACTGTGGAAAGTTGTGTAAATACTGTTGGCGTAAACATTAATACTGCTAGTGAATCTTTGTTAAGTTATGTGTCAGGAATTGGACCAAAATTGGCAGAAAACATCGTAAACTATAGAAATGAAAAAGGCTCTTTTACTTCGAGAAAAGAAATTAAAAAAGTGCCAAGATTAGGAGGAAAAGCTTTTGAACAAGCTGCTGGTTTTTTGAGAATTAAGAACGGAAAAAATCCTTTAGATAATTCTGCTGTGCATCCTGAAAGTTATGTTTTGGTTGATAAAATAGCCAAAGATTTAAAAATAAATATTGCTGATTTGATTGGAAATAAAGACATCCTTCAAAAAATAAATTTGCAACATTATGTTTCTGAAACCATAGGTTTGCCAACGTTACAAGACATTGTGAAGGAATTAGAAAAACCAGGTTTAGATCCAAGAGAAAAAGCAAAAGTATTTTCTTTTGATGCAAATATTAAAACTATTGCTGATTTAAAAACAGGTCAACTTTTACCAGGAATAGTAAATAATATTACAAATTTTGGTTGTTTTGTAGATATTGGTATTAAAGAAAGTGGCTTAATTCACATTTCTAATTTGTCTGATACGTTTGTAAAAGATGTAAATGCAATCGTTAATTTGCAACAACAAATTATTGTAAAAGTTTTAGAGGTTGATGTTGTTAGGAAGAGAATTCAATTGGCTTTGGTGAAGTAAAATAATAATTCTTATATTTATAAAATGAGCAATAAAGTAGAAAAAACAGATTCTTGGGATGACTTAACTGATTATCAAAAAAATGAAATACAACAAGGAATTAATGAGTCAAATAAAAAGAAAAAAGTTTCTTGGGAAGATGTTAAAAAAGAACTTTTAAAATTAAAATAAATAAAATCCTTCAGGTTTTAAATAACTGAAGGATCTTCAACAAAAAAAATAAATAGAAATCATTATAATTATTCATAGTATATAAAAATCTAATAATTAGAATAAGGTTTAATAAAAACTATTTAAGAACTTCACATTATCTGTAAATTGAAAAATCCATATTTGTTATTTTTCTAATAAAAACTTCTGGACTAGTTAAAAACATTTCGACAAAAGTCCTTGATTTTGATAAGCTTAATTTAGATTCTTGTTGAATCTTATAACATTTATTTTTGGAAATAAAATCGGATGGTAGTCTAATTTTGTTATTAATCAAATGTGCATAAAGTCCATATTGTTTAAAAATATCTAATTGTCTAGGGTTTGATATTTGACTTAAAATTTGTTTTTTTATTTTGTGCTGTTTAATACTATATTTTTCAAAAAAATCAAAAAAAACACAATCTTCTATCAAAGAAAATTTAATTTTTAATAAGTGGTCAGTGAAAATATTTTTAAAAAATGATTCATCTTCTATACTAAAATCTTTATTTATAGGTTTCTCAATAATTAAATAAATTAACATATTTGATATTTGATTTTCTTCTATAGATAATCTATAGATTGAATAAGCTCTAGCAAAACGATTATCTTTAAACAAATAATCAGCATCACTTAATAATGATTTGGAATTATTTAAACATTTTAATAATTCATTAATTTCTAAATTTACCATATTTAATACTATAAAGACTTTTAATAAATCTAGTTCTTCTAGAAATACTCTTCTCTATACTATAAAAACAAAAAATATTTTAAATGAAACACTAAATTTAATAATATGTTAATAACTAATCTTTTATTCCATATAATAAGCTAATTAAATTTCACATTTATTTGCCTATTTTCGAGTTCACAAAAATAACCAATGAAAGTCTGTATTGCAGAAAAGCCAAGTGTAGCAAGAGAAATCGCTAACATTCTAGGAGCCAACACAAAACGTGATGGTTTCTACGAAGGGAATGGTTATGCTGTAACTTATACTTTTGGGCATTTGTGCACGCTTTTAGAACCTAAAGACTACAAACCTCACTGGAAAAGTTGGGATTTGAACAATTTGCCAATGTTACCAGAACGTTTTGATACAAAAGTTACTGGAGATGCAGGTATTAGAAAACAGTTCAATATTGTAAAATCTTTGTTTGATAAAGCAACTGTAGTTATAAATTGTGGGGATGCAGGAACAGAAGGAGAACTCATTCAAAGATGGGTAATTAACCAATGTGGTTATAAAGGTGAGGTGCAACGTTTGTGGATTTCTTCATTAACAGAAGAAGCAATTAAAGAAGGTTTTAATAATTTAGAATCTTCCACAAAATATGATAATTTATACTATGCAGGTTTCTCTAGAGCTATTGGAGATTGGCTTTTGGGTTTAAATGCAACCAGATTGTACACTGTAAAATTTGGTGGTTACAAGCAGGTTTTATCTGTTGGTAGAGTGCAAACTCCTACTCTAGCAATGTTGGTAAATCGTTATTTGGAAATTCAAAACTTTAAACCAGAACCTTATTGGGAACTTCAAACTACGTATAGAGACACACTTTTTAATTACGAAGATGGACGTTTTCTAAAAAAAGAAGATGGGCAACTTTTAGCTGATAAAGTTAAAGAATCTGACTTTGAAATTGTTTCTGTTACCAAAAAAAAGGGGAAAGATTACGCTCCTAAATTATTCGATTTAACAGGTTTACAGGTTTATGGCAATAATAAATTCGGTTTTTCTGCGGATGAAACTTTGAAAATTGTTCAGAAGTTATATGAAATGAAGGTAGTTACATATCCAAGAGTTGATACAACTTTTTTACCCAATGATATGTATCCAAAAGTTCATGGAATTTTATCGAAATTAACAAATTACAGCGAACTTACACAACCTCTTTTAGGAAAGAAAATAAAGAAAACCAAACGTGTTTTTGATGATAAAAAAGTTACAGATCACCATGCTATAATTCCAACAGGAATTCAGAGTAACTTGCAATACAATCAACAGCAAGTTTATGATATTATTACCAAACGTTTTATAGCTGTTTTTTATCCAGAATCAGATATTTCGAATTCAACTATTTTAGGAAAAGCTGCAAAAATTCCTTTTAAAACAACAGGAAAAGAAATATTAACACAAGGTTGGCGCGTTGTTTTTAAATCTGCAGAAAAGATTGATAAAAAGAATAGTGAAGCAATTTTACCCAATTTTGTAAAAGGTGAAAAAGGGCCTCATGAACCTTCTTTTTTAGAAAAGGAAACAAAGCCACCAAGAAATTTTACAGAAGCAAGTTTATTAAGAGCCATGGAAACTGCTGGTAAACAAGTTGATGACGAAAATTTACGCGAATTAATGAAGGAAAACGGAATTGGGAGACCTTCTACAAGAGCAAGTATTATCGAAACTTTATTCCGAAGAAAATATATTGAACGTAAGAAAAAGTTAGTTTTACCAACGCAAACAGGTATCGATTTAATTAATATTATTGATAATGAATTGCTAAAATCTGCTGAACTTACTGGAAGATGGGAAAAACGTTTAAAAGAAATTGAACGTGGAGAATTTAGTGCAGCAACTTTCATCAACAATATGAAAAAGATGGTGGATGAATTGGTGTATGAAGTTCGTTCTAACAAATCTTCTAAACGAATTTCATCTGTGATTGCGAATGACAAAAGCATGAAGCAATCTGCTACTTCAAATACTAAAACATCATCAAAAAAAGCTTCAACAAAAAATAAAAATGTTGCTGGTAAAACGTGTCCTAAATGTAAAAAAGGGCAACTTTTAAAAGGGTCTTCTGCCTTTGGTTGCTCTGAATATAAAAATAATTGCAATTTTAAAATTCCTTTTGAAATTTATGGAAAGAAAGTTTCTGAAAATCAACTAAAAAGATTGATTGATAAAAATTGCACTACCAACTTAAAAGGTTTTGTAATAAATGATAAAAAAGTAGAAGGTTTAATTCGTTTTGATGATGATTTTAATTTGAAATTAGAACCTAAAAAAGAATTAGAAAAGCCTCAACAAAATACGGAAACAAGTTCAGCATCAAAAATTTCTTGTCCTAAATGTAAGACAGGAACTGTTTTAAAAGGAAAAACGGCTTATGGTTGTTCTAATTATAAAAATGGTTGCGACTTTATTTTTACTTTTGAGAACATAAAAAAAATTGCCAATGGAAAACCATTGACAAAAGATTTAGTTTTGGAAATTATATCTAATTAAGCTGATTTATAAAAATATGATCGTAAATTTCTTTACAGCCACCACCAACTATTGAAAAGTTTTTTTCTTTTGAGGTTGCTAAAATCATTAATTGCTGAATAGCATTTAAACCATTCTTGTCAATTTCTTCAGCTTCTTCTATGTTTAAAGTTATTTTCTTTTTTTTATCAATTTTTTCAGTAAAATAAGTTAAAAAAGTTTCTACATCTGGCGCATTTACTTTTCCCTTTAAATGATAAACACTTTTGTTTTTTGAAATTTTTAGAGGCATAATACATATATTTATTAGGTTAATATAAATTAATTTTCAAAAACTAAAATTCATTACTATCAAAATAAAACACTTATAATCAAAAAAAATAAACCAATATAAAACTAAATTATAATTGGTAAGTTTTTATAAATAAAATACAATTATATTGTTTTTAAATATTCAGAAATTACGTCTAAAATTTGTTCGAATTTTTCTTTCTCTATAACTTCAATCTTACTTTCACGAAGGTTATGTTCAAATTTATTAGCGTTTTCGTAATTTTCTTCGAGTCCTAAAATACTAAATTTATGCTTAATTCTATGAACATTAGCTTCAATTTCTTTAAAATTATTTTTTTCGATGCTATTATAGTACTCTTTTACCTCTATTGGAAACTCATCTTTTATTACATTAATTAAAGTGTTTTTTACGGAAACATCTTCTCTGGCTAACTTATTTATATATGTTAAATTGGGTTTTTCCATTATTATTTTTTTATTGTAAAAGTAAAAATTGTTTCTACATTTGGAGTTGACTCTATATAAATATCACCATTGTAAGCCTCTATAATTTTTTTTACGATAGATAAACCAATGCCTGTAGATTTATTATCGTTTTCTAATTTTTGAAAAGCAGCAAAAATTTTATCGAAATATTCGTTCTCAATTCCTTTTCCATTGTCTTTAACTGTAAACTTCCAAAAATCTTTTTGATCATAATAATTTATCTCTACAAAACCATTTTTTTCTTTATTATTAAATTTTACAGCATTATGAATCAAATTATAAAATAAAAGATCTAATCTATGTTTATCTCCATAAATAGTTGGTAAGTTTTCTGGAATTAAAATTTTTATACTTTGAGGATTATCGATTGTAGGAATTAAAATTTTTAATAAAGAATTTAAATTGACTTCATATCGTTTTTTTTCGGCTTTACCTATTGTAGAATATTCTAAAATACCTTGGATAAGGGTATCCATTTTCTCCACATTAGTTCGAATTAAGTTTAAAATTTCTTTACCTCCATTATCAAAATCTTCAAAATAATCTTCTCTAATCCATGTTGTTAAAGCATCTATACTTTGCAAAGGTGATTGTAAATCGTGAGAAATCATATGTGCATATTCATTCAACTCTTGATTTTGTTTCACTAAACTAGTTACTAATTTGTCTTTTTCTTTATTAATTTCAATAATTTCTTTAGTTTGATTATCAATAAAATCTACTAATTTTAATGAATCTTTACTCTCTAAATTATTAACTTCCTCTAATTCATAAAACTTTAAAGTATTTATGACATTATTAAGTTTCGAAATTATATTTTTTTGAGATTGTGTTTCTTCTCTTAATTGTTGGTTTGTTTCAAAAAGCTCTTCAGAACTAATAGTTACAGCTCTTTGTAACATAGTAAATTGCTCTTCAGAAGAATCGTAAGATTTACTTACAGCTTCTAAAAAAACATCTAAATCTTTGTTAGCATGTAAATTTTCAGGTAAATATTTTCTTATTTGTCTTTTTAACAGAGAATTCATTATTCGCTCATTAAGGTAATTGCTATGGTTTGATTATGCAGTTGACAGCTCATTTCGTCTTCAAAAGGTGCAATTTCTCCATAAGAATAAAACCCGCAAATTTTAGTTTCGTTTCCAATTGCCTCTATAACTTCCTCTACTTCTTCTTCAACTCTTTGATCTAAAACCAATTTTCGACCAATACAACTTATCAAAATTGCCAATTCTGGTTTTTTAATTCTACTTTCTAAAGCTTGTTTAGCACCTATTTCTGCAGCATTTACAATATTATCTACATTTGTCATCATTAACTGAACTTTAGCACCTTCTAAAATATCACCTGCTAAAATCATTGAATTTTCATCCTCATTAATATTTAGAATTGTTCTAACAATAGATTTTTTGGTATCAGTAGATTTTACATTTAAAGGATATAGTAATGCAGCTCCAGGTAATTCTTTAGATTTATCACCTAAATATTTTTTATATAAATCTAATGCAGGCTTTCCATCAAGTTCATACAGTATATTATCGTTAGATTTTGTCACAATTCTTTCTGGTCCAAAAGGAGTCCAACCACCATTTGTTGCAAAAGAAACCTCTAAAGTTTCACCATAAAAACCAATTGCTACAATTTCGCCTTCTTTAGGTTGCTCATTATAAGATGTAAGCGTTTTTTCAAATCTAGATCCATCTCCACATAAAGCTCCTGTAATTAATACATTATTTTCTGTTGCAGCATTCATGCCAATAGCAAGCTGACTTCCATTTATAAAACTACCATCTGAAACAATTAAAACATATTTTAAATCTTTTTGCGGTAGTTGTTCAATTAATTCTTTACCGATTTTCTGGCTATTAATTAAATTTTCAGGGTTTAAAACGCCTGTTGTTTTTATTACGAAATTACTTTTTTCAAATTCAATTGCTGTAATTGTTATCGATTCATCGTCTACAGAATCTGAAGTAATATCACCAGAAGTTGATCCAAAAACAAGATGACCCTCTTTAAACTCTTCTCTGATTTCATGATAAATAATTGCATCTTCTAACATATATCTATTACCAAAAATCAAAACTAAAGGTTTTTTTAATAAAATTTGTTCAGATAAATATTCTAATTTTTTATTTTTTACTTTTTTTAACTGAACAGTTTTCATTATTTATAATATTAAGAGGAAGGTATTTAAATTGATTTTTAATGTTTTGGTTAATGAATAAAAGGTATTAATAAATCTAAGAGATTAATTTAAAAATAAATAACTGTACGTAAGTAATTTAATATTTAAATTAAATTTTTATCAACTCATTTATACTCCAATAGGCTAAAACTGTTTCTATTTTTTTAACGTAATCTTCATATTTTAAAGGCTTTAAAACATAACCAGACATTCCTGTTTTATAACATTCCAATAAATCTTTCTGATTGTTAGATGTTGTTAAAATAATAGTAGGAATATGTTTTAAATCTTCATTTGCTTTTATGATTTTAAGAAGTTCTAGGCCACTAATCTTTGGCATATTTAAATCTAGCAAAATTATATCAGGAATATTTTCTTTATTTTCAAGAAATTTTAAAGCTTCTTCTCCATTTTTTGATTCATATATGGTATGTTTTAATTTTAATAATGAAATGGTTCTATTCATTTTCATTATTTCAATTAAATTATCTTCTACCAATAAAACCTTTAAACTTTTTTCCATCAAATAAAACTAATTAATACAATACAAATTAAGTCTAAAGTTATTTTTTAATAGAAAAACGCTGTTTAAATGATTTAAAGTAAAGTTAAAATGCTAAAAACTATCGATAAACAGTTTTATAAATAAAAAAAGATTAACCAATTAACTGGCTAAAATATTCGAAAATTTCTCCTTTTGAAATAGAACTTCCTTTTTCAATTAAATCAAAAATCTCTTGATTTCTTTCTAAATGATAAGGTTTAGATCCTTTAAAAATTTCTACAGAATTATCCATTGGGTTTTGCATTAACCATTCGAAACCTTTTTGTTCTAATAAATTAATATCCCAAGAAATTTTAATGGCAATTCTATGAATTTCATTTTCATCGCATTTAAATAAGTTTGCAGATTTTTCTGAAAAGTGTTCTATATAGTTTGTTTTGGTTAAAACATCATCCCAAACAACATCAGAAAATACATTTAGTTCCTCTTCTGCAACATTTGGTTGTTCTTCTTTAATTGTTTTCCATTCTTTTACATCAATACTTTGTGAAGCCAAGAAAAGGGCAAATTCTTGATGCAAACTTTCGAATTGTTCTTTGGTAAGTTGTCTGTATTTCATAGGAAGTTGGAAGTTGGAATAAAAAATAGAAAAGCTCGTTATTTCTAACGAGCTTTTAAAAAATTATTTAAATGTGTTTCTAAAATTATTCAGCAACAACATCAAAAGTAATATCAGCAACTACAGCTCTGTGTAATCTTACAGATGCTTCGTATTTACCTAATCTTTTTACAGAACCACCAACAACTTTAATAAACTTTTTGTCGATTTCTGTACCTGCTTTTGCAAGTGCTGCAGCTAAATCTATATTGTTTACAGAACCAAATAATTTGTCTCCTGAACCAGTTTTAGATGCAATTTGTAATTCATATCCTTTAATTGTTTCAGCAATTGCATTTGCATCTTCAATTAATTTAGCTTCTTTATAAGCTCTTTGTTTTAAATTCTCTGCTAAAACTTTCTTTGCAGATGAAGTAGCTAAAGATGCTTTTCCTGATGGGATTAAAAAGTTTCTACCATATCCGTTCTTAACGTCTACAACATCATCTTTAAATCCTAAATTTTCTACGTCTTGTCTTAATATCAATTCCATGTCTGTACGTATTTATTATTTTAGTAAATCTCCAACGTAAGGCATTAACGCTAAATGACGCGATCTTTTAATTGCTTGCGCAACTTTACGTTGATATTTTAATGAAGTTCCTGTTAAACGTCTTGGTAAAATTTTACCTTGTTCGTTTACTAAATACATTAAGAAATCTGCATCTTTATAATCGATATATTTGATGCCTTTTTTCTTAAATCTACAGTATTTAGCTTCTTTTTTAGTGTCTATATCTAATGGCGTTAAATATCTAACGTCAGCAGATTTACCACCTTTTGCTTGTTGTTCTATTGATGCCATTTCTTATTTTTTAGTAGATTTAACACGTTCTCTTCTTTTCTCAGCCCAAGCTGCAGCATGTTTGTCTAATCTAACAGAAAGGTAACGCATAACGCTATCATCTCTTCTAAATTCTAACTCAAATGCAGCGATTTCCTCACCAGCAACTTTATAGTCTATTAAGTGATAAAAACCACTTTTTTTCTTTTGGATTGGGTAGGCTAATTTCTTTAAGCCCCAATCTTCTTTTGAGATTATTTCAGCTCCTTTGGAAACTAAATAATCCTCGAACTTTTGTACTGTCTCCTTTATCTGTGTGTCAGATAAAACGGGATTCAAAATGAAAACAGTTTCGTAATGATTCATAATTAATAATTTATTGTTTATTTTTAAGGGTGCAAATATAGTAACTTTTTTATATTTACTGCATCTTTTTTATGATTAAAAAGTTTACACTATAATCTCTATGAACATAATTTAAAATACTGATATGCAAATACCTGAAATACCAGACTTAATTCATTATGCAATTCCGTTTTTTGTAGCCACTGTAATTCTTGAAATTATTTTAACTGTAAAGGTAAAATTGGAAGATTATGAATTTAAAGATGCTGGTACTTCCATTATAATGGGCTTGGGAAATGTATTTATTAGCATATTTACTAAAATAATGATTTTAGCTGTATTTCTTTTTTTATATAAATTTAGATTTTTTACGATTCCTTTTGTTTGGTGGGCTTGGCTTATATTATTATTTGCTGAAGACTTTTGTTATTATTGGTTTCATAGAATTAGTCATGAAAGTAGGTTGTTCTGGGCAAGTCATGTTGTGCATCATTCTTCACAGAAATATAATTTAAGCACTGCTTTAAGACAAACTTGGTCTGGAAGTTTTTATACATTTATCTTTTGGTTTCCTTTAATTTTAATGGGTTTTCATCCTATAATGGTTTTGGTGCAAATGAGTATTAGCCTAATTTATCAATATTGGATTCACACAGAATTAATTAACAAAATGCCAAAATGGTTTGAAGCTGTTTTTAATACTCCAAGTCATCATAGAGTTCATCATGCAACAAATCCACAATATTTAGATAGAAATCATGCAGGTATTTTTATTATTTGGGACAGACTTTTTAAAACGTTTGAACCTGAAGTTGAAAAACCTGTGTATGGATTGGTTACAAACATCAATACTTATAATCCTATAAAAATTGCTTTTTTAGAATGGAAAAATATGCTAAAAGATTTTTACAGCTCAAAAACATCCCTCAAAAATAAATTTAAATATTTGATAAAACCTCCAGGTTGGAAACATGATGGAACTAGTATTTTATCAACAGATCTTAGAAAAAAGTGGGAAGAAAAAAAAGAAAAGTAATTTTTACGGGATTTTAATTTCATCTAATTAAAAAACCACTAATTCAAAACTTAAAAATATATCAATCGTGAATTAGTGGTTTTATATACGTTTTTAGTTAAAAATACCTTCTAACTCTTTGTAAACAATTTCACCTTTTACAATGTTTAATCCTTTAGCTAAAGATTCATCATTTTTACAAGCTTTTTCCCAACCTAAATTTGCTATTTTTAAAATATAGGTAAGTGTAACATTGGTTAACGCCATTGTTGATGTAAAAGGAACAGCACCAGGCATATTTGCAACACAATAATGTACAACATCATCAATAATATAAGTAGGATCTTCGTGAGTTGTAGCTCTTGTGGTTTCAAAACAACCTCCTTGATCTACAGCAACATCAACAACCACAGTTCCTGGACGCATTTCTTTTAACATATCTTTTGTAATTAATTTTGGCGCCTTTCCTCCTTTTACCAAAACTCCACCAATTATTAAATCGTGTGTTTTTATATGTTGTCTAATTACATATTCGCTTGAAAAACCTGTAATAACGTGACTTGGTAAAACATCATTAACATAACGTAAACGTTTCATGTTAATATCTAAAATTGTAACGTGAGCACCTAAACCAGCTGCCATTTTTGCAGCTTGTACACCTACAACTCCAGCTCCTAAAATCAAGACTTTTCCTGGAGTAACTCCTGGAACACCTCCTAATAAAATTCCTCTACCTTTTACGGGTTTTTCTAAGTATTTTGCTCCTTGTTGTACAGACATTCTTCCTGCAACTTCAGACATTGGTGTTAATAATGGTAAAGAGCCATCAAAATCTTCTACAGTTTCATAAGCGATACAAATTGCTTTGCTAGCAATCATAGCTTTTGTTAAAGGCTCACTAGAAGCAAAATGAAAATACGTAAATACAATCTGGTTTTCTGTAATTAGAGGATATTCAGATGCAATCGGTTCTTTTACCTTTACAATCATTTCACTTTTCGCATACACATCTTCTATTGTTGGTAAAATAGTTGCACCAACATCTATATAATCTTTATCGAAAAAACCACTTCCTTCACCAGCTGTTGCTTGTACATATACTGTATGATTTTTATTTGTTAAAGCAAAAACACCAGCAGGAGTCATACCTACTCTACTTTCATTATTTTTAATTTCTTTAGGAATTCCTATTTTCATTTTAAACTATTTAGTTAAGGTTTAGATGGGGATAAAATTAAAGTTTTTTTAGTATTGATAAAATAAAATCGAATTTGGTTTAATTTTTGCGAATTCCTTACTATAATCAACATTAAAGATAGAATTCTATATTAAAATACCAGTTTTTTACTTAAACAACAAAAGCCATTGCAAATGCAATGACTTTTGTGTGAATTTATATGTTTTTTTCGATTTTAAAATTGAATCAAAATGTCAATTTAGCGATCATACATTCATTTAATATTATAAATATTTTTTTGTTAATCCAAATCTAAACGAATTCCCATTGAAATATTTCTTGTTTCTGTGTTTTTGAAAAGTGGATTCAAATCGTACTTTACATAAAAACTAACATCTTTATAGCCTACATAACTGCTTAATCCATAATTGAAAACATTCATATTAAAATTATCATATTGTACAGATTCCACTTCTACTCCTTCAGAATCTTTATATTCTAAATATTGTCTTGTTCCTAATTTAAAACCTGCAAAACCTCCAATTCCTAAACGTACTGAGTTGTTAGTTACATCTCTTTTTCGTCCATCAGAATATGTTTTATTACTAGAAAAATCCCACTCTAAATGCACTGGAAAACTCATTTGAACATGACGTAATCTACTCTCTGTCAACATTTCATCAATTCTAGTTTCAATATTCGTCACATCTCCATTTTTAACATGTTCTTGATTATCCTTTAATCGTAAATTATTCCAAAGAAAAGAAACACCATATTTAAAGTACAATTGAGAAGGTTCTTTTGTAAAACGTGTTTTCCAAGTAAAACCTAATTCGTAAAAACGTGAACGCCAAGTTTGATAATCATCTCCTAAAGTAGATAAATTATTATCTGTTAAAGTATTGTTTATACCCATTGCAAAAACAAACTGCGAAGTAGTTCTTCTGTTCCATTTTTTATGAAAACTCCATTTTTTTTCACGAGCTTCTTTTTTCTCTTTTTGAGTATCATAATAATCCTCATTATCTTTAAATATAAAGGTTTTGCTACCAATTGTAAAGGTTTTTTCCTCATTATAATCTTTATCAAATTCGCCTGAACTTGCAATTTTACCATTTGTTTTATCTTGCACTAATAATTGTAATAAAGCTTCTTGTTCGCTTACTAGTTTTTCGATTCTTCTTGCATGATAAGCTGCTAATTCTTTCTTTAAAGAATCTGATGTACTTTTTGTAATTTCTCCTTTTTCTAATCGTTTATCAATTGCAATAACTTTTAATTTTAAAGAATCTTTCTGCTCTTTTGCAATACTTTCTATTCTTTTTGATATTTTACTCACTTCTCTTTCAAATGATTTTTCTTGAGCTTGTGAAACTGTTGCGCACAACAATAAGAAGATACATACTATTCTTTTCATTTTTATTGGGTTTAAATTTTTTGTTAAATTGTTTGATTTTTTTTCTGAGAAACGACTTTTATCAATCATTTCTACTCGCAATTGCAGAAGCAATATCAGATACTTTTCTTTTTAATGAGTTCATGAAATTATTCTGAAAAACATCATCATCTATAGTTCGTTCTACTTCAGCTAAAATAGTATTCGGATCTATTTTAAAATTCGATTTTTTGAGTTCTCTTTTTATCGTTCTTAAAACATCTTCTCTATTTACATTATATTTTGCATAATGCTCTGAAACCTCTTTAGGTGTATGTGTTACAGCAAATAATAAATCGTAAGCATTTATTTTAATAGCACTATTTGAATCTCTTTTTAAAATGTTAACTTCTTTTAACTCCTCATTTTCAAGAGATTTATTTGAAAAATCATCAACCTTTGCAATTACTACATTTTCTTTTTGAGTAGCTTTTACAGCTGTTATTTTTGTGGAATTATAATATTCTTTTGAAATAACTTTCTCAGAAATGTTTTTTTCTATCGGTTTTTCTGGAAGTAATTTTACTGTTTCTTTATGTACAATTACTTCTTTAATAGGTAACTCAGATTTTATATTCTTAATGTTTTTATCAATTAAATCTTTATCAATTTTTTCGATAACAACTTCGTCTTTAAAATTGATTTCTTGAGAATCTCCGCTAAAAACATAGAGACTTACTGAAACCAAAAGCAAAATACTTGCTGCTACACCTATATAAAAAAACCAACCGATTTTCTTTTGTTTAGGAGCTTCATCTAATTTAACAGATAAGCGTTCCCAAGCAGAAGCTGATGGCTCAAAACTTCTGTTTTCGAACTTTTCTTTTATAGAATTATCTAATTTATTTGTCTTCATGAACTACTGTATTCATTTTAATATAATTTTGTTGCAATTGTTTTCGCGCTTTAAACAATTGCGATTTTGATGTACTTTCAGAAATACCTAATTGTTCTGCAATTTCTGAGTGTTTATAACCTTCTATGGCGTATAAATTAAACACCATTTTGTAACCTTCTGGTAATTGATCTATTAGTTTTTGAATATCTTCTACAGAGGTATTTTCTAAACTTTCTGTAGCTGCATCATTAAAAACATAGTCTTCGTCAGACAAATCAATTACATTTTTTTTTCGCAGATAAGAGATGCACGTGTTCACCATAATTCTACGAATCCAACCTTCAAAACTACCTTCGTGTTTAAAAGTATGTAAGTTTTTAAAAACCTTAAAAAAGCCTTGTAATAATAAATCTTCTGCATGATGTAAATCTTTTACATATTGCCTACAAACACCTAACATTTTAGGAGAATGTTGCTTAAACAATTGTTCTTGCGCTTCTCTATTATTGTTACTCGCTTTTTTTATGAGCGATTTTTGTGAGTTATGTAGTTTTATAATTTTCAAGCCTCTTGATTCCGTTTTTAATGCCTTACAAATATATAGACTACCAAAGTTTTAAAAAGGTTGCTTTGGATAAAAAAATAAATTTATTGATATTTTTTGGTTGATGATTTATAATGATGAAATTTATCAAAACTAGAAAATATTAGTAATCATTAAAGTTTATGTGAAAAATAAAGCTATTTTTAAAATAACAATTATTGTCATAAAATTATAACTGAGAAAATCGTTCCAAATAACTCTTTTAAATAGACCAATAATTACACAAATTATATAACTTTGCAGTCAACAATTTTAGCATGTTAATTAAAAGAATAGGGTATTTTTTAGTGGGAGTTTCTTTAGGTTCAATTGGTGTTTACTTTTTCTGGCAAAAGAAAAATGCAACGTTCGATTATGGAATGGATGCAAGAACTTTAAAAACAATCAGAATTAAAGAACGTGTTTTTTCTGATAATGCTAAAAGGGTAATGCTAAATTCTGATATTGATAGTACAAAAATTTCTACCATTTTATATACAGGTGATGTAGATTTTGGTAAAAGCAAACCAAGACAAAAACCTTGTGCAGAATATTATATTACAGGAAATAACGAATTAGAAAACGTAAGTTTATATGTTTCTAGATGCGATTCTGTATCTACAATCAAAGAAATTATTATTGATTAACAATTCTTATATTTATCATGCAATCCTGCTCCACTAATAATCATTGGAATTATTTTTTCGAGTCTATTTAATTTTGTTGATGCTCTTTTAGCTTCAGAAATATAAGCTGCATATTCTCTTTGCTTACTTAAAGAAAATTTTTCAAAACTTATTTTTAACTCTTTATTTGTATTTAATTCTTGTTGTAATTCTTCAGGAATAAGTACGGGTTTTAAAGATCTTGTAGGTTTAATTTCATTTCCTAATTTCACATTTTCGATAGCCTCTAAAACATATTCTTTAATTTGCACTGTATTTATTTCATCAAAAGAATTAAATCTCCATTGCAACATGGCTTTGGTTTTTCCTTCTTGTGCATTTATAAAAACCTTGTATTTGTCTTTTAATAATGCACCTTGAAAAAACCATAAACCAAAGTAATTTTTAAAAGCGGATAAACCAACTATATTTTTGCCGTTAAAAACATACACTGGAGATCCCCATTTTATGGTTTCATCTACAGGTAAATCTGCAAAAACAGCACGTAAAAGATTGAGCTCTTTACTCCATTTTTCTTTTTTTGAGATATATTCATCAACCTTAATATTCATATTTATAAGTTGTTAAAATAACGTTCTTCAATTTTATCTACATTTTTAATTGTTTTTTTAACCCAATCAAAATATAAAATTTCTTTTTCTTTGTTTGATAGTTGCCAATCAATCTTAGAACTACGAAGTTTTGTAGTAACCGATTGTAAAATAATGGCAGCAGCTACAGAAATATTTAAACTTTCTGTAAACCCAACCATAGGTATTTTTAAAAAACCATCTGCTTGGCTTTTTACAATATCAGAAACACCTTCTGCTTCTGCTCCTAAAATAAAAGCCGTTTTTTTACTGATGTCAAAATCTTGTAATAAACAAGAATCATTATGAGGTGTAGTTGCAATAATTTGATACCCTTTTTGTTTTAAAACATCCAAACAAATTTGAGTATTATTGCCATCTTCTCTATATCTATATTGATTTAACCATTTTTGAGAACCTTTAGCAACATGTCTAGAAACAGTATTACTGTACTTATTTTCAATAGAATGCACATCTTGAACTCCAAAAATATCACACGTTCTTACAACTGCACTTGCATTATGTGGTTGATAAATATCTTCCAAAACAACTGTAAAATGTCGAGTTCTATGCTCTAAAACATTTTTAAAAGTTGCTTTTCTTTTTTCGGTTAGATACTCTTCTAAATAAGCTAAAAGTTTTTCATCAATCATAAATACAAACATAAAAATTATTATTTTTACAAGTGATGAAAAAATTAGTTGTTTTAACAGGCGCAGGTATTTCTGCAGAAAGTGGTATTAACACCTTTAGAGATGCAGATGGTTTATGGGAAGGTCATGATGTGATGGAAGTTGCAACTCCACAAGGTTTTGGTGCAAACCCTGCATTGGTTTTAGAATTTTATAATCAACGTAGAAGAGAATTATCAACAGTAAAACCCAATAAAGCACATTTAAATTTAGTGGAATTAGAAAACCATTTTGATGTGGAAATCATTACTCAAAATGTAGATAATTTACACGAAAAAGCTGGCAGTAAAAATGTTACGCATTTGCATGGAGAACTTTTAAAAGTTAGAAGCTCTGCTGATGAATCTTTAATTTTAGATTGGAATAAAGATCTAGTTTTGGGAGATTTATGCACCAAAAACAGCCAATTAAGACCTCATATTGTTTGGTTTGGAGAAATGGTGCCAATGTTAGATAAAGCAATTGAAATTACTAAAGAAGCAGATATTTTAGTAATTATTGGCACTTCTATGCAAGTATATCCTGCTGCAAGTTTGGTTGATTATATAAAACCAAAAACACCCATTTATTTTATAGATCCAAAACCTCAAATCTCAGAAAACGATTTTAACGATTTAACAATCATTAAAAATGTTGCGAGTTTAGGTACCCATAAATTAATAGAATTGCTGATTAAATAATTACTTAACCATATTTTTTAGATAAAAATTTTCTACTTTTTCTCTTGCCCAAGGTGTAGTTCTTAAAAATTTTAAGGAAGATTTATACGTAGGATTATTTTTAAAAGCATTAATATTTAAAGAATAGCCTAATTCTTCCCAGCCATATTCTAAATACAATTGCTCTAACATGGTTGCTAACTTAATACCATGCAAAGGATTGTTGGGTTGTTCTGTACTCATTTATAATTATGAATTTGCGATTTCTACGATTTCATCAGAACTAAAAATAGCCTGATCTTTATTACTTCTTGCAAGTGTTTGCATACAAGTTGTGATATCTTCTGGATCAATCATTTTGTATTTTTTTAAACCTCCAACAAATAAAGGATTTAAAATACTCATAATTCCTTTGCCAATTCTTTCTCCTAATCTAAACTCTTCACGATTTCCACCAATTAAAGAAGGTCTTAAAATATAGGTGTTTTTAATTTTTTGCTTTAAAACATCACGTTCCATTTCGCCTTTTGTCTGGTTATAGAACGTATTGCTGGTAATATCTGCTCCCATAGAAGACATAACTACAAAAGTATTAATAGTATTTTCTTTAGCAATTTTTGCAGCTTTTACAGGAATTCCATAATCGATTTGCTTGTATTTAGCACTGTCTTTTGTTTTAGCAGCTGTTGTGCCAATGCAACAGAAAACTACATCCCCAGTAAAATCTTCTTTATAATTTTCTAGTTGAAATAAACTGATTAAATGTTGTTCAATTTTGTCAGATTTAATATCTACAGAACTTCTAGAAAATAATTTAATTTTCGAATACGTTGTATCTGCAAGTAATTTCTCTAACAAAATTCCTCCTGTTAAACCTGTTGCTCCTAATATAATTGCTGTTTTACTCATTATTTATCTAAATCTGGTAATAAAAAATCATCCAAAACAGATTTTTTAGCCATCATTTTTTCGATAGCTTCTGTTGTTCTTGGTGCTTCTGCAGATAAGTTTACAGGGCCATTTTTAGTTACTAAAATATCATCTTCAATTCTTATTCCAATTCCCCACCATTTTTTATCACAAGGACTGCCATCTGGAATATAAATTCCAGGTTCCATAGTAACAATCATATTTTCTTCGAAATTTCTATAATTTCCTGGATCATGTACATCTAAACCAATGTGATGTGAAGTTCCATGAGGAAAGTAATTATGTCTTTCATCCACAGATTTTATAATTCCTAATTTATACAAACCTTCGTTCACAATTTTTCTTGCTGCTAAATTTGGAGCAGACATTCCTGCACCAATTTTATACAAAGCAATTCCTGCTTCTTGGGCATCGTAAACAATATCATAAATTTGTTTTTGTTCTTTGGTAAATTTTCCATTGGCAGGAATTGTTCTTGTTACATCTGCTGTATAGCCTCTGTACTCTGCTCCTAAATCCATCAAAACTAAATCGTTACCAACTTTTGTTTGATTATTTTCTATATAATGTAAAATACAACCATTGTTTCCTGCACCAACAATACTTGGATATCCTTCATATTCTGCTCCATATTTTTTATAAACAAATTCGTGAATTCCTTGCAGTTCAGTTTCAGACATGTGAGGTTTCATGGCTTTCATCACTTCAATTTGCCCAACAGCAGAAATTCTTACAGCTTTGGTTATTAATTTAACTTCAGCAGCAGTTTTAACTTCACGCATTGTAGTCAAATTTGCTGATAAAAACGTTAAATCGATATTTGTTTTTGGTTTTAAAGCCAAAGATATTTTCTGTTGATATTCTTTCTTTAATTCGTCTGTAGTTGCAGATTTGTACCCTTTAATTAACTCATCGTTATTAATTTCTGGAGCACGTGAAGCCAATCTATCAATAATATTAATCACATTTGCGCTACTTTCTATAGGTGTTTCTGCAATATTATTATAGACATATTCTTGTACTCTCGATAAATATAAAGAAGGATCGTAACCCGCTTTCATTTTAAAATTTTTCACCAAATTAAAAACATCTGCGCCACCTAAATCTCTATAATCGTCGTTAAATTTTTCGATATAAACCTTGTCAAAACTTTTAAAATCGATGTTAGATTTTAAAAATTCACTGGCATTCATTGCCATTTTAAAGCCTAATTCTTGTTTTGCGCCTTCAACTCCTAAACGTTTTCCATTCCATTGTTCTGCTCTTTCATCTCTTTCTTGCACATATAAAATTTCATTGTAAGATTTACCTTCTTCATCTGTTTGGTTATCAGAAAACAAAACTAAAACACCATTTGGTTCTCTATAACCTGTTAAATAATAAAAATTTGGATCTTGATGAAAAACGTAATCTACATCATTTGCTCTATTTCTTAAAGGGTTTGCAAAAACAACAGTTACCGAATTTTCAGGCATTTTAGAGCGCAAAAATTCACGTCTTTCTTTATGAAATTCTTTCGATAAAAAATCGGTTGGCGTTTGTGCTTGATAGTTTAAACTGATTGTTATAAACAGAATGAATAAAAACTTTAAACTTTTCATAGGTTGTAGATTTTGTTTATGATTTCAAATGTACTATTATTTATTTTTTGAAATATGAATATTAACAGAATTTTAATGCTTAATTATTATGAATTTTTCAATAATTTAGCCAAAAATTAAAGAATTTACACGATGAAAAATATTGCCTTACATAAAGTTCACGAAAAATTAGGAGCAAAAATGGTGCCTTTTGCAGGTTTTAATATGCCTGTTTCTTACAAAGGTATAAATATTGAACATGAAACTGTTAGAAATGGCGTTGGTGTTTTTGATGTAAGTCATATGGGTGAATTTTTAGTTTCTGGCGAAAATGCGTTGGCATTAATTCAAAAAGTAACTTCGAATGACGCTTCTAAACTTCAAATTGGTGATGCACAATATAGCTGTTTTCCAAATGAAGAAAATGGAATTGTAGATGATTTAATTTGTTATAGAATAAAAGAAGATCAATATTTATTAGTGGTAAATGCTGGTAATATTGAAAAAGATTGGAACTGGATTTCTAAATACAATAAAGAGTTTAATGCAGATTTAAAAGATATATCTGATGATTATTCTTTATTGGCCATTCAAGGTCCAAAAGCTGTGCAAGCTATGCAACCTTTATCTACATTAGATTTAGATGAAATTCCTTTTTACAAATTTAAAATTGGTGATTTTGCAGGCATTGAAAATGTTATAATTTCTGCAACTGGTTATACTGGTTCTGGAGGTTTTGAAATTTATTGTAAAAATAGCGAGGTAGAACAAATTTGGAATAAAGTTTTAAAAGCGGGTTCAGATTATGATATTAGACCAATTGGTTTAGCAGCAAGAGATACTTTGCGTTTAGAAATGGGCTATTGTTTATATGGTAATGATATCAACGAAACAACATCGCCATTGGAAGCTGGTTTAGGATGGATTACTAAATTTACTAAAGATTTTGTAAATCATGAAAATTTAGCAAAACAAAAAGCAGAGAAACCTTCAAGAAAATTAGTCGCTTTTACAATGAATGAAAAAGCAATTCCAAGACAAGGTTATGAAATTCTTGATAACAATTCAAATAGAATAGGTACAGTAACTTCTGGAACTATGAGCCCTAGTTTGGGAATAGGAATTGGATTAGGATATGTAAGTACATTATTCACAGCCAAGGATACTCAAATTTATATTAAAATTCGTAAAAATGTAATTCCTGCAACCGTTGTAAAGTTGCCTTTTTATAAAGGATAAAACGAAACTTAAAACTTCACAAACCTTGTGAAGTTTTTTTTATTTAATGATATTGGTATTTTTCAAAATAGAAATAAAATGAATTGTTTATTGACTGGTGGTGGTGGAATTGTTGGAAGTCATATTATATTTGAATGGATTCATAAAGCGATTGTTGAAAAAACGGTAAATCATCTTTATGTAATTATTAGAGATAATGAAAAACCTGCTAAACAACGATTATTAGCTATTCTTCAAGATGATTCTCGACCAAGTTTTTTAAACAAATTCACTTTAAAGGAATGCTTAGAAAAAATTACATTGATTGAAGGGAATTTATCTGAAATAACTAAAACCACCTTAAAAAACTATAATTTTGATACCATTATTCATTGTGCAGGCTCAACAAGTTTGCTGCATACAAATGATTCTAAAGAAATAGTTCACACACAAAACTATTTAATTACCAAGCATCTTTTAAAGGAGTTGCCAAATTCTGTAACTCGTTTTATATATATTTCTACTGCCTATTCTTTTGGTATTCAAAACGAAAAAGTAAATGATAATATTGAAAATTATAAGGTTAGTGATTTTAGAAATCCCTATGAAAAATCTAAGTACGAAAGTGAAGTTTACGTAAAAGAGACTTGTGAGAAAAACAACATCGATTATCAAATTTTAAGACCTAGTATTATTTGTGGACGATTAATTGAAAAGCCTTTCTTTGAAACACCAAAATTTGATGTTTTTTATTCTTTAGCCATGTTTTTATATAAATATGCTGATAAATCAAAAGAAAAATTTAGAATTTGGATTGATACAAAAAGTGGATTAAATATTGTGCCTGTAGATTTTGTTGCAAAATCAATTTTATATGGTTTTTTAAATCCGGCAATCAAAGAAATGAATATTGTAAACCCTAAACAACTACTACACAAGGAATATGTAAATGATTACTTGAAGTATTTCAACATTAATTCTTATGAATTTGTTTCTAAAAAGCCTGAAAATTTAAATGCTTTCGAACAATTGTATTACAAAACTATTGGTAGCCTTTTCGAAAAATATGTTTCCATTCCAGATTTGCAATATCAATCAGAATTTATTTTAAATTTTATTGAAAAATTACAACTGGAAATCAATCTTGGAGTTCATGAAAACTTTATGAACTTGATTCATTTTTCAGTTGAAAAGCAATTTCAGAAAAGTTATTAAATAATTTAAATATTGGATTCTTTAACACAAATAATTTTAGGAGCTGCTGTTGGTGAAGCTGTATTAGGAAGAAAAATAGGCAATAAAGCTATGTTGTATGGAGCAATTGCTGGTACCATTCCTGATTTAGATGTTATTTCTTCTTTTTTTACAGACACTGTTTCTGCTTTAGAAATTCATAGAGGTTTTACACATTCCATATTTTTTTCTATAGTTTTTGCGCCAATTTTGGCCTTTTTAGTCACAAGATTTGAAACCTATAAAAACCTAAAAGATTGGTCTTGGTTATTCTTTTGGGCATTTATTACACACCCAATTTTAGACGCACAAACAACTTGGGGAACACAGCTTTTTTGGCCTTTGGGTATTCGTTTGGCTTTTAAAAACGTTTTTGTAATAGATCCTTTGTACACAATTCCTTTTTTGGTTTTTCTAATTTTGGCAATGCTTCAGAAAAGAGGAACTAAAAAAAGAAGATTCTACAATAATTTAGGGTTAATTATTAGTAGTTCTTATTTAATAATCACTTTAATTTTAAAAGGTTTTGCATATCAAAAATTTAATAAAGAATTGGCAGTACAAAACATCACTTTTAAAACCTTAAACACAAAACCAACACCTTTAAATACTATTTTGTGGAGCGCAAATATTGAAACTGAAGATTCTTTTTTAATTGGGTATTCGTCTTTTTTTGATAAAAATCCGATTCAATTTTCTGAATATCCTAAAAATCATCAATTATTAGGTGAGTTGGAACATCATTCAAAAATGCAAAGAATGATTGCAATTTCTAAAGGCTGGTATACCATCAACAAAAAAAATGATACTTTATATTTTAATGATTTACGTTTTGGAGCCTTAAGTGTACAACCAAATGCCACTAATTTTGTTTTTAAATATAAAATTGAAGTTGATAAAAATGGAACACCTTTTTTTATAGAAGAACCTAAAGAAAAAAGAGATGGTAAAAAATTATTATCAGAATTGTGGGAAAGAATAAAAGGGAACTAGATTTTCTAATCGCAGTTTAAAAGTGTCTTCTTCTATAATTCAAAACTGTAAAGTGTGTTTTGAATAAAACGTTTTAAAACGATTACGAGTCTTTACGAAGCGTTTAATTAGGTATAACCTTTGCAGTTGATTTCTTAGTCTTATTTATTTTATGCATCAATTTATCCACCAACATAAAAAACATAAAAAAAGCAAAAATTAAAACTGAATACTCTACAAATTCAATTGCAAATGATTTTAAAGATATTAGGTTGAAGTATTGAGTTGTCATAATCATATATTTTAGTTACTCAAAAGTACCGTTAATACATGTATAATTATTCTTTTAATATACGAATGGTACGTTTATATCGTTAAATGGAATTTTTTGTAAGATAAACTAATTTTATATTATTAAATTTAATAACTGAAAAGTATATTATTAATAAAAAAGTCGCTATAAACAATTGTTTATAGCGACTTTACTTATTTATTATAACAATAAAATTTCGTTAATTTCTAAATTTATTTCTAGTAATAATGCTCTTTAATCTTAATTTTAAATCTTGACCAGAATCATAAATCATTTGTTCGTTGGTTGGAAAAGGAACAACTCGCAAAGCAATTAAATCTAAAAAAGACGATTCTAAAGCTCTTTTATCTCCTCTGTAATTTGCATAAATATGCTGAAAAGCAAACTCACTTGCTATAGGATATGTTTGTATGGTTTGTTTAGAATTTAAATCTACAAATTTTACTTGGCCTGTAACTTTTGATGATTTGAACTGCGTAAATTGATAAATTTCACAACGTACATTTACCAGTTTATCAACTTTAATTTTATTGCCATCCTTATCTAGAACTTGATTTCCTTTATCATCTAAAAGATATTTAAAGCCATCTACAACTTGCTTTTCTTTAACCAATTCCTTTTCTCTAACTTGTTCTGGAGAAACTTGAATGTTTCTTAAATTTAACTCTAAACCAAAATCATACTTAATATTTGGGTTTTTGGCTCCATGATAAATTGTCCATAAATCATCTAAACCATACGTATCAAAATTTAATAAATCTTCTTCCAATCTTTTAGGAATTACTTTATCAGATTCGTTTTTCATAGAAACAATCACAAAATCTACTCCTCTTTGACGAGCTACGTTCATTAAATTACGAGTGTCTCTAAAGTTTGGGTTTACTTTTTCTAAATATTCCAAATCTTCATAAGCAGTTCTGTAATCAAACTTATTATCTGCTCTAAATAGCTTTTCTACTTTCGCATATAAATAATCTGACAATTGATTTTTATTCGCTATAATTTCATCATCATAATTTACCAGTTGAAAATCAGCATTTTTATTTTGATCTAAAATTGGCAAGGGCAATAAAGGTTTCAAGACCTCTTGCCTATTTTTCAAATCATTATAAAGACTGTAAATAGCTTCTATATTTTGAGGGTTGTTATCCTTTTTCAAAAAATTAATTCGGTCTAAATCTCTTAATCTTGCTTTGTTAAAAGCCTCTTGAAGCATTAAAACATAGGGTTGATTTCCTTTTTTAGTTTTATTCTTTTTTAAATTTTCGATGGCAATATCTATGGCTGTATCGTAATTTCCATTGCTAATTGCTTGTTGCGTTTTTTTTACTGAACTACAAGAAATCAATAAAAAAAAAGATGAAATAATGAGTAGTTGTTTTTTCATAATAGTTAGGTTTAATTTCTTCATTTCAATAGCTATGCCAAAAATATCATTTTTTAATTTATTAAGGAATAAAAAGAAGCAACTTACAAATCAACCTTATTTTTTATTACTTTTAATAAAAGTTTATTTCATGATTTTTACGACTAAAATAATTCTTAGTAGTGTAGAAATCTTTATAAATTAACAAATCTGAAATTTTACACTTAAAAATCATACTATGTCCATATTCAAAAAAATAAAATCTACATTTTCAGTATTAAAATCTGTAGACATTGCTGCAATCGCTAAACTTTCAGAAAAAATAGATTTAGGAGAAGTTATGAAAACTGTTGGAGAACTTGATGATCGACAAATGGCAGGTCTTATGAGAATGCTAAAAACGAAAGCTAGAAAAGGCCAACATAATTTACCTCCAATTGATGGCGACTTTTATGACCTGAGCTTAAAATTGACACCACATCAGCGAGAAATTCAGTTAAAAGTTCGTCAATTTATGGAAAAGGAAATAAAACCTATTGCCAATGACTTTTGGAATAGAGCAGAATTTCCACATCATATTATCCCAAAAATGGCAGCATTAAATGTTTGTGGATTGGCATATCAAGGATATGGTTGTCCAGGAGAAAGTTTTTTAATGGAAGGAATTTTAGCAATGGAATTGGCAAGAATTGATGTTTCAATCTCTACTTTTTTTGGTGTTCATTCTGGTTTAGCCATGGGAAGCATTTATCTTTGTGGAAGTGAAGAACAGAAACAGGAATGGCTTCCTA
Organism: Polaribacter vadi; assembly: GCF_001761365.1. NCBI lineage: Bacteria > Pseudomonadati > Bacteroidota > Flavobacteriia > Flavobacteriales > Flavobacteriaceae > Polaribacter > Polaribacter vadi. The sequence continues at coordinate 521,101 of NZ_CP017477.1, read as the reverse complement.
AAATGCAAAAAATGGAAGTTATAGGTGCTTTTGGATTAACAGAGCCTAATGTAGGTTCTGCTGTTGCTGGTGGAATGGAAACCACGTGTCGTAAAGAAAATAATGAGTGGATTATTAATGGACAGAAAAAATGGATAGGAAATGCCACCTTTAGTGATGTTACTATAATTTGGGCTAGAGAAGAAAAAACGAACGCAGTAAAAGGCTTTTTAGTTAGGAAAGGAAACCCAGGTTATAAAGCAGAAAAAATGGCAGATAAAATGGCGTTACGAACTGTACAAAATGCATTAATTACGTTAACAAATTGCAAAGTACCAGAAGAAGATAGACTCCAAAAATGTGATCATTTTAGTGATACTGCACAAGTACTTAAAATGACACGTGCAGCAGTTGCTTGGCAAGCTGTTGGTTGTGCAAGAGGTGCTTATGAAAATGCATTGAAATACACAAAAAAGCGAGAACAATTTGGCAGGCCAATTGCACGTTTTCAACTTATACAAAATCATTTAGTTGAAATGGTTGCGAATCTTACAGCTATGCAAACGATGTGTTTTAGACTAAGTGAAATGCAAGATGCAGATATTATGACAGATGAACATGCAAGCCTTGCAAAAGTTTTTTGTAGTATGAGAACTCGAGATGTAGTGAGCAGAGCTAGAGAAGTTATGGGAGGAAATGGAATACTTTTAGAATATAATGTAGCTCGTTTTGTTGCAGATGCAGAAGCTATTTATAGTTATGAAGGTACCAAAGAAATTAACTCATTAATTGTTGGTAGAGCAATTACAGGATATAGTGCATTTGTGAGTTAAATTTCAACAATCAAATAAAAATTGAAATTAAGAACCTAACCATACATATAAATTCTAATAAATGAATTTTGAATTAAATAAAAAATCTCAATAATTTCTTATTGAGATTTTTTTATAAATTTATTAGAAGTTCTTATAACTTTAAAAAAAATAATTAAACATTAAATCTAAAGTGCATAACATCACCATCTTTTACAATGTACTCCTTACCTTCTACTCTCATTTTTCCAGCTTCTTTTACTTTAGCTTCAGAACCATAAGTAACATAATCTTCGTAAGCAATTGTTTCTGCTCTAATAAAACCTTTTTCAAAATCGGTATGAATTACACCTGCTGCTTGTGGCGCAGTTGATCCAATAGGAATTGTCCAAGCTCTTACTTCTTTTACACCTGCTGTAAAATAAGTTTGTAAGTTTAATAATTTATATGCTGAACGAACTAATCTAGAAACACCAGCTTCTTCTAAACCAATATCTGCCAAAAACATTTGGCGCTCTTCATAATCGTCTAATTCTGTAATATCTGCCTCAGTTCCTACAGCTAAAACAATCACTTCAGCATTTTCATCTTTTACAGCTTCTCTAACTTTATCTACATAAGCGTTTCCAGAAACAGCAGAATTTTCATCAACATTACAAACATACAAAACTGGTTTTGCAGTTATAAATTGTAATGGTTGTACAAATTCCATTTCTTTTTCATTAAAATCGATGGCTCTTACAGAAACACCTTTTAACAAAGTCTCCTCTATTTTTAGCAAAACTACCAATTCTGCTTGCGCTTCTTTATTCCCTGTTTTTGCAGTTCTTTTTACACGTTCTAAACGCTTTTCTACAGTTTCTAAATCTTTTAATTGTAGTTCAATATCAATGGTTTCTTTGTCTCTAACAGGATCAATAGAGTTATCAACATGAATAATATTATCGTTATCAAAACAACGCACAACATGTAAAATTGCATCTGTTTCTCTAATATTTGCCAAAAATTGATTTCCTAAACCTTCTCCTTTACTTGCTCCTTTTACCAAACCAGCAATATCTACAATCTCTACAGTTGCAGGTAAAACTCTTTCAGGATTCACCAATTCTTCTAACTTTTGCAAACGTGTATCTGGCACATTTACAACTCCTAAATTTGGTTCTATAGTACAAAAAGGAAAGTTAGCACTTTGCGCTTTTGCATTCGATAAACAATTAAATAAAGTTGATTTTCCTACGTTTGGTAATCCTACAATTCCAGCTTTCATTTTCTTTGATATTTAGATAAAAAATGCAAGAACCATTACTTGATTTTTGCGAGTGCAAATATAGTTTTTTTAAAAATAAAAAAATCCGAATTAAATTGACATTTTTATCAATTTTAAATGTTGATGCACCTTTTTAAAAATCGACTAAAAGGAAATTAATTAACTTAATTTAAGTTAACATCTCTTAAAATTCTGATAAAGCTACTCTAATACTTTGTTAAACTTGAAATTTTGATAGTTTCAGCTTTTGAAATTGTTTTACATTTCCCAAAAATTAATCAACCATGCTTAAAAAATTACCTTTTATTTTTCTTTTTTTCTTCGGATGTTTTTCTTTGATTTCTCAAACTATTACAGGAAAAGTTGTAGACAACGTTTCCTTAGAACCTATACAAAACGTGGCTATTATTACGAATTTACAAAGAGGAAGCACTTCTAATATTGATGGAAAATTCACGATTCAAAGCAAAGATTTAGAATCAATTACGTTTTCAAGTTTAGGTTATGTAACCTTAACTTTAAAATTTGATGAATTTAAAAAACTCAATTACACCGTTTTTTTAGTTGAAAAAGTAAATGAGTTAGATGAGATTCAATTGAATTTAGCAAAAATTTCTTTAGATTCTATTTTGATAAAAACTCAAAAAAGCATGAAAGAAAATTATGTTTCTGAAGCTTTACAAAGTAATTTTTATGTGAGAGAAAATAGTTATATCGACTTTAAAAAATTGGAATTAGATTTAGATAAAAGCACGTTATTAACTAGAAAAAAGAGAAAAATAGCTGAACAAGAATTTACAGATTATGCAAACAATCTAAAAAATAGTGATCCTAATTTTTCGAATGAATTTTATGGTAATATCAAAACCAAAAAAGTTTTTTCAGAAAAGATGAAGAAGTTTCATAATTTGGATAAAATTGATACTGTACAAGGTTACAAATCGATGCAAAATAATAAAAAAATTACCATAGAAGATGCTCAAAACGATTTGCAAAACATTGTTTTAAAACACCTTAATAAAAACAAAACTTATAAAGTAAGCTCTGGTTTATTTCCTATTGAAGATTCACTTTCTTTAAAAGAAGTACTTGACGAAGCAGATTCTTTAAAAATTGACAACACTTTTAATAAGTCCTTTGCAATTAGTGGTTTTAACACTGCTAAATATAGAGGGAAGTTTTTTAATTTAGAAAAACAACGAAACTTTTTAAGTCCAAAATATTACGAACATATTTTAGAAACCAATACTTTTTTAGGATCCAAAATGATGTATGTTTTGAACTTTACACCAAGAAAATCAAAATCTAAATACAGTGGTAAAATTTTTATTAATCCAAGAGATTTTACAATTGCTAAAATTGAATACCAATTTGCAGATGGAAAAAGAGGTCAGAATTTAAATTTAAAATGGTTGTTGGGTATTAAAGTTTCAGAAGACATTAATAAAGTAACTTTATTTTATGAAAAAAATAAAGAAAACAAAGTTTACACATCTTATTATAAAGAAACTAGAGGAGTTTATGCCTATGTGCATAGACCTATAAAATTTAAAGAAAATTCGCGCACAAAAAATAAAGTAAAGTTTGATATAAAAATAGAATTAGATACCAAAGAAACTACAGAGGTATTAATTTCTGACGTGTTTGCTATTGAAGCTGAAGAAGCAAAACCTGTAAAAAAAGATACTCCACAAAAACGAGTTGCGCATCTGACTTTAGACACCTATAATAAAACTACCTGGAAAAACAGACAATTAGTTACTGAGTATCTAAAAAAATGGGAATAAAAAAACCTCGAAACTAATCGAGATTTTTTATTCCCATTCAAATGATTTTTTAAAGAGTAAAAAATCTTATTTTTTTATTTGAAACATGATTTTTTTTCGAATTCGTGTTTCAAATAAAATATTTAATCATTGTGCATAAACCTCTGTTTCGCCAATAACTCTTCTTCAGTTTCTACATTGTCATCATCTGGCACACAACAATCTACAGGACAAACTGCAGCACATTGTGGCTCTTCATGAAAACCTTTACATTCTGTACATTTATCTGCAACAATAAAATAAATTTCATCAGAAACTGGCTCTTGATCTTCGTCAGCATTTTTAGTTTTACCATTTGGTAAAACTACATTTCCTTTCAAATCTGTTCCATCAGAATATTTCCAATCGTCTGCACCTTCATAAATTGCTGTGTTAGGACATTCTGGTTCACATGCCCCACAATTTATACACTCATCTGTTATTATAATTGCCATAATTTTCTTTTCTGTTTTTGTACCTTTGCTTCTGCAAAAATAAAGCCAAAATAATAGACAACCAAATAAATGATTAGTATTCAGAATAGAATTTTAGCATTTTCAAAATTAGGGCACTTTTTAAGTCAATTTAAAACATCCGGTTTTGAGAAAAAAGAGAGTATTGTAGATAACATTCTTTTTTTTGAAGGGTTCAAACATCAAATAAAATTAGCACAAGAAAAGAACTCTTGGTTTACGAAAGAAAATATTTTATTTTCTTTAGAGAGTTGGTCTAATGCTTTAACAGAAAACAACCTACAGGCCTTTGTTAATGAAGTAAATATCAATAATAATGCGTCTAAAAATGTAGCAGTTATTATGGCTGGTAACATTCCTTTAGTTGGTTTTCACGATTTTTTATCGGTCTTAATTTGTGGACATTCTGTTATTGTAAAACAGTCTTCTAATGACAAACATTTGTTACCTTTTTTAGCCAAATTTTTAGAATATGTAGAACCTGGTTTTAAAGGGAAAATTACATTTACAGAAGAAAAATTAACTGATTTTGATGCTGTTATTGCAACAGGAAGTAACAATACAGCTCGTTATTTTGATTATTACTTTAAAGATAAGCCAAATATCATCAGAAAAAGTAGAAATTCTGTAGCTGTTATTACTGATAAAGTTACTGATGAAGATTTTGAAAAATTATCAGATGATGTGTTTCAATATTTTGGTTTAGGTTGTAGATCTGTATCCAAATTATATGTGCCAAAAGAGTTTGATTTCAATCCATTTTTTAATGGAATGTTTGCAAAAAAAGAGATCATCAACAATGCAAAATATGCCAATAATTACGATTATAACAAAGCTGTATATTTAATGAGCGAATTCGATTTGTTAGAAAATGGTTTTTTAATGATTAAGGAAGATGAAAGTTACTCCTCTCCTATTGCCACCGTTTTTTATGAATATTATGATAATGAAATCGATTTAAAAATAAAATTGCATCAAGATAAAGAAAAAATACAATGTATTGTTGCAAAGGATTTTTTAGAAAACGAAGTTGCTTTTGGGCAAACTCAACAACCTAGATTAGATGATTATGCAGATGGCGTAAATACATTGGAATTTTTATCATCAATTTAAAATAAAATTAAACGCAAAGAGCGCAAAGTATTTTTGCTAAGTTCGTCAAGGATTATGCTAAAAATATTTGTCACGAATTCACGAATTAAAAATAATTGTGTGGTATTTTTAAAATTTCACAAATTTATTTTTTTAAGTTTTAAATGATAAAAATTCGTGAATTTGTGGCATGAAAAAATAAAAATTTAAGATAAAATTTTCACACAAAACTTTGAATCTTAAACATTAAACTTTGAACCTATTAATAGTATGAAAAAACACAATTTTAGTGCTGGGCCTTGTATATTACCACAAGAAGTTTTACAAAAAGCATCAGAAGCTATTTTAAATTTTAATGATGATGATTTATCGTTAATCGAAATTTCGCATAGAAGTAAACCTTTTGTTGCAGTAATGGAAAAAGCTAGAAATTTAGCTTTGGAATTGTTAGGTTTAGAGAACAAAGGTTACCAAGCTATTTTTTTACATGGTGGTGCAAGTATGGAGTTTTTAATGGTTGCTTATAATTTATTAAACAAAAAAGCAGCTTATTTAAACACAGGAACTTGGTCTGATAAAGCTATAAAAGAAGCTAAGGAATTTGGTGAAGTTGTAGAAGTTGGCTCATCAAAAGACAAAGGATATAATTATATTCCTAAAGGATATTCAATTCCAGAAGATGCAGATTATTTTCACTGTACAAGTAATAATACAGTTGCAGGAACGCAAATAAAATCGTTTCCAGAAACAAATGTTCCTTTAATTTGTGATATGAGTTCAGATATTTTTTCACGTCAATTAGATTTTGAGAAATTCGATTTAATTTATGCTGGAGCACAAAAAAATATGGGACCTGCAGGAACAACTTTAGTCATTATCAAAGAAGAAATTTTAGGAAAAGTAGAAAGACACATTCCTTCTATGTTAAACTATCAAGTTCATATTAAAAGCGATAGCATGTACAACACACCTTCTGTTTTTGCTGTGTATGTTTCTATGTTAACCTTACAATGGTTAAAAGATTTAGGTGGAATTCCGTTTATTGAAAAAGTAAACAATAAAAAAGCAGAGCTTTTATATACTGAAATTGATAGAAATCCGCTTTTTAAAGGAATTGTAGCCAAAGAAGATAGAAGTAATATGAACGCGACTTTTGTGTTAACAGATGAATCTTTAACAGAAAAGTTCGACAAGATGTGTGCAGCAGCAGGTATTAATGGTTTAAATGGACACAGAAGTGTTGGTGGTTATAGAGCAAGCATGTACAATGCTTTGCCACTTTATAGTGTGCAAGTTTTAGTAGATGTGATGAAAGCTTTAAAATAAGAGGTTCAAGGTTTCGTTAATATTCAAAATTTTGAATATTAACGAAACCTTGAATTATAAATTATGAATTTTGAATTGAATTAAGAATGAAAATATTAGCAAACGACGGATTATCAAAAAGCGGAATTGACGCTTTAAAAAAAGGAGGTTTTGAAGTACTAAACGTAAAAGTTGCTCAAAATCAATTAGAAAATTATATTAATGAACACAATATAGATGCACTTATTGTAAAAAGCTTAACAGAAGTTAGAGATGATTTAATTGATGAATGTCCATCATTAAAATTAATTGCTTTTGCAGGTGTTGGCATGGATACTATTGATGTAGATTATGCTATCGATAAAGGTTTGCACGTAATTAATGCTCCAGAAGCTTCAACAGTTTCTGTTGCTGAAATGGTATTTGCTCATTTATTTGGAATGGTAAGATTTTTACATTCTGCCAATAGAGAAATGCCTTTAGAAGGAGATTCTAGATTTAGAGAATTGAAAAAAGCTTATTCTGATGGAACAGAATTACGTGGAAAAAAATTAGGGATTATTGGTTTTGGAAGTATTGGTCAAGAAGTTGCAAAAATTGCCATCGGAATTGGAATGGAAGTAATTGCTATTGATGATAATACTACTTCAGAAAGTATTACTTTAAACTTTTTTAACGGTCAAAAAGTCAATTTTAATATTGAAATGAGTACTAAAAAAGAGTTATTAAAAGAAGCCGATTTTATTACAATTAATGTTCCTGAGCAAGAAGGTTATGTTATAGATACTGATGAAATAGAAGAAATGAAAGATGGAGTTGGTATAATAAACACTTCTAGAGGTAGTAATTTAAACGAAGTTGCTTTAATTACGGCTATTGAAAACGGAAAAATTCAATTTGCTGGTTTAGATGTATTTGAAAACGAACCAAATCCAGAAATTCAACTATTAATGAATCCAGATTTATCTTTATCTCCACATATTGGTGCTGGCACATTAGAAGCAGAGGAAAGAGTTGGCTTGGAAATTGCGAAACAAATTATAGAATTATTAAGATAATTTTTTTCTATTTAAATATCTTCTTAAGACTTAGAATTAAAACCGTATTTGCATACTAAACCTGAAAACTGAACACTAAAAACATGGCCATAATTAAACCTTTTAAAGCTGTTAGAGCAAGTAGAGATAAAGTTGCTTTGGTTTCTTCCAAATCTTACGAAACCTATACTCCTGCTGAATTAGGGGCTAAACTAGATTTTAATCCATACACGTTTTTACATGTTGTAAATCCTGATTATAAGTATTTACAAGAAGTTTCTACTGAAAGAAGATTTCAATTAGTTCAGAACAGATATGCAGATTTTAAAAGGAACAAAATCTTTAATCAAGATACCATTCCTGCTTTTTATATTTATGAAAGAATTGATGCAAATAATACTTTTTGTGGAATTATTGGAGCCACAAGTATCGATGATTATTTGAATAACGTGATCAAAAAACACGAAGGAACGATTCATAAAAGAGAGCGTCTTTTTGAAAAATATTTAAAGATTATCGGTTTTAATGCAGAACCTGTTTTGTTAACGTTTAGAGATGATGAAACTCTTAAAGAAATCATCAATCAAGAAAAAGCTAAAAACCCTGAATATGAGTTTTCTACAACTGATAAAATGTTGCATAAACTTTGGGTTGTAAGTGATGAGAATATCACTCAAAATATAACAAAAGCATTTGCAAAAATAGAAGCTTTATATATTGCTGATGGGCATCATAGAACTGCATCTTCTGCATTGCTGGCTAAAGATTTGGCATCAGAAAATGAAAACCATAATGGAACTGAAGCCTATAACTATTTTATGAGTTATTTAATTCCAGAATCGCAATTAAAAATCTCTGAATTTAATCGTTTTGTAAAAGATTTAAATGGTTTATCTGTTAATGAGTTTCTAGAGAAATTAAGTTTACATTTTGTGATTCATAATCGTGGACAACTTATTTATTTTCCAGATAAAAAACATCATTTTAGTATGTATTTAAATGGCGAATTTTATTCATTATATTTAAAAGAAGATGAATATACGTTTACAAATGCTTTAAGTAAATTAGATTCAGAAATTTTATTTAGAACGGTTTTAGAACCTATTTTAGGGGTAAAAGATTTAACGAATAATGATAGAGTTGGGCATTCTGATAACAAAAAAGATGTTATTTCCATTAAAACAAAAGTAGATTCTGGTTTATATACTGTTGGTTTTAGTTTAACTGCTGTAACCATTGTAGAACTAAAAGAAATTGCGGATGCTAATTTAAAAATGCCTCCAAAAACCACTTATATTCAGCCAAAATTAAGAAGTGGTTTAACTGTTTATGAGTTTTAAGTTTTTTGATAAAAAAAAACATCAGCATAAAAAAAAATTGAAGACACAGAAACATAGAAAACATAGGTTTTTTTAGATTTTTAATTTCAATTAGAATCTCATCGTAAAATAATTTAAATGATTAAAGAAAATATACAAGATTTTAAATCGAAAATACCAGAAAATGTAACACTTGTTGCAGTTTCTAAAACAAAACCAATTGAAGATTTACAGGAAGCTTATGATGCTGGTCAGCGTATTTTGGGTGAAAATAAAATTCAAGAAATGGTGGACAAATATGATGCTTTACCTAAAGACATAAAATGGCATATGATTGGTCATTTACAGAGTAATAAGGTAAAATATATGGCTCATTTTGTAGATTTAATTCACGGAGTTGATAAATTGAAAACCCTAAAAGTTATCAACAAAGAAGCTAAAAAACATGATAGAGTTATTAAGGTTTTGTTGCAAGCTAAAATTGCGAAAGAAGATTCTAAATTCGGACTTTCCTTTAATGAGATTGATGCTATTTTAACATCCGAAGAAATAGCAACTTTACAAAATATTAAAGTAGTTGGTTTTATGGGAATGGCTACTTTTACAGAAGATAAAGAACAACTAAAAGAAGAATTTTCATCGCTTAAAAACTTTTTTGATACACAAAAATCAAAGAATTCTGATCTAGAAATTCTATCTATGGGAATGAGTGGAGATTATCAATTGGCAATAGAAAATGGGAGCACAATGATTCGAGTTGGAAGTTCTATATTTGGCAGTCGTAATTATTATGAGTAAATTTCACAAAAAAAAGAGAAAGAATTGTACGCTATTTTAGATATTGAAACTACTGGAGGTAAATTTAATGAAGAAGGAATTACGGAAATTGCTATTCATAAATTTGATGGACATGAGGTTGTAGATACGTTTATATCGCTTATAAACCCAGAACAACCTATTCAAGAATTTGTGGTAAGACTTACTGGCATCAACAATAAAATGTTGCGAAATGCACCCAAATTTTATGAAGTTGCTAAAAGAATTGTAGAAATTACAAAAGATTGCATTATTGTAGCCCATAATTCTGCATTCGATTATAGAATTTTAAGAACCGAATTCGAACGGTTAGGATTCGATTTTGAGAGAAATACGTTGTGTACTGTAGAATTAAGTCAGCAACTTATTTTAGATCAACCTTCTTACAGTTTAGGAAAACTTACAAAAGCTTTAGGAATACCAATTACAGAAAGGCACAGAGCAAATGGTGATGCTTTAGCAACCATCCAATTATTTAAATTATTATTGGCAAAAGATACCGAAAAAAGTATTATTCAAAGTTCTATTAAATATTTTGATAGAAGACTTGAAAAAGAAAAGCTGAACAATTTGATTAATGAAATTCCAAATGTTTTAGGTATTTTTTATGTGCATGACACCAATGGAAAAGTTATTTTTATTGGAAAAGGTAAAAATATAAAAGCAGAGATTAACAACTTGTTTATTAAAACTACTAGAAGAGCTGTTAAAATTCAAGAAAGAGCTGTATCAGTTTCTTATAATAAAACTGGTAATGAATTATTTACACGTTTAAAATTTTATTTAGAATTAGAATCCATTTCGCCAAAATTTAATTTTAGAAAAACTTTTAAAATTAACGAAGACAATTTTAATAACGATAATTTTATCATTATTGAAAAAGGAAGAGAAATTGAAGAAAACGCTATCATTTTAATTGAAAATAATGTAGTAATCAGTTATGGATATACAAATTTAGCATTTCAAGAAGATAATATTGAAATTCTAAAAACGGTGTTAACATCAATTAAAGAGAATGAAATTGCTAAATCGATTGTAAAAAATTACTTGAACAAAAGTAAAGTAAAAAAAATAGTGCGTTTTTAAAGCTGTGATTTTATATGAAGATGCTAAAATTTATTAGATAAATTAAACAGATTGCTATAGCATAAAGTTCTCATATTATTATCGGAAAAAAAATATTTTATTAGATTGTTACTTATATAAAGTAAGTGATAATTCTATAACAAATTACTCAAGTAAGTAAAATCATTTATAAGAATAGTTAATATTTCCATCTTTAAATAATATTTTATCTTTATCAAAATAAATTAAAATAATACTAAAAATTTATACTATTTTTGCTTTAATAGATGAAAGACCAATCCGAATTAATTTTACAATTTCAGCAAAAAGATGTAAAAGCTTACGAAAAACTATACAATTTATATTGTGATAGTATTTCTGGTGTTGTAAATAACATTGTTAAAAATGATGATGTTGCTCAAGAAATTACTCAAGACGTTTTTATAAAAGCGTGGAATAAAGGAGATACTTATTCTCCACAAAAAGGTCGTTTCTTTACGTGGTTATTGAATATTGCTAGAAATGCAGCAATTGATTATACGCGTTCAAAAAAATTTAAACAGTCTAAACAAAACCTTAATGCAGATTTTTTCGTAGATATATTGGAAAGCAGTTCTAGTTTAGATAGCGAAACAAATACAATTGGTTTAAAAGAATTTGTAACCAAGTTAGGCGAAACCTGTAAATCTGTAATTGAATTATTATATTTTAAAGGATTTACACAAAAAGAAGCATCTGAAGAATTGAACATTCCATTAGGAACCATAAAAACAAGAAATAGATCTTGCATTGGCGAATTACGTACAATGTTAGGCGTTTAAAGAAATGAATATAAAAGACTACATAGCATCTGGAATTTTAGAACTGTACATTGCAGGCTCGCTTTCTGAAAAAGAAAATGAGGAAGTGTATGCTGCAATTCAAGAAAACCCAATATTGTTAGCAGAAGTAGAATCTATAGAAAAAGCGATTGTACAATTAACTGCTGCCACTAAAAAAGATGCCTCTTATTCATTTGATAACATAAAAAATAAATTAAAAGTTGAGGAAACAAAAGTAATCTCATTAGCAAAACCACAATCGAATTGGAAACAGTATGTTGGTTGGGCAGCTGCTTTTATATTGGGTTCCACTTTAATTTTATCTGTACTTCAAAATAATAAATTGAAAGAGCAATTAGCCTCTGAAAATTCTGAAAAAGAACTTTTAGAAGCACAAATAGATAGTGCCTCTACCAATTTAGCATCCGCAGAAAAACTAATTACAATTTTTAGAGATAAAGATATTATATCTATTCCTTTAGGTGGCCAAGCAGTTTCTCCAACATCTTATGCAAAAGTATATTGGGATAAAAAATCAAATGCTATTTATTTAGATGCCAAAGGTTTACCTGAGCCTCCAAAAGGAAAAGTATATCAAGTTTGGTCTTTAACTTTAGATCCTTTAACACCAACAAGTTTAGGAACTTTAGATTCTTTTACAGCTGATACCAACAAAATATTTACCATCACAAATGCAAATCAATCTGAAGCATTTGGTATTACCTTAGAGCCAGCAGGTGGTAGCATCTCTCCTACTCTAGAACAATTGTATACTTTAGGAACAGTTTCTTCTTAATATTGTTGATTTTCTTTTATTGTTTTAAATAACTTAACTTTGATTTTATAATAAGTAGTAAAACTTCTGTATATCATTCTTATTTTAAATTATATACTTTAAAAGTTCTGCTTATATATTGTTGCAGTAATTTGAGAAAATCTTATATAAATGAAAATAAGTCTATTAATTGGGATTCTTTTTTGCTCAACTTTATTTATGTTCGGAAATAAAAATGAGGAACAATTTATTTTTTTCCTTCAAAACCGATTTTTAGAAGAACACGAATTAAATGAATTACATCCCGAATTTGGTCGGACTGAATACTATGAAATTATTGCTGAATTTAAAAAAGAAGGATTTAATGTAATCAGTGAAAAACGGAATGGCAATGTTAACGCAAGAGAATACGCAATCGGAATTGTAACCCAAATTGACAGCTTAATAAAAAACGGAACAGAACCGAGAAAAATAACGGTGGTTGGAACTTCAAAAGGCGGATATATTGCTCAATACGTTTCGACTTTAGCAAATAATCAAGATTTGAATTTTGTTTTTATTGCAAGTTTTAGAAATAGCGATATTCAAAATATACCTGAAATCAATTTTTGCGGAAATATTTTAACGATTTACGAAAAGTCTGACCCTTTTGGAGTTTCGGCATTGGAACGCAAAAAAAATTCAATTTGCGAAATCAAACATTTTAAAGAAATAGAACTGAATACAGGTATGAGACACGGTTTTTTATTTAAACCTTTAAAGGTTTGGATTGAACCGTCAATAAAATGGGCGAACGGAAATTACAACTTGGAATAAAAACTTGGCAACAATGTTTATAATTAATAGCTAGTTCTCTCTTACTTACGAGAATTCCTACGGGTTTTCTATTCAGTTTTTATTTACTAAATTAGGTATTTAAACACGTAAAAAACCACATATAAACAAGATGATTTTTACAGCAAGCTTATTTGTCCATTATTATTAGATTCATCTTTCTGATTCGGAATTGTTAGTTTCAAACCGAATTCCGCATTAATTTTTTTAATAAAATAAGCGGCTAATAAAGGCGATTCAACTTCTAAATTTTGATGAATAAAAAAGTGAACATTTTGTAAACCCGCATTTTTCCATTCTTTTAATTTTAAAACCCAATCATCTAACCTATCATAATCTGTAGGATGATTTGCGCCTACATAACGTATAAATGCTTCATTATTTGTTAAACGATTATGAACCATATCTCTTCTGCCAGCAGTATCAACCAATACATTAGCAACATTATAAGCTTCTAATAAATTTGTAAAATCTGTAAAAACGTTTTTATCTTCAAACCAATCTTTATGACGAACTTCCACAGCTAAAGGTAAAGTTTTCGGCCAACTTTTGATGAAGTTTTCTAAAAGTTCAAAGTTTTTTGGACCAAAATTAGCATGCAGTTGTAAAAATATTGTTCCCAGTTTTTCTTCAAGATTGCTAAAGTTATCTATGTAAGAATTTACAACTTCCTCAACTCCTTTTAAACGTTTCCAATGGCTAATTTCTTGTCCTAGTTTTGGAAAGAACCTAAAATTATTAGGTGTTTTTTCTTTCCATTTTTCAAATTGTGAAGCAGGAAAATTTCTGTAAAAAGTGGCATTCAACTCAATAGAGTTAAATTGCTTAGAGTAATATTCTAATTCGTCTTTAGTTCCTCTTGGATAAAAACCTTTCAAATCTGCTTTATTCCATTTTGCACAACCTACAAAAAAGTTCGGGGTTTCAATTGTATCGTATTTAGATAAAACTCGAAACGTTTCTGGATGTGTTTTTGGTAATGTAAAATCTATATTTTCAGGAGTATCAACTTGTCCGAATTTCATAGTTATTTTTTTAAGTTGATATCTTCAACATCCTCAATACCTTCCTCAATTTCTTGATCTGTTAAAACATCTGGTCTAAACTCGCTCATTAATTCTTCTTGTTTAGATTTCGCATAATTAAAACCAGATTTCCACCATTTTCTCATTAATTTCTGATCAAAAACTAAAGAATTGGTAGTTAAAACTGTAGGTGTATAGTATAAATTTAACTTCACATTTTTGTTGGTGGCAGCAAGTTTCCCAATGGTAATATTGTGCCTTTCTACATGCGTTAACATAAAATCGAACACATCAAACAACAACGAAAACGGATTTTTAGAAGGCAATCTATTTAATTGCGTTACTTCAGTTTCTAAAATAATGGCATCAATTTCTGTGGCTCCTCTTAAAATTGCTTCTCTAATAGGTACTAAAGAACCAAAACCACCATCTGCATATTGGCAATGATCTTTTTCTAGCAAACTCATAAAAGGAACATAGTTGCAAGAACCCCAAATCCAATCTGCAAAATCATCGTAAGTACAATCTTTGCTAGATTTGTACTCAATTTGATTGGCGGTTAAATTGGACACAGTTACCACAACTTCTTTATCACTTTGTTGAATTTTAGCATACATTTCTTTGGTAATTTTCTCTTTGATTAACTTTCGCAAATTTTTACTTTCACCAAAAGTTTTTCTTCCGTTTATAAAATTCCATAATGTATTTAAATGCCTTACACTTACCACTTTTTCGCCAGCGACCACTTTTACATGAAAAGGATTGTTGCTGAAAATAGTATTCTGATTTACGTTTGTGTATAACTCCTTTAAATCGTCTAACATTCCTAAAGCCAAATGAGACACCATTAAACTGCCAGTAGAAGTGCCTACAAACAAATCGTAATCTTTATTTTCCTTTTTCATAAGGTATTGAGCAACACCACCTGCAAAGGCTCCTTTGCTTCCTCCTCCAGAAATTACCAACGCTTTTTTCATTAACTAGAAATAATTTGTTTATTCGAAAAAGAGCGCCACAAGTATTTTCCTGAAGTTCCCTTATAAATTATCATTTCCGCATTTTGCGGAAATCTAAAAATACAGTTTTTTTTAATTTCTAATTTCAATATTTATATCAATTTAAAATCAAAACGAATTAAATATTGATATCAATTTGGTTTTAAGTAATTATCTATAAAAAAACTTTATTTTCGTTAAAAATATTAAAAATGAAAAGAATATCGCTATTAATTTCTGTTTTCCTTTTAATTATATGTTGTACAACCGAATATATTCCTAGAAATATAGATGCTATTGAAATTGAAACCTTTAAAATGGAAGGCACAAGTATAAGAGCTATCATTACTTTAGATGAAAACAACGTTGCTTATGCAGGTTCTGATGGAAGTTTTGGTTTTAAAACTGATAAAGGTATTTCTTTACATACTCAAAACATAAAATATCAAGATTCAATTGCACCTAACTTTAGAAGTTTAGCTTTTAATGGAACTGATTATTTTGCGCTTTCTATTGCAAATCCTGCTTTGTTATATAAAATTTCTGAAGACGAATATTCGTTAGTGTATAAAGAAGAACATGCAAAAGTGTTTTATGATTCTATGCACTTTTTTGATGATAATATTCATGGAATTGCAGTTGGAGACCCAACAGAAAATTGTGCTTCTATTATTTTAACTGATGATGCAGGAAAAACTTGGAAGAAATTATCTTGCGAAAGCTTACCTAAATTTGAAGAAGGTGAAGCTTTTTTCGCAGCCAGTAACACCAACATAAAAACAATGGGAAGCACAGTTTGGATTGCTTCTGGAGGCACAAAAGCAAGAGTTTTAAAGTCGGATGATTTTGGACAAACTTGGCAAATTTTTGAAACTCCATTCATTCAAGGAAATAGACCTCAAGGAATCTATGCTATGGATTTTGCTGATAAAAATAATGGAATTATAATCGGTGGAGATTATTCTAAACCACTGGAAAACAAAGCGAATAAAGCAATTACAAAAGATGGTGGAAAAACATGGGTTTTAGTTGCTGATAATCAAAATCCAAATTATAAGAGTTGTGTGCAATATGTACCAAATACAAATGGAAAAGAGGTTTTTGCAGTGGGAAAAACGGGTGTTTCTTTCTCAAATGATGGAGGAGTTTCTTGGAAAGATGTTTCTGATGAAAGTTATTATTCAATTCAGTTTGTGGATAAAAATACAGCTTGGCTAAGTGGAGATGAGAAAATTGGGAAACTTATTTTGAAGTAAAATAGCCCCTTTTAATTTCCCCAAAGGGGAAAAAATGTTTGTGAAATCTTTGTGTTATAAAATCTCGAAATTAGCAAAACGTAGTTGTGTATTATTGATGAAATTAGTGCAATTCGTGTCTTATTTTTTAATAATTAAATAAAATCTGTGTCAAAAAATATTTATAGTATTCTTATAATAGCTTCACTCCTATTTATTTCTTGTGATAAAAAATCTGCAATTCGTGAAGAATTTGATTGTGAAACAAAAACGTTAGATCATCTTGAAATTGTTGATGATGTCAAGAATTTATTTTCTGTTGATATTCCAAGTGATTGGAAAATTAATCTATATCAAGATGAGATACAATCTTCTGTTTTTGCAGCAGATACCACAAAACAATTGACAGAAACAGTGTTATTGGATGTTACTTTCATCAACAAAAAAATAAGTTTTAATGATGCTTTTTTATTACAACAAGATCAAGAAAATTTAGCAAACGAGTTGATCAGAATAAAAACAAAGGAATTTATATTTCTTGAAAAACCTTCAATGTATTTGGTTTATAAAGGTAAAAAAGGCAAATTTGACTATCAAGTTTGTAATACTTTTATCAAAGTAAACGAATCGAACTTTATATTAGCAAAAACCGAAGTTTATGGAGATTCTATTGTAAACCAACGTTTTTGTAAAGCATTTTCACTGATGGAGAACATCAAAATAAAAAATTAATATGATCGATAAACAATATATAATTAGCCGTTTTATAAAATATGTAACCATTGACACAGAGTCTAATCCTGAAAATCCTGCTTTTCCAAGTTCAGAAAATCAATGGGATTTAGCCAAGGTTTTAGAAAAGGAGTTGAATGAAATTGGCATGCAAGATGTTGAGCTAGATGAAAACTGCTACATTATGGCTACTTTGCCAAGTAATTTAAATTATGAAGTGCCAACAATCGGTTTTATTGCGCATATGGATACAAGTCCAGATTTTACAGGCAACAATGTAAAACCACAAATTGTTGAAAATTATGATGGGAAAGACATCATTTTGAATGCAGCAAAAAACATTGTTTTATCTCCAGATTATTTTGATGATTTACTGCAATACAAAGGTCAGACTTTAATTACCACTGATGGAACTACGCTTTTAGGTGCAGATGATAAAGCTGGAATTACAGAAATTGTTTCTGCTATGGAACATTTAATTGAGCATCCAGAAATTAAACATGGTAAAATTAGAATTTGTTTTACGCCAGATGAAGAAGTTGGCAAAGGAGCACATTTATTTGATGTCGAAAAATTTGGTGCAGAATGGGCATATACTATGGATGGAAGCCAAATTGGGGAATTAGAATATGAAAATTTTAATGCTGCAAGTGCCCTTGTTACCATTACAGGAAAAATTGTACACCCAGGTTATGCAAAAGGAAAAATGATTAATTCCTTATTGATTGCTAATGAATATATAGCTGCAGTTCCTGCTGAAGAAGTTCCAGAAAAAACAACCGATTACGAAGGTTTTTTTCATTTACATGATGTAAAAGGAAATGTAGAAAAAACTGTTTTAGAATATATTATTAGAGATCATGATTTAGATATATTTGAAAAACGAAAGTATTTAATGCAAAAAATTGCCTTTGATATGAATGAAGAATTGGGACAAGATTTAATTTCTTTAGACATTAAAAATCAATATTTTAATATGAAGGAAAAAATAGTTCCTGTAATGCATATTGTAGATATTGTTGAAGAAGTGATGAAAGACATTGGTATACAGCCTTTAATTAAACCAATTAGAGGTGGTACAGATGGTTCGCAACTTTCTTACAAAGGTTTACCTTGCCCAAATATTTTTGCTGGCGGACACAATTTCCATGGACGTTTTGAATATGTTCCTGTAGAATCTATGCTAAAAGCTACAGAAGTAATTGTAGGGATTGCTAAAAGCATTCCTGAAAAATATAAATAAAGATCTTTTAAATAAAAAAATCTCCAAAAATTTCTTTTTGAAGATTTCGCATTGAAAAAATAATTATACAATATAGTTTCTTTTTGAGTAAACATCCCCCGAAATTCCTCATTAGAAGACTATAAAACAAATTTAAATCAAAATTTATAGTATGTAAAGTGCTTTAAGATAATTCAGGGTTTTTCCCTTTTACGTTTAGGTAAAACGCCTTTATAAAAGCAAAGTCATTTTCCTTGTCATCAGTTGTATAGTAAGGTTCAGAAATTTTAAGTTTTTTATTTTCAAAATCTAAAGTTGCCATTACTATTGGCACATTTGCACCTTTTGCAATATAATAAAAACCAGTTTTCCAGTCAGCTACTTTTTTTCTAGTTCCTTCTGGAGATAATGCTAGCCTGAAAACTTCCTTTTTATGAAAGATTTCTACAATAGCATCTACCAAATTATTGGTTTTACTTCTATCTACTGGAGTGCCTCCTAAAATTTTAAAGAAATAACCAAAAGGCCATTTAAAAAGTGATTTTTTACCCACAAAATTAATCATAATTCCAGAACTCATTCTTGCTAAAATTGAGATGGGAAAATCTAACCAACTTGTATGAGGAGCAGCAATAACTACGTATTTTTTAGGTTCTCTTGGAAAATCACCATCTAATTTCCAGCCTAAAACAGTATATAAGATAAAACTTGCAAATCTTTTCATTCTTTATTTTAATCGATACACAAAATTAAGCATTTAATTATGGACGTATTAAAAATTGAATAGCAATTTATGATGCATCGTTTCTAAATAAAATAATCTAGTAATGTTACAAAAACAAATACTTCTGCTTTTACATAGAATTTTCTTGTTATTTTTATGACTACTAATAAGCAAATTTTCAAAAATCAATGACAGAATTAATTACCTACTTTATAATTGCATTAATTTTTAGTTTGATTGTTTTTTTTATAGGGAAACTCATCTCAAAATTAAACTTCGAAAAAGAGAAAACAAGTCTTGAAAAAGAAAAATCTACTTTAGAAGAACGTGCTGCTTTATTGCAACAATCTAAAGATATGGTTGAAGATAATTTTATAGAATTGCAAAAAGAAGTAAAAAAACAGCAATTAGATAAAGAAAATTTAATCACTTTAAATACACGTCTAGATTCAGAAAACAAAAATCTACAACTAAAGTTAGAGGAGCACAAAAAAGAAGTTGAACAACTTCAAGATAAGTTTAGCAAAGAGTTTGAGAATTTAGCGAATAAAATCTTAGAGGAAAAATCTAATAAATTCACACTTCAAAATAAAGAAAACTTAAAAATCATCTTAAATCCGCTTCAAGAAAAAATTAAGGTTTTTGAAGATAAAGTAGATAAAACTCATAAAGAAAGTATCGATTATCATGCAGCTTTACGTCAGCAAATAATGGGTTTAAAAGAGTTGAATCAACAAATGAGCAAAGAAACGTTGAACCTAACCAAAGCTTTAAAAGGCGATAACAAAATGCAAGGGAATTGGGGCGAATTGGTTTTAGAACGCGTTTTAGAAAAATCGGGTTTAGAGAAAGATAGAGAGTATTTTGTACAGCAAAGTTTTACGACTGATGATGGAAAAAGAGTGTTGCCAGATGTTGTAATTCATTTGCCAGATCATAAAAAAATGGTTGTAGATTCTAAAGTTTCTTTGGTTGCTTATGAACGTTTTATCAATGAAGAAGATGAAGTTTTAAAAGAACAATTTTTAAAAGAACATATTATATCGCTTAAAAAACATATTGAGCAATTATCAGATAAAAAATACGAAGATTTATATCAAATAGAATCACCAGATTTTGTGTTGCTTTTTATCCCAATAGAACCTGCTTTTGCAGTCGCTTTAAATTCGGATAATCATCTATATAATAAAGCTTTTGAGAAAAATATAGTAATTGTAACTCCCTCTACATTATTAGCCACATTAAGAACCATAGATTCTATGTGGAATAATGAAAAACAACAAAGAAATGCGTTGGAAATTGCAAAACAAGCAGGTGCATTATATGATAAATTTCAAGGTTTATTAACAGATTTAGTAAGTATTGGCAAACGAATTGACGACAGTAAAAAAGAATATTCTAATGCTATGAATAAGTTATTTGATGGACGAGGAAACTTAATAAATAGTGTAGAAAAGCTAAAGAAAATGGGTGCTAAAGCAAAAAAAGCCATCCCAGAGAAAATTATTGAAAGAGCAAAAAGAGAAAATTAGATTTACAATACGTTAAAAATTAGATAAATATCTGTTTTATGTTTTATTTTTTTTTAAATTTATCGTTATTAACTTAAATTTTAAAAGTCATGGGGAAAGACGAAAAAAGTATTAACAAAAAGAGTGTAAACAAAGATGGAGTTACTGAAAATGGTATTGGTGCTCAAAACATTGAAACTAGAGAAAAAAAAATGCTAGAATTTTATGGTAAAGACATTTTAATTGGAAAAGACATTGATGAAGTGAAGAAAATATCAGAAAGTCATGAGTCTTTACAAAGTAGACTATTAAATAAAATAATGAAATAATCTTTTTTTTATTATTCTTTATCGTAAAAATCCCTAATAATTAAAATCCTTTAAAAAGAAATTTTTAAGGGATTTTTTTATTGACAGCAATTCATTTAAAATTAGTATTGAAATTCTATGAACAAAACCTAGTTAAAAATAGTATTGACAAATAGTGATTTTAACTACTAAATGAATTTGTTTGCTAATGAGTTAAGAATTATTTTGATTGAATTCATACAAAACTGCCTTCTCTTATATCTTTGTTATACAAATCAAAAAAACGACAATTATGGGGGCAATTGACAAGAACAAGAACGAAGATAAAAAAGACGAGTTATATAAAGATATTGAAACTGATGGCGTTACTAAAAACGTGGCTGGTGAACAAACCATACAAACTGAAGAAACAAAGATTTTAAAATCTGATGATAAAAGTGATGGTAGAGAAGTTTTGATTGGTAAAAAGTTAGAAGAAGTTGAAAAAGTAGAAGAAGATCACGAATCTTTACAAAGAAGAATCTTGAATAAATTGATGAAATAAAACCAAAATATTATGGCAGAAAAATCAAAGCGAATTAGTGCAGAAAATACAACAAAAGGAAATTCAGGAGATGTACACGAAAGAGGTTTACATCCTTTAAAAGGAACCGTCAAAAAAGACGAGTATAAAGATAAAGACAGTAGCAAAGAGAGGTTAAAAGGTGAAGATAAAGAAAAATTAGAAGATCAGGTACATAGTGCTACTGACAATTCTGATAAGCGAGTTGCTGATAAAATTCAGAACACGTAGTAATTTTTATAAAGTAAGTATATACTTATAAATATTTATTTTTTACTTAAAAACTATTTATTAACATTAATACATATTATTATGAATAAGGACACAAACGAAGGAACTTGGAAACAAATTAAAGGTGAGTTTAAAGAAACTTACGGGAAAATTGCCAATGACAAGTCTGCAGAAGCAGAAGGAAAAAAAGACAAAATGTTTGGAGAAATCCAAGAAAAATATGGTAAAACCAAAGATGAAATTGCAGAAGCAGTTAAAAATTGGTAATATTTTTTAATTTTTAAAAAATGAAAAGCATTCAATAATTAATTATTGAATGCTTTTTTTTTATTTTATAATTTCTTTTAATTTTTTCACTAAACTCCCCACTGTTAAACCTTGCACTATTATAGAGAATACAACAACTACATACGTAATTACTAAAAATAAATCTCTATGCATATCAGAGGTTAATCCTAAAGCTAAAGCAATAGAAATTCCACCTCTTAAACCACCCCAAGTCATAATTAAATTGGTTTTCGGTACAAAATCTAACTTCTTTTTAAAGATATTTATGGGTAGAAATAACGATATATATCTACAAGCTAACACAACAGGAATTGCAATTAGGCCAGCTACTATAAACTTACCTTCAAAAACTAATAATAACATTTCCATACCAATTAAAACGAATAAAATAGCGTTTAATAGAATGTCTAATAATTCCCAAAACTTATCGACATATTTTTCTGTATTTTCCGACATTGTAGCAGATCTCACAGTATCATTCCCAATAATTAAACCAGCTGTTACTATTGCCAAAGGTGCAGATAAATGTAATTTATGAGCAATTACAGTTCCACCCATCACAACCGCTAATGTTATAATTACTTCAATATCATAATCATCAATTGTTTTTAATAATCTGTAAGAAACCCAACCTAATAAAGCCCCTAAAGCAATTCCCCCTAAAACTTCTTGTCCAAATAATTGAAAAACATCAGCTGCAGTGGTATTTTCTACGCCCGATTTTGCAATTTGAAAGATGGTTAAAAACACCACAACTCCTACTCCATCATTAAATAAAGATTCACCAACAATTTTAGTCTCTAATTTTTTAGGAACATTAGCTTTTTTAAGAATTCCTAACACAGCAATAGGATCTGTTGGCGATATTAAGGCACCAAATAATAAACAATAAATAAAATTAACCTCAAAATTTAAAACCTGTAAGATGAAAAACATGGCAATTCCCACTAAAAAAGTAGAGGTTAAAACCCCTAATGTAGAAAATAATAAAATGGGCCAACGTTGAATTTTAAGCTGCTCAAAATTAGTATGCAAAGCACCCGCAAATAAAAGGAAACTTAACATTTCATCTAATAAAACAGTTTTAAAATCGATGCTAGAAATAATGCTTTTCTCAATATTTAACAAAGTAGCATCAAACACACTAATTAGTAAAATAATCAACGTAAAAACAATTGTAATAATCATCAACCCAATGGTATTGGGCATTTTTAGAAAACGAACATTTATATATCCAAAAATGGCAGATAAAAATATGAGTATTGTTGCAATTAAATAAGCATCCATAAGTTTTAATTTATTTTTAAAAGTACAAAAAAAGCATCAAGATTTAATTTGATGCTTTTAAATATATAATATTTTAAGACGAATTGTCTTTTACATTACAAATAATCTGCGAGAACCCATCATATCTGCAACTCTATCTCCAATTTCGTGTAAAGCCTCTTCATTAGCTGCATTTTGCAAAGCTTCATCAATAAAATCTACAACAGTTTTCATATCAGCAACTTTTAAACCTCTTGTAGTAATTGCAGGCGTTCCAATACGTATTCCTGAAGTTACAAAAGGAGATTTATCATCAAAAGGAACCATGTTTTTATTAACAGTAATATCTGCTTTTCCCAATGCAATTTCTGCATCTTTCCCAGAGATATTTTTATTTCTTAAATCGATTAACATACAGTGATTGTCTGT
Source organism: Polaribacter vadi (assembly GCF_001761365.1). Taxonomy (NCBI): domain Bacteria; kingdom Pseudomonadati; phylum Bacteroidota; class Flavobacteriia; order Flavobacteriales; family Flavobacteriaceae; genus Polaribacter; species Polaribacter vadi. The sequence goes on along the minus strand of NZ_CP017477.1, from coordinate 497,173 downwards.
TCCTCCAGAAATAATATCATACCCTTTTGCAACAAGTTCTTTCGCCATTGCTGCTGCATTTTCTTTCACTTGAATTTGATATTCCAAAAACTCGTCTGTTAAAGCCTCACCAAAAGCAACCGCTTTTGCAGCAATAACGTGCTCTAAAGGTCCTCCTTGATTTCCAGGGAAAACAGCAGAGTTTATCAACGTAGACATCATTTTTGGTTTTCCAGATTTTAAAGTTTCTCCAAACGGATTTTCAAAATCTTTACCAATCATGATGATTCCTCCTCTTGGTCCACGTAAGGTTTTATGTGTGGTAGAAGTAACAATATGACAATGAGGTAATGGATCGTTTAAAATTCCTTTTGCAATTAAACCTGCAGGATGCGAAATATCTGCCATTAAAATTGCACCAACAGAATCAGCAATTTTTCTAAAACGTTCAAAATCGATATCTCTAGAATAGGCAGAAGCCCCAGCAATAATTAATTTTGGTTGTTCTTTGGTAGCAGTTTCTTGAATTTTATCATAATTTAAAACGCCAGTTTCTTTTTCAACTCCATAAAATACAGGGTTGTATAATTTACCAGAAAAATTTACAGGCGAACCATGTGTTAAATGTCCTCCATGAGATAAATCGAATCCTAAAATTTTATCTCCAGGTTTTAAACAAGCAAAAAACACAGCTGTATTTGCCTGAGAACCAGAATGTGGCTGTACATTTACATATTCAGCACCAAACAATTCTTTAGCTCTGTCAATGGCAATTTGCTCTACAATATCTACAATTTCACAACCTCCATAATAACGCTTTCCAGGATAGCCTTCAGCATATTTGTTGGTTAAAATAGAACCTTGTGCTTGCATTACTTGATCACTTACAAAGTTTTCTGAAGCGATTAATTCCAAACCATTTAATTGTCTTTCTTTCTCTTCCTGAATCAGGTCAAAAATTTGATTATCTATTTGCATTCTTGGTATAATTTATTAAAAAAATCAAAATTAATTAAAATCGCCTTGTAAATGAAGACTTTTTATTGTTGTTTTCAACAAGTTATCAATAATTATACATAATAGATTAAAGTAATCTTAAAATTACATTTTTCATTAAATAATAGTTTTAAAATGATAAAAATTTATGTAGGTTTGGAGAACTAAAAAAAATCAGACGAATGATCATAACAGCAAACAATCCGAAAAGAAAATCTTGGTTAAAAGTGAAAGAAAATTCAGATTTTCCGATTCAAAATATTCCTTTTGGCGTTTTTATAACCAGAGATGATATTATTACAATCGGAAGTAGAATTGGAGATTTCGCCATTGATCTAGGCGCATTTCATCAATTAGGGTATTTTGAAGGGATTCCTTTAACAGACGATATTTTCTTACAAGATAATTTAAATGATTTTATTGCTGATGGTAGAAAAACATGGAGATTAGTACGTAACAGAATTGCTGAAATTTTTGATGTTACCAATGGTTCTTTAAGAGATAATGCCAACCATAAGGATAAAATTATCTTTAGAATGGACGAAGTAGAAATGCTGTTACCAGTTGCTGTTGGTGATTATACAGATTTTTACTCAAGCAAAGAACACGCAACAAATGTTGGTTCTTTATTCAGAGATCCAGAAAATGCCTTATTGCCAAATTGGTTGCACATTCCTGTAGGGTATCATGGAAGAAGTTCATCTATTGTGCCTTCTGGAACACCTATTAGAAGACCTTATGGACAAACAAAACCTGCTGAAGGAAGTAATACTCCAGGATTTGGCCCATCAAAATTATTAGATTTTGAATTAGAAATGGCTTTTATTACTACTGATGCTAATGTTTTAGGTGATAGAATTCCTATTGAAGAAACAGAAGAATATATTTTTGGTTTGGTACAGTTTAACGATTGGTCTGCAAGAGACATTCAAGCTTGGGAATATGTGCCTTTAGGTCCGTTTTTAGGGAAAAGCTTTGCGTCTACTATCTCACCTTGGATTGTTACTTTAGATGCTTTAGAGCCTTTTAGAACCGAAAATCCAAAACAAGTGATTGAGCCTTTACCATATTTAAAACAAGAAGGAAAAGGAAGTTACGATATTAAATTACAAGTAGGCATTAAACCAGAAGATGGTGAAGAAACGATTGTTGCAAAATCGAATTTTAAATATATGTATTGGACCATGGCTCAGCAATTGGCACACCATACCGTAAATGGCTGTCCAGTAGAAGCTGGAGATATGATGGGTTCTGGAACTATTTCTGGCCCAACAAAAGACAGTTATGGTTCGATGTTAGAGTTGACTTGGAAAGGACAAAACCCAGTAACATTAAAAGACGGCACAACCCGTAAATTTATCAATGATAATGATACTGTAATTATGCGTGCTCATTGTAAAAATGATAAAGTTCGTATTGGTTTTGGTGAATGTGTTGGTAAGATTTTACCTGCAAAATAAAAGGCAATACCTTCAAATACTTTAAAACCAAAACTTATATAGTTTTGGTTTTTTTTATGTCTTGTTTTTCTATGTTCATTTTTATTAAAAACCACTAATAAATATTAATTATATTTACGGGATAACAGTAACATAATAAGTGGAATATCACGCTAATTTTACGGGATATGTGTACCAAAAGTTACTGTATAAACAGTTAGCAAAAACTGGGTTGAATCGCCACAGAAAGACATAAGTTCTTTAAATAAACTTTTCGCTTTAAAGTTGTGAAACTAAAAATTGTGATTTAAAATTCCTGAATATTTAAATCGGAAAAAAGCTAAATTTTAAAATGCAGAACAATCTCTCACTTATGAAATTATTGCGGAATTTTAGCAAGTTTTCGGAATTCTAAAACGTTGAATTTACTCAAACTCTGAAAAACCAATATTGCGGAATTCTTACTCAAACTCTGAATTCAGCAAGTTTGCGGAATTGAGCAAAGTGCGGAATTAATTGCTGTACGGAACTCTTACTCGAAATCTGAATTTTGAAACCGAGAAAAAAATAGAAAAAAAGAAAATAGAAATTGCGGAAAAATGAGCGAAAAATTAAACACGCATTTGCTAACACCGTGCATAATTTATTGCTTATTTCGTTTTTCCTGCGGAAAAACCTCGCGTACGTAAAAGTCTGTGCTTTTTAAGTTATTTTTCGCTAAATTAGCGCAACAAACCATGCACAAACACGTTGGTAATAATTTAAAAATGAATAATCCAATAAACATTTTAGATAATAACAAACAAATTGAATTGCCTGTTGGAATTTACAGTTTGAAAGTTTTAGGAGGTTGGAAAGTTATTACAAATAATTTTTCTGTAATTCTACGAGAGATTGGCGGAGAAATGGAAATTAAATCAAAAGATTCTTTTTGGAAAATTCAATCATTTACTCATGGACAAAGAGCAAAAAAGATAGCTTCAATCGATATTCCGAAAAGAGCTAAATATGAAATTGAATTTCTAAACGCAAAAGAAATTAAAGTAAAAAAATCAAATCTAATGTTATTAAGTTCTTTTCAAAATTATTTGCCTACAAACGAAATTCAGATATGTATCGAATGAAACAAACAATCATAATATTAATTTTGATTTTGATTTTAACTCTGACTTCTTGCGTTCGGACTGAAAAACAAGAAACACTACTTTTAGCTGATCGAGAAGCACCTTTGGGTTGGGTTTATTTGAGGGTTTATAAAGACAAAACGTTTGAATTTGAATCTCGTGGATTAGAACGAAGAGGAGATATTTACGAAGGAATTGTGGAAGTAAGAAATGACACGATATTTTTTCAATATGTTGACTCAGTTCCTAAAGCTGGAAATAAAGCTATTCTGACAGAAAATTTTGTTTCTTACTTTAGCGGAGAATATCCAGAAAGATTAGAAATAAAAAAGAATGTATTGAAAACGGAATAAAAACTGGTGGAACAACGTGTATAATTAATTGCTTTATTGAGCCTACTTACAAAAATCCTCGCGGACCTTTCATATAATATGTATTTTGATAAATTAAGTGTTTAAAATACGAGGCAAACCAAATACAAACACGTTAGCAAAAATTAAAAACTCAAGCAATATGAACAAAATAATACTTACATCAATTAGCATAATTTTCGCTTTCAATTCAATTTACGGACAAACGAATAAAGAAAAATACGCAGAAGACGTAAAATCCGTAGATGCAATAATAAATGCATATTACGATGTTGTTTCAGGTTCGAGTAGTGAGCCTTGGGAATTTGAAAGAGATAAATATATTCATTCAAAAAATGCTATTATAACAAGGCTTGACGAAAATGGAAAAGCAGAATCACATACGCTTGAAGCGGAATATATACCAATTGGATTATCACCAAAAGAGGATTTTTATGAAAAGGAACTAAAACGAGTAGTTAGTAAGTTTGGAAATATTGCGCAAGTTTGGAGTGCATTTGAAATTCGAACTGACCTAAAAACTGAATCCAATATTAGAGGACTTAATAGCGTTCAACTTCATTATGAAAATGGAAGATGGTTTATAGACAGTTGGACTTGCGAAATGGAATCTGAAAAGAATAATTTAGTAACTGAATTTTTGAATAAGGAGTAAATAACTTTTGCTAAAAACGTGCTATAAAAGGGTATCAACTTTATTGCTGATAAAAGCATCCTTACAAAAGTACTAACGAACTTTATATATCTGTAATTATTTACTAAATTGGTTGCTTAAAAACGCAGTAAATCATATACAAAATTACGTTGTAGATACTTTTAAAAAAAAGAGACAATGAGAAAATACGTACTAATATTTTCAGCACTGGCGCTTGTAGTATTATTTAATGCTTGTAATACTAAGAAATCAAAAGAGAATAATTTATCTGTTGAGCAAAGTCTTTATCTTGGTCAAAAACCTCCTGGTTTAAAGCCTGAACCTTTCGCTCCTGGTATAGTTACAACAGAAGGTTGGGAATATTGTGGAGGATTCACGCCTGACCTAAAAGAATTCTATTACCTCAGAGAAATTGGGGAAACCAAAGAGGATAAAAAAACAGAATTTGTAGTTATTCAAAATAAAGATAATCAATGGAAAAAGACTGTTATATCTCTAAGAGTGGGAACACCCTTTATCTCTCCCGATGGTAAAATAATGTATTTAGGTAAAAGATATAAGGAACGATTGGATAACGGAAATTGGTCTGAAATAAAAAAACTTGGCTTTCCTTTTGACAGCTTACCCATTATGCGTCTTACAGCTTCTTCTAAAGGGACCTATTTTTTTGATGAGTTCAAATCAGACTTCACTGGTGATATTCGTTATTCACGGATAGTGAATGGAGAACGTGAAGAACCGAAACTGCTTAGTAAAAAGATTAATGGAGGCAAAAGTTTTCACCCCTTCATCGCCTCAGATGAGTCCTATCTAATATTTGATGGTAAAAGAGAAGGCGGATATGGTGATTCTGATATTTATATTAGTTTTCGAACAAAAGATGGTTCATGGGGTGATGCCATTAATTTAGGAGACATAGTAAACACAGGAGCTTGGGAAGCTTCTGCGACTGTGACACCAGATGGAAAATACCTTTTTTTTAATAGAAATATGGGCTCAGACAATTATGAGAATGTAGACATTTTTTGGGTAAGTACTCAAATTATAGAAAAACTAAGACCAAAACAGTAATTGGTTATAAAATTAGAAATTACAAAATAAAACGACCATCAACACCCTATAAAATTTATTGTTGTTCACTTGCCTACCTAAAAAAACAACACGTTATTACATTTGAATCATTAAAAATTAAAAAAGAAACAACATGAAAATTGCAAAAATAAGTATAACAACTATCATTTTATTGATGGCTATAATTTCATTAAACAGCTGCGAAGATGATTGTACAAAAATGGTAAACATTCCTATATACAATCCAAACCACGGAAATGGAAATGGTGCTCCTTTTACTGACAACTATCAAGAAGTTCCTTGTGATTTTGAAGAACCTGTAACAGAACCTGTGAATTAAATGTACAGACTTTAATTTTAGAACGATACTATTTCGGTTCATTTCATAATCTTTTTTTCCTTTAGTATGAAATGTAGCATCTTAGTTTCAATAATAAACAACTTGCAATTGCATATCTATCTTTGTTTTATAAAAATGATCTGCTATTACGTTTCCTAAATTCATAAAAATAGCCTCTTATAAAGTATTTAGTTTCTTCACATATAATTACCTCTTCACTATACACAGTACCCTTATTTAAATCTCGATCTTTTTTAGATGTTTTTTTGTGAAATCATCTTTTTTTTTAAATGATAAAACTGAAAATTGTTTAAAATTTACACTCTAATAAATAGCTATTTAGTTATAAAACTAACCTTATTCTAAAAATAAATAAGGGGTATGCTCCCCTGCTTTTCGTTTAGTTTCCTCCTAGATTCCTTCGAGGATTCTTCGTAAAAAGCCCGTTTTTACAAGGGAAACCCGAAGAATCCTCGAAGGAAACACGAACAAACCCTTAATCAATCTAAATGTTTACGTGTTAAAAATCAGTGTTTTGCATTTTTTTTGATTGATTTATTTTCTTATATTAGCATAGGTAGCACATTAAAAAACAAGCATATGGCAACAATGAATCAAGGTATTTTAGGTGGTTTTTCTGGAAAAATTGGTACTGTAGTTGGTAGTTCTTGGCGAGGAAAAAATGTGCTACGATCTGCACCCTCTGTATCTACCAAACCTGCAAGTGCTGCGCAACAAAAACAACGAAATAAGTTTAAAGGGGTCTCACAGTTTTTAACCCCCATCAAAGAAATTCTTACGGAAACCTTTGGTGCTTCTGTAGGTTCAAAATCGCCTTTTAACAACGCCATGTCTTACCACATGAAAGAAGCTGTACAACAAACAACGGTTGGTTTTCAATTAGAATATGCTAAAGTATTAATAGGAAAAGGCGGTTTATGTGGGTTAGAAAATCCTGTTGTACAAATGCTCCCAACACATCGTTTACAAGTTTCTTGGGATGATAATAGCACACAAGGCCTAGCCTACCCCACAGATGCTTTTTTAATAGTGGCATACGCGACTGATTTACAGTGTTTTGAGTATGCTATGGGTGAAAGTCTGCGAGAAACGGAACAAGGTGTCCTTAGTTTTCAGGAGTCTTTTTATGGCGAAACCGTACACCTATGGGCCACCTTCCACAATGCCAAATTAGCCCTTACTGCAACAAGTAGGTATTTAGGTTCTTTTGTAATTTAATAGCGGTTATAAGGTGGTATAAAATGTATTTAATGAGTTTACCTGCTAAATAGAAGGCAATGCCTTCAACTAATTTAAAATCAAAACTTATATCGTTTTGGTTTTTTTATGCCTTGTTTTTCTATTTTCATTTTTATAAAAGATACTAAAAAAAAATAATTATATTTACAGAATAACAGTAACATAAAAGTTACATTATCATGCCATTTTTACTGGATAAGTGTACCAAAAGTTACTATATAACGAGTTATATGCAATTCAAAAATTGAGAGTAACCAACACAGATAGAACAGGAGTTTACGTTTCCGCATTAATTTTCACAAAGGAGTTAAATTGGATATTCCGAGAACAGCCTATTGTTGATGTTGGAATTGATGCACTAACAGAAGAAGTTATTGATGGTAATCCAACAGGTCAGTTTCTTGCCACACAAATTAAAACTGGTCTTGGGAATTTTCATGACGCCAAAGCTCATTTAACACTTTATGTTACTAAAATCCATTATCACTATTGGACTAATTTGAATTTACCAATCATTCTAATAGCTCATTTGCCGGAAAGTGAAGAAACAATTTGGGAATTAATTAGTGAACACACTTTAATTAAAACTGGAACACAGTGGAAATTGAATATTCCAAAAGACAAAGAATTAAATAAAGATTCAACACCAGAACTTACAAAAATCTTAAAAAAAGAAGTTCAAGATGATTTTATAAAATCTTTTATAAAGCAAGATATTTCAATAGCACAAATCGATGAAATAATTGACGAAACCAAGTCGATTGATGAAGCAGGCTCTATTTTATTTGATATGACTGAAGTCATCGAAAACCTTGGAACAAAGACCAATGAGTTAACAGAAAAAATAAATGAGTTTGCCAGAATGAAAGTCACTAAAAACGACAAAAGGCTTGTTCGTTCGATAAAAACATATGCAGAATACTTAAACAATGCTGCAATTAAACTAAATGCTAGAATTGATGATTTTGCTGATTATTTCTCAGAAGGGTTTAGAGCTTACGAAAAACTAACTCTAATAGATTTTAAATTAAATCAAAACTATAAATCATTACAAGAAACTTTGGACACTATAAGTGGTTTAATTCCAGAAATTCAAGATTCTATTGATGCTATGATACATTTTAGAAATGAAATATCATCATTACCAACAGAATATTCTCATTTAAAAAAAGCAAGACTAAAAATGATAAATTCAATAAATCAAATTATGGAGGAATTTAAATTAGCCAATAGTTTATCTGAAAATTTCTCAAAGAACTTAGAAGAGATATTAAGCTAGAACAGCATATAACAACGTGTATAATTCATCGCTAGTTCTGTGTGTACTCGGAAAATCCTACGGATTCTCCTCTGGTTCGGTTTCTTTTATTAACTTAGTTCTAGCCTACGCGACAAACCATACACGAACACGTTGGCAACAATATAAAAATCGAACTATGAAACGAATTTTTTTTATAATTTTCATATTTATTCTATTCAACTGTACGAATGAAAAAAGCAAGATTATATATCATCAAAACCTTGATTTTATCTGGGAAAATGAAGGCATTAATTGGAATGCAACTTCATTAACTTTAAATGAAGGAAATATTTATGGTCATACACTTAATGATAGTATTTTTAAATTAGACTTTAAAACAGGAAATGTAATTTGGACAAAATATTTAAGAGGAACTTACTCTAATGAATTTCCAAAAATCCAAAAAGGGAAAGTATTTTTTAGTGGTGCTGAAAACATTATTGCTTTAGATAAAAAAGGACAAATGTTGTGGTCTGAAATTACTAATGTAAAAACAATAGGTCTGACTCTAAATGATAGTCTACTATTCAATACAAGAACAGACGAAGGACTTTTTGCCAATAGAACAAAAAATGGAAAAGAATTATGGAGTATCAAACCTGAATATCAAATGTTATCAATGTCTAATCCATCAATAATTGATAGTCTTTTAATTTTAGGAAATTTTGATTATTTGAAGAATATTGGAAATCATTTAACTTGTATAAATATTAACAATCAAAAAGTTAAATGGAAAATTGAAAATAGAGGTTACTCTAATGGAAAATCAATAATTGAAAATAATCACTTAATTATTAATTCAGATTCTGCATATCAAAAGGGTTTTACTAATAAAATAGATTTACTGACAGGAAAAATATTATGGAAAACAAATACAAATCCGATTATATTTTACAAATCAAAAATTTATAATAATAAAGTATTTGTTCCATCTTACAGAAATGGAATTGTTTGTATAAATAACAATACAGGAAAAATATTATGGAAACTTAATAAAGAATTCTACCCAAATACAAAACTTGTATTTCATAAAAACATTTTGTTTTTCGGAACTACAAATAGCAAACTTATTGGAATAAACGAAAAAGGAGAGATAGTTTTCAAATCGAATTTTGAATATGGAATAGGAAATCCTTTTATTTATAAAAACAATATTTATGTTAATGATGGAGGAGGTAAATTATTTAAAATAAAAAATACTGTTGCCAACACCGTGTAAAAAAAATTGCTAGTAAAAACCTACTTACGAAAATCCTCGCGGATTTTTGAACTGCCCCCAAAAAGTTAGACACTATTTGAGGGTATTTTTATGGGGAGAAAAGTCAAGTATACTTACGAATTTAAACTTCGCTGTGTAAAGCAAGTTTTAAATAATCACCAAACAGTTGAAGATGTTTCTAAGCTACAAGGTTGTCATCATACTACCCTGCATGATTGGATTCGATTTTATGAAAAATATGGTAAAAAGGCCTTATTACCTAGAGAAACTAAAGTTTACAGCATACCTTTTAAAATTAAAGTTTTAGAAGCTATTGACAAGGATTCATTATCTTTCAGTCAAGCGTGTTTAGAGTTTAATATTCCTACCAAATCTGTAATTATGAAATGGCAACGTAATTATAAAAAAGAGGGTATTATAGGCTTAAACCATAAACCTAGAGGTAAACCAAAATCTATGCAATTTAAAAGAGCTAAAAAGAAGTCTAATAAACCTTTAACAAGAGAAGAGCAACTTTTATTAGAAAATGAATCATTACGTGCAGAACTAGACTTGCTAAAAAAGTTACAGGCCTTAATTCAACAAGAGCAAAACAAAAAGCAGAAGCCATAACAGAATTAAGGCATAAGTATGATTTAGATATTTTATTATATCATACAAACATGGCAAGAAGTAGTTATTATTATCATCAAAAAAGAAGTCTTTTAGTTGATAAATATAAAGAGACAAAACTGTTGATTCATCAAATATACCATCATCACAAAGGAAGATTGGGCTATAGAAGAATCACTTTAGAAATCAATAAAAGAGACACTTTAATAAATCATAAAACAGTACTCAAGTTAATGCGTGAATTAGGGTTGAAAAGTTTAGTCAGAGCTAAAAGATACAAGTCTTATAAAGGACATATAGGAGAAACAGCTCCTAATATATTACAACGCAATTTTAAAGCTATTAGACCAAATAAAAAGTGGGCTACCGATATTACTGAGTTTAAAATCTTAGGAAATAAATTATATTTATCTCCAATAATTGATCTATTTAATAGGGAAATAATAAGTTATCAATTATCTGAAAAACCTGATTTTAAACAAGTAGCTATAATGTTGAAAAAGTCTTTTAAAAAGATACCTGATCAAACAAATTTAATATTACATTCAGATCAGGGATGGCAATATCAAATGAGACAGTATCAAAGATTATTAAAAGAGAAAGGCATTACTCAGAGTATGTCTCGAAAAGGAAATTGTTTAGACAATGCTGTGATAGAAAACTTCTTTGGTATTCTGAAATCTGAGTTGTTTTATCTAAATAAATACAACTCAATATCTCAATTAAAAAAGGATATTAAAGAATATATAAAATATTACAATAACGAGAGAATTAAAGGAAATTTAAATGGGATGAGTCCGACTGAATATCGAAATCATTATTATCAAAATTAATTATAAATTTGTCTAAACTTTTGGGTGCACTTCATTTTCTTGGTTCGTGTTTTATTTACTAACTTTAGTGCTTAAAACACGCAACTTTTCTTACACAACAACGTTGTAAAACATTTAATACAGACCTTATGAATAGAAAAATTTGGATTTTAATTCTAATAATAAATTCGACATTTGGATTTACTCAAACTGAAAATAAAAATTTAAACTCTCAACTTGAAGAAATGAAAAATTTCTTTCTTACTGGAGATTTTGAAAATTATGCAAATTACACCTATCCTAAAATTATTGAAATGATGGGAGGAAAATCGAATATGATTAAAGTCACTAAACAAGGAATGACCAAAATGAAAAATAATGGTTTTACATTCACTGATTTAAACTTCAAAAACCCCTCTGAATTCTTAAAAAAAGAGAATGAACTGCAATGCACTTTAACTCAAATAATTGTTATGGAAACACCTCGTGGAAAAATTGAATCAGAATATACTTTAATTGGAATATCAAGTGACGAAGGACAAAATTGGACTTTTATAGATACATCTGGAAAAGATAAAGAAACAATGCTCAAACATTTTCCAAACTTGCATAATGAAATTATAATTAAACCAAAAAAACAAAAACTTATTGAATAAAAACGTTTTACAACAACGTGTAAAAAAATTGCTTAATTTTAGCTTAATAAAAGTTAGTCGCATTTTTGTAAACTCCTATTTCCCTTCGGAAAATAACCGTTCACTTTAAACGCAACTTTCCTTAACACAATAACGTTAGCTACAAGCAAAATGAACACCCAAACTGAACAAGGAGAATTTGAAGTTATTGATAGTTTTGCAATCAAGAGAAGGAATGAATTCTATATGATTGGTGAAATTAAAAAAGGAACAATGCAAGTTAATTGGTTTGTTAATATCACTTTAAATTTAGGACTTTCGTTGACCTTGAGAATTTCGGAAATAGAAACTGTAGAATTTTCTGAAGAAAAAAAAGATTATAAATTAATAATTATTTCAGCAGATGAAGAAACAATAAATATTCTTTTAGGTTTAAAAATAGGAATTGAACTTGTTAAAATATCAATAGACGGAAAAGATTAATGAAAGCTAAAGTTTATATAAATACAAAATTTGTTGGAATAACAAAACTCAAAATTTCAGACGAAAGTATGGGTGGAATAATTGGAGATTTAGTTCCTAATGAAAACTATAATTTATATAAATCAAATATTCAGTCTTTATCTGAAAAAAAAGGAATTGCTAATTGTTCTGACTTCAATTTTATATTGGAACTAGATAACAAACAAAAATTGAATCCTGAAGGTGGAATTGGAATATCTGATTTTAAAGAATTTAATGAAATAATAATTGAATCAGCTGGAAACAGTAATGAAATAATAGAATTAATAAAAAATGCCAGTAGCTAACAAAGAACTGAGTTAAAAAACAAACATTTTCTTCGTTAAATTTAGGCATTAGTTTTCAGACATTGTTGAAGTAGCATAAATCTCCTTTGGTCGATTTATTTCAATTCAACAAGCTATAATTATCATTATCCCCTTTTTAATATTTATCTCGTTTTTAATAATGAAACGTGGTTTGCATCATAAGAAATACCTGACTTTGCAATGGCAAAATATTGTTTTAATAGCTTATAACATACTGCTATTAATGCCAGTTTTTACTCTCTGCTTTAGCAATGATTTGATCATAAATTGCCTTGCAAGCTTTGTTACATTTATATGTATTAAAACTGCACATAATTGGTAGATTTCTTAGTTTTTGGTTTCCTATTTCACGAATCCTTGGGCGTATATAAAAAATTGCTACATTAGTGCTTTACTAAAGTTAGTTGCTTTTTTGCCAACTTCTGAATTTCCGATGGAATTTCCTTGTACGCAAAATCAAACTATTCTTATACATAAATGTTGTAGCCAAATAAAAAAAACGAAATGTCAATAACAAAGGAAGCCGAATTAATAGGAATGAAAAAAATTAGTGAAGTTGTTGGTACTACACTAAAATTAATGATAGAATATGCTAAAGTTGGTATGTCCACAAAAGAACTTGATGAATATGGAGGTGAAATTTTAAAGCGTTATGAAGCTAAATCTGCCCCTTATGAAACTTATGGTTTTCCTGGCTATGCTTGTATAAGTGTAAATAAGGAAGCAGCACATGGTATACCCTCAGAGAAAAAAATACTGAAAGAAGGAGATTTAATTAACATTGATGTTTCTGCTGAACTAAACGGATTTTGGTCGGATAATGGTGGTTCTTTTATCCTCGGAAAAGACATTCATAAACATCAACCTCTGGTAGATGCTTCTAAAAACATTTTACGCAAAGCCATACATAATATTAAAGGTGGAGTGAAAATATCAGAAATTGGCTATTTAATAGAAACCGAAGCAAAAAAGTCAGGGTTTAAAGTCATTAAAAACTTGGCTGGTCATGGAGTTGGTAGAAGTTTACACGAAGAACCCGAAAATATATTAAACTACCGAGTTAAAAGTAACAAGGAACGATTTAAGAAAAATACAACAGTAGCCATAGAAACTTTTATTTCAACAAAATCTACGATTGCTGTAGAATTAAATGATGGTTGGACTTTGGTTGGAAACAAAGGTGGGTATGTAACCCAACACGAACAAACCATATTGATTACTGATAAGAACCCAGTTATTTTGACAGAAGCAAATGGATTGTGGGATTAAATAACGGGTTACAACATACGGATATAACAAATAGAATATATAATTATATCCTTAGAAAGAAAGAACTGTTTTTGACATTTTTATTTAAAACATAAATTCATAAATAATAAAACTGTCCTCAGTTTTATTATAAAATAAATGATCTCCTACTCTATTTTAAAGTATCAAGTTTTTAAAAAGAGTACTCAATACTCATCAATTACCTTAACTTTGCAAACTAATTGCAAAGCACGTTGAAAAACAAACTCAAAGAATTAAAACTATTTCTAAAAAAAACTGATTTCGATCGAGGAATTAAGTTAGGCTTTGCCATTGCAATTCCTTTTGCAATTTTATATTTCTTAGGATATTCTGAATTCGCGCCAGCAGTTGCTGTTGGGGTACTTTTAAATTCGTCTGGAGATATTCCAGGAAGTAAAAAACGTAAAATAAATGCGATTCTAATTAGCATCGCTTTAACAAGTACCATCACTGCAACCATATTATTTTTAAAAGCATTTTTAGTTTTTCTATTATTTGCAATTGCAATAATTTCATTTTTAATTTCCCTCATTTCTGTCTATGGATTTAGAGCTTCTTTAGTCTCTTTTTCTGGTTTACTTGCCATGGTTATTTCATTTGCAGTGCAAAAAGATACAGCACAAGGTATTTTTATGCAAGTTGCATTTTCAGCAATTGGTGGTTTTTGGTATTTAATGGTATCTCTTATAATTCAGCAATTGGCTCCAAAAAGAGAGCAGAATCAGTTATTAGCAGATACATTGTCTCTTTTAGGAACTTATTTAAAATTGAGAGCAAAATTATTAACGAAGAAAACAAATCGTGATGAAATTTTTAAAGAAACCTTGGCAATTCAAATTCAAATTAACGAAAAGCATGAAACCTTAAGAGAAATATTATTAACTGCTAGAAAACGTTCTGGAAGGTCTCGTTTTGAAGAAAAACAGTTGCTTATTTTAGTTTCTACGATTAATATATTCGAACTTATAGAAGCAGAACATTTAGATTATAACCTGATTGATGAAATTTTTGGAGATCGAAAAAACTTTTTAGAGGCTTCAAAAAACTTGAATAAAGTAATGGGAAACCATATGATTCTTTTATCAGACTTATTAATTCAAAATAAAAAAATACCGAATAAAGACACCTTATTAACGGCTTTATCAAAAGCAAATGACTCTATTGAAAGTTATGTGGATACGTTTAAATTACCAGAAGCTAGAGAAGGTGCTTTGATATTAAGAAACTTGTATGATTATCAAGAGCAGTTATTACAAGAAATTAGAACAATAAGAAGAGTTATTGCAAATGTTCATGATGCCTCTAAAATATCTTTAAAAAGAGAAGATTCAAGTCAGTTTTTAACGTTGCAGGAATATAGATGGAATGTTTTAACGCAAAACTTAAGTCTAAAATCTAAAATGTTTAGACATTCTCTACGACTTACAATTGCAATTGTCTTTACTTATCTTTTAGGGTATACTTTAGAAATCCAAAATGCTTATTGGATTATGTTAACTGTAATTGTAATTATGAGACCTAATTATGGTTTAACCAAAGAGCGCTCAAAAGACAGAGTTCTCGGAACAATTATTGGTGCTATCATTGCTTTTTGTATTGTTTTATTGACTCAAAATGAAATAGTATATGCAGTGTTGGCTTTTATTTCTTTGGTTTTATCTTTTTCTTTAATTCAGCAAAATTATAAATCTGCAGCTGCATTTGTAACCATTAGTATTATCTTTTTATATTCCTTTATAAACCCAAATGCTTTTGAGGTGATTCAATATCGTATATTAGATACAGTTATTGGAGCTATTATTGCTGTGGTTGCCAATTATATAATTTTACCAACTTGGGAAGCAGATAATTTGAGACAAATTGTTTTAAACGCTCTAAAGATGAATAAAAAGTATCTTTTAGCAGCACAGGTATTATATGAGAATCCAAAAGCGCAAAAAATGGATTACAACTTAGCAAGAAAAGATGCATTTCTTGCAGTAAGTAATTTGAACGCGTCTTTTCAAAGATTAACACAAGATCCTAAATCAAAACAAAGAGAGTTTCAATTGATTTATGAGATTGTAACAATTAATCAAACAATGATTTCTGCAATTGCTGCCATTGGTAATTTTATCATCAATCATAAAACAACACCTGCTTCAGAAGATTTTAAAAAACTAATCTATACTATTTCTGGAAACTTACAAGGGTCTGCTGATATTTTAGAACATATAGAAATTGAAAAAGAAATACCTGTAGAAAAAAATGAAGATGCTCAAGATAAATTATTTGATACCTATAAAAAACTATCCCATTTAAGAGATGAAAATATTAAAAAAGGGAATAAAGAAATAGATACAGAAACGTTGCATCAGCTTCAAGAAGCCTATCTAATCTCTAATCATTTAAATTGGCTAAAATCACTTTCCGAAAGTCTAAAAAAAGCAATTGGAAAGTATTCATCTATTATTTTGGAATAATTAGCATCAAAAAAAAATAGCTCTGAAAACTCAGAGCTATTTATATATATCCTATTTATAAGAATTTAATCCTCATCATCGTCATCAGGTAAATTTGCATCAAAATCGTCATTATCTTCAAAGAAGTCTTCATCATCTGCATATTCTTCCATGGCGTTTTCTAAACGATCACTAATTTTCACTAAATAAATAGTGTCTTCAGTTTTAACTTCAATAGCTTTTACGGTTTCACCTTTTGAGTTTTTAAAGGATATAACATCACTATAATCATATCCATCAGGATATTTTTCAATTAACATATCTAATATGTCCGTTGTTAATTTTGCGTATTCTACAATTATTCTTTTCATTATTTCTTTATTTAATCAATCTTTATGAGATTTCTCAATCGCCAAAAAAGGCTCATTTCGAAATGACAATCAGAATTGTAATTTACATTTCTAGAAGATAAGCAAATATTAAAGGTGCTACAATAGTTGCATCACTTTCAATAATAAACTTTGGTGTGTTAATATCTAATTTTCCCCAAGTAATTTTTTCGTTAGGAACTGCTCCAGAATACGAACCATAACTTGTAGTAGAATCTGAAATCTGACAGAAATAACTCCAAAAAGGTGTATCTGTTCTTTCCATATCTTGGTATAACATTGGTACTACACAAATAGGGAAATCTCCTGCAATTCCTCCTCCTATTTGGAAAAATCCAATTCCTGAACCTACATTATCTGTATACCAATCTGCCAAAAATGTCATGTATTCAATTCCAGATTTCATGGTAGTTGCTTTCAACTCACCTTTCATAACATAAGAAGCAAAAATATTACCCATGGTAGAATCTTCCCAACCAGGACAAATTATAGGTAAGTTTTTTTCTGCTGCTGCATACATCCAAGAATCTTTGATGTCTATTTCATAATACTGCTCTAAAACGCCAGATAACAATAATTTGTACATGTATTCATGTGGCAAATAACGTTCTCCTTTAGCTTCTGCATCTTTCCATATTTTTACAATATGCTCTTGAATTCTTCTAAAAGCTTCTTCTTCAGGAATACAGGTGTCTGTAACTCTGTTTAAGCCTTTTTCTAATAAATCCCATTCGTCTTGAGGAGTTAAATCTCTATAGTTAGGAACTCTTTTATAGTGAGAATGTGCTACTAAATTCATCACATCTTCTTCTAAATTTGCACCAGTACAAGAAATAATTTGCACTTTATCTTTACGAATCATTTCTGCAAAAATCTTTCCTAGTTCTGCTGTACTCATTGCACCAGCTAAAGAAACTAACATTTTGTTTCCTTTTTTTAACTGCTCTTCATATCCTTTTGCTGCATCAACCAAAGCAGCTGCATTAAAGTGTAAAAAGTATTTTTCAATAAAATTTGTAATTGGTTTACTCATGTTTCTTTTTTATTTTTTTGATACTTTTCTAACTTCAAAAATATCGGTTCTTCTGTCTTTTAAATTACGTACGCTTCCAAATTGGTTCAAATCTTTTAGCAAATCTAAATCTACATCAGCAATTAAAATCATTTCTGTATTTGTGGTTGCTTCTGCTTTTATTCCATTTGCTGGAAAAGAAAAATCACAAGGTGTAAATACCATAGATTGCGCATACTGAATATCCATATTATTTACTTTTGGTAAATTACCAACACTTCCTGCAATTGCTACATAACACTCGTTTTCAATAGCTCTTGCTTGTGCACAATGCCTAACTCTTGAGTAGCCATTTTGAGTATCTGTTAAAAAAGGAATAAACAAAATATCCATACCTTCATCTGCTAACAATCTACTTAATTCTGGAAACTCTGAATCGTAACAAATTAAAACACCAATTTTACCACAATCTGTATCGAATGTTTTTAACTCATTTCCACCTTGCATTCCCCAAATTTTTGCTTCATCTGGAGTAACATGCAATTTTTCGTAACGTTCTTTTGTACCATCTCTTTTACAAATATAACCAACATTATACAGTAAATCTCCTTTAATTTCTGGCATGCTTCCAGTAATAATATTGATATTGTAAGAGATTGCCAACTTAGAGAATCGATCTACAACTTCTGGTGTAAATTTTGCTAACTCTCTAATGGCTTGCGATTCTGGCAAATGATTAAATTCTGCCATTAAAGGCGCGTTAAAAAACTCTGGAAATAATGCAAAATCTGATCTGTAAGCAGAAACAGAATCTACAAAAAACTCTGCTTGCTCCATTAGCTCGTCCAGATCTTTGTACAAACGCATTTGCCATTGAATTAATCCTAAACGAACCACTGTTTTTTTAGTAGCTGCTTTTTTAGATTTTTTCTGATAGTAAATATTATCCCATTCCAATAAAACTGCGAATTCACCAGAATTTGCATCACCTTCTAAATATCCTTTTAAAATTTTAGAGGGATGAAAATCATTAGAAATCTGAAAATTTAAAACAGGATCGTAAATTTCCTTACGTTTTACGCGCTCTAAATATTCTTTAGGTGATATTTCTGCAGCAAACTTATGATAGTTTGGCATTCTACCTCCAAAAACAATTCCTTTTAAATTTAGCGTTTCACAGATTTCTTTTCGATAATCGTACAAACGTCTTCCTAAACGTAAACCTCTAAATTCTTTTTTTATAAAAACATCTATTCCATATAAAACATCTCCTTCTGCATCATGTGTGCTAAAGGTAAAATTCCCTGTAATATCTTCATAGGTATGTGTTTCATCAAATTTATCATAATCTACCATGATTGATAAAGCACAACCCGCTAATTGCCCGTTAATTTTTATAACAATTTGCCCTTCTGGAAATTTTGTAATTAAAGATTGTATTTGAGATTCTTCCCAATAGGTATTTTCCATACTGGTGTAAATCTCAATCATTGCTTGTTTTAACTCTTGATAATCATCAATCGTTAAGTACTGCAATTCTATATTTTCAATTGTTTTTATCATTTATAATTGACTAAAAATCGTCATCGTCATTTTTAAATTTCGATAATTTACTGAAAGGATTATCAATATTTTTATCTTCTGTATTATCATAAGAATCATCATTAGAAGCAAACTTATAACTCAACATTTTGTAGAATAATTTTGCTGCTAAAAAGTCCGATGATTTTTCATTTTCGTTTGGACATAATTCAACCATATCAAAACCAACCACATTTTTTTGTTCAAAAACAGTTTTTAAGAATTCTAAGGTTTCATAATAGAATAATCCTCCTGGTTCTGGAGTTCCTGTACTTGGCATAATTGAAGGATCCAAAGCATCTAAATCGAACGTAATAAATACATTTGTGCTTAATTGATCTATAACATCATCCATCCAACCTTCGTTTACAGCCATGTCATGTGCAAAGAAAACTTTGTCAAGATTCATACTTCTTTTTTCAGAAATATCCATACTTCTAATACCAACTTGCACTAAATTGGTTGTAGAATTTGCTTCATACACTGCACAAGCGTGGTTGCATTTAGAACCTTCATATTCTTTACGTAAATCTGCATGCGCATCTATATGCAACACTGTTAAATCGCTAAAACATTCGTTAAACGCTCTAATAGTTCCAATAGAAATTGAATGTTCACCACCAAAAATAGTTACAAACTTATTTCTATTAATGTACTTTTTTGTTTCTTGATGTACAGCTTCCACCATTGCTTCTGGTGAAGAATTTTCTATAACTGGTTGAGACAAGTAAACACCTTCTTTGTAAACTTCAGAATCGGTTTCAATATCATACAATTCCATATTTTCAGACGCATCTAAAAAAGCTTTTGGTCCTTTATCAGAACCTTTTTGCCAAGTACTTGTTCCATCATAAGGAACAGGAATAATTACAATTTTTGATGTTGATAGGTTTCCAAATTCTTGTGGAATACCTGCATACGTTTTAGTTGTGTTCATTTTAATAATTTATAATCAAAGAAGTTAAACCTTTGTTTTTTATGTTAATATCCTAATATTGATAGTAATTCGCTACTTTTTTGCTGTTCTTTAAATAGTTTTATTTTTAATTCTCCATTTTCATCTCTATCAATAATAAGATGCTTAGGATGTGGAATTAAACAGTGCTGCAAACCACCAAAACCACCAATAGATTCTTGATAAGCACCTGTATTGAAAAAGCCAATATACAAAGGTTTATCTTTTTCATAGACAGGTAAGTAAATTCCATTAATGTGTTGTTCTGAATTGTAATAATCATCACTATCACAAGTTAAACCACCTAATAAAACACGTTCATATTTAAGATTCCATTTGTTTAAAGGCAACATAATAAAACGTTTGTTAATTGCCCAAGAATCTGGTAAAGTTGTAATAAAAGATGAATTTATCATATTCCAAAGCTCTCTATCATTTTGTTTCTTTTGATATAAAACTTCGTAAATAGCGGCTCCAGACTCACCAACAGTAAAACTACCAAATTCAGTATAAATATTTGGCACATCAACTTCTGCATTTTCACAAGCATCATTAATTTGATTTACGATTTCATCAATCATATATTCATAATCATACTCAAAAGCTAATGAATTTTTTATAGGAAAACCACCACCAATATTTAAACTATCTAAAGTTGGACATACTTTTTTTAGGTTGATGTAAACTTTTAAACATTTCATCAATTCGTTCCAATAATAAGCATTGTCTTTGATACCAGTATTGATAAAAAAATGTAACATTTTTAAATCTACCTGCTTATTTTTTGCAATTTCTCTTTCGTAAAAAGAAACGATGTTTTTGTAGCCAATTCCTAATCTAGAAGTATAAAACTCAAATTTAGGCTCTTCTTCAGAAGCAATTCTAATACCAACCTTAAACTTCTTTTTAGTTTCATTTTGAAGTAGTGCTAACTCCTCATAATTATCAATTATAGGAACACAATTTTTATGGCCTGACTCAATTAGATCTCCGATGTTTTTTATGTATTGGTCTCTTTTAAAACCATTACAAATTACATACGTATCATCTTTTATTTTGTCTTCTTTTTTAAGATTGTTAACTATATCAATATCAAAAGCAGAGGATGTTTCTATATGAATGTCATTTTTTAAAGCTTCATTTAAAATATGTTTAAAATGAGAACTTTTTGTACAATAACTATAAAAATATTTTCCTTTATAATTATGCTTATCAATAGCATTCTGAAACCAATCTTTTGCTTTGTTTATATTTTCTGAAATTTTTGGTAAGTAGGTAAATTTTAATGGTGCACCATACTCGGCTGTTAATTCCATTAAATTGATACCATGCCAAAATAGTTTATTATTTTCTGTTTTAAATTCTTCTTGTGGAAAATCGAATGTTTGTTCAATTAAATCTATATACTTTGTATTCACTATGATTTATTAAAATTATTAAATGATAAAAAAAAGCCTAAACTAAAACAAACTTAATGATTTAGAATAGAAACGCCAACCTTAAAAAAGATTTATCACTGTAATATTTTTAAATAAACAACGTGCAGCTTCGAAAAAAGCAACAGTTTTTGCGGAAGGGAAAATGGAGATACCTTAATTTTTTCGTCGCATTTCCAAAATGCAGTGTAAACTTTATTCTCCTCTAAAGTTTTACTTCCGAAATAAGAAAAACGAAACATTTTTACTTAAGTAAGTTGAGCAAATGTATATTTTTTTTTAATACAAAAAACAAAAGCAAAAAAAAAGTGAAAAAATATTTTCACTTTTAAATTTTATTATAAATTTTACTCTTCAGGAGGAAATCCGTGAATTTCTTCGAAGTCTTCATCGAAATTTTCTCTTAAATACGTGTTTAATTTTTTTCTGTAATCGTCTTTTAACCAAGTAACAAAGTTATGAGTGCTTTTAGAAATGCATTTTGCATATCTATTAATTCTATCATCTATCTCCTCTCCTAGCATTTTCGCTAAGATTAGTGCGTCAAAAACATCTTCACTATTTTCTATACACATTTTTGCATGATGCACTATCGATTTTTCTAAAACACGTTTAGAAGATTCTCCAGAACGAATGGTATCAATATATACTTTTTTCATATCGAAATAAGTATCTTTAGACTTTGCAAATTCCTTTTTAACATCAGCAGGTAATTCGTATCTAAAAGTACTTTCAATTTCTTCATCAGATAAAATAGCATTCAGATAATAATCTGGTGCTCTAAACATTTTCTGCCAATCTAAATCTGCTCCCCAAGGACCAAATCTGTGAAAGTTATTCCCTAAATCAATAACATCAAACGTATTTGTGTTATTGTAAATACGAGAACCACGACCAATCATTTGGTAATATAAAGTCAAGGATTTTGTTGCTCTGTTTAGAATAATAGCCTCAATACTTGGTTCATCAAAACCAGTGGTTAAGATACTTACAGAAGTAATAATTGCTCCTGGTGTTTTATGAAACCATCTTAAAATAAGCTCACGTTCTTTTTTTGTGTTGGTATTATCTAAATGTGCAATTGGATATCCCGCTTTTTTAAACGCATGAAATACCTGAATAGAGGTATTAATTCCGTTGTTAAAAATTAAGGTTTTCTTTCCTTTTGCAGTTTCTTCATAAGCCGAAACTAATTTAGAAAGCATGTCTGAATTTGTATATAAATCTTCAGAAGATTTTACAGTATAATCTCCATTTGCACCAACTTCTAATGAAGTTAACCCTACATTATAAGAATATAAGTTTGCTTTTGCTAAATAGTTACTATTTATTAAATCTTGAATAGATTCTCCCACAAACAATTCTTGATAATTCTCATACATTGGTAATTTAATGTTAGAACTTAAAGGTGTTGCAGTAACTCCTAAAATAAAAGAATCGTGAAAGAATTTAAAAATCTTTGTAAAAGAGTTGTAATGTGCCTCATCAACAATTACTAAACCAATATCAGAAATATCTAATTTATCGTCATTTAACCTGTTTTTCAAGGTTTCAACCATGGCTACAAAACAATTAAAATCGTCTTGATCGTCTAATTTTGCAGTAGAATTAATTATTTTATTTTTCACACCAAACTCCTTCAACATTTTAGAAGTTTGTTTACTTAATTCAATTCTGTGCGTTAAAACCAGCACTTTTTTGTTAAACTTTTGAATATAACGTCTTACTATTTCAGAGAATATAACTGTTTTTCCACCACCAGTTGGTAGTTGATATAACAAGTGATAATCTTGTGGAGTGGAATCAAATCGCTGAAAAATCTCTGTAAGAGCATCTTGTTGATATCCATATAATTCTTTTCCGATAATAGGTTCTGAAGTTTTTAAATCTGCCAAAAGTGTAAAAATTTAGAATACAAAAATAAGACTTAAATAAGGTTTAATGCAAGTTTATCCTATACAAATCTTGTTAAATTTGTTTCAGTGATGTCAGAATGTGAGGCATGATATACAGAAACTTCATTTTTTACCACAATTAATTGTGGAGATTGGTGCATAACTTGAAACATTACGCCTATTTCTGCAGAAATATCTCTGTGATTTAATAAATCTAAATAATAAACTTTTAAATTTTGATGCTCTTCTTCGAATAAATTCTCAAACTGTCTTATAACCATTTTACTAATTCCACATCTTGTAGAGTGTTTAAAAATTAAAACTGCGCTAATTTTAGATTGTTCTTTTATTTCTTCTAATTGATTTAAGGACGTTAAAGGAATCCAGTTTAAGTATGCCTTTTTTTCCTCTTTTGATTTTTCATCTTTATTACCTCCAAACATGTTGTTAAATATACCCATTTTATGTATTTTGTATTTTTATAGTGCAAATATAAGGAACTTTAATCCGTCAAAAAGTCAGCAACAACAATACTTAACAAGACAATTTGACTTGTTTTAACACTAAACATCAATTGGTATCATAATTGACATTTATCGATTGTAAAACATACAAACAACCTAAGGAACTTAACACCCCTTTGAAAAATATATAAAGAAAATGAATTTTAATAACTATACCACAAAATCGCAAGAAACCATACAAATGGCGCAACAAATTGCGCAAAGTTTTGGTCATAATCAAATAGAAAACGAACATATATTTAAAGCTTTAACACAAGTTGATGAAAATGTGCTTCCTTTTTTATTGAAAAAATTAAACATCAATATTGATATTGTAAATCAGATTGTTGATAAACAATTAGAAAGTTTACCAAAAGTTTCTGGAGCAGAATTAATGATTTCTAGAGAGGCAAATAAAACCTTAACAGAAGCATCTGTGATTGCAAAAAACATGAAAGATGATTATGTTTCCATCGAACATTTAATTCTGGCTATTTTTAAGTCGAAAAGTAATATTGCCCAAGTTTTAAAAGACCAAGGAGTTACAGAAAAGCATTTAAAAGCAGCCATAGAAGAATTGAGAAAAGGTGAAAGAGTAACCTCTCAATCTCAAGAAGAAACATATAATTCACTTAATAAATTTGCTAAAAATTTAAATGAATTAGCAAAAAACGGAAAATTAGATCCTGTAATTGGTAGAGATGAAGAAATCCGTAGATTATTACAGATTTTATCAAGAAGAACAAAAAATAACCCAATTTTAGTAGGGGAACCAGGAACTGGTAAAACTGCTATTGCAGAAGGTTTAGCACACAGAATTGTAGATGGAGATGTACCAGAAAACTTAAAAGATAAATTAATTTTTTCTTTAGATATGGGTGCTCTAATTGCGGGTGCAAAATACAAAGGAGAATTTGAGGAGCGTTTAAAAGCGGTTATCAAAGAAGTTACAAATGCAGATGGAGATATTGTACTTTTTATTGATGAAATCCATACTTTAGTTGGTGCTGGAGGTGGACAAGGAGCCATGGATGCTGCAAATATTTTAAAGCCTGCTTTGGCTCGTGGAGAATTACGTGCAATTGGAGCTACTACTTTAGATGAATATCAAAAATATTTTGAAAAAGACAAAGCTTTAGAACGTAGATTCCAGAAAGTACAAGTAAACGAACCAGATACAGAAAGTGCCATTTCTATTTTAAGAGGAATCAAAGAAAAATACGAAACACACCATAAAGTTCGTATTAAAGATGAAGCTATTATTGGTGCTGTAGAACTATCTCAAAGATATATTACAAACCGATTTTTACCAGATAAAGCCATCGATTTAATGGATGAAGCTATGGCTAAATTGCGTATGGAAATCAACTCTAAACCAGAAGAATTAGATGTTTTAGATAGAAAAGTGATGCAGTTAGAGATTGAAATTGAAGCGATTAAACGTGAAAATGACGAAGCTAAATTAAAATCTTTACGTTCTGATTTAGCAAATCTCAAAGAAGAGCGTAATGAGATGAACGCAAAATGGAAATCTGAAAAAGAAGTTGTTGATAATATTCAGAATGCAAAAGCAGCCATTGAAGATTTTAAAATGGAAGCTGAGAAAGCAGAACGTGAAGGAGATTATGGAAAAGTGGCAGAAATAAGATATGGAAAAATTAAAAAAGCGCAAGAAGATTTAGAAGGTTTCCAGAAAGTTTTGGCAGAAAATCAATCTGAAAAATCCTTGATAAAAGAGGAAGTAACTTTAGATGATATTGCAGAAGTGGTTGCAAAATGGACAGGTGTTCCTGTGACTAAGATGATACAATCTGAACGTGAAAAATTGTTGCGATTAGAAACTCAATTACACAAAAGAGTTGTGGGTCAAGAAGAGGCAATTGTTGCAGTTTCTGATGCTGTAAGAAGATCTAGAGCTGGTTTGCAAAACCCGAACAAACCGATTGGTAGTTTCTTGTTTTTAGGAACCACAGGAGTTGGAAAAACAGAATTAGCAAAAGCATTAGCAGAATATATGTTTGATGATGAAAATGCCATGACCAGGATTGATATGAGTGAATATCAAGAAAAACACGCTGTAAGTAGATTAGTAGGTGCACCTCCAGGATATGTAGGTTATGATGAAGGTGGACAGTTAACAGAAGCTGTAAGAAGAAGACCTTATTCTGTGGTGTTGTTAGATGAAATTGAAAAAGCGCACCCTGATACTTTTAATGTGTTGTTACAGGTTTTAGATGAAGGAAGATTAACAGATAATAAAGGACGAGTTGCAGATTTTAAAAACACGATTATTATCATGACATCAAATATGGGAAGCCATATTATTCAAGAGAAATTCGCAGATCCAAAAGCAGATATAGAAGCTGTTACAGAATTGGCTAAAATTGAAGTGATGGGATTATTAAAACAATCTGTAAGACCAGAATTCTTAAACAGAATTGACGATGTAATTATGTTTACGCCTTTAAATGAAAAGGATATTTTTCAAATTGTAAAATTACAAATTGAACATTTAAAGAAAATGATTGGCAAACAAGAAATTACTTTAGATGCTACAGATGAAGCTATTACCTATTTGGCTAAAAAAGGATATCAGCCAGAATTTGGGGCAAGACCTGTTAAAAGAGTTATTCAGAAAGAAGTATTAAATCAACTTTCTAAAGAGATTTTATCAGGAAAAATAACCACAGATAGCATTATTTTGTTAGATGCTTTTGATGATAAATTAGTTTTTAGAAATCAATCTGATTTGGTGGATGAGTTGTAAAATTTTAGTTTGATTAGTTCGTTCAGAAAAAGTGATGCTTGAAAAAGTGTCGCTTTTTCTTTTTTAAGTATATTTGGTTTTTAATATCAATCTTATGAAAAAATATTTCTTCCTTTTTGCCTTTGTTTTTAGTTTGTTAATTTCTTGTTCTTCTGATGATACAACTACTTATTATTTAATTCGTCATTCAGAAAAAGATGTATTTGATAAGACAAACAACAACCCGAATTTAAGTAACGAAGGCGAAAAAAGAGCACAAAGATGGGCAACTTATTTTAAGGATATTGAATTAGATGCTGTGTATTCTACCAATTATAATAGAACCATTCAAACAGCTACACCAACTGCCATGAGTAAAAGTTTAGAAATTGAATTCTACAATCCTTCAAAAATGTATGATTCAGTTTTTCAAGCAAACACAAAAGGAAAAACTATTTTAGTGGTTGGTCATAGTAATACAACACCTGTTTTCGCCAACCAAATTTTAGGCGAAAAGAAATACGAAAACATGGATGATAATGACAATGCAAGTCTTTATAAAGTAACTATTTCTGGTGATAATAAAACGAGTTCTGTTGAGAAAATAGAGAAATAATTGCTTTCTTTAAAACCAAAAATTGGCAAACTGGTTTAGCCCTGATTGAAATCTTTCGACTACGCTCAAGATAAATTCCTAGCAGGAAATAGCTCCAAAAAAACTAATCTAAAATCTCAACTTTTATATCTTCTAAGACAATTTCTGAGACTTTTTTTAGTTGATTATTCTCAAAAGCTTCATCTAAATTTATGAGCTTTATTTCTTTGGTTAAAGGTTTGTAATTATGGTAATCCACAAAACGAATTCCGTTTCTGTTGCATTGCTCTTTTAAAACTCTAAAACGTTTTCCGCCTCCATTTGTATGATAGGAATACGCTAAATAATCAATTAAAAAATCTTGTTTTCCTATCCAATAAATAAAAACATCTTCAAAGTCCTCTCCTCCTCCATTTTCTACAAAAGAAACTTCAACCTTATAATATTCCTTGTCTTTGATTTTTGTTGATGGCAGTAATTTTTTACGAACAGCTTTATCATTCAAACCAAAAGGCAACACAGAAAAATAATGTACAGAATTAATGGAATTTGTAATTTTTCCATTCATTTCTTCATCAAGTTCAGCTTCATTTCCTTTTACAAAACGTTTAAAACCATCGTTGGTTAAAACATCTTTAATCGTATCTATTTTTCTAGATAATTCAAATTTGCCATTTTCTCTAATAGCAGTATAATTAAGATCTCTAAACTTGAAAGTGATTTTTGAATTTTTAACTTTATCTGTACCAGAAGCAACAATGGTTTTATCAATAATTTGTTGTGCTGTTAATTTTTTGTCTGATGATGTACAAGAAAATAAAAGAATAGAAAAAAGGAATACTAAATATTTCATTAAAGTTTTTTTGGTTGATCTAAAATAGATTTCAAAATTACATTTCTTTCTCGAATGTAAAAATGTATCTTTGTATAAATTGATAATAAACTTAATTTTTATCAATTTTATATGTTTTTCTATAGCATAATTAATCATAAAAAAACAATTTAACGTTGCAGAAAAAAATTAACATACAGAATAAAAAAGCGCGTTTCGAATATGAAATTCTCGACAAATTTGTTGCTGGAATTCAGTTAACAGGAACCGAAATAAAATCTATAAGACTAAGCCAAGCAAGAATTACAGAAAGTTTTTGCGAATTTAATGATCGTGGAGAATTGTTTATTGTAAATATGTACATTCAAGAATATATGTTTGGACATCACTTTAATCATAAACCAAAAAGCGAACGAAGGTTATTATTGAACAAAAGAGAATTACGTAGTTTAAAAAAAGATGTAGAAGCAAAAGGTAACACAATTGTGCCTTTAAAATTGTTTATTAATGATAGAGGTTTTGCCAAGTTAGAAATCGCTTTAGCAAAAGGTAAACAAACACATGACAAACGAAATGTGATAAAAGACAGAGACAATAAACGTGATTTAGCCAGAATTAAAAAGAAATTTAATACTTAATATCCTGTATGCTCAAAGAAAAACTTAAAAATTATCATCTAATTTTAGCTTCTAAATCTCCAAGAAGACAACAGTTTTTTAAAGATTTAAATCTCGATTTTACAATTCAATTGAAAGAAGTTGAAGAAATTTATCCTAAAGAATTAAAAGGAACAGAGATTACTGAGTTTTTAGCCGATTTAAAATCGAAAGCATTTACAAATTTATCAGATAAAGATCTTTTAATTACTTCAGACACCATTGTTTGGCTAGAAAACGAAGCTTTAGGAAAACCAAAAGATGAAGCTGATGCTTTTAAAATGCTACAATCTTTATCAGGAAAAAAACATGAGGTAATTTCATCCATCAGCATAAAAACAAACAATTTTCAAAAGATTATAAGTGATGTAACTTCAGTTTATTTCAAAGAAATTTCTGATGAAGAAATAAATTATTACATCAAAAATTATAAACCTTTTGATAAAGCTGGTGCTTATGGAATTCAAGAATGGATTGGTTTTATTGCAATCGATAAAATTGAAGGTAGTTATTTTAATGTTGTTGGTTTACCTGTTCATAAATTATATGATGCGTTAATGAAATTATAAGGAAATCCCTTTTTTATAATCAAATTAATAATTTTTATTGGATATTTTTCTTTGTTCAAAAATCTTTACGCTAAAATCTCTTTTATCTTCAATAAAGAGAAATAAAAGTTTATTTTTACGCAAATTTTATAAATTATATATTTACAATAATGAAATACACATTCACAGAAAAGAAAGATACACGTTCAGGTTTTGGTGATGGACTAACAGAATTAGGGAGAACAAATCCAAATGTTGTTGCTTTATGTGCAGATTTAATTGGTTCTTTAAAAATGGATCAATTTATAAAAGAAAATCCTGAAAGATTTTTTCAAATTGGTATTGCAGAGGCAAATATGATTGGTATTGCAGCTGGTTTAACCATTGGAGGAAAAATTCCTTTTACAGGAACTTTTGCTAATTTTTCTACAGGAAGAGTGTATGACCAAATTCGTCAATCAGTTGCTTATTCTGGTAAAAATGTAAAAATTTGTGCATCTCATGCAGGTGTAACTTTAGGAGAAGATGGTGCAACACACCAAATCTTAGAAGATATTGGTTTAATGAAAATGTTGCCAGGAATGACCGTTATAAATCCTTGTGATTATAACCAAACCAAAGCAGCTACTATTGCAATTGCAGATTTTGATGGACCTGTTTACTTGCGTTTTGGAAGACCAAAAGTGCCAGTTTTTATGCCAGCAGATGCTAAATTTGAAATAGGAAAAGGAATTTTATTAACAGAAGGAACAGATGTAACCATCGTTGCAACTGGTCACTTAGTTTGGGAATCTTTGCAAGCAGCAGAACAATTAGAAGCTGAAGGAATTTCTGTAGAAGTAATTAATATTCACACAATTAAACCTTTAGATGAAGAAATCATTCTAAAATCTGTTGCAAAAACTGGTTGTATTGTTACTGCAGAAGAACATAACATTATTGGTGGTTTAGGAGAAAGTGTTGCAAGAACATTATCTTTAAATACACCAACAGTACAAGAATTTGTTGGTACTAACGATACTTTTGGTGAATCTGGAACTCCAGAACAACTAATGAAAAAGTATGGTTTAGATGCAGAAGCTGTAATAAAGGCTGTTAAAAAAGTAATTTCTAGAAAATAATAACGTTTTACTACATATAACTTAAATCAAATAATTATGAAAAAAATAATTTTATTTTTTGTGTTGACTTTTGGAATAAGTCAATTTACGAATGCTCAAGTAGATTTTGGTATTAAAGGAGGTATTAACTACAACAACAATGGTAAAGAATCTTTTAAAGATGCCACCAATGACATTGCTGATGGCGCAAGCGCTAAAACTGGTTTTCATGCAGGTTTGTGGTTTAGAGGTAATGTACCAATTTTAGGTTTATATGTAAGACCAGAAATTGTATATACACAAGTTAAAACTGAATTTGAACAACAAAGTGGTA
The DNA here is from genome assembly GCF_001761365.1 of Polaribacter vadi. Taxonomy (NCBI): domain Bacteria; kingdom Pseudomonadati; phylum Bacteroidota; class Flavobacteriia; order Flavobacteriales; family Flavobacteriaceae; genus Polaribacter; species Polaribacter vadi. The sequence goes on along the minus strand of NZ_CP017477.1, from coordinate 466,217 downwards.
GTGAAGATTATTCATTCAAAAAAATTGATGTTCCTGTTTTAATAGGTAAGAAGTTTTTAGGTTTTGCCAATGCATTTGTTGGCCCTTCTTTTCAATATATTTTAGATGATAATATTAGCTTTGGAGATTTATCTACAGATGAGTTTGATAAATTTTCTGTGGGTGTACAATTTGGTGCTGGTGTAGAATTTGGTAAACTAGGACTAGATGTTAGATGGGAAAGAGGTTTGTCTGAAAACGAAGCAAAATTTACAAATACTCAAAGAATTGACAATAGAACAAATCAAATTATATTCGGTATTTCATTAGAATTATAATTCGAAATACGAAGCATAAAAAAAGAGGGAAATCATATTGATTTCCCTCTTTTTTTTATTAAATATTTTTATCATTTTTATTTCCCTTTAAAAATGGCACTAAAACCTTGTAAATTGCTTGAATCCATTTTTATATCATTTATCACTTCCATAATTTTTGCAGGGTTCATGTTTTCACCCAATAATCTTGCAACTCCTACTCCAACATCTTGACTATAACCAAAAGCAACAATTTCATCGATAGAATCTGTTTCTCCAGAATAATAAAGATTTACATTCATACCTTTCATTTTCATAGATGATAATGTTTTATAATCTTTATTATCTTTAAAAATATTTTTTAAAGTTGCTTTCTCAGTTTCATAAACAGTTTCATTTTCTTGCGTCTTTTTAAGAAACACAACATTTATTTTTTTAATGCTTTTAATGGTTTCTTTTACATCTTCTGAAACATCTGCTTTAGGACTTAAAACAGAACTTACAGGAACATCTATCGAAGAAAACCCTGCTTTATCATTTGCTTCTACTAAATAACTCTGTAGCGATTTTTCATTTTTACAAGCAGTTGCAAAAACGACTAAAAATACTAAAGAACATAATAAGGTTAATTTTTTCATTGTGTATATATTTTATAATAAAAAGCCGAGTTTATCACAAACCCGACTTTTTAATCTTGGTTAATTTTACTTATTTTCTTTTACAATTTTATCTGTAAAGTCAGACATTTTGTTGATGTCTATATTGCCAGTTAAAGACATAACCATAGCTTCAGACACTCCTTTTGATTCTTTATCAATCCCTTTTATAAACATTAAAACTTCGCTAACGTAATCTTTATTTTTTGTAGCTTTTACATAAATTTTAATACGAGAATCGTCTTGTTTAATTCGCATTAACTGCGTTAAATTCGAGTTTTTGATAGATGAGTTTACCATTTTTTCCATTTTAGAAGCAATTTCTAAATTATTAGTAGAAAACATTTTAAACTCTTTTAAATCGTTAATGATTTCAAAAGCTTGCATCACTTCATTACCATCACTTTTTATGTCTTTCGATTTAAATTTATTTAACAATTCAAAAGCATCTTTGGTAACAATTACCATATCTACTCCATCCATATCTTCTAAACTATCGAAAATACTTTGTGCGTTTGCAAACATTGGTGCTACTATAAACGCTATTAATACTATTATTTTTTTCATAATTACTGTGTTTACTTGGTTTTACTATTTTTACTTGGTTTATCTTGTTTATTATTTTAATGCTTCATTTACTTTGTCTTCAACAGTATATAAAGTTGCAACTGCTTGTTCTCCTTTTTTTAGATTTGTAGACAATAGTTTTAATCCATTAGTAAGATCTGCATAAATTTTTTCTGCTTTTTTTCTTTGTTGATATTCATCAAATTGTTGTTTCCCAACAAATACACTAAACAAAAGTGCTACAGATGCTGCTACAGAAAGCCATTTTAAGTTTCTCTTCTTCGATTTTATAGTTTCTAACTTAATGGGTTTTGTATACGTATCTTCTTTGGCAGTATTAAAATACGCAAACATAAATTTGTATTCTTGCAAGTGTGGTGCAACATCCTCTTTTGTAAAATAGTTTTTAAGGATTGCTTCTTCTTGCAAAGAAGTTTCTGCATTTTCGTATTTTTCTACTAATTTCTCTATGTTAGCTAACTCCATAGTTGTGTTTTTTAATTAATTCTTCCCTTATTGTTTTTCTTGCTCTAGACAATGCAACTCTTACTGCTGTTGGTTTCATATCTACCATTTTACAAATTTCATCAAAATCATACTGTTCAACATCTCTTAATTGAATGATTATTTTTTGTTGTTCTGGTAGTTTTTCTATCAATAAATGTACTTGGTTTACACTGTCTTGATATTCCAACTTCTTATCTAAAGACGTTTCTTTTTCTTTATAATTACTATGTACTAATGTTAAATTACTTGCTTGCTTACTTTTTAAACGATCATAACAATAATTTTTTGTCATGGTCATTGCAAAAGCTTCTACATTCTTATAGTTGCCAATTTTTTCTTTGTTTTTCCATAATTTAAAGATAAGTTCCTGTGTAGCATCTTCTGCTTCTTCTCTAGATACTAGCAATCTTTTTGCTAATCTAAAGACCTTATCTTTAAAGGGTAAAACAACTTTTAAAAAGTCTGATTGGTTCATTGGTTGTTGTTGTTTTTCTGATATTTTTTCATCTCTTATATCAGGTTTACATAATTACGACGACTAACAATTTATTTTGTTACATCTTATTTTAAATTGATACTAAAAAAGTTTAAATTGCGTTAAATTTACTATAATCTATAGACATTTTACATGAAGATTTTTTTTAAAATTATTTTTTTATCAATATGTATTTCAACAATAGTAGGTTGTAGTAAAGAATATGAAGTTCCACAAGATTTAGTCGTAAACGATTTTGTTTGGAAAGGTTTAAACGCCTATTATTTGCACCAAGATTTAGTCCCAGATTTAGCAGATACCCGTTTTAATTCTGATGCACAATTAAATAACTACTTAAGTTCTTTTCCCGATTATAATACGCTTTTTTCTAATTTATTAATTTCTTCGGATGTAAAATCAACTTTAGTAGAAGATTACAATACAATTACAGAACCATTACCAAGAACAGCATTTACCAATGGTTTAGAGTTTGGTATTATCGAAAATCCTTCTAATAACGATCTTGTAATAGGATATGTAACTCATATTCTTCCAAACTCTAATGCATCAACAAAAAATATTATTAGAGGTGAGTATTTTTCTGCTGTGGATGGTGTTCAATTAACCAAAACAAATTATCAAGATTTGCTGATAAATGGCTTAGATAATTTCACTTTACAAATGGCAAATTTTGATGGAACAATAACTACTCCAAATACAAAAACAGTTACTTTAGAAAAACAAGCCTATACATATCCTGCAACATTTATGGAGAAAGTAATTCCTGTAAATGCAGAAAATGTTGGATATTTAATGTACCAAAATGATTTTTCTAATAACTACATTAATGATTTAAATAACATATTTTTAAACTTTAATAATCAATCTGTTAACAAATTAATTTTAGACTTCAGATACAACATTGGCACTGGAGGTTTTGCAAAAAATATTGCAAAAATTGCAGCTATGATTACCGAACAAAATGCTGACGAAATTTTAATAAAAGAGCAATGGAATTCAAAAGCTCAGTCTTGGTTTTTGGCGAATCAACCAGATTCTTTAGTGACTAAATTTCCGAAAACAATAAACCCAAACATCAACATCAATAGTTTAAATATTAGTGATGTGTATATCATTTTAAACGGACCTAATTTTGAAGGTTCTTCTGCAACTGAATTATTAATTAATAGTTTAAAACCACATTTAAACGTTCATATAATTGGGAATCAAACTGCTGGAAACAACACAGGAGCTATTACTTTATACAATTCTGAGGATTATGATTTTCCTTTAAAAAATGAAACTCATACAGTAGCTTTACAACCAATTGTGTTAAATTTCTTAAATAAAAACGACCAAACTTATGAAAACGGATTTTCGCCAAATATTAACCTTTGTGCTAACGAAGATGTATTAGATTTAGGAATTTTAGGTGAAGATTCAGATCCTATTTTAAATAGTGTTTTAAATTATATTTCAACAGGAAATGCAGTTTCTAATACAAATTGTAATCCTAACAATTTTGACTATTTATTTAATAGCATTAACACACAAAGAACACTTGATAAAGGCATTTTTATTGAGCAAAATTTGCCAAATACAAATTAGATGAAAAAAATTACATTATTATTTATAGCAATCCTATTTATTTATTCTTGTGAAAGAAAAGAATCATCTTTAATTGACCCTACTACAGATGATGACATCAATTACTTTATTTGGCATGGTTTAAATTTATACTATTTATGGCAAGAAGATGTACCAGGTTTAGCAGATAACAGGTTTGCTAATTTTGATGAATTATACACCTATTTTAGAATTTATAGATCACCAGAAAATGTTTTTGAAAGTTTATTAAACAGACCTGAAGATCGTTTTTCTGTTATTGTTGATGATTATATTGCTTTAGAAAACTCTTTTCAGGGAATCAATTTAAGTAACGGAATGGAATTCGGTTTAGTGCAATATAAAAACGGAAGTACAAATGTTTATGGTTATGTGCGTTATGTAGTGCCAAATTCTGATGCTGTTGCTAAAGACGTAAAAAGAGGAATGCTTTTCAATCAAATTGATGGAAATCAACTTACAACAACGAACTATGGCAACTTGTTGTTTGGAAATTCTACTAATTATACTATTGGTTTGGCCGATTTTAATGATGGAAATCCAATTACAAATGGAACATCTATTTCTTTGACAAAATCAGAAATTCAAGAGAATCCAATTGCCATTTCAAAAGTAATTGCAGATGGAGACCAAAAAATAGGATATTTAATGTACAACCAATTTGCAAGAAATTACGATAGCCAATTAAATGCTGCTTTTGCATATTTTAAGGCAGAAAATATTGATAATTTAATTGTAGATTTAAGATATAATCCTGGAGGATCTGTAAGTTCTGCAACTTATTTAGGAAGCATGATTACTGGTCAGTTTAATGGTTTGTTATATTCTCAAGAAGTTTGGAACGATAAAGTTAGAAGATCAAATCCTGCAGATCGTTTTATAAATAATTTTACAAATCAAATTAGAAATACAGATGCCAATGGAAATGTTGTTTTACAAGAAAGCATTAATAGTTTGGGGTTAAATAAAGTTTATTTTATTGTTACAAATGGATCAGCATCAGCATCAGAATTAGTTATCAATTCTTTAAGTTCGCATATAGATGTTGCTTTAATTGGTAAAACTACAAGAGGAAAACAAGTAGGCTCTATCACTTTATATGATTCTGAAAATTTTCAAAGAACAGGAGCTAATTTAAATACAGCTCATAGATATGCAATGCAACCTTTGGTTTTAGAAATTAGCAATAAAGACAATAAAAATTATCCACAAGGATTAATCCCTGCAAGTACCGATTTTCCAGGAGTAGAATTAGGTGAAAATTATGGTGATTTGGGTGTTTTAGGAGAACGTTCTGACCCTTTATTGGATAGAACGTTAATTTACATCTCAACAGGAGCTAAAAGTTTTTCTTCTAAAAGTAGTTTTTATAATTTTGATGAAATTTACGACTCTAAATTGGCAACACCTGCAAGCGATTATATGTTTGTTGATGTAAAAAAATAACCCTAAAATACTTTTAGTAAGAGCTTTAACAGTATTATTTTATTTATAAAAAACTTTGAATAGCTAATTCATAACCTTTTAAACCAAAACCAAATAAAACACCTTTAGCATTTGGAGCAATATAACTATGTTGCCTAAATTCTTCACGAGCGTGAATATTAGATATATGTACTTCTACAACAGGAGTTTCAATACCTTTTACAGCATCTCCAATGCCAACAGAAGTATGTGTATAAGCTGCTGCATTTAAAATAACACCATCAAAAGTAAAACCAACTTCGTGTAATTTATCTATCAATTCTCCTTCAATATTCGATTGAAAATAAGATAATTCTACATTTTTATACTTTAATTGTAAAGTTCTAAAAAAATCTTCAAAAGTTTCTGAACCATAAATTTCTGGTTCGCGTTTTCCTAAAAGATTTAGATTGGGTCCGTTTATAATAATGATTTTCATAAAGTAAAGATATTAAAAATTGAGCAAAATAAAAGGAAGCAAAAATGCTTCCTTTTTATTTAATAAATTATTGTTTATAATTAGAACCTGTATCCTAATGAAAATGAAAAAACTGAATTTTTCACATTAACATCTTCTGAATCCTCTCCATCAGCAATACTTGATAAACCTAAATTATATCTACCAGCTATAAATATATTTTCAACGATATAAAAAGAAGCACCGAAATTTAATCCAAAATCAACTGACTTAAATGAATCTTTTACATCTTCCTCAACAGAAAATGAACTTCCATCCATTTCTCCTTTCACCTCTGATTTAGCTGAAAGTAAAAAACCAACTTGTGGACCTAATTCCAACATAAATCTATCAGATGCAGCAAATTTTAACATTAATGGAACATTCAAATAGCTTGTTTTTATATTATTTTCAAAATCATCGCCACCAAATTCTTCACCACTACTGGCACCTTGAGTAGAATACAATAATTCTGGTTGAAAAATAAATTTTTCGGAAATACTAATTTCTGCAAATGCGCCAACATTAAAACCTAAAAGATTTTCTACATCTTCTAAATCATCACCCGCAAACCTAGCTAAATTTACTCCTGCTTTTGCTCCAAATTTCACTTCTTGTGCATTTACATTAGAAAAACCCAATATCGCTAATCCAATACTAAATAATACTTTTTTCATAATAATATTAATTTTTATATTAAGAAGTAAATATATATAAAGTTAATTTAAGTGTATTATTTTTTAACTGAATTTGTTTTTACTTTTAATTTTACAATATTTATTACTGCTGCTTTTCCTTCTTCTAAATTTGCAACAACTTCATATTCTCTTCTAAAATCGTATAATTTTAATTTAGTGGTATTGGTTTCTAGCTTTCCAGAATTTATTGTTATAATTTTAAATGCATTTTCTTTTTCATTTAAAACTAAAGTAATTCTTTTCTTTTTCCTTGTTACTTTAAAGTTTTCTAAAACAGGTTTATCATTTTGTAAAATAGTTATAATATCTCCATCTTCTATTCCATAATCCCAAATATCAACATCAATTTTACTAGAATATACAAACACAGAAACTTTTTCACCCGATTTTATATTGGTTTCACTAAACTTCTTCAAAAAGTTTTCTGGCTTTAATTCAGCTATTACAGTGCTATCTATTTTTTTTACTTTATCTATTTTCTTTACTTTCTTATAGATGTTTTTTACTTTTTTTTCTACAAACTTTGTTCCAACCAATTTAATATTTCCTGTTGCACACGTATCTTTATCTTCGTAAATCCCTACAAACTTACCTTCTAATAGTTTTTTCTTTGAATCACCTTTAAAGGTACCTTCAAAACTAATAAAACAAAATTCTTCAGGTAAAAATTTAGATTTTGTATATAAAATATCACTTTCTTTAAATTTTATATTTTCGGTTTTCTCATCATAATATCCTCTTATATAAGATTTAGTTTCGTTTTCTCCATCTAAATCTGTTAATGAGTATCCTTGAATAAAGTTATTAGCTTCAACATTAAATTGAATTTTATAAGAAATTAATTGATTTTCATCTAACATTACAGCACCAAGTAACTCATAATCAAACTGGTTCTTCTCTTGGGAGTTTAAATTTAAAAAAGTAAAAAAGCAAATTATTAAATATTTGTTTATTTTCATGACAATTTTTTAATTACATTAGTGGCAAATTAACTAAAATAATTAATATTATTATGAAAAAATCATTAACTCTTTACACATTTTTATTTGCTTTTTTAGCATTTTCATTTACTGCTAAAGCATCTTTTCCTGTAAAAAAAACAGTTGAAACTGTTGAAATCATTAAAGGTGATACAGTAGAAAAAGAACAAGTTACTAATTATGCAACTGTTGCTTATTCTGGAAAAAGTCAAACAACAGCACTTTTGTTATCAGTATTTTTAGGAGGTTTAGGTGTAGACAGATTTTATTTAGGTTACACTTTATTAGGTGTTCTTAAATTAATAACTTTAGGTGGTTTCGGAATTTGGTATATTATTGATTTAGTAATGATTATTACTGGAGATTTACAACCTAAAAACGGAAGTTATTCTAAAACTTTATAAATAAGTTAAAATATTTATCTAAAAACCATCCTAAATAGGATGGTTTTTTTTGTTGTGTATTTTTAAAGTATCAAATAGCTAAACACAATAAGAGATCGTCAATTATACTTAAAGATTAAACTTGGTTTACCTAACTATACAATTATTATTTTTTAGTGATTAATAAAAACTAATATTTTTTTAAGAAGAAAATGTTATAATATCGCTTGCTTTTTCTATTGATACAACTATTTATACATAAAAAAAGGAGGCAAAATTGCCTCCTTCTAAATATTAAATTTCTATTCATTAATTCAAACCAAATGTAAATCCTAAACCTACATTATTAACATTAAGGCCATCATTAGTTACACCTTCATAAAATAAAGATAAACTTGTAGCATTACCAACTACATAACTTAACATTGGTTTGTAATAAAAACCACCATCATTATCATCATCAACTCCAATTGCGTAACCAGCTTTAGAACCTACTGAAAAACTATCTGTTAATCTATACATTAAAGAACCTGCTAATGGTATATATTGTATAGATTCAGCCTCAATAGTTGTACCTAATACCTCATAGTCTTTTCCAAAATAATTTAAAAAACCTGCAGAAACTCCTAACATTAAATTGCTTTCGGTCGCAAAAGAATAACCAACATCTCCACTTAATGCAAAAGAAGAATATTCTTCTACATCTGAAACAGGTAAACCTGCATTAACACTAACTGAAAACTGTGCGTTTGCAGCTAAAGAACTCAAAACTAAAGCGAATACTAAAATTACTTTTTTCATTATATTTATTTTTAAGATTATACCACAAAACTAGAATAATATGAATCTCTACTTTAACTCAATCACTATTTTTAAGAACTATATTGATTTTTTTTAAGAAGACCCTTTTGTATATAATTTTATCGGTCTTTAAAAGAATCTTTATATACAAATCAAATAATTGAACACTACTAAACATAGAATTTAAATTGTAATTTTACAATATGAAATGGCAAAACGCAATAAGAGATTATCAGTTATACTTAAAGATTGAACGTGGTTTATCTCAAAATACTGTTGAAAGTTATTCTAGAGATTTAGATAAACTAACCTTATTTTTGGAAGAAAATGATATTAAATCTTCTCCTATTTCTATTGATAAAACTATGGTGCAGCAATTTATTTATGAAGTTGCTAAAAAAGTAAATCCAAGAAGCCAGGCAAGAATAATATCAGGATTAAGAAGTTTTTTTGATTATTTAGTGTTTGAAGATTACAGAGAAACGAATCCTACAGATTTATTAGAAGCTCCGAAAATTGGCAGAAAGTTACCTGATACTTTATCCGAAGAAGAAATAAACGAATTAATTTCTGCTGTTGATTTGAGCCATTCTCAAGGTGAAAGAAACAGAACTATTTTAGAAACCATGTACAGCTGTGGTTTAAGAGTTAGTGAATTAGTTACACTAAAAATTTCTGATTTATTTTTTGAAGAGGGCTTTATAAAAGTTACAGGAAAGGGAAATAAGGAACGTTTTGTACCTATTCATTACAATGCTCAGAAATACATAACTATATATATTTCTGAAATTAGAAGTCACTTAAAACCTAGCAAAGGTTTTGAAGACACACTCTTTTTAAACAGAAGAGGAAAAGGCTTAACAAGACAAATGATTTTTACAATTTTAAAAGATTTATCAGCAAAAATAAACCTAAATAAAAAAATAAGTCCACATACTTTAAGACATTCCTTTGCTACACATTTATTAAAAAATGGAGCAGATTTAAGAGCGATACAACAAATGCTAGGTCATGAAAGCATTACCACAACAGAAGTATATGTACATTTAGATACAAGCTATTTAAAAGAGGTTGTAGAAACGTATCATCCTAGAAAATAAAAATAACCCATCCTAGCTTTCCCAAAGGGAAGAGACTCTTCCTCTTGTGGAAAATTAGGAATTAAGAAAAACTTCTTATTAAATAAAAAAATACTAAAAAGATTACTCTTATGTGAGACGCTTCCAGCGTGACAAGTTTAGAAATAAAAAATCTCGCTCAATTAAGAACGAGATTTTAAAAATATTAAAAACACAATAGTGTTTATTCCCTTTTGGAAATTAAGATGGGCTTTTTTATTTAGCTACATTCACAGCTCTAGTTTCTCTAATTACAGTAACTTTTACTTGTCCTGGATACGTCATATCATTTTGTATTTTTTGTGAAATACTAAAAGATAATTCAGCCGCTTTTGTATCGTTTACTTTATCACTTTCAACCATAACACGTAATTCACGACCAGCTTGAATAGCGTAGGCTTTTTGAACTCCTGTAAACCCGAAAGCTATTTCTTCTAAATCTTTTAAACGTTGAATGTAAGAATCCAAAACTTGACGTCTTGCACCTGGTCTTGCTCCAGAAATAGCATCACAAACTTGTACTATAGGAGAAAGTAAACTCTTCATTTCAATTTCATCATGGTGAGCTCCAATTGCATTACAAACTTCTTCTTTTTCACCATATTTTTCAGCCCATTGCATTCCTAAAAGTGCATGAGGCAATTCGCTTTCTTCATTTGGCACTTTACCAATATCGTGCAATAAACCTGCTCTTTTAGCTAATTTTGCATTTAAGCCCATTTCAGAAGCCATAATTCCACAAAGATTTGAAACTTCACGTGAATGTTGTAACAAATTCTGTCCATAAGAAGATCTGTATTTCATACGACCCACAGTTTTAATCAATTCTGGGTGCAAACCGTGAATTCCTAAATCTATTACTGTTCTTTTACCAACTTCTATAATTTCTTGGTGAATTTGGTTTTCGGTTTTCTTAACAATTTCTTCAATTCTTGCTGGGTGAATTCTACCATCTGTTACTAATTTATGCATTGATAAACGAGCAATTTCTCTACGAACTGGATCAAAACAAGAAAGTATAATTGCTTCTGGAGTATCATCAACAATAATTTCTACACCAGTTGCAGCTTCTAAAGCTCTAATATTACGTCCTTCTCGACCAATAATCCTACCTTTAACATCATCTGACTCTAAGTTAAAAACAGATACACAATTTTCTACTGCTTGCTCTACCCCAACTCTTTGTATAGTTCCTAAAACAACTTTTCTTGCTTCTTGTTCTGCTGTTAATTTTGCTTCTTCAATAGATGTTTGTACAAAAGCCATTGCTTCTGATTTAGCTTCCTCTTTTAAAGAAGAAACCAATTCCTTTTTAGCTTCCTCTGCAGACAAACCAGAAATTTGCTCTAACATATCTACATGACGTTTGTGCATCTTATCTAAATCGTCTTCTTTCTTTTCTAAAAAGTCGATTTTAAAATCATAATCTTTTTCTTTTTGTTCTAAAGATTGATTTAAACGTTTATTTTTATCGTATTCTGATGCTACCTTAGATTCTCGATCTCTAATTCTTTTTTCTACATCAGAAATCTTTTTTTCTCTTGATATAATAACTTTTTCGTGCTCCGATTTAAGTTCGATAAATTTTTCTTTTGCTTGTAAAATTTTATCTTTCTTAACAGATTCTGCATCAATTTTAGCTTCTTTTAAAATGGTTGCTGCCTCTTTTCTAACACCATTAAGCATTTTTTTACCTTTAGCTTTTTCCATCGATCTAAAGATTATAAAACCTAAAGCTACTCCTATTAAAACTCCCATAATAATGGGTAGTATTATTCCTTCCATAATTTAAATTTATATATATAAAAAAAAGCCTACATTAGATAGGTCTTTAAACTCCAATATGACATTTATAGGACTAACTAACTGTTCAAGGATCCAATGAAAACTGTATCAGACTGAAATAAATTCCAGTATAAATGTTCAGCATTATTGGCATGCTATAGTAGTTAAGACTCATCCTTCATAATAGAATAGTGTTGAGTTTAATAAACAATTACTAACGTAGGCAGTGTGTTGTTAATGTATTTTAATGAACTTATTCTAAATGACTACTTACCAATTTAGTAAGCGCATTTAATTTTTGCATTTCTTCTTCTTTAATATCAGTTTTAGTTAAAGATAATAACTCTAATTTAGATGCAAATTGTAATGCAGACATGGCTAAAACATCTTGTTTGTCGCTAACTGCATAATTTTGCTCGTACATAGAAATTAACTTATTAATTGCAGTTGCTGCTTTACGCATTGCCTCTTCTTCTTTAGTGTTATTTACACTTAAGGGATAAGTTCTACCTGCAATTATAATTTTAATCTTTAATTTTCCACTCACAATTTAAAGAACTTTATTCTTGTAACTGAATTATACATTTATCAATTTCTTTGATTAATGAATTTATTTTCAGTTTTGTATCTTTTGTATTTGAACTACTGCCTTCAATAGTTTTAGCTATTTTTAACAAATCAAACTCCTTTTTTTGAGTAATTAAAATTTGCTCTTTTTCTAAAAGTTGTTGTTGTAATACTTGGTTGTTTTGAAGCAAAATAGTGTTTTCTTTTTTTAAAAACTCATAATTAGAAAGCAAGTTTTGCAACGTTTTTTCTAATAAATGAATTGCTTCTAGTGTATTACCCATTTTACTTTTTAGCATAAACTATCTCTACAAAGTTAGCATTCTGTTTTAAATTTTACAACATTTTATTGCTTTTTTAATAATTCACTGGTGTTGAACCAATTACAATGAAAATGATTTTTACTATTTTTACCTAAAATTATTACCCTTTGAAACATTTACTTATACTCGCATTTTTAGCAATTTCTTCCCTAAGTTTTTCACAAGAAAAATATCCTCAAGACTATTTTAGAGATCCTTTAGATGTGCCTATTTTTTTGTCAGGATCTTTTGGTGAACTTCGAAGCAACCACTTTCATGCTGGTTTAGATATTAAAACACAAGGCAAAGAAGGTTTAAAAGTGTATGCAGCTGCAGAGGGTTATGTGTCAAGAATAAAAGTGCAACAATTTGGTTATGGCAAAGCTATTTACATTACACATCCAAATGGTTTTACCACTGTTTACGGACATTTGAGCAAGTTTAACGATGAAATTGATGCATCTGTGAGAAACATCCAGTATGAAAAAGAAAACTATGAAACTGGTAATCTTTTTTTTAACGAAAATGAATTTCCAGTAAAAAAAGGTGATGTTATTGCTTTTTCTGGAGATACAGGAGGCTCAGGTGGCCCTCATTTACATTTTGAAATTAGAAATACAATCTCAGAAAATATTATAAATCCCTTACTATTTGGCATCAAAGTAAAAGACACAAGAAAACCTACCTTTCAAGGACTAAAAGTATATGCTTTAAATTCGGATACTCGAATTAATCAACAAAATAAAAACTTTCAAATTCCTATAAAAAAAATAAGCGAAGGCAATTATACTGCAGATAGAACTTCAGCAAGTGGACTTATTGGCTTTAGTGTTAGCGCTTTTGATCAATTTAATGGTGTGCCCAATAAAAACGGAATTTACAGCTTAGAAATGTTGGTAAATGGCAAACGTGTTTATTATCATGATGTAGAAATATTTTCTTTTGCTCAAAGTAAATTTTTGAATTTACATATTGATTATGAGCATTATAAAACATATAAAAAGCGATATCAGAAAACACACAAAGAAACTGCCAACAAATTATCGATCTATAAAGATTTGATAAATAATGGTAAAATCGACATTCAAAAAAACATGAATTATGCAATAGAAATTATCGCAAAAGATTTTGAAGGCAATTCTAGTTCTTTAAAATTTTCTGTTGTAGGCAAAGAAAGTAATGCTCTTTTTTCTGAAATTAAAGACACTACAAATTATAAAATAGTTGCCAAGAAATTTCATAAATTTAGTCAAGAGAATGTAACTATTGCTTTTCCTAAAAACACGTTTTATGAAGATGTGTATTTAGATTTTAAGGTTGATAAAAAAATAGCTAAAATACATACACCAACAATTCCACTCGATAAAAGCTTTACGCTTACTTTTAATGTTTCTGAGTATTCTGAGGATGAAAAAGAACAACTTTATATTGCAAATTTAGAGAATCCAAAATACCCAAGATATCAATATACAAGAAAAAAAGATAGTACTTTTTACACTACATCTAAAACTTTAGGTGGTTACACTCTATTAACTGATAATCAAAAACCTACAATAAATATTTTGCACTTTAAAAACGATCAGTGGATATCGAATTTTGAAACGATACAAGTAAAAATAAACGATATTGGTTCTGGTATTAAAGATTGGAAAGCAACCATAAATGATGAATGGATTTTAATGCAATACAATCATAAAAAAGGAATATTAACCTATAATTTTAGCGATAAAAAATTGGTTGGTAGCAAACATATCTTTAATCTTGTAGTATCAGACAATGTTGGGAATACGAATACAATTTCTACAACGTTCTTTAAGAAACAAATAAACTAATTTTTGTGAAAAAAATATTCTTATTCTTACTAATACTTCCTAGCTTTTTATTGGCTCAGAAAACAACCATCTTAAAAGGTACTGTAAAAAACAGCCAAAAAGAAGGTATAGAAGAAGTTTCTATAAAGTTTGGAAATACAGGAACGTCAACCGATATTGATGGCAACTACTCTATTAGAATTCCTTTAGACCAAGAAATAACCATTGTTTTTAGCCATGTTTCTTATAAAACTTTTACAGAAAAAATAACAGCAACCAATAGAACTGTAATTCGCTTCTCACCTACTTTACTTTTAAAAACAGAAAAATTAGAGGAAGTTATTGTAAAAGATAGCAGAAAAGAAGCTGCAGGTCTTATAAGTATTGATGTTAAAAAAGCACAAAATATTGTGGGACCCAATGCTGGTGTTGAGAATGTTTTAATGACGTTACCAGGTGTAAATAATAACAACGGATTAAGTACACAATACAATGTTAGAGGTGGTAATTTTGATGAAAATTTGGTATATGTAAACGGAATTGAAGTCTACAGACCTTTTTTAATACGATCTGGTCAGCAGGAAGGTTTGAGTTTTATCAATACAAACATGGTAAGAAATATCGATTTTTCTGCTGGAGGTTTTCAAGCAAAATATGGTGATAAATTATCATCAGTTTTAGATATCACTTATAGAAAACCAACAGAAACTGCTACATCTGTAGATGCAAGTTTATTAGGCGCAAGTGTAACTTTTGAAGGGAATTTTTTAAATGATAAATTAAGTACAATCACTGGAATTCGTTATAGAGACAACAGTCTGTTTGTAAATAGTAAACAAATTGAAACAAATTTTAGACCGAGATTTACAGATGTACAAACCTATTTATCTTATGAATTTTCAGAAAAATTCGAATTAAATTTTCTAGGAAATTTTTCTCTTAACAATTATAATTATCAACCTATATCTAGAAGAACACGTTTTGGAACAGTTGCAAATCCTTTAGAATTGGTGGTTTTTTATACTGGTGAAGAACAAAATAATTACCTAACACTTTTTGGTGCTTTATCTGCAGATTATAAAGTAAATAAAAATTTCACACTAACTGGAACAACTTCAAGATACAACACTCAAGAAGAAGAACATTTTGACATTGCTGCACAATATAATTTAGGGGAAGTTGATGCCAATATTGGTTCAGAAAATTTTGGAGAAGTTGAGTTTTCACAAGGAATAGGCTCTCAATTAAATCATGCACGTAATGATTTGGATGCTTTAATTACCAACGTACAAATTAGAGGAACCATTCAACAAGAAGATATTCAGTGGAATTTTGGTGTAAAATATCAAAAGGAAGATATAAAAGATAGAATAAGAGAATGGGAAGTAATTGACTCTTTAGGTTTTGCTATTAGACCTCCATTTAGCCCATCTAACAATCAACCTTATGAACCTTTTGAAGGTGAATTAACACCTTTTCAATCCATTAGAAAAGATAATAATGTTGCTATCAATAGAGTTTCTGGTTTTGTTCAGTTTAATAAACGTTCAGTTTGGAACGATCATGATATTTGGTATAATGTTGGTGTGAGAGCTCATAATTGGTCGGTTACAGGAAATGGAATTGCCTCAAAAAGTCAAACTATAGTTAGTCCAAGAGGTCAATTTGCTATCAAACCAAATTGGGGAAAAGATATGCTATTTCGTGTTTCTGGTGGGTTTTATTCACAACCTCCTTCTTATAGGGAATTACGAGATTTTGATGGAAACGTAAATGTGGATGTAAAAGCTCAAAAATCGATTCATTTTGTATCTGGAATGGATTATAGTTTTATAATGTGGGAAAGACCATTTAAACTGACTACAGAAGTATATTACAAAGATTTATCGGATGTGAATTCTTACACCATTGATAATGTTAGAATCAGGTACAGAGCAGATAATGTTACAGAAGCATATGCTTATGGATTAGATTTGCGTTTAAATGGCGAGTTTGTTCCTGGTAGTGAAAGCTGGGTAAGTATTGGTTATTTAAAAACGGAAGAAAATATTAATGACAGAGGTTATATTGCAAGACCTTCTGACCAACGTATAAAATTCGGAATTCTATTTCAAGATTATGTCCCAAATTTACCAGATTTAAAAGCCTATTTAAATTTAGTGTATAATTCTGGAGTTCCTGGAGGTGCACCTGCATATTCAGATCCTTACAATTTTCAAAATCGTTTGCGCGATTATAGACGTGCAGATTTAGGTGTTTCTTATATTTTTGCTGATGCTAACAAACAATTTTCCTCTGGTTGGTTATCTCAATTTAAAGAGCTTTCTGCAGGTTTAGAATTGTTTAATATGTTTGATATTCAAAATGCAATTACCAATACTTGGGTTAGAGATGTGTATTCTAAAACACAATTTGGAATTCCAAATTTTATGACAGGTAGAGTTTTAAACTTTAAAGTAGCAATGAAGTTTTAGCTTTAAATGAACTATTGTTTTTGATTCAAATGACAAATAGCTAGAGTATTGAAAGTAAAATTTTGTTCTGTATAATAAATCAACATAACTTAAAGCTTTATTTCTTTCAAAGAACTTTATGGTCATCTAGCATTACACCAAATTCTTTTTTGTAAATTCGGATTACAACCAAGAATAAACTGATTAGAAGTGGCCCAAAAATCAATCCAATAAAACCAAATAAAGGTACACCAACAATAACTCCTATTAATGTAATTAAAGGATGTACATTGTCTAATTTCTTTAAAACATAAAGCCTAATTATATTATCTGTAGATCCTACAACTACAATTCCGTAAATTAAAATTCCCCAAGCAGAAAAAGCATCACCATTAGATAATGTTAGTATAAACACTGGTAGAATTCCTATAAAAGTCCCAATAAATGGAATCATAGAACCTACTGTAACTATAATGAACCAGAAAAACGGATCTTCTACATTAAAAATTAAAAATCCAATCAATGCAATTATTCCTTGTGCAATAGCAACTAAAGGAATACCAATTGCGTTAGAGCGAACTATAGCTTGTGATTCTTGACCAATTGTTTTTAAGTTTTTTTCGCTAATAGGAATGTAATCATACAAAGACTCTTTTAGTTGTTTTCTGTTAGTTAACATATAATACAGCATAAAATACATTAATCCAATACCAATAAATATATTAAAAGTGCTTCCAGCAAAGTTTTCTAAATTATCTGCAATCCAAGTAGAAATTTCTTCGACGTTTATTCGTGAACTTAAATCGTACCCAAATTTGTTTTCAAAATCGCTCATGTGCCCTTTTAAGGCTTTTGCAACTTCTTTTGAATTGTCTACAGCTTCGCCAATTTTGTTACCCAACATTATAATAACTCCTGTAACTGGTAATAAAATACATACAAAAGAAATGAACATTAAAAATAACGCAGCTAAATCTGAATTCCATTTTCTCTTTACTAAAAAAACCATTGGCTTTCTTAATAAAACATAAATTGTAATGGCACCTAAAACTCCAGATAAATAAGGGATTAATTCTGTAAAAATTAATAAAGCAAAAATTACAATTAGTAGCAAAACAAATACTTGTCTTATTGTTTTTGGTGGAATTACATTTTTCATCATCTCAATTATTTTGATGCAAGATATTATTAAATCATTTTAAAAAATAATACAATCAAATTTATTATTAATGCAATTACCAAACTAAAGTGATAACAAAATTACTCTCTATTCACTAAATCCATAGAAAAAGCAGGCGTACAAACAGCAATATATTCACACTCTTCATCAAAAGGATTTGAATATTGAACACGTGTATTTTTATCAATTTTGATAGATTGACCTGCCTCTAAAACAATCAATTCATCTTCAATAATAAATTGCTTTTTACCTCTAATAATATAAGTATATTCTTCGAATTGAGGAGTTTGAAAAGGCTCTTTCCATTTTGGAGGAGCAATCATGTGAGCAATACTAATACCTGATTGTTGGTTTGTAGCATTTCCAAAATGCTCTTCAATTAATTTACCATCAGTAGTTGGTACTACAAATGGTGCTTTTTGAATAGTATATTTTTTCATAATTATAATTAACAAAAAGTTAGATAAACATTAGTAACATCTACCTCAACTTTAGTGAGACTTTCATATTCTCTTTCCACAAAATAATAAATATCTGCTGTATTTACATCTAAATTCAACAATAGTTCTTTAGATAAATTCGCTAATTTTTTATTAGATTTATTAGTAGAAGCAATCGCTAAACGCAATGTATTTAAATGTGAGTTATCATTTAAAAGGCAACCAATAATTCCAATATTTTCTGGTTCTACAGCAACACATTGTAAAAGAATTTCTCTCTCCTCTTCAGTTATTTTAATATCATTATCTAAATAATATTGAAAAATAACTCTTCTTTCAAATTCAGAATTTGGACGTAAAATAGTTTCTTTATGAGTTGAAATAGCTCTTTTCACAAAATCTTTTAATTAAACCAAACCACAAAAGATTTTATTTTTGCTAAATCTGGTATTTGAGCCAAAGATACTTTCTGAGTTCTAAAATCTCTTAAACCTAATTCCTCCTTATCAATAGTCATAGTTGCGTTTAACTCATCTACAAATAAGGTTACAGATTGTAACGTAGATTCTGGTCTTAAACTGTTAGTTGCATTTATTTCAGAAAAGTTAGATTTTAAGTTGATGCCCGCTTTTGTTTTAAAACGCTCATCATGAATTTCTATACTTTTAATAGTTGATGTAGAATCTAATTGTTCTTTTGGCACAATTGTTAACAAATGCTTCCCTCCTTTTTCATAGATTAAATACTTGTCATCATCTTGAAAATAATTATCCCCTAAAGCACCTTCACTTAATTGAGTTACAATGGAATCGTTTTCAAAAATATTACCTAATTCTTTCACTGTAGTTTCTGTAGTAATTAGACCAACTTTACCTTTTTCAACTATAAATTGATCATTATTTGTACAACTCATTATTAAAAGTGATGCTACAATTAGCGATAGGAAATTTCTTTTTATCATTTTGGTTTAGTTTTTATAAAATATAAAACGTTCGTTTTTTGAATTTGTTATTTTAATACTTTTTTTAAAATACCAAAAGCAGCTCTTATAAAAGTTGCGCTTGTTAATACTTTAACTATTGGGTTCATTCTAGTACTTGTTCTTCTTGAACTTCTAGAAGAAGTTCTTCTCTCTTTTACTCTTTCTTTTGCTAATTTTTCTCGTTCTTTCTCTTCTTCTGCATCTTTAATTGCTTTTTGCTCTGCTAAATTAACTTTTTCAATTTTACTATTTAGCATTTCATACGCACTTTCTCTATCAATATTTTTATTGTATTTTGAGGCTAATTTAGAGTTGTTAACAACAGCATTTAATTCTTGTTCAGATAAAATATCCATTCTACTCATTGGAGCTCTTAGCATAGTTCTTGCTAAAGGGGTTGGAATTCCTTTTTCATTTAAAACTGATACAAATGCCTCTCCAATTCCTAATTGCGTTAATACTTCTTTAGTATCATAATACTCTGAGTCTGGGTAGTTTTCTGCTGCTAACTTAATTGCTTTTCTATCTTTTGCTGTAAAAGCTCTCAAAGCATGTTGTACTTTTAAACCCAATTGTGCTAAAATATCTTCTGGCACATCTTTTGGGTTTTGAGTAACGAAATACAAACCAATTCCTTTTGAACGAATTAATTTTACAATACTTTCTATCTGATTTAATAATGCTTTGGATGCTTCTTCAAAAACCAAATGTGCTTCATCTATAAAAATGATTAATTCAGGTCTTCCAGAATCTCCTTGTTCAGGAAACGTTTCATAAACCTCTGCCAATAATTGCAACATAAATGTAGAAAACAATTTTGGTTTGTCTTGAATATCTGTTAAACGTAAGACAGAAATTATACCTCTTCCATTTTCATCGATTCTAGTTAAATCTTCTACTTCAAAAGATTTTTCACCAAAAAACAAATCTCCTCCTTGTTGTTCTATTTCAACAATTTTACGCAAAATAGCACCTGTAGATGAAGATGAAATTCGCCCATATTCTGCTTGAATTTCTTCTTTACCTTCATTAGTAACAAACTGTAAAACTTTTTTGAAATCTTTAATATCTAAAAGTGGATATTGATTATCATCACAATATTTAAAAATGATGGCTAAAATACCAGATTGTGTTTCTGTTAAATCTAAAATTCTTGATAATAAAACTGGGCCAAATTCAGAAACTGTGGCACGCATTTTTACCCCTTTTTGTTCAGAGATTGATAAAACTTCGATAGGAAAACTTTTTGCTTCGAAAGGAAAGCCAATTTTTTCATGACGTTCATCAATTTTTGCGTGTCCAGGACTTGCTTTAGCCAAACCAGACAAATCTCCTTTAATGTCCATTAACAAAACAGGAATTCCTTTTTCTGATAAATTTTCCGCTAAAACCTGTAGTGTTTTTGTTTTTCCTGTTCCTGTTGCTCCAGCAATTAAACCATGTCTGTTTAAAGTTTTCAATGGAACTTTTACAATAGCATTTGTAATGGTTTCTTCACCCAACATGGCTGCACCTAACTCTATAAAATCGCCTTTGGTTTTGTAACCATCATTTATATATTCAAAAAACTCCTCTTTTTGGCTCATCAATTAAAATTTTGATAAAAATAATCAAAGTTTAATGGTTAGGAAATTTTTTGCGGGTTTTGTTAGAAAATGTTTTTATAAAAAACTTATTTAACTCTATCTGGCCAAATATTAGGTAATTCTCCACTAAAGCCTATTTCTGGCAAATCATTAATTTGTTTCATTTCTGATGTAGTTAACTCAAAATCGAATAAGCTTATATTTTCTTCTATTCTTTTAGGAGATGTTGATTTTGGAATAACAATTACGTTGTGTTGAATAATCCACCTTAAACAAATTTGAGAAACAGATTTTTGATGTTTTTTTGCAATTGCTTTTAAAATTTTATTTGAAAACACTTTTCCTCTTGCTAATGGAGACCAAGATTCTACAACGATATTTTTACTTTTACAAAATTGTACTAATTCTTGTTGCCAATAACCTGGGTGAAACTCTATTTGATTAATTGACGGAATTACTTTTGCTGTTTTTAATAATGCTTCTAAATGTTCTTGAAAAAAATTACTTACACCAATGGATTTAATTTTACCTTCTGCTTGTAATTCTTCCATTGCTCTCCAAGTATCTGCATTAGTCTTTTGCCAGTTTTTATAATTTTTGGCATTTGCAGGCCAATGGATTAAATATAAATCTATATAATCTAGTTGTAGTTTTTTTAAAGATGCTTCAAATTCCTTTTTTGTAGATTCATAACCTAAATTCTCTCGCCATTTTTTTGTGGTTACAAAAACATCTTCTCTTGCAACACCACTTGCTTTTATTCCTTTACCCACAGCTTCTTCATTACCATAAATAGATGCTGTGTCTATTAAAGTATATCCTTTAGACAATGCAATTTTTACAGCATCAATACCTTCTTGCTCTAAAGATTTATAGGTTCCAAAACCAATAATTGGAATTTTAGTAGCATCATTTAAAATTAATTCCTCCATTATGTATTGTATAAAATATAATCTAAATTAAAGACAATTAGCTGAAATAAAAAGAGATTTCTCCATAAAATCGAAATAACATCCGTTTACATTTTAAAACTTTAAACTGCAACTGCTTACATAATTTTAATCAATCCAATTTTTAAAATCTTTTACACGTTCTCTACTCACAATAATTTCTGATTCGTTATATATGTTTTAAATAAAATTATTTTATCAAATATTTTCTAATCGATATAAAATAATATAGACTTAAAGCTTTTAAACTATTTATTTGACTACCATAATTAATTGAGTTTCCATGCATAATTCCATGACGCATTAATTCTGAACTTGAAGATTTTTTTGGTATAAAATGTTTATTAACTAAATTTTTTTCATTAAAAACGTCTAATAAAAAATGTTTTTTATTCTTTCTTTTTATTTTTTGAAAAAAACCATTAGTAAATAACTTTCCTTCAGCAATTCCATCTGTTAGAGATATTAACAATATAGTAGATGCAAAATAAAATCCTTTTTTATGGCATTGAATAGCTTCTTTAATAATATGCGAAGTATCTTTATTTATACTAGATAAATCTGACTCTATATCATTAATATTATCTTCATAAAGTTTCATAAAGTTTTTATCTGCTTCAACAAACCTTTCTTCATTATATAGCTTTAAAAGAAACAATACATCTTCAATAGTACTACCATCAAAGATACACCATCCATGAGCCGCAAATAGCTTATCGTGATCTTTGAATACCATTTCCATTTCTTTTGAATACTCTATCCTAAATCTTTCAAAAATGGAATTTAAATTTTCTAAAGTCTTTTTAAATTCTAGAGAAAACAATTTATTTATATACATACATTAGATATTTTTTTTCTGTAATCCAGATTAATCAATCCAATTTTTAAAATCTTTAACTCTTTCTCTACTCACAATAATTTCTTGTTCATTATAAGAATGTAAAATCAACTTTAAACGTGAATTAGAATAGGCAATTATGTCTTTAATGGCATTTATTTGCACAATAAAAGTTCGGTTTACTCTAAAAAAATGTTCTGGATCTAGTTGTTCTTGCCAATATTCTAAAGAGTTGTCTAATAAATAATTTCGGTTTTCTTGGTTGTGAATATATGTTGATTTATTTTCACTATAAAAACATTCTACTTCATCTATATTGATGATTTTTATATGTTGACCGACTTTAATCGTTAAGCGTTTTTTAAACTTTCTATCAACAGGGTTTATCAATAATTTTCGAATTTCATCTAAATTCACCTGAACATCAGATTGTTTTGGATAATTTGCTTTGAACTTATTTACGGCAACTTCTAATTCATCTTCATCTAAAGGTTTTAGCAAATAATCGATACTATTTAGTTTGAAGGCTTTTAGAGCATATTCATCATAAGCAGTAGTAAAAATTATGGCAGATTTTACCTCAATTTCTTCAAAAATCTCAAAAGACAAACCATCAGAAAGCTGAATATCTAAAAATATCAAATCTGGGTGTTCGTTATTTTGTAACCAATTTAAAGACTCTTCTACTGAGTGCAACATTTGTTCCACATCAATATTTAAAGCTGCCAACATTCTATGTAATCTTCTTGCTGCTGGTTTTTCGTCTTCTATAATTAGTACTTTCATATTTATTTAATATTTAGTTTTTTAGCATTTTTATTTATAATTTTTGATCCTAAAAAAGCGGTTAAAAAAGTAGCAATCATAACAGCCCACCAAAATTCTTCCATATTATTTACAAATCGAGTACCAACTTCAGACCAAAAGGCACAATACAAACCAACTACAGACCAACTCATAAAATAATAATGGCTTGCTAACCAATTTTTATGTTTCTTTAAAACAGCATACATTCCTCCTAAAATTGTTATGAAACTAACAATTGCAAAAAAATGGAAAATACTAAATCCATTAAAATTAGATATAAAAAAAGATGTGATATTCATTAATAGCATATTCGATACATACATATATCCTATTTTTTTATGAAACTTAGTTCCTTTGGTATTAAAAACTACTACCAAACCAGTAATCATAGAAATTACAGCACAAGCTAAGTGAATATAACCAATTGTAGAAAACATCTTTTTATTTTTATCATTTTAACGAACTTCATTACTCTTTCATAAATTCTTTAATCTTTTTTTCTTCCCAATCTTTAGTAAATCTATTGGTTATTCCAAATATTTTTACAGCATCTGCTAACAAGAAAATTCCCCAAATAAACCAAATTGGAATATGAGTAAAACCATCATCATTAAATTGATTGCTAATTACAAAATCACCAAAAATTTTAAAAGAAAATTTCCAAACAAAAGCTAAAAATAAATTTACAAGAACATAAGCCACTACATGTTTGTAGAACTCTTTTAGATCCTTAACTCTTTGCTTCGCTTTTAATAAATTTTCATTCATTGAATTTTTCATCATTTTAAAATTTACTTTTTTGTTGATCTTCTTTATCTAACAATTCTTTAATTTTCTTTTCTTCCCAGTCTTTGCCTAAACCTAAAGATTTAAACCCAAAAACGCCCATAAAGTGAAAAAACATTCCTATTCCCCAAAAAAGCCAAGTAGAATAGACTCCAAAATTAGTAATTGCATCATAAAAGCCATAGCCACTTTGCATTAAACCAAATACAATAATGCCACTTAAAAAAATATTTACTAAAACATACACAATTAAATGAACATAAAAACCCTTTATGGCTTTCACCCTCTTTTTGGCTTTCATATAATTGTGTTCTTGTATATAATTCTGTTCCATCTTTTTACTTTTCTTTGTTCATAAATTCTTTAATCTTATGCTCTTCCCATTTTTTTCCAAAACCTAATAAGTTGAATCCGAAAACTCTAAGCCAGTGAATAAAAAGCCCTGTTCCCCAACCAATAAGAGAAAACCAAAACCAATGAAAATGAGGTTCGTATTTTAAGTTGATAAAAACAAGTAAAGAAATTACCACACAATAAATGGTTAAATGTGTGTAAAACCCTTTTATGTCTTTTACTCTTTTTTGAGCTTTTAAGTATTGTTGTTCCTTTTTTAATGCTGTATTCATGTTGTGCTCTATATTTTACTCATTCATAAATTCTTTAATCTTTTTGTCTTCCCAGTTTTTTCCAAGTCCTAATAAACGAAAGCCGAAAATACCTAACCAATGAAAAAACAAACCCATTCCCCAGCCAAAAACAGAGAACCAAAACCAATGAAAATGAGGAACAAATTCTAGGTTGATAAAAATAATTATAGGGATTATGAAACAATAAATTGTTAAATGAATATAAAACCCTTTTATGTCTTTTACTCTTTTTTGAGCTTTATAATAACGTTGCTGATTTGTAAATTCTATGTCCATATTATCTTCTATTATCTTGCTGATTCATGTATTCTTTAATCTTTCTTTCTTCCCAATTATTGCTAAAAAACATGCCTAATCCAAAAACATTTAAAGCTTTAAAAACAATTCCTATTCCCCAAAAAAACCAAATTTGATAATTCCAAATATTCAAAAAAGCTTCATTAAACGAATCTCCATCATTCATATCACCCACAATAAAAACAGCTGTTAAAAACGTGTTTACAATAATATATACTGCTAAATGTTTATAAAATTTAGTTATTTTCTCCACTCTTTTTCGAGCTAAAATATATTTCTGTTCTTGTGTAAATTGCTTTTCCATTATCATACTCTTTTTTGTTGATTCTCTTTTTCCATCAATTCATTTATTTTTCTTTCCTCCCAATTTTTGCCAAGAAAAATATTGTAATTATTTACTTCTAAAAAGTGAAAAGTTAATCCTAATCCCCAACCAAATAAAGGAAACCAAAACCAGTAAAATCCTGGTGAAAATCTTATATTGATAAATATTAAAAAAGGAATTACTAAGCAATAAGAAGCCAAATTCTGATAAAATTCTTTAAGTTTTTCAACTTTTTCTACTGCTTTTACATACTTGTTATTTTCTAAATTATCTGAATACATAATGTCGTTCATTTTATATAAGAGAGGTAAACTCACCTTAAAAGTTTTGTTATTATTTTCTATTTTCACTCCTTTTTGAGTGATGAGCCCATATCTATCAGCAATATTCTGCAAACCTACTTTGGTACTTTTGCCAATAGCTTCTTTTGGGTTGATGTTATTTTCAATAATCAAATAATTATCTTCTTGATAAATAGTAATTGATAATGGTTTAGAGGGCGAAACCACATTGTGTTTTACTGCATTCTCTAATAATAATTGTAAAGAAAGTGGTACAATTTTTAAATCGCTATCACTAATTTCATCTGGAATATGAAACTGCACAGCATCTTCAAAACGCATTCCTAACAATTGCATATAGGTTTTTGCGAATTTCAATTCCTCTGAAACTGGTACTAAATCTTTATTTCTTTGTTCTAAAACATATCTGTAAACTTTAGATAGTTTTGTGGTAAATTTTTCTGCTTGCGCAGGATTTTCTCCAATTAAACTCGTTAAAACATTTAAGCTGTTAAACAAAAAATGCGGATCTAGTTGATTTTTTAAAGACTCAAATTTGGCAGTTTCTGTTTTTGCAACAATTTCTTGTTTTGTACTTTCTTGTTTTACTGATTTTTTCCACTCAATCATAAAACTTCTTGCATGTAAAAATGCAGAGATTCCAAAAGAAAGAATGATATAAAAAATGTGCTGCCAAACATAAGAGCCTCTAAAAAAATGATCAGGATTATTACCAGAAATAACAATAAAATTCACATAATTTATCAATAAAACAACAGGAACAGTATATATAATTGTAGCAATAATTCCTGCCCAAATTCTACTATTGGTATTCTCAACCCAATCCCATTTTGTAGTTAAAAAATCATTTAGAATACCTTGAGCAAAACCCAAACCGAAAGAATACATAGCAGAAATCAAAACACAATAACTTATTGCTTTTATAGAAAAGTCTTGATTCATTAAAGTAAAGACCAATGCAAATATTAGAGTTATTTTAAGGCTAACAATAAAACTTTCTTTATAATTACTTTTTGATATTCTGCTGTTAGAACTCATATTCTATATATTTTTTTCTAAAATTTAATATCTAAAGATACATTTTTATCAGCAACTACAAACTTTGCTTTTTCAAAATTTGGCGGCCCTAAAGTCATGTCGTTGTTAGAAGATCCATAATCTTCTAGGGGCATTCCATTTGCTGCAAAATCCATTTTATCATTATTATTTTTATCATGGAAACATACAATTGCATATTCTCCTGATGAAACATTTTTAAAAGTTACTGTACTTTTTCCGTTGATAATTTTAGCATTTTTAGATTGTATGCCCATTTTTAAAAATGACGTTTTATTATGCAAAGCAAAACCTATTTTACCAGAATCTGAAGTTGCATTAACAACAGTTACTGTAATTGTATTGTTTTGAGCTGTTATTAATGCCGAAACAAATAAAGCTACTGTTACTAAAAGTGTTACAAGAAATTTCATAATGTTAAGTTTTAATGATTAATTCTGATACAAAGATGTAACTGAAACTTAGTATTTAAAAGTAAAGAATACCCAACTGTATTTTTTTTAGGATGAATTGTAGATTTTAAATTTTTAGTTTAAAAACAAGATTTAAAAATTGAATAATTCTTAGTAAATACGGTCTTAAAAAAAGGAATATTTTTGAAACTATACAAATTACTTAAATAATCATAAAAATTTCAAAAAAGACATAGATAATTGCTAATCTTTAAAAAAAATAAATACATTTGTTTCACAAAAAAGATATAAAATTGTTTAAAACAACTTTCATAAATGCATTAACTGTTTCTACTATAACAAGTAAAACTTTTATTTTGCGTCGCTTTTTTTCTCCTCGCCCTTTGGGTGTATAATTTCTATGGAATTAGGTGAGTCCAATTCTTCTGTTAAAAAACATCAACAAAACATTTTTCAACTAAAAATTCAATACAATGGAAATTGTAATTGCTAATACAACTCATATAAAATACGCAGAAATTATTTGCGAAACCATTGCTGAAGCTGCACTTGTTAGAGGTACAGGAATTGCAAAAAGACAACCAGAATACATAGCCACCAAAATGGAAAATGGCAATGCTGTTATTGCTTTAGATGGCGATAAATTTGCTGGCTTTTGCTACATAGAAAAATGGGGACATGGAAAATTTGTGGCCAACTCAGGTTTAATTGTACATCCAGATTACAGAAATATTGGATTGGCAAAAAACATCAAAGAAGTAATTTTTAAACACTCTAGAACTAAGTTTCCAGATGCAAAAGTATTTAGTATAACAACTGGTTTAGCTGTTATGAAACTAAATAGCGATCTGGGTTACAAACCTGTAACTTTTTCTGAACTTACAGACGACCCAACTTTTTGGGATGGTTGCCAAACTTGTAGAAACTATGATATTTTAACAAGAACAAATAGAAAAATGTGTTTATGTACAGGAATGTTATACGATCCTAACAATAATAATAAGTTGGCTTCTAAAGAAGTAAAAGAAAGTGTTTTTAAAAAATTAAAAAATATGAAACAGAATTTGTTTCTAAAAAATGAAAAAAAATGAAAAAATTAGTAATTGCTTATAGTGGTGGTTTAGACACATCTTATTGTGCTGTAAGTTTATCAAAAGAATATGATGTACATGCAGTAAGCGTAAATACTGGTGGTTTTACATCCGAAGAAATAAAAAACATTGAAAGTAACGCTTATAAAATGGGCGTTTCAACCTATAAAAATATTGATGCAGTTGCTACTTTTTACACTAAAGTTGTAAAATATTTAATTTTTGGAAATGTTTTAAAAAACAATTCCTATCCACTTTCTGTAAGCGCAGAAAGAATTATTCAAGCCATCGAAATTATTGAATATGCAAAAAGTATTGATGCAGAATATATTGCACATGGAAGTACTGGAGCAGGAAATGATCAAGTTCGTTTTGATATGATTTTCCAAACATTGGCGCCAAATATTAAAATTATTACGCCCATTAGAGATGGTAAATTAACAAGACAAGAAGAAATAGATTACTTAAAAGCGGAAGGAATTGATATGCCTTGGGAAAAATCTAAATATTCTGTAAATAAAGGTTTATGGGGAACAAGTGTTGGTGGTGTAGAAACCTTAACTTCAGAAAATGCTTTGCCAGAAACTGCCTATCCTTCTCAACTAGAAAAACAATATCCTGTTAAAGTAAAATTGACTTTCAAAAAAGGTGAATTGGTAAAGCTTAATGGGAAGAAAAATCAACCAGAAATAAATATTGAAAAGCTAAATGAAATTGCTTCTAAATATGCAATTGGTAGAGATATTCATGTTGGTGATACCATTGTTGGAACAAAAGGTAGAGTTGGTTTTGAAGCTGCAGCTGCTTTGATCACTATAAAAGCGCATCATCTTTTAGAAAAACACACACTTACCAAATGGCAATTGCAACACAAAGAATATTTGTCTAGTTTTTATGGAATGCATTTGCATGAAGGGCAATATTTAGATCCTGTGATGAGAGATATTGAAGCGTTTTTGCAAAATTCTCAAGAAATGGTTTCTGGAGATGTAGTTGTAACGTTAAAACCGTATCATTTTTCTTTAGATGGAATTGTGTCTAAACACGATTTAATGTCAAGCGCATTTAGTACGTATGGAGAAGAAAATAAAGCTTGGACAGCAGATGATGCTAAAGGTTTTATCAAGATTTTAGGAAATCAGAATAAAATATATCAACAAGTAAATAAGAAATAAGTTTAAATGTTTAATTGTGTAACTGAACAATTAAACGATTAAACGATTACACAATAAAACAATGAATTTAGAAGTAGGAATTATTGGTGGAGCAGGTTATACAGCAGGAGAATTAATACGTTTGTTATTAAATCACCCTAAAACAAATATCAACTTTGTATATAGTACTTCTAATGCTGGCAATAAAGTATATAAAGTTCACCAAGATTTAATTGGATCTACAGAAATTAGTTTTGTTGATACAATAAAAACCAATATTGATGTTCTTTTTTTATGTTTAGGACATGGAAATTCAACAAAGTTCCTAAAAGAAAATAGTTTTTCTTCGGATACAAAAATCATCGATTTAAGTAACGATTTTAGATTAAATGCTGATAAAGTTTTAGACGAAAAAGAGTTTGTGTATGGTTTACCAGAATTGCAAAAAGAGCAAATAAAAACAGCTAAATATATTGCAAATCCTGGTTGTTTTGCAACAGCTTTGCAATTAGCTATTTTACCTTTGGCTGCAAATAATTTATTACAGCATGATGTTCACATCAATGCTGTTACTGGAGCAACTGGAGCAGGAACTTCTTTATCTGAAACTACACATTTTACATATAGAGATAATAATTTTTCTCATTACAAAGCTTTTACGCATCAACATTTAGGAGAAATAAATCAAACTGTAAAACAATTACAAGTTGGTTTTAATTCAGAAATTAACTTTATGCCAAATAGAGGAAATTTCTCAAGAGGAATTTTTGCAACGACTTACACAAAGTTTGATGGTTCTTTAAATGATGCAAAAAAAATGTATCAAGAATATTATAAAGATGCTGCTTTTACATTTATTTCTGATGATGAAATTCACATGAAACAAGTTGTAAACACCAACAAATGCATTATTCATTTAGCAAAACACGATAACAAATTATTAATTACAAGTGTCATCGATAATTTATTAAAAGGTGCTTCAGGACAAGCAATTCAAAATATGAATTTAATGTACAATTTTGAGGAAACTTTAGGTTTGAATTTAAAAGCAAATTATTTTTAAAATCTTGCATTTTCCTACAAGGTTTCAAAAACCTTGTAGGTATATAAAAATAAAATAAAACCTACAAGGTCAAAAAAAAAAGACCTTGCAGGATAAAATAAAAGAAATGAAAGTAGCAATTATAGGCGCAGGAAGTTTAGGACAATCAATCGCAAAAGGTTTATTGAAAAATAAAGTTGTGAGTTCTTTGTATTTAACAAAAAGGAACACAAGCTCTATTGTTGGCTTCGAAAATTATGATGAAGTAATTTTAACTTCAAATAATAAAGAAGCAATTAAAAATGCTGATATTTTAATTTTTGCTGTTCAACCAAGACATTTAGAAAAAATATTACTAGATTCTAAAGATTTATTACGAAAAGAACAACTTATTATTTCTGTAATTACTGGTTTTTCTATTCAAAAAATTGAAGATATAATTGGTGCAAATCATTTTATAATCAGAGCTATGCCAAATACAGCAGCTTCTGTTGGGCAATCTATGACGTGTCTTTCTCCAAACGAAAAAGGAATAGAAAAAGTAGAAATTGCAAAAACTATCTTTAACAGTTTAGGAACTTCCATGCAAATTCCTGAAGAACAATTGCAAGCTGCAACTGTTATTTGTGCAAGTGGAATCGCTTTTTGGATGCGTTTAATTAGAGCCACAACACAAGGTGCCATTCAATTAGGTTTTGAAGCGCATGAAGCACACGAATTGGCAATGCAAACATGTTTTGGAGCAGCTAGTTTATTAAAAGAATCTGGCAATCATCCTGAAGCAGAAATAGATCGAGTTACAACTCCTGGAGGTTGTACTATAGAAGGTTTAAACGAAATGGAACATCAAGGTTTGAGTTCGTCTTTAATTAAAGGAATAAACGCTTCTTTTGAGAAAATAAATCAAATTAAAAATTAAATAGTTGCTAATCAAAAACTATCAACCAACCATTAAAAACTACAATTATGCCATTATTTAACGTGTATCCTTTGTATAATGTTACTCCAGTTTCAGCAAAAGGAGCTTATGTGTATGATGAAAACAACACAGAATATTTAGATTTATATGGAGGTCATGCAGTAATTTCTATTGGTCATGCACATCCTAGATATGTGGAGGCAATTACCAATCAAGTTTCAAAATTAGGTTTTTATTCTAATGCAATTCAAAATCCTTTACAGGTTGAATTAGCCAATAAATTAGAAGCACTTTCTGGTTGTAAAGATTATGAATTATTTTTATGTAATTCTGGTGCAGAAGCCAATGAAAACGCTTTAAAATTAGCTTCATTTCAAACTAATAAATCTAGAGTTATTGCATTTAAAAATGGTTTTCATGGACGTACTTCTGCTGCAGTTGCTGCAACAGATAATAAAGCCATTATTGCACCAATTAATGCACAACAAAAAGTAACGATTCTAGATTTAAATGATTTGGAAGCTGTAAAAACCGAACTTGAAAAAGGAGATGTTTGTGCTGTTATTGTTGAATTTATTCAAGGTGTTGGAGGTTTAGACCAAGCAACTGCTAACTTTTTTGAACAAGTAGATCTTCTTTGTAAAGCAAATAATACGCTATTTATTGCTGATGAAGTGCAGTCGGGTTATGGACGTTCAGGAAAATTTTTCGCTTTTCAGTATTATAACGTAACTCCAGATATTATTTCGATTGCCAAAGGAATGGGAAATGGTTTTCCTATTGGTGGTATTTTAATACATCCAAATATCAAAGCAAAATTTGGAATGTTAGGAACCACATTTGGTGGAAATCATTTGGCTTGTGCTGCTGGTTTAGCTGTTTTAAATGTTATTGAAGATGAATTTTTAATAGATAATGTAAAAGTTATTTCTGAATATTTTATCAAAATTGCAGAAACAATTCCGCAAATAAAACAGATTAAAGGAAAAGGTTTGATGATTGGTTTAGAGTTTGATTTTGAAGTGAGCGAGTTGCGTAAAAAATTAATTTACGACCATCATATTTTTACTGGTGGAGCATCCAATAAAAAATTATTACGAATTTTACCTCCTTTAAATATCAATAAAGGACATATCAACCAGTTTTTTGAAGCTTTGGTTGAGGCTCTTGACGAATAAAATATTGTAAACTAAAAACATGAATACCTTATTATCCATAGAAACTAGAAACGCTGTTTTGTTAACAATGGCTCAATTCTTAGGTGAAGAGAGAAAAGAAATTATCAACATCAATACAAAAGATTTAGAGGCTTACAAAGGTGATGATATTTCTATGTTAGATCGTTTAAAAGTAGACAATGCAAAAGTTGATGAAATGATTGCTGCTGCTAAACATTTAGCTTCACAAAAAGATCCTGTTGGTGTTGAGCGTTTTAGTTTTAAACATGATAATGGAATGCAAGTTTATAACAAAACCGCTTCTTTTGGAACCGTTTTAATTATTTATGAATCTAGACCAGATGTAACAGTGGAAGCTGCAGGAATTGCTTTTAAATCTGGAAATAAAATACTTTTAAAAGGGGGAAAAGAGTCGTTAAATTCCAATTTAAAAATTGTAGAATTATGGCACAAAGCTTTAAAACAGCATAATGCTTCTACAAATTGGGTAGAATATTTACAATTCAACAGAACAGAAACGCAAACGTTTTTAGAAAAACCAACGCAAAAAGTAGATTTAATCGTTCCAAGAGGTGGAGAAAAATTAATCGCTTTTGTAAAAAAACACGCTACTTGTCCTGTAATAATTAGCGGACGTGGAAATAATTTTGTGTACGTTCATAAAGATGCAGATACAAAGATGGCTCTTGATATTATCATCAATGGGAAATCTAAAATATCTGCTTGTAATGCTGTTGATAAAGTTTTAATTGATAAAAATTTACCAAATAGAATTGAATTTGTAAATAAATTGATGTCACAATTAAAAGATTTAAATATTGAAGTTTTAAAAGCAAAGAACTTTTCTTCGGATGAAATTTGGTACGAAGAGTTTTTAGATTACAAAATATTAATTGGTGAAATTTCTTCTAATGAAGATGCAATTGCTAAAATCAACAAATATTCTGGAGGTCATTCATCAGTAATTATTACTAAAAACAATGAGGTTGCAAAAACGTTTATGGAAAACGTAGATACAGCAGCTGTTTATCATAATGCTTCTACTCGTTTTACAGATGGAGGTCAATTAGGTTTAGGTGGGGAATTGGCTATTAGTACAGATAAATTACATCAACGTGGACCTATTGGTTTACAACATTTAGTAACCAACAAATGGTATGTGCATGGAGATGGACAGATTAGAAGTTAACAGTTTTTCAGTCGCAGTTGGCAGTTAAAAAACTTTGCGACTTGGCGACTTTGCGAGATTTATAAATTTTAAAATTGTAATTAAATACAATGCAAAAAAAGAAACGCATTTTACTAAAAGTAGGTTCTAATACACTTACCAAAGAAACCAATAATATCTCCAGAGGAAAAATTGAAGATATTGCAAATCAGATTGCAAAATTGAAGGATTCTTGCGAATTTATTATTGTAAGTTCTGGTGCAATTGCTGTTGCAAAACAGTTTGTAAAATTAGAAAGCAAATCTGAAGACGTTTTTGTAAAACAGGCTTTGGCATCCATTGGACAACCACATTTAATTAGAATTTATCAAGAAATTTTTAGAGAATATGGTTTGTTGAGTTCTCAGTGTCTCCTCTCCTATTCAGATTTCGAAAAACAACAAAGTAAAACCAATATTGTAAATACGATTAATGTATTAGTTCAGAATAATTACATTCCTATTATCAATGAAAATGATACTGTTGCAACCGATGAAATTCAGTTTGGAGATAATGATAAATTAGCAGCATTAACAGCAGTTTTATTAGAAGTAGATTTGCTAATTATTGCCACAAATACCTTTGGAATTTACACAAAAGAATCCATCAAAAATAAAAAACCAGCAACCATTTTAGAAGTTACAAATTTAGAAGAGTTAATTGAAGAAGTTGTCAACTTAAAATCTAGTCATGGAACTGGAGGAATGCAATCTAAAATAGAAGCTGCTACTTTAACAAAAAAAGAAAGTATAGAAACTTGGATTGTAAATGGTTTAGAAGACAATTTTATTACCAATGCTTTTGATCATAAAGTTCCTTTCACAAAAATAAAATAACCTCTAAGGTTTGCATCATATAAAATATAAGAGATGAAGAATTACACCTCCATAAACGACATAGATAATATCAATACTTGGATTAAAGAAGCCAGAGAAATTAAAGCAAATCCATTCGAAAATATTGATTTAGGAAAAAACAAAACGTTAGGATTATTGTTTTTTAATTCGAGTTTACGTACGCGTTTAAGTACACAAAAAGCAGCTTTAAATTTAGGCATGAATCCTATTGTAATGAATGTTTCTGGTGATGCTTGGGGAATTG
The DNA here is from genome assembly GCF_001761365.1 of Polaribacter vadi. Lineage (NCBI taxonomy): Bacteria > Pseudomonadati > Bacteroidota > Flavobacteriia > Flavobacteriales > Flavobacteriaceae > Polaribacter > Polaribacter vadi. The sequence continues at coordinate 430,970 of NZ_CP017477.1, read as the reverse complement.
AATTTGGAGATGGAACCATCATGAATGGAAACACAGCAGAACATATAAAAGAGGCTGCAGCTGTAGTTTCTCAATATTGTAATGTAATTGCTGTTAGAGCTTTCCCGAGTTTAACAGACAAGGAAAAAGACGAATCTGAACAAGTTTTAAAATCGTTTGTAAAATTTGCTTCTGTGCCAATTGTAAGTATGGAAAGTGCAACTGGGCATCCTTTACAAGGTTTTACTGATGCTATTACAATTGCCGAAAATACCACTAAAAAAAGACCAAAAGTAGTGTTAAGTTGGGCTCCACATATTAAAGCTTTACCACATGCAGTTGCCAATAGTTTTACGCAGGCCATGCAAAAAATGGATGTTGAATTTGTAATTACAAATCCAGAGGGATATAATTTAAGTCCAGATATTACAAAAGATACAAAGATTTTTCACAATCAAGAGGAAGCTTTTAAAAATGCCGATTTTGTGTACACAAAAAATTGGAGTTCTTATGATGATTATGGAAAAGTGCTAAACACAGATCCTAATTGGATGATTACAAAAGAGAAACTAGGAACTGCTAAATTTATGCATTGTTTGCCTGTTAGAAGGAATTTAATTGTAGAAGATGCTGTGTTAGATTCTGAGGCTTCTTTGGTAATTGAACAGTCAAATAATAGAACTTTTGCAGCGCAATTGGTTTTGTCTAAAATATTAAAAGAATTATAAATTTGTCAGGTTGAGCGCAGTCGAGACCTAATTAACCTCTCGACTGCGCTCGAGGAGACAATAAAAATAAATAAGAAACTGAAACAAGTTCAGCTCAAATGGAGAAACTATCAATCATAAAAATTGGCGGAAATATTATTGAAGACGAAACTTCTTTAAATTCATTTCTAAAACTATTTTCTAAGCTGGAAGGAAAGAAAATTTTGGTTCATGGAGGAGGAAAACGTGCAACGCATATTTCATCAAAATTAGGCATTGAATCGAAGTTAATAAATGGTAGACGAATTACTGACAAAGAAACTTTAGAGGTAATTACGATGGTTTATGGAGGTTTAGTAAACAAAAATATAGTCGCTAAATTACAAGCTTTACAAATTGATGCTATTGGTTTAACAGGAGCAGATATTAACAGTATTCAATCAGAAAAAAGACCCGTAAAAGAAATTGATTTTGGTTTTGTAGGTGATGTAAAAAAAGTAGCTTCAAATTCTATTGATAAATTAATGAAAGCCGATTTTACGCCTGTTTTCTGTGCGATTACACATGATGGAAATGGACAATTGTTAAACACAAATGCAGATACAATTGCAAGTACAATAGCAGTTGGCATGAGTAAAATTTATGATACTTCCATTTATTATTGCTTTGAACTGAATGGTGTTTTAAGTGATTTTAATGATAAAAATTCTGTAATTAAACAGATCGATTCTAAGACATATCAAAAATTACTAAAAGACAATATTATTACTGATGGAATGATTCCTAAAATAGACAATTGCTTTGATGCTTTAAATAATGGCGTATCTAAAGTACATATAGGAAACACTGCTATGCTAACTAAAGAAAACGAAAATTTCACAACAATTACCTTATAAAATGAGTATTGAAAAATTAACAGAAAATGCAATTTCACTTTTAAAGAATTTAATTGAAACACAATCATTTTCATCCGAAGAAGAACGCACAGCTTTATTAATTGAAGGTTGGTTTACAGAAAATGAAATTCCCTTTCAAAGAACAAAAAATAATGTTTGGGCAATCAACAAATATTTTGATGAAAGTAAACCAACAATGTTGTTAAATTCTCATCATGATACTGTGCATCCAAATTCTGCATATACAAACGATCCTTTTAAAGCGATTGTAAAAGATGGCAAATTATTTGGTTTGGGTTCTAATGATGCTGGTGGTTGTTTGGTGTCTTTACTTGCAACGTTTACTCATTTTTATCAACAAGAAAATTTAAAATATAATTTAGTCATTGTGGCTTCTGCAGAAGAAGAAAGCAGTGGACCAAATGGCTTAAATTCTATGTTGGCAATCATTCCACATATAGATGTTGCCATTGTTGGCGAACCAACTTTAATGAATTTAGCAGTCGCAGAAAAAGGTTTGGTGGTTTTTGATGCAATTGTAGAAGGAACTCCAAGTCATGCAGCTCATCCAAATAACAATAATTCCATTTATAACACTATAGAAGTTTTACAATGGTTTAAAGATTTTAAGTTCAATAAAACTTCTGAAGCTTTGGGTGATGTTAAAATGACAGTTACACAAATAAATGCTGGTTCTCAGCACAATGTGGTTCCTGCTCACGTAGATTTAGTTGTAGATGTTCGTGTAAATGATGCCTATTCAAATCAAGAAATTGCCACTATTTTACAAGAAAAATCACCTTGCACAAAAATAACTCCAAGAAGTTTACGATTAAACTCTTCTGCTATTTCTACTGAACATGATTTGGTAAAAGCAGGAATTGCAATGGGAAGAGAAACTTATGGTTCTCCTACTCTATCAGATCAAGCTTGTTTATCTTGCCAATCTTTAAAATTAGGTCCTGGAGATAGTACACGTTCTCATTCCGCAAATGAATTTATATATTTGGCAGAAATTGAGGAAGGAATAGAAATATATGTGGAATTGTTGAATCGTGTAATTGTTTAGAAAGAAGCAAGACAAAAGAAAAGAGATAAGTTTAGATTTTAAAAATTATGGGGTATAATATTTCAGGAATAGCCATTAATAAAAATTATGAAAATGATTTTGAGAGTCTTCAAAATCAATTAGGTTGGAATTTAGAAAAAGTTGCTGAAATTGATTTTGAAACAGCTTCTGCAAACTGGACTGATGATAAAATTTGCAATGTTCATTTTACAAAAACTGGAACACTTATTTTTATTGGAATGGAGAATTGCGAACAATCGTTTAATTTAAAAAATGATCATGTTTTAACTTTTGCGCTTTCAGAAACTTCCATGGTTTTCAATATTAATTATAGTGAAAAAGGAGTTGAAAAACGTTCAATTATTGAAGTTAATGATGAAAGAGTTGAAGATTCTGGAGAAGCATTAGCAATAGAAAAAGATTCTGAAGATACTTCTGAAATTATATGGAATCAAATAGAGGTTCTTCTTGGAAAACGTTTTTTCGATATAGAATTAGAAGAAAAAGCGACTCAATATAGATTTAAACCAGTTATAGATTTGAAAAAATGGTGGAAATTCTGGAAATAGTTTCCTTATGTTCACTTTTTAACAAGTACACGATTAAACAAATAAACGCTTAAACAATTTTCACATGAAACTTTGGGATAAAGGATTTTCAATAGATAAACAAATAGAAAACTTTACAGTGGGTAATGATAGAGAGATTGATATCCATATTGCAAAATATGATGTTCAGGCTTCTTTAGCTCACGCAATAATGCTGGAATCTATAGGTATTATTTCTGCTGATGAGTTAAAAGATTTAAAAAGAGGTTTGCAAGAATTAGCTTCAGATATTGAAAACGGAACGTTTGTAATTGAACCTTCTTTTGAAGATGTACATTCTAAAATTGAGTGGGAATTAACCAATAAATTAGGTGAAGTTGGTAAGAAAATTCACACAGCTCGTTCTAGAAATGACCAAGTTTTAGTGGCGCTTCAATTGTATTATAAAGAGAATTTAGCCATTATAAATGATAAAACTAAAACTTTATTTGATACCTTATTAAATCTTGCTGAAACGCATAAAAAAAGCCTTTTACCTGGTTATACACATTTACAGGTTGCAATGCCATCGTCTTTTGGATTGTGGTTTTCTGCCTATGCAGAATTGCTAATTGATGATGTTTATATGCTAAATGCAGTTGCAAAAGTGGTAGATCAAAATCCTTTGGGTTCTGCTGCTGGGTATGGTTCTTCTTTTCCTATTGATAGAGAATTAACTACCAAAGAATTAGAATTTGCAACCTTAAAATACAATGTAGTTGCTGCACAATTAAGTCGTGGAAAAAGCGAACGTTCTATTGCATCTGCTTTGGGTGGTTTGTGTAACACTATGTCTCGTTTTGCAATGGATGTCTGTTTGTATATGAGTCAGAATTTTGGTTTTATTTCTTTTCCTGATGAATTAACGACAGGAAGTAGCATTATGCCTCATAAAAAAAATCCTGATGTTTTTGAATTGATTCGTGGAAAATGTAATAAAATTCAGGCTTTGCATACAGAAATGGTGATGATCACCAATAATTTACCAACAGGTTATCACAGAGATTTTCAATTATTGAAAGAGAACATCATTGCTGCTTTTGAAGATGTAAAAGATATTTTAGACATTTTTAATTACTCCATTCAACAAGTTATTGTAAAAGATATCGATTTGAATGATGAAAAATATCAGTATTTATTTACGGTAGATTCTATCAACAATTTGGTTGTTGAAGGAATGAGTTTTAGAGAAGCCTATCAACAAATTGGTGGTCAAGTTCAAAGTGGAACTTATAAGCCAGATTTAGGAAAACAACATACACATGTGGGTAGTATTCATAATTTGAGTTTGGATAAAATTGCTGAGAAATATCCTAAATAACATAAAAAAAGACCTTTCAAATTTGAAACTTTGAAAGGTCTTAATATATTAATAAAAAACTATTTATTTTCGGAAACTAAAATAGCTAGCAAAAAAATTGCGTTAGGGATTGAAATGGCATCCTTTTTTCTTTTTCGGAAAAAAGATATAATTGAAAGCCCGTTAAAACGCCCAAAAAAATATTAAAAGTAAAAATTTACGCCAACTGAAGTACTGAAAACGTTTTTAAATGTTACAGATTCATTTACAACTGCATACCATAAATAAGATTCTACAGTACCAACTTCTAAATAAAAATCGGCTCCTTTAAAAATACTTTTGTTTTTAAAATCTTGATGAACCATAGCTCCTGCATACAAAGTTGCATGAAAAGCCGTGGGAAAATAATAACCCTCAGGAAATTTATCTGGAAGTGTTGTAAAGGTTGTTGAACCAACATCATACGTTACAGCAATACCTGCTATTGGAATTAAAGTCAACTCTTTTCCTATTTTTTTTCTAAAAAGAGGAAATGTATTTTTTAAAGTGATTAAATGAATATTTTCTGCTCTTGAAATAGATTTTGGTACAAAACCATAGAGTAATTCTGTATATAATACTTCATTAAATAATTGATAACCTGCTCCCACTGATAAAAAACCAATATTTCCTGCAAATTGCATTTTTACATAATCTGGAGTATACCAAGATTTATCTTGAATTGAATCTTTTTCTTGCGCAAAAGATTTTACAAAAACCAGTAATATGATAGGTACTATTAAAATATTTTTAAACTTCATCTTTATTTATAACTCTATAAGTTCTACATTAAAAGTATCTTTTTGAACACTAATAATACCATAAGCAGTGTCTTTAACTGTTGGTATTATTAAATAACTTACAACTCCAGGTTCATAAGAATAACTGTGTGTATGGCCATGAACAGAAAGTGCAACATTATTATCGAGCATGATAGATTTATATTTTTCCTGCATTTCTGGTGTAATATCATCGCTAATTGTTGGAATATGTGCAAATGAAAATACTTGATTATAATTGGCATTGTCACTTAATGCTGATGATAACCAATCAAAATCTACTTCATTATCACTTTCCAAATAAATATTGTCGAACACAACAAATTTATTATTATTAAATTCGAAGGAATAGTTATAATCTCCAAACATTTGCTTGTAAATAAAAGCACCATTCGAATTATAGTCATGATTACCAATTACTGTTAAATATGGTTTTTTAAGATTTGTCATAATATCATAAAAAATCTCATATTCTTTTAACAATGCTTGGTCTGCAATATCGCCACCAAAAACCACAAATTTTACATCATCTCTCTTATTAATATCGTCGACGATTGTTTTAAGATCATCATAATAATAATGGACATCTGTTATAAAAGCGAATTTAAAATCATCAGAAGCTGTAGTAACGTTCTTTAATAATTCTAAATTTTTAGCGGTTGTATTTTTATGCTCTCGAATTACGTTTGCTTCGTACACGCTAAATTCGAAAAAATGATCGCAATTATTGAACGTAAATGCAATTACAATTAAAAGTATAATTTTTGAAAACTTCATTTATTGTTTGATAATTTTAATAAATAATAATACTATTTTAGATCGAAGGAAACATAAAAGTTAGACTTTTATATTCATAGGAATAAAAAAGTGCAAATATAGATATACTACTATATTTTTAAGGTATAAATGTTATTAAAAGTAACTATTTTACAATTCAATTAATATAAAATGAATATTTGTGAATTTGGACGAAACAAATATATAAATGGATAAAAAATTTAGAAAATTCGCCTAATAAGTGCTTTAGAAAATAATCTTTTCTGCATTTTAGAAAAAATTTGAATCTCTTCTACAATTGTAGTTTCTTCGTCCAAGAATTTGAAGATTTTTTGAGGAGCAATATTTTTAAACATTTTAGAAAATATAGAAGCTCCTAAATAATTTTTTTTGGCTAAAATATCTAACAATAATAAATCATAAAGCCAAAATTTTGTTTTTTGATGAAACGTTTCTAGAGATTTTTCTTGTTTTAAATGATGAATTAATTCAACAGTTTTTTTATCAATATTTTTAAAAGTAAAACCTGTACTTGCTTTGCTCCAACCACCTGAAGTGCCAATATTTATGATGTTTTTTGAATTCTTTTTCCAAAATTCATAACTGGTCATTGGTATTGAACCCTGCTCCTTTTCAATAATTTCATAATCTGTGATTCCTTTTTCTAGCAGATATTTTTCGATTCCTACCTTGTATTCATCATAAGGTAATAAATCTGCAGAAAAAAGTGTGTATTCAAAAAGTGCTTCGTTTTTTTTGTAAGGTAACACATACATAAAACGTGTATTTTCTTTTTGTTCCACAGAAAAATCCATAAAAGTGGCAATGGAATTATCAAAGTGATTTTCTTTTGTTTTGATAAAAAAACCTACAAAATGTTGCTGTAAAGCTGGATACTTTGATTGTTTTTTATAATCGTCAGAAAACAAAATACTATTCAGGATATTTTTAGAAAAATATGTGTTTTTCGAAGTTATTACTGTTGCGAATTTTTCTTCTTGAAGAATTTCAGAAACAGGTTCTTTACGAAAAGTGATATTTGATTTATTTTCTAGAGATTTCCATGTTTTTTTATAGAAATCATCACCTTTAATCATCTTGTATTTGTAAGGAGAAATACTTTTTTTTGATGAATAAGAATCTGATGTAAAGTATATTTTACTCCAAGAATGATGTAAGATATCATCCCATTCTCCTTTGTTTTGTTCCCAGAAACACCAAGTTCTATCGTTTTGTGTTTTCTTTTCTTTGTCTAAAATTAAGATGGTTTTATCAGCAAAAAAAGGTTCTTTTGCCATTCTGTAAGCCATCATTAAACCTGCAGCTCCTGCACCAACAATTATATAATCGTATTTTACCATTGTTGATTAAACCATTTTAAATTAGAGCTTAAATTTTAAATAATAGAAAGAAATCGCTATTTTTTATACGCTTTAAAATATTTAAAAGGCACAAATAACATTCCAAAACATTGGCTATCTTCTTTCCCCATATTTTTATGGTGTATTTTATGGGCTTTTCTCAATCCTTTTAAATACCAATTATTTGTTCTTTTAAACCAACTAAATCTCTGGTGAATTAGAACGTCATGAACCATAAAATAAGCGATTCCATAACATAAAATACCTAAACCTATAAAGAACAAATAGGTGTGTTCTGTATACGTTCCAAAATAAAATAATGCGATACTAGGAATCGCAAAAACAATAAAAAAAGCATCGTTTTTCTCAAATACATGAGGATAACCAGGTTCATGATGATCTTCATGTAAAAACCAACCAAAACCGTGCATTATGTATTTGTGTGTTAGCCAAGTAACACCTTCCATTAATAAAAAAACAACTAAAGTTACTAATATTAACATGCTTAAATAATATTCAATTTATATTTAACATAACTTCTAGCCAACAAATTTATTTTCATTGGGTCAGAAATTCTTATTCTTGTATCCATAATTTTTTCAGAGGGAACAGATTTTAGCTTTTTTAATAACCTTCTATAATATCGATAAGCCATATAAACTCCAAATTTTGCTTCTACTGGTAATTTTAAAATTCCATTTGTATACGCATAATTAAAATCGGCTTCAATTTCATCAATAATAAGTTGTTTAGAAGCTTGATCTAGTTTACCTAAATCTATATTTGGGAAATAAGAACGATTTAACAACTCAAAATCGTCTTTTAAATCTCTTAAAAAGTTTACTTTTTGAAATGCAGAACCCAAACGCATTGCTGCATCTTTTAGCTTATTAAACATTTCATCATCACCATTAACAAAAACTTTTAAACACATTAAACCTACAACATCTGCAGAGCCATAAATGTATTCATCATATTCTTCCTTGGTATTATATTCGGTTTTATTTAAATCTGCTTTCATGCTTTTTAAGAAAGCCTGAACCATATGATCTGGAATATTATACTTTTTTACAGTTTGCTGAAAAGAGTTTAAAATAGGATTTAAACTAATGCCTTCTTCTATTGCAAAATAATAATCGCGCTCAAAATGTGCCATTAATTTCTCTTTGTTGTAATCATGAAAAGTATCTACGATTTCGTCTGCGAAACGAACAAAACCATAAATATTATAAATGTCTGCTCTTATTTTCGGCGACAACATATTTACAGCCATAGAAAAGGAGGTACTATATTTTTTAGTAACCAATTCACTACATCTATTAGAAACGCTATCAAACAATTCTTTCATATTACAGTTGATTTTTTTTAATTAAATCTGATGCTATTTTTCCTGATATTAATGCTGGAGGAACACCTGGACCTGGCACAGTTAATTGTCCTGTAAAATACAAATTATTTACTTTACTACTCTTAATTCTTGGTCTTAAAAAAGCTGTTTGTAAAAGTGTATTTGCCATTCCATACGCATTGCCTTTGTAAGAATTGTATTCTTGTTCAAAATCTTTTACACAAAAAGATCTTTTAAATAAAACACTTTCTTTTATTTTTTGATTTGTTAAAGACTCAAATCTGTCTACTATTTTATGAAAATATTCTTCTCTTAATGCTTCTGTATCTTCAATACCTGGAGCTAAAGGAATTAAGAAAAAACCAGCTTCCTTACCTTCTGGAGCAGAAGTTCTATCAGTTATCGATGTAAAGTTAGCATAAAATAGTGGCGCTGTTGGCCATTTTGGTTGATCATAAATTTCTACAGCATGCAAATCGAAATCTGTATCAAAAAATAAAGTATGATGGCTCACATTTTTAACTTTTTTATCAAAACCAACATAAAATAATAAAGATGATGGAGCAAAAGTTTTTTTAGCCCAATAAATTTCTGAATATTGTCTTAAATTTTGATTTAATAAGGTTTCTGTATGATGATAATCTGCACCACTTAACACTAAGTTAGTCTCAATTTCATCTCCATTTACAACCAAACCTTTTACATTGTTTTGCTCATCAACAACAATCTTTTCTACATTTGCATCAACTTGAAATTTAACACCTAAAGTTGTTGCTAAAGTAACCATACCTTCAATAACTTTGTACATACCTCCTCTTGGATGCCAAGTTCCTAAACCAAAATCTGCATAGTTCATAAAATTATAGAAAGCTGGAGTATTGCTAGGTTTTGCTCCTAAAAACAATACTGGAAATTCTAAAATTTGAATTAATTTTTGACTTTTTATATTTTTACGAACTTGTGTTCTTATGGTCGAAAAAAACTGAGTTACTCTTGCAATTGTGGTAGAATTCACTAATTCTAAAGGAGAAATTCCTGGTTTGTAAACCAAGTCTAAAATTGCAGTTTCATAGTTTGATTTTGCTGAATCTAGAAAACTTTTTAGATGTTTTGAACTCCCTTTTTCTTCTTCCTCAAAAAGTTGATAAATTTCTTCTAAACGATCTGATATTTTAAAAGAATCGTTTTTACCAAAATAAACTTCGTAACCAGGACTTAATTTATCTAAAATATAATAGTCAGAAGGTTTTTTGCCAAAATCTGCAAAAAAACGCTCAAAAACATCAGGCATCCAATACCAAGAAGGTCCTAAATCAAAAGTAAAACCATCTTTTTTGTATTGCCTTGCTCTACCTCCTAAAGTATCGTTTTTTTCTAAAACAGTTACTTTATAGCCTTCTTTTGCTAAATAGCAAGAAGCTGATAAAGAGGAAAAACCTGAACCTATTATATATATGTTTTTATTCATTCTATTTATTTGTTTAACAAATATAAATATTAATTAAACAATAAAAATTATTACTGTAAAACTTTATAAGACTTTTAACAAATCTGATATAGAATCGTACATTGTAATATTAGAGCTTAAATCTAAGTGTTTAACTTTTTGTACTTTTCTACCAACTGCAATAAATTTATGATTATTATTGGTCATTAATTCATTAATGTTATAAAAATATTTCTCTATTTTATCATCATAAGGCTGTATGGTTAAGGAAGTTATAAAGCAAATTTCACGATCACCTTGTAAAAAATAATTAAGGTTTGCTAAAGGCAAACTTTGCCCTAAATAGATAGTATGAAAACCTCTTAAGACTAACTCGTAATTTAAATATAACAACCCTAATTCATGAATTTCGTTATCTGGTAAAAACAATACATAAGTTTTATTTGTACTGATAATATTAAATTGTAATTTTTCTGTATTTATTTGAATTTTCTGTGCAATTAAATTCGATATAAAATGCTCATGTGCAGGCAATAAAGTTTCTGTATGCCATAATAAACCAATATGCTCTAAAAAGGGAATAAAGACATTTTTGAAAATATCCCTAAATGTTTTTTTATGAAGTAACGTATTATAAGTATTGTTAAATAACACTTTATCGAACTGAAACATCGAAACTTTAAAAGAGTTTATAGCTTCATCATTAATAGCAGTTTTAAAGGCTAACTCTCTAGATTGAAGCGTAATTTCTTCATCTGACATAGCTGCTATTTTAGAAATTTTAAACTCATTATTGTTTAACAGCACAATGTTTAAGAGTTTTGTTAAATCTTCTGAAGTATAATACCTAATATTTGTTTCTGATCTTTTTGGTGATAATAAATTGTAACGCTTTTCCCAAATTCTAATTGTGTGCGCTTTTATTCCAGAGATATTTTCAAGGTCTTTAATTGTAAAATCTTGCTTAATATTGTTCAATTTATTTAATTTTATATTTAACAAATCTAATAATTTAAATTGGAAATAAAATTAATTTGAGAAAAATGTAACATTTCTTAAATTTAAACTACTAATACAATAACTAACTATAACTAAAGTGCAGAAAGATTTAGAGACTAGATTTTTATCGGACTTTGAAACAAACCAAAATATTGCGCATAAAATTTGTAGAATTTACACTACAAATAAAGATGCTCATAATGATTTGTTTCAAGAGATTACTATTCAACTTTGGAAAAATTACCCCAAATTTAGAGGGGATTCCAAATTTAGTACCTGGATGTATAGAGTAGCTTTAAATACAGCAATTTCTTTATATAGAAAATCGACAAGAAGAATTAAAACACAAGATATAAGTGATTTTGCTTATAAAATTAAAGGGCATGAATATGATGATACAGAAGAAAAACAATTAGCCTCTTTATACAAAGCAATTCATCATTTAAATGATATTGACAAGGCTTTAATTTTCTTGTATTTAGAAGATAAACCTTATAAAGAAATAGCTGAAACCTTAGGTATAACCTCTGTAAATGCTAGAGTAAAGATGAACAGAGCAAAAGAAAAATTAAAAAACATTTTAAACCCATAAACATGGATTTATTAGAAAATTATAAAAAAGCCTGGGTAAACCAGCCAGAAGAAAATGAGAAATTATCTTCTTTAGAAATTTACAAATTGGCACATTCTAAATCGTCATCTATTGTAAAATGGATATTTATAATAGGTATTTTAGAGTTTGTAATTCTTAACTCTCTATATTTTATTATAGATATGGATGAAGCTTATGCTGAATACAAAAAAATGGGATTAGAAGATTTTATTTTTTATACTCAAATTGCTGCTTATGGAATTTTATTCTACTTCCTTGTCATGTTTTATTTAAATTATAGAAGAATTTCTACAACAGATGCCACAAGAACTTTAATGAGAAAAATTCTAAAAACTAGGAAAACTGTAAGAAATTATGTCCTCTTTAATTTAAGTTATATGGCTTTAATAATGATTGTTGTTACAATAGCTTCCATAAATAATAATTTTGATGATTTAAATAACAAACAAATATTTTTAATAATAATTGCTACACTTATAGCAACGCTTCTAATTTTAGGTGTTTTATGGCTTTTCTATCAATTATTATATGGTTTTTTATTAAGAAAATTAAATAGAAATTACAAAGAATTGGCTAAATTAGGAGAAACAAATTAAACAATTGGTAATGAAAAAATTAGTCCTTTTTATATTTTTAGCTTTTTCTTTAACAACTTTTTCTCAAAAAACCGACTTTTGGGACAATGTTCAGTTTGGAGGAGGATTTACACTAGGTTTTGGCAACAACCAAACAACTATTGGTATTTCACCAAGTGCTATTTATAATTTTGATAATGGTTTTGCTCTAGGTGCAGGTCTTGGGTATTTATATAGCGAAATAAACGATTTTTCTACAACTGCATACAGCACAAGTATACTCTCTTTATATCAAACTAATTTTAACGTTCAGTTTTCTGGTGAGTTAGAGTATTATTTTGCAAAACAACAAATACAAGGTTCAAACTCTTTCAATTCGAATTTTCCTGCACTACATTTAGGAGTTGCCTATAACCAAGGTAGGTTTGCTGTTGGTATTCGTTATGACGTTTTATATGATGATGATAAAAGCGTTTTTGCTTCGCCAATTTCGCCTGTTGTTCGTTTTTATTTTTAAAAATTTTTCAATTCTTTTAATAAAATTTCGTGCATTTTATCTGTATAATCTAAATGCGTAACAATTCGTAATTTTCCATCTCCCATTGGTGTTAACAAAATATTTTTTTCTTTCATTTTGTTGATAAAAAACTCAGCACCAATTTTTTCATCAACATAAAAAATAATGATGTTTGTTTCTATAGGTTCTACTTTTGTAATGTAAGAAAGTGATCCTAAAAGTGCGCCTATTTCTTTTGCTTTTTGATGATCTTCTGCCAATCTTTCCACATGATTATCTAAAGCATAGATTCCTGCAGCTGCTAAAAAACCAACTTGACGCATTCCACCACCTAATAATTTTCTTAATCTTAAACCATACGTCATATCTTTTTTTGATCCTAATAAAAGAGAACCAATTGGTGCTCCTAGTCCTTTTGATAAACAAATAGAAATCGTATCAAATAATTCTCCATATTGTTTTGGAGTTTCATTTTTTGCAACCAAAGCATTAAATAAACGTGCTCCATCTAAATGAAACTTTAAATTATTTTTTTTAGCTACTTGCTGTATTTTTTTTATTTCTTCAAAATCCCAACAAGCTCCACCTCCTTTATTTGTAGTATTTTCTAAACAAATTAGTTTTGTATAAGGTAAATAGATTTCTGGTTTTGCAGCAGCTATTTCTTCAATTTGCTTTGCTGTAAACATGCCTCTTTCACCATCTATTAACTTACACGTAACTCCAGAATTAAAAGCAACTCCACCACTTTCATAATTATAAATATGAGCATATTTATCACAAATAACCAAATCTCCAGGCTGTGTATGCAATTTTATGGCTGTTTGATTTGCCATAGTTCCTGATGGAAAAAACAAAGCGTCTTCCATTCCAAACATTGTAGCTACTTTTTCTTGTAGCTCGTTTACAGTTGGATCCATTTTAAAAACATCATCGCCAACTTTTGCGCTCATCATTGCTTCCAACATTTTTGGTGTTGGCTTTGTAACTGTATCTGAAATTAAATCTATGATCATTTTTATTTTTTAGAAAACACAAATTTCACTAATCAAACTCAATTTTCTTGAATTAATTTAGAGAAATTTGTAAAATTTTTAAACTTTGTTTCTGTTTTTAATTCCCAATTGGAGAACCATCTGGAATTTGTGGAGCTGGCGATTTTTTAAAAGTCGTTGGATTTTTTAAAAAACCATCAATCATTTTTACCATAGCTGCATCATATATTTTTTGAACGCCATTTGCATTTTTACCTTCAAGGATTTTTTTAACTTCCTCTAGCTTAAACATGGCAATTGCGTTTACTTGTTGATACTGATTTTTATAGGTTGATAAATACATTAATGCTTCCAAAAACTGACTATTTACAACATTTTGCAACTCTTGGTAATACGTATCTTTATGATTAACTTTAATTGTATTCTGTATTAAAATATCAAGTAATTCATTGAAACCTAATTGCGAATCGTCCAAACTTTTATGCGCAATAAGTCTAGACATTCTTTGTGGATGTAATAAAAGTTCCAACGTCATTTCTGAAGTGGTTTCTACAGCAGAAAAAGCATCAAAAGCAACTCCTAATTTACTTTTAAAAGATTCTCTTGTTCTGTTATAACCATAAGCTCTTGGAGAAAAAAACGCCAATTTTTCTTTTGGAATTGCAATTTCATCTACAGAAATGGTTTTTATAACTGCAGCTAAAGCTTTTAATTCTGTTTCTCCAGAAACTCTTTCTACCACTTTCTGATTTCCTCCTTTTACAGCATAAGAATATTCTAAACCACCAATCAATTTTACAGTTGCTTCTGTTTGAAATCTATGTAAAAAATAAAGAGGTACAAATACATCTTCCAACACAGAATAAGGTTCGCCAGTTTTTATATTATCCAAAGAAAAATTAGTAATGGCAGTTTTTCTTATTTTTAAAAGATTGATTAATTCATCGTAAATAGTACCTCCATTATCCCACAAATGTGCTGTTGCACTTGCACTTCCTTTAGGTCTTGCATCTGCATCAGACAAATATTTTAAACCACTTTCATACGCATTTTCTAAAATGTCTTTTAAGGCTGTTTCTTCATCTTTATCATCAGCAAAATCTTGATAAGAGTAGTTTACAATTACTTTATCCCAAGCACCAATTTTAGTATCATAAGCATCAGAAAAATCAATTTCACCATTTTTTAAGGTGAATTTTGGATGTGGATAATCCATCACAGAAGTTCGTCCATTTGTACTTGCTGCAAAATTATGACTGAATCCTAAAGTGTGTCCGATTTCATGTGCAGCTAATTGTCTGATTCTTGCAATTGCCATTTGCATAGCAAAATCATCATCAACTGTATTATTTTTATAAGGAGCTTGCAGGGCTTGTGCAATTAAAAAATCTTGACGAATTCGCAAACTTCCTAAACTTACATGTCCTTTTAAAATCTCTCCAGTTCTTGGATCAGAAATATTAGAACCATAACTCCATCCTCTTGTAGATCTATGCACCCATTGCACAACATTGTAGCGAACATCTAACATATCTGCACCTTCAGGCAACATTTTAAACTGAAAAGCATCTTTATACCCAGCAGCTTCAAAAGCTTGATTCCACCAACGTCCACCATCTAAAAGCGCACTTCTTACAGGTTCTGGAGTTCCTCTATCTAGATAATAAATTATAGGTTCAACTGCTTCAGAAATTGCAGCATTCGGATTTTTCTTTTCTAATCTGTGTCTGTAAATAAAGCGTTTTGTAATCGATTCGTTTACGGGCGATGAATAATCTAAATAGCTCATTTGCCAAGAACCAGCTCTTGGATCATATTTTCTAGTTTTGTATTTATTGTCTGGCAATTCCACAAAAGAATGATGTTGATGCACAGTTACTAAACTCGCATCTGGAGTTACACTTCTAATATTATAGCCTTTTGGAGTTCCTTTAAAAGTTAGCATTAAATCGAACTCAACATTTTTAGGAAACGCTTTTGTACGCTCTAAATAAAAAGCCGATTTACTTTTATCCAAACTGTAATTTCCTTGGTTATTTCTTGCTAAAGTTCTAGCAACTCCATGTGCATCTCTCATAAAAAAATCAGTAGCATCTACTAAATAAACGCCTTTTTTTTCTTGGTTGATGACAAAACCATGCAAAACCGATTTTGCAAACGCTTCCTTTACCGAGTTTTTTTCTTCTTCATTATCTGTAATGGCTCTAAAATCTTGATTTGGTTGAATCATTAAAATTTTATTACCCGCTTTTTTAAAAAAGACGACAACTCCACCTCCTAATTGTCCTCTATCTAAACCAATATCATTAGAACCAATTCCTTGAGAAAGTGCATTTACATATAAAAATTCCGAATCTAAATTCTCTATTTGTAAAAATACCTTGTCTTTCTTTTCATCATAATAAAAAGGAATGTAGCCCTCATATTTTGTAATGCCTTCTTGTAATTTTTTACCAGTTTTTTCTTCAAAAAATTGAGAAAAACTATTAAAACTACATGCAATAAAAAGTAAAAAAAGTATTGATTTTTTCATGGTTTGAATATTTTCTATAAATCTATAAAATAACTATCAACTTTAAAAACTTGAAATCCTAAAAAATCATTTATTTTTGTTCTTGTATGATTACACAAGACCAACTTAAAGATATTGCTGCTAGAATTGAGAAATTAAAAGATTATTTAGAAATCGATAAAAAACTCATAGAAATAGCTAATGAAGAAGAAAAAACGGTAGATCCTAATTTTTGGAACGATCCAAAAGCTGCTGAATTATTTATGAAAGAACTCCGTTTTAAAAAGAAATGGGTAGAAGATTACAATCAAATAATTCGTTTAAATGAAGATTTAAATGTGTTTTACGATTTTTATAAAGAGGATGAAGCAGAAGAAGAAGATGTAAAAAATCAATATGAAAAAACTAGTACGTTTTTAGAAGATATTGAGTTTAAAAATATGCTTTCAGAGGAAGGAGATTCACTTTCTGCAACCATTCAAATTACTGCTGGAGCTGGAGGAACAGAGAGTTGCGATTGGGTAGAAATGCTTTCTAGAATGTACACAATGTGGGCAGAAAAGCAAGGTTTTAAACTAAAAACATTAAATTATCAAGCTGGTGATGTTGTTGGGATTAAAACAATTACCATAGAAATTGAAGGCGATTATGCTTTTGGCTGGTTAAAAGGAGAAAATGGTGTGCATAGATTAGTCCGAATTTCGCCTTTCGATTCCAATGCAAAACGCCACACAACTTTTGGTTCTGTATACGTTTTTCCTGTTGCAGATGATTCTATTGAAATTGATATAAATCCTGCAGATGTAGAAATTGTTACTGCACGTTCAAGTGGTGCTGGAGGACAAAATGTAAACAAAGTAGAAACGAAAGTTCAACTAACACATAAACCTTCTGGAATTCAGATTTCTTGTTCAAACTCACGCTCTCAGCATGATAATAGAGCAACTGCCATGAAAATGCTAAAATCGCAATTGTATGAAATTGAATTACAAAAACAGCAAGCTGCAAGAGATGAAATTGAATCAGGAAAACTAAAAAACGAATGGGGTAGTCAAATAAGAAATTATGTGATGCATCCTTATAAATTAGTAAAAGATGTTAGAACTGGGCATGAAACAGGAAATGTAGATAATGTAATGAATGGAGATATCAATCCTTTTTTAAAAGCATATTTAATGTTGAATGGGCAGAAATAAAGCCCATCTTAATCTTCCTATTTCGACTACGCTCAATATAAACTCGGGAAGAAATACTCTTGTGAAGAAATACTCTTATGAGATTTTTTTCAAATAATAATTTGAAGCCATTTCCTGCTTTCCATTATATCTTTTTTTAAGAAAAATAAAAAAAGGATGCCATTTCAATCAGGGCTAAACCTGTTTGCAAACTACGTTACAATTAAAAAATAATTACATTATTAAAAACCTAACTGAAATAAACAATTCATAAAACACAAAAAGCCATGACTAAAATAAACAATTTACTCCCTTTGGGAGAAAGAGGGCTTCAAATTTACCACAATCCAAGATGTAGAAAATCGAGAGAAGGTTTAGCCATTTTAGAAAACTCAGGAAGAGAATTTGAAATCATAAAATATTTAGAGGAAGTTCCATCAGAAAAAGAACTTACAGAAATTATAACAATGTTAGGAATTTCGCCTATTCAACTAGTCAGAAAAACAGAAAAAATCTGGAAGGAAGAATATAAAGGTAAAGAACTTTCAGATTCAGACATTATCACAGCAATGGTTCAAAATCCCAAACTGATAGAAAGACCTATTGTAATCAACAAAAATAAAGCTGTTATTGGCAGACCTCCAGAAAATATTTTAGAATTGCTCTCAATGACTAAATAAATTTTTGTTTAACGAATTTTTAACTTATTTAAACTAAACTAAAAAGGATATTTGCAGTCTTAAAGTAAATCTTAAATTCAAAAGTTTTGACTAAACAAATATCTCTTTTTATTTTTTGCCTGTTTTCGGCATCAGTTTTATTTTCTCAAATGGCAATGCCAGTAAAAGAAATTTCTATTACAGGAAAAGTAGTAGATGCAAATTCAAACCAACCTTTAGAGTACGCAACTATTGTGTTAAAAAACACAGATACTCAAAAAATTTCTGGAGGAATTACAGATATGGAAGGAAAATTTGATATTAAAACTCCTACAGGAAATTACGAAATTAGTGTAGAGTTTATTTCTTTCAACTCAAAAAAATATCCAAAACAAAATATTACAAGTGATTTAGATTTAGGAACTATAAAATTATCTGAAGATTCAAAATCTTTAGATGAAGTTGTAATTATAGCAGAAAAAACAACTGTTGATATTCGCTTAGATAAAAAAGTTTTTAATATCGGTAAAGATTTATCTATTAGAGGTGGTAATGCAAGTGACGTTTTAGGAAATGTACCTTCTGTTCAAGTAGATGTTGAAGGAGCAGTTAGTTTACGTGGAAATGAAAACGTAACCATTTTAATTGATGGAAGACCAAGTGCTTTAGTAGGTATGAATGGTGCTGAAGCTTTAAGACAAATTCCTGCAGAAGCAATTGAAAAAATTGAAGTTATTACTTCTCCATCTGCAAGATATGATGCTGAAGGAACAGCTGGAATTTTAAATATCATTTTAAGAAAAAACAAATTAACAGGTTTCAATGGTTCTTTACAGTTAGATTTAGGGGAGCCTGCAAGAGTTGGTACAGCTTTTAATGCAAACTGGAGAACAAAAAAGTGGAATCTTTTTACAAATACTGGTTTTCGTTACAATGAAACTCCAGGAAATGCATTTTCAGATTCTGATTACCTTTCTCCATCTGCACAAAATGCTAAAGTTGTAGAACAAAGAAATTTTGATCGTTTAGGAAGATCTATTTTTACTAGTTTTGGAGCAGAATATTATTTAACTGAAAACTCAAGTATTATTGGAAACATAGTATTTAGTAAAGGAAATGATGATGATGTAAACTCAAATACCATCCAAAGATTTAATGCTCAAGGAGATATTAATGAAGCTACTTTTAGAACAGAAGGTGAAGGAGAAGATGAGCAAAGAGTTCAATATACATTAGACTATGTAAATAATTTTAATGATTCTGGAAAAAAATTATCTATCAACTTACAATACTCTACAGAAGAAGAAGATAAATTAAATAATATTACAGAAATAGATACACAAGCAAATCTTTTAAACGATTTAGAGTTGGTTTTAGAAGATCAAAATGAAAATAGTGGTTTATTACAAATAGATTATGTACATCCTGTTGGAGAAGACATTCAATTTGAAGCAGGTTATAGAGGTAATTATAGAGATATTTTTAATAGTTTTTATTTAGCAGAAAGACAAGATTTTCCTAATGGAGACTTAATTCCTGATGATGGTTTAAACAACTCTTTTAATTATGAGGAATTTGTAAATGCAGCTTACTTTCAATATGGACAAAAATTTAATAATATTTCGCTTTTAGCTGGTTTACGTTACGAATATACTAATATCGAAATCGTACAACAAACATCTACTACAAATGATGAAAGATCTTATGGAAACTTATTCCCTACTATAAATCTTGGTTACGAATTAGAAGGTGGAGATAGTTTTACTTTAGGATATAACAGACGAATTAGAAGACCAAGAGGTAGAAGTTTAAATCCTTTTCCTAGTAGATCTAGTGAAAGTAATATTTACAGTGGTAACGTAAATTTAAATCCTGTAATTACAGACGCAATAGATTTAGGTTATTTAAAACGTTGGGATAAATTAACTTTAAGTACTTCTATTTACTACAATGTAAGTAATGATAATTGGGAAAACATTCAAGAAGATACAGGTGAAATTACTGATAATGGAGATCCAATTACAAGAAGATTTCCTGTAAATTTATCTACACAAGAAAGATATGGTTTTGAATTCACCTTAAACTATAGACCATTTAAAATTTGGAATATTAATAGCGATTTTAATTTATACAATGTAAAAACAGATGGAGATTACTTAAACCCTACAACAAATGTTTCACAAAATTTCGACTTCGAAAATACTGCATTTTTTATAAGATTAAATCAAAAAATAACTTTACCATCTAAAATAGATTTACAAGTTAACTCAAATTATAGAGGTCCAAATAAAAATGCGCAAACAGAAAGCCAAGGTGTTTTTAGTATGAATCTTGCTGCAAGTAAAGATATTTTTAAAGAAAAAGCATCTATTAGTGTAAACTTTAGCGATGTTTTTAATAGTAGAATTAGCAAAAGAACTACAAATTTACCAGGTTTTTTAGATCAGTATTCAGAATTCCAATGGAGAGAACCACAATTTACGGTTAGTTTAGTATATCGTTTTAATCAAAAGAAAAAAGTAAATAGAGAAAATAGAGAAGAAAATGGTGGTGTAGAAGATTTTGAAGGATAGTCTTTGGGCGTTTTAACAGGCTTTCAACACTCGCTTTTTTTCTGAAAAAGAAAAAAGAGCTCAAACAAATGTTTCAATCCTTAACGCACTTACTCAAACCTATAAAAAAACTCGTTCAATTTTTGAACGAGTTTTTTGTATTTTATAAAATGGTTAATCTTATGCAACATCTTACAAACTTTTCTATTTCTGAAAACTGGAGAATCTCTTCAGTAAGTTATCCAAATATCTTAATCATTATAAAACTAAACTATAACAACAAAAAAACTCATTCAATTTCTTGAATGAGTTTTATATAGTACAATATATTTTTAAAAAACTACTTCCCTTCAGCAGCTTCTTTTGCTTCTTTTTTTAATTTGAAATTTTCCCAAATTGTTCCTCCAATCCAATAAGGAACCACAAAAGTTAATAAGAATATTAACAACCAAAAACCAGCTGTAAAAATAAACATGAATAAAACTAATCCTGAAAATTGAGAAAAATCTAACATTGTTGAATATTTGTAAAAATTATGTCACAAAAATAACACATATTTTCAAATTCTACGTATAAATCAAAAAAACTTTTAACACGATTTCTACAAAACTGTTTATCTGTAATCATTTTAGATTATGTAAATTTGTTCTTTTATTAAAATATCCAAAAATGACAAAATACAGAGTTGAAAAAGACACAATGGGTAACGTAAATGTGCCAGCAGATAAATATTGGGGAGCACAAACAGAACGTTCTAGAAATAATTTTAAAATTGGTGCAGCAGGTTCTATGCCTTTAGAAATTGTATACGGTTTTGCATATCTAAAAAAAGCAGCAGCATTTACAAATTGTGAATTGGATGTTTTAACATCAGAAAAAAGAGATTTAATTGCACAAGTTTGTGATGAAATTTTAGCAGGCAAACATGATGATCAATTTCCTTTAGTAATTTGGCAAACAGGTTCAGGAACACAATCTAACATGAATGTGAATGAAGTGATTGCAAACAGAGCTCATGAAATTGCTGGAAAAACAATTGGTGAAGGTGATAAAACCATTCAACCAAATGATGATGTAAACAAATCACAATCTTCTAACGATACGTTTCCAACAGGTATGCATATTGCTGCTTACAAGAAAATTGTAGAAAACACCATTCCTGGAATTACACAATTAAGAGATACTTTAAAAGCAAAATCAGAAGCATTTTCTGACGTTGTAAAAATTGGACGTACGCATTTAATGGATGCTACTCCCCTAACCTTAGGTCAAGAATTTTCTGGTTATGTTGCACAATTAAACTTCGGTTTAAAAGCATTAAATAACACTTTAGAACATTTAAGTCAATTAGCTTTAGGTGGAACTGCAGTAGGTACAGGTTTAAATACTCCAAAAGGATATGATGTTTTAGTTGCTAAATACATTGCAGAATTTACAGGAATGCCATTTATTACAGCAGAAAATAAATTTGAAGCTTTAGCTGCTCATGATGCTTTAGTAGAAACGCATGGAGCTTTAAAACAAATCGCAGTTTCTTTAAATAAAATTGCAAACGATATTAGAATGATGGCTTCTGGACCAAGATCTGGAATTGGAGAAATCATAATTCCTGCAAACGAACCTGGTTCTTCAATTATGCCAGGAAAAGTAAATCCTACTCAAGCAGAAGCAATCACAATGGTTTGTGCGCAAGTTATGGGTAATGATGTTGCTGTTACAGTTGGTGGTACTCAAGGACATTATGAATTAAACGTTTTTAAACCAATGATGGCTGCTAACGTTTTACAATCTGCTCAATTAATTGGTGATGCTTGTAGATCATTTGATGAAAATTGTGCTGCTGGTATTGAACCAAATAGAACAAGAATTACAGAATTAGTAAACAATTCTTTAATGTTAGTTACTGCTTTAAATACAAAAATAGGTTATTATAAAGCTGCAGAAATTGCAAACACAGCGCATGAAAATGGAACAACTTTAAAAGTTGAAGCTGTACGTTTAGGATATGTAACTCCAGAAGAATATGATGCTTGGGTAAAACCAGAAGAAATGACAGGAGGTTTAAAATAATCTTCAGTTGGCAGTTGCTGTATGCAATCATCGATTAAAAATTATACTTTTATTTTAAAAGTAAACAAAAAAACAATTCAAATAATTTAAAGGTTTATAAATTTGAATCTTTATTAAAAATTAAACAAGTTTGCAGAAATTCAGGTGGTTTTAAATACTCCACTGTTAACTGATACTGAAAACTGAATACTAAAGTATGAATCACACAGAATTTATGAGTGAAGCAGTAAAAGCTGCTTTAAAAGGAATGAGTAATAATGAAGGAGGCCCTTTTGGATGTATCGTTGTAAAAGATGGAGAAATTATTGGTCGTGGAAATAACAAAGTAACATCTACCAACGATCCAACAGCACATGCAGAAGTTACAGCCATTAGAGATGCTTGTAACAAAATTGGTTCATTTCAATTAGATGGTTGCATTATATACACTTCTTGCGAGCCTTGCCCAATGTGTTTAGGCGCAATTTATTGGGCAAGACCAGATAAAGTGTACTATGGAAGTAATCAACAGGATGCTGCTGATATTGGTTTTGATGATGAATTTATTTATAAAGAAATTCCACTCCCTTACGAAAAAAGAAGTATTCCATTTGAACAAGTTGGACGAGAAATTGCTTTAGAACCTTTTCAAAAATGGTCTGAAAAGCAAGATAAAATTGAATATTAAAAACTAAAATCCTGATGTAAAAATCAGGATTTTTTTTGTTGAAAAAATGAAATTAAAAAAATATATACTCTATTTCTTATAAAGTTAACTTTCAAGAACTAACTCTTTCTTTTCCTCTATTAACTTTAAAGTTAATGTATTAAACCTTATATATAACAACACAGAAGCTGTTGTTAAACCAGCCAATAAGCCTAGCCAAATTCCAAAACTACCATACATATCTTCTTTACCTAAAAAGTAAGAGACAGGAAAACCAACACACCAATAAGAAATAAAGGTAAGAATTGTGGGCACTTTTACGTCTTGTAAACCACGTAAAGCTCCTAGAAATACAACTTGAATACTATCAGAAATTTGGAAAAATGCAGCCACCAATAATAAATCTGCAGCTATAGAAACCACTTCCATATTGTCTATATAATTTTTAGTATCATTTAAATCCATATAAATATTAGGTAAACTTTTATGGAATATAAAAAAGAAAATCGCAAATAAAGTTGCCAGTAAAGCCCCTAATAAGAAGATTGAAAAAGCAATTCTTCGCAATTCTTTGTAATTCTGCAACCCTTTTTGATTCCCAACTCTTATCATAGAAGCAACGCTTAAACCCATTGCTACCATAAATGTCATGGAAGATAAATTCAAGGCAATTTGATTCGCTGCTTGCGGATTTTTACCCAATAAACCACTCAACCAAATTGCAGCCGTAAAAATAGCGACTTCAAAAAACATTTGCATCCCACTTAAAGAACCTAAGTTGATGATTTTTTTGATCATCAAACTATCTAAAACAAAGAATTTTATATTTTTTACTATTTGCGCAGAACGTTCTTTGTAACGCAATAAAACCCATAAATAAATAACCATTACAAAACGTGAAACTAAAGTTCCATAAGCTGCACCAACAATGCCCATTTCTGGAAATCCGAATTTACCAAAAATTAATAAATAGTTTAAAACTACGTTTACAATATTTGCCAATAAAGTAGCATACATTGGGTATCTAGTCATCGACATTCCATCACTAAACTGTTTAATTGCTTGGAAAATTATCAACGGAATTAAAGAAAATGCCACCAAATCTAAATACGGAATTGCCAATGCTACCACTTCTTCTGGCTGTTGCATTAAATACATGAACGGTTTTGAGAAGAAAACTAACAGGAATAATAAAATCCCTAAAGTTGTGCATAAAAAAAGTCCACTTTTATAACCAGATCTTGCTTGCTGTAAATTATTAGACGAATCTGCTTCTGCAATAATAGGTGTAATTGCTGTTGAAAATCCGATACCAATAGACATCGCAATAAACATAAAACTATTTCCTAAAGAAACTGCTGCTAATTCTGCAGTTCCTAATTGACCCACCATAATATTATCTACAAAAGCAACAAATGTATGCCCTAGCATTCCCAACATTACTGGTGTTGCAAGTTTTAAATTGTATTTAAATTCTGATGTATATTGTGTGATATTCACGCTTTTTGGTTGCTTTTTTCAGTGTGCAAAAGTACAATTAGTTATCAATACAATTTGTTACTATTTCAAAAAATAAAAAGCATAAAAAAACCACTTTTAGGGAAAGTGGCTTAAAATTTATATAAGAGTTCTTATAAATTAAGATTTTGGTAATAAAACACTATCAATAATGTGAATTACTCCATTAGATTGATTCACATCTGCAATGGTTACTACTGCTTTACCTCCATTTTCATCAGAAATGTAAACTTTTTTATCTTTCATCCAAGCTGTAATGGTTCCTCCACTTACTGTTTTTATTGCCACTTTTCCGTCATTATCTTTAATCATTTTAATTAAATCTGCTGCACTAACTTTACCAGCAACTACGTGATATGTTAAAATAATTTGTAATTGTTTTTTATTTTCTGGTTTTAATAAAGTTGCAACAGTTCCTTCTGGCAACATTTCAAACGCTTTATTTACGGGTGCAAAAACGGTAAATGGACCATCTCCAGATAACGTTGCTACTAAATCTGCTGCTTTTACTGCTGCTACTAAAGTGGTATGATCTTTAGAATTTACTGCATTTTCTATAATGTTTTTAGAAGGAAACATTTCTGCTCCACCAACCATTTTAGTTTTTTGAGCAAAATAAGTTTGTCCTATAAATAATGTAAAAATAAAAATTGACACTTTTAAAAAATTTGATTTCTTCATAATGATAAAATTATTTATTAATAATTAATATTTGTGTTACGCTCATATTTACGCAAAGAATGAAGTTACGGTTTTCCATAACTGTTAAAAAAGTATTAAATCGATAGTAATACTTAAAATTAAGGATGTTTTAGATATTATTTTTTATTGATTGATTTAATTATTCTTACTTTTGAATATCACTAAAAAAAATAATAAAATGGCAGATATTACATTAAAAGGAAACGCAATAAGTACAATAGGAGATTTACCAAAAATAGGTAGCAAAGCTCCAAATTTCACATTAACCACTGTAGATTTATCACATAAATCTTTATCAGATTTTGAGGGTAAAAATATCATTATGAATATTTTTCCTAGTGTAGATACTGGTATTTGTGCAATGTCTGTAAGGGAATTTAATGAAAAAGCTTCTGGTTTAGACAATACTGTAGTATTATGTATTTCTAAAGACTTACCTTTTGCGCAAGCTCGTTTTTGTGCTGCAGAAGGATTAGATAATGTTGTAATGCTTTCTGATTTTGCGAATGGTGATTTTGGAAAAGATTACAAGCTAAACATCGCAAATGGACCCATGGCAGATTTACATTCAAGAGCCATTGTTATCGTAAATCCAAAAGGAATTGTTACGTATACACAACAAGTTCCTGAAATTGCTGAAGAACCAAATTACGAAGCTGCTTTAAAAGCTATTTAAGAATGAAAAATCCTAATGATGGTTTTCTAAGAGGTAGAATTAGAAGTTTAAAGTTTGCCTTTAAAGGGTTATGGATTTTAATGTCTACTGAAGACAGCATAAAAGCACAATTATTTTTCGCTTTAATTGCAACTATCTTAGGTTTCGTTTTTGATATTTCTGAAATGGAATGGGCTGTGCAATGTTTAGCAATTGGTTTAGTTTTAGTAGCTGAAGCTGCAAATTCTGCCATTGAAGAAGTTGCCGATTTTATTCATCCAGAATTCCATATAAAAATAGGATTGATTAAAGATATTGCTGCAGGTGCACCAACATTTGCAGCTTTAATCTCCTTAATTATTGCTGGAATTATTTATGTTCCAAAAATTACTTTGTTGTTGTAAGCAAAAATGTATCTTTACGCTCTAAAAAATTACTTTCATTTTTAATGGCAAAAAAGAAGCAAATCTTAAAAAAACCAACAGTTACAAAAGAAAATAAAAAGGATAAAAAACTTGGTTTTTTATCTTATTTTAAATCAAGACAAGCGCAAACCATTTTTGGTTTCTTCTTAATGTTGTTCGCATTTTTTTTGTGCACTGCATTTATTTCCTTTTTCTTTAATTGGCAAGAAGACCAAAGTACCTTAAACTATTTAACAGATAAATCTGTAAAAAGCAGTAATTTATTAGGTAAAATTGGCGCAAACTTAAGTCACTTTTTTATTTATGATGGTTTTGGTTTAGCTGCTTTTATTATTGTCTTTCAAATTTTTATATCTGGCTTTTATATTTTGATAAAGCAAAGATTCGCGAAAGTTATCATTTCTTGGAATTGGAGTTTATTAGCCATGCTTTGGATTTCTGTAACGCTTGGTTTTTTACATCAAAAATATGCCCTTTTATCTGGGGTTATTGGCTTCGAAATTAATGATTATCTACAGACTTTTATTGGTAAAACAGGTTTAGCAATAATTTTAATCTTTTTATTATTAACGTATTTAATTGTTCGATATAAAGTAAATATTGATGCTTTTATTGAAAAAATGAAGCAAAAAAGAATTGAAAGAGCAGAAAGACAATTAGAAGAATTGGAGTATTCTGCAATGGATGAGGTTGTTAATGAAAGTTTAGAAAAAGAAACTATTTCTAAAACTGAAAAACAAGAGGTAAAGAAAGTAAAATCTGGAGTTGAGTTATCTTTAGAAAACTTAAAACCTACTATTTCTAAACATTCTGATGTAAAAACAGCAAAAGAAAAACTTACCTTATTAATTGAAGAAAAACCTGCAACAGAAGATCAAGTAGAAGAAACTGTTGAAGATATGAATGATGTTGGAATTGATATTGCCATTGCAAGAGAGGAAGAATCATCCACAGAAAATTTATCAGACAAAATATTACAAGACTTTGGTGAGTTTGATCCTACTTTAGAATTATCTAACTTTAAGTTCCCAACTTTTAATTTACTGAAACAATATAATGAAAGTATTTCTATTGATCCTGAGGAATTAGAAGCCAATAAAGATAGGATTGTAGATACTTTAAAAAATTATAAAATTGGTATTGCAGAAATAAAAGCTACTGTTGGGCCAACAATTACTTTGTATGAAATTGTTCCAGAAGCAGGAATTAGAATCTCAAAAATTAAAAATTTAGAAGATGATATTGCACTTTCTTTATCTGCTTTAGGTATTAGAATTATTGCTCCAATTCCAGGAAAAGGAACGATTGGTATAGAAGTACCAAATAAAAAATCGACCATTGTTTCTATGCACTCTGTAATTACATCAAAAAGATTCCAAGAATCTCAAATGGAATTACCAATTGCTTTGGGTAAAACAATTAGTAACGAAACTTTTGTGATTGATTTAGCAAAAATGCCTCACCTTTTAATGGCTGGAGCAACTGGTCAAGGAAAATCGGTTGGTTTAAATGCGGTTTTAACATCACTTTTATATAAAAAACATCCAGCAGAAGTAAAGTTTATTTTGGTAGATCCAAAGAAAGTAGAACTTACGTTGTTTAATAAAATTGAGCGTCATTATTTGGCAAAATTACCAGATGTTGAAGAAGCCATTATTACAGATACTACCAAAGTTGTACATACATTAAATTCGTTATGTATTGAAATGGATAATCGTTACGATTTGCTAAAAGCAGCCATGGTTCGTAATATTAAGGAATACAATGTTAAGTTTAAACAACGAAAATTGAATCCTAATGAAGGACATCAATTTTTACCTTATATTGTTTTGGTAATTGATGAATTTGCAGATTTAATAATGACTGCTGGTAAAGAAGTAGAAACACCAATTGCACGTTTAGCTCAACTTGCAAGAGCTATTGGTATTCATTTAATTGTAGCAACACAAAGACCTTCTGTAAATGTAATTACAGGGATAATTAAAGCAAACTTCCCAGCAAGAATTGCCTTTAGAGTAACCTCTAAAATAGATTCTAGAACCATTTTAGATGCTGGAGGAGCAGACCAATTAATTGGACGTGGAGATTTATTATATACAGCTGGAAATACCTTAAGCAGAATACAATGTGCTTTTGTAGATACTCCAGAAGTGGAAAAAATTACCGATTTTATTGGTTCGCAAAAAGCGTATGCAGATGCGTATTTATTGCCAGAATATGTAGATGATGAAAGTGGCACAAGTATTGATATTGATATTGCAGATAGAGATAAGTTGTTTAAAGATGCAGCAGAAATTATTGTAACTGCGCAACAAGGTTCAGCTTCTTTATTACAAAGAAAATTAAAATTAGGCTATAATAGAGCTGGTAGATTAATTGACCAGTTAGAAGCTGCTGGAATTGTTGGTGGCTTTGAAGGTAGTAAAGCAAGACAAGTTTTGGTGCCAGATTTTATAGCTTTAGAACAATTATTAGAAAACGAAAAAAATTAAACAAATACTTTTATTTTAAAAGAAAGAAATTAGAGAAATATGAAAAAAATAACAATTTTATTTTTAAGTTTATTTTTAACTACAGTCGCATTTTCACAAAACTCAGCAAAAGCAAAATCTTTGTTAGATGAAGTTTCTACAAAAATGAGTGCCTATAACAATATGTATTTAGGTTTTAGCCAAACGTTAAGCAATAAAGAAGCTGGAATTAAAGAAGGTGATGAACCACCAATTAGAGGTGAAATAAATTTACAAGGAGAAAAATATAATTTAAATTACTTAGGTAACAATTTTATTTATGATGGTAAAAACCTGTATGTAATTAACAATGAAGAAAAAGAAATTTCAATCACTTCTGGAGATATGAGTGGAGATGATGGTTTTATTTATCCATCGAAATTATTAACTTTTTATAAAGAAGGTTACAATTTTGAAATGGGAAAATTAGAGAATATTAATGGTAGAAATATTCAGTTTGTAACTTTAAATCCTATAGATAGCAATTCTGATATTGTTAAAGTAGAATTAGGTATTGATGCTAAAACAAAACATATCTTTAAGTTGATTCAAACAGGTTCTAATGGTGCTAAAACAAGTTTTGTAATTACAACCTTTAAAAGTAATCAACCTTTATCTACAAACTTTTTTGTGTTTGATAAACAAAAATATGTAAGTCAAAAATATACCATTGATTAATTATAAATATTATTTCAATTAACAATAAATTAGTAGCATCTTATCATTTAAGGTGCTACTTTTGTTTTTTATGAAAATTTTAGATAAATACATTTTAAAAAGCTTTCTAGTTCCTTTTGTAGCTACATTCCTTATTGTATTATTTGTATTAGTAATGCAAACTTTATGGCAAGCTTTCGAGAATATTGCTGGTAAAGGAATTAGTATTATTTTTATACTAAAGTTTTTATATTATACTACTTTAATGATTATTCCACAAGCATTACCTATTGGTGTGCTTTTGTCATCAATTATGGCATTGGGTAATTTAGGGGAGAATTATGAGTTTGCAGCAGCAAAATCCGCAGGAATTTCACTACAAAGATTAGTAAGACCAATTGCATTTTTAGCAATTGCTTTAAGTGGTATTAATTTTCTTTTTCTTAATAATATCTTTCCCTATGCCAATTTAAAACAACGAAATTTATATCTGAACATTAAAAAGAAAAAACCTGCTATGGCTTTAGTTCCTGGTAGTTTTAATGCAGATATTCCTGGATTTCAAATTAAATTTGATGAAAAATATGGCGAAGATGAAAATCTTTTAAAAAATGTTTTAATTTATGATTTAAAAGGAAATAGAGGAAATCAAAAAGTTATTACTGCAGAAAGAGGAAAAATAGTTACAGAAGAAGGCAGCAGATATATGACCTTTATTTTATATGATGGTAATTATTATGAAGAACACGTAAAATCTGCAAGAACTGTTGCAAAAAAGCAAAAAATGGCAGCCTCAAATGCCACTTTTAAAGAATACGAATTTAATATTGATATTGGTGATGCTTTAGACCAAGGAGCTTTAGATACTATTGTTTCTTCAACAAGTGCAATGATGTTAACTTTAAAACAAATTAAAGATACCATCCCAAAATTAAAGAGAAATTACGACGAAACTTTAGAGCTTCGTGCAAAAAATATTTATACAAGTACACAAGCAAAAGAGTTATATAAATATCCAGACTCTTTAAAAAAAGACAATTTAGAACCTATTATTATTGATAATTTTGAACTGCAAGAAAAAATTACGATTCTAAATGCAGCTGTTACAAAAGCAGGTAGACTTAGTAGTACGTTAAAGAATAACACAGATCAGATTAAATTTTTTAGAAAAGTATTAAATTTTTACGATACAGAATATTACAACAGAATGGCTTTTTCGCTTTCTTGTATTATTTTATTTTTTATTGGTGCTCCTTTAGGATCTATTATTAGAAAAGGTGGTTTTGGCTTGCCCATGATTTTAGCAATTGCTGTATATGTAATTTACTTTTTTGCCAATACATTTGGTAAAAATTTGGCAGAAGAAAGTTCTATATCTTCATTTTTAGGTTCTTGGATTTCTGCAATCATTATGGTTCCTGTTGCTATTTTATTAACAAGAAGAGCCACAAAAGATAAAGGAATATTTAATATAGATTCCTTTTTACAACCTATTACAAAATTTTTCAAAAAAATATTCTCCAAAAAAACGGAAAAAATATGACAACGCAAATACTTCATAAAAGTACACAATTAAATACCATAGAAGATGCTATTAACGACATTAGAAATGGGAAGGTTATTATTGTGGTTGATGATGAAAATCGTGAAAATGAAGGTGATTTTTTAGCAGCAGCAGAAAAAACAACGCCAGAAATGATCAATTTTATGGCAACTCATGGTCGTGGATTAATTTGTACACCTTTAACTGAAAAACGTTGTAAAGAGTTAGAGTTGGGAATGATGGTAAACAACAACACAGATCCAATGGAAACTGCTTTTACAGTTTCTGTAGATTTACGTGGTAAAGGGGTTTCTACAGGAATTTCTGCATCAGACAGAGCTTTAACTGTTCAAGCTTTAATAAATAAAGACATAAAGCCATTTGATTTGGCAAGACCAGGACATATTTTTCCTTTAAAAGCTAAAGAAGGTGGTGTTTTAAGAAGAACAGGACATACAGAAGCTGCCATAGATTTTGCAAGATTAGCGGGTTTACAACCTGCAGGAGTTATTGTAGAAATCATGAACGAAGATGGAACTATGGCTCGTTTACCACAACTTTTAAAAGTGGCTAAAAAGTTCGATATTAAAATTGTTTCTATTGAGGATTTAGTTGCTTATAGAATGGAACACGATTCTTTAATCGATAAAAAAGAAGATTTCGAAATTGACACACGTTTTGGAAAATTCAGATTAAGAGCCTATCAACAAACCACAAACGATCAAGTTCATATTGCATTAACCAAAGGTACTTGGGCAAATGAAGAAGGCGTTTTAACAAGAATAAACTCAACATTAGTTAATAATGATATTTTAGGAACCTTAACCAACAATCCTGATAAAAAATTAGACAAAATGTTTAAGGTTGTAAATGACGAAGGAAAAGGTGCCATTCTGTTTATCAATCAAAAAAATGAGTCTAAAAACTTATTAAGTAGATTAAATATTTTAAAAGAAAATCAGAAAAAAGGGGAAACAAAAGCGCCTGCAATTGGTATGGATCATAGAGATTTTGGAATTGGAGCGCAAATTCTACATGATTTGAATATCAGCAAATTAAAATTAGTAACCAATACACAACAAACAAAAAGAGTTGGAATGATTGGTTATGGATTGGAAATTGTGGATTATGTTAATTATTAAATCATTAACAAATTTAACTTTATAAAATAACGCTAAATTCTTACCTTTTTACTTTAAAGATACTAAAACATATAATTTATGAAAGTAAAAGATAAAGTTGTAATTGTAACTGGAGCATCAAAAGGAATAGGCAAAGAAATTGCAATGCTATTAGCTAAAAATGGTGCTAAAGTTGTTGTTAATTATTCCAATAGCGAAAAAGATGCAATTGCTGTAGTAAATCATATTGAAAAAAATAGTGGTGAAGCTTTTGCTTTTAAAGCTGATGTTTGCAAACATGAAGAAGTAGCTGCTCTGTTTGATAAAACCTTAGCAACTTTTGGTAAAATAGATGTTTTAGTAAATAATGCAGGTGTAATGTCTGCAAAAAAGCTAAAAGATAATACAGAAGCAGATTTTGATACGCATTTTAACGTGAATGTGAAAGGTCTTTTTAACACGCTAAAACAAGCCGAAAGTAAACTTGCAGATCATGGAAATATTATAAATATATCTTCTAGTACTGTAAAATTAATGTTGCCAACGTATGCAATTTATTCTGCAACAAAAGCTGCAGTAGAACAAATGACAAGAGTTTTTTCTAAAGAAATTGGCAGAGGAATTTCTGTAAATGCTGTAGCTCCTGGTCCAACAGAAACCAACTTATTTTTAGAAGGTAAATCTGATGAATTTATCGAAAAGTTAAAAGGAATGAATGCTTTTAATAGACTTGCAAAACCCATAGATATTGCTCAAGTAGTTTTGTTTATGGCTAGTGATGAATCTAAATGGATTTCTGGACAAGTAATTGGTGCCAATGGAGCAATGGTTTAAATTTAAACCTTTACTCCACTTTCTAGTTCAATTGGTTTTTTATTTTGTTGAAACAACCTTGCAGTTAAATCGCCTTTTAAAATAATTTCATCACCTATTACTTCTAACCAACTTCCTTCTCGTAAACCCAAAACATCAATACCATTAAAAACATGAAACTCTTTTATTCGGGTTTCTCTGGTTTCTCCTTTGTGAGTGGATCCTACAATTGGATCTAAATAATGTGCATTAATGTTAAAAGGAATACATCCTAAAGTTGTAAAACTTGGTGGATATACAATTGGCATATCATTGGTATTCATCATATTAACACCGCAAATATTGCTTCCTGCACTGGTTCCTAAATAAGGAGTTCCGTTTTCTAAAACTTTTTTTAAAGTTGATAAAATATGTTTTTTATATAATTGATTTACCAATTCGAACGTATTTCCACCTCCAGTAAAAATAGCTTCAGCTTTTAAAATAGCTTCTTTAGGATTTTCAAATTGATGAATGCCAACAACATCAATATTAATATTTGAAAAAGCATTTTTGGCTATTTTAGTGTATTCATCATAAGAAATTCCACTGGGTCTTGCATAAGGAATAAAAAGAATGGTTTTTACATCAACAAAAAAAGATTTTAATGTTGGTAATAAATATTCTAAATATCCACTTCCGTAAATTGTTGAAGTACTCGCAACTAATAGTTTTTTCATTCTGCAAAGTTAGTATTTATGAAACCATATAAAAATAGTATTTTTACAAAACATACTTGAAGTGTATTTGAAAACGAGTATGAACTTCAATAAAGATAAAAAAATTATGAAAACAAAAATTTTAATTGCAGCAATATTTATTTCAACTTTATATGCTTGTAGCGTAAACAACACTTCAGATGTTGTTGTGCCTGCTCCAGATTTAGTGGGAACTTGGAATTTAACGAGTGTTACTATGGATGATGCTGTATTAAGTGTTACAAGTCCAGTTATTACAACCTTAACAGGTGAAGGTTTTGGTAAAGATTTAAACGCAAGCATGACTTTTACCGACAATCCAAACAAAGTTGTTATAGATGGGGATTTTGTTTTTCAACTTACTTATAGAACTGCTGGTGGACAAGAATCTACAGAAGAATTACCTTTAGACAATCTTTTTTTCAATGATACTTTCGGTTTTTTATCAAGCACTTGGGCTTTGAATGATAATATTTTAACCTTAAGCGAAGGTGGAGAACAATTAAATATTAACGTAATTTCTTACATAGGCACTATAATTACGATTGAAACGGATGTAAATAAAGCAATTACTGTAAATAATGTTACGTCTACTGTAACAGGAAAAGCATTGTTGACCATAGAAAAACAATAATTTATTTTAAAAATTTTCTTAAAAGCATCATAAAATTTATGATGCTTTTTTCGTTTAACAAAAATTTACAATTCTATTAGTAGATTTTTAAGAAGTTGTTCTCTTTTCTTTGTGATTATGAGAAATCAACCACTACTCTACTTACTATTTTTTTGTGCATTTACGTATGGACAAAAAAAGAATCAATTAATTACAGGACAACTTTTTTTTGATAAAGAGCCTGTTTCTGATGTTCATATTGTGAATAAAAACACCAACAATGGAACAATTTCTAACGATTATGGTCTGTATGAAATTTATGCTTCTATTGGCGATGTTTTAGAGTTTTCTCACCTAAATTTTATGACAGAAGAAATAATTGTTACCGAAGAAATTTTAGCGCAAGCAATTTATAAAATCACTCTAAAATTAAAAACGTACGAATTAGAAGAAATAATTATTGAAAAACAAAAAGGAATTTTTTATGTAGATCCAGAAATAATGACGGGTCCATTTGTAAATGTAAATGCTAAAACTTTAAATCTACCTTATGCAAATTCTAAAAAGAAAAAAGATGACGGAATTGTAAAACTGAGTTCTGGTGCAGTTGTAAGTTTAGACAATTTAATTGGTGCTTTAAATGGAGATAATCGACGAAAAAAAATACTTAAAAAAATTAGTACTGAAGATTCAGTTTTATCAAAAATAAGGAAATATTATACTGATGATTTTTTTATTACGGATCTAAACATCAAACCAGAAAACATTAATCCTTTTTTAAATTATTGCTTTAAAAAAAATATAATTACGCATTATAATGAGAAAGACTTGTTGAAATTAACATCAATTTTAATGACAGAAAGTAAAAGTTTCCCTCAAGATAAAACAGAAATTGCGTTGATTAAAAAAAATTAAAGATTTTAACATAAGTTTAGAAGCTGTTTTACAAATTGGTACAAAAAAAAAGCGAAATTTGTTAGAACTAACTTAGGCTATGAGCAAAAAACTACTACTTTTTATATTTCTTTTTTCGATTATTAATCATTTATTTTCTCAGGAAAAAAAACAATTAATTAGAGGAAAAGTTCAAGATTCTATTGGTATTGTTAAAAATGCGAATATCATCAACCTAAAAACAAAACAAGGTACTTTTTCTAGTGAAGAGGGTTTTTATAGAATCTTTGTTTCTAAAGGCGATACCTTAAGTTTTTCTTCTGTACAGCATTTGCCTAAAAAAATAGTGGTTACAGAAAAAATTTTAGAACAAAATGGAACCGATATTTTACTAAAATCTAACATTTATGAGTTAGATGAATTCGATTTAAAAAGGCATAATTTAATGGGCAGATTAGGTGTTGATACCAAAGACGTTCCTAGAGATGTGCAAGATTCTTTATTAAGAAACGTTATGGATTTTTCGAATGTTAATTTTGCTGAAAAAGATTTTACCATAGATGAAATTGAAAAAGTAAGACCACCAATTGTAAATACAATGGCTGGTTCTATTCCTATGGCTGGTGCTGGAGCTTCTGCAAATATTCCGTTTAAAGGATCTGAAAAACTTTGGGCTTTAAGAAAAGAATTGGCGCAAAAAAAAGCGTTTCCTTATAAAATATTATCAGAATTGGGAGAAAAATTTTTCTTTGACGAATTAAAAATCCCTGTAGATAGATATTTTCACTTTCTAGAATATTGTAATCCTTTAGGGATTGAAAATTTACATAAAGAAGGCAGGCAATTAGAAGTTATTAAAATTTTAAGAGCAGAAAGCGAGCCTTATTTGAAGCTAATTAAGGAGTGAAAAAAATAATTTTTCTCTTATTATTAATTGCTTTCAATACTTATAGCCAAAAAACAAAACCAATTTACGGAATTGTTATAGATTCTTTAGGTGTTGTAAATGATGCCAATATTTACAATAAAAACTCCAATATTGGTACAAATTCTACTCAAAAAGGAGATTTCAAAATCTACTGTAAATTAGGAGATACCTTAGTTTTTAGTTCTGTTCAGCATCAAACAAAAGAATATATTGTTAATGAAGGCAGTTTTGTAAGTTTTAATTTCAAAATTTATTTAAACCTAAAAACGTACGAATTAGATGAGTTTGAACTTAAAAAACACACTCTTTTAGGGGTTTTAGCTTTGGATGTATCTCAAGTAAAAGAAGTTGAAAATGAAATTAGTGCAGTTTCCCTTGGCTTGCCAAATGCTGGCATTCCTAAATTAAAACCCATTGATAGAAAAATTTATACAGCTAGCACAAGTAATGGTATGATTCCTTTAGATTTAATTATAAATACAATTAACGGAAAAATAAAAAGGTTAAAAAAACAGAAGAAAATTATTGAAGATAATGCAGATGTAGCAAAACTTTACAGCGAATTCAAATTTAATTTAGGAGCTGATTTTAAGATTGATAAAGAAGATGAATATCGATTTTTATATTATTGTAGAAGCGATTCCTCTTTTATTACTGCACGTTCCAAAACCAAATATGAGTTTATAAACTTCTTAAAATTGAAAGCAAAGGAGTTCAATCAACTAAAAAATGATTAATTTGGCTCAATAATTGATTTTTATCTTTTCATGAAAACAAAACACACTTTACTACTACTTTTTATCATTCCACTTTTATCTTTTACTACGCATAAATATTACTTGAGTTTAACGCAACTTACTTATAAAAGCGAAGCAAAATCAATACAAATTATCATGAATGTTTTTATGGATGATATAGAGGTTGCTTTAAACAAAGACTATAATATAGATTTGCAATTAACCACAAAAAAAGAACTAAAAAATAATGATGTTTATTTTGAACGTTATTTGAAAGAAAAACTCCTTTTTAAAGTTGATGGGATAACAAAAACCTTTAATTATATTGGCAAAGAATATGAAGGAGATTTGGTTTATTTTTATCTTGAAATAGAAAACATCAACCAAGTAAAAACGATACATGTTACTAATAATATTTTAACAAAACATTTTCCTGAACAACAGAACTTGGTAAAATCGAAAGTTGGTAAAAAAAATAAAAGTGTTTTACTAACTAAAGAAGACAATACAACTACTCTAAAATTTTAATCAAACACTAACAATTAAACATAACATTTATGAAAAAACTTGCATTTTTACTTTTTTCCTTTGTTTTTGTAGCCACTTCTTATGGGCAAATCACAAAACAAGGGCACACAAATCAGAATAAATTTAGACAGTTAAAACAAGAATTACCTACACCTAATTTAGAGAGAACAGCTTCTGGTGCTCCAGGAAAGGAGTACACACAACAAAAGGTAGATTATACTATGGACATCATTTTAGATGATGAAAAAACTAGAATTACAGGTGCAGAAACAATTACGTATCATAATAATTCTAAAGATAATTTAACGTATTTGTGGGTTCAGTTAGATCAAAATATGAGAGCTAAAGACTCTAAAACTCCAGATATTTCACCAAACTCCATTCCTAATAAATTAAGCAAAAGCAGGTTTGATAAAAATTATGTAGAGGAAGCTTTTGATGGAGGTTTTAACATTATGAGCGTTACAAATATGGATGGTTCTAAACTTTCATATACCATTAACCAAACCATGATGCGTATTAATTTACCAAATCCATTAGCATCTGGAGCAACCTTTAAATTTAATATTGAATGGTGGTACAACATCAACAATCATAGAGAAGATGGAGGAAGATCTGGTTACGAACACTTTCCTGAAGATGGTAATAACAACTATGTAATTGCACAATTTTATCCAAGAATGTGTGCATATGATAATGTAGAAGGTTGGCAAAATGATCAGTTTTGGGGACGAAGTGAATTCGCTTTAGAATTTGGAGACTTTACAGTAAATATTACAGTTCCTGAAGATCACATGTTGGGAGCAACAGGAGTTTTACAAAACCCAAAAGATATTTTTTCTAAAAAAGAATTAAAAAGACGAGAAGAAGCAAGTAAGAGTTTTAACGATCCTGTTATTATTAGAACGCAAGAAGAAGCAGAAAAGATTGAAAAATCAAAAGCTACAAAAACAAAAACTTGGAAATTTGTTGCAGAAAACGTTCGTGATTATGCATTTGCAACTTCAAGAAAATTTATTTTTGATGCAATGGCTGTCAACATAAATGGTAAAACTGTAATGGCAGAATCTTTATATTCTAAAGAAGCAAACCCTTTGTATGGAGATCATTCTACAAGAGCTGTTGCACAAACTTTAAAAACATATTCTAAATACACGTTTGATTATCCTTATCATAAAGCTATTTCTGTTGATGGACAAATGGGAATGGAATATCCACAAATTTGTTTCAATCCTGGAAGACCAGATTTAGAAGATGGTGGTTATTCTGACAGAGTAAAATACAGAATGGTAAAAGTAACGATTCATGAAGTTGGGCATAATTTTTTCCCAATGATTGTAAATTCTGATGAAAGACAATGGACTTGGATGGATGAAGGTTTAAACTCATATATGGAAATGTTAGCGGAGTTAGATTATGATAAGGACTTCCCTATTGTTAGAGGGTATCCTAAAAATATTGTAAAATATATGGCAGGAGATCAATCTAAAATTGCGCCAATAATGAGTAAAGGAGATAATGTGTACGAGTTTGGAAACAATGCGTATGGAAAACCAGCGACTGCTCTTTGGATTTTAAGAGAAACCATTATGGGTAAAGAATTATTTGACCACGCTTTTAAAACCTATTCTCAAAGATGGATGTTTAAACGTCCTTCTCCAGCAGACTTTTTTAGAACCATGGAAGATGCTTCTGGAATTGATTTAGATTGGTTTTGGAGAGGTTGGTTTTACACGACTGATGTTACAGATATTGGAATTAAATCAGTAAAAAAATATAGTACTAAAGAAGTTGATGATTCAGTTGAATTTGTAGAAGATGCTTCTGAAGGTTTAGGTTTTGCTTCTAATCAAAATAAATATCATTATGAAATTACATACGAAAAACCAGGAGGATTGGTGATGCCAATTATTGTTGAGTTTACGTATAAAGATGGTTCTAAAGAGAAAAAAACATATCCTGCTCAAATTTGGAGATATACAGATGATGAAGTAACCAAAGTATTTTCATCAACAAAACAAATTGCAAGCATTATGATTGATCCAGATTTAGAAACTGCAGATGTAGATACTTCTAACAATAGTTTTCCTAGACAAGATGCTAGTAAATTTGATCAATTTAAAGAGAAAATAAAACAGTAAAAAAGTAGGCAGTATTCAGTAGGCAGTTTGCAATATACAGTAAGCAATAATTCTATTTATTTCAAACTGCTAGTTACTAAAAACTGTCGACTGAAGACTGTGGACTGAAGACTGTGGACTAAAAAAAGATAAAGGTTTGTTAAAATTTTAACAAACCTTTATCTTTTTGGTTACTTATTGTAAATTTAGCCAAAATAAATTCAAACAAAACAAATGAAAAAAATCTATTTATTAATGTTTTCTTTATTCTTTGTTACTGCAGCTACCATTGCTCAAGAACAAAAGGAAGAAAAGAAAACGCAACAAGGACACACAGATCAAAACAAATTCAGACAAATGAAGGATGTTTTGGCTACTCCAAACGATCAGCATACAGCTTCTGGTGCTCCAGGTCATCAATACACACAACAACAGGTGGATTATGTGATGGACATTCGTTTAGACGAAGCAAATAACAAAATTTATGGTGATGAAAAAATTACCTATTATAACAATTCTAAAGATGTTTTAGAGTATTTATGGGTTCAGTTAGATCAAAACATGAGAGCAGACGATTCTCAAACTCCTTTAGCAAAATCTAATGGAGCTTCTGCTTTTATTACTCCAGAAAATTTTAAAAGTACCTTTATGAAAGAAGGGAAAGGTTTTGGCTTTAACATCGAAAAAGTTGAAACTGATGGAAAGCCTTTATCACATTTAATTAACAGAACAATGATGCGTATTAATTTACCAAAAGCATTGGCTCCTGGAGATAAATTTAATTTCAGCATTAAATGGAATTATAAAATTAACGATATCAACAAAGATGGTGGACGTTCTGGTTTAGAATCTTTTGAAGATGGAAATAACAATTATACAATTGCTCAATTTTTTCCAAGATTAGCAGTCTATAATAATGTTGAAGGATGGCAAAATATGCAATTCTGGGGACGTTCTGAATTTGCTTTAGAATTTGGAGATTATGAAGTTAATTTAACTGTACCTGCAGATCATATTGTAGAAGCTACAGGTTCTTTACAAAATGAAAAAGATGTTTTAACAAAAGAACAGCGCAAGCGTTATGAAAAAGCTACAAAAACTTTCGATAATCCTGTACTAATTGTTACACAAGAAGAAGCAGAAAAAACTGAAAAAGGACGTGCAACTGGTACTAAAACTTGGAAGTTTAAAGCTGAAAAAGTAAGAGATTTTGCTTTTGCAACTTCAAGAAAATATATTTGGGATGCAATGGCTGTAAATATTAATGGGAAAACTGTAATGGCTACTTCTTTATATCCTAAAGAAGGAAATCCTTTATGGGAAGAGCATTCTACAAGAGCAGTTGCAACTACTTTAATTGAATATTCTAAATTAACATTCGATTATCCTTATCCTAAAGCTGTTTCTGTACATTCAGAAAGACAAGGAATGGAATACCCAATGATTTGTTTCAACTTTGGTCGTCCAAATCCTGATGGAACCTATTCTGACAGAACTAAAAAAGGAATGTTAGGCGTAATTATTCACGAAGTTGGGCATAACTTTTTTCCAATGATTGTAAATTCTGATGAAAGACAATGGACTTGGATGGATGAAGGTTTAAACTCTTTCGTAGAAATTTTAGCAGAAGATGTGTATGATGCAGAATTATTCGCATCAAACCCAGCAAAAGATATTACACGTTATATGGGTGGAGACCAATCTAACATCTCTCCTATTATGTCTCAAGGAGATTATGTAAAACAATTCGGACCTAATGCATATTCTAAACCAGCTGCTGGTTTGTACATGTTGCGTAAAACAATAATGGGTCCAGAATTATTTGATCATGCTTTTAGAACGTATTCTCAAAGATGGATGTTTAAACACCCAACTCCAGAAGATTTCTTTAGATCTATGGAAGATGCTTCTGCAATGGATTTAGACTGGTTCTTTAGAGGATGGTTCTATACAACAGATGTTACAGACATCGGAATTAAAGAAGTAAAACCTTTATTTTTAACAGATAAGGCAGGTGAAAGAGTTACAAAGTTAAAAGAACAATACAAGCAGTATTTTGATAATTTAGGAGATTTGGTATACATCACAGACAAAAAAGAGGATGCAAATCCAAAAGCAATGGATGCTTATGCTGATGGTAAAGAAATCCCTACGTTTATCTATTCTGTTGAATTTGAAAAGCCAGGAGGTTTGGTTATGCCATTAATTGTTGAATTAACATATGCTGATGGTACAAAATCGAAACAAACGTTCCCAGCTCAAATTTGGATGCAAGATGATGCAACTGTAAAAAGAGTATTTTCTTCTACACAAGAAATTACAAAAATTACAGTAGATCCAGATATGGAAACTGCAGATGTTGATACTTCTAACAATAGCTGGCCAAAACCAACAACTGATAAGTTTGATGAATTTAAAGAGAAAGTAAAAGAATAAGTTTTTTACAAACTCCATAAAATAAGAAGCCTCACAATTATGTATTTAATTGTGAGGTTTTTTATGTTTATAAATGATGAAATTATTTCAGTATTATAATTCAATCCTAATTGAAAATAAAAACTTCCATCCAGTTTTGTCTTTTCGACCTTTTGGGAGAAATCACATAAAGATTTTCAATCTTGTGTTAGCAAGACTACTAGGCTTCTCTTAAAATCTAAATAAACTCTTTTGTGAATAAAAAATCAAAAACTTCCATACAGTTTTGTTATTTCGCCCTTTTATGGTTTAATTGATCTTCAAATCAATTTGTTATAAATATTTCATCCCTATGAGATTTTCAGCTCCATAGGAGCAAAATATTAATAGATGAATACAATAAAAACTAAAGTAGAGCTCCATAGGAGCGAAACCTTATCATAAAAAGATATTAAAAAAATAATATTAGATTTAGTAAAAATAATTCTATAAATCAAAAATTATTTAATAAACACCAATTTCATTAATCATCTCTGAAGTAGGATTTTTTTGTTCTTTTATATCATAATAAACAAATACAATAACAATTACTGAAACTAAATACAAAATGAAATTTATAAGGTAAGAAAACCCCATTAAAACTAAATAAATAGGATCTTGAAAAGAATTTAACATTTCAGTAGGATCTTGCCCTTGTAAGATTGTAGTCATATCAGCACCTTGATAAATACTTGCAGGTAAACCAGCAAAAAATCCTATAAGACCAATTAAAATTTGTATCACCAATAAAATCCCAAATGTTTCCCACCAATGACCTTTTATGAAACCAAAAGAATCGCTAATTGAATCTAAAGCACCTTTATTTTTAAAAATGACCAAGCAAATAGATAATGATAAAACTACTGCAAAATAAATACCTGGCAGAATACAAAATAACATCCCA
Source organism: Polaribacter vadi (assembly GCF_001761365.1). Lineage (NCBI taxonomy): Bacteria > Pseudomonadati > Bacteroidota > Flavobacteriia > Flavobacteriales > Flavobacteriaceae > Polaribacter > Polaribacter vadi. The sequence continues at coordinate 387,509 of NZ_CP017477.1, read as the reverse complement.
AAACCAACAATAATTGCCACTAAAATAAACAACCCTATGTATGACCAAAATTTGTCTTTGGTTGTTTTTTGAACCTCATCAAAATTTACAAAACCCTTATTAGCTATATAAGATTTTATGTAAGCTAAAGAAGACACTGTCATTAAAGAATACGCAACTATATATGAAAGTATATAAATTAAAAGTGGCACTAATATTTGAGAAGAATTTAATTCATCAAAAATACTGTCTTCATTAAACTGAGATAAATCAAGAATAAAATCGGTAGATATCATTGCAAAATAAATTACTGCACAAATAGCAATGATAATAGGAATAATAGATATTTTAAGAATAGTTCCTAAAAAGGGTTTCCACTCTACACTCAAAAACTTAATGGTATCAGAAATCATCGCTCCTAAATCTCGCGTTTTTTTAAAATTGATAAAATTCTGATCTTCCATTTTCGTTTTTGTTTATTAAAAATATTTTGCTTGCTTATTATCTTCTACTATAGTTTGGCGCTTCTTTTGTAATTGCTACATCATGAGGATGACTTTCGTTAATTCCACTTGCTGTAATTCTTATAAATCTCCCAGTTTCTTTTAAAGTTTCAATATCTTTTGCACCACAATATCCCATTCCTGCTCTTAAACCACCCACAAACTGGTGAATGCTTTCAAACAATTCTCCTTTATAAGGTACTCTACCAACAATTCCTTCAGGAACTAATTTTTTAATATCATCTTCTACATCTTGGAAATATCGATCTTTAGAACCATGTTTCATAGCTTCTACAGACCCCATTCCTCTATAAGATTTAAACTTTCTTCCTTCGTAAATAATGGTTTCTCCTGGAGATTCTTTGGTACCAGCTAAAAGTGATCCTAACATTACACAATCTGCACCAGCAGCAATAGCCTTAGGAATATCTCCTGTATAACGAATTCCACCATCTGCAATTACAGGAACTCCACTACCTTTAATAGCGTGTGCAACTTCTAAAACTGCCGAAAATTGAGGATACCCAACTCCTGCAACAACTCTTGTTGTACAAATAGAACCTGGTCCAATCCCTACTTTTACAGCATCTGCACCTGCAGCTACTAAATATTTTGCTGCTTCTGGAGTTGCAATATTTCCTACTACAACATCTAATTCAGGAAACTTTTCTTTCACAGCTTTCAATACTTTTACAACACCTTCTGTATGTCCATGAGCAGTATCTATAATTACAGCATCAACTCCTGCATTTACCAAAGCTTCTGCTCTATGAACAGCATCTGGAGTTACACCTAAAGCTGCTGCAACTCTTAACCTACCAAAAGAATCTTTATTGGCAATTGGTTTTTGAGTAACTTTTGTGATATCTCTAAAAGTGATTAATCCTTTTAATTTATAAGCATCATCAACAATTAAAAGTTTTTCTATTTTATAATTCTGAAGAATTTTTTCTGCATCATTTAAAGAAGTTCCAACACCTGCAGTTACCAAGTTTTCACTGGTCATCACCTCAACAATTGGTCTATTATTGTCATGCTCAAAACGCAAATCTCTATTGGTTACAATTCCTTTTAAAATTCCATGAGCATCCACAATCGGAATTCCACCAATTCCATGCTCTTTCATAAATGCTTTTGCATCTAAAACTTTGGCAGTTAAAGGCAATGTTACAGGATCTAGAATCATTCCACTCTCTGCACGTTTTACTTTTCTAACTTCTTGGGCTTGTTGCTCAATGGTCATGTTTTTATGTAAAACTCCAATACCACCTTCTCTTGCAATGGCAATTGCCAAAGCAGATTCTGTAACAGTATCCATAGCTGCAGAAGCAATAGGAACGTTAATGGTAATATTTCTAGTAAATTTTGTTTGTATACTTACTTCTCTTGGAAGTACTTGAGAAAAAGCTGGAACTAAAAGAACATCATCATATGTTAGTCCTTCTCCTAAAATTTTGTTTTCGTGTGCTATCATGTTGCAATTAAGATATAATTGCGTACAAATTTACGATTTATATTGATTGTAAACTAATTTAATATGAATGGTTTATAAACCCTAAATTATTTATTAAATTTTTAATAAATCATATACTATAATTATGTTTTGAAAATCAATTTATTATAGATCAATATTTATTTATTCTAAATAAACTTTGTAAATGTATGATGGGGTTGTATCTTTGCGCCTGTTTTAAAAACCTATTTATACTTAATCTAAATAAAATGAAGAAAGGTCTTCTTGTATTATCAGCCTTATGTACGCTTGCAATAAGTGCTCAAGAAAAAAAGAAAAAGGATGTTACGTTAGATTCAATCCAAAAATTGGACGAAGTAATTATTTCTACAACTGCTATTTTTGGCAATAAATATGTAGCAAAAAACAGAACAGGTTCTGCATATTATTTATCGCCAAAAGAATTGCAAAAATTTGGTTTTACAGATGTAAATAGAGCACTAAGAACAGTGCCTGGAGTTAGTATTTATGAAGAAGATGGTTTTGGTTTACGTCCAAATATTAGTTTGCGAGGAACCTCTCCAGAAAGAAGTTCTAAAATTACCTTAATGGAAGATGGCATTTTAATTGCACCAGCTCCTTACAGTGCTTCATCTGCTTACTACTTCCCTACTATTGCTAGAATGGAAGCTGTAGAAGTTTTAAAAGGAAGTAGCCAAGTACAATATGGGCCTTTTACAACTGGTGGTGCTATTAATATGATTTCTTCTCAAATTCCGACTGAATTTGGAGGACAAGTGAGAGCCAGTTATGGTAGCTTTAATTCTAGCCAATTGCATGCTAAAATTGGTGGAGGAAATGAAACTTTTGGATACATGGTTGAGTATTTAAATTATGGTTCAGATGGTTTTAAAACCTTGCCAAGTGGAAAAGACACAGGTTTTAATAAGAATGATGTTGTTGCCAAATTAGCTGTAAACTTATTCCCAAATGCGCAAGTAAAACAGTCTTTTGAATTTAAATTTCAATATTCAGATGAGGTTGGTAATGAAACCTATTTAGGGCTGACAGAAGCTGATTTTAATGAAAATCCGTTTGCAAGATATGCGTCTTCTGATGCTGATAAAATGAAGACTGACCATACACAATATGCAATTACACACAAAGCGAACTTCTCTAAAAATATACGATTAACAACTACTGCATATCAAAATAATTTTGCTAGAAACTGGTATAAATTAAATGATGTTACTTTTAATGGTGATAAACAATCTATTGCCAATATTTTAGAAAACTCAACAACTTTGCCTAACCATTTTGCAATTGTAAATGGAAGCGTAAATTCGGGTGCAGATGCTCTTGGAGTTAAAGCAAATAATAGAAAATATGAGTCACAAGGAATCCAATCTAAATTAGATTATCATTGGTATAAAGGAGATGCTTTTCATGATATTGAAGTTGGTTTTCGTTTTCATTATGATGAGGAAGATCGTTTTCAATGGGTAGATCAATATGGTATTTCTGACACTGGTGTTTTAGCCTTAACAACAGCTGGAACTCATGGAACTGATGCCAACAGAATTACAAGTGCAAATGCGTTTGCTTCTTTTATCACCTATAAATTAAAATATAATAATTGGACGTTTACACCTGGAGTTCGTTATGAAAATATCACTTTAAAAAGAGAAGATTTTGGTAAAAGTGATGTAAACAGAACTGGTGTAAATTTAGCGGAAAGAGAGAATTCAGTGAATGTTTTTATTCCTGGAATGGGTGCAAATTATCGATTTAATAACGACTTATCTATTTTTGGTGGTGTTCATAAGGGATTTTCGCCTCCTGGAAATCAAGAAGGTCAAGAACCAGAAGAAAGTATTAATTATGAGTTAGGAACGCGTTTTAATTTTGCAGGAATTTCTGGTGAATTTGTAGGGTTCTTTAACGATTATTCTAATCTTTTAGGAAGCGATTTAGCTGCGACTGGTGGAACAGGTTCTTTAGATCAGTTTAATGCTGGTGAAGTAAATGTAAACGGAATTGAATTGTTACTAAATTATAATTTCGCAAAAGCGGATGCCAAAATTGCCTTGCCTATTTCTGTTGGTTATACTTTTACAAACACTGAATTCCAAAATAGTTTTGGTAGTGATGATGCTTTATGGGGAACTGTAACTATGGGTGATGAATTACCATATATTCCAAAACATCAATTTAATGTTGTTTTTTCTGTAGAACATTCAGCTTTTGAAATTAATTTAAACGCACGTTATAATGGTGAGTTTAGAACGCTTGCAGGTTCAGGAAACATTCCAGATAATGAAAGAGTTGATGCTAATTTTGTAATTGACGCTTCTGGTAAATACTTCGTAAACAATCAATTAAGCCTTACTGCCAATATTATTAATTTGTTAGATGAAACCTATGCAGCTTCTAGAGTTCCTGCAGGTTTAAGACCTGGACATCCTTTTGGAATCTATGGTGGTTTAGAATTTAGATTCTAAAACTTATTTTTATAATAATTTAAAAACTCGAATGGTGTTTGCTATTCGAGTTTTTTTTTACTTTTCGGTGTTTTTCTATAGGTTTTTTAAACAATAAAACCGTTCTTAGCTAAGTGACCCGTCTTTATAAAAGCTACATAATTTTAAAAATCATATATAAAAATGATAAAGTAATTAGACGTTACAGTGAAACATTTAAATTAAAAATTTAAGCAGAACTTATAGTCGAAAAACACATCAAGTTAATTTTTGAACCAATTAATATTTAACTACTTTTTTCACAACTTTTTTACCATTAAAAAATGTTTGTACCAAATAAATTCCATTATCTAATGTTTCCATATTGATGTTAGTTTTATGATCTTTTACAACCCCTTTAGATATCACTTTTCCATCTATCGAAGTCAATATCCATTTTGTATTCACTGGAATGTCCAAATAGAAAGCTCCTTTTGTAGGATTTGGATAAGCATTAAAAGTAAATTCTATATTTTCATCAATTCCTAAGGTTCCCTTAAAACCAGGATTCGAACTGAACAAATCCCAATTCATTGTATATAATTTGTCATCAATATGAAAGAATAAAGGAAGTGGCGATGTGGTAAGTCTTGTAAACAATCCATTGGTATCACCTTTTTGAAAATCAGGAACTTTGGTCGATGAAAACAAATAAGGAGGAGGATCAAAAAAACCTCCAGAAGCTGGATTAACCGCGGCAAAAACATAATCTTCCACTGCATACATGGCTCCAAGCCATGCATTCTGGTGGGTATAATGTCCAGCAGAATTGGCAAGTCTCCAACTTTCTCCAGAATCATCCGAATAATAAACTTCGTTACCACCATTTGCTGGAGATTCTAAAATGAACATTCTATTTACACCATTCGTAGTAATTTTAAACCAGCCACCTCCTCTAGGTAAACCATTCAATGGTACTGGTGCCCAAGTTGCGCCATGATCTGTACTTTTCATAATATCATTCTGACCAAGTACATACCAAACATCGTTCAGAGAAGTGACATCAGAAATTGATGTGGATATTGTAGTCTGGATCCAGGCAGTTGTACCATTTTGTTTGTAGCTGGTATGCGTAGCATCATAAGCCATAAGATATCCATTACCCATATTTTTTACATTCATAGAAAGTTTACCAGTGTCTACATAGTTTTGGGGAAGACCTATTGTATCTCTCGTCCACGTTGTTCCATTGTCAAGTGTATAATGCAATTCATAATCATAGGTATTGATTTTCATATTGGCATAAATACGATCACCTCCATTATACAAAGCTACATACTGTCCTGGAGGACGAGTGATAGTCGGGGCTGTCCAAGAAGCGCCTTTATCAATTGAAAGAGCCATTAGTTGATTGTTGCCAATTACCAAGATATTATCTCCCAAATGGCTAGCAGCAATAAGATAAGAAGCTGAAATAGGAGTGGTAGCGTTCAAGTTTTGCCAATTCTGTGCTTGGATGGAGCAAATGCCAATTACACTCAATCCGAAAAGTATGATATTTTTCATAATAAATAATTTTATAAGCCAAAATTAGCAGATGATAGTAAGCGAGACAATACGTAATTTGACGTATATTTAAAAAATAAAAAATTAGTCACAACTGAATAATAGCAAAGCAAATTTTTTGTTGACCAAAAGACATTTTTAAAAGCAGAAACTTTTTAAAAGTAAACTTATGCCATATAAAATAATTGCTAGTTTTAGCCTACTTACGAAAATTTTAGCGGACTTTCTTGGACGATTTACTAAATTTACTGCTAGACAAACGCAACAAAGCTTATATTCAACTTTATAGATATTTTTCAAAAACTGTCAAAAAAATAAATGAATTATTCTAATTTCAATACATTTTTAACTTCAACTCTTGAAATTGACGAAAATGAAATTTCATCAATAGCTAAAAATTGTGTGGTAAAAACCGTTAAAAAAGATGAGCTATTACTAAGAATAGGCGAAAATTGCAAACACTCATTTTTTGTAGAAAAAGGACTTTTACGACAATATTCGATTGATGAAAAAGGTAAAGAACACATATTGTCTTTTGCGCCTGAAAGTTGGATTGTTACAGATAGAGAAAGTGTCTATTTCAGTCAACCGTCAGCTTATTTTATTCAAGCTTTGGAGAATAGCCAAGTCATTCTATTAGATGAAAACTTTTTTCTTTTGCTTTCAAAAAAATTTCCAAAATTTACTGACTTTAATAATCGATTACTGCACAATCATATTCGTCATTTAAAAAAAAGGATTAAACTATTATTAAGTGCAGTTGCAGAAGATAGATATTTAGAATTCTTAAAAATGTACCCAGATATTGTGAATAGAGTTCCACAAACTATGATTGCATCTTATTTAGGAATTACACCTGAGAGCCTGAGTCGTGTCCGTAAAGAATTGACTCGAAAAAATTTTAAAATGTAATTTCTTATCATACATCAATGCATAGATTATTTTTTAAAAGTTATTTTGTATCGAATAAATTATTAACTAATAAAACATAATAAAAATGAATTGGAAAATAGACAATACGCATTCAGAAATTACATTCAAAGTTAAACACATGATGATTTCAACAGTTACAGGTCACTTTGAAAATTTTGACGCAACTATAAATACAAATGATGAAAGTTTCGATAATGCTTCTTTTGAGTTAAATGCAAAAATAGATTCTATAAACACAAAAAATAAAGATAGAGATACACATCTGAAATCTGAAGATTTTTTCAATTCGGAGAAATTTCCAGAAATGAAATTTGTTTCTAAATCTTTTGACGGGCAACAATTAATTGGAGACTTAACTATAAAAGATGTTACTAAAACAGTAAAATTAGATGTTGATTTAAATGGTATTGCTGTTGACCCTTATGGACAAACTAAAGCAGGTTTTGAAATAAGTGGAGAAATCAATAGAAAAGAGTTTAATTTAACTTGGAATGCTGTTACAGAAGCAGGAAGTATTGTAGTTTCGGATAAAGTGAAATTGGTAATTGACGCTCAATTTATAAAACAAGCTTAAATTTACTATAAGTAAAAAATACTTACAGCATTGTAACTAAAAATAGCAGTTAAGAGCAATACAAAAAGTTTGTTTTTTTCTGCTATTTTTATTTCTATCCAAAAAGAAATAGCATTGTAATCAGCTATTTTTCATATACGGAAACGTTACCTACAAAATTAAAAATTCCAGATATCGATAGGAAACATACCTAAAATAATAACAAAATTAAAACACAAAATTATGAATATTACATTAGCACAAGCAGAAAAAGCAATTGTAGCAGCAAAAGAAAAATCTACAGCAATTGACACAAAAATGAATATTGCAGTTGTAGATGCTGGAGCAAATTTAGTTGCATTTGGTAGAATGGATGGTGCATGGTTAGGCTCACTTGACATATCAATTAAAAAAGCAAAAACAGCTCGTTTTTTTGATATGAATACAGGAATTATTGGAGAGTTATCTCAACCAGGACAACCTTTATTTAATATTGAACATTCAAATAATGGATTGATTACTTTTCCAGGTGGTGTGCCAATTAAAAATGAATCAGGAGAAATTATTGGAGGTATTGGTGTTAGTGGAAGTTCAGTTGAAAACGACCATATTGTTGCAGAAGCTGGAGCATCAGCAATTTAAAAACTTATTAAGTAATAAAAAAGAGGATAATTAGCTTTAATTATCCTCTTTTTTATTTTTAATATTATAAAAAAACAAAAAGAATTATCGAGTTGTGTTATAAAACACGATTTCTAAAATTCTTTAATTATAAAAACTACACCATTGCTGCTGCAATCTTTTTATAGGTTCCATTTTCTAATTTTTCACGAATTGCAGAAAAAGCAGTAATGGTTTCATCAATATCATCTTGTGTGTGTGTTGCTGTTGGTATCAATCTTAAGATAATTAAACCTTTTGGTATTACAGGATACACAACAATAGAACAGAAAATTCCGTGATTTTCACGTAAATCATTTACCATTGCCATTGCTTCTGGTATTTCTCCATTTAAAAATACTGGAGTAATACAAGTTTGTGTGGTTCCTAAATCGAAACCTGCATCTCTTAAACCAGATTGTAAGTTTCTTGTGTTTTCCCACAATTTTTCTTTTAATTCTGGCATAGTACGCAACATATCCAAACGCTTTAAAGCTCCTTTAACCATTGCCATTGGCAAAGATTTTGCAAAAGTTTGCGAACGCATATTGTATTGCAAAAACTGCATTACATCTTTATCTCCTGCTAAAAAAGCACCAAAACCTGCCATTGATTTTGCAAAAGTTGCAAAATAAACGTCAATTTCATCTTGAATTCCTTGCTCAAAACCAGTACCTCTTCCTCCTTCTCCAAGAGTTCCAAAACCATGAGCATCATCTACTAAAATTCTAAAGTTGTATTCTTTTTTAAAAGCGATAATTTCTTTTAAACGCCCTTGTTCTCCACGCATTCCAAAAACACCTTCAGAAATTACTAGAATTCCTCCTCCAGTTTTTTCTGCCATTTTTGCAGCACGCTTTATGTTTTTTTCAAAACTTTCCATATCATTATGACGATATACAAAACGTTTTCCTGAATGCAAGCGAACACCATCTATAATACAAGCATGTGTGTCCATATCATAGACAATAATATCATTTTTAGTAACCAAAGCGTCTATAGCAGACATAATCCCCTGATAACCAAAGTTTAGTAAATATGCTTTTTCTTTATTAACAAATTCTGCACATTCACGTTCTAATTGCTCGTGAATTGGTGTGTGTCCAGACATCATTCTAGCACCCATTGGGTATGCCATTCCATGTTCTGCTGCAGCTTCTCCATCAACCTTTAAAACTTCTGGATGGTTTGCCAATCCTAAATAATCATTGATACTCCAAGTAACTACTTTTTTACCATTAAAAGACATTCTGTTAGAAATTGGACCTTCTAACTTCGGAAAAACATAATATCCTTCTGCTTGTTTAGCCCATTTTCCTAAGGGACCTTTATCTTTTATAAATCTATCAAATAAATCTGTCGTCATTTTATGTTTTGTTTTTAAAAACGTGCAAAGTTAAGTAAAATTAAGAATTTGGACAATGTAAGTAATTTTATAGTATTATTTGTAGAACTATTCCATAAAACCTTGTTCTTTCATCCAAGAGTCGTTATAAATTTTGTTCATATAGCGTGAACCATGATCAGGAAAAATAAGGACGACAACGCTATTTTCATCAAAATAATCTTGCTCTGCATATTGCTTGGTAGCTTGCACAACTGCTCCACAAGTATATCCACAGAAAATTCCTTCTTTTTTTACAATGTTTCTTGCTGCAAAAGCGGCTTCTTTATCAGATACTTTTTCGTAGATATCAATAACGTCAAAATCGGTTGCAGTCGGAATTAAATTTTTTCCTAAACCTTCAATTTTATAAGGTGAAACTTCGTTTAAATCTAATTCGCCAGTTTCGTGATATTTTTTTAAGACAGAGCCAATAGCATCAACTCCTAAAACTTTAATGTTTGGGTTTTGTTCTTTTAAGTATTTTCCTGTTCCAGAAATAGTGCCTCCAGTACCACTTGCCACCACTAAATGCGTGATTTTGCCTTGTGTTTGTTCCCAGATTTCTGGACCTGTAGTTCTATAATGTGCTTCAATATTTAATTCGTTAAAATATTGATTGATATACACAGAATTCTTCGTTTTTCTATGAATGGTTTTGGCAACCTCATAATAAGATCTTGGGTCTGCTGCTGGTACATTTGCAGGACAAACATGTACCTCTGCTCCCATTGTTTTTAATAAATCGATTTTATCTTGAGAAGATTTGTCTGAAACTGCTAAAATACATTTATAACCTTTTACCAAACCAATCATTGCTAAACTATAGCCTGTGTTGCCAGATGTTGTTTCTACAATGGTTGCTCCTTTTTTAAGGATTCCCTTTTTTTCCGCATTTTCTACAATATGCAGTGCAATTCTATCTTTTTGAGACAACCCAGGGTTAAAGGCTTCTAATTTTGCGTAATAAGTACCTTTTAAATGTTTGGTTATTCTTTGGAGTTTTACCATTGGTGTTTCTCCAACCAATTCTAGAATAGTATTGTTAATTCCTTGATTTCTTGTCATGCTTAGTTTTCATGGAAAAACCTCACAGATTTTGGATACTGAATAGCATTCAGCATGAAAAACCTGTGAGGTTTGTTTTTCAATCGGTTGCAAAAATACACATCCTAATTGAAATACGAAATTATTTTAAATCTTACTATTTTCAATATCTACTTTATTCTCTAGAGCTAAAAAGAATGTGTAATCTTTTGCTGTTTCTTTTAAAGCTTCAAAACGCCCTGAAGCTCCTCCATGACCAGCTTCCATATTGGTATGCAACATTAACAAATTAGCATCTGTTTTTAGTTCTCTTAATTTTGCAACCCATTTTGCAGGTTCCCAATATTGTACTTGAGAATCGTGATAACCAGTAGTAACCAACATATTTGGATATTCTTTTGCCTCAACTTGATCGTAAGGCGAATACGATTTTATATAGTCATAATACGTTTTATCATTAGGATTTCCCCATTCATCATATTCTCCAGTTGTTAAAGGAATGGAATCGTCTAACATTGTAGAAATAACATCCACAAAAGGTACAGCTGCAATAATACCATTATACAACTCAGGCTTCATATTTATAATAGCACCCATTAATAAACCTCCTGCAGAACCACCCATTGCATATAAATGTTTGGCTGATGTGTAGTTATTATCAATTAAATATTTTGAGCAATCTATAAAGTCTGTAAATGTATTTTTCTTGTTCAACATTTTACCATCTTCATACCATTCACGTCCTAAATATTGACTTCCTCTAATATGCGTTAAAGCAAATACAAAACCTCTATCTAACAAACTTAAACGAGTTGTAGAAAAACTATCTGAAATTGTATGTCCATAAGAACCATACGCATATTGCATTAATGGTGTGTCTTTGTTTAGCTTTGTATCTTTATGATACACCATAGAAATGGCAACTTTTTTTCCATCTCTTGCAGTTGCCCAAACACGTTCGCTTCTATAATTTTCTTTGTTGAACTTCCCTCCTAAAACTTCTTGTTCTTTTTTTATTTCTTTGGATTTATCTGCCATATTAAAATCGATGACAGAACTTGGAGTTGTAAAAGAATTGTAAGAATACCTTATAATTTCTGTATCGAATTCATCATCTCCATACACACCAACTGAATAGGTTTCTTCACCAAAAGGTAAATAATAATCCTCGGTTTCGTCCCAACGTTTTATACGGATCCTATTCAACCCATTTGTACGTTCTTCTAAAACTAAATACTCTTTATAAATAGAAAAATCCTCTAACAAGGTTTCTTCTCTATGAGGAATAACATCTACCCAATTCTCTTTCGTTGTTTGAGAAATGGGAGTTTTCATCAACTTAAAATTGGTAGCATTGTCTTTATTCGTCATTATATAAAAATGATCTTTATAATGAGAAACATTATATTCTAAATCGGCTACTCTTTCTTGCAACATGGTAAATTTCCCTGTTGGATTATTAGCATCTAAATATTGTGCTTCGTTTGAAAGCGTGCTGTAAGAACCAATAATTATGTAGTCTTTAGATTTTGATTTGGTTACATACGTGCCAAAAGTTTCATCTTTTTCATGATACACTTCCACATCTTCAGATGTTGGTGTACCTAAAACATGTCTAAATATTTTTTCGCTTCGTAATGTTTTTGGGTCTTTTTTGGTGTAAAAAATGGTTTTATTATCATTTGCCCAAACAGAACCTCCTGTTGTATTATCGATAATATCTTTATAAATTTCGCCAGTTTCCAAGTTTTTAATTCGTAAAAAATATTGTCTTCTACTTACAGTATCTGTTGCAAAAACAATCAATTTATTATCTTCAGAAACATTTAAACCTCCTAATTGATAATAATCAAAGTCTTTTGCCATTTCATTTACATTAAACAAAATTTCCTCTTCAGCCTCTAAGGTTTCTTTTTTTCTACTATAAATTGGGTATTGACTCCCAATTTCGAAACGTGTGCTATAAAAATAACCATTGCTTTTAATAGGTACAGAAGAATCATCTTCTTTAATTCTGCTTTTCATTTCATGAAACAATTCTTCTTGAAACGTTTTTGTATACCCAGTAACATTCTCATAATATTCATTTTCGGCTTCTAGATAAGCAACTACTTTTTGAGTTTGTTCATCTTTTATAGGAGCTAATTTTTGATCATCAGACAAACGCATCCAAAAATAGTTATCTATTCTTACGTCATTGTGTTTTTTTAATTCAGTGGGTATTTTTTCGGCTACAGGATGCTTTGCATCAGTACTCTTCATCATTTTATTATCATTTTTACAAGCGACCGCAAAAATAAGACTAATAAATAAGGATAAAAGAAATATTTTTTTCATTTTTAAAGAATAAGAATTCTTTATGAATTTGTTAGTTTTGTATTTATAACTAAAAAAAGAAAAATTATGTTTGGAGATATGTCTGGAATGATGCAGAAAATAAAAGATGCTCAAAAAAAAGTAGAAGAAACTAAAGTGCGTTTAAATTCAGTTTTGGTTGATGAAAATGGTGCTGATGGAAAAATTAAAGTAACCTTAACTGCCAATAGAGAAATAAAATCGATCTCAATTGATGATGCTTTGCTTAGTGATAAAGAAGAATTGGAAGATTTTTTAATCATCACTTTAAATAAGGCAATTGCAAAAGCATCTCAAATTAACGAGCATGAAATGGCTGTTGCTGCAAAAGCTGGGATGCCAAACATTCCTGGAATGGATATGTTTAAGTAAGTTTGAGTTGGAAGTTTAAATACTTAAAAATAATAAATTTATTGACTCTTGGTTCTTGTTTCTTGAATCTTGCTTCTAAAAATAAATAAAAAATGCTCATCAATTTAAAAGATTACATGTTGCCTTGTTTTAGCAAAACCTTTTTTGGGATTGAGTGTTTGGGCTGTGGTTTTCAGCGCTCTTTTTTAATGCTAATTCATGGCGATTTTTTGGGTTCTTTTAAAATGTATCCCGCAATTTTTACATTATTAGGCTTATTCTTGTTTATTTTGATAAATTTTAAAGCGAAATTTAAGCAATCAAAAAAAATAATTAGTAGTTTAGCATACTTGAATTTATCAATCATGATTATTAACTATCTTATTAAAATTAACTATTAAACTACCAAATGAAAAAACTAAGCACAACTCTAATCTATATATTATCTTCTGTAAGTCTATTATGCTGCTGTTTTGCAGGTCTTGGTATTTTATTAGCACTTCCATCTTTTTTAATTGCTAATAAAAAATTAAAAGAAGCCTATGAATTTCCTGAAGAATATGATTTGGATGATGTAAAAGCCATGAAAACAGCAAAAACATTTGCATTAGTAGCTTTAAGTATTAATGGATTGTATTTTGTTTATAGCATATATAGTCTTGCAACTACAGATTGGGATACTTTTATGAATAATTTTAATTCTCAAATGGAGAAATATCAGCAATAAGATTTATTTCTTTATTATTTAAAAAATTAAATATCCAACTACTTTCTCGGAAATAGTTGGATATTTTTTTGTTATCAATCTTATTTTTATTTGAGTTACATTTAACATCATATAAACAAATTCGCTTCTTTAAATCGACTAACTTTGTGCTGTTAAATAACGAATTATGACCACAGAGAAAAATAAAAAATCGATCGGAAAAAGAATTTTAAAATGGGTGGTTTCAATCTTCCTAATTTTAATAATTGCATTGGTTTCCATTCCGTTTTTATTTAAAGATAAAATTGTACAAATGGTTACCAATACCGTTAACAATAATATAAATGCAACTGTTACTTTTAAAGAAACCGATTTAAGTTTGTTTACAAATTTTCCGCTTGCAAGTTTAACTGTAAGCGATATTGCAGTGACTAATAAAGCGCCCTTTTTAGGCGATACTTTATACAGTGCAAAAGAATTAAGTTTTAGCATGAAAATTACAGAACTGCTAAAAAAAGCGGATGAAGTTATTGAATTGAAAAGTATTGCTACCAAAAACGGACAAGTAAATATCATTTTTAACGAAAAAAATGTTGGGAATTATGATATTGCTATTGCAAAAGAAGAAACCAATACTACAACAACAAATAATTCTTTTTCATTTGACATTCAAGAATACGAATTAGAAAATATGAAGTTCGTTTATCTTGATAGAAGCACGAACTTGAAACTTCATTTAAATGATATAAACCATATAGGAAAAGGGAATTTTGCGCAAGACATTTTAGATTTAGACACAAAATCTACCGCAAATTTATCTCTTGATGTGGATAGTGTAAACTACTTAAGCAACGTTGCTATTTCTTTGGATGCAGTTTTAGGAATCGATTTAAAAAACAGCAAATACACGTTTAAAGATAACACAGGCTTTATAAATCAGTTGCCTTTAGAGTTTGATGGTTTTATTCAATTGGTTGATGAAAATCAATTATATGATATCAATTTTAAAACACCAACATCAGAATTTAAAAATCTTTTAGCCTTATTACCCAAACAATATTCAGGAAATTTAGATGCCATAAAAACGGAAGGAAATTTCGATTTAAAAGGATCTGTAAATGGTATTTTATCCACAGAAAGAATTCCTGCTTTTGATATTACTTTTTCATCGAAAAACGCCATGTTTAAATATGATGATTTGCCAAAAGCGGTTAAAAATATAAATATTGATGCCCAAATTATCAACAAAACAGGAAATACAGATGATACGTATGTAAACGTAAATCAATTAAATTTTAAGATTGATGAAGATGCGTTTTCTGCTAATGGAAATATTGCGAATTTAACCACCAACCCAAAAGTTAATTTAGCTGCAAAAGGAAACATTAATTTAGCGAATATCAACAAAGCGTATCCTTTAAAATTAGAGCAAGAATTAGCTGGAATTTTAAAAGCAGATGTTACCACAAGTTTTGATATGAATGCTATTGAAAAAGGCAATTATCAGAATATTAAAAATACAGGAACTATTGCTGTAAGCGATTTTAAATATGATGGAAAAGATGTTGCAAACCCTTTTTACATTACCAAAACAGCAATTACATTCAATACAAATACCATAAAATTAAATGAGTTTGATGCAAAAACAGGAAGTTCTGACATTGCTATTGATGGGAATTTAAATAATTTTTACGGATTTTTATTTAATGACGAAGTTTTAAAAGGAAATTTCAACCTAAAATCGAATACGTTTAAAGTATCCGACTTTTTAGCGGAAAGTTCAGCAGAAGAACAAACTACAAAAACATCAGCCTTAAAAATACCCGCTTTTTTAGATTGCACATTTAATGCTGATGCAAAAAAAGTAGTGTATGATAATATTAATCTAAGCAACGTATCTGGTGTTATTTACGTAAAAGATGAAGCCGTTAATCTTAAAAATTTAAAATCAGATGTTTTTGGAGGTAAAATTGGTTTTGATGGAAACGTTTCTACCAAAGGAAATACATCCACTTTTGCCCTAGATTTAAAGTTAGATAAAATAAATATTACTGAATCTTTTAGTGCTTTGGATATGCTAAAAGCGATTGCTCCTATAGCAAGTACTATTGGTGGGAATATAAACTCTACCATTAGTCTTTCTGGGAATTTAAATGAGGATATGACTCCGAATTTAAAAACCATTACTGGTGAGTTATTTGGAAAACTTTTAGATCCAAAATTAAATACAAGCAACTCTAAAGTATTAAGTTTATTAGGCAGTAAAGTTTCTTTTTTAGATCCTAATCAATTGAATCTAGATGGTATTAATGCTTTTTTATCTTTTGATAATGGGATTGTAAACATCAAACCAATTCCTTTAAAATATAAAGATGTGGGTATAGAAATTTCTGGAAATCATAGTTTTGATAATGTGATGAATTATAATGTTGTTTTTGATGTACCTGTAAAATATTTAGGGACAGAAGTTACCAATTTAATTGCAAAATTAAATCCAAAAGATGCAGCAGAAATTAAAAGTATTCCTGTAAAAGCAAACTTAACAGGAAGTTTTACAAGTCCTACTATTGCTACTAATATACAAGATGCGACTGCTAGTTTAGTCAAAAATTTGGTAGAAAGACAAAAGCAAAGTTTGATAAATTCAGGGAAAGACAAATTAACGGATTTGTTAGGTTTGGGCAAAGACAAGAAAGATTCTACAAACACTGCTACACCACCAACAAACAAAGACGCTACAAAAGATAAAATTAAAGATGTTTTAGGTGGTCTTTTTGGAAATAAAAAGAAAGATACTGTAAAGAAAGAAAATCAATAGGAAGCTAGCAAGTTCTTAATAAAAGATTTCTAAAAATAAATCACTCATCTGATAGCTTTTTTTTAACAAAATGTCAGTTTGAGTGATTTTTCTTTTTCGCAAAAATGTAACGAGATGTTTTTTTATATTTGAATTCAATTATATAGTACTCAAATAATTCTATGAAAAATAAATTACGATTCCTCTTTATCTTAATCATACTTTATTTTTGCAGTTATATTTTTTACGGAAAAAACTCACTAGGCATACAAATCATAGAAAACACAACTTTCTCAAAAGCTCAAGTTTCTATACAAATTCAAATTTTTGATTTGGAGGATTACAATAGAAATCAATTAGAAATCACCAAAATTGTAAGAGAAAAAGGCTTCAAAAATGTAAATGTAAATTATGCTGATAATTTCTTAAACGATAAAGGTTTCAGCTATTGGTTAGATGTAGAACCTTTAACTCCTTTTATCACTTTTAGTTATGATGGTTTCTTCAAAAAAGATGAAATTTCAGAAGAATACGAAAGCCTATATATTTGGTGTGTTTTTAAATGGATTAGAGTTTATAAAAGTGAAAATAGAGCTATGTATTGATTTTTTTAAAATCACCCTAAACCAAAGAGCCAGCTACTAAAGAAAAAACAATTAAAAGCACATATAAAGAAATTACAATAATTGTTAAAACTCCAATATATTTAAAATGCGATTTTAAGTTTTCGAAAGCATCTGCAAGCACATCATCATTTTTGGTTGCTAAGGCCGATTTCATTTTTCTAGAAAATTTAAATAAATACCAAACTGGCATAAAATATAGCAAAGCAGAAACTACGTATGTAATTGCTAATGGCAAACCTATAGCTGGCAAACCTTGTTGCTGAGAAACCATATTTAACATGGGTGCATACACAGTTGCTATTAAAATTGCTGCAATTAATGTAAGTGCAATACTAATAAAGCCTAAAATAGAAAAGAAAAAAGTCCATCTTGCTATTTCTCTTAAAAAACTTTTAGATTTTGAGTTTACAACTAACTGCTCTAACTGTGTAATTGGACTTTGCATAATTTCTTGAAATTTTATAAAATCAAAAATAAAAAAAATAAGCCACTAATTCACACTTTTAAATTGATGAATTAATGGCTAAAAAATATTTAATTTAATTTCTTATTTAAACTCAGAAATTGTTTTTGTAATAATTGAAATACAATCTCTTAACTGTTCTTCAGTCATTACCAGTGGTGGTGCAAAACGAATAATATTACCATGAGTTGGTTTTGCTAACAAACCATTATCACGCAATTTCATACAAATATCCCAAGCTGTAGAACTATCTTCTGAATCATTTATTAAAATTGCGTTTAACAAACCTTTACCTCTTACAGATTCTACAAGATGATTATTTTTACAAAACTTAGTTAATTCTTCTCTAAAAATAATCCCTAATTTATCTGCATTATCTGCTAAATTTTCATCGGCAACAACTTGCAAAGCAGCAATAGCAACAGCAGCTGCAATTGGGTTTCCACCAAATGTAGAACCATGATTTCCTGGCGCAATTACATTCATAATTGGATTATTTGCCAAAACTGCAGAAACAGGATAAGCGCCTCCACTTAATGCTTTTCCAAGAATTAAAATATCTGGTTTTACTTCTGGAGTTCCAGAGCAATTTTTATCTTCACAAGTACAATTACCACAAGTTGCTAATAAACGCCCAGTTCTAGCAATTCCTGTTTGAACTTCATCTGCAATAAAAAGCACGTTATGATCTTCGCACATTTTTTTTGCAGCAGCCAAATAACCTTCAGAAGGCACAAAAACGCCAGCTTCACCTTGAATTGGTTCTACCAAAAATGCAGCAATATTATTGCTACTTTCTAACGTTTCTTGTAATTCTTGTAAATTATCGTATTCTATTTTTATAAATCCTTTTGTATAAGGACCAAAGTTTTTTCTGGCAACAGGATCATTAGAAAAAGAAATGATGGTAGTTGTTCTTCCATGAAAATTGTTTTCACAAACAATAATTTCTGCTTTATTTTCTTTAATTCCTTTTACTTCATATGCCCATTTTCTAGCAATTTTTAAAGCAGTTTCTACAGCTTCTGCACCAGTATTCATGGGTAACAATTTGTCGAAACCAAAAAGTTCTGTGGCAAATTTTTCATATTTACCAAGCATATCATTGTAAAAAGCTCTTGAAGTTAAGCTTAATGTTTTTGCTTGATGCGTCATTGCATCTACAATTTTTGGGTGGCAATGTCCTTGATTTACGGCAGAATATGCAGATAGAAAATCGTAATACTTTTTACCTTCTGCATCCCAAACATACACTCCTTCTCCTCTACTCAAAACCACAGGAAGTGGATGATAGTTGTGAGCACCATGTTTTTCTTCTAATTCAATCGCTTGTTGCGAACTTAACTTGTCTAAAACAGTCATTTTAAAATTTTTAAATGTTTGTACTAAAAACATTCCTGTTCTACCTTTATCTTTCTGATACCTCAATTTAAATTGGTCAGAAATTCAGCGTGGGAAAGAAATCATCCTCGAAGTTACACAAAAGTAATAAAAAAAAGTCCATCCTAACCTTACCAAAGGGAAGGAACTATAAACTGTTTTAATATTTCTTACCAAACTAACTAAATATTGCTCACTATAACACTACTAACTAATTTTTGGACGTTCCCTAAAAAGGTCGCGCTTTCACTACTCGCTTTTTTTGATAAAAACAAAAAAGAACTCAAACATAAAGCCTGTCTTTAGCGAAGTCGAAAGGTTCAATCGCTAACGCACATTAAGCATACAAAAAATTGTTGTTTAAAAATTTGATTTCGATTAAAGAAAAAACTTAATGAGCTAAACTGTAAATCAAAAATAAATTAATTTTGAATAATTATATTACAATTAATTAAGAATAGATTAAGTAGAAAATACATTCTTCTAATATTCTTTTGTATACATTAGCCTTTGCTAAAAAAGATTTTTTTTTGTAATAAAAACTAATAAACTAATAAAAAAACAAATTATCAATCATGAAAAAAACCTTATTCACTTTATTATTATTGACAGCTTTTATCAGCTGTAAATCTACATCATCTACAGTAAGCACAAATTTAGACAATAAAACAGAGCGTATGCTAAAAGGAGATTGGACCTTAACTTCCGTTAATTATCCAAACTCTGCATATTTTAAAGTAAATTCTTTTAATATTGAAGACTCCAAATGTTTTGTAAATAGTAACTGGAGCTTTGTTTCAAATAACAACAAAGGTGAAATGTCGCTAAATAACGTAAGTAGTGACTGTAAAAACTTTAGCTCTCCAATAACTTGGTACATCAACAAAGAAGGTAATTTTGTTTTAAAAATTATTAATGATTACAAAGCAAAAGAAGTTAACAATGGTTTTGTTTTAGCTGTAAGAAATGTTACTGAATCTAGTTTTAATTTAATTGACACCATTAATGTTGCAGGACAAACAAAAAATATAACATATACTTTTCAAAGAAATTAATTTAAACAATAAAAACATATATAATGAAAAAAACAATAATTTATAGTTTAGCTATTTTAATAGCATCAGCATTTACATTAACATCTTGTGAGGCTACAAAAAATGCAAATAACACGCAAAAAGGTGCTGCAATTGGTACAGCTGCAGGCGCTATTATTGGTGGTGTTATTGGTAACAATGTTGGGAACAAGAAAAATTCTGAATTAGGTGCCATTTTAGGTGGTGTTATTGGAGGTGTTACTGGTGGTGTAATTGGTAATAAAATGGATAAACAAGCTAGAGAAATTGAAGAAGCTGTTCCTGGAGCACAAGTAGAAAGAGTTGGTGAAGGGATTATGTTAACTTTAGGTGAAAATGCGATTCGTTTTGATACGAATAAAGCTACATTATCTACAACAGCAAAAGAAAATTTACAAAAATTAGTACCTGTTTTAAATAACTATGAAAATACAAACATTATAATTTATGGTTATACAGATAATACTGGTAGAGCAGAATACAATTTATCTTTATCTGAAAAAAGAGCAAATTCTGTAATGGAATTTTTAGCTTCAAATGGTGTACAAAAAAGTAGATTTGAAACAAAAGGAAAAGGAATTGCAGATCCAATTGCTACCAATGAAACTGCAGAAGGAAGAAGTAAAAACAGACGTGTTGAGTTTGCGATTGTTGCCAATGAAGAAATGATTAAAGAAGCGCAAGAAGAAGCAAAACAATAATCATCCTATTTTTTATATAAAAAAGGCTACTCAAAATGAGTAGCCTTTTTTGCTTTGTAAAAGTCTTATTTTACTTAATTTTGTGCATCCATAAAAAACAAGAAATGCCACGTAGAGAACGAAATAAATTTGTCAAAAAAAATCAAATTTTAGAATTAAAGATTGAAGATTATGCTTTTGGAGGAAAAGGAATCGCGAGAATAAAATCCGAAGAAGGTAGTTTTGTCGTTTTTGTTCCAAATACGTTGCCTGGACAATTGGTAAAAGCTCAAATTAATAAAACGAGTAAAAACTACGCAGAAGCAAAATTAATTGATGTTTTACAACCTTCTGAAGATGAAGTTGAAGTTCCTTACCAAGATATTCCTGGTGCTCCTTACATTCAGTTGCCTATAGAATTACAACATCAATATAAAAAAGAAAGCACATTATCTTTATTTAAAAGAATTGGTAAAGTAGAAAATATTGAAGACTTATTTGATGAATTTATAGCTTCTCCAAACGTGTTTCATTATCGAAATAAAATGGAATATGGTTTTTCTGCAATTGGTTATGACAGAGTTAATAAAACTGATAAAGATGAATTTACGCTAGGTTTTAAAAGACGTGGAGTTTGGTGGATGGGAGATAATTTAGAGAAAGATTCTGGTTTGTTTGATAAACAACTAGAAGACAATCTAAAAAACATAAGACAATATTGTATCGAAACTGGTTTAGAACCTTGGCATGGACCTAAGAAAGAAGGTTTTTTCAGATATTTTGTAGTCAGAAAATCTTTTAAAACAGATGAATTATTATGCAATTTAGTAACCACTTCTGATGATTTAGAGAAGTTCGATTTAAACAAATTTGCAGGTTTTTTAAAAGATATTTTTGGAGAACGTTTAGCAGGTTTATTACATACAATTAATGATGAAACTGGAGATAGAACGATTGCAACTTCTGGAAGTTTAAATCTTGTTTATGGAAAAGACAAAATTGTAGAAGAATTATTAGGTTTAAATTTCGAAATCAGCATGAAAAGCTTTTTTCAAACCAACCCTAAATGTGCCGAAAAATTATATGCTAAAGTTGTAGAATATGTTTTGGAAGATAAAAGTAAAGTAGACAATTCTGTTGTGATGGATTTATTTTGCGGAACAGGAACAATTGGTCAAATTGTAGCCTCTAGAAGCGAAAACGCAAAAATTGTTGGGGTAGATATTGTTGCTTCTGCTATTGATGATGCAAAAAAGAACGCCAAAAGAAATAATATTGATGGCTTAAAATTTTATGCTGCTGATGTTGGTAAATTCTTAATTGCGCATCCAGAATATCAAGATAAAATAAAAACAATAATTTTAGATCCTGCAAGAGCTGGAATTGCACCAAAAACATTACAGAAAATCATCAATTTAAATGCGGATAGAATGGTGTACGTTTCTTGTAATCCTGCAACGCAAGCAAGAGATACAGAGTTATTAAGTGAAGCTGGTTATCAACTTAAAAAAATTAGCTTGGTAGATCAATTTCCACATACAAGTCATATAGAAACTGTGGTTTTGTTTGAGAAAAATTAATCAATATTAATCTACTTTAATGCCAACCAGCACAATGGACTACAAATTTATATTCTCCTCCAGAATATGGACTTGTTTTATAATATGCCGTAAATTGACCTCTATCTAAATATGAATTTCCTAAATTATTTCTCCACCTTTTTTCATTGTAAGCAATATCATTTCCTTTTTTGTCTTTAATATAAACCTTTCCTGCCACATATTTATCAGTTTCAGGATTTAAAACAAAATACAATACTTCAATAGTTGCACATTGCCCTCCACTACTTTGATTGTAATTTGATAAAGCAGAGCTTAATTCAGCACAATTATAAAAAGCTAAAAAGCTAATTGATAAAATTATTTTTTTGTAAAATTTCATAATTATAATTTTTATTTTCAAATATATAATTAGAAAAACGTAGTCGAAATACCTACTAATGGGTAATTTTAGATTTTTTTATATTAAATTAGAATTTTCACTTGCATAAGAATAGTAAAATAGTGCATTATGTTAACGTTAAAAAAGAATAATAAATGTATAATTTAGATATTTTATACATGTGTAGAGAAATTATGTATTTAAAAAATCAAATTAATTAACATCAGTAAGAAGTTATACTTTAATATATTTGTAATATGATTAAAAAAATATTTGGTGCTTTTTTTATTTTAATCTCTATTTTTCTTGGATTAGGATTTTTGATGCAAATACCTACAATTATAGGAACATTTTCCAATAATTTCACAGGGTATTCGTTTGGTTATATCTTTGGCTCACTTTTAATTTTAGGAATTGCTATTTTGCTTTTTAAATTAGGTTTAAAGTGGACAAGGAAAAACCCAAATCCTACAGATAATATCAATAATATTGGCATCAACAAATAAACAAAACAAAGAATTAATTTTTTATAAAAAACAATACTTATGAAAATGCTAAAACTATCTGAAGAAGCAATTGAATCAAAATTAAAAAACTTAATTGATTGGGAATATTATGATGATGCTTTGCACACCGATTTTGTGTTCGATAATTTTAAAGATTGTATGTCTGCAATGAATAGAATTGCCTTTGAATGTGAGGCTTTGAACCATCATCCAGAATGGACTAATATTTACAACACCTTAGATATTACCTTAACAACTCACGATGCAAATGGTGTTACAGAGTTAGATTTTAAATTGGCTGCAGCAATCAATAAAATTGTAGAAGTTGAAGAAGAAGATTAGGTTTATGAAAAAAACAATTGCAATTCTTTTTTTGTCAATCATCATTTTTTCAAGTTGTGAGAAAGACGATTTTTGTATACAAAATCCTGTAACTCCAAGTTTAGTTTTAGAATTTTATGATGCTAATAATAGAGAATCACCTAAAAACTTTAGCTCTATAACTGTTTGGTCTGAAAGTGCAGAGAATAAAGATAATCTTTTCGAAAACATTACTGGAAACAAACTGGAAATTCCTTTAAATCAATTCGCTACAGAAACAGTTTATAATTTTTCTCAAAATGGTGTTGTGAATCAATTGACTATAAAATATTCAACTGAAGAAGTGTATGTTTCTAGATCTTGTGGATTTAGAGTTATTTTTAATGATGTAAGTTTTGAATCAGACAATACTTGGATAACCAGTTTTACGCCTCAAACATTAACAACGATAGACAATCAAAATGAAACTCATGTACAAATATTTCATTAATATTTTCGTCCTATTTGTTTTTGTTGATGGATTTTCACAAGAACAACAAAAGGACTCTGTAGGTACTTCAAAAGATTCTATTGTTTACAAATCTCCTTATGGAATTCGTGTTGGAATCGATTTAAGCAAACCAATTCTATCAAGTATTAAAGATTCTTACACTGGTTTAGAAATTGTTGGAGATTATAGAATTTCTAAGAAATTTTATATAGCAGCAGAAGTAGGTTTTGAAGAGGAAACAACACAAGAAGATTTTACAAACTCAACCTCAAAAGGTAATTATATTCGCTTAGGTTTTAATTACAATGCTTATGAAAACTGGTTGGATATGAACAACGAAATTTTTGCAGGATATAGATATGGTTTTAGTATTTTTGATCAAACTCTAAATAGCTACACTCCAAATGTGGTAAGAGGTGAAGGGAATGGGATTCCATATTTTCCTGTAATTACAAATACAACTGCATCAACAACTAGTTTAAATACTCATTGGTCAGAATTCGTGGTTGGTTTTAAAGCAGAAACCTTTAAAAATGTATTTGTAAGTGTTAGTGGTTCTTATAAAATTTTAATGAGCGCCAAAGAACCAGAAAACTTCCAAACATTATACTCACCAGGTTTTAACAGAGTTTTTGAGAGTGGCACTGGTTTTGGTTTCAACTACACCATTAGTTATTTAATTCCATTTACTAAAAGGTAATATTTAAAATATTCTTACATTTACTACCCTAAAAAAGGACCTATAAAAATTGGTTTGCTTTTTTTGAAAGTTAAAAGACAAAATTTTTTGTAACTTTAAACTCTTATTTTACTAAAATTTCAATTAATTATGAATAAAATACCAAGCGTTAATTTAGCTGATTTTTTATCAGATGATACAACTAGAAAACAAAAATTTATAGATGAAATTGGCCACGCTTATGAAAACATAGGTTTTGTGGCATTAAAAGGTCATTTTTTAGATGATAAATTAGTGGATAATTTATATACTGAAATTAAAAACTTTTTTGATTTACCTACAGATGTAAAAGAAAAGTATGAAATTCCTGGAATTGGTGGTCAAAGAGGCTATGTTTCTTTTGGTAAAGAATCTGCAAAAGGAAAAAAAGAAGGCGATTTAAAAGAGTTTTGGCATTTTGGACAATATGTAGATAAAGATTCTAAATATGCAGATGAATATCCTGAAAATGTGCAAGTAGAAGAATTACCTAACTTTAATAAAGTTGGTAAAGAAACCTACCAAATGTTAGAGAAAACAGCAAAATTTGTGTTGCGTTCTTTGGCCTTACATTTAGGTTTAGAAGAAACGTATTTTGACAATTATATAAAAAACGGAAATAGTATTTTAAGACCAATTCATTATCCACCAATAAAAACGGAACCAAAAGGTGCTGAAAGAGCTGCTGCTCATGGAGATATTAATTTGATTACCTTATTAATGGGTGCTCAAGGAAAAGGTTTACAAGTTCAAAATCATAATGGAGAATGGATTGATGCAATGGCTGAACCAGATGAATTAATGATTAATGTTGGTGATATGTTGTCAAGACATAGTAACAATAAATTAAAATCTACCATTCACAGAGTGGTAAATCCGCCAAAAGAAATGTGGGGAACTTCTCGTTATTCAATTCCGTTTTTTATGCACCCAATTTCTGATATGAAATTAGATGTTTTAGAAAATTGTATCGATGACAAAAACCCAAAACAGTTTGATGATATTACAGCTGGCGAGTTTTTAGATGAACGATTAAGAGAATTGGGATTAAAAAAATAGTTGGTAGTTTTTCAGTCTTCAGTTGGCAATAACAAGCTGACTGAATACTGAAGACTGCTGACTGCAAACTGAAAGAATGGATTTTAAAGATCAATTAAAAAACTTATTTCCAGATCATCAGGAAACTGAGGAACCAAAGGAAGAAAAATCTAATATTTGGTTACAGGAGGACCCAATCCTTTGCAAATACGAAAAACGTAAAGGCAAACCAATTACGATTTTAGATGGGTATACAGGAGCAACATCCGACTTTAAAATGTTAGCCAAAGAAATAAAAACAACTCTTTCTGTTGGTGGTAGTTTTAAAGATGATAAAATTATTATTCAAGGAGATTTTAGAGATAAAATCATGAAAATATTGAAAGAAAAAGGCTTTAAAGTTAAAAGAGTTGGTGGTTAAATCAACACTTTACAAAACAAAGAAATTAACTAGATTGAAGTTATAAATTGCAAAATATTTTATACCATTTTTTGAAATTTATTTTGTAAAAACAAGTATATCAATCTAAAAGCACAATAAAGTAAGACTACAAACGTTATTTTTTAATTATGAGTTCATCTATTTTACATATTACAAATGGAGATTTTACTACAAATTATTTAAAAGAATTAAATTTTTCTGGAGATTTTATTACTTGGAGAGAAATGTTGAGTGAAGGCAAAACAACAACAGATGTTGGTAGTGAAGCTTTTTGGAAAAATAGATTCGAGTTTTTTAAAACTTCTTATAAAGTAAGCAAGCAAAAATTTATAGAGTATACTCTTAAAGAATACAGAAACCTTTGTAATAAAAAAAGTAATAAAGAAATCGTGTTGTGGTTTGAGCATGATTTATTTTGCCAAATTAACATGTTGGCAGTTTTAAGTTGGTTAAACCGTTATCGAAAAGGATATGATATTTCTTTAATTTGTAGCGGAAAAATTGGGAATTCTACTAAAATGTATAGTATTTCAGAACTCAATAAAAACCAAATAAATAATCATTTTAAAAATAGAGTTGCACTTTCTCAAGACGATATTGAGTATGCAGATTATATTTGGCAACTATATTGTTCTGATTCTCCTTTGCGATTAGAAACCGTTTATAAATCCAATCCAATGTCGCCATTTCATTATTTGGCAACTGCTATTGAAGCACATTTACAACGTTTTCCATCCATTAAAAACGGTTTAAACAAAATTGAAAATACCGTTTTAGAAGCTGCTCAAAATCAAAATTTTACTTCAAAAAAAGAATTAATTTCTACATTGATACAAGAACAAAAAGTTTATGGTTTAGGAGATTTACAATATGAATATAGTATAGATACCTTAAACCCACTTTTTAACTCTTTTAATCCTGTAAAATTGTCTAAAAAAGGGAAACAAGTTTTAGAAAATCAATTGAATTTTTATGGTCAAATAAGAAATGATATTTCGTATCTTGGGGGCTCTAAAAAATATAGTTTTTTGTTTCAGAACGATTCTAAAAAACTACTACAAATTACCTCATAAATGGCTATAAAACAATCTGAATTAATCTTAAATCCAGATGGAAGTATTTATCATCTTAATTTAAGACCAGAAAATATTGCTACAGATATTATTTTCGTTGGTGATCAAGATCGTGTTGATAAAATCACACAACTATTTGATAATATTGAGTTTACCACTCAAAAAAGAGAATTTAAAACATCCACAGGAATTTATAAAGGAAAACGACTTTCTGTAATTTCAACAGGAATTGGTCCTGATAATATAGATATTGTTTTAAATGAATTGGATGCTTTGGTAAATATCAATTTAGAAACCAGAGAAATTAAGGAAAAACATACTGCCTTAAATATTGTAAGAATTGGTACTTCTGGTTCTTTGCAAAAAGATATTCCAGTAGATTCTTTTTTACTAAGTTCTCATGCAATCGATTTAAATGGGATGCTTCACTCCTATCAAGTTGATGAAATTTCGCATCCAGAAATCGAAGAAGCTTTTGTAAAACACACCAATTGGAGTGCTAAAAAATCGTATCCTTTGGTAATTGCAAATGGTAATGACTTAGCAAATAAAATTATTTCTGACACAATTTTTCAAGGAATTACGGCTACTGCTGGTGGTTTTTATGCGCCTCAAGGACGAATTTTACGTTTAGGTTTACAGGATGAATATTTAAATTCTAAAATTGATAGTTTTAATTTTAACGGAATTAGAATTACAAATTTAGAAATGGAAACATCTGCAATTTATGGTTTATCTAAACTTTTAGGACACAATGCAGTTTCTATGAATGCCATTATTGCCAACAGAGCAAATGGTACTTTTAGTGAAAATCCATATAAAGTTGTTGAAAATTTAATTGAATACACTTTGCAAAAATTAATTGAGTAAATGACAAACTTAAAAATTGGAGGTGTTCCAGAACACTTTAATTACCCTTGGTACATCACTCTAAAAAATAAAGAATATAGCAAACACAATATTAATCTTCGTTGGCAAGATTATCCTGGAGGAACAGGACAAATGTGTAAAGCTTTAAGAGATGGTTCTGTAGATATTGCTATTGTTTTAACGGAAGGAATTATCAAAGATATTGCAGATGGAAATCCGTCGAAAATTGTACAAACTTTTGTACAAACTCCTTTAATTTGGGGAATTCATGTAGGTGCAAAATCTAAATTTAAAACGATTGATGATTTAGAAAATGCTACTATTGCCATTAGTAGATTTGGTTCTGGATCTCATTTAATGGCAATTGTAAATGCCTACAATCAAGGTTGGGATATTGCAAAACTAAAATTTAAAGTGATAAAAGATTTGCAAGGTGGCATTGATGCTTTAACAAATGGCGAAGCAGATTATTTTATGTGGGAACATTTTACCACAAAACCTTTAGTTGATAATGGCACTTTTAGAAGAATTGATAATTGCCCAACTCCTTGGCCTTGTTTTGTAATTGCTGTTAGAAACGAAGTTTTAGAGAATAATTTTGAAGAAGTTAAAAAAGTTTTAGAGATTATAAATGCTGAAACTAAAGATTTTAAAAAATTAAATAATATTGATAAAACCTTAGCAAAAAGATACGAACAGCAATTGGAAGACATTCAAAAATGGTTACAAATAACAGAGTGGAATGATGGAAATCCTATTACTAAAAATTTAATTGGTCGTATTCAAAATAAAATGGTGCAGTTTAACGTTCTAGAAGAGAAGAAAAATTCGGGAGATTTCATAAAAAATATGTACATTTAAACCGTAAATAGAAGAATTAATGAAAAGAGCAGTATTTATTGTAGTTTGTATTTTAGGAATTATTTGTTTTGCTTCTTGCAGAAGTACATCTTCTTCTTGTGGTTTGGCAGATCATATTCAACTAGAGCAACCTCAAAATGAAGAATTAGAACAAATGTTATTTGTATAAATCCTAATTTTCTGTAAATTTTAAAATTTCAGTTTATATATATTTTAATTTATAAACTTAAAAATATACAAAACCCTTCAAGTTTTTAAAACTTGAAGGGTTTTTAATTGATGAGAAATCGTGACAGAAATCTACCAATCTATTTCATTTTTATGAATAGATTTTAAAAAAGCATTGGTCTTCGAAAAATGCTCATTTCCAAACCAATAACCGCGATTTGCACTTAAAGGTGATGGATGCCCAGATTCTAAAATATGATGTTTCTTTTTATCAATTAATTTTACCTTTTTCTTAGCAAAACCTCCCCAAAGTAAAAAAACAATATTTTCTTTTTCGTTTGATATTTGTTTAATCACTTGATCTGTAAAAGTTTCCCAACCTTGTTTTTGATGACTTCCAGCTTCATGAGCTTTTACTGTTAAAGTTGCATTCAATAATAAAACACCTTGTTTTGCCCATTTTTCTAAATTTCCACTTTCAGGAATTTCCTGATTTAAATCTGTAGAAATTTCTTTAAAAATATTTTTTAATGAAGGTGGATAAGCGATTCCGTCTTTTACAGAAAAACACAAACCATTGGCTTGATTTGGTCCATGATAAGGATCTTGACCAATAATAACTACTTTTAAATCATTTAAAGAACAAAAGTCAAAAGCAGCAAAAATATCTTTTCCTTTTGGGTAACATGTATAATTTGAATATTCCTGTTTTACAAATTCTATTAAGTTTTTAAAATAAGGCTTTTCAAACTCGTTTTGTAAAATATTTTTCCAAGGATCGGCTATTTTTACTTGCATTGTTTCTTATTTTTGTTCTCTGAATTCAAGGTTCAAAATTTTGAATTCAAAGTTACTTATTAGTTCGCAAAAAACCTTGAACATTAAATTTTAAACTTTGAATACTAGTATCTCCGAAAAAACATTACAAGATTTAGAATTTTCTACAGTTTTACAACACATTACAGAATTTTGTATTTCTGGTTTAGGAAAAGAAAAAGTGCTGGAAATTATTCCAATTCGCAACAAAAGGCAGTTGTTTAAGGAACTAAATTTAGTGGATGAATATGTGTCTTCTTTTGAAAGTGAAAATAGAGTTCCTAATCATAATTTTGATAATATTTCATCAAGTATAAAACGTTTAGCCATAGAAAATAGTTTTATAGAAACGGATGCCTTTTTAAAAATTGCAACGACTTCTTTAACTGTAAATGAACTGATTAAGTTTTTTAAAAAATTTCAAATTCAGTTTCCAGCGTTTTATGAACTTTCTCAAAAAATCGAATTCACTACTTATATTGATGATGAAATCAAGAAAATTATCGAGATTTCTGGCGAAGTAAAAAACAATGCCTCATCAACTTTAAAACA
The DNA here is from genome assembly GCF_001761365.1 of Polaribacter vadi. Lineage (NCBI taxonomy): Bacteria > Pseudomonadati > Bacteroidota > Flavobacteriia > Flavobacteriales > Flavobacteriaceae > Polaribacter > Polaribacter vadi. The sequence goes on along the minus strand of NZ_CP017477.1, from coordinate 356,745 downwards.
ATTAAGAAAAGATATTAATAATGTTCGTGGCAAAATTGGCGCAAGTTTTTCGAGTGCTTTATCCAAAGCAATTGCTGCAGGTTATTTAGATGATATTAAAGAAACTGTAGTTGATAATCAGCGTGTTTTAGCAGTTGCTGCCATGCACAGAAGAAAAGTTGCTGGTAGTTTATTGGGGTCATCTAAATCTGGAAATATCGTTTACATTGCTCCACAAGCAACCTTGGCTTACAGCAGAGAATATCAAAATTTAATTTATGATGAAAAACAGGAGGTTGTAAAAATTTTAAGAGATTTATCAACCACAATTAGACCAATGGTTTCTTTGTTAGAAGACTATTTTGAGTTTTTAATTCATGTTGATAGCATTGGAGCCAAAGCAAAATACGCGCAAGAAATAAATGCGATTCTGCCAAAAATATCTAAAACAAAAAGAATCTTTTTCAAAAATGCGTATCATCCTGTTTTATGGAGAAAAAATAAAAAACAAAATTTACATACAGTTCCGCAAACTATTGAGTTGAATGAACAACAACAAATAATCGTAATTTCTGGTCCAAATGCTGGTGGAAAAAGTATCACTTTAAAAACGATTGGTTTGTTACAGATTATGGTACAAAGTGGTATTTTAATTCCTGTTGATGAACGAAGTGAAACTCATATTTTCGATATTGTTTTAACGGATATTGGAGACAATCAATCTATTGAAAACCAACTAAGTACTTATAGTTACCGTTTAAAAAACATGCGTAACTTTTTAAGAAGATGTAACGAAAACACCTTGTTTTTAATTGATGAATTTGGTACAGGTTCAGACCCAGAATTGGGTGGAGCTTTAGCCGAAATTTTCTTGGAAGAATTTTACAATAAAAAAGCATTCGGAATAATTACAACCCACTACTCCAACTTAAAAGTGTTGGCAAACGAGTTGGAAAATGTTACCAACGCAAACATGCAGTTTGATGAACGTACTTTAGAACCTTTGTATAAATTATTTGTTGGACAAGCAGGAAGTTCGTTCACGTTTGAAGTAGCACAAAAAAACGGAATTCCTTTTAGCTTAATTAATAAAGCAAAAAAGCGAGTTGATACAGAAAAAGTACGTTTGGACAAAACCATTTCTAAACTTCAAAAAGAGAGAAATAAACTCCAGAAAAACTCAGATAATTTAGAAAAACAAAAAACAAAAGGTCAAGAACATATAGATAGTTTACAAGAAAAAGAACAGCGAATTCAAGAAAAACTATCTGGTTTTCAGGAATTATATGATCAAAATCAAAAAATGCTTTCTTTGGGTAGAAAGACAAATGAGTTATTAAATAAGTACTTCCAAACAAATAATAAAAAGGAATTAAATACTAATTTCAATAAATGGGTTACAGATGAAAAAGTAAAACATTTAAAGAAAAATCCTGTTCAACCTAAAACAAAATCTCAAAAACAGAAAGCAAAAGTTGTTCAAAAACAAATGCAAGAGGTCATTAATAAAGTAGAAAAAGAAGTTTTAGAAAAAGTTGTTGAAGTTAGAAAGGAAAAGAAGATAGAAGCTGTAAAAATTGCTCAAGAAAAATCTGAATACATCTACAAAATAAATGATCGAGTACGAATTATAGATTCTAATTCTGTGGGAACTATCGATAAAATTGACAAAAAAAATGTAACTATTAACTACGGAATTTTTACCACAAAAACTACTTTGAGTAAAATTGAGTTGGTAGAGAAAGCAAAGAAATAATTTTATAGACTTATATAAAAAACGTTAAATAAGTATTAAATAGCCTTATTAAATGAAACCTTTTTTATATTAAATCGTCTTTATTTTGTACTTATAATTTTAAACTTGTAGTAGTAAGCTTAATTTTACAAAGTATAACAACGGTTGGTTAGTTGTTGCCCAAATTAGTTTTTAACTAATTTGGGCTTTTTTATTAATCTTCGAATTGTTTCATTTCAGAATCATAAAATTCTCCAGCTTTATCCATTAAATCTGCTAATTCTGTTGATATATCTTCTTCACTTTCTCCTGTTAAATCTTCAAACCATTCAATTTCATCATCTTTTAGATTAATCAAAAAACGAGGAAACTCTGTGTGTAACACAAAAATATCATCTGGAAAGTTACTATTATCTGCCAATAAAAATTTTGGTAAAGTCATATGCTAAAATTAATTTTTACAAATTTACAAATATCTTTCTTTAAGAATGTTTAAATGATGCATTTGATGTCCAGAAAATAAATATCCTAATGCTCTAACAGAAATTTTATTGCCTGAAGCAATTCCAATTCGCAATAAAGCTTCATCAGAAAAACTTTTATATAAGTGAATAGTCGATTTTCGTAAAGTGCTCATTTCATCCAATAAATCACTAAACTCTAATTGATTTGCATTGCCATTATCAACAAAAATATCTTGATCAAAACCAGGTAAAGAAGTTTTATCATTTCTAGCAAAACACAAAGCTCTATAACAAAAAACACGCTCAGTATCTATACTATGTTGAATCAATTCTTTTAGTGTCCATTTACCTTCTGCATAGCTAAAATTATGCTTTTCTTTTGGTAAGTTTCTTAAAATAGTATCAAATTCTATTTGAGAATTTTGCATATTTTCTATAATCGATTTGCCTTCTTTCGTTACCAATTGCATGTATTGTTCAAAATAAGGAGCATATTCGTTTTTAGGAATCATTTCAATAGATTATTGTAAGTTTGTATCAGCGAATTTAATCATTTTAATAAACAAATTCATCAATCTTAATTAGAACAAATTTTAATGTTTTTTAAAACGTATTCTTACCTCAAGTTTTTAATCAAATCTCAAAATCAACATGGTTTACATTCGCCTTTTGTTTATGATTTTATAACCAAAGGATTGTATCAGCAAAAAATAAGAAATAACGACTTATTAGAACTTAATGAGCTAAAAAGTCTATCAAAAAAACAATTAATAATTTTGACTAAGATTGTTAATTATTTTGAGATTAATCATATTAATTTTGATGTAAATCCATTTATAAAAAATGAAAACAAAACCTATAAACTATTATTTACCAAAGACTTACCTTCTTTAAAAAATATAAATTTCAAGCTTTTAAATTCTCATCATATCATACTTATTGATGCAATTTATCAGCATACAAAAGAGTGGCAAAAATTGATTAATTTACAAGATGCAACAGTTACAATCGATCTTTTTTATTTTGGATTAATTTTCTTCAGAAAGGAACAAGTAAAAGAACATTTTATAATAAGGCCCTAACTTTTTTGGAGTTTTACAATTGATCTTGTGTTAAATTATGCTAACATTTCTTTAAACAATTTTCAAACTTCGTAACTTTGAATTCTAAACTATAAACATTTAACTTTTAAGCATGAAAATATACACAAAAACTGGTGATAATGGCACAACTGCTCTTTTTGGTGGTTCTAGAGTTAAAAAATACAATTTGCGCATAGAAAGTTATGGAACTGTAGATGAATTGAACTCTTACATTGGTTTGATTAAAGACCAAGACATTAGCTCAGCTGCAAAAGATGCTTTGTTAAAAATTCAAAATGAATTATTCACTTTAGGTGCAATGTTGGCAACTCCACCAGAAAAAGAAACGTTGAAATCTGGTAAAGAGCGTTTAAATATTCCTAAAATTGATGAAAATTCTATTCTTTTTCTAGAAAATGAAATTGATAAAATGGATGAAGTATTGCCTCAAATGACTCATTTTATTTTGCCTGGAGGTCATCAAGCTGTGTCATTCTGTCACGTTGCAAGATGTGTTTGTAGACGCGCAGAACGTTTGTCTGTTGAGTTAAATGATAATGAACCCATAAATGAAGACATTTTAAAATACCTAAACCGACTTTCTGACTACCTTTTTGTGCTGGCACGAAAATTGTCTTTAGACTTACAAGTTGAGGAAATCAAATGGATTCCTACAAAACAATAAAGAAATCTTAAAGCCTTGCTAAAAGAAATCTTTTAATGTTAAGTTCTTTTTTTATCGATATTAAAGAAATTATAAAATTTTTATCAAACTAAATAATTGATTTTCAATAGTTTATAAAACAATACAATATCTTTAAGGTATATTTCTTAAAAAAGACTTGCATAATTGCGTAAAAAAATTATTTTTGCACAAAATTAAACAATTAAGAAATGTATTGGACATTAGAATTAGCATCTTATTTAGCAGATGCACCTTGGCCAGCAACCAAAGACGAATTAATAGATTACGCTATTAGAACTGGATCTCCTTTAGAGGTAGTGGAAAATCTACAAGATATAGAAGATGAAGGTGATGCGTATGACTCAATTGTTGAAATTTGGCCAGATTATCCTACAGAGGATGATTATCTTTGGAATGAGGATGAATATTAAACATCATAATAAAATATAAAAAGTCTCTAAAGAGGCTTTTTTTTTGTTTTTAATTAAAAAAGAGCTTTTGAGGTTTTTACCTCAAATTACTATTACAACTGTTATTTCTGTAAAAACAGGAATCCAGAAAATAATTCTTTATTAATTTTTGATAAAAACCGAACATACAATTAAATAATACAGCTTTCTTTAAAGCTGACAAAAACATATAGAGAATGAGTATTTTAAATTCAGTTATTAAACTTTTTGTAGGTGATAAACAGCAAAAAGATTTAAAAAATTTGCAACCAATTGTAGATAATGTTAGAAAGTTTGAAGCGGAAATTGCTAAACTTTCTCATAATGAATTAAGAGCCAAAACGCAAGAATTCAAAAACATTATTAAAGAAGCTTTAAAAGAATTTAATGATAAAATTGAAACCTTAGAAGCAGAAGCAAAAGGTGCAGATATTGACAGACAAGAAGATATTTATACTGAAATTGACGCTTTAAAAGACGAATCTTACAAGGTTTCTGAAGAAACGTTATTAAAAATTATGCCAGAAGCTTTTGCTGTTGTAAAAGAAACTGCAAAACGTTTTGTAGAAAATGAAGAAATTGAAGTAACTGCTTCAGCTTTTGATAGAGAATTGTCTGCAGAAAGAGACAATGTTACTTTAGAAGGCGATAAAGCATATTGGGCAAATTCTTGGGATGCTGCAGGAAAACCTGTTACTTGGGACATGATTCATTATGATGTTCAATTAATTGGTGGTTCTGTTTTACACCAAGGTAAAATTGCAGAAATGATGACTGGAGAAGGAAAAACATTAGTTTCTACTTTACCAGTATACTTAAATGCATTAACTGGAAATGGTGTGCATTTAGTTACAGTAAATGATTATTTGGCAAAACGTGATAAAGCTTGGATGGGACCAATTTTTGAGTTTCATGGACTTTCTACAGATTGTATCGATTATCATCAACCAAACTCAGATGCTAGAAGAAAAGCCTATAATGCAGACATCACCTATGGAACCAATAACGAATTTGGTTTTGATTATTTGCGTGATAATATGGCTAGCTCTAAAGACGATTTAGTGCAAAGACCTCCAAATTATGCCATTATTGATGAAGTAGATTCTGTTTTAATTGATGATGCAAGAACGCCGTTAATTATTTCTGGACCAGTTCCTCAAGGAGACAGACATGAATTTACAGAATTAAAACCTTTAGTTGCTGATATTGTTGCTTTACAAAAACAACATTTGGTAAAAGTTTTAGCAGAAGCAAAAAAATTATTAGCAGAAGGTAATGATAAAGATGGTGGGTTCTTATTATTAAGAGTCTATAGAGGTTTGCCTAAAAATAAAGCCTTAATTAAATTTTTATCGCAAGAAGGTATTAAGCAGATTTTACAGAAAACTGAAAACACATATATGGCAGACAACAATAAGTTGATGCCAGAAGTAGATGAAGATTTATGGTTTGTTGTTGAGGAAAAAAATAATCAAATTGATTTAACTGATAAAGGAATTGCACATCTATCAGAAAAAACTCAAAACGATAACTTCTTTGTGTTACCAGATATTGGTGTAAAAATTGGTGAAATTGATACTGCTGAAATTTCTAAAGAAGAAAAAGCAGCTCAAAAAGACGAATTATATAAAGATTTTAGCATCAAAAGTGAGCGTATTCATACCATGAATCAACTTTTAAAAGCATATACTGTTTTTGAAAAAGATGTGGAATATGTTGTGATGGAAAATAAAGTAATGATTGTTGATGAACAGACTGGACGTATTATGGATGGTCGTCGTTATTCTGATGGTTTACACCAAGCAATTGAAGCAAAAGAAAATGTAAAAATTGAAGACGCTACACAAACTTTTGCAACAGTAACTTTACAAAATTACTTTAGAATGTACAGAAAACTGTCTGGTATGACAGGAACTGCTATTACAGAAGCTGGGGAATTATGGGAAATCTACAAATTAGATGTTGTAGAAATACCTACGAATAAACCAATTCAAAGAGATGATAAAGAAGATTTAGTATACAAAACTGCACGTGAAAAATACAACGCAGTTATAGAAGATATCGTAAAATTAGTTGCAGAAAATCGTCCTGTTTTAGTGGGAACAACTTCTGTAGAAATATCAGAATTATTGGGTAGAATGTTACAAATGCGTAAAATTCCTCATAATATTTTGAATGCAAAATTACACAAACGTGAAGCTGATGTTGTTGCAGAAGCTGGTAAATCTGGAGTTGTAACTATTGCAACAAACATGGCTGGTCGTGGAACGGATATTAAACTTTCTAATGATGTAAAAAATGCTGGTGGTTTGGCAATTATTGGTACAGAAAGACACGATTCACGAAGAGTTGATAGACAGTTAAGAGGACGTGCAGGAAGACAAGGTGATGTTGGTTCTACTCAATTTTACGTAGCTTTAGATGATAATTTAATGCGTTTGTTTGGTTCTGATAGAATAGCCAAAATGATGGATAGAATGGGCTTAAAAGAAGGCGAAGTTATTCAGCATTCTATGATCTCAAAATCTATTGAAAGAGCACAAAAGAAAGTTGAAGAAAATAACTTCGGTATTCGTAAACGTTTGTTAGAGTATGATGATATTATGAACGCTCAACGTGAGTTTGTTTATAAAAGAAGACGTAATGCTTTAGATGGAAAACGTTTGCAAGTTGATATTGCCAATATGATTTACGATACATGTGAATCGATTATCAACTCAAATAAAGCTGTTAAAGATTTCCAGAATTTTGAATTTGAATTGATAAAATTCTCTTCAATGACCTCTCCTTTTTCTGAGGATGAATTCAATAAAATGTCTGAAAAGGAAATGACAGACAAATTATATGATATTGTTACTGAACATTACAAAAATAAAATTGAGAGAAATGCAGTTTTAGCATTCCCTGTTATCAAAGATGTTTTTGAAAATGAAGGTGATAGATATGAGCGAATTGTAGTTCCTTTTACAGACGGAAGTAAATCTTTACAAGTTGTTACCAACTTAAAAGAAGCGTATGAAAGTGAAGGTAAAAGTTTGGTTACAGATTTTGAAAAAAACATTACGTTAGCAATTATCGATGAAAACTGGAAAGAGCATTTACGTAAAATGGACGAGTTAAAACAGTCTGTGCAAAATGCATCTTATGAGCAAAAAGATCCTTTATTAGTCTATAAGTTTGAAGCCTTTGAGTTGTTTAAGAAAACTGTAGATGAAATTAATAAAGAAGTGTTATCATTCTTATTTAAAGGAGAATTACCTGTACAAGACCGTTCTCAAATTTCTGAAGCTAGGAGTCAAAAAAGAGAGCGTTTAAATACGAGTAAAGCAGATGTTCAGAATTCTACAGAACAAGCTATTCAGAATTCTAGATCACAACAATCTGAACCTGTTGAAACCATGGTTAGAGAGCAACCAAAAATTGGAAGAAACGAACGAGTTACTATTAAAAATGTAATGAGTGGAGCAGAAAAAGAGGTAAAATACAAACAAGCTATTCCTTTAATTGAAAAAGGTGAGTATGTTTTGGTGAATAAATAAGTTATTAAAAATGTTCTCGATGCAATTTTTCTAAAAAAGAAAAATTACTCGAACAGACATCTTTTAATTCTTTTAATATAAAAAAATCCGTTTAGAAATATATCTAAACGGATTTTTCAATTTAAAACTTATGCTAATTTTATTCTTTTATAAATTTAGTAGTATAACTTCCTTTATCAGAAATTACCTTTATCAAATACAAACCACTAGATAAATCATCAACATTAACTTTATGTAAGTTTGATGTAAACTGTTTCATTTTTTTACCAATTACTGAATAAATTTCTATTTTAGTTAACTTGAATTCTTTAGAATCAATATTCAATATATTTTTAACTGGATTTGGATATAAGTTCAAAGACTGTGATAAAAGATGATCATCAATACCCAAAACACAATTATTGCCTACTTTATAAGATAAGTATTTAGTTACTGCTAAACCACCTGAAAAAGCAAATTTACAAGCATAATTAATAGTTTGTCCTGCAGTTAATCCACTAACAGTTTTAGTGAATTTTTTGCCTTCAGAATTATTCATTTGAACTTCCGAAAATGGGGATTGTTTCCACAAATAAGCAACTACACCAGTTTTATCTGTGTCTAGCAACTCAAAAGAAATGGTAACATCTGTTCCATTTGTAATAAATTCGTAGGTATAGCCTAGTGAAAAAGAACCATCAGATGCTTCACTGTTAGTTCCTGAACACTCAGAATTTGTATTTGCTAATGTTGTAGCTTGTAAATCAATAGCATTATTTGAGGCCTCATTTCCAGAAAGGTCTTTTGCAGAAACACTAAAAGAATACGAAGTTTCTGGTTGTAAAGCATTTATAATAAATGATTTTTGAACTCCAGAATCTCCATTTACAGATTCAGTATTCGTACCATCAGTAACCTCATAAACTACTTTTCCTGAATCATCTGTTGCATTTAATAAAATCTCTACAGTAGAAACAGTTATATTACCAATTGTAGCCGTAAAGTTTTCTGGAGCAATTGTATCTGAACTACTTCCTGTACAACTACTTCCAACAACATAATCGAAATATTTTGTAACAGATAAACCACCTGAAAAAGCAAATTTAGTTGCAAAACTTATTGTTTCACCAAGGGTAAAACCACTTATTGTTTTAGAAAAAGTTAAACCTGAACTTTCTTGTAATTGTGTTTCTGAAAAAGGCGTTTTTTGCCATAAGTAAGCTACTACTCCAGCTTTATCTGTATCTAATAATTTGAACGTAATATCTACACTTGTTCCTACAGTTTCGAAAGTAACTTCATATCCCTGTGAAAAACTACCTTGTTGTGCATCTGCAGAAACTTCAACACACTTTTTTTCTTCGGATACTGAAATTGTAACTACTGCTGATGTAGTTTTTGCTCCTAGATTATCGGTTGCAATTGCTGTAATTTTATGCGACCCAATACTTGCATCCATCCAAATAAAATTAAAAGAAGATGAAGAGTCTTCACCTAATTTTGTAGTTCCATTAAAAAATTCAACTAAAGTAACTGTACCATCTAAATCAGTTGCTGTTGCAGAGATTGTAATATCTTCTCCTTCTTTAAAAGAGGTATTATTACTTGGTGATGTAATTGATATAGTAGGATTTATATTTCCCCCATTTGAAACTAATATTAACACTTCATCATTAGCTGAATATGTGCCATCATTTACTGTTAATTTACATTTATAAACACCTTCAACTAAATTAGAAATACTAGGAGATGCAATTGCTTTATCTTCAAAAGATATATTTGTTGGCCCATAAATTTGTTCCCAATTATAGGTAATGGTTTGTCCTTCTGGATCGTTACTTGCAGAGCCATCTAAACTAGCAGTTGAATTAGGTAAAATTACTGAAACATTTGCACCAGCATCTGCAATTGGTGGTACGAATGATAAAGCTTCTTTATAGGTAAATGCCATTTTTCCAATATTAAATTCTCCATTTTCTATAAATAAACGTAAAACTTTTTCACCTTTTGTTAATTGAATATCTGAAACAGTTTTAGTTTGCCAAACATCCCAATCTGAAGTATAATCAACAGAAATATCTGGACTTATTTTGCTTCCATCAACTTCAAAATAAAAAGGGCCACCACCATTTTCATTACCAGAAGCATATCTAAAACTTACATCATAAACTCCAGAAGTTTGCACATTTACTGTATACTCCATCCACTCTCCTGCTCCATTCCAACCTACAGTTGCTCCTTCTCCATCTACAATAGTTGCATCAATATTTTCATTTATTCTAAAATCTCCATTATTACCAACAGAAGTATCTACATAAGCAATATTTTGTCCTATTCCACCTTCAAATTTATCATAAAAACCAGCCTCTATTTCACCAGGAATATTATGTGGGCTTCCTAAATAAGAAACCTGTTCACCAACTTGTACTTCTACATTATTGGTTACATTAAATTCGTTACCAATAAAAACTTTGGCATAAAAGCCATGGACTCCTAAAGTTAAATTTTGTGCTTTAAACTCGTATGGTGTACTTGTATCTTCACCAATAGAGGTGGTGCCATCAAAAAATTCAACTTTAGTAACATTATCTCCTGTAATTGCTGCAGATAAATTTACACTACCATTTGGAAAAGCTTGTGTAAAATCTGAACTCAAAACGCCAGAAACATTTGCGTCTCTGCTTGTTTTCATTTGATTTGCAGGAACTGTTAGTTGATATCCATCAGAAAAAGTTACAACAATCTCTGAATCTGAATAATTATGGGCGACATAAGTAGTTTCTCCATTTTGTTTAAAAACCCCAGTAATCGGATAATTTGCAGTAATAGAAGCATCTATAACCCCTAATGCATTTACAGAATGTAACCAGTGATAGGTTTGAGCATCAGAAATACCAAATTTTAAATTTCTTTCTGGATATGCATTATAAAGGTTTATAGCTTCTTGAGGATTGGTCATAGACAAATATTTCCAATAAGTATCGTGCCATAAATTAGCATTATCTTCTTTGCTTAAAACTCCTGTATTTTGTGTAATCTCTGTCCATAATTTTTTTGCATATTCTTGATTGTGTCCTAAATAAAAAGAACCTCCATGAATTGGATACATTTCTATACCATAAGAAGCTGCAATATCTGCTGTCCAAAAAGTACCATTATCAAAAGAATTACCCCAAACTCTAGATACTAAACTAAATTGCTGATTATTAGGAAAATTTCTTTCGTAAACATCAAACCAATATTCTTCAACTGCTGTTTGCTCAGTTGTATAAATATAAATTCCTAAATCTCTAATTTCTTTATTTTCTGTTATCGTTCCCCAATGAATTAAAGAAGACGCAAATTGCATACTTTCTGAGGTAGATTCTTGATCATTTCCTTGAGGAAAAGTTGCAAATCCATTTGCCCAGCTATGACCAGCATAAGGACTTAAGTTTCTTAAAAAGGGAAATTTTGTATCTGTTCTATCAGAAGAAGCAGCATCACTTATTAATGTGTTTATCATTGCTCCCCATTTTGCAGACCATCCAGGTTCAAATTGTTCCATAAATGCAGCAGCATGAATAAAATAACCCCAGTGAAAATGGTGATCATTAATGTTTGTATCTTGTCCATGACCTGAAGGATATCCTAACATTGCTGACCATGTATCATTATAATAAAACAAAAAGGCTTTTTCTCCAGATTCGTAGGTAAGCCAATCTTCCAAACGTTCTTTAACTTTAGCAATCATTTTATTTCTTGCTGAAAGATTTCCTGTTTGATCTGCAATTCTTGCAGTTTGTATTAAACGATTCATTACTTGCCCTTCATTGTAAGAGTCTGTCCAAGTTGATAGACCATCATTCTCAATTTGAGAAATTTTGGAATCTAATTCTGAAGGACTAAAGCCAGTACTATAATTTGCCAAATAAGGTATGGTTGGCAAAATACCTTTAAAAGTATTTTCTACAGTAAAACTATTACCTTCTAACATCTTTAACGCTCCTCTTACTGAACTGTAAGTATAGGTACTAGGAACAGGAGAATTAGAACTTGTATTATACCATTGATGAGGCAATAAACCCAAAAGCATATTACTATTTGTACCTTCTTTAACCTCTGTAGTTACAGAAAATGTAGTTGATAATTTTGAATTACCTTCATTATAAGTCCAAGCTGTAATTGTATTTGTTGGAAAAACAAAAGCGTATTTTTTTAAATCTTGAGCAACAGCTGTAATATTACTTGTATTTTGTGGTAACATTGCCATTGACCAATATGTTTTACCATTTAATGTTGATGTGAAAGTATTTCCAGATTGAATCCAAGTACTACCTGCTGGAGCATAAAAAACAAAGTCTTGCCCATTTGCTGCGTTTTCAACAATTAAAAGTTCGTTATTAATTACAGAAGTTCCAGATTTTACTTTAATTTCAACAACATCATCTACATCTTTTTCATAATATAAAAAAGGCATTCCAATACCAGATGTAACACTTAGTTCGTTATCAGCATCTTTCCAATTCATGGTTACTGTCCAATCAGAATAATCAGAAACAGTAACTCTATCTGTTGATAAACCTTGCAAACCAACTTCTATAGGAGCAGAATCTCCTATAACTCCAGATGGAATATAGGTAACAATTAAACCAGTATTGATGGTTTTCATTGTCATTGGATAATTAAACAAATTATCTGCATGATTTTCTTTGACTAACTTAGACCACCAATCGTTTGTAGGTACAGGTTTGCCTAAAGCATTGCCAGATAATTGAGGAGAGCCAGAAGGAAAGCCATTTCTGCCAGCAATATCTGTTCCTGGAAATGAGTTGGTGTAACTTCCACTGCCAACTTGTGTGATTTGAGCATTTAAATTTACCGCAAACAAAAGCAGTAAGATTTTAAACAATTGCATTCTTAATTTCATATGAGTAGTTTTTAGTTTGTTGTAAAACTATTCTTATTCAACATATAACACCTAAAACACAACAATACAAAAACACAACAAGTATGGAAATATTAAAAATTTACCTGAATTATAATTAAAAAAGATACTGACATTAAAACTCCTTAACTTTAAGGGGTTTATGGAATATTCAACGAAAAATTAAATTAAAAGAGATAAAAATATAACCATACATGAACCGTACAAAAGAATATTAAATCCAAAAAAAACCGTTTAGAAATAAATCTAAACGGTTTTTTATATTTTATAAGAATCTGAAATAAATTCAGGTTGATTTAAAAATTTGTATCCATTTTTATATAATTTAAAAACTCATTTTTGGTATCTTTTTCTTTAAATTTACCTCCAAACTCTGCAGTTACAGTTGAGCTTTCTATATCTTTTATTCCTCTAGAATTTACGCATAAATGTTTTGCATCGATAACACAAGCAACATCTTTTGTCCCTAAAGCTTCTTGCATTGCTTGTACAACTTGCATCGTTAAACGCTCTTGGACTTGTGGTCTTTTTGCAAAATACTCTACAATTCTGTTCATTTTTGATAAACCAATAACTTTACCATCAGAAATATAAGCCACATGTGCTCTACCAATAATTGGTAATAAATGATGCTCGCAAGTAGAATAGACCACAATGTTTTTTTCTACCAACATTTCACCATAACTATAATTATTATCAAAAGTTGATGGAACTGGTTTGTTTTTAGGATTTAACCCCATAAACAACTCATTTACAAACGCTTTTGCAACTCTTTTTGGAGTTCCTTGGATACTATCATCCTCTAAATCCATTCCTAAAGTGAACAAAATATCTTTAACACTTTCTTGGATTCTACTTATTTTTTCTTCGTCAGAAATATCAAAAGCATCAGCTCTTAATGGAGTTTTCGCAGAAGTTCCTACGTGATTTTCTCCTAATTCCTCTATTCTTTCGTCATTCATTTTGCTGTCTAATTCAAACATTTCAAACTATTCTATTAAAATGCAAATTTACGTCTTTACAACGTATTATAAATAATTTTATATCAATTAAAGTTATAATAGAATAAATCTTGATTAGTAAAACGTACCCTTTTAAACTTACTTCAATTTCTGTATCAATTCTTGTAAAGAACAATTGGATTGCTCTCCAGAAATCATATTTTTTAACGTGAATTCCTCATTATTCATTTCATTAGAACCAGCAATAACAACAAATTCGATTTCTCGATTGTTGGCATATGTCATTTGCTTTTTCATTTTTGCGTTATCAGGATACAATTCAGATTTTATATTATTTGCTCTTAATTGTGTAATTGCTTTCATACAATACAAACCTTCTGCATCTCCAAAATTCACGAATAATACTTTTGGTTTTGGCAAAGCCACAGTTTTAAACAATCCTAATTCTTCTAAAACTAAATAAATTCTATCCAATCCAAAAGATATTCCAACACCAGAAACATCTTTCATTCCGAAAATTCCAGTTAAATCATCATATCTTCCTCCACCACCAATGGAACCCATTTTTACACCTTTTGGAGCAGCGACTTCAAAAATTGCGCCTGTGTAATAATTTAAACCTCTTGCTAAAGTTACATCGATCTCTAAATTAGCAGATTGCAAACCTAACTCTGCTATTGATGAAATTACAAAGCGTAATTCCTGCACACCTTGCAAACCTTCTTCCGAAGTTTGTAACATGTTTTTTAAAGACTCCAATTTATCTAAATTAGACCCTGTAAAAGAAAATAATGGCTGTACTTTTTGAATTGCTTCTTCAGTAATTCCTTTGGAAATCATTTCTGCTTCCACTTTTTCTTGACCAATTTTATCTAACTTATCTAAAGCTACAGTAAAATCTATTAATTTATCTTGAGCGCCAATTACTTCTGCAATTCCAGAAAGTATTTTTCTATTATTGATTTTAATAGTCGTTTGTTGTAAACCTAACTTACTAAAAACGGTATCATATAACTGAATAAATTCAACTTCTTGCCATAAAGATTTACTACCAACTACATCTGCATCACATTGAAAAAACTCTCTGAAACGCCCTTTTTGAGGACGATCTGCTCTCCAAACTGGCTGTATTTGATATCTTTTAAAAGGAAAAGTTATTTCATTTTGATGTTGCACTACATATCTTGCAAAAGGTACAGTTAAATCGTAACGAAGTGCTTTTTCTGAGATTTGTGAGGTAAGTTTTAAACTATCTTTTTCTTTAATTAAAGTATCATCTGCCTTAGATAAATAATCCCCAGAATTCAAAATCTTAAAAATCAAACGATCTCCTTCTTCTCCATATTTCCCCATTAACGTATCAGAATTTTCAAAACTTGGAGTTTCAATAGGTTGAAATCCATAGGTTTCAAAAGCAGTTTTAATCGCGTTCATGATATACGTACGATTGGCAACTTCTGTTGGCGAAAAATCTCTTGTTCCTTTTGGGATGCTTGGCTTCATTAAATAGGTTTTAGGTTTTAGGTTTTAGTGATTACACTAAAAACTTAACATTGAACACTTGCAATTAAAAATTGCGAGCGCAAATATCGTGAAAAAGTTATACTTTTTCAGGAGTTTCAAAGGTTTTATTTTGCCTTCTTAAAGCGTAAATTGTAGCATTTAATTCGAACCCTAACAATAGAATAATTGCATTTAACCAGATAAATAACATCAAAATTAAAAGTGTACCAATAGAACCATATAACTCATTATATTTGGCAAATTCATTTACATAATAGCCAAATAAATTAAAGGTTAAAAGCAATAAAACTGTAGTAAAAACGGAGCCTGGAGAGAAAAAACGAGAGTGTTTCCCTTCTTTAACTCCATAATGATATAACATAGAAACTGTTACAAAAATCATGATAAGGAAAATAAAACCACGTACAATTTGAATCCAAATAAGGTTATCATCTAACCAACCTAAGGTTACATGATCCTTTAAAATAAGTTCGAAAAAAATGATGATTGCCACTGTTATCAATAAAAAAACTACAATAATTACAGAAACATACATGGCTATAAAATAGGCTCTAAAAACGTTTCTAATTTCTTTTACGTGATACGAAAATTCAAAACCTCCAAAAATGGCATTTACTCCATTGGTCATTAAAAATATGGAACCAATAAAACCAAAAGAAAGTAAACCTCCATATTGATTTTTAATAATATCTACTAAAACTGAATCTACTGCATCAAAGGTTTTTGGTGGCAAAACATCGCTAATTATAGATAATAAACCTTCTTGAGCACCATCAAAAGGTAAAAACGGAATTAATGTTAATACAAAAAGTAAAAACGGAAAAATAGCCATAAAAAAACTATAGGCAATTCCTCCTGCTCTCGTAGTTAAAGCACCTTCTACAATGCCAATAAAGTACATTTCTAAAAGATCGTATAAAGACATACCTTCTAACCCAGGAATTTTTACTT
Source organism: Polaribacter vadi (assembly GCF_001761365.1). Classification (NCBI taxonomy): domain Bacteria; kingdom Pseudomonadati; phylum Bacteroidota; class Flavobacteriia; order Flavobacteriales; family Flavobacteriaceae; genus Polaribacter; species Polaribacter vadi. Next base: position 340,469 of record NZ_CP017477.1, on the reverse strand, counting down.
TTTTCCCGAATTTCACCAACACATTTACGATTGGTATTTTCTCTAATTTGTCTTCAATTTCTTTACTCATTCGTATTTTGTCTTTTAGACATTTCCAAAAAAGGGAAAAACTTACTCAACATTAATTTTGTTTAAATTTAGAAAAAGTTGTTTATAAATTATTTCTCTTTGATTTGCTGAAGTTGAATCTTTTAAAAACAGAAAATTTGCTCCATAGCCAAGAGTTGCAAAAAGACCATAATCTTCATTAAAAACGAATGTTGTGTTATGACTTTTAATTTCTTTATTTTGATACATTTCAAAATTAACTTTTTTAGTTTTAAAACTTTTATTTGTAACTAAAAAAGTATCTAAATCAGCAATTAAAACGTTTTTATTTTTATCATATTTCAGAAATATATTTTTGATAGCATCTTTATCATTGGTATAACTATATTCAATTAAACCATCATTTTTGATTTTATTAAATGAAAGCTTTTCAATTTTATTATTTTGTAATGAGTGTAAATAAATAGTTTCAGAAGTGGTGCTATCATCGCAAGAAAAAATAGTCATTAAACCTAGTAAAAGAGCAAAAACTATATTTCTCATTCAACAATTACTTTAAAAATTGAGACTAAACCAACCACATTTTGTTTATTAAATTTTGCGCCTTTCAAATTATTTTCTTGAGGATTTATATCTAAATTAAAAGCCGTTGTAAAATCTACTTTTTCAAGATTAGTTCTATCGAAAATGGCGTTTTTTAAATCGCACTTTTCAAAAACCGTATTTTGCAACATCGATTCTGTAAAATCTACTTCCTCTAAATTACAACTATTAAAAATTGTTTTTGGTATTTTTAATTGATAAAAAGATGAAAAGTTTAACTGACATTCTTTGAACGTAAATTGCAATAAAAAAGCATCACATTCATTAAACTTAACTCCTATCATTTTACAGTTGATGAAATCTACATCCTTAAAAGCTGTATGGGTTACAATAGCATTGCTAAAATTACAATTAATAAATTCACATTCTACAAACTGAATATTAGAAGCATGAACATTCTCGAAATTACAGTTCGAAAATGTACAATTATCATATTCTCCTTTTTTGATTTTCTTTTTTGTGAAATCAATTTTAGAGTATTCTTCGTTATCAAAAAAGTCGTTCATGCTTTTTAAATCAATATTAAATGTTCAAAATTCAAAATTGGGTTTTAGTTTAAGAATTCAACTTTAAACTTTAAACCTTAAACTCGGAACTTCTTAAAGCGCTTTTAAACTTAAATCTAAATTGTAAACAGAATGTGTTAATGCACCAGATGAAATAAAATCGACTCCACATTCTGCATATTTTCTAATGGTTTTTTCGTTGATTCCTCCAGAAGATTCTGTTAAACATTGGTCGCCAATTAATGCAACTGCTTTTTTGGTGTCTTCATAGTTAAAGTTGTCAATTAAAATTCTGTAAACACCTTCGTTAGCCAATATTTCTTTGATTTCTGCTAAACTTCTTGCTTCTACAATAATCTTAATATCAAGATTTTTTTCGGCTAAATATTTTTTCGTTTTGGTAATTGCTGCAGTAATTCCGCCAGCAAAATCTATGTGATTATCCTTAATCATAACCATATCATATAATGCAAATCTATGGTTTTCTCCTCCTCCTATTTTTACAGCCCATTTTTCTAGTGCTCTAATTCCTGGTGTTGTTTTTCGGGTGTCTAAAACTTTGGTTTTGGTTCCTTTTAATAAATCAGCAAAAAAAGCAGTTTTGGTTGCAATTGCACTCATTCTTTGCATCGCATTTAAAACCAAACGTTCTGCCATTAAAATAGATTGTGATTTCCCAGAAACATGAAAAACAATATCTCCATATTTTACTTTTTCGCCATCGTTTATAAAAGTTTCTACTTTTAAATCTTTATCAACATAACAAAAAACTTGTTTTGCAAACGCAACACCTGCAATTATACCTTCGTCTTTTACCAATAATTTTGCTTTTCCTTCAGCATCAGCAGGAATACAAGAAAGTGAAGTATGATCTCCATCTCCAATATCTTCTCTAATGGCATTTTTTATAATGATGTCTAATTCGTCTTGAAATTTTGCTTCTGATATCATAAATTCTAAATTCTGCTGTAAAAATAACAATGATTTTCATTTTTATCTTACTTCTGATGGTTTAATGTTTTAAAACTAATAAATTTGTATGATTATTTTTGGAAGTTTGTCCCCTCGAGCGCAGTCGAGAGGTTAATTTTTAGGAAATAAATTTAAATAGTTCTCGACTGCGCTCGAACAGACACAGATATGAAAATTAAACTTTTAGCAATCGGAAAAACAGACAATAAAAACTTAATCAAATTAATTGATGAATATCAAAATCGATTAAAACATTATATAAAGTTTGAGTTGGAAATTATTCCTGATATAAAAAATGTAAAAAATTTAAGTGAGATTCAGCAAAAAGAAAAAGAAGGTGAATTAATTTTATCGAAATTGCAAAACACAGATCAATTGGTTTTGTTAGATGATAAAGGAAAACATTTTACTTCGATTGAATTTTCTAATTATTTACAGAAGAAAATGAATGCTGGTTTAAAACAATTGGTTTTGGTAATAGGTGGACCTTATGGTTTTTCTGATGCAGTTTATCAAAAATCAACAGGAAAAATTTCACTTTCTAAAATGACGTTTTCGCATCAAATGATTCGTTTATTTATTGTGGAGCAATTGTATAGAGGCTTTACAATTTTAAAGAACGAGCCTTATCATCATGAGTAAAAAAAATTAAATCTTGTTTACTTTAAGATAGTCTTGAGGTGAAAAACTAGTGATTTTTTTAAAAGCTATAAAAAACGGATTGTATGATGAAAAGCCTGTTGTAAAAGCTAAAGACTCAAAAGTTTCATTATTTAAAAAGCCATCATTTATAAGTTCTATAGCATCTTGAATTCTACTTTGCATTCTGTATTCTGAAAAAGAAATTTTAGAATGATATTTAAATAAATATACAATATGACTTGTTGGCACCCCTAATTTTTCTGCAATATTATTTTGAGATGTTTTTTGATTCCTAAAAATATGTTCTTCCAAACTTAATTTATCAACTTGTTGAATATAACTAGTAATATTTTTGGTTATCTTTTCTTTTAATTTTTGGTCTTGATCAATTTTTTTTCCATTTGCTTCTAAGATCCAATTATTAGGTATCGGTTTTAAAATTTCATTTTTTTCTAACAAAGAATCATTAAATCTTAATAAAGTTTTATTAAGAATTGGAAGTCCATATAAAATTTCTGGAGAAATTAAAATTTTAAAAAATAAAAACAACCAAAAAAACAATAAGAAAATTGCCATTGATTTTCCTGAAAGAATATGTCCACTCTTTATTTCTATATATAAAGAGGCTAGCACAGCAAAGCTAGAAAGTACATGGATTGTAAAAAAATAGATGGTCCAATTTTTAATTAACTTAAAATGATTCTTATTTAGGAGGATTGTTTTTTGAAACCAAATATTTTTACTTAATACTTTAAAAATCAACGTTAAATAGAAAACTAAAAACATTAAGATTAAAAAGAAGTTTGTAAAAGAACCAAAATAAAAGATAAAACTATTTCTTAAACCATCTATTGAATTGATTAGAAATAAGAAAACAATAAAAATTAAATGTTTTAAATCTTTATAGTTAATTGTATTTATTTGAAAAATTAAATTTTTATAATATAAATAAGAACTAGGAACAACAATTAAAAACAGAATTGAATACAAACCTCTATCTGGTTTTAAGATTGTTTGTAAACCTAAATTGTAACTACCATGAATAAAAAATCGAATAGAAACGATACTTATAACAAGTATTAAAAAGAAGTTACAGAATGGATTTGATTTATAAAACCTTAACATTAAGACTAAGGTTACAAATCCAATAATCCCAGTAAATAAAAATAAAAATAATTCTATCAAAATATATGGGGAGTTTGAATGCCAAATGTAATAAATCTGATTCTTTTTTTTGAATATATCTTACTGATTCTTTAAAATTCTTACTGATTTCCCCAAAACAGCAATATTCTATTATATATAGTTAAGTAAAATCTAATTTTTTGTTTTATGTTTGGTAGATAAGATTATACATTCTTAAAAACATTAAATATACCTGTCAGTATAAAATTGTTTATGAAAAAGGGAAGTAAGAGTAGTTATTTATAATTGGGGGATTTTAAAAAACAAACTCAAAAACCTAAATTAAACAATACTGGCAGGTTTATTAAAAAATAAATTTCTTCATAAAAAAAAATCACTTATTTATTGTGATAAATTACACTACATTTTTCCTTTTTTTTTTCTAAAAAATCTTACATAATTTCAGTTATCACATAACTAGTTTAAGTATTTTTCTTTTACGAATTTAAATTGATTATTTTCGCTCCATGAAATTAGTCTTTGCTACCAATAATTTTAACAAGCTTAAAGAAGTGCAAGAAATGTTATCTAATTCAATAGAAATATTGAGTTTAAAAGACATTAATTGTTTTGATGATGTTGATGAAACTGAAACTACTTTAGAAGGAAATTCGAAGTTAAAAGCAAACCATATCACTAAAAAATTTGGTTATAATTGCTTTGCAGATGATTCTGGTTTAGAAGTAGAAAGTTTAGATGGAAAGCCAGGAGTGTATTCTGCACGTTTTGCTGGTGAACCTACAAATGCTGAAAATAATATGCAAAAATTATTATCGGAATTAAAAGATAAAGAAAACAGAAAAGCACAATTTAGAACCGCTGTTTGTTTAAATATTGATGACAAACAATATATTTTTGAAGGAATTTGCAAAGGTGAAATCTTACAAGAAAAACAAGGTGAAAAAGGTTTTGGGTACGATCCTATTTTTAAACCTGAAGGATATAATATATCGTTTGCTGAAATGACACCAGAAGAAAAAAATAAAATTTCTCATAGAGGAATTGCAATTCAAAAATTGGTTGATTTTTTAAAAAGTTATTAATTTAAAGCTGTCTCCTTGAGCGCACTTGAAAGATTATTTTAGCTTTCGACTGCTCCCAACCTGACATCAAAACAATGAAACAAAAAAACTACACAAAACATTTTATAATTTTATCAGTTTTACTAGTCGTTTTATTTTTTGTAAATATTAGTCTAGGTTCTGTTTCTATTCCTTTTGATGAAATTTTTACCACTTTAATTGGTGGAAAATCTACCAAAGCAAGTTGGGAAATTATTATTTTAAATTTTAGATTACCCAAAGCAATTACAGCAATTTTAGTAGGTTCAGGTTTGTCTATCTGTGGTTTGTTAATGCAAACATTATTTCGAAATCCGTTAGCTGGCCCTTTTGTTTTAGGGATTTCTTCGGGTGCAAGTTTAGGAGTTGCTATCTTAATTTTAGGAAGTTCGGTTTTTGGCGGATTTTTGTTATCGGCATCAATTTCTAATATTTCTTTGCCAATTGCAGCAAGTTTAGGTGCTTTTTTAGTTTTATCGGCTGTTATTATTGCTGCAAATAAAGTTCGAAATACCATGTCAATTTTAATTATTGGGTTGATGTTTGGGAGTTTAACATCGGCAGTAATTAGTGTTTTAGCTTACTTTTCTGAAGCTGAACAAATTCAGCAATATTTATTTTGGAGTTTTGGAAGTTTAGGTAATTTATCTTGGAATGAAATTATAGTTTTTATCCTTATTTATAGTATTGGAATTTTAGGAACTTTATCAGTTATAAAGCCTTTAAATAGTTTTTTATTAGGCGAAAATTATGCAAAAAGCTTGGGCATCAACATTAAAAAAAATAGAAATATTATTTTATTAATTACAAGTTTATTAACAGGTGTAATTACCGCTTTTTCTGGTCCAATTGCATTTGTAGGTTTGGCTGTGCCTCATATTGCTCGATTATTTTTTACAACCTCAAATCATAAAATACTAATTCCTGCTGTAGCTATTTTAGGCGGAATTATTTTATTAATTTGTGATGGTATTGCACAGTTACCAACAAGCGAATATACACTGCCAATTAATGCAATAACATCGTTATTTGGTGCGCCTGTTGTCATTTGGTTATTAGTTAGGAAAAAGAAGATTTATATTTAAAAAAGATGAAAGTTTGAAGTAGGAAGTAGGAATTTTTGGAAAATAATCTAATCCTATTTCCAATTTCAGTAAATAATATTCAATATATCGAAGGTAAGATTCAACATTAAAACAATTACACAATTAAACAACAAAAAGAAAATATAGTCCTAAAAACTGAAAACCTAAGCATTGGTTATCAATCTAAAAAAGCGCAAAATATTGTTGCTTCAAAGATTGATATTGCTATTGAAAAAGGCAAATTAGTAGCGGTTTTAGGTAAAAACGGAATCGGAAAATCTACCTTATTAAGAACCATTGCTAAAGTGCAAAACCCTTTACATGGTGATATTTTTATCAACCAAAAAAACATAGAAAAATATTCAAATAAAGACCTTTCTACTGTTTTGAGTTTGGTATTAACTGAACGTTTACCAGAAAGCCAAATGACCGTTTTTGAATTGGTTGCTTTGGGCAGACAACCTTACACAAATTGGATAGATTCACTTTCTGAAACTGATTTAGAAAAAATAAATTGGGCAATTGAACAAACTGAAATCAATCATTTAAAAGATAAATTCTTTTATGAGTTGAGTGATGGACAACTACAACGTGTTTTAATTGCAAGAGCTTTGGCACAAGATACAGACATTATTATTTTAGATGAACCTACTGCTCATTTAGATTTGCATCACACTATAAAAATATTTTCTTTATTAAAGAAATTGGTTTCTGAAACTTCTAAAACCATTATGCTATCTACTCACGAAGTAAATTTAGCGATTCAGTTTGCGAATGAAATTGTTTTATTTACAGATGATAAAATTTTTACAGGAACTCCAACTGAATTGATATCAAAAAATGCGTTTGATAATTTATTCTCTAAAGAAATTGTAATTTTTAACAGAAATTTGCAACAATTTATAATAAACAAAAAGTAATTTTGAAGAAGCTGTAACTTTTTGTTACATTTGGATACTAATAAATTAAATAAATAATTTTTAATCGATGAGAAAAATACTTTATATGGCTAGTGCAGTCGCTTTTATGGCTTGCAGTTCTAGTAAAAATGCGTCTAATGATGATGATGCTAATGTAGATCAAGCTGCAAAATATGCAGCAACAATTACAGCTAAAGATTTAGGTGCTCACTTATTTACATATGCTTCAGATGAGTTTGAAGGAAGAGAAACTGGTGAACCTGGACAGAAAAAAGCCGTTGAATATTTAAAAAACTTTTATGTAAGTAACGAAATCGTATCGCCTTTAGGAGGAGATGATTATTTTCAAGAAGTACCTGCAGAATGGATTAATAAAAATACACGTAGAGGAAAATATAACGATTCAGAAAATGTAGTTGCATTTATTAAAGGTTCTGAAAAGCCAGATGAAATTATTGTTATTTCAGCACATTTAGATCATGAAGGTATTAAAGGTGAAGAAATTTACAATGGTGCAGATGATGATGGTTCTGGAACTGTTGCTATGCTAGAAATTGCAGAAGCATTTCAAATGGCTGTAAAGGCTGGAAAAGGTCCAAAAAGATCTATCTTATTTTTACATGTAACTGGTGAAGAAAAAGGTTTATTAGGTTCTAAATATTATGCTGATGAAGATCCAATTTTTCCTTTAGCTAACACAGTTTGTGATTTAAATATTGACATGATTGGTAGAACTGATGACAGACATAAAGCTGATCCAAATTATGTTTATTTAATTGGTTCTGATAAATTAAGTACTGAGTTGCATAATATATCTGAAGCTATAAACGCAAAATACACAAACATCAATTTAGATTATAAATATAATGATGAGAATGATCCAAATCGTTTTTACTACAGATCTGATCATTATAACTTTGCAAAAAACAATGTGCCAATTATTTTTTACTTTAATGGTACTCACGTAGATTACCATAAGCCAACTGATACTCCTGACAAAATTAATTACGAATTGTTAGAAAATAGAACACGTTTGGTTTTCCATACTGCTTGGGAAGTTGCCAACAGAGAAGCTAGAATTGTAGCTGATAAAGCTGAAGTTAAAAAAGAAGAAACAGGAAAGTAATTTCTTATTTTTATTGATATTAAAAAGCCAAGTAATTTAAATTACTTGGCTTTTTCTATTTCTTTTTATAGATGAAAAAATATTTTATATCTCTTTATTTTTTATGTAATAACAGGTTATTGAACTAATGTTTTAAAAATCAATCAATAATTTTTCTTAAAATAGTAAATACTTTTTTCTCAAGAACATCAACAGAGCCATCTGCAAAAAATACGTTTTTAATATCTCTGATTAAATCCTCTTTTTCATTTTGATTTAATTTATTTTCTGAAATATATTGCTGAATTTTATTCAGATTTTCTTCATCAGAATCTACAATTACTTCTGTATGGATTTTATGATACGTTGTAGAATTCACTCTCGATAAAATATAATTTTCTTCTTCTTTTGATTCAAAGAAGTTACAATGTGCAGCATATAAAAGCACATACGCTTCAAATTCTTTTTGAGTCCAATCTAATTTTTCCATTTTATTTTTCTATTGGTAAATTTTCTGTGGATGCCCATTCTGTCCAAGAACCATCATACACAGCATGATTTTTAAAACCAGCTATTTCTGCTCCTAAAGCCAACACAGCTGCAGTAATTCCTGATCCACAAGAAAATATAAAATCTTTGTTTTTAGGATTCTTTTCCTTAAATATTTCTTTTAAATCTTTTGCTGATTTTAATTTACCATCAACAATAATTTCAGTAATTGGAAAACTAATGGAGTTTGGAATATGGCCTCCTTTTAACCCTTTTCTTGGTTCTGGTTCAGTTGCATAAAAACGTCCTTTTGAACGAGCATCAGCAATTAAAAATTTATCATTTTCAATTTCTTTTAAAACATCTTCTGTAAACTTTACTTTTTGTGGTTGATAATCAACCCTAAAATTTCCTCTTTTAGGTTGATGAGAAAATGGTTTTTCAATTGGGTATTCTTTCTTTTTCCATTCAGGAAAACCGTCATTTAAAACTGCAATATTTTTGAACCCCATCAATTGAAAAAGCCACCAAACTCTTGGTGAGGAATACATTCCTAAATCATCATACACAACAATACAACTGTTATTGTTAATACCTAATTCTTGCGCCTTTTCTTCAAATTCCTTTGGTGATAATATGGTGTTTGGAAATGGCGCATTTTTATCAGAAAAAACAGCTTGTATATCAAAAAATATAGCGTTTTTAATTTGATGTTTCTCTCCTATTCCCTCCTCTTTTGATGTAACTTTTGGAATTGTGGCATCTAAAATAATTAGATGTTCATTTTCTAAATTAGAAAACAACCAATCTACAGAAACTAAAGGTGAGTTTATCTTTAAAGACATCATTTAAAATTCTTAAATCTAGCGTAAAATAAAAAAACATTACTCTTTATTTACATTATAATTAACTGTAAACTGACACTGGAAACTGTTAACTATTTCACATCATCATAATCATCATCCCAATTTTTAGGTTTAGGATTATCGTGTAATTTACCAACAGATTTTGCTACCAAACTTGCTACAGTTGCATCTCCAGTAACATTAATTACAGTTCTACACATATCAAGAGGTCTATCAACTGCAAAAATTAATGCCAAACCTATGGCTAGTTTATCCGCAGGAAAATTAACGGATTCTAATACAATTACTAACATTACCATTCCTGCTCCAGGAACTGCAGCAGATCCAATTGAAGCTAATAACGCTGTTAAAATAATGGTTAATTGACCTGTAAACGTTAAATCGAACCCAAGAGCTTGCGCAATAAAAACGGCTGCAACTGCTTGATATAATGAAGTTCCATCCATATTTATGGTAGCTCCAACAGGCAACACAAAACTAGAAACTTCTTTATCAACACCTATATGTTCTTCAACACGTTCCATAGTTACAGGTAAAGTTGCTGCACTTGAACTTGTAGAAAATGCTAATAATTGAGCAGGACTTAATTGCTTCAAAAACCAAAATGGATTCTTTTTCGTGAAAATACTTATTAAAATCATATAGAAAATCACCATCAATAATAAACCACCAACCACAGTAAGTGCATATTTTAAAAGTGCAATTAGTAAATCTGGATCATTAGATGAAACTACCACATTTGCCAACAATGCAAAAACTGCATAAGGAGCAAAAAGCATAATTAAATCGACCATTTTTAAAACTACTTCATTTAAAGAATCAAAGAAATCTTTTAATGGTTTTGCTCTTTTCTCGCCAATTAATAACATAGAAATACCAAGAAAAATAGTAAAGAAAATTACTTGTAACATAGAGGTGTTATCACCCAAAGCTTTTATAGCATTGTCTGGAACCATGTCTTCTAAAAACTGTAAAGGACCTGTATTTCTTTGTTTAGAAGCTTCCGATAATTTATCTTGTACACCTCCACTATTTGCGTAAGTTTCTGTAAGTTTGGTGATTGTATCTTCAGAGATTCCTTCTCCAGGTTTTACAACATTTACCAATAACAAACCAATTGTAATAGCAATAACAGTGGTACCAATATAAATGGCGATGGTTTTTAAACCAATATTTTTAAATTTTGAAATATCTTTTAAATCTGATATTCCTTTTACTAAAGACGCTATAATTAAAGGAACTGCTATTAATTTTAATAATTTTACAAAAATAGTTCCAAATGGATTTATCCAATTTAAAATAAATTTTGCTCCTCCATCTACAGTTGTCATTCCTAATCCAAAAAGGATTCCAACAACCATTCCTATTAAAATTTGCCAGTGTAATTCTAATTTTTTCATACTATATTATAAACGTTTTTTAAAAAATGAAAGATAGAAAAATATTTAAACTTATAAGTGACTTTATTCTTATATTGTGTCATATTACTATAAAGTAAACATATTAATTATTAAAAATACAAAATGGCAGGAATTTTAGATTTATTAAATAGTGATTTAGGAAAACAAATAGTATCTGGTGTAGCAGGATCTACAGGTACAGATTCAAGTAAAACAAGTAGTGTTTTAACGATGGCTTTACCAGTTTTAATGAAAGCAATGGAAAGAAATGCTGCAACTCCTGAAGGTGCACAAAGTTTACAAAATGCTTTAGAAAATAAACATGATGGTAGTATTTTAGACAATCTTGGAGGTTTGTTTGGTGGTGGAGTTGATGAGAGTGTAAAACAAGATGGAGCAGGAATTTTAAGCCATATTTTAGGAGCTAAACAACAAGGTGTTGAGCAAGTTATTGGACAAAAAGCTGGTTTAGATGCTGGTTCTGTTGCAAATATTTTAAAAGTTGCTGCTCCTTTAGTAATGGGAATGTTAGGAAAACAAAAGAAAGAACAAAACGTAAATTCTTCTGGAGATTTAACTGGACTTTTAGGAGGTTTATTAGGTGGAAGTTCTGCTAGTAACGAACAAAATTTTCTTGAGAAAATTTTAGATGCTGATGGTGATGGAAGTGTTATAGATGATGTTGCTGGAATGTTTTTAGGAGGCGATAAGAAATCTTCTGGAGGTGGACTTGGAGGAATGCTAGGTGGTATGTTTGGAAAATAATTTTTAAGTTGGAAGATGAAGTTAGAAGCATGAAGTTGGAAAATTAGATATTGAAATTAGAATAGATAAAAAAAGCTCAAACAGATTAACGTTTGAGCTTTTTTTATGTTACTTCACTTCACTTTTGTAACAAGATTTATAAATCTCTTCATATACAGGTAAAATATTTTCTAACGAAAAATGTTTGGTATGTTCTTGTGCATTTAGTTTAAAACGTTCTAAAACATCATCGTGTTTTAAAATAGAAATTGCATTTTTAGCCATGTCCTCAACATCGCCTAAATTGCTTAAGAAACCTGTTTCTCCATGAATATTTACTTCTGGCAAACCTCCTGTATTCGTAGAAATTATTGCTGTTTTTGCAGCCATTGCTTCTAAGGCTGCTAAACCAAAACTTTCTGTTTTAGAAGGCAGTAGAAAAACATCTGAATAACATAAAATCTTATCAATTTCTGTACTATTTCCTAAAAAGAAAACTTTGTTATGTATGCCTAGTTTTTTCGTTAAAAGTTCTGCTTTTTTTCTGTCTGGTCCTTCTCCAATCATCAATAATTTTGATGGAATTTCTTTTTGAACTTCATAGAAAACTTTAATAACATCTTCTACCCTTTTAACAGGTCTAAAATTACTAATATGTGTTAGAATACGTTCATTGGGTTCTGCCAAAGCACTTCTTTTACATTCTTCATTTTCTGCTTTGTTATATTTATTTACATCAATAAAATTATAAATAACTTTAATATCTTTTTTGATATTAAAAAGTTGATTTGTGGTTTCTTTCAGGTTATTTGAAACTGCTGTTACTACATCAGAATTATTAATACTAAATTCTACTGCTGTTTTATAGGTTGGGTGGCTACCTACCAAAGTAATATCTGTACCATGCAAAGTAGTAACTACTTTTATTTCAATTCCTTTTTCTCTTAACATTTGCTTTGCCATAAAAGCAGCATACGCATGTGGAATTGCATAATGAACATGTAAAACTTCCAATTCATATTTCTGAACAACTTCAACCATTTTACTAGACAATGCTAACTCATAAGGTTGATATTGAAATAATGGATATTCTTCTATTAAAACTTGATGAAAATGTAATTTATGTGATATAAAATCTAAACGAACTGGTTGATTGTAGGTTATAAAATGAACTTCATGCCCTTTATCTGCCAAAGCCATTCCTAATTCTGTTGCTACTACTCCACTTCCTCCAAAAGTTGGATAACAAACAATTCCTATTTTCATAATTTTATTAAAAGTTTAAAAATTCAATAATTCAAAAGCTGAATGATTGTACAAAATTTGTTAGTTGTAAAGATAAAAGGATTCTTACAGTATACATCCAAATAAATTCATAAAAAAAGAGTTATTCATTTTAAATGAACAACTCTTTTTAAATATTTCAATTCTTTATTTACGAATATTTTTTTAATAATCTCCTAAAGTTGCAGGGTTTTGAGCCAAAGCATTTTCTAACTGCTCATCATTTGGTGCTTTTCCATGCCAAGCGTGTGTATTCATCATAAAATCTACTCCATTCCCCATTTCTGTATATAATAAAATACAAACTGGTTTTCCTTTTCCTGTTAATGATTTTGCTTCTTTTAGTCCAGCTAAAATTGCTTCAATATCATTTCCTTCTTTTACTTCTAAAACATCCCAACCAAAAGCTTCAAATTTTGCTTTGATGCTTCCCATTGGTAAAACATCGTCTGTAGCACCATCAATTTGCTTTCCATTTAAATCGATAGTTGCAATTAAATTATCTACTTTTTTACCTGAAGCATACATAATTGCTTCCCAGTTTTGCCCTTCTTGCAATTCTCCATCACCATGTAAAGTATACACAATTTTATCATCACCATTTAACTTTTTTGCTTGTGCAACACCTAATGCAACAGACATTCCTTGCCCTAAAGATCCAGAAGCAATTCTAATTCCTGGTAAACCTTCGTGCGTTGTTGGATGACCTTGTAAACGAGAATCTATCAATCTAAACGTGCTTAATTCTTCTACTGGAAAAAAGCCACTATGAGCCAAAACACTATAATAAACAGGAGAAATATGTCCATTAGAAAGGAAAAATAAATCTTCGTTTTTTCCATCCATTTTAAAATCCGTAGAATAATCCATTACTTCTTGATACAAACAAGTAAAAAATTCTGCACAGCCTAAAGAACCTCCTGGATGACCAGAATTTACTTTATGAACCATTCTTAAAATATCTCTACGAACTTGTTGTGTAAAATCTTGTAATTCTTTAGTTGTTGGCATTGTATACTTTTTAATTTATATCGACAAAAATACAAAAGTGATTGTATTGATAATAGATAAAATAGCAATTTATTTGATATTTGTTAACAGTTTTAAAAAAAGTTAATTTAAAAGTTTTTCTATATCTTTTTTTAAATTTTCAGAGCTAGGTCTAGATGCATTTTCATAGATTAAATCTCCTTTTTTATTATACAATAAATATCTAGGAATTGTATTGATTTCTAAATCTTTATAAAAATCTGCTGAAGGATAATTAGTAGCTAAAAAACTAAATTTATTATTTAAATCTAAATTTTTAAGAGAATTGAACCAGACTTGCTTTTTTTTATCAATAGATATATAAACGAATATAATATCTTCATCTTTAAAATATTCACTTAATAATTTTGATGCTGGAAATTCTTTTATACATGGAGCACACCAACTAGCCCAGAAATCAATATAAATTACACGTCCTTTATATTTATTTATAAAATCTTGCAAAGTAGATTCTTCAGAATTTACATTTAATAATGTTACATTTTTTGAAGAGTAATTTTTATTGATATCTATTAAATAATCAGATTCAAAGCTTTCATTAAATTTTGATTCTGGATATTCCTCTTTGTATTTGTTAAAATAACTTATTAGTTCATTAGAACTTTGTTTACTTAAAGCTATTTGATGCAAGCAAAATTCTCTAAAAAATTGTAGCTGTTTTCCTTTAAAGAAATTAGGTAACTTATCAAAAGCTATTTTATAATCTGCATTAATTATAGAACTTTCTAAGATTATATTAATAATAAAATTATTCAAATATCCGTATGAAACAAATTCATCTTTATAGGCTATTTCACTTTCAAAAAAAAGTTTATCAATTTTATCTAAATAGTATTGATCTTTTGTTAAGTTATAATTTTGAAGTAAAGATGTATAATAATTAAAATTTAATTTAGACAATTCACTCAAATAATTTGATTTACTTAGTTGTTTCTTTTTGAAAATAGTTGATAAAATTTGCTGTTTTTTAATAAATTTCTTCTCCTTAAATTCATCTAATTTTCTGAATTTTCGCAAATTTGATAATATATATTCTTTGTTAGGTATTATCTTATTTTCGCTAGTAATAGAATTAAATTTTTTGAAATATTTATTATAATTTAGTATCTCTTTCTCAGCATTTAATAAATATAATTTATCAATAGAAATTGTATCAAACTTCATCAATTTTCTATTTAAAAGATTTATAACAATCTCTTTGTTTGTTATATTTATTTTAACAGTATCGTTTGATAAAATGTTTAATACTTTAAAAGAATTATTATTTTTAATATAAATCTTTTTAGAAATATTAGTTTTTATAATAATTATGTCTTTATCATTTTTAGAATCTCTGTCTAATTTAGAAAAACTTAAAGCATCAATTCCACTTCCAAAGTTTGTTAAAATGTTTTCTTTATTATTGATAAAAAAAACAACTTGATTGGAGTTTTCAATAACATTATCTGATTTTTTGTTGATGTTTTCTTTATGATTACAACAAGAAAAAACAAAGAATATTAAGAATAAAAAATTATTTTTCATGATAAAAAAATCAGGTCTTCTGTTTCTTCTTTTTAGCTGCAGGAAACAATACATTATTTAATATTAATCTGTAGCCAGGTGAAGTTTTGTGTAAATCGAGTTCCGTTTTTGGATCGCCAACTCTATGTGTGTAATCTTCTGGATCATGACCTCCATAAAAAGTAAACATTCCTTTTCCTTTGGTTCCATGAATATATCTTGCTTCTCTATTGGTTCTATTTTCACCTAAAACTAACACATTTGTTTTTACGGTGTTTCTATCAAAAGAAGTTGTTTGCCCCATAAAACCTTTCACCAAAGTTGTATGATTTTGAGTTAACATGGTTGGCACAGGATCCCATTTTGCAGAAAATTCTATCAACGAAAAATAATCTGAGGTTTTTGGAATTCTACGTTTTCTTGTCATATCAATAGAAGAAAACTCATACGTAATTGGGTTTCTTTCCAACTCAAAATCTTTAAAAGCAAATGTTTTATTAAAATTTATTTTAGATTGATAATTCATTTCTGAGGCATCACCATCAAACATGGCTTCTGCAATATCAACACCTTCTGCTGCTAAAGCAATATCAAAACTATCTGTTGCAGAACACATAGCAAACATAAAACCACCTCCAATTACATAATCTCTAATTTTTTTTGCGACTGCTAATTTTTCTTCGGATACTTTATTGTACCCTAATTCTTTTGCTAATTTCTCAGCATTTAATTTTGCATCAATATACCAAGGAGTTGTTCTAAATGAACCGTAAAACTTTCCATATTGACCTGTAAAATCTTCATGATGCAAATGCAACCATTCGTAAATTAAGAGTTTATCCGCTAAAACGTCTTTGTCGTAAATTACATCAAAAGGAATTTCTGCATACGTTAAAACCATAGTTACAGCATCATCCCAAGGCATTTTATCTTTTGGAGAATATACTGCAATTTTTGGCGCTTTTTCTAAAGTTACAGCTTCCTGGTTTGAGGATGGAGCAGAAATTTCCTGCAATATTAACTGTGCTTTTGCATCAGAAATAATTTGATAAGAAACACCGCGAATTTTACATTCGTTTTCGATGGCTTTATTATTTTCAATTAAAAAAGCACCTCCATCATAATTCAACAACCATTTCGATTTTAAACCAGCTTCTAAACCAAAATATACAATTCCATACGCTTTTAAATGATTTCTTTGATTATCATGATTCATAGGCACATAAATAAAGGATGCCCAAATTGAATTTGTAGTTAGTATAAATGTTAGTATTGTGAAGAGTTTTTTCATATTAAAAACTAAAATACACAATTACTTGAAAGCAATTGTGTATTTATATAAATTTAATATTTTTTAACAAATGTCGATTATCGACTAAAAAGGAACATCATCTCCAAAAGCATCTTTAGGATCAATTCCTCCTTCACCTGCAAAAGGATCATCTGGAAAATCTGCGTTCATAGAAGATTGGAATTCCGAACTAAAACCTTCCTCTAAATCAGAAAATTTTGCTAAGTGTCCTGTAAATTTCAAACGAATATTATCCAAACCACCATTTCTGTGTTTTGCCACAATAAATTCTCCTTGACCTTCACATGGTGTATGTTCATCATCATCCCATTCTGTCATTCCATAATATTCTGGTCTAAAAATGAAACTCACAATATCTGCATCCTGCTCAATTGCACCAGATTCACGTAAATCTGATAGTAAAGGCCTTTTAGAACCTCCACGTGTTTCTACAGCTCTCGATAACTGAGAAAGTGCAATTACTGGTACAGATAATTCTTTTGCTAATGCTTTTAAGTTTCTAGAAATCATCGAGATTTCTTGTTCACGATTTCCTCCTGCTTTTCCTCCAGCTGTCATTAATTGCAAATAATCAATGACAATTATTTTTACATTATGTTGCGAAACCAAACGTCTTGCTTTTGCTCGTAAATCGAATACAGAAAGCGATGGAGTATCATCAATAAAAATAGGTGCATCAGATAATTTCTTAACTTTTACATTTAATTGTTCCCATTCATGAGCCTCTAAATTACCTTTTCTTAATTTTTCTGATGTTAAACCCGTTTCTGAAGAAATCATACGAGTTATCAACTGAACAGAAGACATCTCTAAAGAAAATACTGCAACTCCATGACCAAAATCGATTGCCATGTTTTTTGCCATCGAAATTACAAATGCAGTTTTACCCATACCTGGTCTTGCTGCAATAATCACTAAATCTGAAGGCTGCCAACCAGAAGTTAACGCATCTAATTTTGTAAAACCAGTTTCCAAGCCAGACATTCCTTCTTGATTACCAATTTCCTGAATTTTTGTCAAAGCTTGTTTTACAAGAGAACCTGCATCTTCTGAACTCTTTTTTAAGTTACCTTGTGTAACTTCAAAAAGCTTTGCTTCAGCGTCATCTAATAAATCAAAAACATCTGTACTTTCATCATACGCATTTTCTATGATTTCTGATGATATTGAAATTAATTTACGCTGAATATATTTTTGTAAAATGATTCTAGCATGAAACTCAATATGTGCAGAAGAAGCTACTTTTTGAGTTAAACGAATTAAGGCAAAATCGCCACCAACAAATTCTAACTTTCCATTCTTTTTCAACAAATTAGAAACTGTTAAAATATCTATAGGTTCAGAATTTTGGAATAATTGATAAATTGCAGCATATATTTCTTGATGTTTTTGATCGTAAAAAGCATCTGCACTTAAAACATCAATAACATCATCAATTCCTTTTTTATCAATCATCATGGCTCCAAGCACAGCCTCTTCCAACTCCACTGCTTGTGGGGGAATTTTACCTTTTTCAAGACTAATAATTCTTGCTTTATCTATCTTTTTGCCTGCTACAGTATTCGTTTTTTCCATTGTTACAAATGTACTTTTTTTAGCTGTTAAATTGTACTTTGAAATACAATTTTCTTTGTTCACAAAAATGTATAAAAATTGTTATTAGAATGTTAATAACTACCTAACTTCCAAAATGAAATGTTATTTTTACCACAATGAAATGGAATAAGACTCATATTTTTTTAGCAATTTTTCTGCCAATTCAAGTTTTATTATTGCAAATTTTTGCAAAAAACCCTGCATTTGTAGAACGTTTTTACTCCAATGGAATTTATCCAACTATTTCATCTTTTTTTAGAATTATATTCGGTTGGATTCCTTTTTCTGTGGGAGATATTTTATTGGCTTTTGGTGTTTTTATTTTTTTTCGTTTTTTATATCGATTGATAAAAACGAGATTCCGAAATTTTATTCCGAAAATAATTCATTTAGTTGCTGTTTTATCCATAATTTATTTTTGCTTTTATCTTTTCTGGGGATTCAATTATTACAGAGAACCTTTGGCGAAAAACTTACACTATCAACAACAAAAATATACAACAGAACAACTTACAAAAGTTACCAAACATATTATTGAACAGCTAAATTTTTATCAACATAAAATTACACAAAACGATACTATAAAAGTTGAAAATAGTTATCAACCAAAAGAAATGTATAGGATTGCTTTTGCTGGTTACGAAAATTTAGCTACCGATTTTCCACAATTAAAATATCAACATATATCTGTAAAAAGTTCGTTAATGAGTTTATTACAAAGTTATAATGGAACTTCTGGTTATTTGAATCCTTTAACTGGTGAAGCTCATGTAAATGACAAAATTCCTAAAACGAGTTACCCAACAACAACCTGTCATGAAATGGCGCATCAAATTGGTTTTGCAGCTGAAAATGAGGCTAATTTTGTAGGTTTTTTAGCGGCCAATTATAATGACGATGTTTATTTTAAATACGCAAGTTATAGAATGGCTTTTGGATATTGTATTTCCGAAATTCGAAAACGAGATACCGAAAAATCTAAAGAACTTTGGCTAACCGTAAACAAAGGAATTATCAAAGATTTTAATGCGAGTTATGATTTTTGGGAGCAATACAAAAATCCTTTTGAACCTTTAGTTAAAAAAGGTTATAACGCTTACTTAAAAGCAAATAATCAAGCAAAAGGGGTTGAATCTTATAATTATGTAGTGGATTTGTTGATTTCCTATTTCGAGGATTCTAATCAACTTTAATTTTATCTGTCGCAAATTCGCGAATTCCTTGCTGAATTTAAAATTCAACTTTCAAATCAGTTTTCAAACAACTAAAAATCAATTTCTTAAAATTTTGTTAAAAACTAAATCATTTAACATTTTTCAAAATACATATCAATAAATTTATCATTAATTCAAAAAACAAATCAAACTACATGAAAAAACTATTTTTCCTACTCTTTTTCTTGTCGCTAACAGTTACACAGGCACAAGATTATTTTCCTACGGATTCTGGAGTAAAAACAGCAGAAAATGCAACTTTTGCATTTACAAATGCAACCATTTATGTAACACCAACAGAAGTTATTAAAAAAGGAACTTTATTAATTAAAGACGGTAAAGTTGTAAGTGTTGGTAAATCTGTAAAAATCCCTAAAGGCACAAGTACTACAGATTTAGAGGGCAAAACAATTTATCCATCTTTTATTGATATTTATAGCGATTTTGGTATTTCAAAGCCAAAAAGAAGTTCTAGCAACTCTAGATCAACTCAATATGACGCATCAAGAGAAGGCTATTATTGGAATGATCATATAAGACCAGACACAAACCCAATCGAATCTTTTAATTTTGATAATAAAAAAGCGAAAGAATTATTAGAAGCTGGTTTTGGAGCCGTAAATACGCATTTACAAGATGGTATTATTCGTGGAAATGGATTGCTGATTGCTTTAAATCCTAACTCATCAAACGCTTACAGAATTTTAGATACAAAATCTGCACAATATTTATCTTTCAATAAAAGTGTACAATCAAGACAAGCATATCCAGGTTCAAGAATGGGTGCAATGGCTTTATTACGTCAAGTTTATAATGACGCAGATTGGTATGCAAAAGGCAATATGAAAAATAAAGATATGGCTTTAGAGGCTTTAAATAGCAATAAAAATCTAATCCAAATTTTTGAAACTGGTAATCATTTAGATGCTGTAAGAGCAGATAAAGTTGGTGACGAATTTTCTATTCAATATACAATTGTTGGTTCTGGAGATGAATATGAAAGAATTGCAGATATTAAAGGAACCAATGCCAATTTTATAATTCCTATCGATTTTAGCAATGCTTACGATGTTTCAAATCCGCTTTTAGCGCAACAAATTTCGTTGCAAGATATGCGTAAATGGAATCAAGAGCCATCAAATTTGTCTGTTTTATCTAAAAACGGAGTTAATTTTGCATTAACCACACACAAATTAAAATCGGTTAAATCTTTTCATAAAAATTTACAAAAAGCCATTAAATATGGTTTTGACAAAGAAAAAGCATTAGCAGCTTTAACAACTATTCCTGCAAATATTATTGGAAATTCATCCTTAGGAAATTTAAAAACAGGAAGCTATGCAAACTTCATTATTACTTCTGGTGATATTTTTGATGCAAAAACTACACTTTTCGAAAACTGGGTTCAAGGAAATAAAAATGTTGTAAATGATATTGATGTAAAAGATATTTCAGGAACATATATGTTATCTGTAAATAATAAAAGTTATGATTTAATTATTTCTGGAGAAGGAGCTAAACAAAAAGCATCAATAAAATCAGGAGAAGATAAAATAAAATCTACTTTTTCTTTTAAAGATGATTGGATTGCTATCAACCTAAATGAAGATGGTAATTACACAAGAATGACTGGTAAAATCATAAACGACGCTAATGTAATGCAAGGAACTGCTTATGATAGTGAAGCAAATGAAACTTCTTGGTCTGCAAGTAAAAAGGTAGCAAAAGAAGAAACTAAAGAAGAGGATGAAGATGAAGACAAAAAAGAAAAAGAAGAAGATGTTCTTACAGTTTTACCTGTAAGTTATCCAAACATCGGTTTTGGAAACTTTACACAACCAAAATCTGAAACTATTTTAATCAAAAACGTTACTGTTTGGACAAGTGAAGATGCTGGAATCTTAGAAAATACAGATGTACTTTTAAAAGACGGAAAAATAGCTGAAATTGGTAAAAACTTAAAAGCGAGAAATGCTGTTGAAGTTGATGGAACAGGAAAGCATTTAACTGCTGGTATTGTAGATGAACACTCTCATATTGCAACTTCTGCTGTAAACGAAGGTGGTCAAAATTCTTCTGCAGAAGTAACTATAGAAGATGTTGTAGATCCTACAGACATCAATATTTATAGAAATATTTCTGGAGGTACAACTTCTGCTCAAATTTTACATGGTTCTGCAAATCCTATTGGGGGTCGTTCTGCAATTCTTAAATTAAAATGGGGAGAAAATGCCGATAATATGATTTATAACAATTCTCCTAAATTTATAAAATTTGCTTTGGGTGAAAATGTAAAACAATCTCGTTCTTCAAATGGAGTTCGTTTTCCACAAACAAGAATGGGTGTTGAGCAAATGTTTACCGATTATTTTACAAGAGCAAAAGAATATGAAGCTAAAAAGAAATCTGGAAAACCATACAGAAAAGATGCTGAAATGGAAACTTTGGTTGAAATTTTAAACGGAGAACGTTATATTTCTTGTCATTCTTATGTGCAATCAGAAATTAATATGTTAATGAAAGTTGCTGATAAAATGGGCTTTAAAGTAAATACATTTACTCATATTTTAGAAGGTTATAAAGTTGCTGATAAAATGGTTGAACATGGAGTTGGTGGTTCTACTTTTTCAGATTGGTGGGGTTATAAATACGAAGTGAATGACGCAATTCCTTTTAATGCAGCAATTATGCACAATGCAGGAGTTACAGTTGCTATTAATTCTGATGATAGAGAAATGTCTAGACGTTTAAATCAAGAAGCAGCAAAAACTATGAAATATGGTGGAATGTCTGAATTAGAAGCATGGAAAACAGTAACTATAAACCCAGCAAAATTATTACATATTGATGATAAAGTGGGTAGTATAAAAGTTGGTAAAGATGCTGATGTTGTTCTTTGGAGCGATTACCCAATGTCTATCTACGCAAAAGTGGAAAAAACCATAATTGATGGTAAAGTATTTTTTGATAGAACTGAAGATGCTAAAAAGCGAGAAGCAATCAAGCAAGAAAAAAGCATTTTAATCAATATGATGTTGAAAGAGAAAATGGGTGGTGGAAAAACAAAAGCTCCTATGATTAGAAAGGATAGAAATTTTGAATGTGATACTTTAGAAGAACTTAAAAACTAAAAAAGATGAAAAAAATATTATATAGTTTACTGTTTTTCTTTTTGATAGGAAATGTAAACGCACAACAAACACCTGCAGATAAACAAACCTCAGCAATTTCTATTGAAGGTGCAACTGCACATTTAGGAAATGGAGAAGTTATTGAAAATTCATTAATTATGTTTAATGATGGTAAAATAACTTTTGTGGGTTCTGCAATGTTGAAAATTGCAAGACAAGGAACCATCATAAATGCTAAAGGAAAGCATATTTACCCTGGTTTTATAGCTGCAAATGCAACGTTAGGTTTGGTAGAAATTGATGCTGTAAAAGCAAGTGATGATGAAGACGAAATTGGTCTTTTAAATCCTCATATTAGAAGTTTAATCGCTTATAATGCAGAAAGTAAAATTGTAGAATCTATGAGACCAAATGGTGTTTTAATGGCACAAATTACGCCTAGAGGTGGTTTGGTTTCTGGAACTTCATCTATTGTTCAATTAGATGCTTGGAACTGGGAAGATGCAGCTTTAAAAGTAGATGATGCAATTCATATGAATTGGCCAGGAAGTTTTACACGTGGTAGATGGTGGTTAGGAGAAGATCCTGCATTAAAAGCCGATCCAAAATATAGCGAAAATGTTGAGAGCATTAAATCTTATTTTGCAAATGCTAAAACTTATTTAGCAGGTAATATAGAAAAAACACATCTTCCATATAAAGCAATGAAAGGTCTTTTTGATGGTTCTCAAAAATTATTTATCCACGTTAATGGAGAAAAAGAAATTACAGATGCTGTTACAACTGCCAAAGAAGCTGGTATTGATAATATTGTAATTTTAGGTGGAGAAGGTGCAGAAAGTGTTGCAGATTTATTAGTAAAACATAATGTTGCTGTGGTTTTAAACAGACCTCATAGAAACCCAAATTCTGAAGATGATGCATACGATTATACTTATACAATTGCAAAAAAATTAACAGATAAAGGTATTTTAGTAAGTATAGGAATGGAAGGAGCAATGGAACGTATGAACACCAGAAATCTTCCTTTTTATGCTGGTACTTTTGCTGCACATGGTTTAGATAAAGAAGAAGCTTTAAAATTAATAACTTCTAATACAGCTAAAATTTTAGGAATAGATGATATGGCTGGAACGTTAGAAGTTGGTAAAGATGCTACTTTATTTATTTCTGATGGTGATGCTTTAGATATGAGAGGTAATATTTTATCGAAAGCTTATATTCAAGGTAGAGATATTAGTTTGGAAACACATCAAACAGAATTATGGAAACGTTATTCTGAAAAATATAAATCAAAATAAAGAAAATTTCTTTTAGATAAAAAAGGCTCGCAATTGCGAGCCTTTTTACTTTTAAATACTATATAAAATCTCCTTTTTCATTTACTTCTTCTTTTTCATAGTTTTTTAAATTACAATAAAAGTTAAGAGAAATCACATATTATTTGATGGCAAAATTGATTAAAATTCTACAAATATAAAATACCTACTATTAGGTATATTTGTGTTTTTTCGAGAAAACATTCTAAAAATATAAATGAAAAAACTATTCTTAAATCTTCTTTTAGTAAATACATTGTTCTTAAAATCTTATTCTTAAGATGATGTTGTAATTGAATCTTGCCTCGAAATTGATAAAGTTTCTGAAAGTTTAGTGTCAACACAATTTAAAGTTGATAAAATCGAAGAAATCATCTTTAAACTCATCAGTTGTTATGAAGTAGATTTTTCTATTACAGATTCTAAAATTTTTGATAATTCAATCAAATCAGTATACAAAGAATCAATAAAAGTGAGATTAACAAACCAGAAGTTTTGATTTTAATCTTTTATTTTCACCAAAGCAAAAGGTGTAAACAGTTTTTTTTTCAATTTACAAAAATATTGGACAAGCTATGATTAATTTATGTATAGAAAGTGTATAAAAAAAAGAGCCGCATAAAATGCAGCTCTTTTTTAAATATTTCAAAAATTAATTTTAAAACTATGCTTTAAAATTAATTTTACGCATACGTAAGCTTGAAGGTGTTACTTCTAAATACTCATCAGCTTTAATGTACTCCATATTTTCTTCTAAAGAGAAATCTACTTTCGGAGCAATTTTCATAGCATCATCTGTACCAGATTTACGCATGTTTGTTAATTGCTTTCCTTTAATTAAGTTAACAGCCATATCATCAGATTTACTGTTTTCACCAATTACTTGACCAACATAGATTTCTTGGTTGATATCAATAAAGAAAACTCCTCTATCTTGTAAACGGTTTAATGCGTAAGCAGTTGCTTTACCAGCTGCAGAAGAAACGATTGCTCCTTTAACTTCTTCAGTAAAATCTCCTTTATAAGGACCATATTCACTAAATCTGTGGTTTATAATTGCTGTACCACCAGTTGCCGTTAAAATTTTGTTTCTTAAACCAATTAATCCTCTTGAAGGAATAGAAAATTCTAAATGTTGTAAATCTCCTTTTGGTTCCATTACTAACATATCTCCTTTTCTTAAAGAAACTAAGTTAATTGCTTTAGAAGCCATGTCTTCTGGTACATCAATAGACAATGTTTCCATTGGCTCATGTTTCTTACCATCAATTTCCTTAAGAATAACTTGTGGTCTTCCCACTTGTAATTCATACCCTTCTCTACGCATTGTTTCGATTAATACTGATAAGTGTAAAACTCCACGTCCGAAAACGTTAAATTTATCTTCACTATCTGTAGTTTCTACTTTTAATGCAAGGTTTTTTTCTAATTCTTTAAATAAACGATCTCTTAAGTGACGAGAAGTTACAAATTTACCTTCTTTACCAAAGAAAGGAGAGTTGTTAATTGTAAACAACATACTCATTGTAGGTTGATCGATTTCTGTTCTAGGTAATGCTTCTGGGTTTTCTAAATCTGCAATTGTATCTCCAATTTCAAATCCTTCTAAACCAGTAATTGCACAAATATCTCCACAAGGAACTTTTTCTACTTGCACTTTACCCATCCCTTCGAATACGTGTAATTCTTTAATTCTAACTTTTTTGATAGAACCATCTGCTTTACATAAGCTATAATCTTTACCAACTTCTAAGTCTCCTCTAAAAACACGTCCAATTGCAATTCTTCCTGTAAATTTAGAAAAATCTAAAGAAGTAATTTGCATTTGTGGAGTTCCTTCATTGTATTTAGTTGCAGGAATAGATTCTAATACAGCATCTAATAAAGGTACAATATCTTCAGTTTGGTTTTTCCAATCTGTAGACATCCAGTTATTTTTTGCAGAACCATAAATAGTTGTAAAGTCTAATTGTTCTTCAGTTGCTTCTAGAGCAAACATTAAATCAAAAACTTTTTCGTGAACGATATCTGGAGTACAGTTTTCTTTATCTACTTTATTTACAACTACAATAGGAGTTAATCCTAATTCTAAGGCTTTACCTAATACAAAACGAGTTTGTGGCATTGGGCCTTCAAAAGCATCAACTAATAATAAAACACCATCAGCCATTTTTAATACACGTTCTACTTCTCCACCAAAATCGGCGTGACCAGGAGTATCAATAACGTTAATTTTTGTGTCCTTATACATAACAGAAACGTTCTTAGAAAGAATTGTAATTCCTCTTTCACGTTCTAAATCGTTATTATCTAACAATAAATCTGTACGTTCTTTACGATCGTCTAAAATTTTTGCTTGATCTATTATCTTGTCTACTAACGTCGTTTTTCCGTGATCGACGTGAGCAATAATTGCGATGTTTCTAATTTCGTGCATTTGTACTTTCTTAAATTTCGTGCAAAAGTAGTTGTTTCTATGCGATTTACACGATTTATGATGAATTATTTTATGTTATAATTTTTCTTTTATTTGAAGGAAAAAATAGCCTAAACACTAATTTTTTAAAAATTATTTTTCTTTTAAGCTTAAAAAAAGCTCTTAAAAAAGTGCGTTAGCGATTGAATGGCTTGTTTGAGCTCTTTTTGTTTTTCACAAAAAAGCGAGTAATGAAAGCGCGACTTGGTCCTGAATGTTTTCAGGATAAAGGAACGCCCAAAGAAATAAATTTGTTATTTTTCTTGTTTTGGAAAATCTTCTCTAAATGCAGAAGGTAAAATATCTGGAATTAGTTTAATTAAAAGGGGTAATAATAAGGCACCTCCAGGCAATAAAAAAACGGCTAATGCTGGGATAGATTTACAAATATCTAATAATTGTAGTTTAACTTTTATTTTTTCTTCTGGAGATAATTTTGAATGAGTAGATTTTTTGATCAAATACATTGCCTCTTTACTTTCAGACAATTCTTTATATAATCTTAATTTATTTCTTTGCAGTAAAATTTTAATTTCGTCTACAGTTTTCATTATAATTTTCTACGCTTACGCTCCGATTTTAAAAGATTTAATTCTCTACTTGTTTGCCCAGCTACTGAGGTATTTTCTTCTGCTCTTCTAATTAAATATGGCATTACATCTCTAACAGGACCAAAAGGTAAATATTTGGCTACGTTATACCCTTCGTTTGCTAAATTGTAGCTAATATGATCGCTCATGCCAAATAATTGACCAAACCAAAGTCTATAATCATTTTCTTGAATGTTAAACTGTTTGGCTAATTCCATGACTAAATAAGAACTATCTTCATTATGTGTACCAACAAATAAAGCCATTTTGGGACTTTCCATCATGTATTTTGTAGCTGCATCATAATTTTCATCAGTAGCTTTTTTGTTGATGCAAATTGGTGATGGATAACCTTTTTCTTCTGCTCTTTCTCTTTCTTTTTCCATATAAGCACCTCTCACTACTTTTAAACCAACATAAAAATCTTTTTCTTGTGCTTTTTTATGTAGGTCTTTTAAATAGTTAAACCTATCATGTCTATACATTTGTAATGTATTAAAAACAATAGCTTTTTTAGTGTTGTAGATTTCCATTAATTCTTCAATTAACTCATCTGCTGCTTTTTGCATCCAGCTTTCTTCTGCATCTATTAATAAAGGTACATCTTTTTCTACAGCAAGCTTACACACTTTATGAAAACGTGCTTCTACTCTACTCCATTCATCTTGTTCTTTTTGTGTTAGTTCTTTTCCTTCAGATATTTTTTGATATAACTCAAAACGTCCAAATCCTGTTGGTTTAAAAACGGCAAAAGGAATCGATTTTTTCTCTTCACAAAAATTAAGAATTTTAACAATCTTATCTAAAGCTCCATCAAAACTTTGTTCTTGGTCTTTACCTTCTACAGAATAATCTAACACACTATGTACATTTCCGTTCTTGTACATATTATCGATTATTGGCAAACAATCTTCTTCTGTTACACCACCACAAAAATGATCGAAAACTGTAGCACGAATTAAACCTTCTATTGGCAAATGTGCTTTTAGTGCAAAGTTGGTTACAGCACTTCCTATTTTAACCAATGGCTGATTTTGTATCATTTTAAACAAAAAATAAGCACGCTCTAATTGAGAATCCGTTTTTAAGGCAAAAGCAACTTGTGTATTGTCAAAAAGTTTCATACTATAACGTTTTAGTGGAACAAAGATAGTTGAAGAGGGTTAATAATTCAATAATTTCTATTTAATTTGCACTATCAATAATAATCCCATGAAAACAATTCAAGCAGTTTCTTATCCTGTTCATTTTCAAGAAGAAAGCTATACAGAGCTTAATAATTTAATCAATAAAAACAATTATTCTACTATTTTTATTTTAGTTGATGAGAATACTTTTGAGCATTGTTATCCTAAATTCATCCCTTTTTTAGACACAAATAAAACAATTGAACTCATAGAAATTGAATCTGGAGAAATTAATAAAAACCTAGAAACTTGTATTGGTGTTTGGAACGCAATTACAGAATTAGGTGGAGACAGAAAAAGTTTACTGATTACTTTAGGTGGTGGTGTTATTACAGATTTAGGTGGTTTTGTAGCATCTTGTTTTAAACGTGGAATCGATTTTGTAAACATTCCAACTACGTTACTTTCTATGGTTGATGCTTCTGTTGGTGGAAAAACAGGTGTTGATTTAGGCGTTTTAAAAAATCAAATTGGGTTGTTTGCGAATCCGCAAATGGTGCTAGTTGATCATCAATATTTAGAAACTGTTTCAGAAAGAGAAATAAAATCTGGCACTGCAGAAATTTTAAAATATGGATTAACCTATGATGTGAATTTATTCCATCAAATAAAAAACAATAAAGAGTTAGATATTAGTGATTTAATTTTTAGATCTGTCGAAATTAAAAACGAAGTTGTTTTGCAAGATCCAAAAGAGCAAAACTTGCGTAAGATTTTAAATTTCGGACATACTTTAGGACATGCAATTGAATCTTTTTATCTAGAATCTGAAGATAAAGAAAACCTAACTCATGGAGAAGCCATTGCAATTGGTATGGTTTGCGAATGTTACCTTTCTCACAAACTTTTAAATTTTCCTGTTGATAAAATTCATGAAGTTAAAGGGGTTGTTTTATCAATATATGATAAAACGAATCTTTTAAAAGAAGATTTTTCTGCCATTATGGATTTATTAAAACACGATAAGAAAAACGTAAACGGTCAAGTAAATTTTGTACTTTTAAATGATTTTGAAGATTTTAAAATTGATTGTAAAGTTCCTGAAGATTTGATTGTTGAAAGTTTGGAGTTTTATAATGAGTAAAATGATTTAAGAGTTAAAATTCAATTTAAGCCACATAAAAAAATCCTATCATTTAATAACGATAGGATTTTTTTATATTTTAAAGCAGTAAGATTCTTTAAATTTTCTTAACTTTTACAGCGTTCATTCCACGCATTCCTTTTTCTAATTCGAAAGAAACTTTGTCGTTTTCTGCAATTTCATCTATTAAACCACTAACGTGTGTAAAATATTTTTCACCATTATCAGAATCAATAATAAAACCAAAACCTTTAGAAGTATCGAAAAAGTTTACTTTTCCTTTTCTTACTGGATCTTCTTCTGGTAAATCTTCTTTTTTAGTTACAGAAATTTGAATATCTTCTAACTCGTACTCTACTTTTAATTCTGGATCTGGTGGAGTATCAGTTAAATTTCCATTATGATCTACATAAGCAAACTGAATTCCTGATGTTCCATTTTCATCTTTGTCGGCTTTTCTTGCCTCCATTTTCTTCTTTTTATCCAAACGCTTTTTCATGCGTTTTTTTTCTTTCTCACTCTTACTAAATGTTTGTTGCGATTTTGCCATTAACTATATAAATGTATTTATTATGATTGTATTTGTTTGTACTAAATTAATATACTGATTTTAATCATCAATAACAAATTATAATCAATTTTTTAAAAGTTGTACAAAAATTGATATGTAATTATAAAATATTAGTAAGCACAAAGATATTATAAATAAAAATGTTTTCAAAATTCAATCAAAAAATAATATTTATGTTTTAAAATGTTAAAAACATCTTAAAATCACCAATTTTAAAAACCAAAACTTAAGTAACCTCGTAAATACTATTATAAACTAAAATAATAAATTTATGAAAACAATTAAAACATTAGCACTTACTTGCGCAATCGCAGTCGGATTAGTTTCTTGTTCAGATAATGATAACAATGATTCAATTATTCAAAATGAAACAAAAGTTTTATTTACCTCTAACAATGCAGATGGTAATGTAAACGTTTACAATGTAACCAATATTAATAGCGTTATGAAATCTACGCTTGAAACTTCTGCTACTGCTGCAGATGGTATTTATTATGATGGTAGTGAAGATTTGATTGTACAAGCTTCAAGATCTACTTTAGGTTTAGAAGGTTATGCAGGTGTTTCTATTATGTCTTCTGCCATTAATGCAACAGTTACAGCAAGTATTATGAGTGGTTTAAACATGTCTAGCCCTAGAGAAGTTGCTGTAAATGGAGATTTTTATGTAGTTGCAGATAATGCAGATGCAGATGGTATTGATATTACTAAAGATGGTAGATTATTTATTTACACAAAAAGTGGAAGTAATTTTACGTTAAGAAATATTATTACAACAGACATTAAATTGTGGGGAATTACTTTTATAGGCAATGATTTATACGCAGTTGCTGATACAACAAATGAATTGGCAGTGTATTCTAATTTTTTAAATAACACATCTACAACTACTTTAACAGCTTCAAAACAAATTGCTATTGAAGGTATAGTAAGAACTCATGGTTTAACCTACGATTCTATGACAGATACCATGATTTTAACTGATATTGGTGATGCTGATAGTGGAACTGATGGTGGTTTTCATGTAATTGAAAACTTTAACTCTAAATTTAATAACACTGCAAATGGTGCAACTTTGGCTGTAAATCAGCAAACAAGAGTTGCAGGTTCTAATACTGTTTTAGGAAATCCTGTAGATGTTGCTTATGATGGTTCTACTAAAACTGTATTTATAGCAGAAGCAAAAAATGGAAAAATTTTAGCTTTTAATAATATTAATACAGGTGGTAACATTACCCCAGTTTACAGTGCAGATTTAGCAGCTGCATCTGCTGTGTACTTTTACAAAGAATAAAAATTAATTGGATTAATTTTACATTGAAAAGTCTTTCGTTAAATCGAAAGACTTTTTTTTGTTAAAAAAGTAATAAATTAATTTATAAAACAACACTATTAATAGTAATACTATTATCTTTGCAATTAAACATAGTAATATGAAAAATTTATTATCAATCTTAAAAATATCTGTACCAGATAAAATTTTTATAAAAGATCCTGAAACATCAGATTTAGGAAAAAGAATTATAGAAAATAGTATTCTGTTAATTTATGAAATAGGTTTTGAAAGCTTTACCTTTAAAAAATTAGGGAGTAAAATTGGCTCAAATGAAAGTTCTATTTATCGATATTTTGAGAGCAAACATAAACTTTTGCTATATTTATCTTCTTGGTATTGGGCTTGGTTAGAATATCAATTAGTAATTGAAACTTTTAGCCTTTCTGACAAAAACGAAAAATTAGATAAAGCCATTACTATTTTAACAAGAACGGTTGAAGAAGACAGTAACTTTTCTCACATAAATGAAACCTTATTATATAGAATAATAGTTAATGAAAGTTCAAAATCTTTTTTAACCAAAGAGGTTGATAAAGATAATAAAGAGGGTTATTTCGAAATTTATAAACGCTTAATTTCTAGATTAGAAGTTATGATTACAGACGTAAATCCTACATATCAATATCCTTTAAGTTTAGCGAGTACAATTTTAGAAGGTGGTTTGCATCAGCATTTTTTAAATGAGCATTTCCCTTCTATTACCAATTGTTTAAACAATACATCACCAACAGAATTTCTTAAACACATCGTAACAAAAACATTAAGTTAATTTATGGAACAGCAAGAATTAACGCCTTGGGTGCGTTTTGTAAGAGCTTTAAAAATAGAAAGAAAAGATATAGTTCAAATATTATATTATTCTGTTTTTGGCGGATTCGTATCTTTAACTTTACCCTTAGGTATTCAAGCAATTATCAACTTAATACAAGGAGCACAAGTTTCTACTTCTTGGATTGTTTTAGTAATCTTTGTTACAGTTGGTGTTATTTTTGCTGGAGCCCTGCAAATAATGCAATTAAGAATTGTAGAAACCATACAGCAACGTATTTTTACAAGAGCTGCTTTTGAGCTTTGTTTTCGGTTTCCAAAAATAAAAATGACGGAATTAAGAAACAATTATCCACCAGAATTGGCAAATCGTTTCTTTGATACGTTAACGTTTCAAAAAGGAATCTCAAAAATTTTAATTGATGTACCAGCAGCAATTTTACAAATAATTTTTGCCTTAATTTTATTATCATTTTATCACCCATTCTTTATTGTTTTCGGAATCTTTTTATTGTTATTAATTTATATCGTTTTTAAATTTACCATTCAAAAAGGACTACAAACCAGCTTGTTAGAATCTAAAATTAAATATAAAGTTGCTCATTGGATTCAAGAAGTTGCTAGAACAATTATCAGTTTTAAACTTTCTGGAAAAACTGATTTAGCAATGACAAAAAATGATTATTTGGTTGATAAATATTTACAAGCTAGAGAAAATCACTTTAAAATATTAATTATGCAATTTACGCAAATGATTGGTTTTAAAGTTATTGTAACTGCTAGTTTATTATTAATTGGTGGTATTTTAGTCTTGAATCAACAAATGAATATCGGACAATTTGTAGCTGCAGAAATTGTAATTTTACTAGTAATTAACTCTGTAGAAAAATTAATTGTTGGGTTAGAATCTTTTTATGATGTGTTAACATCTATCGAAAAAATAGGCCAAGTTGTAGATAAGGAATTAGAATCTCAAGGAGGTGAAAGTCCTACTTTTAAAGATGGCTTATCTATTGAATTAGAAAAAGTTACGTTTAGTGTAAAAGACAAACTTACTCCCATCATCAATAATATTTCTTTAAAAATAGAAGACAAAAGTAGAATTTTAATTACTGGAGAAAGTGGTTCTGGTAAATCGAGTTTACTACGTTTAATTGCTGGAATTATAGAACCAACAGAAGGAAATATTTACGTTAATAATTTATCTTTAAAAAGTTTATATTTAAATCATTACAGATCTCAATTGGGTTTATCCTTATCTGAAGAAACTACTTTTGAAGGCACATTAAGAGAAAATCTTATTTTTAGTAATGATAAATCTAAAGACGAAATTATATTTAAAGTTTTAAGTGCAATTGGATTATCACAATTTTTAAGGGAACAATTAAATGGTTTAGATACTATTTTATATCCTGAAGGAAAGCAAATGTCTTATACAATCTCTAAAAAAATAATTTTAGCAAGAGCTATCATCAAACAGCCCAAAGTTTTAATTTTAGAAGATCCTTTAGATCAATTTAATTCAGATGAATCTGCAAAAATCATAGAATATTTAACAGGCAAAGAAAGACCTTGGGCACTTGTTGTTGTAAGTAATAAAAAAAGTTGGATAACAAAATGTAGCCAAATAGTTATTTTAGAACAAGGAGAAATTAAATATAAAAATTAGAAGTATCATGTTAAATATATCTAAAAACGAATTAGAAAAGAAAATCGATATAACTAATTATGCTTCAGGCAAAAGAGTTTTCAATATAGAATATTACAAACATTTTAATAATTTTTTGAAAATTTTTGCAATCATAATATTTGTTGCTCTATTTTTACCTTGGACACAAAATATTACTGGTAATGGTTTAGTAACTACCTTAACTCCAGGACAAAGACCACAAACGATACAATCTCAAATTCCTGGTAGAATTGAGCAATGGTATGTAAGAGAAGGAGATAATGTTCAAAAAGGAGATACTATTTTAAGAATCTCTGAAGTAAAAAGCGACTATTTTGATGATCAATTAATTGAAAGAACTAACGATCAAATTAACGCGAAAATATCTTCTGTTGATAATTATAAATTTAAAGTAAGTGCTTTAGGAAGACAAATTACAGCACTAAAACAAGATAGAGCTTTAAAATTAGAAATTGCAAGAAATAAACTTTTGCAATCAAAACTTAAAGTTAAAAGCGATAGCATAAAGTTTGAAGCTGCCAAAACAAATATTAAGATTGCAGAGAGTCAATTTAATAGAATTGCCATGTTGCAAAACGAAGGTATTATGGCTGTAAAAGACGTAGAAGAAAAACGGTTAAAGTTACAAGAAACTCAAGCTAAATTAATAGAACAAGAAAATAACTTATTAGCTGCAAAAAATAATGTTTTAAATGCAAAAGCAGAAATTTCTAGCGTAAATGCAACCTATGCAGATAAAATATCAAAAGCACAAAGTGATCAATTTACAGCAGAATCTAGTGGTTTAAATGCGCAAGTTGAAGTTTCTAAATTAGAAAACAGCAATAGTAATTATAAGGTTAGAAATAGTTTATTATTTGTAACAGCTCCACAAAATGGCTACATCAATAAAGCATTAAAAGGTGGTATTGGAGAAACTTTTAAAGAAGGTGAGCAATTGGTTAGCATAATGCCAGCGCAAGTAGATTTAGCTGTAGAAACTTTTGTAAGACCTATAGATTTGCCATTATTACATATTGGAGAGGAAGTTCGTGTAGAATTTGATGGTTGGCCAGCAATTGTTTTTAGTGGTTGGCCTAATGTTTCTTATGGAACTTATGGTGCAAAAGTTGTTGCTATAGATCGTTTTATTAGCAGCAATGGAAAATACAGAATTTTATTGGCTCCTGATGAAAATGACCATGATTGGCCAGAAGGAATAAGAGCTGGTTCTGGCGCAAGAACAATTGCATTGTTAGAAGATGTACAAATTTGGTATGAACTATGGAGACAATTAAACAGTTTTCCTCCAAATTATTATCAACCTGAAGGAAATTCTAAAGGAACATCAGATTCCAAAAAGAAATAAAATATCAATCGATTTTTAAGTATTTAAAATGATAGAAAAAAACATTTTTATATTATTTTTATTGATGTGTACCCAACTTTTTTCGCAAGAAAAAGTGGCGTCTATTATGACTTTGTCAGAGTATTTGGGCTATGTAAAAACGTATCACCCAATTGTAAAACAAGCTAATTTAGTGATTAATGATAGTGAAGCTAAATTGTTAAAAGTAAGAGGTGCATTCGATCCAAAAATTGAGGTAGATTTTGATAAAAAACAATTCAAAGAAAAAGAATATTATAACAAATTAAATGGCGCTTTTAAAATACCTACCTATTATGGTTTAGAATTTAAAGCCAATTTCGAAAACAATAATGGCATTTATTTAAATCCTGAAAATAGTGTACCAACAGATGGTTTATACGCAGCTGGAGTATCTGCATCTTTATTAAAAGGTTTATTGATTAATAAAAGAATGGCTTCTTTAAAACAAGCTAAGCTTTTCTTAAACCAGGCAAAACAAGATCAACAAATTCTAGTAAACGAAATTTTATATGAGGCTTCTTTGGCTTATTTCGATTGGTTAAAAACCTTTAATGAAAAATTAATTTACGATTCCTTTTTAGAAAATGCAGTAATTCGCTTTGATGTTACAAAAAGAGCTTTTTTAGCTGGAGAAAAACCTTCTATAGATACTTTAGAGGCTGGCATCACTTTAAAAAATAGAAAATTAAATCTAGAAAAAGCTCGAATTAAATTGGTAAAATCTTCTTTAGAGTTATCCAATTTTTTATGGTTGAATGATAATATTCCAATTGAATTACAAGACCATATTATTCCAGATACTGCAACTATTACAAATGTTGATACGACTTTTAATATTGCCTTGTTTAACAATGCTAATTTTGATATTGAAAATCATCCAAAAATTAAATCTTTAGAATTTAAAATAAAGAGTTTAAATGTGGACAGACAATTAAAATTGAACAATTTATTACCTCAATTAGATGTTCAATATAATTTTTTAACAGAAACTCCAAGGCAAGCAAACTCTTTAAATGTTGATAATTACAAAGCTGGAATCACTTTTAAACTGCCTATTTTTTTAAGAAAAGAAAGAGCCGATTTAAAAATGGCAAAAATAAAATTACAAGATGCTGAATTAGAAAATGAAGCCACAAAAGTGGTCATTACAAACAAAGTAAATGCTATTCAACAAGAATTAGAATCTTTTGTAATTCAGAGCGATTTTATTGCCAGTATTGTAAAAGATTATGGCACTTTATTAAAAGCTGAAGAGCGTAAATTTTTCTTAGGAGAAAGCTCTTTATTCTTGGTAAATTATCGAGAATCTAAATTGATAGAAACAAGATTAAAGGCTGTAGAGTTAGAAAATAAATTCTTTGAATCGAAAGCAAACTTGTTTAAAACTGCTGTAGTTAATATTGATATTGCTGAGTAATTTTTAATTACAGAAAATAAAATTTTGATAAAGTTCGCAAAGAATAATCTATTTTTCTTTGCGAACTTTCCATTTATTACTTGAGTTTATAGTATTTAAAAACTACTCCTCATCTTCCAAAATAAAAAAATCGTTTACAGAAATATTAAAAACGGCTGATAATTTTAAAGCCAAAACTGTAGAAGGTACATACCTATTTTTTTCAATAGAATTAATTGTTTGACGAGAAACACCGATTTTTTTAGCCAAATCTTCCTGCGTTAAATCTAAAATTGCACGTTGAATTTTTAAAGTATTTTTCATCTTATCTATTCATTCTTTTAAGTTGCCAAAACATCATTAATTGAACTATCAACATAAAAAATAGTACTTGAAAATAACTAAAACCCTGTAATTCATCATCTTGATTAAACAAAACTGCTACTGCATAATTTACTACTGGTTGTACTAAAGAATATACAATTGCCATAATAAAAGCCAATCTATAAGATTGAGAACGCAAACTATCTAGATATTCATCTTCTAACTTTTCTTTTGATAAAGAAATCACCAACAACCCAATAAGCAAAACTCCGTGTAAAATCGGTCTTAACCATTCTGAATTTTCAATGTATTTTCTACCAATCATCAAAATAAATGCAGCAATTGCAATGCCATATCCTACTTTTTTAAATTGATTTCCCAATTGGAATTTATTCATTTTTGATAAATAACTTCTTTCTCTTTCACAAATTGATTGTTTTGACATACTTTATTACTTTACAATTAGACAAGTTTATTTTATATAATGACAAATATACTTTACATTATAACAATATCCAATTTTTTTTAGTAATTTTAAAAAAAATAAAAAATTTATGGCGACAAAAATAAAACCTAAAAAGAATTACTGGATCATTGGAGCAGTTGCTTTTGTGTGGTATTTTGTAGGAATTATTGTACTATTTAGGGAAAATTTAGTACCCGAATTTGTAATTAACGAAATTGCAGATATACAATTAGATTTTATTATTGATAAACCTGTTTGGGTTATTTTTGCTTATGGTCTTTATGCAATTTTCGGTTTATTAGGTTCCATTACACTTTTAGCGCAAAGAAAAATAGCTTATTTTTTATTTTTAATATCTTTTGTAGCATCTATGATAAGACTTGCTTACAACGTTATAACCATAAATATTATTGATGTTTATGGCAAAGTTGGTGTAGCTTTGGTAATCGTAACTTTTTTTGTTAGTGTTTTCTTATTGATTTTTTCTAGAAGTGCGAAAAAAGTTGGTATTTTAAAATAATTTATTATTATTTATATTAAATAGAGGTTTTGCTAAAATGATAACTTTAGCAAAACCTTTTTTATTTACTATTCATACAAAGCTGCCAAAAACTCTGCAACACAAGCTGGTTTATCTTGTCCTTTAATTTCTATGGTACATAAAAATGTAACTTTAATTCCGTTGTTTGCTAAATCTTCAATTTCTTTTACAACAGTGTGCATTCTTAATTCGCTATTAACAGGCACAGCATTTGGAAAACGCACTTTATTCAAGCCATAATTCAAACCCATTTTTACAGATTTTATACTAAAAGCTTCTTCTAATAATTTAGAAATCATAGCTACAGACATAAAACCATGAGCAACCGTTTTTTTAAATGGAGATTCTTTTGCAGCTCTTTCTTCATCAACATGAATCCATTGTTTATCTAAAGTTGCGTTTGCGAAATCGTTAATCATTTGCTGTGTAATTGTGTACCAATTTCCTGTTGGCAACTCCTTCCCTATCATGGTTTTAAATTCCGAAAAATCTTTAAAAACTAATGGTTTCATATTTTTTATATTACAAGTTATTTTAATAATTTTTAAATCATTAATTTAGACAAAAAATTTTACACATGAAACAACTAACCTTACTTTTTACACTATTTTCTATTGCTATTTATTCACAAAACAATCCTCAATGGATGAGACATTCCTCAATTTCTCCAGATGGATCTCAAATTGCTTTTACCTATAAAGGCGATTTGTACAAAGTAAATGCAAATGGAGGAACTGCAACACAACTTACCTATCATTCTGCTCACGATTACAAAGCCATTTGGAATAAAGATGGCTCTAAAATTGCGTTTGCATCGAACAGATTTGGAAATTTCGATATTTATGTCATGAATTCTGAAGGTGGAGCAGCTACAAGATTAACATTTCATTCTAATGATGAAACTCCTTATTCTTTTTCTGCTGATGACCAAAATATTGTTTTTGGAGCCTTAAGACAAGATGATGTAAATCACAGACAATATCCTCATAGATCACAAACTGAATTGTATAGTGTTCCTGTAAATTCTGGTAGAATTTCTCAAGTTTTTACATTTCCTGCAGAAGATGTTCAGTTTTCTAAAGACGGAAAATCGATGTTATATCATGATAAAAAAGGAGGAGAAAATGAATGGAGAAAACACCATACATCTGCAATAGCTAGAGATATTTGGCATTATAATGCTACCACAAATTCGCATAAAATGATTACTTCTCATAAAGCAGAAGACAGACAGCCGTATTTTAGTGAAGATGAAAAAAGCATGTATTTTTTAAGTGAAAGAAGTGGTTCTTTTAACATTCATAGAATGAATTTAGAAAACAATACTACTGAAAAATTAACTGATTTTAGTTTGCATCCTGTACGTTTTTTAAGTGTTGCAAATGGTATTATCTCTTTTGGTTATGATGGAGAATTATACACGATGAAAGAAGGAGATGCTCCTAAAAAAATCAACGTAAAAATAATTACTCAAGATAAAGAAAATACAGAAAAATTTGTTTCTGTAAATGGAGGAATCAGTGAAATGGCTGTTTCTCCAAATGGAAAGGAAATTGCTTTTGTTGCAAGAGGCGAAGTTTTTGTAACGTCAATCGATAAATCTTTTACTAAAAGAATAACCAATACCCCAGAAAATGAACGTTTTGTTTCTTGGAATCATAAAGGTGATGCTGTAATATATAGCAGTGAAAGAAATG
Organism: Polaribacter vadi; assembly: GCF_001761365.1. Taxonomy (NCBI): domain Bacteria; kingdom Pseudomonadati; phylum Bacteroidota; class Flavobacteriia; order Flavobacteriales; family Flavobacteriaceae; genus Polaribacter; species Polaribacter vadi. The sequence goes on along the minus strand of NZ_CP017477.1, from coordinate 300,939 downwards.
GAAAGTGGAGCGTTTTTAAAACTGAAAAAACAAGAAAACAAGAACCGTTTTTCTATGCTTCTACGCTTTTAAAGGAATCTCCATTAATCAATAATAACCTTGATAATTATTTGGCAGAATATTCTCCTGATGGAAAAAAAATTGCATTTATTGAAGGTAGAAGAACCTTGAAAATTTTAGACATCGCTTCTAAAAAAGAAACCACATTATTAACGCCAAAAGATTTATTTCACATGAGAGATGGAGATCAATATTTTACTTGGAGTCCTGACAGCAAATGGTTGTTAGTTGATTGGGGTAAAACTCTAAGCAATAGTGAAGTCCTTTTAATGGCTGCAGATGGTTCAAAAAGAATTAATTTAAACGAAAGTGGTTATTATGATTATAGTCCAAAATGGATAAATAATGGAAAACAAATGTTGTGGTTTAGCAACAGAAATGGCTTAAAATCGTATGCTACAAGTGGGCAATCTCAGTCTGATGTGTATAGTATGTTTTTTACGCAAGATGCTTGGGACGAGTTTAATTTGAGTGATGAAGATTACAAATTAATGGAAGCTATTAAAGCAGAAGAAAAAAAGCAAAAAGAGAAAGAAGAAAAAGACAAAAAAGATGACAAAAAATCTTCTAAAAAAGATAAAAAGGAAACCAAAAAAGATTCAACAAAAACATTAGAGTTTGATTGGGAAACTATGAAAGATAGAACCAAAAGATTAACCATTCATTCTTCTAAATTAGGGGACGCTGTTGTTTCTAAAAAGGGCGATTTTTTATATTATTTATCAAGTTTTGAAGGAAAATCGAATCTTTGGAGTACAAATTTACGTACCAAAGAAACTAAAATGTTAATGCCATTAAACACCAATTATGGAAGTTTACAATGGGATAAGGAAATGAAAAACTTGTATCTTTTAAGTAGTGGAAAAATAACAAAATTAGATCCTGAAACAAAAAAACAAAAAGGTGTTTCTATAAAGGGAGAAATTTTATTAGATGAATATGCAGAAAGACAAGCAATGTTCGATCATGTTTGGATTAGAACAAATGCAGTTTTTTACGAACCTACTTTTCACGGAATTGATTGGAATAATATGAAAGTGGAATATCAAAAATATCTACCTCATATTTCTAATGGATTTGAATTTTCGGAAATGTTATCGGAAATGTTGGGCGAATTAAACGTTTCTCATTCAGGAGCTGGTTTTAGTGCAAGTGGTGTTTCAAATCCTGATGAAACTGCCTCTTTAGGTATTTTTTATGATTTCGATTTTAAAGAAGAGGGTATTTTAATTGATGAAATATTAATTGGAGGTCCTTTAGATAAAGCGAGTTTTAAGATTGAGAAAGGAAATATCATCAAAAAAATAGATGGAATTACAATTGATAAAAATGAAGATTTAGCAAAATATTTAAACAGAAAATCTGATAAATTTATGTTGCTAGAAATTGAAAATCCGAAGACTAAAAAAACTCAAACCATTACAGTAAAACCAATTTCTTTAGGTGCCGAAAGTAGATTATTATATGACAGATGGGTTAAAATGAATGAAAAAGAAGTTGAAAAAGAAAGTAATGGACAATTAGGTTATGTACATATTCCAGGAATGGGAGATGGACCTTACAGAAGTATTTACCAAGATATGATGGGTAAATACTCTGAGAAAAAAGGGGTAATTATAGATACACGATTTAATGGAGGTGGAGATTTAGTGGCAGATTTAGCAATGTTTTTTACAGGAGTTCCTTTTATTACGTATGCAACTGAAGCTAAAGTTGTTGGTGGAGAACCAACAAGTAGATGGACAAAACCAACGTTATCTATCTTTAATGAAAGTATGTATTCTGATGGACATTGTTATGCACAAGGTTATACAGATTTAAAAATCGGAAAAACAGTTGGGATGCCAGTTCCTGGAACTTGTAGTTTTGCAGGTTGGGAAGGTTTACAAAATGGTGGTTATTGGGGAGTTGTGCCTATAAGTGCCAAAAACAAAGCTGGTGAATGGATGGAAAACAACCAAACTGAACCAACCATTCAAGTTAAAAACATGCCTGGACAAATTGATAATGGAATTGATCAACAATTATTACGTTCTATTAGAGAATTATTAAAAGATGTTGAGTAAGGTTATTAAATGATTCTAAAAAAAAGCGAAACTTAAAAGTTTCGCTTTTTTTATGACTTCCCAAATAAATCATCATTAATTTTAGGCAATTGTAATTGAAATTTCACAGAAATTAAACGAATAAAAATAATTACTGATGCAGAAATTACAAAGTTTATATTTTTAGGCACGTTAAATTTAACCAATATTAAATATGAGATTCCACCAGCTAAACAAGCAGAAGCATAAATTTCTTTTTCAAAAATTAAGGGAACTTTATTGGTTAAAACATCTCTTAAAACACCACCAAAAACAGCAGAAATCATTCCCATGATTAAAGCAACAATTGGGTGCAAATCAAGTAAAAGTCCTTTTTGCAAACCTAGCAAGGTAAAAACACTTATACCAACAGTATCAAACAAAAAAAGCGTTTTACTTAAATAGGCAATCTTACTTTTAAATAAAAAAGTTAAAATTACAGCCGCTAAAATTGTAAATAAATAATTTAAATCGCCAATCCAATTAATGGGGTGTGCATTTATTAAAACATCACGTAACATTCCACCACCAATAGCAGTAACAAATGCAATGATAATCACACCAAATAAATCGAACTTTTTATCAGAAGCCACTAAAGCACCACTAATGGCAAACGCAAACGTTCCAAGAATATCTAATACATAAATAAACTCCATTTAAACTGTAACTTCCGTAAATTTAATATTTAATTCTTTTTGAAGTTCATGAACTCTTTCCAATTCATAAGGTAAAACTAATGCTAAAGAAATCCCCGTTTTTCCTGCTCTTGCAGTTCTTCCACTTCTATGAGTGTAATAATCTGTTTGTTCTGGTAATTGATGATGAATTACAAACTCTAAATCTCTCACATCAATTCCACGTGCAGAAACATCTGTAGAAATTAAATATTGTAGACTTTCATTTTTAAAAGCACGCATTACTTTATCACGTTCTTTTTGTTGCATATCGCCTTCTAAAGCAGCAGCAGAAAAACCTTCTTCAATTAACTGATGAGCCAAATTTTGCGCTCCAGCCTTGGTTCTACAAAAAATAATACCTCTTTGTGCACCTCTTTTTTCGATAAACTTGATAATTAAACCTGTTTTTTCTTTAATCGTAGTTTTTATAAATTGATGACGAATATTTTCATTCACCAAAGAGTTAGGATTAATTTCCACTCTTGGTGCATTTGCATCCATATACGTTTTTACAATTTTCTTAATTTCTTCTGGCATTGTTGCAGAAAATAACCAAGTATTTCTGTCGTTTTTAGTCGTGAATTTTAAGATTCTATTCAAATCTTGTTTAAAACCCATACTCAACATTTCATCAGCTTCATCTAAAATAACCGTATTTACATGACTAATATCAATATCTCCACGTTCTATTAAATCGATTAATCTTCCAGGAGTTGCTACAACAATATGTGTTGTTCTTTTTAAATTACCAATTTGTCTATCAATTTTTTCACCACCAAAAACAGCTTCTAAAAATATTTTTTCATCAACATATTTTGTAAACTTAAAGAGTTGTTTTTTAATTTGTTGCACCAATTCTCTTGTTGGCGATAAAATTAAAGCTTGAATATGAGGAGAATTTGCATCAATTTGATGTAAAACAGGCAAACCAAAAGCAGCTGTTTTTCCTGTACCTGTTTGTGCTAAACCAATAAAATCGGTTTTAGAATTTAATAAAATAGGAATCGCTTTTTCTTGAATTTCTGAAGGTTTAGAAATACCTATTTCTTTAATCGATTGTATATATTCTTTACGAATTCCTAATGCAGCAAATGTTGACATTGTTTTTAATTTTTTGCAAAGATACTTTTATTAAAGTTTAATAACACAAAATTAAACAAATTCAAAAAAAGCAAAATTTCATAAAAATAAAACACTTTAATTCTTAATTTAATTTCTTTAATAGATCTAAAATACTTTTTATTGAATTTAATAAAATTAGTGTCTAATTTTCTGGCAGTAAAACATTTAAAACATCCTCTCTTATTCTGGTTGGTTTAAAAGTTTCTGCATGTAACATTGCCCAAACTGTTTTTGCTTTTACTAATAAAACATCCTTTTTATAAAACTCCATAAAACGCACAGAGGTGATTCCTTTAGTTTCACCAACCCACGTTTTTACCACAATTTCATCACCTAAAGTAGCTTGTTTTAAATAATCGATTTCGTGCCTCATAACCACCCAAATATATTGTGGTAAAGGATTGTCTTTAGTCAAAAAATCCCAATGAGTCGTTGCAATTTTATCCATCCATTTTACATACACTAAATTATTTACATGATGCAAAGTGTCTATATCTTCAGGTAAAACTGTAATTGTTAACGTAAAAGCGTTCTTCATTTTTATCAATTTAAACAAATTTAAAAATTTTAATTTTTCTATAACAAATATTGATGATAGAATTCCTTTAAAAATTTATTAATGCTGATATTTGCATCTTCTTATGGCAAAATTAGCAAACGAATTAGGTACCGAAAAAATCGGTAAATTATTGATAAAACAAGCAGTTCCTGCAACTATTGGAATTCTTGTAATGTCTTTAAATATGATTGTTGACACCATTTTTGTTGGTCAATGGATTGGTGTTTTGGCAATTGCAGCAATTACTGTGGTGTTACCAATTGCATTCTTAATATCCTCTATTGGAATGGGAATTGGAATTGGAGGAAGCTCGATAATATCAAGAGCTTTAGGCGCAGATAAAACTGAAAAGGCATTTTTAACTTTTGGAAATCAGATTTGTTTAACACTTATTTTAGCAATTATTTTTGTCTTATTGGGCAACTTTTTTAGTGTGCCAATCTTAAATTTATTTGGTGCAAAAGGCGATATTTTACCAATTGCGTCCGATTATTTTGCAGTGGTAATTTATGGTGTACCGTTTTTGGCTTTTGCAATGATGGGAAATCCTGTAATTAGAGCAGAAGGAAAACCAAAATTTGCCATGTATGCAATGATGATTCCTGCTGTATTAAACATTATTTTAGATGTAATTTTTATTAAATTTTTCGATTGGGGAATGACAGGTGCTGGTTTGGCAACCTCAATTTCTTATGCGAGTTGTGGTTTGTATATATTATATTTCTTTTTATCGAGTAAAAGTGAACTTAAAATTTTACCAAAAAACTTTAAATTAGATTTTAAAATTGTTAGAGAAATTATTGCTTTAGGAGGAGTTACAATTGTTAGACAAGGTGCCATTAGTGTTTTAATGATTGTTTTAAATTACTCACTTTTTACATATGGAGGAGAAATTTCAATATCCATATTCGGGATTATAAATCGAGTAATGATGTTTGCTCTATCTCCAGTTCTAGGAGTTTCTCAAGGTTTTTTACCTGTAGCTGGCTTTAATATTGGAGCCAATAAAAACGAACGTGTTAAGGAAATTATAAAAAAATCGATTTATTTTGGTTCTATTTTAGGAACTGTAATTTTTATAGGGATTGTAATTTTTAAAGAACAAATTATTTGGGTTTTTACCAATGATGAAACTTTATTAAGCGAAACTCCAAATGCCATGTTAATTGTATTTTTAGTAACACCAATTGTTACCATGCAATTAATTGGATCTGCTTATTTTCAAGCTGCAGGAAAAGCTTTTCCTGCTTTAATTTTAACACTTTTAAAACAAGGAATTTTCTTAATTCCTTTAGCTTATATTTTACCTAAATACTATGGAGTTGCTGGTGTTTGGTGGTCTTTTCCCATTGCCGATATTTTATCTACAATTATTACAGTTTTGGTGTTAAGGGATGAAGTTAAGAAGAATTTAAAGGTGGTTAGTGGTTAGTGGTTAGTGGTTAGTGGTTAGTGGTTAGTGGTTAGTGGTTAGTGAAAATAAAAAAAAATACTTTTTTTCAACTTTAGGGGGAAACAACTTTGAAATTTTAAACCATTTTCTCGCCATTTAAATTCGTCGTTAAAATATCGCTAAATAAATCAAAGAAAGGTCTTAGTGCTTTATAGCTTTCATCAACTTTATCTATAAAATTTGGTGATAAAACTTCTGCATCTGTAAAGTTCTTAGTGGCAATAAATCCTTTTTTGCGTAATAAGTCTACATCTGGGTGTTCCTTATCAAAACCTCTTGGTGCTGTTTTTAATTCGCTGAAACTTTCGAAAGTTCCTCCAAAATGTTTTTTGTAAGCTGCATGGTCTAAAATTGCTCTAATTTCTGAGGAATCTTGTTCAATTTCTTTTCTAATTCTGAATAAATCGTCTTTGCTTGGTTCCCAAAATCCACCAGCTAAAAAAGATTCTCCTGGCCTTATTCTTAAAAAATAACCTCCTCTTAATTCTTTTCCTAATCTAGAATATGAATTTGCAAAATGTGCTTTGTATGGTGTTTTATCTTTAGAAAAACGAACGTCTCTATAAATACGCATCATTTTCGATTTTTCTATTTCATCATGGTTTTGTAATTTATGATGAATAGCTGTAAATACTTCTTTTGAATTTTCCTTTGCTTTTTCATATGTAGGTTTATGTTCTGCAAACCAATCTCTGTCATTATTTTTTTGTAAATTTTTTAAGAATTGAAATGTTGATTTTTCTATCTGCATTTATAAGGAATTTAAAAGTTCAATTTACAAAATAGATTTGTAACTTCGATTTTGATATGCACCAAAAAACAAAAGATATTCAAAAAAGATATGATGGATTTTTACAAACAAATTGTTTGTGGAAGAGCAGCGTTGTTTTTGACTTACATCAATTTAAAATTGAGGAGAAATCATCAAAAGTAAATATTGACATTGATGAAAAATTAAGACTTGGAAAATATATAGAACGTTTTGTTTCTTATCAACTAGCGCAAGAAAATAATATTACTGTTTTATGTGAAAATGTTCAAATTCAAAAAGAAAAAAGAACTTTGGGTGAATTGGATTGTATCCTTCTAAAAGATCAAAAACCAATTCATTTAGAAATTATTTATAAATTTTATGTGTATGATACTTCCATAGGTAACACTGAAATAGAGCATTTTATTGGACCTAATAAAAAAGATTCTCTGTTTGAAAAACTAACAAAGCTTAAAGAAAAACAGCTACCTCTTCTCTACTCTAAGGAATGTAAATCTTATTTAAAAACCATCAATTTAAATATTGACAACATTGAGCAACAGGTATATTTTAAAGCACAATTATTTGTTCCGTTTTCTAAATTAAATATTGAATTTACGTCAATAAATAAAGATTGTCTTGTTGGTTTTTTTATCAATACAAAGGAATTAGAACGTTTTTCTGATTCTAAATTTTACATTCCAATTAAAAAAGATTGGCTGGTAATTCCGCATGAAAATGTGGATTGGCTTACCTTTTTTCAATTCAAAGAAAAATCTGATGAGTATTTAGCACGAGATTTTTCTCCTCTTTGCTGGCTTAAAAAAGCCAATGGAGAAATTGAAAAATTCTTTTTGGTTTGGTGGTAATAAGGTTTAAAATTTAATTTCCTTATTATATGTTGTTAAATACTCTTTAAGTCTAATTTTATAAATTAATAACAACAAAAAAGGAACTCAAAATAAATTGAATTCCTTTTTATATTAAAAACCTTCTCGATTAAGATTATTTACTCATTAATCATCAATTTTCTTACCATCTTTAGACGCTTTGTTCCAAATTTTTATTTGATCGTCTATAGTAACGCCTTCTAAAATTTCTACGTTTACTCCATCTGAAGTTCCTAATTTTAGAGTTACATTTTTAAAAGTACCATCTGCTTGTTTTACCTCAACATAAGGCTCCTCTGTTTTTTTATCGAATCTTAAAACAGCTTCTTTTACAGATAAAACACTATCTCTTTTTTCTAAAACAATATCTGCGTTTGCACTATAGCCAGCTCTAATAAAATAATCATCACTTAAAGAAACATCTGCTTTTATTTTAAATTGAACTGCACCACCTTCTTCTGTTCCTTTTGGAGCGATAAAATTTAATTTAGCTGGAAATTTAACACCTTCAATAGCTCCGATTGAAACTTCAATATCTGAACCACTTACTAATTTACCAACTTCAGACTCATCTACCTTTCCTTCAAAAATCATCTTGCTCATATCTGCAATAGATGCGATTGTAGTTCCTGCATTAAAGTTATTAGATTGTATTACTTGATCTCCTTCTTTTACAGGAATTTCTAAAATAGTTCCAGACATTTGCGCCATAATATTTGTATTAGCAGAACCACCTGAACCTGCAGAACCTTTTTTGATAATCAAATAATCGTTTTGAGCATTTTGTAAATCTTGCTTTGCTTGATTATATGTTAATTCAAAACGTTCGAATTCTTGCTTAGAAATAACACCTTTATCAAATAAATTCTTATTTCTTTTGTATGCAATTTCTGAGTTTTCAACGTTCAATTTAATATTATCTACTCTACCTCTAGCACTTATTAAAGATTGCTCATTAGGTACAACTCTTACAGTAGCAATTAAATCTCCTTTTTTTACTTTAGAACCTTCTAACAACATTATTTTATCAATAATACCTGTAATTTGTGGCTTAATTTCAATTTCTTCTAAAGGAGTTACTTTACCTGTTGCTACTGTTTTCTTAATGATTGTAGTTTTAAAAGGCGTTTCAGTTTCGTATTCTATGATACTTTTCTTGTTCTTTTTTCCGAACCAAACTAATGCAACAACAAATAGTATTGCAATTATAATTAAAATAATTTTTGATCTTTTACTCATGATTTAGTTAATTGTGATTGATTTTATTCTTCTCTTAATGCTTCTATTGGTCTTACTACTGTTGCCATGTGTGCAGGAATTAATCCTATTAAAGTTCCTAACACTATTAAAGTGGCAAATGCTATTATAATTATTGGGATATCGACTGTTGGGTTTACAAGTGCTGCATCTTCTCCTTGTCCAAATGCGGAGTCTATTATAAATAATATTAAACTTCCGAAAATAATTCCCAGCATTCCTGCAATGGTTGTTAAAAAAACAGATTCCAATATAATTTGTTGTCGAATACTTTTAGGAGTTGCACCTAAAGCTCTTCTAATTCCTATTTCCTGCGTTCTTTCTTTTACTGTAATCAATAAAATATTACCGATTGCGAAAACTCCTGCAATTAAAGTTGCAATACCTACAAACCAAGTTAAAAACTGCATTCCAGTTAAGAAACCTGTAACTTTTCCTATTTCTTTACCTAGATTAACGCTTCCAAAAGCTCTTTCATCATCTGGATGAACTTTATGCAAACCTTTTAGAGTAAGTAAAATATCTTTTTCCATTTGCTCGATGTTTGTACCTTCATTGGCAGTAATCATCATCCAATCTACTCTATTGGCTGTATTATATACTTTTTTAAAAGTTGAAAATGGAATGTATGCACAATCTCCATCAAAATCTATTGTATTAGAAGGTTTGTAAACACCTATTACTTGGTATCCAATACTGTTTATTTTTATATACTGACCAATTGGCATTTCATCAATATCAAACAGTTGCTTGTACATATCTTCAGAAATAACAGTAACTTTGGCTGTATTTAAAATATCGTTATCATTTAAGAAACGGCCATATAATAATTGTTTTTTCTGAATTTGATCTAATACAGGATAATCTCCACTTACTTGAAAATTACCAGATTTAAAATCTTTTATAATTAAGTTATTGGTTTGATTTCTTGGTGCTAACAACCTAATTTCATTAGCATATTCAGATTTTAAAACCTCAATATCATTCATTTTTAAACTAAATCGTCTGCCTTCTTGAAAACCTTTAAAAGGTGTGTCTGTAGATTGTGTCCATACAAAAACACTATTGGTTGCAAAATTACCAAACAGTTTATTAAAACCATTTTCCATTCCTCTTGCAGCTCCTAAAAGAACAACTAAAAGAAATATTCCCCATAAAACACCAATAATTGTAATTGCTGTTCTTACTTTATTTTTACGAATACTTCCGTAAATTTCTTGCCAAGTGTCTGAATCAAATAAAAATTTCATAATTAATCTGCTCTTAATGCTACAATTGGTTTAATATTTGCTGCTCTTTTTGCAGGTAAATAACCAGCAATTAATCCTGATAAAACTAAAACAACTGTTGCTCCAATTACAATACCTGTGCTTACACTTGGATCTTTTATAAAATAATCTTCCTCTAAACTATTACCAATTAAACTTAAAATATAAGTTCCTAAAGAAAGCCCTAAGTACCCTGCAATTGTAGTTATTAATACAGATTCCTGGACAACCATACCAACAATAGAGGATGGTTTTGCTCCTAAAGCTTTACGAATACCAAATTCTTTAGTACGTTCTTTAATTACAAAAATCATAATGTTAGAAATACCTATAATACCTGCAATTAAAGTTCCTGACCCCACTAGAATTACAATAGCATATAAAATTCCCATAAATTGACCAACTCCTTTATTTGCCTCTGCCATATTTCTAACTGAAAGAGCACTTTGATCATCAGGATGAATGTTCAGTCTTTTACGCATATCACGTTCCATTTGATTCCCAAAAGCAATTGCTGCATCTAAACTTAGATTAGGATTATAACCCAAATTTATTTGGCTTATATAATCATTATTTCCATACATCATTTGTGCTGTTGTAACTGGTATATACGCTAGCCTTTCTTCATTATCACCACCTTCATCAGAAAAAACACCAATAATTAAATAAGAACTACCATTCACATTAAGTCTTTTGCCTAAAGCTGGTTTTTCGCCAAATAAATCTTTTTTTATTAATCTACCGATTACAATAACTTTAGATTTTTCCTTTAAATCCCTTTCGTTTAAATATCTTCCTTCATCTATGATTGTTTTTTCCAAAAATTGATGATCTGGATTTACAGCTCTTACACTATAAGAACTTGCTTCATTTTTGTATTTTAACGTAAAATTTTTATAAATTCTTGCAGATTGATATTGTATTTTGCTCTCATACTCTTCAGTAACAAAATTATAATCATCGTTTTTCAATTGAACTGTTCTACCTGTCTGTAAACCTTTATAAGGCATAGATGTTTTCCATACACGAACAAACATTGAGTTTTGAGCATCATCACTAAAAGCACTTGTAAATGAATTACTTAAACCACTTACAACTCCAAATAATAAAGTGAATAATAAAATTGCAAAAGCAACTGTAAAACCAGACATTACAGAACGTAATCTGTTTTTATTGATACTTTGAAAAATTTCTCTCCAGCGATCTAAATCAAACATAATTAAATTGCTTTTGTTGCGTTTGGTAATTTTTCAGCATTAGTATACTCATCACTAATAATTACTCCATCTTTTAAGCGTACTATTCTTTTGGTTTGTTCTGCTACTTCTTCTTCGTGCGTAATAACAAAAACAGTCATGCCTTCATTATTAATATCTTTTAACAAATCCATTACGTTATCCGTAGTTGTAGAATCTAAGGCTCCTGTAGGCTCATCAGCTAAAACAACTTTTGGTTTCGTAACTAATGCTCTTGCAATGGCAACACGTTGTTTTTGACCTCCAGAAAGTTCGTTTGGTAAATGATTTGCCCATTCTTTTAAACCTACTTTCTCTAAATAATCTAAAGCAACACTTAAACGCTCTTTTCTAGCCATTCCTTTATAATAAAGAGGAAGAGCTACATTTTCTAAAGCTGTTTTGTAAGATATTAAATTGAATGATTGGAAAACAAATCCTAAAAACTTGTTTCTTAATAAAGCTGCCTTCTTCTCATTCATATCTTTAATAAGTTGACCATTTAAGTAATAATCACCTTCATCATGAATATCTAACAAACCAACTATATTTAATAAAGTAGATTTTCCTGAACCAGAAGAACCCATAATAGAAACAAATTCGCCTTCTTTTATGTGTAAATCAATTCCCTTTAATACGTGCAAAGAATCTTTTCCTATAGGATAAGATTTGTGAAGTTTTTCTATTCTAATCATTCGTTTGGTTAATTTTACTATAAAAGTATTGATTGCTATTGATAGCGATTATTAATTTTTTGTTAAAAGGAATTAATAAACTCGAATACAAACATAAGACGACAACAAATAGTTTTTGTTACATCAATTTTAAAAAAAGATACATTAATTTTGTTTTCTACTCTTTAAGCCTTAAAATGATTGAGATTCCTAAAACTAAAAAACTAATTCTTTTTGATGGTGTTTGTAATTTGTGCAATAATGCTGTTTTAAAAGTGATAAAATACGATCAAAAAAATACCTTTATTTTTGCTGCATTACAATCTGAAGCTGGTAAAAAAATTACAGAATATTTACATATAAATACCACTAAAGTAGATTCTATTATTTTATATGAACCTGGTGTTGCTTACTACCTAAAATCTACAGCAGCTTTAAAAGTGATGAAAGATTTTGGCGGACTTTGGCAACTTACTCAAATTGGGTTGCTTTTCCCAGAAAGTTTTAGAGATTTTGTGTACGATTTTATTGCAAAAAACAGGTATAAATGGTTTGGTAAAAAAGAAAGTTGTGTGATTCCAACTCCAGAATTAAAAGCTAAATTTTTAGATTGATATTTTTTTAGAAAATAGATCAAAGAGAATTAATGAATAAGTTTTCAAATAAAAAAAATAAAATGAAAATACCTACAGAAATAAAATGTGTAATATTTGATATGGATGGCGTTATTATAGACTCTGAAGAAATTCATAAAAAAGCCTATTATGAAACCTTTATTTCAATTGGAGTTGATGTTTCTGATGAACTTTATAAATCGCTCACAGGTTCATCCACTATTAATGCATTTCAAAAATTAGTCGCTCATTTTAAGTTGGATTTAAATCCTGAAGAACTCGTTTTAAATAAAAGAAAACGATATGTAAATTTCTTTGAAAACGACCCAACCTTGCACTTGGTAAAAGATGTTGAGGATTTAATTAAACATTGTTACAACAAAGGTTTAACGTTGGTTTTAGCTTCTTCATCAGCAATGGTAAATATTGATAGAGTTTTTAATAGATTTAATTTAAACCCATATTTTACGGCTAAAATTTCTGGTGCAGATTTAACTGCATCAAAACCACATCCTGAAATTTTTGAAAAAGCTGCACTTTTAGGAAAAACATCTAAAGAGAATTGCATCGTTATTGAAGATTCAGATAATGGAATTAAAGCCGCAAACGATGCTGGCATTTTCGTTATTGGGTATAAAAATCCGATGGCTGCAGACCAAACTTTAAAAAATGCCGATGTTATAATTGATGATTTTAGTGAATTACAAAAAATAATTTAGAGATTTTTTAAATTAACTTCATAAAAAAACATCCAAAATTTGGATGTTTTTAGTTATTTTTAGTGAAGTAATATTAACTCCAAAACTCTCTTTTCTTGTTTAATTCTTCTTCTTCTTTAATGTATTCTTCAGCATCTTCTGGAGAAAGCACCTTTAAAAAAGATGGATGTTGCTCAATAGCATATTCTATTTTTGTGACAATATCTGCAATATCTTCGTTTTCGTAATCAATCTCTAAAGGCTCTTTTATCACCATAGATTGTAATACGTTTTTTCTTTTAATACGTAAACCTTTTTTATCAAAAGAACGTCTAAAACCATCAATTACAACTGGTACAACAATTGGTTTGTATGTTTTAATAATATGTGCAGTTCCTCTTCTAATGGGTTTAAAAGGCGTTGTTGTTCCTTGTGGAAATGTTACAACCCAACCATCATTAATGGCTTTACCAATATTAGATATATCAGAATTTTTAACTTGTCTTTTTACATCTTGACCAGCACTTCTCCAAGTTCTATCAATAGAAACAGAACCTGCATAGGCAAATATTTTTGGCAATAATCCAGAACGCATTGTTTCTCCAGCAGCAACAAAATAAAAATTCAATTTTGGCTGCCATATATAACCAATATTTTTAATTGTATCATCTCTACCTTTTAAAGCAGCATTAAAAACATGAAACATGGCTGCAACATCTGCAAAATAGGTTTGATGATTAGATATAAAAAGTACATTTCTTTCTGGTAAATTTCTCAATATTTGTGAACCTTCAATTTTAAGATTGTTAAAATTTTGATATCGACCATGTGAAACCACTCCAAAAAAACGGATAATCCATTTTTTTAAGAATAAATAGTGACCAAAAGGATTTGTCTTAAATAAGGGCATTTATAGGCTTTTTACTTGATTTGTTAACAAAATTACAAAACTATTTGTGAACTTGCTATTTTAAGAGTTCTTTAATTTCTGAAAGCATCATACCTGTTGCTCCCCAAATTATATGATCATCAATCTTAAAACAAGGCACGTCTATATTTTTCATGTATGATGTTGTTAAATTAACAGTGGTAATATTATTTTCATTTAGCAAATCGCTCACTAAAATCTCAATAGTATTTGCAACTTCATGGTTTAAAATAAATGCGGGTTTTTTATCAATAAACCCTAAAAAAGGAGTTGCTAAAAAATTACTTGGAGGAATGTAAACATCTGTTAATTCTCTAATTATTTTTATCGATGAAGTTTGCACACCAACTTCTTCAAACGTTTCTCTTAAAGCTGTTTCTTTTAAATTTCCATCTGTTTTTTCTGCTTTTCCTCCTGGAAAACTTATTTGAGCAGAATGTATGCCTTTATAACTTGGTCTTTGAGTTAAAAGTAAGGTCGTTTCATTTTTTTTATTCGGATAAAATAATGCCAAAACTGCTGCTTTTCTTGGCTTATTTGCTGCAATTTTATCTTTATTATATTGTAATCTAAGTTTTGGTGCCATTTTAAATTGAGCATCTAAACCTCCTAATTCAACATTTTTAAAATCTTCTATTTTATCAGTAAAATTTTTAAAATTCATTTTTGATTTCTTACTTTTAACAAACTTACTATTTTCTGTAGCACCAAATTAATTTTTGGCAGGAATTTTGAATACCTATAAATATGAATAAAAAATATAAAAAATTAGGATTAAGTATTGTTTTAGATATTATCGGTTTTATACCTATTCCTTTATTAGATTTAGCTTGGGCACCAATTTCTGGTTATGTAATGACTAAAATGTACAAAGGTACCAAAGGTAAAATTGCAGGTATTGTGAGTTTTTTAGAAGAAATTCTTCCTTTAGATATTATTCCAACTTTTACAATTATGTGGATTTACACCTATATAATTCAAAAAGAAACTATTGAAACTGATGAAAATACTACTACAGAAAAAACGACTATTATTGACGTTTAGTTATTTTCTTTAAATAAAAAACCCAATCCTAATCTGCCTAAAAACTTTTTCTCGAAAGCCCAAAAGAATTTAAATTGACCAAAAAGCCAACCTACAATTGGTAAAGTAAGTTGATAAACTGGAAAAATTAATAAAATTCTTAACGGATAATAAAACCAAGGGCTCATAGTTTCTGTTGATAATCCTAAAAAAGCTGTAATAGGTTTTGCAACCCAAGCTGCAAAAGATCCATTAATTGCAAAGACAATAAAAATAGCAACGATAGCCCAATTGCTTTCTATGTCCCATCTTTCTTTTAATTTTTCCATTAGGCTATTTTCTCTGAGTTTTTTGTTTTTCTAAACATTAACCACAACCCTATTAAAACTAAAGGAATACTCAATACTTGACCAGTGTTTAAAGGACTAAAGAACCATTCTTCTCCTCTTTCTTGAACTTGTGGTTCTTTTAAAAATTCTATGACGAATCTTAAAGACCATAAAACTGCAAAGAACAAGCCAAATAAGAACCCAGTTTTTTCTTTTTTATCGGTTTTCCAATACAAATACCACATTACAAAAAATAAGATTAAATAACTAAAAGCTTCATATAATTGAGTTGGGTGTCTTGCTAAATCTTCAGCATTATTTTTAAAAATTACACCAAAATCAGTTCCTGTTGCTTTCCCAACAATTTCTGAATTCATAAAATTACCAGTTCTAATAAAGAAACCAGCTAAAGCAACCATAATTGCCAATCTATCTAAAATAAAAAGCCAAGGTTTATGCAAGTGTTTTTTTGCGTAAAAATACATAGCAATAGGAATACCAATGGCTGCTCCATGACTCGCAAAACCAGTGAATCCAGTAAATTTCCAACCTTTAATAAACCCAAATAAAGAGTCGTTTGCACTTTCTTTTATAGGTAAAAATATTTCTAATAAATGATTTTGGTAATAGTCCCAACTATAAAAGAAAACATCTCCCAAACGCATTCCAATTAACATCGAAATAAAAACATACATAAATAATGTATCTAACTTTTCTTTAGGTATTTTATCTTCTACATATATTTTTTTCATTAAGTGTAGACCTAATAAAAAAGCGGCAACAAACATTAAACTATACCAACGAATTACAAAAAAACCTAAATCGATTCCTATTGATGGACTCCACTCTATTGCTGAAAAATTCATATACTTATGTTCAATGTTTAAAATTTAAAGTCTTGCGTCTTTTCTCTTTATTCTTTGCTCTTTTTCTATTTTCTCTAATCTATTTTTTAATTTCTTTCTCTGGCACAGGATCATAACCACTTCCTCCCCAAGGATGACAACTAAAAATTCGCTTCAAAGATAACCAACCTCCAGAAAATAATCCGTGTTTTTGCAAAGCTTCTATTGTATAATGTGAACAAGTTGGGCTATATCTACAAGTTGCTGGTGTATATGGAGAAATTGCTACCTGATAAAAACGAACTAATAAAATAAATGGGTATGAAAGTATTTTTTTCATTACTAAATTTTACGATTTAAATTATGAGATTTCTCCTATCGTCGAAATGACAATTATACTTAAAAATTTGTAATTCGTAATTTACAATTCGTAATTATCTATTAATTAATCGAAAAAGTGGTGCCTTCCTTACCATCTTTTAATTGAATTCCTAGTTCAATTAATTCGTCTCTAATTTGATCTGATAATGCCCAGTCTTTATTTTCTCTTGCTTCTTTTCTTAGTTTGATGAGCAACTCCACTACTCCATTTACTTTACCTGAATTATCTTGAGCGTTTTCATTCATCAACCCTAAAACATCAAAAACCAACGCATTTATAGTTTGCTTAAATTCCACTAAATCATCAGCAGTTAAACTTGCTTTATTTTCTTTTATTTGGTTGATAAGCTTCACAGCATCAAACAAATGCGAAATTAAAATTGGTGTATTAAAATCGTCATTCATTGCTGCATAACAATCCTTTTTCCATTTTTTAACATCCAAAGTTGATGTGTTGCCAGCTTCAATTTTCTCTAAATAAGAAATAGCTTCCATTAATTTTGCATGTCCTTTTTCTGATGCTTCTAAAGCTTCTCCAGAAAAATCTAAAATGCTTCTATAATTAGCTTGCATGTTAAAAAAACGAACTACAGATGCAGAAAATGCTTTTGGTAAAATATCATTTTCTCCAGATAAAATTTCATTTGGTAAAATAAAATTTCCTGTAGATTTTGCCATTTTTTGGCTATTTAACAGCAACATATTTGTGTGCATCCAATAATTTACGGGTTTTACACCAGAACATGTTTGCGATTGTGCTATTTCACATTCATGATGTGGAAATTTTAAATCCAATCCACCTCCATGAATATCAAATTGTTCGCCTAAATATTTTGTACTCATTACAGAACATTCTAAATGCCAACCAGGAAAACCATCACTCCAAGGTGAAGGCCATCTCATAATATGACGTTCATCTGCTTTTTTCCAAAGTGCAAAATCTTGTGGATTTTTCTTGTCAGATTGTCCATCTAAAGCTCTTGTATTGTGGATTAAATCTTCCACTTTTCTACCAGAAAGAATTCCGTAATTTCCTTTTTTATTGTATTCTAAAACATCAAAGTAAACAGAACCATTTACTTCATAAGCAAAACCTTTTTCAATGATTTCTTTAATCATTTCTATCTGCTCAACAATATGTCCTGTTGCAGTTGGCTCTATACTTGGAGGTAAAAAATTGTAGTTTTTTAAAACGTTATGAAAATCGACCGTATATTTTTGAACCACTTCCATAGGTTCAATTTTTTCTAAACGTGCTTTTTTAGAAATCCTATCTTCACCTTCATCAGCATCATTTTCTAAATGCCCAGCATCTGTAATATTACGTACATAACGCACTTTGTAGCCCAAATGCAATAAATAACGATACACCACATCAAAGAACATAAACGTTCTAACATTGCCTAAATGTGCATTGCTGTATACTGTTGGTCCACACACGTACATACCTACATATCCGTCTGTTATAGGTTTAAAATCTTCTTTCGTTTTTGAAAGAGAATTGTATATTTTAAGTTGATTTTCTTTGTATAATTCCATTAAATAAGTGACTATTTACAGGCGATAAATATAGGCACTTTAAAAAGAATACCGAAATGGAAATTAAGGGAAGTTTTGGAAAGAAATTGAGGATATAAAATCTATGAAAATATTATTTTATTACAGTTAATTTACTGTTTTTAGCTTCAATAATAATTCTATTAGTTTTTGCGGAGATCATACCATGAAAAGTAGTACTTTTTGATTTGTTTGATGATGGATTCTCGCTTAAATATGTTGCTGCAAAATTTAATTTATCTTTTATATTTTTAAAATTTAGTATCGCTGATGATGCATCCAAATTTAAATTAAAGGAAGTAAAAGTTGGTGAAAAGTTTAAAACTTCTAGATCACCAAATTTACCTTTAATATCTACATTATCATTAACAAGATTGATAAAAATTCCAGAAGAATTTGTATTTAAGTTGGTATTAGTAACTGATGCTATTTTAGCATCAGTTACATTGTTTAAAAATAAAGTACAAGCGTTTAAATCATTGATAGTTACAGGAGAAAAATCGATAGTTAATTCACCACCATTTAAGTTATGAGCATTAAAAGTGCCATATTTTACGTTTCCAAAGGCAACTGTGTTTGGTAATGTTACTTTACAATGACGCGTATTCAAATCGAAAGTTGCGCCTTTTGGGACTTTAATTTCTAACCTCTTTTTAATTTTAATTTTTTTTCCATTGATGATGATATCATCTGAATTAGATTTAAAGTTTAATTTTTTAAGTTCTTCTTTAACTTTCAATAATTCTTGCTTTATTTTTTCTTTATCTATCTTATAATATTTTTCTTTAGATTCCTTTAATTGCTTTTTCATTTCTTCTTGAGATTCAGCAAAATCTTTTCTTAATTTTTCTTTATCAATTTTCATTTTACTTTTTAGTTCTGCATATTTTTTAGATTTCTTAAATGCTTCCCATTCCTCTTTCGTGTTGATTACAATGTTATTATCATCATCTTTCCATCTAAAGTTATACTTACCATCTTTTCCCATGTTTTCGTCAATATCATCAAAAACATCTTTAAAGTCAAAATTGAAATCAAAATCAAAATCCATCTTTGGTAATTCTAAATTTTCAAAACTCGAAAAATCAATATTTGGCATTTCAAAATCGAAATTCATATCATCAAAAAAGACAAAATCATTCTTAAAGTTAAAGGCATTATTACCTTTAGAGGTAATTTGAACTTTTCTCTTATTTCCTAAAGCTTCAAATTCCCAATTTTTGAAAAACTTTTCAGCTTCTTCTTTAGAAATTCCTTCAATTTCTATAAAAGCCTCAATCTGAACTTCATTTTTATCCCAAGTTGTAACGTTTATATCTGTGTTAGATGCATTAATGGCAACTTCCACATCTTTATTTGTTGTAAAGTTTTCTGTAAACTTTTTATCGAACTTTTGTGCAAAGGCAGTTCCTAAAAAACTGATGGCTATAAAAGTAAAAATATATTTATATGACTTGTGTTTCATGTTGATTTGTGTTTAAATTTTTAAGTTCATTTAGTTGCTTTTTTAAACGTTGTAAAAGCTGTAAGCGTAATTGTAAATTACCAATTAGTGCATCTATAGTTGCATCATTAACCCCATTTGTATTGAGCTCTTTGGTTAATAATTTGTATTCTTTGGTGAGTTCTGCAATTTTTAATAAATAATTATCTACAATTTCTTTATTCCCATCAGATAAGTCTAATTGACTAATTTCTAGTTTAATACTATTTGTATAATAGGTTTCTATAGTGTTAAATTCAGGGGAAATATTTCCTAAAGTAATTTCAGCATCTTTTTTTACTATTGGTTGTTCTTCTATATTTTCTGTAGGATAAAATTTAATTGCCAAACTAACTAACAATACAATTGATGCTGCAACAGACAACCATTTAAAAGGTGTTTTTTTCTTTTTCTTAGAATGTAATTCAGCCTTTAATAAGTTTTCAAACTTTGATGCATGATTTGCTGATAATTCTATATTTTGTTCCTGGAAATCCTTTAATTTTTCTCTAATATCTTGCTGCATAATTCGTGTCTTTTAAATGTTCTCTCAATAATCTTTTTCCTCTAAGCAAATTTGTTCTAGATGTATTTTCTGTAATCTTTAAAACTTGTGCAATCTCTTGATGATCATACCCTTCTAACAAATACAAACTCAAAACCAAGCGATATTTTTCTTTTAATAATTTTATTTTCTCTACAATTTCATCAACAGAAATTTCACAGTCAACTTGCCAGTTATCATCTTCTCTACTCGTTGTAATTTCTTCATTAATGGCAACTAAATCTAATTTCTTTTTCTTTAATTGATCGATACTTTGATTGATAACAATTCGTTTTAACCAAGCTCCAAAAGCGACTTCATTCTTATAATTATCGATATTTTTAAACGCTTTTATAAAAGCATCTTGCATCACATCTTCTGCAATAAATTGGTCTTTTACATATCTATAGGCAATTAAAAACATAGCCTTTCCATACAAATTATACAATTGCATTTGTGCCTTTGCATTATTGTTTTTGCATTGGTTTATAATAGTTTGATGTAATTGTTTGGTTGGTTTCATTAAATCATTCTTACTCTAAAGACGATACATTTTTCGAGTTGTTGCAAAAATTATAAATTAATTATCTTTAAATTTACATATTAATTTTACAATGGATAAAAATAAATCTGCTTTACAAGAAAATGAAGGTGTTTTAAAACCAGAAACAACCAGTTTTTTAAGCGCAGAAAACATAAAAAGAAATAGAGCTAAGCAGAATTCTGTGGATGAGTTTGTGTCCAAAATTTTGGATGGAAATATCACTTTTTTAAGCAGAGCAATCACTTTGGTGGAAAGTACGAATGCAAATCATCAAAAAAAAGCAAACGAAATTTTAGAACGCTGTTTGCCTTTTACTAACAAATCTGTAAGAATCGGAATTACAGGAGTTCCTGGAGTTGGAAAAAGTACATTTATCGAATCTTTTGGAAAACACTTAACTTCTCAACATAAAAAAGTAGCTGTTTTGGCTGTTGATCCAAGTAGTTCCGTAAATAAAGGTTCTATTTTAGGTGATAAAACTAGAATGGAAGAATTAGTGACTGATAAAAATGCGTTTATCAGGCCTTCGCCTTCTGGAACTTCTTTGGGTGGAGTTGCGCAAAAAACTAGAGAATCTATTATTTTGTGTGAAGCTGCTGGTTTTGATACCATTATTATAGAAACTGTTGGAGTTGGGCAATCTGAAACTGTGGTACATTCTATGGTCGATTTCTTTTTGTTGTTAAAACTCGCTGGTGCTGGAGATGAATTGCAAGGAATTAAACGTGGAATTATTGAAATGGCAGATGCAATCGTTATCAACAAAGCTGATGGTGATAATGAAAAAAATGCCAAAATTGCAAAAGTTGAATTCAACAGAGCTTTGCATTTATACCCAATAAAAGAAAGTAATTGGCAACCGAAAGTTTTAACTGCAAGTGCTTTAAAAAACATCGGAATTGATAAAATCGACAAGATGATTGTGGATTATATTGCTTTGACAAAAGCCAATAACTATTTTGATAAAAAACGAAATCAGCAAAATAAATACTGGTTATTAGCGACTATTGACCAACAATTGAAAGCTAATTTTTACCAAAATCCATTAATTAAAAATGCGTTATCAAAAGAAATTGAGGATTTAGAAAATGGAAAAACAACACCTTTTAACGCTGCTAAAAGACTGTTGGAGTTGTAGTTTAGTTTTTTGAAATTTAATAAAATTTGGATTATCTTTACAAGATATGCGTAATAAAAGTTGTTATATAATGAGTTGTATGTAATCAAATCTAAGAATTAGAAATAATAAAAATTCATATGAAAAAAATTAATATCCTTTTTATATTATTAATCTTAATGTTAGGTTGCTCTGAAAAAAAAGATAAGTCTTCTAAAATAAAAGAAGAACCAAAAAAATCTACAATTAGAAACGAAGTTTACATTTCTTTAAATGATTTTTCTGAACCACTTAGTTTAAATGTAAAAAATGACAAAAATCAAATGAAACCAGATTTGATTACAATTAGCAATAAAACAAACTCTAATGACATAATAATTCCAACTGACAATATAGTTGAAATTCTAATTGCAAATAAATTGTACATCACTAAAGCACAATTTAAAAAAGGTGATTCAGTCTTCATTGCCAAAAAAATTATAACCAAAAATAATCAAAATATTGATTATCCATTTTTTAATGTTAAGAACGTAAATCTCTATGAATTGAATTTTGATTATTACGTAGCTTTAAATTCACCCACAAGAAGTAGCTATGTAATTCATAACATTAATACAAAGCTTAATAAAAGATTACGTAGATTTTCTATTGATGAAGTCATAGAAAACACTAAGAAAACAGCAGATAGTTTGTTAAAAAGAAATTTAATTACAGACGAGTTTTATAAAAAAGAAAATTTTGAATTATTATTTTTTAAAAAAAATATGAAAATAAAAAACTCTCTTAAAACAAAACAAAAAAACATTGAACTTAGTCTTGAAAAAATAGATGACATAGAAAATATAACTCCCAATAGTAATTATATCAATTATTTAATAAGCAAAGTTAAATATGACCATTTTTTCAATGAAGGAATTAGAGTTAAAAACTCCGAAGTTTTAAAATATTTAATAATAAATAAACCATTTGAATATAATGATAAATTAGAATATCTAATTTATGACAATTTACTTTCTAATATATACAATCTAGAAAAAGAAAATCTTGATAAAATTCTAAAAAAGCTCGAAAACGATAATCAAATCAAGTTAGTAAACAAATATAAAAATATAAAAACTAACGAGAATAAAGATCTTGAATTAATGAAAAAACTCAGCTCTTTAAAAGAAAAAATACTTGAATTTAACAGTAATGATAATATTCAATCAGCAATGAGTTTTGATAAGATGTTAGAGAGAGAAAAAGGAAAGTTGGTTTTAATCGATTACTGGGCAAGTTGGTGTGCTCCTTGTAGAAAGGAAATGCCAAGTTTAAGGAAAATTAAAAAAGAAATAGACTCTACTAGATTTTCAGTGATTTCGATTTCTATCGATGATAAGATATCTCTATGGAAAAAAGCAGCAAAGCAAGAAATTTTAACAGAAAAAAGTTTTCTTTTATTAGATCATAAAAATTCAGAAATCATAAAAAAATATAAAATAACAACTATTCCAAGATATATGCTATTTGATAAAAATGGTGTTCTAATTTCTGACAATGTAATGAAACCTAGCGAAGAAAAATTTAAAGATTTTATTTTAAAAAGTTTGAATAATTAAATCAACTACTTGCAATATCCAAATATAAGTAATAGAAAAAGTAGAACTTGTATAAAAACTAGAATCATTACCAAACAGAAATATCCTTAAAATTTTATTATAAATTATTATTTGTCACCTATTTTTATACTAATCTTTATTTCAACTTCTTAGGTTTCATCCCAAGAAAAAAATTAACAACTAAAAATTTACACATTCAAGAATGTTTTAAAGGAAACAGGATGAAAACTAGCCATCAACTTTTAACCAACCTAACTAATCTCACTCCAAATTTTAGAACTTCTAGAAATGGCTAAATAAGTAGCTTTAATCATCGCATTTTCTGGTTTCGACAAATTAGAGTCTTCTTGCAATAAAGCAATAGCTGTATTTCTTGCAGAAACTAAGATTTTGGAATCTTTAACAACATCAGCAATTTTTAAGTTTAAAACGCCACTTTGTTGTGTTCCCATTAAATTTCCTGGTCCACGTAATTTTAAATCTACTTCAGCAATTTTAAAACCATCTGTGGTTTCTACCATGGTTTTTAAACGCGTTTTTGCTTCTTCAGATAATTTAAAACTCGACAATAAAATACAATAACTTTGGTCTGCTCCTCTACCAACTCTTCCTCTTAATTGGTGCAATTGACTTAAACCAAATCGTTCTGAACTTTCAATAATCATTACACTTGCATTGGGCACATTTACACCAACTTCAATAACGGTTGTTGCCACCATAATTTGAGTTTCGTGTTTTACAAAACGTTGCATTTCATGTTCTTTATCTGCAGGTTTCATTTTTCCATGCACAATACTTATTTGATATTTTGGCAATGGAAATTCGCGAGAAACACTTTCAAAACCATCCATTAAATCTTTATAATCCATCGATTCTGATTCTTGAATTAACGGATACACAATGTATACTTGTCTGCCTTTTGCAATTTCATCTTTCATAAATTTAAAAACAGATAATCTGTTGCTATCAAATCTATGAACAGTTTTTACTTCTTTTCTTCCTGGAGGCAATTCATCAATTACAGAAATATCTAAATCTCCATAAACTGACATTGCCAAAGTTCTAGGAATTGGTGTTGCAGTCATTACTAAAATGTGTGGGGGAGCCCACCCTAACCCTCCCAAAGGGAGGGAACTCTCACTGTTGTTTTTTAATTCTTGAGAAATCTTTGAGATTGTGTTTTCTATGTTTCCAATTACTTCTTCATTTGTAAATCTGATTACCTTGAAACCTAATTCTTGTAGAATTTTTGTTCTTAAATCATCTGCTTCTTGCTGTTCTTTTGTAGTGTGATATTTGCCATCAACTTCTATTATTAAGTTTTTTTCGATACAAATAAAATCGACAATAAACTCATCAACAATATGTTGTCTTCTAAATTTAGAATCTAATTTTTTAGTTTTTAATTGTTCCCAAAGAATTTGTTCAGCTTCTGTAGTTTTCTTTTTACGTTCCAATTGCAATTCTTTCATCAACTTATAAACTGATGGACGAGCAGTTTCATAACGATTCCGTAATTCTGCTCCTTCCCTTTGGGAAGATTGGGATGGGCCTCCTTTTCCCCATAACTTAGAACGCTGAGCAACCCCAAACCTGTGTTGTTCATCAATAATGGCGATTCCTAAGTTTTTAAATTTCACTTTATCTTCTAACAAAGCATGTGTACCAATTAGAATATGTAACGTACCATCTTCTAAATTAGCGTGAATTTCTCTTCGTTTTTTTGTTCTAACTGAGCCTGTTAAAATATCAACTTTAATATCCATTCCTTGTAAAAGTTCTGAAACAGCTATATAATGTTGATTTGCCAAAATTTCTGTTGGTGCCATAATTGTGGCCTGAAAACCATTATCAATTGCCAAAAGCATCGATAATAATGCAACAATTGTTTTTCCTGAGCCAACATCACCTTGCAAAAGACGATTCATGTGCGCTCCTGAAGCTACATCTTTTCTAATTTCTTTTAATACTCTTTTTTGTGCGTTGGTTAAATCGAAAGGTAGTTGATTACTATAAAACTCATTAAAAATTGGACCAACATTTTCAAATACAAATCCTTTTATTTTTGTTTTGTTGATGAGTTTTTTGCGCAATAATTGTAATTGGATAAAAAATAATTCTTCAAATTTTAAACGGTTTTGTGCTTTGGCTAAACTTTCTTGACTTTTAGGAAAGTGAACATTTAAATAAGCATCTCTTTTTGATATCAACTTAAAATCATCAATAATTTCTTTTGATAACGTTTCTTGAAGTGAATCGTAAACTTGCTGTAACAATTTCTGAATATAATTGCGTATCAATTTATTTGAAACTCCAGCATTTGTTAATTTTTCTGTGGATGGATATACAGGTTGCATTTTAGATTGCAACTTTTTTTTATATTCTGTAACCAATTCCATTTCAGGATGAGGAATGCTAAAAGAACCATTGTAATGATTTAGTTTTCCATAAACTACATAAGGTTCATTTACTTTTAACGAATCTTTAATCCATTTTTGACCACGAAACCAAACCAATTCCATAGTTCCTGTTGCATCTTGAAAAGTAGCCACTAACCTACTTCCTCTTTTTTGAGCCACCGATTTTATATGAGTAATTTTCCCAACAATTTGTACTTCAGAAGAGTTGGGTTGCAACTCTTTTATTGCATAAAATTGAGTTTTATCAATATACCTAAAAGGAAAAAAATTAAGCAAATCGTTACACTTTTTTATACCTAATTCTGTGTATAAAAGTGCAGCTCTTTGAGAACTTATTCCTGAAATATATGTGATGGGTTTGTTTAAAATCAACTTTTAAATTTATAAAGAACGAAAATACACAAATCATTATAAATTTTGATTTCAAAAATAATTTAAAATCATTTAGAATATACATTTTAGAGATAGTTCTCTAATCGAAAAATTTTAATTAAAGAACTTCCATTTTTATAACAAAACTATAATTTTATCAATATTTAAAAATAAAATTTGATTTTTATCTTACTTACAAAACAATAATTTGACTCGCAAAATATATTAATCATCAAAAACAATAATCTTTTTAATTGATGTATCTTTGCAGCCCATTTATTCAATAAAAAAATGAGATTACACAGAAACTTAACATTTGCTGTTATAGACAGTATTAGAGATATATTTAACGAAGGTGTTTACGCAGATAAAGCTGTAGAAAAAGCTTTAAAACGAGATAAACGTTGGGGAGCTAGAGACCGTAAATTTGTTGCAGAAACTATTTATGATATTGTGCGCTGGAACAGATTATACGCAGAAATCGCTGAAGTAAAACTACCTTATGATAGAGATAACATTTGGAGATTATTCTCTGTTTGGTGTATTTTAAGGGGGATAAAATTACCAGATTGGAATCAAATTGGTGATGTGCCAGAAAGACGTATTAAAGGTCGTTTTGCAGAATTATCAAAAACTAGAAAATACAGAGAATCTATTCCTGATTGGATGGATAAATTATGTGTTTCTGAATTGGGAGAAGAAGTTTGGACCAAAGAAATTGCAGCTTTAAACGAACAGGCTAAAGTTATTTTAAGAACAAATACCTTAAATATCTCTAAAGAAATTCTTCAAAAGAAATTAAAAAGCGAAGATGTAGATACTGAGTTTGTACCTAATCATCCAGATGCTTTGGTTTTACCAGAAAGAGCAAATGTTTTTAAAACCGAAGCTTTTCATAATGGTTTTTTTGAAGTACAAGATGCTTCATCTCAATTAGTTGCTGCTTATTTAGATGTAAAACCAGGAATGAAAGTAATAGATACTTGTGCTGGAGCTGGAGGAAAAACCTTGCATTTATCTGCCTTAATGGAAAATAAAGGACAAATAATTGCCATGGATATTTACGAAAGTAAACTCCGTAAATTAAAAGTAAGAGCAAAAAGAAACAAAGCACATAATATAGATATGCGTGTAATTGATTCTACAAAACCTATAAAAAAGTTATATGGTAAAGCAGATCGTGTTTTAATAGATGCTCCTTGTTCTGGTTTAGGTGTTATTCGTAGAAATCCAGATTCTAAATGGAAATTACAACCTGAGTTTATAGATAATATTAAAAAAGTTCAGCAAGATGTATTGCAACAATATTCTAAAATGGTAAAACCTGGAGGAAAAATGGTGTATGCAACATGTTCTATTTTACCATCAGAAAATCAAAATCAAGTTAAAACTTTTTTAGAATCTGAATCAGGAAAAGATTTTACCTTTGTAAGCGATAAAAAAGTACTTGCTCATCTTTCTGGATTTGATGGATTTTATATGGCACTTTTAGAAAAAAAGTAGGTTTTACATTATAATTGCTATTTGTAAAATTACAAACCTGAAAAAGAAATTGTTTTATGTTAAAAACAGTTTTATGATTAAAAAAATTACATTTTTACTATTATTTGTTTGCTCAACATTTATTTATGCGCAACAAACATATTATAATGATGTCAATTTAAATTTAACAGGAATAACTTTAAAAGAAGAATTAGCTACTAAAATTATTAGTACACATACTCAATTTTTATTCTACGACCAAGTTTGGGGCGCAAGTAAAGCCACAGATGTTAATCCAAATAATAACCAAGAGGTTTTATTAATTTACGGTTTTGAAAATGGTACAGATACAGATGTTACCAATAACAGAGAACGTGGAATTGATAATAATAGTGGAACTCCTGGAGACTGGAATAGAGAACATGTATTTTCTCAATCTTTAGGTGTACCTCCTCTATCAGATGCTGGTCCAGGTTCAGATGCACACCATTTAAGAGCTGCAGATGCTCAAAGAAATTCATCAAGAAATAACAGAAAATTTACAATAGGTTCTGGGTTTTCTGGTATTCAACAAAATGGAGGTTGGTATCCAGGAGATGAGTGGAAAGGAGATGTTGCAAGAATGATGATGTATATGTATGTTAGATATAATAACAGATGTTTACCATCAAATATTGGAACTGGAGACAACTCTTCTACTCCAGATGATATGATTGATTTGTTTTTACAATGGAATGTAGAAGATCCTGTTTCAGAATTTGAAAAACAACGAAATACCTATCATGAAAACACAGCAAATCAAAATGCACAAGGAAATAGAAATCCTTTTATTGATAATCCTATTTTAGCAACTAGAATTTGGGGAGGCACAAAAGCAGAAGATCTTTGGGGAATTTATACAAGTAGCGATATTCAAGCACCTTCTACTCCAACCAATTTAATAGCATCAAATAACACAACTTTTTCTATTGATTTATCTTGGGAAGCAGCCACAGATAATGTAGTCGTTTCAAGTTATGATGTTTTTGTAGATGGAAATTTGTTTGCAAATACAACCAACACTTCTTTAACAATTAATCAATTAAATTCTGATACAAATTATAGTTTTACAGTTTTAGCCAAAGACATTGTTAATAATTTATCAGCTCAAAGCAATCCTGTAAATGCATCAACTTTAAAAGATACAGAAGCACCAAGTGTTCCAACTAATCTTGTAATTAGCAACCAAACCACAACTTCTTTTGTAGTTTCTTGGGATGCATCAACAGATAATACTGCTGTTACTGAATATGATGTTTATTTGGATGGAAACAAAATAGCTACTGTAACAGAAACAATGTACACGATTACTAATTTATTTGCAGCTACTTCTTACACTGTTCAAATTTTAGCAAAAGATAAGGTTGGTAATCTATCTAATTTAAGTGATGATATAATTGCGACAACAAATAATATTGATACAAATTCTACAGAAATCTTTTTTTCAGAATATTTAGAAGGTTCATCAAACAACAAAGCTTTAGAATTGGTTAATTTAACAGATAAAGATATCGATTTAAGTGCATACAGCATAAAAAGACAAAGCAATGGAGGTTTAAATGGAGCAGATTGGGAATTTAATTTTCCGTTAACAGGAAAAATTATAAAATCTCAAGATGTTTTTGTAATTGTTAATGAAGCAGCTGGAGAGCATTCAGCTAGTAAATCTCAAAAAGCAATTGCTGCTGGAGATTTTTTAATTTCGATTGCAGATTCTATTCGAGTTCATAATGGAGATACTAATTTTGGAGCTCCACTAAATTTTAATGGAGATGATCCAATAGGATTATTTAAAAATAATGTTTTAATTGATATTATTGGCACGTATAACAGTGGACAAATAGAGTTTGGAGAGGACAAAACGTTAAGAAGAAAAAAAAATATTACACAACCTAACACAAATTTCGACTTAACAAACGAATGGGATATTTTTGATAAAGACAATGCAGATGATTTTGGAAAACATAGTGCAATTGTACTTTCAATCAATCTCTTTTTGGAAGGTAATATTCAGTTTTATCCCAATCCTGTAAGAGATATTCTAAACATTAGAAATACAACAAATAGTGAAATAAAAAATATTACTATCTATAATTTTTTAGGTAAAAAAGTTTTTTATCAAAAAAAACCTACTTACAATATTAACGTTAAAAAAATATCAAAAGGAATCTATATGCTTACTTTTGAAGTCGAAAATAAAATGTATAAATCAAAAATAATTAAATATTAAAATATGAAGAAAATATTACTTTTAGCATTTATCATGCTTTCATTTACTTTCTTTGGGCAACAAAGTTATTATAATGATGTAGATTTAACGCTTACTGGCACAGAACTTAAAGAAGCTTTAGCAGTCAAAACAATTTCGGCTCATACAAATATACTTACTTATACTCCAGGTGTTTGGGAAGCATCTAAAATCACAGATATTAATCCTGCAAATACTTCTGAAGTTATTTTAATTTATGGTTGGGAAAATGGTTCTGATCAAGATATCACGAATGACAGAACTAGAAATAAAAGTTTACAAGATAGGGGAACTGGAGAAAATTTTGTTTGGAACAGAGAACATGTATTCTCTAAATCTTTAGCAAACCCTAATTTAATAGGAGAAGGTAATAGTCAAGGTCCTGGATCTGATGCGCACAATTTAAGACCCGCTGATAGAACAAGAAATTCTGAAAGAAATAATTTTAAATTTGCTCCAGGTTCTG
Organism: Polaribacter vadi; assembly: GCF_001761365.1. NCBI lineage: Bacteria > Pseudomonadati > Bacteroidota > Flavobacteriia > Flavobacteriales > Flavobacteriaceae > Polaribacter > Polaribacter vadi. Next base: position 270,221 of record NZ_CP017477.1, on the reverse strand, counting down.
GCAATTCTAGTCGTTCTACAATTACTTACAATGGCCCAGAAGGCCCAAATACAAGAGGCTGGTATCCTGGAGATGAATGGAAAGGAGATGCAGCAAGAATGATTATGTATATGTATCTTCGATATGGAACCCAATGTTTACCTGGAAATGTTGGTGTTGGAAGTAAGGAGTTTACTGCTGATGAAATGATCGATTTATTTTTACAATGGAATGTAGAAGACCCAGTTTCAGCAATTGAAATAGCTAGAAATACATATCATGCAAACACTTCAAACACCTATGCACAAGGAAATAGGAATCCGTTTATAGATAATCCTTATTTAGCTACTAGGATTTGGGGTGGTACATCTGCAGAAGATAGATGGGGAATTTATATTAATAGTGACACTGAAGCTCCTACTGCTCCAACAAACGTAACATTAAGTAATGTAGCTTTAACATCTATGGATATATCTTGGTCTTCTTCAACAGATAATGTTGGTGTAACTGGATATAATGTGTATGTTAATGATGTGCTAACTGCCCAAACTTCTGGTACAACTACTAGTGCAACAATTTCAAAACTTACTACAAATACAACCTACAAGTTTACAGTTATTGCAAAAGATCTAATCAATAATTTTTCTGCAACAAGTATTGCTGTTTTTGAAAAAACTTTACAAGACAACACACCTCCTTCTGTACCACAAGATGTAACAATAACTAATGTTACAGATAGTTCATTTAGTGTAAACTGGTCTGCTTCTTCAGATAATAATGAAGTAAATGGATATGATATTTTTATTGATGAATCGTTTAAAGCATCCTCTTTAACAACATCTTATACAGTTACTGGTTTAACTTCTGCTACAACCTATACTGTAGCTGTATTAGCAAAAGATATTGATGGCAACAAATCTGTTAAAAGTAATTCTATAAGTGTTAAAACTAATGATAAATCTAGTGGAGGAGTTGCTTCAGAATTATTTTTCTCTGAATATGTAGAAGGAGATGGAGGTACAAACAAAGCTTTAGAAATTGTTAATTTAACAGGAAACACAATAAGTCTTGCTGGTTACGTAGTTAAATTAGAAAGAAATGGTGCAGGCGTGTGGACAACACCATTAGCTCTAGATAGTGGAACAGTTAAAAGTATTGTTCCAGAAGATGTATTTGTTATTGGAAATGGTGATAATTCAGCTCCAGAATTACAACCTAAATCTGCTTCTAACCCAAATGGACAAATAGATTTAGTGCAACTTAACAATCAAAATACTAATTTTGGCCAACCTGTAAACTTTAATGGAGATGACGCTGTGGCTTTATTTAAAGATGATGTATTAATTGATATTATAGGAGTTTTTGGAAGCAGTGCTAGTTTTGCTTTAAATGTAACTTTAAGAAGAAATGGAACTATAAGTGCTCCAAATACAATTTTTGATAAACAAGCAGAGTGGACTTCTTTTCCAGCAAATACTTTTGATGGTATTGGCAGCCATACTTATACTTTAAGTACACAAAACAATGTTTTTAAATCTTTTAGAATGTTTCCTAACCCAGCAAACGGAAATAACGTTTATTTTAGTGTTACAGAAGATGCAACTATAAACATATACAATATTTTAGGAAAACTAATACAATCAACAGGAGTTACAAAAAGCAAAAACAACATTGATATCTCAAACTTATCTAAAGGTGTTTATTTACTTAAAATTAACTCTGGTAAACAATTTATCACTAAAAAATTAATTAAAAACTAATACAATTTACCCTTTAACAAAAAACGATTCATTTTAATGGATCGTTTTTTAAATTATTACAACCATGAAAAAAAACCTACTTTTTTTATTACTTTTTTTAACGGCAATAATTTCTGCTCAAGAACAATATTATAACGGACTTGACTGGACAAAATCTGGTCTTGAATTAAAAGAAGAGTTAGCGACAAAAACGATTACTGCCCACACCAATATCCTATCATATGGTTGGGATGCTATAAAAGCAACAGATGTAAATCCAGAAAATAGTGGTGAAGTTTTATTAATTTATGGATATTCTCAATCTGGTACAACTGCAAGAACAAGAGGAATAAACGATAATAGTGGAGATCAAGGAGATTGGAACAGAGAACATACCTACGCTAAATCTTTAGGGAATCCAAACCTCGGTACTTCTGGTCCAGGAGCAGATACACATCATTTAAGAGCTTCAGATGTGAGCTACAATAGTCAAAGAGGAAGTCTTAAATTTGCTGATGGCTCAGGAAATTCTGGAAGCGTTTCTGGTGGTTGGTTTCCTGGTGATGAATGGAAAGGCGATATTGCAAGAATGATGATGTACATGTATATTCGATATGGAGACCAATGTAAACCAACAGGTGTTGGTATTGGTAATAATGCAAATGCAGGTGATGCTATGATCGATTTATTTTTAGAATGGAACGTAGAAGATCCAGTTTCAGATTTTGAAAGACAAAGAAATGAGTATCATGATTCAAATGCAACTTATGCACAAGGAAACAGAAATCCTTTTATAGATAATGCATATTTAGCAACAAGAATATGGGGTGGAGAAAATGCAATTGATTCTTGGGGAATTTTCATTACTTCTGATGATCAAGCTCCAACTGTACCAACAAATGTTGCTTTAAGCAATATTACAACTTCTTCAATAGATGTATCTTGGACAGCTTCAGCAGACAATATAGCTGTAACAAAATATGAAGTATATGTAGATGGAACTTTAAATGGAGAAGTATCAAATACAAACTATACAATTACAGGCTTAACACCAAATACAACTTATACTGTTACTGTTTTAGCTAAAGACATTGCAAGTAATAAATCTGCACAATCAACTGCTGTAAATGGAACTACTTTAGCAGATTTGGAAGCTCCATCTGTACCTACAAATGTAACAATTACAAATGAAGCTGGCACAAGTTTTAAGGTAAATTGGTCTGCTTCTACAGATGATACTGCTGTAGCTGGTTATGATGTTTTTTTAGATGGAACATATAACGGAACTACCACAGAAACAAATTATTCATTTTCTAATTTAACTGCCTCTACAACATATAGTGTAACTGTTTTAGCAAAAGATACAACAGATAATAAATCTGCACAATCTACAGCAGTTAATGCTACAACAACTGATGGTTCTGCTATTACAAATGAAATATTTTTCTCTGAATACTTGGAAGGATCTAGCAACAATAAAGCTATTGAAATTGCAAACTTTACTGGACAAATAGTTTCTTTAAAAGAATATAGTGTTAAACTTGGTTCAAACGGACAAGATTTTGGAACTCAAACTTTAACTTTTACCAATGAAAGTATTGCTGATGGTGATGTTTTTGTAATTGGAAATTCTCAATTAGAAGTTTGTGCATCAGAAGTAGACATAAGCAGTAACGTAACTTATTTTAATGGAAATGATGTTTTAGGTTTATTTAAAAATGGAATTTTAATAGATATTATTGGTGAAGAAAATAGTTCAACTACTTTTGGAGAAAATGTTACCTTAAAAAGAAAACCTTCTATAATATCTCCAAATCCTGTTTATAATCCTAATGAATGGGTAGAAACTTCTACAGACGATTGTTTAGATTTAGGTAAACACACAATAAGTACTGCAAATGTAAATTCTTCTGAATTTGAAAACTTTAAAATGTACCCAAACCCTTTAAATGGAAATAAATTATATTTTAATGTTTCAGACAACGTAAATATTGAAATTTACAGTGTTTTAGGAAAATTAATACAATTTTCAAAAATTACTGAGAGTAAAAAAGATATGGATGTTTCTAATTTAGCTACAGGAATTTACCTTGTTAAAATTAGCAACGGAAACCAATTTGTTACTAAAAAATTAATGAAAAATTAATTTTTTAGATATATTTTATAAAAAAGACTGCTTAAGCAGTCTTTTTTTGATTTATAACCACATGAATAACTCTTAAATTTCAATAAATTAATTCATTATAATTAAATTGAAAAAAAGTAAATTTGTATTTTTAAAACAATACCCAAACACAACACAATAATGATTCATTTCTTTGGAAATAAAGACAGTAAAGTATTCGCTGTTCAAACAACAAAAGATTTAGCTAAAACAACAATTTCTAAACTGACTTGGTTATTTGCTAATCAACCAAAAATAGAAGAAACATCAATCGATGCTTTTTTTGTTGGTCCAAGAGCAGCAATGATTACTCCTTGGAGTACAAATGCAGTTGAAATTACTCAGAATATGGGTATTAAAGATATCATCAGAATTGAAGAATTCACGGCTTCAACTGAGGAGTTTTCTGACTTTGATCCAATGATTTCTGAAAAATTTAATGGTTTACATCAAGAATCGTTTACTATTGATATTCAGCCAGAAGCTATTTTAGATATTGAAGATATTGCTGCTTATAACGAACAAGAAGGATTATCTTTAAGTGATGAGGAAGTTCAATATTTAGAAAGTGTTGCTACAAAAATCGGAAGAAAATTAACAGATTCTGAAGTATTTGGTTTTAGCCAAGTAAATTCTGAGCACTGTAGACATAAAATATTTAACGGAACTTTTGTTATTGATGGTGAAGAAATGCCAACATCATTATTCAAATTGATAAAAGAAACGTCTAAACAATTTCCGAACGATATTGTTTCTGCATATAAAGATAACGTTGCTTTTGTAAAGGGTCCTAAAGTGGAACAGTTTGCACCAAAAACAGCAGACAAACCAGATTTTTATCAAACTTCACTTTTTGATTCTGTAATTTCTTTAAAAGCAGAAACGCACAATTTTCCAACAACAGTTGAGCCTTTTAATGGTGCTGCAACAGGTTCTGGTGGAGAAATTAGAGATAGACTTGCAGGAGGAAAAGGTTCTTTACCTTTAGCAGGAACAGCTGTTTATATGACTTCGTATTCTCGTTTAGAAGCTTCTATAGATTCAGTGAAGAATACAAGATATTGGGAAAACAAATTTGAAGCAAGAGATTGGTTATACCAAACTCCAATGGATATTTTAATAAAAGCATCTAATGGAGCTTCAGATTTTGGAAATAAATTCGGACAGCCTTTAATTACAGGTTCTGTATTAACTTTTGAACATGAAGAAAATTCTTCTTCAAGTGAATCTAAACCAAGAAAACTTGGATTTGATAAAGTAATCATGCAAGCTGGTGGAATTGGGTATGGAAAAGCAGATCAAGCATTAAAAGACACACCAAAAGAAGGTGATAAAATTGTAATTTTGGGTGGTGAAAACTACAGAATTGGAATGGGTGGAGCTGCAGTTTCATCTGCAGATACAGGAGCTTTAGATTCAGGAATTGAATTAAATGCTGTACAACGTTCTAATCCAGAAATGCAAAAACGTGCTGCAAACGCAGTTCGTGGAATGGTAGAAAGCGAAGAAAACTTTATCGTTTCTATTCACGATCATGGAGCTGGAGGACATTTAAATTGTTTATCAGAATTAGTAGAAGATACTGGAGGTAAAATCAATTTAGATGCATTACCAGTTGGAGATCCTACTTTATCAGCAAAAGAAATAATCGGTAACGAATCTCAAGAAAGAATGGGATTAGTTATTGCTGAAGAACATTTAGAAACTTTACATAAAATTGCAGATAGAGAACGTTCTCCTATTTATGATGTTGGTGAAGTTACAGGAAATGACCGTTTTACTTTTGAATCTAAATCAACTGGAAAAAAACCAATGGATTTAGCTTTAGAAGACATGTTTGGTTCTTCTCCTAAAACTGTTTTAACAGATAAAACTGTAAAAAGAAACTATAAGAACTCAAGATATAAAGTTAAGAATTTTAAAAACTATTTAACGCAAGTTTTACAGTTAGAAGCTGTTGCTTGTAAAGATTGGTTAACAAATAAAGTAGACAGATGTGTTGGTGGTAAAGTTGCCAAACAACAATGTGTTGGTCCATTACAAATTCCGTTAAATAACGTTGGTGTAATGGCATTAGATTATAAAGGAAAAGAAGGAGTTGCAACTTCAATTGGGCACTCTCCTATTTCTGGATTAATTGATCCTGCTGCAGGAAGTAGAAATGCAATTACAGAATCTTTAACAAATATTATTTGGGCTCCTTTAAAGGATAATTTAGATTCAATTTCATTGTCAGCTAACTGGATGTGGCCTTGTAAAAACGAAGGTGAAGACGCTCGTTTATACAAAGCTGTAAAAGCGGTTTCAGAATTTTCTATAGATTTAGGAATCAATGTACCAACAGGAAAAGATTCTTTATCAATGAAGCAAAAATATGCTGATGATGAAGTAATTGCTCCAGGAACTGTTATTATTTCTGCTGCAGGTAACTGTAATGAAATAAGTAAAGTTGTGGAACCTCTTTTAAAAGTTGATGGAGGAAATATCTATTATATTAATATTTCTCAAGATGAATTTAAATTAGGAGGAAGTTCTTTCCACCAAGTTTTAAATACGATTGGAAATGAAGCTCCAGATGTAAAAAATTCTGCTTTTGTAAAGAATACTTTTAATACAATTCAAGAGTTAATTAAAGGTGATAAAATTACAGCAGGACACGATGTTGCTTCTGGTGGATTGATTACAACGTTGTTAGAAATGTGTTTTGCTGATGTTAATTTAGGAGCAGATTTTAATATTTCTGATTTAAATGAAGAAGATTCTATCAAAGTTTTATTTTCTGAAAATTCAGGAATTATTTTTCAAGCTGATGCTTCAGTTGAAACTATTTTATCAGAAAATAACATTGAGTTCTTCAATATTGGAACTGCAAATAATTCAGGAACTGTAACTATTAAAAACAGTGAAGAAAACTTCACATTTGATATTGCTGAAATGAGAGATGTTTGGTATAAAACTTCTTTCTTATTAGATCAAAAACAAACAGCTAATAATTTAGCTCAAGATCGTTTTGATAACTATAAAAATCAACCTCTACAATATACTTTCCCTAAAAACTTTAAAGGAAAGTTACCAAAAATAAATTCAAAAGGTGCAAAACCAAAAGCGGCTATTATTCGTGAAAAAGGTTCAAATTCTGAACGTGAAATGGCAAATGCAATGTATTTAGCTGGTTTTGACGTGAAAGATGTACACATGACAGATTTAATTTCTGGTCGTGAAACTTTAGAAGATATTCAGTTTATTGGAGCTGTTGGTGGTTTCTCGAATTCAGATGTTTTAGGTTCTGCTAAAGGTTGGGCTGGAGCATTTTTATACAATGCAAAAGCGAAGAAAGCTTTAAAGAACTTCTTTAAAAGAGAAGATACTTTATCTGTGGGTATTTGTAATGGTGCACAATTATGGATGGAATTAGATTTAATTAATCCTGATCATAAAGTACATGGTAAATTAGTTCATAATGATTCTCAGAAACATGAAAGTTCTTTTACTTCTGTAAAAATTCAAGAAAATAATTCTATAATGTTATCATCTTTAGCAGGAACAGAATTAGGAGTTTGGATTTCTCATGGAGAAGGAAAATTTAACTTACCAGAATCTGAAGAAAACTATAATATTGTAGCAAAATACGGTTATGAAGGATATCCAAATAACCCAAATGGTTCTGATTTTAACACAGCAATGATGTGTGATAAGTCTGGAAGACATTTAGTTACAATGCCACATATTGAGCGTTCTACTTTTCAATGGAACTGGGCAAATTATCCTGCTGGAAGAAAAGATGAAGTAACTCCTTGGTTAGAAGCTTTTGTTAATGCTAAAAACTGGATAGATACTAAAAATTCTTAAAATAAACATATATTTAATATTGAGATGATTCTTTTGCTTATTTTAAATCTCAATTAAATACTTCTAAAACGAATAACATTTTTTAAGAAAAAAAATAATTTTACAATTATTTACCTTTTTAAATCGTAATAAAATATTAATTTTACGATAATTATTTATTTATAGTTTTGGGGGAAACTTTATTTAATAATTCTAGAGTACTAATTATTATAATTAGTACTCTTTTTTTTTTATATAACTTTTATACAAATCATCTTCCAATCAATGAGATGACTTCTTCAAATTTCTTATTCATCATTGTTTCTTTAAAATATTCAAGGCAACTAATGTTTACTTAAAAAAAAATATTAACAACTGAATATCAAAAAGTTAATCATAATTTTTAGATGGTAATTATTTTTTTCATTGATAAAATAAGTTTTTTTTCACTTAAATATCATTTTAATAAAACCAGCCTATAAAATTTCTCGTATATATTTTAGAACACAAAAAATATAAACTAAATCAAATTAAAATTATGAAAATCAATTTAAAATTACTTGGAGGAATGCTTTTTATGCTCCCTTTAACAATGACAGCTCAAAGTCCAATTAGTGGGTTTATGAAATCAAAAGGAAAAGCTAGTATAACAGTTACACAGTCTAGAGAAGATTATAATGATGTTTTTTTAGTACCAAACAAAGTTAACTCAGTTCCTGTATTTAATAAGGTGACTACAAAAAGTGTTTCATTGTATGCAGAATATGGTTTTTCTGACCGTTTAAACTTTGTAGTAAGTTTACCTTACATACAAACTACTGGTGAAGCAACTCCTGCTACTTTAGCAAACAATGGCTTCGAAAATGAAAGAAGTGGATTTCAAGATGTAAGCATTTATGGTAAGTACAAAATTAAATCTTACAAAGTTATGAATGGAAATTTAAGCATCATAGGTGCTTTAGGTGTAGAAACTCCTCTTGGAAATTATAAGGTAGATGAAGGTTTACAATCAATTATTGCAATTGGTAATCGTTCAACAGATATTACTGGTCTTGCAATTGCTAATTATAAACATAATTCAGGATTTTTTGCTATTGGTCAAGCAGGATATAGTTTAAGAAGTAATGAAGTACCCAATGCGCTTATTAGCGAATTAAAATTAGGATATGCAGCCTCTGTTATTTATGGAGATATTTTTATTGCAAACCAATTATCTGGTAATGATGGAGTTGATATTTTAGGTCAAGGTTTTACAGGATTTTTCCCTGCAACTCGTGTAAACTATACAAGAATTGGAGCAAATATGTTTGTACCAATTGTTAAAGGATTTGGCTTAACAGCAGGAATAAACACTTATATAGAAGGGCGTAATTTAGGAGATTCTACAGGAGCATATAGTGGAATTTCTTACTCATTTTAATCAACATAAAACTAAAACAAATAATCATGAAAAATATATATAAAAAATTCGGAATTGGACTAACACTATGTTGTGTTCTATTAACAGCAATTTCTTGTGAAAATAGTTCTTCTTACGAAGATGAATTACCATCCATAGCAAATATTGCAGTATCAAATGACGCGTTTTCTACTTTAGAAGCTGCTGCCATTAATGGTGGAGTTGCAGGAGTTTTAAGTAATAGCAACCCAAATGATGCATCAGGAGATTATACTGTATTTGCACCAAACAATAGTGCTTTTGCACGTTTAGGTTTAGATGAATCTACTTTAGGTGTTTTACAAACTCCTTTTTTAACAAATACTTTATTATACCACGTTTCTAACGGAAATTTACCAAGTTCTGCAATAGCTGCAAATGGAACGTCTGCTTCTGCCTTAGGTGGATTGACAAGAAGATTTGTAAGTAGAGATGGATCTCTTTTTATCAATGGTTCTAAAATTATTGCTACAGATATTACAGCAGAAAACGGAACTGTACATGTTATCGATAAAGTAATGATTGCAACTGGTGGAAATGTTGTAGAATCTGCAATCGCATTGCAATCTGCATCTGTATTTAAAAACCCTGAATTGAGTTATTTAGTAGAAGCTGTTGTATATGCAGAATTAGCGGATGCTTTAAGTAATCCAGCTGCAAAATTTACTGTATTTGCTCCAAATGATCAAGCTTTTATCAATTTAGGTACTGCTTTAGGTTTAACTTTTGATAAGCCTGCTGATGTTAGAATGATCGATAAAGATTTATTAACTGCAGTTTTATTAAACCATGTATTTGCAGAGACTAGCAAAGATAGCTTTACTTCTGAATTAAATGCTGGTTCTTATGATGCTTTAGGAAGTGATACTATTACTTTAGGAACTTACAATAATGGTGTTTTAACTGTTAGTGGTTCAGGAAATACATCTCCTGCAAACATGGTAATTCCAGATGTGCAAACTACAAATGGAATTGTACATGTAATTGACCAAGTATTGTTACCCCAATAAAAAATTATGTTCACAACGTTTAAGAGCAGCTGTTTTAAACAGCTGTTTTTTCTGTAAATGAAACATTGTTAATTCCCCATACTAAAAAATCCACAGAAAGATATATTTTCTGTGGATTTATATTTTGTTTGATAAGTAATTTTTTAATACAAGCTAAAATAATCTTTATCCATTTTTTCGCCAACTAAAGATAAGTCATCTACTAATTTTTCGATACAAACTTTTAAATCTCCTTGTACATCTTCAATCGTTTTATATTGATGATCGTACTTTAATTTACCAATTAAAAATGCTGCAGAATCTTTATGTGGTATTTCTTCTTTTGATAAATAACAAATATAATAATGGATATTATTTAAAGAATTCATGATAGAACGTGGGCAAGCAGGATTTAGAATTAAAAAATCTAAAACAGTGTGACTTGTAGGAACTTTTCTATAATATCTACGCATCATATCATAACTTTCTACACATTTTAATAAAGTAGTCCATTCATAACTTGTGGTTACAGAAATATCTGAGTTTACTTTTTCTACTAAAGCATCATTATATTTAGAGTTAACTATACGAATTACTTGATTTGCTCTCTCAATATAAATACCTAACATAATTATCGCATATACTTCATCATGCAATAATGTTCCTCTAATTTTTGTTCTTAAAGACGCAACATTTGCAGTAATCATTGTGGTAAAATCAAACAAACCATTTTTTACAAAAACATCTTTATTATAATTTTTTACAACTCTATTTAAGGTATTTATCGATTCATATAATTCAGATGAAATTAAATCTCTGGCACCATTTGCATTTTGTTGTGCATTTTGAATGGATGATAAAATTGAAAATTGTTTCTCTGGGTTTAAACCAATATCATACAATACTTTTTGTTCATCTAACTCTTTAATATCTTTTATTTCCTCTTCATCTGCAACAAAAAGCATAGAACGTAATACAAATTGTCTTGATTGAGATAACTCGTTTGGAGCATCTAAAGAAGAAAAATAATTCACATTCATATATCTTGCTATATGCTCTGAACGTTCTATATAACGTCCCATCCAAAATAAATTATTGGCTACTCTTGCTAACATAAAATTGTTTTATTTTTTTAATACCCAAGTATCTTTAGATCCTCCTCCCTGAGATGAATTTACAATTAAATTTCCTCTTTTTAATGCAACTCTTGTTAATCCGCCTTTTAAAACAAAATCTTTGTCTTTACCTAATAAAGTAAAAGTTCTTAAATCTACATGTCTTGGTTCAAAAGAATTTTCATCTTCTATATAAGTAGCGTGTGTAGAAAGAGACATAATTGGCTGTGCAATATATTTTCTTGGGCTTGCTTTTATTGTTTCTTTTACTTTTTCTATTTCCTCTTTGGTTAATTTATTTCCGATAGAAATTCCATATCCTCCAGATTCATCTACAGGTTTTACCACCAATTTATCTACATTTTCTAAAACATATTTTAATTCATCTGGTCTGCTACAATGATAGGTGTGTACATTATTTAATATTGGTTCTTCATCTAAATAATATTTTATAATTTGTGGCATATAGGTGTAAATTGCTTTATCATCTGCAACTCCAGTTCCTGGTGCATTTACCAAGCAAACTTTACCTTTCATATAAGATTTAAACAAACCTGGCACACCTAATAAAGAATCTTTATTAAATTCTAAAGGATCAATAAATAAATCGTCTACTCTTCTATAAATAACATCAACTCTAACCAAACCTCTAATGGTTTTCATGTAAACAAAATCGTTTTCTATAAACAAATCTCTACCTTCAACCAATTCTACTCCCATTTGTTTTGCTAAAAAAGAATGCTCATAATAAGCTGAGTTGTAAACACCTGGTGTTAAAACCACACATTTTGGAATGTCTACTCCTTTTGGCTTTACAGATTCTATAATTTCTAACAAATTCTGGCCATAATCAGAAACATTATAAGATTGATAATGATTAAAAACCCCAAATAAAGTTCTTTTTAATGCAGCTCTATTTCCAACAACATAACTTACTCCAGAAGGACACCTAATATTGTCTTCCAAAACATAATGATTACCATCTGAATGTTTTATTAAATCTGTACCAGAAACGTGGTTATAAATTCCTCCAGGAGGATTAAATCCTTTCATCTGCTTTAAAAAATTAACAGAAGAATTTATTAAATCTATTGGAACAATTTTATCTTTTATTATTTTTTGATCATGATATAAATCCCACAAAAAAAGGTTTAGAGCTTTGCTTCTTTGTAAAGCGCCTTTTTCTATTTTTTGCCATTCGTCATAACCAATGATTCTTGGAAATAAATCAAAAGGAAAAATCTTTTCTTTCGTTTCTTTATCTCCATATACTTGAAATGTAATTCCTTGATTAAAAAACGCATCTTTTGCTTTATCATTTAGATTTGCAAAATCGTTTACAGAATACTCACTAAATAAATTAAAGAGTGTTTCATAAACCTCTCTTACTTCATTATTATCTGTAAAAATTTCATCATAAAACTTAGAATCATATTTATACGATGAAAAAATTGGTAAACTAGTTGGTGCTTTCAAATTGAGAACTTTTTCTGTAAATTTAATAAAATAAATTATAAATAATATACTAAGTTAATAATTAAAATTAAATTATTTACATCAATTCGATGTAAAATATAAATTTTACACATTAAAACTAAATTTTTATTAAAAATTCAATAATCCTTAATAAGTTGAATTTATTTTGTGATATTTGTATGTTAAATTGTATCTGCTTCCATTATTTCGTTGAAGCTTAAAACTAAATTATTAAAAGACGTATTTATGGCATTAAAAATTGTAATATCACACAAAACAAAGTATAAATACGATCGTTCTGTAAAACTTTCTCCACATATTTTTAGGTTAAGACCTGCACCTCATAGTAGAACGCCAATAGAATCTTATTCGTTAAAAATAAAGCCAGAAAATCATTTTTTTAACTGGCAACAAGATCCTTTTGGTAATTATTTGGCACGCGTCGTTTTTCCTGATAAAACAACAGAACTTTCTATTGATGTAGAAATTATTGCCGATCTAAAAACTATAAACCCTTTTGATTTTTTTGTAGAAGAATCTGCAGAAGAGTTTCCTTTCACCTATTCTGAAAACACAAAAAAAGAACTCCTTCCCTATTTGGAAGTAACTGAAAAAGGTGATTTATTAAAAGATTTTGTGGCGTCTTTAGATATGACTCCAAGAAAAACAATTTATTTTTTGATCGACATCAACAGAAAAATATATGAATATTTAAGTTACAATATCAGAATGGAACCTGGTGTACAAACTTGTGAGCAAACCTTACAGCAAAGAAATGGTTCCTGTAGAGATTATGCTTGGTTATTTGTGCAAGCTTTGCGTCATTTAGGTTTTGGAGCACGTTTTGTTTCTGGTTATTTAGTACAATTAAAGTCTGATGAACAATCTTTAGATGGTCCTTCTGGTCCTGCTGAAGATTTTACAGATTTACATGCTTGGGCAGAAGTATATTTGCCAGGTGCAGGTTGGATTGGTTTTGATGCAACTTCTGGATTATTAGCTGGAGAAGGTCATATCCCTTTAGCTTGTACTCCTTCTTTTGAAAGTGCTGCTCCAGTTTTTGGTTTGTCTGATATTTGTGAAACTGAATTTGAATTCGAGAATTCTGTAACAAGAATTTTAGAATCTCCAAGAGTTACAAAACCTTATACCCAAGAACAATGGAAAGCCATTGATAAGTTAGGAAATAAAGTTGAAAAAGAACTGCAAAAAAATGATGTTCGTTTAACAATGGGTGGTGAACCAACTTTTGTTTCTGTGGATGATATGGAAGGTGCAGAATGGAACACAGATGCAGATGGAACTCACAAAAGAACATTGGCAGCAGATTTATCGAAACGTTTTTTAGATAAGTTTTCTGAAGGTGGTTTTTTACATCATGCTCAAGGAAAATGGTATCCAGGAGAACCTCTTCCAAGATGGTCTATTGAATTAGTTTGGCGAAAAGATGGTCGAAAAATATGGTTCAATCAAAATTTATTGGCAGCTTTAGCTCCAAAAACAGAAATTCCTGAAAATGCAGATATCTTATTTTTAGAGAAATTAACCAGTTATTTAGGCGTTTCTTCAGAACATATTTTACCTACTTATGAAGATGCTTTTTTAATGATGTATGAAAAAGGCAATATGCCCATTGATTACAATCCTGCAGAAGATAAAGATAGTTCTATCGCAGAAAAAAAGATTGCAGAAATTCTGAAAAACGGCACATCTAAAGCAGTTGGTTATGTTTTACCATTAAACAAATCTGAAGACAAATGGTTTAGTAGCGAATGGACTTTTAGAAGAAATTATATTTATTTAACGCCAGGAAATTCGCCTGTTGGTTTGCGTTTGCCTTTAAATTCTTTAGAGCAAAAACCAGCACATGAAATGTTTCCAATTTACGAGCCAGATTTATTTTCTTCGAAGAAAAGAATACCAAGTTTTAGACAATTAGTTTCTAAAAGATATGAAGACTTTCAGCAAAATGGCATTCCAACAAATATGCCTAATTATTTTGTAAGAACTGCTATTTGTTCAGAAGTGAGAGAAGGTAAATTGCATTTATTTTTGCCACCTTTAGACAATGCAGAATTTTATTTAGATTTATTAGCATCTATAGAAGCAACTGCAAAAGAATTAGAAATTCCTGTTATTTTAGAAGGGTATGGAATACCTCATGATAACAGAATAGAATCGATGAAAATTACTCCAGATCCAGGAGTTATTGAGGTAAATGTGCATCCTTCTTTAGATTGGAATCAATTAAAAAATACAACTTTCACCATTTACGAGGAAGCAAAAAAATCGAGATTAGGAACCGAAAAGTTTATGTTAGATGGAAAACATACAGGAACTGGAGGTGGAAATCACGTAACTTTAGGTGGAGTTTCTCCAAAAGATAGTCCGCTTTTGCGTAAGCCGAGTTTGTTACGAAGCTTATTAACTTTTTGGCAACATCACCCTGGATTATCGTATTTGTTTTCTGGCTCTTTTGTGGGCCCAACAAGTCAGGCTCCTAGAGTTGATGAAGCAAGACATGATAGTTTGTACGAGTTAGAAATCGCCTTTAGTCAAATTCCAAAAGATGGCGAGGTTCCATTTTGGTTAACTGACAGATTATTTCGTCATTTATTAACTGATTTAACAGGAAACACACACAGAGCAGAATTTTGTATTGATAAATTATATTCACCAGATTCATCCACAGGAAGATTAGGTATTTTAGAATTACGTGGTTTTGATATGCCTCCTCATGCACAAATGAGTTTATTGCAAAACTTATTGGTTAGAACTTTAGTTTCTTGGTTTTGGAAAAAACCTTACGAACATAATTTAGTGAGATGGGGTACAGAATTACATGATAAATTTTTGATTGAACACTTTGTTAAAGAAGACATTAAAGACATTGTAAATCAATTAAATAAAGCAGGTTATAAGTTTGAATTAGATTGGTTTGATCCTTTCTTTGAATTTAGATTTCCTTTATATGGAATGGTTGACATCAACAATATACATTTAGAATTACGTGCAGGAATTGAACCTTGGAATGTTTTAGGTGAAGAAATGACTGGTGGTGGAACTGCAAGATATGTAGATTCTTCTCTAGAAAGATTGCAAGTAAAAGTATCAGATTTTAATCAAGAAAGATACACGTTAACTTGTAATGGCGTAAAAGTGCAATTAAAAAGTACTGGAACACATGCAGAATATGTAGCAGGAATTCGTTACAAAGCATGGAACCCTTACTCTGCTTTACACCCAACAATAGATGTTGATACACCTCTTGTTTTTGATATTGTTGATAATTGGAACAAACGTTCCATTGGTGGTTGTACGTATTTTGTAACACATCCAGGAGGAAGATCTTATGATACATATCCTATAAATAGTAATGAAGCTGAATCTCGTAGAATTAATCGTTTTTGGGATTTTGGACACACACAAGGAGAAATCAAATCGAAAGAAGAAGCTAGAAAAGACAAAGAAGCTCAAGAGAAAGAATTAGCAGAAAATGATAAAGGAATAATCAGAGGAATTAAAAAACAAGGAAGTTCTAAAAAATTCAATTTTAAAGAGATTCCTGTAAACCCAGAATATCCAAATACGTTAGATTTGCGACTTAAAAAATAATTTGTCTTGATAAAAAAGCCAGTTACATCTTTCTTTAAAGATTATTTTAAAGATTTTGAAAACTATGATGAAGTTTTAAAGTCTGATATGAAGATAAACCCTACTTGGGAGAAATTATTATCGAATTTTTCTAAACTAGGTATTAAAGAGATTACAAAAAGACAAGAAAATTTAGATTGGTTATTAGCAGAAAATGGTGTAACCTATAATGTTTATAACGACCCTAAAGGTTTAAACAGACCTTGGAGTTTAAATATAATTCCCTTTGTAATTGATAACAAAGAATGGAAAACATTAGAAAAAGGGTTGCAACAACGTGCACATGTTTTAGATTTAGTTTTAAAAGATATTTACGGAAAAAGAGAATTGATTAAAAATGGGGTTATTCCTCATGAGATAATCTTTTCTCATCGTGGTTTTTTAAGACCTTGTGATCAAATACAATATAAAACAGCTCAACAGCTATTAATGCATTCTGCAGACTTAGCTAGAGGTCCAGATGGACGAATGTGGGTTGTAAACGATAGAACTGAAGCACCTTCTGGAATTGGTTATGCTCTTGAAAACAGGTTTTCTACAAGAGAAGTTGTACCCGATTTTTTTAACGAAATTAATGTAAAACAACCTTTTGGATTTTTTCAAGATTTTAACCAACTCTTAATTAATGCTGCAGTAAGCAACAAAGAAAATCCAACCATTGTAATTTTAACTCCTGGACCACACAATGAAACGTATTTTGAACATGCGTACTTGTCTTCATTTTTAGGATATCAGTTAGTAAAAGGAAGTGATTTGGTTGTAAGAGACCAAAAAGTTTGGATTAAAACTTTAAAAGGATTAATTCAAGTTGATGTAATTTACAGACGTGTTGACGATGCTTTTGTAGATCCCTTAGAATTGAAAGGAGATTCTTTTTTAGGAGTCGCTGGCTTGTTAGAAGTTGTTAGACAGCAAAATGTAGCCATTATGAATCCTATAGGAAGTGGCGTTTTAGAAAACCCAGGTTTAATTCCTTTTATGAATTCTATTTGTAAATACTTTTTAAAAGAAGATTTACTGTTACCACAAATTGCTTCTTGGTGGTGTGGACAAGAAAAAGAGCGAAAACACGTACTAGAAAATATTAAAGACCTTGTTGTAAAACCTATTGATATTACCAACAGAGAAAATATTTATTTCTGTGAATTTTTAAATGATGCTGAAATAGCAGATTTAAAAAAACAAATTTTAGCAAAACCATATCGTTTTGTGGCACAAGAAAAAATATCTTTTTCAACAGCACCAAATCTTACGAAAGAACATTTAGAACCTAGAAAAGTTGTTTGTAGAACTTTTGCAATTGCTAAAGAGAACACGTATAGCATTATGCCTGGAGGTTTGGTTAGAGTTGCTGCAGAAAGAAAAGACATGAGAGTTTCCAACCAAAAAGGAGGCACAAGTAAAGATTTTTGGGTTACAAATAACAATAAGAAAAACAACAAAAAACTTCAAAGATATCATTGGCATCACTCAACATCTAACAACTTAACAGGTATTGAAAACCTACCAAGCAACACAGCCGAAAATTTATTTTGGTCTGGTAGATATTTGGCAAGAACTTTAATTACTGCAAGGTATATAAGAATGGTTTTAAACCAAATGAGCAATTCTGAATTTAATAAACGAGATTCAGATTCTGAAAGTTTACATATTTTATACAAATCAATAACACATTTAACATCTATTTTTCCTGGATTTACAGGTAAGAACGAAGAGAAAGCACTAGAAGATCCTTTAAAAGAAATTGCTATTGTACTTTTTGATAAAACTAAAGTTGGTAGTTTAGCACATGCACTTTCTTCTTTTAACAATTCTTATTACTCTTTAAGGAATTTATGGTCTAAAGATATGTGGCGTGTTTATGATACGTTGCAAAAAATTTGGCATGATTTTGATGAAGAAGATCATCAAAATGAGAAAAAAATCATAAAATTACTAGACACTGTTATTACAAAACTAATTGCTTTTATTGGCTTAATTGAAGAAAGTATTTTAGTAGATCAAGGATTATTACTCTATTTTATTGGCTTACAGATGGAATTAGCAACGATGTGTATTGATAAATCTAGAGCACTTTTAGCAATCAATTATGAGGAAGATGTAGAATATGAAATTTTAGAATCGCTATTAAACAGCCACGAAAGTTTAAACATTTACAGATATAGTTTTAAATCTTACTTGAATGTAGAAAATGTAGTGAATCTTATTTTATTAGATAAATCGTATTCAAGATCTTTAAAATATCAACTAAACAGAATTAAAAGAGATATTTTTAAATTGCCAAAAAGAAACGAAGATACTGCATTAACTTCTTTACAAAAAGCAATTACAGAGGCTTGTAATTTAATTAATGATGCAAAAGCAACTGATTTAATTAAGGTTGATAAAAATGAAGTTACTAGAAAAAATTTGGAGAATTTATTGGCTTCTTTAAGTGATAAAATCCATGATACTTCTATGTCTTTAACGGATATGTATTTTAATCATTCTGATGAACAAAAACAGTTAGTTGACCAAAATTATACACTTTAAAATGATTTTTTCAATTATACACACAACAAGCTATAAATATGATAATAATGTAACTTATTGTCACAATTTAGCCATCTTAAAACCTAAAGATTTTATTGGGCAAAAGTTATTGAGTTATGAGTTAGAAATTACTCCAAAACCTAGTTTTTTAAATGAAAATATAGATTTTTTCGGGAATACAGTAACTCATTTCTCTATTGATAAACAACACAAAGAATTAATTGTAACTGCAAAAAGTAACGTAGAGCGTTCTTTTGAAATTCAAGAAAAAAATGAACATTTAAAAGGTGATAAAAACATCACTTTAGAAAAAGCTATTGAAAAATTAAGTTCTTTTTCTTCAGAAATTATAGATGCTAAACAGTTTTTATTAGACTCACCTTTCATCAATAAAATATCGAGTTCAATTAAAGAATATGCAGAGGTTTCCTTCAAAAAAGAGCGTTCTGTTTTTGAAGCCTCTAAAGAATTAATGAAACGTATTTTTACGGATTTTAAATTTGATGCCACTTTTAGCACGATTGCAACTCCTATTGAAGAAGTTATGAAAGAAAAAAAGGGCGTTTGTCAAGATTTTGCTCAAGTTGCAATTGCTTGTGTACGTTCCATGGGTTTGCCTGCAAGATATGTTAGTGGCTATATAGAAACATTACCTCCTCCAGGAAAAGAAAAACTAGTGGGTACAGATGCTTCCCATGCTTGGTTTTCTGTATTTATTCCAGGTTTTGGTTGGGTAGATTTTGATCCTACAAACAATCAAATTCCAAAAAACCAACATATTACAGTTGCTTTTGGTAGAGACTATTATGATGTACCTCCTTTAAAAGGAGTTATTTATGGTTCTGGAAATAGTATTATGAAAGTTTCAGTAGATATTAGACCTGCTAAAGACTAAAAACCAAAATGCTTTGAAATTTTTAAATCTTAAAAATCTCAAAGCATTTTATTTTAAAAGTAAAGTAACTAATTAACAAGCAATATGGTACTTTACATTCTCTTTTGTGTAACTCTCAATAGCACCTTTACTTTTAAGTTGATCTATAATTGTATATAAAGATAATATCATAGAAATATTTTCTACTTTATTTAAAATTTGAAAACTTGTTAAAGGTTCTTCTTTAATTACATTTAGCACAGACAATTGTTGTGCTGTCAATTTATTGTTATTCATAGCATATTTTTTAGATGATAAATATACAATAATAATTTTTCAAACAACTACAACCTAATAAGAATCTGTTTTACTGTCATTTACTTATTTTGTAACAGAGTAAATATCCTCCTTAAAAAACATAAAAACGTTATCTAATTTACCTTAGAAAGCAAATAGAACAACGTTTTATAAAATCAATAGAAAATAAAATTAGCTACTAAGCAGCATAATGATATTTTTTATCTTGTTTCATGTAACTTTTAAGCACACCTTTTGTACTAAGCTTATCTATAATATTATACAATGATAAAATCATAGAAATACTGTCTACTTTTTTTAAAATTTCGAAACTTGTTAGATGCTCAGTTTTTACAGCATTTAATACTGACTGCTCTTCAGCAGATAGGGTAATTTGAATCATAGGGATTATAATTTAGAACTCAAATATACAGTATTTTTTAAAAAATTTAAAAAAAACATCATAATTATTAAGAAAATTTTAACAATATATTTTTTGAATCTTATAAACGATATAAATTAAAGTATCTAACAGCAGTAAACATAACTCTTAAAAACTTGACTTACAGTATTTTAAAACATTTAAATTAGGGAATATTATTTTATCTCTTCATATTCAATAAGATACATATCTGAATATACTTTGGTAAAATGCGCTCCAAAAAATAAAATTAAACTAGAATAAGAAACCCAAAGCATAATTAAAATGATAGAACCTGCTGCTCCATACGTAGAACCTGGATCCATTTCGCTAAAATACCAAGCCATTAAATACTTACCAATTACAAATAAAATTGCTGTTAAAGCTGCACCAATTCTTACTGCTCGCCAACGAATGCTTTTTGTTGGTAAATATTTAAACATTGTTGCAAAAAGCACGTATATAAAGAAAATGGAAATTGTAAAATCGATAAGATATACATAATCAAACAAAATTTCTGGCATAAATTTTTCAATTCTGCTGCTAAAAGCACTAATAATTGAAGTGAAAATAAAACTGATTAAAAGTAAAAAACCTATAATTAAAATAAATCCAAAACTTTTTAATCTACTTAAAAGCATTTTAACAAATCCATTAGTATTTTCATTCTCTTTTACTTTCCAAATTTTATCGAAAGCAGATTGAAGTTGATAAAAAACTCCTGTTGAACCATAAATTAAGGTTATAAAACCAATAATAGTTGTAAATATTGAGACTGATTCATCTCCTCTATCCAACATCATAACTCTTATGGATTCTGCTGTTTGCACACCAACTGCTGCAGAAATTTCGTCTAACAATTCTCCTTGCACAATTTCTCTACCCCAAACATTACCAACAAGATTTAAGATGATAACGATTAAAGCAGGCAAAGATAATATTGCATAATAAGCAACCACTGCACTTAATTCAAAAGGATTGCTATCAAACCAATTATTTGCGGTTTTTACAAATAGTTTTGGTAAATCTTTAAGTTTAAATTTATGTGTCAATTTTATAATAT
This sequence comes from Polaribacter vadi, assembly GCF_001761365.1. Lineage (NCBI taxonomy): Bacteria > Pseudomonadati > Bacteroidota > Flavobacteriia > Flavobacteriales > Flavobacteriaceae > Polaribacter > Polaribacter vadi. The sequence goes on along the minus strand of NZ_CP017477.1, from coordinate 248,652 downwards.
ATTTAGATAAAAAATAATCCAAAGTAACAATTACTTTGGATTATTTTTATGCGTTTTTAAGCTTCTCCTCTTGCAGGATAGTCTTCTTTTAATATATAATCTATTCCATTTAAAACGTCTTTAAATTCAGGTCTTCCAAAAGGCATAGATTGTATAGATTCCCAATAAATTTTTCCTTTTGTATCAATCAAAAATAAACCTGGTTCTGTAAATTGTTTTGGTTCTTTATCACTAATACCTTCAGAAATGAATAAACCCCACTTACGAGCTTCATCAATTGAAAAATTATAACCTACAGGAACATCATCTATTGCCCAATCTTTGTAAGTTTCTTTTGCAAGTTCTTCTGTATTTGCACTAATTGCAACTATATTAACACCTCTTTTTTTAAAGTCTGGTATTTTTGTTTGTAATTCTTCCAATTGTTTTTTACAAACTGGGCAATGTTTGCCTCTATAAAAAATTATTAATGTGAAATTTTCTGGCTTTTGTTCTTGTAAACTCCATTGTGTACCATTTACCAAATCAATTGTTAATTCTGGTGCTTTATTTCTAGGTTTTATCATCTTGTAATTTTTATGAGTTTTCTAATTTATTTACTTCTAATTTCGGATAATCTGTATATCCTTTAGGTCCAGGTGTGTAAAAAGTTTCTTGATTCCAATCTGCTAATTCTTGGTTTCTTTCAAAACGTTCTACCAAATCAGGATTTGAAATATACAATTTACCAAAGGCAACTAAATCTGCGTTTCCTTCTTCAATCACTTTGTTTCCAGAAGCTTCATCAAAACCTGCATTAATCATTAAAGTTCCATGATATAAAGGTCTAAAATGTTCTGCAATATTTTGTACAGCAAACTTAACATCAGAAACATCATTAAAAGGTTCAGATAAGTGAATGTATGCTAAGTTATAATCATTTAATTTTTTAATAATATATTCGAAAGTAGGAATCGTCTCTTCATCCATTTCCATTCCAAAAATTCCATTTAAAGACGGATTGAATCTTGCTCCAATTTTTTGTTCGTGTAAAACTTCTTTTACAGCATCTAAAACTTCAAAAAAGAAACGCGCTCTATTTTCAATACTTCCTCCATATTCATCTGTTCTTTTGTTGGATGTTTTGTTAAAAAACTGATGAAACAAATATCCATTTGAAGAATGAATCTCTACACCATCAAAACCAGCATCAACAGCATTTTGTGCAGCATTTTTAAAATCAGATATTGTTCTTTTAATATCTTCTTTTGTCATTTCTTTTGGTGTAACTGTTTCTTTTTCTCCTTCTGGAGTATACACAGTTTCATTGGCATTTATAGCAGAAGGTGCTAAAGGTAATTCTCCATTATGAAAATCGGGATGCGAAATTCGTCCAACGTGCCAAAGCTGAATAAATATTTTCCCACCTTTATCATGTACTCTTTTTGTTACTTTTTTCCAACCTTCTACTTGTTCTTTACTGTAAATACCAGGAGTGTTTATGTAACCGACAGCTTCTTTAGATACTTGAGATCCTTCTGTAATAATTAAACCTGCAGAAGCTCTTTGTTCATAATATAAACCTTGTAAATCGTTTGTTGGCACATTACCTTTATTATCTGCTCTACTTCTAGTCATTGGAGCCATGACAACTCTATTTTTTAAAGGCAAATCATCAATATTATTAAAATTTTGTAATAAAAATTCTTTCTTCATTGTTCTCTCTTTAAGTTGTTATTATTAAATTTATTATTGATAAAAGCGTTTAATAGGTAGCTAATTTTTCTTTTTTCTTTGTCAATTGTCTGTCCAATTCTTTTACAGATTCATTAATAGAACTTATAAAATTATCGTGACTTGCTTCTGCAAACAATCTTGGTCCAGGTACACTTACTCTAATATTACAAATCATTCCTGTTTCATCAGAAGAGGTGTTTTCTGTTTTAAAAAAAACATCTGCTCTTACTATCATCTGAAATTTATCGTACAGTTTTTCTAACTTTTCTTTTGCGTATGCTTCTAACCTTTCACTAGCTTCTACATTATGGTACTCGAAATTAATATTCATAGTTTTATCATTTTAAATTAATAGACTATAAATGTATTTACAAATAGAAATGTAGGTTTGCTGAAATGCAATTAAGTTGAACTCAATTGAATTGTTAACACCTTTTTAAGAGATTATTTTCTTTTTCTTGAAGTGATAAAATAAACGCCCGTTAATAAAATACATGAAGCTACAATTGATTGTGTTGTTAACGTTTCCTCTAAAAAATACCAACCCATAAATAAAGCAATTACAGGATTTACATAAGCAGATGTTGACACTTTTTCTGTAGACACATTTTTTAGTAGATAATTAAAAGCAGTAAAGGCAACAATACCTCCAAAAACAATTAATAAAATCATAGAAATCTGAACATTTGTACTCCAATATAAAGGTGATAGCCAAACTTCATTAAAACTTAAACTTGCTAAAAACAGCACAAAACCAGCCACCAACATTTGATAACCTGTTGTAACCATAAAACTTTTTGGTAAATCTGCTTTCGATACAAATACACTTCCATAACTCCAACTTAACACACACGTAAGTATCATAAAAACCCCTAATAAAGTTCCTTCAGAAGTTATCAATTCTTTTTGACTAACCAATAAATACATGCCAAACATTCCTAAAATTACTCCAATAATAGATTTTTTCTGAAATGGTTTTCTATCAATTAATCGTAATAAAAAGAGCACAAAAAGTGGTTGAGTGGATGCCATTAAAGCTCCAAAACCACTATCTACATAACGTAAAGCCCAAACAAAAACGCCATTTCCGTAGATTAAAAAGAAAAAAGAAGCAATCATGGAATTAAAAAATTGCTTTTTAGTAATTTTTAAAGGTTGTTTTAAAATAAACGCTAAAAAAATCATTAAAATACCTGCAACAGAAAAACGAATAGAAGCTAAAAAAAAAGGCGATAATTCTGTAACTGCAATTTTATTAAATAAATAGGTAGAACCCCAAACTACATAAATTGCAAAAAATGAGATAGCAATAAGAAATTTGGAATTTTTCATATCAATAAATTTATAAATCAAAAATACTACTAATAAACATCTAATAAATATTTATAAAGTAAAAATGTTTAAATGTTTATATTTGAGAATTCAGAAGAAAAAAATAAACATAAAGAAGTTAAAATTGCATAAAATGAGTTCATTTGGCGATATAACAGAAGAAACTAAAGGTTGTTTAGAAGGAAGAAAATATTGCTAGTCAAGTATTAAAATCTGGAAAAACAAGAAATATTGTGATGGTTGGAGCTTCTCACGTAATTGATTTAGAGAATGAATTAAAGGCGAATTACCTAAATCTAAGAGTAATTCTAATGAATGAGTATTAAACTTTCTATGTTACTTTAAATTAGAAAACCTTCACGAAATTCGTGAAGGTTTATTATTGAAAATTAACTAATAACTATTTGTCTTTTTTCTTTTCTGTAATCGTTTTTTTATCCAAACTAAAATCCTTGTTCTCTTTTAAATTAGGTGATGGATTTGTAGGATCGTTTTGAGTTTTTGATCTATCAAATTTTTTATTGTCTTTTATAATTCCCATAATATTTTATTTTTTAAATTCGATATAAAACTAAAAAACAAATTTAGAACCACAAGTTAAAAGCTTGTTAATAAATATTTTACACTGTTAAAATAGTTTATGAGTTAAAGTTTACATCTATCAAGACAACAATATTTTAAGTTGTTTTATAATTTCGTAATTCAACTAAAAACAAAACAAATGTCAATATTAACAATAATTTTAAGTGTATTATTACCTCCTTTAGCAGTGTTTTTAAAACATGGTTTAGGAACACAATTTCTATTAAGTATTCTATTAACCATTTTAGGTTGGTTGCCAGGAGTTGTACATGCACTTTATGTAAATAGCAAATAATTATGAAAGAAAAATCAGATACATACAATTCGGAAATTACAAAAGAAGATTTACAAGCTTTAGGAGATAAAGCAGGAAATTTAAGAAACGATAATGGAGATGATGAACTTTTAAAAAATAAAGTTACCAAAGATTTCTCTGGAAATGATTTAGATGTTCCTGGCAGAAAACCTAGAAAAAACGTTACTAAAAAAACTCTTAAAGACGAAGAAAATCAATTATATAGTATTGGAAGTGATGACAATGAGAATCTAGAAATTGATACTATTAACCATAAAGAAAAATAAAATGGACACTGAAGATAAAGAAAAGAAAATTAAAATTAGCAAAAAAAATGCCGATGAAATTTTGGCAATTAATCATGATGCAGAAGGAAATCATATATCTAATGCTAGATCTGGTATTACTTATATTCCTAAAAAAAATGGAAAATAAAGTAATTATACTAAAAATTTAAACCTCACAAATAACTAATTTGTGAGGTTTTGGTTTATAAAACCATTATCAAACTAACTATTCTTCTTCATTTTTAGTGTTGATAAAATCAATATCTCTTGTGTTTTTTTGAACGGTAATTGCGCCAAAAAGACTCAATAAAAAGGAAATTCCATAGAAACCTTTTTCACTCAAAGCTAAATCTGCATTTCTTAAACCGATAATTAATAAAAGTATCGAAGCAATTGCGACCACCCAACTTATTCCATAATACATATCACTTACTTTTAGGTTTTCAGCTTTGTCTCTCACTGCTTTTTGAAGCGAAATCACAGCATAAATTCCCATTAAAAGAATGGCAAAATAATAGCCTTTTTCATTCAACTCCATACTTGCATTCCACAAACCAATACAATAAGATAGTAAACCGATAATAACAATTCCCCAAGTTGCACCAATATAAGCTGCTGTTGGTTTTTGATCTATTTCATTTGTAGACTTTTTACTTTTTTTCTGTTTTTTAGTTTCTTCATTAGATGAAACCGTTTTTTGATAATTCATACTATTTAGTTTAATAATTATGATACAAATTTGCAACAGTTTTAAAGTTCTATAAATACTATTTTTAACAATAAATGACGACTTAATTTTAATAAAGTAAGTACTAATAATATAATTTAGTATATTTATGAACTATTTACTGACGATATAATGATTCATTTAAATGAAATTCTAAGAACTCTAAACAAGGATAAACAACAAGACTTTATCAATTATTTAGATAAAAAGAACAAGCGAAAAGACGCTAAAAACATTCAATTAGTAAAACTATTATTAATAGATAATTTTTCTTCTCAAGAAATATCAGAAAAAATTTACGGGAAACAAAACAAAGTAGCTTTGCATGCTTTAAGAAAACGTTTGTTTCAATCTTTAATCGATTTTACTGCAAATACAAGCATCAAAGAAGAAAATTCTTTAGATATTCGATTGATAAAATATATTATTGCTGCAAGAAATTTTCTTCAAAAACAGCAAATAGAAGTCGGATACCAAATTTTAGAGAAAGCTAGAATTGTTGCTACTGAACATCAATTATTTTCAATTTTAAATGAAATTTATCATACTAAAATACAATATGCACATCAATATGAAACTTTAAATTTAGAGGAGATTATTCATAACTTTAAAGAGAATCAGCAGCAGTTAATTCAAGAAGATAATTTAAATATTGCGTATGCTAAAATCAGGAAATCGCTAAATGATTATCAACAAAAGAAAACAACTATTGATATTAAAAAGCTAATTGAAAGCACCTTAAAAGAACAAAATAATTTAGACATAAGCTTACTTTCTTTCAAATCATTATATCAACTTTTACAAATAACCACAATTTCTTCTTCTCAAAAATTCGATTATTACAACATAACAAATTTTGCTGTAGACACTTATAAAATTGTAAAAAACCATACGGCTAAAAACAAACAAACGTATTATCACATAGAAATTCTATACTTAATCTCTAACATATTTTTCAGAAATAAAAAGTTCAATCAATCTTTAAAATATTTAGAATTGATGAATTTTTACATGCAAGAAAACAAGCAAAAATATTTGAAAGAATTTTCTTCAAAACACGATTTGTTACTTGCTTTGAATTATAATTATACAGAAAAACAAGAAGAAGCAATTCAGCTTTTAGAGAATTCTATTGATAAAAAAAACATCAATATTATTCATCAATTGGATATTTATTTATCTTTAATTGTATGCTATTATCAAAATAAATCTTTAACAAAAGCACAAAATTTACTTTCCAAATTATACCATACAGACAAATGGTATCTTGAAAAAGCAGGTTTAGTTTGGACGATTAAAAAGAATTTAATTGATATTTTACTACAAATAGATTGTGGAAATATAAATTTGGTAGAATCTCGTTTAAAAAGTTTCAAAAAAAATTACTTTAAACACTTAAAAGAAATAAATCAAGAGAATGTAATTGCTTATTTAAAATTGGTAGAAATCTATTATAAAAACCCAGAAACAGCAAGTTCAAAAGAATTTTATAATAAAGTAGAAACATCTTTCAATTTTATTGATAAAGAAAAAGAAGACATTTTTATGATGAGTTTCTTTGCTTGGTTAAAAGCAAAAATGACGAAACAAGATGTGTATTTAGTGACTTTAAAGTTGATCAATAGTTAATCTATATTGTTTTTTTAATTTTCAAAAAAGAATATACATTTGGCATCATAATTGTTTATTTATAAATTTTTCAAACAAAACCTACTCTATGAAACGTATTTACTCTTTAGTCTTAATTATTTCAACTTTATTTTTTTCTAACTGTAGTAAAGACGATAACGAACTAGATGTGAGATATAACACAAATGATTTACAAAAACTACATGCAAATAGTTCTAAAAAATGGTTAGTTGAAAGCTTTTTTATAAACTATGAATCTAACATTTTAAGTGAATATAACGATTGTTATACAGATGATGAATTTACATTTTTTGATGATAAAAAAGAAGTTCAAACAACACTAGGTAATAGCTCTTGTTTCTATGATAATCCAACAGATCAGCAAGCTACTTTATCTTATCAATTTTACGACGATATTGGTAAAATTTATTTAAACGTAAGTAGAGGAGAAAGTTTCAATGAAAAATTCACAACTCGAATTTTTACGCTAGAATTAGAAGAAATTAGTGAAACTAGAATGGTTTTTGCATCAGGTGAATATCCTAATTATGGTAAAACCATTGTTTTTACAGCAGTTCCATAAATTTTAAAAAACGTTACTTTTGTCTTTTTATCAATTCAGCTTCTATATCTTTTAAAGTAAAGCCTTTCGCTTGCAATAACATTAAATAATGAAATAACAGATCTGCAGATTCGTACAAGAATAATTCATCATTAGTATCCATAGCTTCAATAACAGTTTCCACAGCTTCCTCACCTACTTTTTGCGCTATTTTATTGATGCCTTTATCAAACAAACTTGCTACATAAGATTTTTGAGTGTCTTTATTGGCAACTCTTTCTGTAATTACGTTTTCTAAAGTTGATAAAAATCCAAAATTAGAATTGTTTTCTTCAGCCCAACAAGTATCTGTTCCTGTATGGCAAGTTGGTCCTTTAGGGTTCACAGAAATCAACAATGTATCATTGTCACAATCTAGTTTTATAGCAACCAAATTCAACACATTGCCACTTTCCTCACCTTTGGTCCACAAACGCTTTTTTGTTCTACTAAAAAAAGTAACTAGTTTAGTTTCATTCGTTTTTAAAAAGGCTTCTTCATTCATATAACCCAACATCAACACATTTTTTGTGGTGGCATCTTGAATGATTGCTGGCACTAAACCATCATTATTTTTATTGAAATCTATGTTCATATTTTTTGTTTTAGTGTCTCTTCGAGCGCAGTCGACAAGTTAATAGTTCTCGACTGCGCTCGAACTGACATTTTATATTCTAACTGGAATATTATGCTCTTTCAATTCTTGTTTTAATTCCAAAATCGGAATTTCCCCAAAATGAAAAACGCTTGCTGCTAAAGCTGCATCCGATTTCCCTTCTACAAAAGTATCAATAAAATGCTGTACAGTTCCTGCTCCACCAGAAGCAATAATTGGAATATTCAATTCTGTAGATAATTTAGCCAAAGCTTCATTTGCAAAACCTGCTTTTGTACCATCATTATTCATAGAAGTGAATAAAATTTCTCCTGCACCACGTTTTTCAACTTCCTTTGCCCAATCAAATAAATTCAATTCTGTTGGGATGGTTCCTCCTGCCAAATGCACAAACCATTCTCCCTCAATTTGTTTTGCATCAATAGCAACAACCACACATTGACTCCCAAATTTATCTGCCAATTCGTTTACTAAATCAGGTCTTTTTACTGCAGATGAATTGATAGAAACTTTATCTGCACCACAGTTTAAAAGTACATCTACATCTTCTACTGATGAAATTCCTCCACCAACTGTAAACGGAATATTTACTTGTTCAGCAACTTTCAAAACCATTTCACGCATGGTTTTTCTACCTTCTAAGGTTGCAGAAATATCTAAAAAAACGAGTTCATCTGCGCCTAAATCTGCATATTGTTTTGCCAAAACTACAGGATCTCCAGCATCAATTAAATTCACGAAATTAACACCTTTTACAGTTCTTCCGTTTTTAATATCTAAACAAGGTATTATTCTTTTTGTTAACATAAGCCCATCCTAACCTTCCCAAAGGGAAGGAACTAATTCGTTAATATTTTTATAATTATGGATATTATTTTAAATAAATTTATCCATAATGTCAGTTCGAGTGATTTCGATTTTTTATCGAAATTGTATCGAGAACTTTTTATAATTCAGAAATAAATCGAAATAACATTTAGTTATTTAAGATAAATTTCTCCAATTGTTTTAAGCTAATCTTATTCTCATAAATCGCTTTTCCAATAATTACACCTTCACAACCTAATGCTGCTAATTTCGGCAATTCATCAAACGTTGAAATTCCACCAGAAGCAATTAGTTTTATATTTTTTACTTCGGATAAAATCTGTTGATACACATCGAAACTTGGTCCTTGTAACATTCCGTCTTTAGAAATATCCGTACAAATTATGTATTGAATTCCTTTTTGCTGATAATCTGCAATAAACGGAATTAATTCTAAAGCACTTTCTTCTTGCCAGCCATTTGTCGCAATTTTTCCTCCTGAATTATCTGGATAAAAATCGGCTCCTAAAATTATTTTTTGGGATCCATAAGTTGCAATCCAGCTTTCAAAAATTTCTGCATTTTTCACAGCAATACTTCCTCCAGTAATCTGATTTGCACCAGAATTAAAAGCAATTTCCAAATCTTTATCCGATTTTAAACCACCACCAAAATCAATCTTTAAATTGGTTTTTGATGCAATTTGCTCTAAAACTTTATAGTTGATAATCTCACTAGCTTTTGCGCCATCTAAATCTACAACATGTAAATATTCGATTCCTGCAGCTTCAAATTCTTTGGCAACTTCAAGCGGATTTTCATTGTATATTTTCTTGGTAGTGTAATCGCCTTTTGTTAAACGAACACATTTTCCGTCAATAATATCTATGGCTGGAATTATTCTCATTGATTAACTTGTTAATCAACCCTGAACTTGTTTCAGGGTTTTTATTATATTTCTAATATTTTTAAATCTGGATTCGATTTTTTAACCAAATTCCATTTCCATTCTTTATGCCAATTCTTCAATTGACTTTCTCTTTTTCTAGCCATTTTATTATCTTCAAATGTTTCAAAATAAATCAATTCAAAAACATTATACTTTCTTGTAAAATTAGCTCCATTTCCAGACTTATGAACTTTAATTCTTTTTTCTAAGTCTCTAGTAGAACCAACATAAAGTAAAGTTCTATTTTTATTTGATAAAATGTAACAATAATAATTCAATTAAAATTTGTTAGTTTAAAATTAAATTTTCTGAAACAAGTTCAGAATGAAATTATAGCTTCAAAAAATTCTCAAGAATTTTTGAACCTATAATTCCAGATTTCTCTGGGTGAAACTGAACTCCATAAAAATTATCTTTTTGTAAAGCAGATGCATATTCAATTTCATAATCTGTGGTTGCAATCATTTCAGCACATTTTTCGGCATAAAAACTATGTACCAAATACATAAATTCTTTGTCTTTAATTCCTGAAAATAAATCAGATTTTAAATCAGCAATTACATTCCAACCCATTTGCGGAACTTTTACATCCTTAGAAAACTTTTTTACATCCACATTAAAAATTCCAAGTCCTTTTGTATTTCCTTCTTCAGAGGAATTGCACATCAATTGCATTCCTAAACAAATTCCTAAAACAGGTTGTTTTAACGTAGGAATTAATGTGTCCAATCCACTTTCTTGCAACATTTTCATGGCAGAACTTGCTTCTCCAACTCCAGGAAAAATTACTTTATCTGCTGCTTTTATTTCATCAATATTGTTTGATAAAACTGCATCAACTCCCAGTCTTTTAAAAGCAAATTGAATACTTTTAATGTTTCCTGCTCCGTAATTAATTATCACAACTGAAGCCCCATCTAACTTCCCCAAAGGGGAAGAACTCTCACTCGTACTTTTATTATTTGATATTTCTTTAGTCATTATTTTAAATTATAAACTTGCTAACACAAGAGTGTTTCTTCCCTTTGGGAAGATTAAGATGGGCTTCTCTACAACATTCCTTTTGTAGATGGCAAAAACATTTTATTTGCATCTCTTTTTACAGCCATTTTCATCGCTTTTGCAAAAGCTTTGAAAATTCCTTCAATTTTATGATGTTCGTTTGTGCCTTCTGCTTTGATATTTAAGTTGCATTTTGCACCATCAGTAAACGATTTAAACAAATGATAAAACATTTCTGTTGGCATATCACCAATTTTTTCTCTTTTGAATTCTGCATCCCATTCTAACCAGTTTCTACCTCCAAAATCGACTGCAACTTGCGCTAAACAATCGTCCATTGGCAAGCAAAAACCATAACGTTCTATACCTAATTTATTCCCTAATGCTTTGTTGAATAACTCCCCAAAAGCAATCATGGTATCTTCTATAGTATGATGTTCATCAACCTCTAAATCGCCATCTACTTTTATAGTTAAATCCATATTTCCATGCCTCCCAATTTGGTCTAACATATGATCGAAAAAATGCAATCCTGTAGAAATATCATTTTTACCTGAACCATCTAAATTTAGTTGGATGTAAATTTTGGTTTCATTTGTATTTCTGGTAATTTCTACAACTCTATCTTTCAATTTTAAAAATTGATAAATTTCTGACCAATCAGTAGAAGTTAAAGCGATGCAATCTATAATTTCTTGTTTAGACGTTTCAATTTCGTCAGCTCCTAAATCTGGATTTTCTGATAAGAAAATTCCTTTTGCTCCCAGATTTTTAGCCAATTCCATGTCTGTAATTCGATCTCCTAAAACAAACGAGTTTTCCAAATCATACTCTTCAGAAAAATATTTTGTTAGCAAACCTGTTCTTGGTTTTCTGGTTTCAGCATTTTCATGAGGGAATGTTTTATCAATAAAAACCTCAGAAAAAACAACCCCTTCTTTAGCAAAAGCATCGATTATTTTATTTTGAGCTGGCCAAAAAGTATCTTCAGGAAAAGAGTCTGTTCCCAAGCCATCTTGATTGGTAATCATAACCAATTCGTATTCCAATTCAGCAGCAATTTTTGCCATAAATTGAAAAACTTTAGGATAATACTCTAACTTTTCTAAACTATCTAATTGATAATCTACAGGTGGTTCTAAAACCAACGTTCCATCTCTGTCTATAAATAATACTTTTTTGCTCATACTAAAAGCCCATCCTAACCTTCCCAAAGGGAAGGAACTCTTACTCGGGTTTGTAAGAATTTAATTGTTTATTATTCTTTTCTAACCTGACAGGTTTTGAAAACCTGTCAGGTCTATTGAATCAAGTTCAGGATTTCGAGATTGATAAAAGTTCCTTTATCAATCTCTCATTTTCCAATCTAGTTCCAACTGTTAATCGCAAACAGTTTTCACATAAAGGCTGGTTTGTTCTATTTCTAATCACAATACCTTTTGCAATTAATTGATTGTACCTTTTGGTGGCATCATCTACTTTTACCAAAACAAAATTACAATCTGTTGGATAAATTTTTGTAATAAAATTAATTTCTTTTAAATGATGAATTAAAGAAGTTCTTTCTTTAATAATTTCCGAAATTTCATTCGTTACTTCCTCCATTTTTTGCAAACGTTCAACTGCTTTTTGCTGCGTTAATTCGTTTACGTTATAAGGTGGTTTTATGTTGTTTAAAATGGCAATAATTTCTTGTGATGCATAACAAACTCCTAAACGAATTCCTGCTAAACCATACGCTTTTGATAAGGTTTGAGTAATAATTAGATTCGGAAATTCTTCTAATCTTTCTAACCAGCTTCTTTGTTCAGAAAAATCGATATAGGCTTCATCTATAACTACTAAACCATTAAATTTCTGCAATAATTCTTCTACTTTATCAGTCGAAAAACTATTTCCTGATGGATTATTAGGCGAACATAAAAACAATATTTTAGTGTTTTTATTGATCTTCTCTAGAATTTGAGCAACTTTTGGTTGAAAATCTTCCGTTAATAAAACTTCTCTATTTTCTATATTATTGATGTTCGCTAAAACCGAATACATTCCATATGTTGGTGGTAATGTAATAATATTGTCTTCTTTAGGTTCGCAAAAAGCTCTAAAAATTAAATCTAAAACTTCATCACTTCCATTTCCTAAAAGGATGTTTTTTTGAGGAACATTTTTAATACCTGACAATAATTCTTTAACCGAATTTTGTTGTGGATCTGGATAACGATTTACACCATTTTCAAACGGATTTTCATTGGCATCCAAAAAAATCATATCGCCAGAAGTTGCATCTTTATATTCATCTCTTGCTGATGAATAAGGTTTTAGAGATTTGATGTTTTCTCTAACTAAACTGTTGATGTTGAAATTTGTTTTCATTTTTATGTTTATTAGACCTCACAGGTTTTAAAAACCTGTGAGGTCTTACTAACTAATTTATTTAAAAGGTACTGAAACAAGTTCAGCACAGTTTCTATAATCTTTTCAATCTTATAGAAACTGCATTTTTATGTGCTTGTAAACCTTCTGCTTCCGCCATTAATTCTATCGATTTTCCAATGGTTTGAATGCCTTCTTTTGATATTTTTTGAAACGTAATACTTTTCAAAAAACTATCTAAATTTACACCTGAATACGCTTTTGTAAATCCGTTTGTTGGCAATGTATGGTTGGTTCCAGAAGCATAATCTCCTGCGCTTTCTGGTGTGTAATTCCCAATAAAAACAGAACCTGCATTGGCAATATTATCTACATAAAAATCATTATTGTTTGTGCAAACAATAAAATGTTCTGGACCATATTCGTTAATTAAATTCAACGCAATTTCATCAGTTTCCACAAAAATAGATTTTGAGTTTGCAATGGCCTTTTGAGCAATTGCTACTCTTGGCAAGTCTAAAATTTGTTTATTGATTTCAATTTCTACTGCTTCAATTAATTTTTTTGATGTTGATACCAAAATAACTTGACTATCTGCTCCATGTTCTGCTTGACTTAATAAATCTGAAGCTACAAAACTGGCTTTTGCAGTATCGTCTGCAACTACCAATAACTCACTGGGTCCTGCAGGCATATCAATTGCCACTCCAAATTTGGTTGCCAATTGTTTTGCCACTGTAACATACTGATTTCCTGGACCAAAAATTTTATACACTTGTGGAATTGTTGCTGTTCCAAAAGTTAAGCCAGCAATTGCTTGAATTCCGCCAACTTTAATAATTTTAGTAACGCCACAAAGTTTTGCAGTAAATAAAATTGCTGGGTGAATTTTACCTTCCTTATTTGGTGGTGAACACAACACAATTTCTTTACAACCTGCAATTTGTGCAGGAATTGTCAACATTAAAACTGTTGAAAAAAGTGGTGCAGTTCCTCCAGGAATGTACAAACCAACTTTTTGAATCGGTCTTTTTTCTTGCCAACATTCAACTCCTTTCGTGGTTTCTACAAAAACTTTATCCGTTTTTTGTGCGTTGTGAAAAACGGTAATATTTTTATTCGCTAAAATAATAGCTTCTTTTAATTCGTCTGAAACTAATGAAACTGCTTCTTTAATTTCAGCTTCAGAAACTAAATTATTTTCTAAAGTTACTCCATCAAATAACTGTGTGTATTTTTGTACAGCTTTGTCTCCTTCTTTTTTTACTTCTGTAAAAATTTCGGTAACAGTTTTTTCAATATCATCAACCGTTTTTGTGGGTCTTTGTAATAGTTGAGACCAAGTTGACTTTGGTGGATTTATAATTGTTTTCATAAAATTATACAAAAATTTGAAAATTCAAAAAATAATCTTTTTCTTTTTTATTTAATGATACAAGGTTTTTAAAATTTTGCAAAACTTGTATAAACTTGCAATTTGCGTTAGGGATTGAAATGACATCCTTTTGCTTTTTCTGCAAAAGATATAATGTAAAGCCCGTTAAAACGCCCAAAAAATTACACTCGATACTGAAACAAGTTCAGCATACTTTAGTTTTTAAACAAAAAAACTAAAGTACCATGTTTTCAATAGGACACACTAAAATTCCCTGAGCACCATTGGCTTTCAACTCATCTATAACATCCCAAAATTTATCTTTATCGATCACAGAGTGAATTGAACTCCAACCTTTTTCTGCCAAAGGCAACACAGTTGGACTTTTCATTCCTGGTAAAATATCGATAATTTTATCGACCTTATTATTTGGTGCATTTAGCAACACATATTTGGATGATTTCCCTTTTAAAACAGCCTGCATTCTAAACTGAATTTTCTCTAAAATTGCTTTACTTTCTTGAGAAATTTTAGGCGAAACTGCCAAAACTGCTTCCGATTTAAACAACACCTCAATTTCTTTTAAACCATTTTTAAACAGTGTGCTTCCACTAGAAACGATATCGCAAATACCATCTGCCAAACCAATATTTGGGGCAATTTCCACAGAACCGTTAATGATGTGTAATTGGGCGTCGATATTATTTTGCTTCAAATATTTTTTTACAGTTTCTGGATACGAAGTCGCAATTCTTTGTCCTGCTAAATCTTTTAACGAATTTGCTGTAGATTCTTTTGGAACCGCAATTGAAACCTTGCATTTCGAAAAACCTAAACGTTCTACAAAATCGATATCAGTTCCTTTTTCGATTAAAACATTTTCGCCAATTATGGCTGCATCTACAACTCCATCTCGTAAATATTGAGGAATATCGCCATTTCTTAAATAGAAAACTTCTACTGGAAAATTTCTTGCGGATGCTTTTAATTGATCAATTCCATTATCGATAGAAATACCAATGTCTTTTAAGATTCCCATAGAATCTTCGTTTAATCTTCCTGATTTTTGTACTGCAATTCTTAAATTACTCATTTTTTAATTTTAGTTTGGTTTGAGCAAATTGGTTTTAAAACAAAAAACCTGTTTGATTTGCTCAAACAGGTTTATAAATATCTTGACTTTATTCAATACATTTTTAAATCGCTTGATTGCAATTGTAAAAATGATGATGATGGTTTTGAATAAATTTCATGTCTTTTTTTAATTATACAAATATTCAAATTTTATTTTGATTATTCCAAATGATGCACGTAAAATTTTTGTTAAACTGAAATATTTATCAAAATTTGAGTTTTTGTTTAATTTTTTTGAGTTGGGTGATTAAAAAAGGGGTGTTTTCCTGTTGATTATTTGGTGGGAATACTCGAACTTAGCTGAGGATGAATATTTTGAAATAAAACTTGGGATATTTGTTAAGTTGTAATTTATATGGCTTATCAAATAGCTGAAATGAATACTCAAAAATTTCAGCTTATTTTGCAACAGAGAAATGAATATTAATTATTAAATTTAACAAATATGAAAAACAGAAAAAACAAACCAACCAAAATCTTTATAATTGGATTTTTATTCCTCGGAATTTCACTCTTCCTTTGTAATTGTGAAAAAGAAAACGAATTTGAAAATATAACTCAAGAGAAAATAACTCCGCAAAAAATAACGCTTTCTCAAGCCAAAGAAGACAAAAACTTTATTGATATCTCTAATAAATTTAAAATCAATTCTTATTTCGAAAATGAGTTTAAATCTAAATCAAAAAAACAATTTTAAAATTGACTTCTCCATTTTTTATAAAATTGAAAAAGAAAACTATGTTTCTTATACTTTTTTAATTGAGAGAAATTCTGAAGAAACATCTTCAAAAGCTTCTGAAAATTTAGTAATTGAAAAATCAAATGACACTATCAAAGGTTTTATAATTAGGTACGATAGTGTATTTTATAGAAAAAAAGGATCTGGGTTATACCTAAATGCCACTGTTTCAAAAACAGCATATAAATATAATATTGAAGAGCTTATTAATAACCAAAATATACAATTAAAAGGAGGTTGGTCTTGCAGTAATACAACAACTTATACACCTAAAGTTTGTACAGACCACGGTTCATTTAGTACAAATCCTAATTGCGAACATGTTAGAAGTGGTTATTGGAATGTTTCAACAATAAGAACTTGTTCATATAGCAGTGAAAATAGTCTTGTAGCAGAAACTGAATTAGACTTTGGTTCAGAAGCTGGTGGAGGTAGAAGAGGTGGTAGCTCTGGAAGTGGAGAAACTGTTTCTATCATTCCTTGTGATGGAGAAAGTGATGGTTTAGAGCAAGGAATTGATGGTGGGTGCTTTGATATTATAGAGGAAGATGAGTTAATTGATGATGACCAAATTATTAACGAACTTACTGGAAAAGCACTTTGTGTTTATAATAAAATGGTTGACAACAATAATAATATTAATTGGATACTTGAGAATTTTAAAGATGGAAATAAACCTTCTAAATTTGATTTAATATTTGAAATGTCTACAAGTTTGGGAAATGAGACAAATGCTTCAACTGTAAAATCTGGAAACACATTTACTATTAGTATTAATGAAAACACTTTATCTAACAGAACTTCACTTGGACTAGCAAGAACAATCATACATGAAGGCATTCATGCAAGATTAAGAGAGTTTGCATCAAGAGATGGAAGTAATGCTGTAAAGTTTCCTGGCGTATATAATTATTTCAGAATTTATAAAAAAAATTGGGATCATCAGCAAATGGCGGACTATTATAGAAGTACAATTGCTAAAGGATTAAAGCAATATGATAATAGTCAACATTCTGACCAATTCTATAATGATATGTCTTGGGAAGGTTTAGCGAATATAAAAGATGCTAACGGTGTTCAAGATCAAATTTATACCGAAGCATGGAAAAAATTAACTACACCAGAAAAAAATAGAATCAAAAACACCATTACAAATGAAAAAGATAATGTTAATAAAACTTGTCAATAATGAAAAACTATTTATTAATAATTACCTACTTTTTATTAACAAACACATATTCACAATCAAAGGATACAATTTATTTGCTAATTAACAAAAATGATTCCTTAATTAAAAAGCAGGTTGCTTCTATAACAAATGAATATGAAGGATATAAAATTATAGATAAAAAAAAACTTATAACAGACACCAAAAGGTCTTCTGACATAGGAGGTGATGATATTCAATATGAAAGATTTGATAGTTTTTCATTTTCTTTTAACAGAAAGAATGATATTCTTATTTCTAAGTCATATTTAGCTAATCTAAATTTAATAACAGACAGAGAATATTTTCTAAATCTCAAAAAGAAAGGTGATAATTTTGATACATTAGGGTTTACTTATTTTTTTATTGAGAAAACTAATTGTGAAAATAAATTTATTTTGAGAAAAGTTAGCCCTGTTACTTTTGAATAAAATACAAACTTAAGCCATATATAATTTATTGCTAGCTTCTTGCTTACTTACGAAAGTCCTCGCGGACTTTCTTGCTCGGTAATTATTTACTAAATTAGTTGCTTGAAACACGCAACAAACCATATACAACCACATTAGAAAACCTATACCTAAAATCAAAACAAAAACTTCATCCCTTTTAACTAAAAATCAATAATCATATTTTCTTTAATTTTTTCTAAAATTATAGTTGTAAAAAAAACTATTTTTGCAACCATGAAAGAAGTAAAACAAGTTACTAAAAAATTGCAGAAAGCAGTTGCAGAAGCTATTCAACAATACACTATGATTGCTGAAGGTGATAAAATAATGGTGTGTTTATCTGGAGGGAAAGACAGTTATACGCTTTTAGATATGTTGCTGTATTTTAAAAAAGTAGCACCAATTTCTTTCGATTTAATTGCTGTAAATCTCGATCAAAAACAACCTGGTTTTCCTGAGGAAGTTTTACCAACGTATTTAACAAACCTACAAGTCGATTATAAAATTATAGAGAAAAACACCTATAAAATTGTCATGGACAAAACTCCTGAAGGCAAAACTACTTGTAGTTTATGTTCGCGTTTGCGTAGAGGAACTTTGTATGAAGCTGCTAAAGATTTGGGTTGTAACAAAATTGCTTTAGGGCATCATAGAAATGATATTTTAGAAACCTTTTTCTTGAATTTCTTTTTTTCTGGAAAGATGGAAACCATGCCTCCAAAATTTAAAAATGATGCTGGAGATTTAGCCGTTTTAAGACCTTTGGCTTTTTGTAAAGAAAGTGATATTGAGGTGTATTCGGATTTTAAAGACTTCCCAATAATTCCTTGTAATTTATGTGGTTCTCAAGAAAATTTGCAACGCCAAAATGTAAAACAAATGATTGCTGATTGGGAAAAAGAGTTCCCAAATAGAAACGCAATTATGATGAATGCTTTGCAGAATGTTTCTCCTTCGCATTTATTAGACACCAAATTGTATGATTTTGAAAATTTAGAAAGTAAGGTTGCTGAGGATATTTTGATTGATTAATTTTCTTTTTTAAAACCAAGAATTTACATCAAAATTAAAACTGCAATTGCCACAAAAACCACAATTTGCATCCATTTTAGATAGAAACCAATTTTCTTATTTTCTTTAATTTTTTCTGAAATTGTGCCAGCTAAAATGGCTATTGTAGAAAAAATAATGAGTGAAACTGACATAAAAATAAATCCTAAAACATAAAATTGCAGGACTGTAGAAATTGTATCAGAAAACAAAAATCCAGGAAACAGCGCTAAAAAGAAAATAGAAACTTTTGGGTTTAAAACATTCATAACAAACCCTTGTTTAAACAATTGTGTGGTCGTTTTCTTTGCTACATGTTCATTGGATAGTATAATAGTAGCATCAGATTTATACACTTTATAGGCTAAATATAATAAGTAAATTGCGCCAAATAATTTAATGGCAAAAAATAAGTTTTCTGATTCTTTTAGGATGGCTGAAACTCCAAATGCTAATAAGGTTGTGTGAACCAAACAACCAGAAATCAGTCCAAAAACGGTTGCCAAACCAAACTTTTTACCATTTACAATACTTTGTGTCAGCACAAAAATATTATCTGGTCCTGGAGACAATGCTAAAAGAGAGGTTGCAATTGCAAAAGAGAATAAGGTTTCTAACATGTAAACGAAATTAGTCTTTTTCCAAAACAAAACTGAGTGAGATTCTGAAACGAGTTCAGAATAACAAATGTTACAAATCCTTCAAAACAGCTTTGTTAATTCTCTTTATCAAACTTGGTCCTTCATAAATAAAACCTGTGTAAATCTGTACCAAATCTGCTCCTGCTTTCAATTTTTCTAAAGCATCTTGTTCAGAATGGATTCCTCCTACTCCAATAATTGGAAAAGATTTGTTGGAGTTGTCTGCCAAATATTTGATCACTTTTGTGCTCTGGTTTTTTATTGGCTGACCACTGACTCCTCCATTTCCAATTTCTTGCAAACGTTCTTTTGAGGCTTTTAAATTATCTCTATTGGTTGATGTATTGGAAGCAATTATCCCATCAATTTTAGTTTCTACAACCAATTCTATAATTTCATCTAATTGTTGATTGTTTAAATCTGGAGCAATTTTTAGTAAAATTGGTCTCGACTGCGCTCGACCTGACAAAGAAAGTTCTTGATTTAATTTTTGGCAAGCAGAAATTAATTCAATTAAATACTCTTTGTCATTCAATTTTGCATGACTCCCAACATTTGGGCAACTAACATTTAGCACAAAATAATCTACATAAGGATGCAAACCTTCAAAACACTCTAAATAATCTGCTGTGTAATTTTTAGGTAATGTTTGTGTGTTTTTACCAATATTTCCACCAATAATAACATTGCCTTTATTCTTTTTTAATTGTTGAATGGCAACTTCCAAACCTTCGTTATTAAAGCCCATTCTATTGATAATTCCTTGATCGTCTTTTAAACGAAATAATCTTTTTTTAGCATTACCAACTTGTCCTTTTGGAGTTACTGTACCAATTTCTATAAAACCAAAACCGAAGTTTGCCAACTCATTATATAAAACTGCATTTTTATCAAAACCAGCAGCTAAACCCACTGGATTTTTAAACGTTAAACCAAATAAAGTACGCTCTAACTTTTTATCATTTACTTGATACAAACTTTTAAAAATCCCTGAAACCAAAGGAATTTTACATAAAAAGCGTATCAACGAAAAAGTAAAATAATGAACTTTTTCTGGATCAAAAAGAAAAAAAATGGGTCTTATAAGTAGTTTGTACATATTATTTTTTTGAAAACCAGTTTTTAAATTCTTTCGTTTTTATAAATGTTGGAGAAAATTCCGATAAATTGAACTTTAATTCTTCTTTATCTATCTCAAATCTGGTCACGTATAATTCTAAAATTTCGATGACTTTTTCATGATTATTTGTTTCCAAATAAATACCTAAAGCACTGTCATAAGCATCAATAAAATCTGGATATTCAAGATTTATAATAGCATATTTTCCTAAAGCACTTTCATAATCTTTTTCGAAATAATAAATATTCCCTTTTATATAATTTAAGAATGGATCACCTCCTAAAAGTTCGTCTAATTTATCAATAGATTTTATAGCTTTATCAAATTGTTTGTTTAAAATTAAACCATCTAAAGAAACTAAATATAAACTAGGATCGTTTGGAAATCTTTTTTCGTAATCTTTAATCGCTTTGTAATATATATCTTCAGATAAATTAAAGGTAACCATAATATTTACCAACTGAAAAGCTTTTGTAATTTTAGAAGAACTACTAATAGTTTTATATACTTTATGCGCTTCTTTAAATTTACCAGCAGCACTTAACTCTTTCACTTCAATTAATTTAAGAGCATCTTGATAGCTTGTAATTCCAGTTAAATCTTTCGTTAAAACGTTTGATTTATCTAAAATCGACTTATAATATGTTTTATAAGTATCACTCAAATATTCGCCAGACATATAAATGTACATGTCTACAATTTTAAGTTCGCCATTAATCTCTTTCACTAAATAATCATGGTAGTTTAAACCTTCTCCATAAAGCCTAAATAGCAAATGAAAATTGTTTTTTTCGTCTTCGTAAGCTCTAATAAATTCATAAGAACCACCTTCGCTTTTTTGTTCAACCAGCATTTCTCCAAAATTGAAACTTCTAGAAAATCCGTTGAAAAAACCAGCATTAAATTCGTGAATTTCTTTGTCTGTAGATTTTAGAAGAAAAATATCTGCAAAAGCTTTTACATCATAAAGCTCATTCATTGCAGAAATATCATCTCTATCTGATTTATTTTGAAGACTAAAACCCAAATTTGTTACTTCTTCTAAAGTAATCTTCGTTTTTTCTTTTTCTTTAACGCAAGAAAATGAAATTACAAATAAAAGTAAGTAAGCAATTTTTTTCATGATATTTTATCTTAAAACAGCTTCTAAATTCTTTTCGAAACTTTGCTGTAATTTTTGCATTACTTTATCTATTTGATTGTCTTCTAAAGTTTTAGAATTATCTTGTAATACAAAACTAACTGCGTAAGATTTTTTACCTTCTGGTAATTTATCTCCTTCATACACATCAAATAAATCTACTTCTTTTAAAATATTTTTTTCCGATTGAAAAGCAATATTGTAAATCTCTTTGAATTGTGTTTTAGAATCTAACAATAAAGCTAAATCTCTTTTTACAGATGGAAATTTAGAAATCTCAGTAACTTTCAATTGTTTTTTACTGGCTAATTTTAAAATATTATCCCAATTAAAATCTGCAAATAATACTTCTTGTTTAATTCCGAATTCCTTTAAAATTGATCTTTTTACAACCCCAAATTCAGCAACTTTAATTTTTCCTAAGCTTAAAGCAATTCCTTCAGAAAATACATCATTTTTTGTAGGGGAAGTTTTAAAGTTACTTATTCCTAATCTTTCTAATACTGATGTTATAATTCCTTTTACATAAAAGAAATCAGATGTTGTTGTTTTGCTATTCCAAGAATCTTTGGTTCTGTTTCCAGTTACAAACAATGTTAAGTGTTTGTCTTCTTGATATTTGCTGTTATAGTTATGATATGTTTTACCAAATTCATAAAACTTTAATGAGTTATTTCTTCTATTTAAATTATAAGAAACAGACTCTAAACCACTAAATAACAAAGATTGACGCATCACATCTAAATCGCTACTTAAAGGATTTAACATGGCAACATTTGCTTCATCATTAATGTTTTCTGACAATTTTGTATAATCAGATTTTGTTAAAGAATTTGCCATGGTTTCATTAAATCCTAAAGAACTTAATTGGTCTGCAATAATGTTTTCAATTTTGGTTTCTTTGTTAGAATCAAAAGAAATTGAGGTGTTTAATTTGTGAGAAAACTCAATATTATTGTAGCCATATACACGTAAAATTTCCTCAATAATATCTGCTTCTCTTTGCACATCTGTTCTGTAAGATGGAATTGTTAATCCTAAACCACCTTCAGTTTCGCTGTTAATTTTAATCTCTAAAGAAGCTAAAATATTTTTAATTTTTTCTTTCGGAATTTCTTGTCCTATTAATCTATACGCATTTTGATAAGAGAAAAACACTTGAAAATCTTCCACTTTAACAGGATAAAAATCAGAAATATCAGAAGCTAACTTTCCTCCTGCAAATTCTTCAATTAATAACGCTGCTCTTTTTAAAGCGTATTCTGTCATATTAATATCAATTCCTCTTTCAAATCGAAAAGAAGCATCTGTATTTAAAGCGTGTCTTTTAGCTGTTTTTCTAACAGAAACAGGATTAAAATAAGCACTTTCTAAAAATATTGATGTTGTGTGTTCTGTAACTCCAGATTGTGAGCCACCAAAAACACCTCCTAAACAAAGTGGAGTATCATCAGCATCACAAATCATAATATCATCCCCAGAAAGCGTTCTTTCAACATCATCTAACGTGGTAAATTTAGTACCTTCTTCTAGAGTTTTTACTTTAATTTTAGTTCCTTTAATTTTCTGAGCATCAAAAGCATGTAAAGGTTGCCCAAGTTCATGCAACACATAATTTGTAATATCTACAATATTATTTTTTGGTGCAATACCAATGGCTTTTAAATGATTCTGAATAAATTCTGGTGAATCTTTTACAGTAATATCTGTAATTGTAATTCCACAATAACGAGGCACTAATTCTTTATCTTCCACTTCCACATCAAAACGAAGTGTTCTTTCATCTACGTGAAAATTACTTACAGAAGGCGAAATTAATTCCTTTTGAACATCTTTCTGAATTAAACCAGCTCTTAAATCTCTGGCAACTCCATAATGACTCATGGCATCAGATCTGTTTGGTGTTAAACCAATTTCAAAAACATAATCTGTTTTTATATTAAAAACATCCGAAGCTAAAGTTCCTTCTTTAAGTTTTTCATCTAAAACTAGAATTCCATCATGTCCACTTCCAAGACCTAATTCGTCTTCAGCACAAATCATTCCATGACTTTCTTCGCCTCTAATTTTCCCTTTTTTAATTTTAAAACCTACTCCTTTATCATCATACAACATCGTTCCAATAGTAGCCACAGGTACTTTTTGACCAGCAGCAACATTAGGAGCTCCACACACAATTTGTACAGGATTCCCATCTCCTAAATCTACAGTAGTTACTTTTAATCTGTCTGCATTTGGATGCTGCACACAGGTTAAAACTTTACCAACAACAATGCCTTTTAAGCTTCCTTTTATAGATTCTTTGGTTTCAATTCCTTCTACCTCTAAACCTAAATCAGTTAACAACTCTCCTGTTTTAGTTGCATCCCAGTCAATTTTTACAAATTGTTGTAACCAATTATAAGATATCTTCATGTTTTTTTCTTGAAATTTTTCAGCGGCTAAATTAACCAATTTTAAGGGTTTTATTAAATATTGATGTAAGTATTTTATCGTAAATTTGAACTCAATTTTAATTACTATCGATGCGTTTTTTACTATTGACTATCAGTTTTTTACTCTTTATTTCTTGCAATACAAAAACTACTAAAACTTTGGATATTGGCACTTATAGAGGTGTTTTACACATACAAGACAACCAAGAATTGCCTTTTATTTTTGAAGTTAAAAACGATTCTCTTTTAACAATTTTTAATGCTGATGAAATTATAACTGTTGATGAAATCACCTATAAAAATGATTCTGTTATCATACAAACGCCCGTTTTTGAAGGTTATATAATTGCAAAAATCAAAGAAAACTCCTTGAAAGGAAGTTTTATAAAACCGAGTTTAGATCAAATTGTGCCTTTTGAAGCGATAAAAAGTAACAATCGATTTTCATCAAAAAAAGAAGCAAGCATAAATATTACTGGTAATTGGGAAACTGTTTTTAATGCTGATCATAAAGTTGATACGTATCTTGCTAAAGGAATGTTTACCCAAACTAGCAATAAAGTTACTGGAACTTTTAGAACTACAACTGGCGATTACAGATATTTAGAGGGCATTGTTGATGGAGATTCCTTAAAACTTTCAACTTTTGATGGTGCTCACGCATTTTTATTCACAGCAAAAGCTACTGATTCTACCTTAAATGGGTATTTCTATTCTGGCAATCATTGGAAAGAACCTTTTACAGCAAAACTAAATAATGAGTACGAATTGCCAAATGAAGAGAATTTAACCTTTATAAAAGAAGGTTACGAATATTTCGATTTTTCTTTTCCTGATACTAGAGGAAGAGTTGTTTCCTTGAGCGATCCTGAATTTAATAACAAGGTTGTTATTTTACAAATTATGGGAACTTGGTGCCCAAATTGTTTGGATGAAAGCAAGTTTTTAGTCAAGTATAGTAAAGAAAATCCGAATAAAGATTTGCAAATTATTGCATTGGCTTTTGAAGAAGCAAAAACGAGAGAAATTGCGTACGAAAGAATTAAACGTTTTAAAAAACGAATAGGAATTGAATATCCTGTTTTATTAGCGCAATTTGGTAATTTGGCTAATAAAACGCTGGCACAACAAAAATTGCCAATGTTAAATCATATAATTTCTTACCCAACTACCATTTTTATGGATAAAAAAGGAAAGGTTAGAAAAATTCACACGGGTTTTAATGGACCAGCAACAGGTGAAAAATATACTGATTTCACTAAAGAATTTGAAGTTTTTGTAAATGAATTGTTGAATGAAAATTGATTTATTTATTGTTACGAATTCACTAATTTGAAATTCAAACAATTATTGTTTTATGAAATGTCGCTCCTAAGGAGCTTTACCATTTTATCTAATTTTCTTATTAATATTACGCTCCTAAGGAGCTTTACAACCTTGTTGTATTTACTCACTATTAAGTTTACGCTCCTAAGGAGCTAAATAAAACCTGAAAATATTTTCAGAAAAAATAAAATTTAATTTGAAGACTTTAACCTTTGTGATTCGTGAATTCGTAGTGTTTTTTTTTAAACTTTTTGTTTGATATAATTCAGAAAACAAATAAATCTAAAGCAAATAAAATATAATTCGATTTATCCATTTCAAAATAAATATCTTTGCTTTTTAATTAAAAATAATGCTGCAAAAAATCCCAAACTACATAAAATACATTTTTAGCAATTTCTTTTTATTAATTGTTTTTAATTTCATTTTTAGAATCCTATTTTATTCTTTTTTTGCAGAATTAGAAACTGCAACTTCAACCGAAATTCAAAAAGCATTTTGGTTAGGTTTACGTTTCGATATAAAATTGGCTGCGATTGCTCTTTTTCCTTTAGCACTTTTAGTTTTAATTGTAAACAGACGTTTTTTCAGCAATCTGTTTTATAAAAAATTAGCAACTTTTTATTTGATACTTGCATACATTATTTTGACGTTATTCTATGTAATCGATTTTGGATATTATGATTATTTATCCATTAGATTAGATGCTGCTTCACTTCGTTTTTTGGAAGATTTACAAATATCTACACAAGTTTTATTTGAAAGTTATCCTGTTTTTAAAGGTTTGCTTGGTTTTTTAGTTCTTAGTTTTATCATTTATAAACTCTCTAGATTTTTATTTTTTAGTTATAAAAATCACCAACTTAATCGTTCTAAAAAGGTAAAAGCTATTTACTTTATTTTTACTTTTTTATTGTTATCTTTTAGTATTTACAATAGTTTTTCTCATTATCCTTTAAGATGGAGTGAAGCTTTTTTCTCTAAAAATAGTAAAGTAAATCAGTTTTCATTAAATCCTGTTTTATACTTTTTCGATAGCTTTAAGTTTAGAAGTGAAGGTGTAAATATGACCGAATTCAAAAATTATTACCCAGTAATTGCCAAAGATTTAGGCTTGCCAAAAGACAGTATTTCTTTCGAAAGAAAAGTAGTTTTTGAAGATTCATTAAAAACAAAACCCAATGTTGTTTTTGTCATGTTAGAATCTGTTGGCGTAAAACCTTTAAGTTACTATGGAAATCCCCTCAACAGTTCACCAAAAATAGATTCTTTAATTCCTAAGAGTTTAAATTTTTCTAATTTTTTTGTGCATAAATCTGGAACTGCAGCCAGCGTTTTTGCAAGCGTTACTGGTTTGCCAGATATAGATGATGTAAATACAGCTTCTAGAAATCCAATGATTATAGATCAGCGTATTTTATTTGATCAATTTAAAGGCTATGAAAAATTGTATTTTTTAGGTGGTAGTGCAAATTGGGCAAATATTCGTGGAATTTTTCAAGCAAATATCAAAGGTTTAAAAATATTTGAAGAAGGCAGTTATGACACAGAAAACAGAGCTGATGTTTGGGGAATTGACGATTACGAGTTATTCAAAGAATCTGACAAGGAGTTGCAAAAATTACATCAACAAAACAAACCCTTTGTAGCGTATATTCAAACTGCAAGTAATCACATTCCATTTACAGTTCCTGATCAAAAGGAAAGCTTTACACCTCTTTCTGATACCGATATTTCTGATGATTTGTTAGCAAAATCGGGTTTTAAATCGGTTGCTCAACTAAATGCGATGCGTTATTTAGATTTTAATATTGGTCGTTTTTTAGAAAGAGCAAAAACTGCTGGTTATTATGAGAATACTGTATTTGTGTTTTTTGGCGATCATAACACAATGATGAACAGAAATGATCAATACACAAATGAACACGATTTAAACATCAATTTACAACATGCGCTTTTCTTTATTCACGCTCCAAAATTTGTAGAACCCAAAGAGATTTCTAAAAACGGAAAATTAATTGATATGTTTCCAACTGTCATGAGTTTGATAAAGATGGATTATACAAATTATACTTTAGGAAGCAATCTTTTAGACACTTCAAAGACTAGGAAAGCATCCTCTTTTGTGTATTTAAAAATGAATGGCGAACCTACTGTTGGTTTGCTACAAGACAGTTTGTATTATTCAAAAACAAACATAACTAAAACGAAAGGTTTATATAATTTAAAAGCAAAAAACTTGGTAGATTTAAAAGCAAAATATCCGAAGAAAACTTTAGAAATGGATAGCCTTTTAAATGCGTATTATCACTCAACAAAATATTTATATTTCAATAATAAAAAGCTAGAAAAATAATTTTTTATCGAGTTTTTTAAAGAAGAAATAATAAATATTAGCCAATAAAATTCCTAACAAAATTCCAATAAAAACATCTGAAGGAAAATGAACGCCTAAATACAATCTGCTATAGGCAAAAAAGGCTGGGAATAGTAAAAGGAAATAAATTTGTTTGTATTTATCTCTCAATAAAAATATTGTAAATAAAGAGAAAAAGGTAGATGTTGTAGCATGCCCAGACATAAAACTATGACTTTGTGGGTTTGTAAATTCTCTTAAAGAAATACGTAAAGAATCCATAATATCTGGATCGTTATTTGGTCTTAATCTAAAGGAATTATCTTTTATAAAAACGGTTAATTGGTCTGAAATTGTAACCAACAAAATCATGGCTAAAATCATAACTCCACCACGTTTCCAACCAAATGTTTTTACAATTAAAATAAGTATAAAAAGGAACAATGGAGCCCAGTAAAATTGGTTGGTAATTCCCAACCAAAATGAGTCCCATTGTTCACTTCCTAAATTGTTTAAGAAAACTGATAGCTCTTTGTCTTTTTGTAAAATTGAGTCGAACAAATTAATTTCCTATTTCTAAAATTTCTATTTCGAAAACCAAATCAGATTTTGCAGGAAATGGTCCGTATTTAGCTTCGCCAAAACCAATATAATAAGGAACAAATAATAGAGCTTT
This sequence comes from Polaribacter vadi, assembly GCF_001761365.1. Lineage (NCBI taxonomy): Bacteria > Pseudomonadati > Bacteroidota > Flavobacteriia > Flavobacteriales > Flavobacteriaceae > Polaribacter > Polaribacter vadi. Next base: position 220,084 of record NZ_CP017477.1, on the reverse strand, counting down.
TTCACCAACTCTCATATTCGCAACACCTTCTTTAAAACCAGTAATCATTGGTTTTTCTGCATCATCTAACTGAAACACAAATGGCTGACCACCATCTTTTGTAGCTTGTATTTGAGTACCATCTGCAGTGTATAACATAAAATGAGATTTTATAGGTTTATTGGTAACTATTTTTTCTCCAGAAGGATTTTCCTTTAACATTAAAATCCCTAAACCAGAGGTTGTTTTTCTTGCTTTTTCTTCGCCCATTTTAGCAAAAAAAACAGCTTTATCTTCTAGATACTTTGCATATCTAGCAACTTCTGCTGATGCTTCTTGCTCTTTTCTTGTTTTCTTATTTTCTTCATACAAAAGCAACTGATTATCAAAAACTTCGGCTGCATTAAAAGAATTGGCTTTACTTCCAACTCTAATAATATTAATGGTATGAATCGTATCTAACTGAACAATTGAATTTAAAACAACATTTCTTAAAGAATCTACAGCATTATTTAGTTTTGCTTCATCTTTAATGCTCTTTTTTAAAGTAGCTAATTGAGTTGGGTTTACAATCGTTTTACCAAAAACAGGATGTTTACCATCTAAATGCGGAATTTCTCTATGGGTTATAAAAAACTGACTTCCATTAGATTCTGGCCCTCCATTTGCCATCGATAACACTCCTGCATCATCATGCTTATAAAGTAAAGAACCGTTTTCGTCTTTTGGAAACTCGTCTCCAAATCGATAACCAGCAGTTCCTCTTCCTGTTTCTGTTGGGTCTCCTGCCTGTACAATAAAGTTATTTACAACTCTATGAAAGCGAATACCATCGTAAAACTTTTTACCTTTTAAAGAATCTGTAACCTTATTGTTATTTCCTTCTGATAAAGAAACGAAATTAGCAACAGTCATGGGTACATCTTCTGCATATAACTCTAATAAAATATCACCTTTATTAGTTTGTATTTCTGCATACAAGCCATCTTCTAAATTTTTATATTTAGAAGATTGGCAAGCTGTTATCAATAAAAAAACAACAAAAATATAGGCTACATTTCTCATTTATTGTTCTAAAATATCTAAAATTTCTACTTCAAAAATTAAGGTAGAAAAAGGCTGAATTAAAGCACCTCTTTGTTGCGCTCCATAAGCTAATTCTTGAGGAATAAAGAATCTGTATTTAGCACCTTCATTCATCAATAATAAACCTTCTGTAAAACCAGGAATAAATTGATTTGGACTTGCATCATAAGGAGTTCCTTTATCTACTGAACTATCAAAAACTTCACCATTTATAGTAGTTCCATGATAATGAATTTTAATTTTAGAAGTAGCAACTGGCTTTTCTCCTGTTCCTTCTTTTAAAACAAGATATTGTAAACCACTATCTGTTGTTTGTACATTTTCTTTTACTTTATTTTCAGCTAAAAAATCTTGACCAGCTTTTTTGTTATCTCCAAACTTTACTTCTGCATCTTTAGCTGCTTTTTCTTGTTGTTCTTTCATTTTTTCAGCTTGTTGCTTTTGAAAAAACGCACCTAAAAATGCATTTAAATCTTCTTGTGCAATCAACATATTTGTTGAATCCATTCCATTTCTATAGCCTTGTAAAAACAAATCAGTATCAGCTTTTTCAAAATTTGCTTTTACTTTAATAGCCATGTCCATTCCTAAAGCATAACTTGCAGAATCTATTTCAGTTTCTAAAGATTTAACATCAGGTTTTTGATTTCCACAAGAAACCATCATTGTTGAAGCTGCTACAATTGCTAAAGTTTTTAATACTTTCATTTTTCTATTTTATTTAATGTTAATTAATGTTACTGTACTTTTTATAGATTGGTTTATTCCAATTTTATTGTTGTCTCCTGTAATGCCAAAAGCACTATAGGAAGGAATTACAAAGGTAATCGTTTCTCCTATTTTCATCAACTTTATTCCTTTTTGTAAGCCAGAAATAAAATCTTCTTCATCTACTCTATAATTTTTTATACCTAAAGCTTCTTTGCTATAAAGTATGCTATCATTTAATGCTGTAATATTATATTCTAAAACAACTTCATTCCCTTTTTCGGGTGTTGGTAAATCTTCTTCAATTTTATTGATATACGTGTACCAAAAACCATTTGAAGATTGCAAATATACATTTGTGCTATCGTTTTTTATCAATTGAAGAATTTTTTCATCTTCCAATTTATTTAAAATTTTATTTTGTTGCATTGCTTCAAAATAAAAAGTTGTCGATGGTTTTGGGTTGATCGGTTTTCTAGGTGCTACTTTAGAACAAGAAAAGCACAAGAATATCAATAAAAATAAAATACTATATTTCATAAGAATTTTCTAATTCTGATTGATATTGCCCTAACAAACCTGAAAATTTAGTCACAGTTTCTGCTAAAGATACATTCGATTTTCCTCCTGCAGCATTATCATGTCCTCCACCTTCAAAATGATTTCTTGCAAATTGATTTACAGAAAATTTTCCTTTAGATCTAAAAGAAATTTTTACAAGATTTTGCTCACTATCTTCAATAAAAATAGCAGCAAAAACAATTCCTTTTAAAGAAAGTGCATAATTTACAATGCCTTCTGTATCTCCTTTTTGGAAATCGAAACGTTTTTTCTCTTCGTCTGTTAAAGTGATGTACGCTGTTTTATAAGTTGGCAAAATTTGCAAATTACTTAATGCTTTGCCTAATAATAACAATCTATTATAAGAATTTGCATCGTACACATTATTATGTATTCGATCGTTTTCTGCACCTTTATCAATTAAATCTGCAATAATTCTGTGCGTTTTACTTGTGGTAGATCTAAATCTGAAAGAACCTGTATCTGTCATAATACCTGTATACAAACAGGTTGCAATAGCAGCATCAATTAGATCCAAATCGTTATTCATTTCTATAAATTGATACACCATTTGGCAAGTAGAACAAATTTCTGTATCAGAATACATATAGGTTACATCATCTGGTTGTTGATGATGATCTATCATTGCAAAATCATTTGGATATTTCTCCAAGGTATTTTGCATGTCATAACCTACTCTATGCAAGGTATTAAAATCTAAAAGAAAAATAATATCTGAATTGCTAATGGCTTTTTGCGATTGTTTGTTTTGCCAATCAAACCTGTAAACGGTCTCAGAACCAGGCAACCAATGTAAAAAATCTGGATATTCATTTGGCATGACAACTGTTGCTCCATGTCCTTTTTTATCCAAATAATGTTTTAAGGCTAAAGTAGACCCAACAGCATCTCCATCTGGGTTTCTGTGCCCAATGATTACAATATTCTTAGGTTTTTCTAAAAACCTTTTTAAATCTTCAAATCCTTTTAAAATCATAAGGTGCGAATATACAATTTAATTAAAAAAATTATGTAGTTTTGCACCCGTTTTTATGATATGTTTAAATGTCATAAATTTAATATGAAAGCTTAATTAAAAGTAAAGAAAAATGGCGACAAATAGAACATTTACAATGCTAAAACCAGATGCTGTAGAAAACGGACATACTGGAGCAATCTTAGACAAAATAAATGCTGCAGGATTTAGAATTGTAGCTTTAAAGAAAACTCAAATGACCAAAGCAGATGCAGAAACTTTTTATGCAGTGCATAATGAGCGTCCGTTTTTTGGTGAGTTAGTAGAGTTTATGACTAGAGGACCAATTGTAGCTGCAATTTTAGAAAAAGAAAATGCAGTAGAAGATTTTAGAACCTTAATTGGTGCTACAAATCCTGCTGATGCTGCAGAAGGAACTATTAGAAAATTATATGCAACTTCTATGGGAGAAAATGCTGTACATGGTTCTGATTCTGATGAAAATGCACAAATTGAAGGAAACTTTCACTTTTCTGGAAGAGAGCAATTTTAAAACTCATTTCCACTAAAAATTTATAAAACTCGTAACTTTATTGTTGCGAGTTTTTTTTATACAACCTATTTTTTTTTAGATATCTTTGATAAAACTCAAATTAATGAAACAGCTATTTTTATTTTTTTTCATCTCACTTTTATTTTTTAATTGTGATAAAACGCCTAAAGTTCAACAAGAAATTATTAATACAGATATTAAAAATTTCTGGAAAGCTTACGATCATATTTTGGCAGTTAATGATAGCACTTTACAGCTTAAATATCTAGAAGAATATTTTTTAGACAAAGCTACAGAAGGTCAACAAGGTATGATTAGAGCCAGAAATTATACGCCTAAAGAATACTTAAATGCGATTAAAAGCTATCCTAGATTTTGGAATTCTATTAGAAACAACACCTTAAACACAGCACAATTTGATATTCAAATAAGAGCAGGAATTGAAAATCTAAAAGAAATATATCCTGATTTAAAACCTGCAACTATTTATTACACAATGGGTGTTTTTAGATCTCCAGGAACTGGTTTTGATGATTTGGCTTTAATTGGTTCTGAGTTTGCTTTGGGTGATAGATATACTGTTACAGAAGAATTTCCTGAGAATTTAAATTATGTTAAGAATTATTATAGCATAAATCCGCCAGCTTTTTTAGATTTTTTGAATATTCACGAATACGTGCATACTCAACAAAAACTTGCTTTAAACAATACTTTATCGCAAAGTTTATACGAAGGAATTGCAGATTTTATTGCAGCAAAAGTAACTCATAAAAAACCTCCTTTTAAATATGATAACTTCGGATTAAAAAATGAAGCAAAACTTAAAATAGCTTTTGAAAACGAACTATTTAATATCCGAAAAATGGGTGATTGGATGTGGAATGAAAACAATCAATTTAAAACTAGAGATTTAATTTACTTTATAGGTGCAAGGATTGCTGAAGCCAATTACGAGAAAGCTTCTGACAAAAAAGCAGCCATCAAAAAAATGATTGAATTGGATTATAATAATGATACTGAAATTGAAGAATATGTAAATAATTCAGGGTATTTCTCAACTACTTTAAAAGATTTAGAGCAAAAATTTGAAGAAAGCAGACCCACTGTAAAAGCTATCAATCAATTTGAAAATGGAAGTCAAAATGTGCCTGCTGGTTTATCTGAAATTACACTTTATTTCTCTGAAAAAATGGATATCAATATAAAATCGACTGGTTTTGGGGAATTAGGCAAAGATCATTTTCCTAAAGTTACCAGTATCGATTTTGCTGAAGATGGCCTTTCCATCACCTATAATGTAAATTTAGAACCAAACAAGAGATATCAGATTTTATTAGAAAACGGTTACAGAACTGAAAATGAAATTCCTTTAAAACCTTTTTTGATTGATTTTAAAACGAAAAAGTAATTTGATTTGTTTTCAATATCATTAAAACGTACATTTAAAATTAATTATAGAAATTATCTTTTAAGTGATAACTGAACTAAAAAATATCCTATTCTGATATATTTAAGGAATATTTATTATATAATAAGTTGGGCAACATTAAAAAAAAAATGAGAATGAAGTTAAAAATCATTTTAGTCTTTGTCCTTACTGCTATGTTTTTGAGCTGTAAAAAGGAAAAGACAACACCTGAAAAGGAATTAAATAATGTTATGTCAAAAATTAATAATAAAACTTCTATAAGTTATGATTTAAATTATCGAATAAAATATTTTGAAAATCTTGACACAACAAATTTATATGTCAAAACAATTATTATAAAGGAAAAATCTGATTCACTTTTCGGTGGTTATATTTGGTATTCGAGAAAAGATAGCATAACAGATTATATTAAATATTATGATTTGAACTCTTTTTATATCATAAATAACAATAGGAAAGAAGTAATCCAATACAATCCTAAAATACCCATTCCTTATGGTTTTACTAATAATTTTGATGGCAAACTATTAAAGACTTACTTTCTTCAAGGTAGTAGTTTAAAAAAATTAATTCAAGACTCTATTTACAAATCAAAAGTAATTGACGAGAATGGTTTATTGAAATTAAACATAATATATCCAGATGGAGATGAAGTCGTGAATCAGGTAAAAGAAATATTTTTTGATAAAACATCTAACATAGTCAAACAAATTATTTTTAAAGCGGAATTAGATAACTTACAAGAATATAACGAATGGAATATAAGCAATGTTAATTTTGATAATTACAAGGCAAAAGACCTCGAATTAAAATTCCAAACAATTACAAAAGATTACGAGTTTAAAGATTATCAACCACCTTCAAAAGAAGCAAATTTACCATTAGCAAAAGGTCAAAAAGTTATAGACTTTAAAGGTCAATATCTATCAAAAAACAAATCCGAATTTGATCTTGCTAATTTTTCGAATAACATAATTATACTCGATTTTTGGTATAGAACTTGTCCACCTTGTATAAAATCAATCCCTCAATTGAATAACATCTATAAGAAGTACGAATCAAAAGGGGTGAAATTATTTGGTGTTAACGATATAGATACTGATTCACTTTCAAGAGCGTTATTAATTCCTTTTCGTCAAAAAGAAAAAATAAATTATCCTATCGTATTGACTGACAAATCTATTTCAGAAAAATATAAAATAGTAGGCTACCCAACTTTGTATATTATAAATAAAGATGGAGAAATTGAATTCTCAAAATTAGGATATTCTGAAAACCTAGAAAAAGAAGTTGATAGTATTTTAAATAAGATTCTGAAATAAAATTGTTGCTCAACATTTATATATAACAAAAAGAATTTTATATTATTTAAACCAGCATCAATTTACTAATAACTTCCTCCCCTAATTCTTCGTTCATCATTTTTATAATTTTTTCTTTTCCATAACTTAATTCTTCTCTTAAAACAGAAGATTTTAACTGAATAATTAAGGTTTTATTATTCAACTTTACAGAAGTTGTATGTGTTGCAACTCCTGGGCCCATCATTTTAAACCAAGTTTCTTCCACCTTAATTTTCTGCATTCCTTTACTCAAGTTGTTTTCCTTGATAAAGCTTTTCATTAAATCTTCTATCGAAAAAGAATCGTTTTCTCTTTTTGCCATTATATTTAGCTATTTGCTTTTGGCATTTTGCCTTTCGCTAATTAGTATATATTTATTTACTCCCAACTTCCTATTCCCAACTTCCAACTTCAAACTTCCTACTTCCTACTTCCCATTCTCAACTATAATTGAAAAATCTGATATTCTTTACTTCCTTGCTTTAAGATGTTTTCAGTTCTATCTGCATGTGTGTCTGTGATAAAAATCTGTCCAAATTCATCATTATTAACCAAGTCAATAATTTGTGAAACTCTATTTTCATCTAACTTATCAAAAATATCATCTAACAATAAAATTGGTAAAACATTAGATTGTTGTTTGATAAACTCAAACTGCGCCAATTTTAATGCAATTAAATACGATTTCTGCTGTCCTTGAGAACCAAACTTTTTAATAGGATATTCGCCAATTTCGAAACTTAAATCGTCTTTATGAATACCTGAAGTTGTGTATTGTAGAATTTTATCTTTTTCTAATGATTTTTTTAATAAATCCGACATTTCAAAATCGTGTAATTGACTTTTATAATTCAAATTTACTTGCTCTTTATCACCAGAAATTATTTGATATTTTTCATTAAAAATCGGAATAAATTGTTCTAAAAAAGCTTTTCTAACATTATAAATTCGAGTTCCATATTCAGAAAGTTGCTCATTATATACACTTAAATTTAAAGCGTCGAAGACGCGATTGGCTGCAAAATATTTTAACAACGCATTTCTTTGAGAAAGTACTTTACTGTAAGAAATTAAATCTTGCAAATACGTTTTGTTCTGCTGAGAAATTACACCATCAATAAATTTTCTTCTGGTATCACTACCTTCTGTAACCAAATCTCTATCTGCAGGAGAAATTATCACCAATGGAAACTGACCAATATGTTCTGAGAACTTGCTATATGCCTTGTCGTTTCTCTTTAAAACTTTCTTCTGACCTTTTTTTAAACTGCACACAATTTTCTCATTTCTATCATTTAAAAGGTAATCTCCTTCAATCATAAAAAAACCTTCTCCATGCTTTATATTCTGAATTGCGACAGCATTAAAGTAACTTTTGGTAAAAGACAAGTAGTAAATGGCATCTAAAACATTGGTTTTTCCAACACCATTATCACCCACAAAACAATTTATTTTCTCTTGGAAATCAAACGATTGTGAGGCTATATTTTTAAAATTAACTACTGAAATTTTTTGTAAATACATGGATTTAAAACAAGATTGAAAATGAATTGCAAATTATTGAAAATTTAGCGAATTATAGGCTTTTAAAATCCAATTAAAAAAACTATTTTTGTCGCCACTAATTTTTAAGGAAATAATGGCAACATACAAGAAAAAATATAAACCAGAAGGTAAAAAAGAAGAACAAACTGCACAAGAAATGGAAAGCACAACAGCTGAAGTTTTTAACACTTTAGATGAAACTGCTTCTAAATCTGAAAAATGGATTGAAAAAAATAGCAAAGTTTTATTTGGAAGTTTGGTTGCAATTGTTCTTGTTTTTATAGGATATTTAGCATATAATAATTTTGTTGTTGAACCAAATGAATTAGAAGCTTCTAACGAATTAGCGTTTCCAAGAAAATATTTTGATGAAGCTGCAACTGCTGGTTCTGGTATCGACTCTTTATTAACTTTAGGTTTAGAAGGTGCAGATGGTAGATATGGTTTTTTAGACATTGCAGATTCTTATAGTGGAACTGATGCAGGAAATTTAGCAAATTATTATGCTGGTGTTTCTTACTTACAAATGAAAAATTACAAAAAAGCAATTGAATATTTAGAGAAATTTAATTCTGACGATGAAATGTTAGGTCCAGTTTCTTTAGGTGCAATTGGTGATGCTTTTTCTGACATCGATCAGCAAGAAGATGCTTTAGAATATTATGAAAAAGCAGCAAATAAAAAAACAAACGAATTTACAACACCATTATTTTTATACAAAGCAGGACAAACTGCAATGTCTTTAGAAAAATATGGTAAAGCAGAAGAATTATTCTCGAAGATAAAAGAAAACTACCCAACATCTGACCAAGGTAAAGATGTGGAGAAATTTATCAACGCAGCAAAATATGCTAAGAAATAAGTAGACAGTAAAACAGTAGCAGTTGACTATTACAAGCTAACTGAATATTGGAACTGAAAACTGAAAACTAAAAAAATGGCAACAACAAATTTATCTTATTACGATAAAGCAACAATCCCAAATGCGAACTCTTTTCGATTTGGGATTGTTGTTTCAGAATGGAATCCTGAAATTACACAAAACCTTAAAAAAGGAGCAATTGAAACGTTGTTAGATTGTGGAGCAACCAAAGAAAACATTATTTCTTGGGATGTTCCTGGAAGTTTTGAACTTGTTTACGGTTGTAAAAAAATGATTCAATCTCAAAATTTAGATGCAATTATTGCGATTGGAAATGTAATTCAAGGTGAAACTAAACATTTCGATTTTGTTTGCGAAGGTGTTACACAAGGTATCATCGACTTAAATGTAAAGTTTGATGTTCCTGTAATTTTTTGTGTTTTAACAGACAATACTAAACAACAATCTTTAGACAGATCTGGAGGAAGCTTAGGGAATAAAGGTATTGAATGTGCTGTTGCTGCAGTTAAAATGGCTGCTATTAAAAATTTAGATAGGTCTTCTGGAAGTGTTGGGTTTTAGAGAAAAGTAAACCAAAAAAACGCAAAGAAAAATAATATTGAGTTAATTTATCATTTCGCCTTTAGGAGAAATCTCATAATTCTCTCAATTTTGTGTTAGCTATTTTATATAATTTCTCATTCGTCGAAAAGACATAACTGAAAGTAAAATAGATTAAGGATCATTGTATTTTTTAAGAATACTTTTAACATCATTTCTTGATGTATTCCTTTTATTTCTTTAATTTTGAGTTCAGAAGTTTTGGTCTGAATTTTGATTGATACCTATTCTAATTTAAAATTATTATTATGTTTGGAAATGCTTTTAAAACAAGATCATACAATGTTTTCGATTATAAACCTAGGTATTATAATGAGAGAAAAGAAAGAATTAGAAAACTTGAAGAAAGTTATGCTAAAAACAGAGCTTTAGGTAAGGATGAAAATTTATCTCGTGTAGATTTTTCACCAAACAATTTAAGAAAAGCCTGGAAAAGAAGTAAATCTCCAATTTCAAATCGTAAATCATCTTTAAGATTAGCAGCTATTATAGCAATTTTAGTAGGAATTGCTGCTTATATTTTAGATTTTCATAGTTTATTTTAATGTCAGATATTATTCAACTTTTACCAGACCATGTAGCCAACCAAATTGCTGCTGGAGAAGTAGTGCAAAGACCAGCTTCTGTGGTTAAAGAGTTGTTAGAAAACGCTATTGATGCTGGTGCCACAAGTATAAAACTGCTCTTAAAAGATGCAGGTAAAACACTAATTCAAGTAATTGATGATGGCAAAGGAATGAGTGCCACAGATGCTAGAATGTGTTTTGAAAGACATGCAACCTCAAAAATAAAAAAAGCAGAAGATTTATTTAATTTATGCACCAAAGGTTTTAGAGGCGAAGCTTTAGCATCGATTGCTGCAATTGCGCATGTAGAGTTAAAAACCAAACAAGAAAACGAAGAATTAGGAACTTGTCTAAAAATTGAAGGTAGCAAAGTAATTTCTCAAGATTTTATTTCTACGTCTCAAGGTGCAAGTATTGCTGTAAAAAACTTATTTTACAACATTCCTGCTCGTAGAAATTTCTTAAAATCAGATACTGTAGAAACCAGACATATTATAGACGAATTTCAAAGAGTTGCTTTGGCACATCCTGCAATTTCGTTTTTAATGCATCACAATAATAACGAAGTTTATCATTTAAAAGGCGGCAATTTAAGACAGCGAATTGTAGCTGTTTTCGGTGCTAAAATGAATGAAAAACTAGTGCCAATAAACGAGCAGACAGATATTTTAACCATTCAAGGTTTTGTTGCAAAACCAGAATTTTCAAAGAGAAAAAGAGGCGAACAATTCTTTTTTGTAAATGATCGATTTATAAAAAGTTCTTATTTAAATCATGCAGTTGCCAATGCTTTTGATGGTTTGTTGGAGCATGGTTCACATCCCTCCTACTTTTTGTATTTAGAAGTGCCTGCAAGTTCTATTGACATCAACATTCATCCAACAAAAACTGAAATTAAGTTCGATAATGAAAAGGCGTTGTATGCCATGTTAAGAGCGACTGTAAAACACAGTTTAGGGCAATATAATGTAGCTCCAGTGTTAGATTTTAATAGAGATTCTAATTTAGACACTTCTTATCATTTAAATAAAAATGTAGTAAAAGGTTCAGCTCCAAAAATTACAGTTGATCCTGATTTTAATCCTTTTAAGGAAGCTAAACAAAAAGAAGTAACATTTCCTTACAAAAGAGAACAAAATACGCAAAGTTGGGAATCTTTATATACTTCTGTTGCTATTACAGATGAAGAAAAACAAGAGGAATTATTTAGTCATCAACAAGAAGTAAAAACACAAAAAACATTTCAAATTCAGCGTAAATATGTGTTAAGTTTGATAAAATCTGGTGTGGTTTTAATCAGTCAATCTTTGGCTCATCAGCGCGTTTTGTATGAAGAATTTTTAGAAAGTATAACCGTAAAAGAAGCCAATAGTCAGCAATTATTATTTCCTGTAAAAATCTCTTTTTCATCACAAGAAATAGAAATGATTTACACCATGAAAACCGAATTAGAAAATGCTGGTTTTTCTTTTGATGAATTTACAAAAGACAGTGTAACCATAAAAGGAATTCCTGTTTCTGTAACCGAAAGTAAAATAACTATTATTTTAGAAGAACTTTTAAATGATATAAATTTAGAAGTTCCAGACAGCAGTTTTAGTCATTTTGATGTAATGGCTAAATCTTTTGCAAAAACATTATCTATAAAAACGGGAACGCAACTTTCTGAAAAAGAGCAAGAAAGCTTGGTAAATAATTTGTTTTCTTGTAAAGAACCTACTATTTCTCCTTTTGGAAAATCAACATTTAAAACGTTGACGCTAAATGAAATAGATACTATTTTTAATCGTTAAAAATATGAATAATAAATTTTCAGGTGCTATAAAACACCTAATTATAATCAACGTAATTGTATTTCTAATTCCACAATTATTACAATTAGATTTAACAAATATGCTGGCTTTACATTTTCCAGAAAACGAAAACTTTGGTTTTTGGCAATATGTAACGCACATGTTTATGCATGGAAGTTTCCCACATATTTTATTTAATATGTATGGTTTATGGGCTTTTGGAACTCCTTTAGAACAATTATGGGGAAGAAATAAGTTTATCTTTTTCTACTTTTCTGCAGGAATTGGAGCTGGACTTATTTACACATTGGTTAATTATTATCAATTTAATGGTATTTATGATCAATTAATGGGTTTTGGTCTTTCTTCTGGTGATATTCAGAATATTTTAAATACTGGAGGTTACAATGAAGCTGTAATTACCTTGCCAACAGAAACAATGAGAAAATTCTATAGTCTTTATCATACTCCAGCAGTTGGAGCTTCTGGAGCAGTGTATGGAGTTTTAGTCGCTTTTGGTTTGTATTTTAAAGATGCAAAATTAGCGTTGATATTTTTCCCAGTGCCAATTGCTGCAAAATACTTTATTCCAGTAATGATTTTAGGAGATTTATTCTTTGGAATGACAAAATATTCTGTAGGTAATATTGCACATTTTGCACATATTGGAGGCGCACTTATTGGTTTTATAATTGCTTATTATTGGAAAAGAAATCATTTTAAATCGATATAAATGAGTTTTATAGACGACATAAAAAGAAGATATATTTCTGGAAACATAGTTGAAAAACTAATCTTTATAAACATTGCTGTTTTTATTTTAGCATTGTTAATGAGTGTATTTTCTGGCTTGTATAACAACGAAGGAAGTTTTATTACAACATGGTTTTCTTTAGATGATGATTACAGTTCTCTTTTTACAAAACCCTGGTCTATAATTTCTTACGGATTTTTACATGCAGGTTTTATTCATATTTTATTCAATTTAATTGCTTTATATTTTATTGGGAATCTGTTTTTAGAATATTTTACACAGAAACAATTATTAAGTTTTTACTTAATAGGTACATTTTTTGGCGGTGTTTTATATGTATTAAGTCAAAATTATTTTCCACTTTTTGAAGGGCGAAATTCTTATTTAGTTGGAGCTTCTGCAGGAGTTTCTGCTATATTTATTGGGATTGCAACCTACATTCCTAATTATCAATTAAAAATACGTTTTATAGGTTTTGTGAAATTGTGGCATTTGGCTGCAGTTTGGATTGCTTTAGATGTTGTTGGTTTAATTGGAGCAAATGCAGGTGGAAGTTTTGCACATTTAGGAGGCGCATTATTTGGTTTTTTATATGTACGCAAAGCCAGCAATAAAGACATTAAACTATTTGACGGAATTAGTAATTTCTTTAAAAAGAAAGAAAAACCTTTAAAAACCGTTTATAAATCGAAAGAAAAACAGCAAAAAACCACAAATACAAACTTAAATCAGCAACAAATTGATACGATTTTAGATAAGATTAGCAAATCTGGTTATGATACTTTAACCCCCTCAGAAAAGGAATTTTTATTTAAACAAGGAAAAAAATAGCTACAAACCAATTTTCCCAACTGTGAAGAAGTTATCATTTATCAATAAAATTATTTATATTCTTAATTCGTTGTTCGCAACATTTTTATTGCTGTCTTATTTTTTGCCTTTTGTTTCCCCAAAAGCAATGGCTGGTTTTGCAATTTTAAGTTTATTAGTGCCTATTTTAATTAGTATCAATATTGTTTTTGTATTGTATTGGCTCATCAACCTAAAAAAACAATTGCTTTTATCAACTATAATTTTAGTAATGGGTTGGTTTTTTACGCCTCCTTTCTATAAACTTACAGAAAATACATCTTCTTTAAATGATGATTTAAAAGTGATGACTTATAATGTTAGAATGTTCAATCACTGGAAATGGATTGATGATGAAACCATTCCTAAAAAAATTAATGCTTTTGTTGAAGAAAAAACACCCGATATTTTATTGTTTCAAGAATATTATAGTTTAGAAAAACAGCAATTTTCATATCCTTATAAATATATAAAAACCAAAAATGAAAATGCAAAAATTGGTTTGGCAATATATTCTAAATTTCCAATCATCAACAAAGGTTCTTTGGAATTAGAAAACACCTCTAACAATATTATTTTTGCCGATATTGTTAAGAAAAAAGACACCATTAGAATTTATAATTTGCATTTACAATCTTTACAATTAAGACCAGATCAAGAGAATTTTGGCGAAGCAGATTCTGAGAGGTTGATAGCGAGATTAAAAGATGGTTTTAAGAAGCAAGCTTTGCAAACTGAAGTTTTTTTAGCGCATGAAAAAGGTTGGAAAGGTAAAAAAATAGTTGCTGGAGATTTTAATAACACTTCTTATTCTTGGGTATATAATCAAATTTCAAAAGATAAGAAAGATGCTTTTATTGAAGCTGGTAAAGGATTTGGAAAAACTTTTAATTATTGGTTTCCTATGAGAATCGATTTTATTTTAACGGATGAAAATGCAATGATTAATAGATTTAATTCTTTTTCAGAAAAAAATTCAGACCACTTTCCTATTCTAGCGAAAATAAATTGGTAAGTTTCTTTATATTCGCATAAATTCTTCTAAAAAATTTATGAAACATTTTTCTGTTGCAATTATTGGTAGTGGTCCTTCAGGAGCATCTACTGCATTTTACTTAGGGAAACAAGGAATTTCTACTGTTATCATAGAAAAAGAAACGTTACCAAGATATAAAACTTGTGGTGGAGGCTTTGTAAATAGAGGTAAAAAAGACATGCCTTTTGATATTTCTGAAGTAGTTGAACGTGAATTTTATAAAGTAGATACGTATTTTAATAATCACGATACGTGTTATCATTCCAACAAAAAAGAGCCGATCATTACCATGATTATGAGAGATGCTTTCGACAATTTAATTGTTGAAAAAGCAAAAGAGTTTGGTGTTACTTTATTAGAAAATCATAAATTATTAAGTCTTGAATATGCTGATGAAAAATCAATCTTAAAAACATCTCAAGGAGAAATTTCTGCGGATTTTGTAATCGCTGCAGATGGTGTTTTAAGTCCGACTGCAAAAATGGCGGGTTGGAAAGAAGATACTCGAAAATTAATTCCAGCTTTAGAGTACGAAGTAGAAGTATCTGGAAAAGATTTTGAGCGACTTTCTAAATCTGTTCGTTTTGATATTGATGCTGTTCCTTATGGATATGCTTGGTGTTTTCCGAAGAAAAATCATTTATCATTAGGTGTTTTAACCACTAAAAAAGGCAAAATCAACCTAAAAGAATATTATAAAAAATACCTTGCAACTTTAGAAATTAATGAAATTATAAAAGAAGATGCACATGGTTTTCAAATACCAATTGCACCAAGAACAGATGGTTTTGTAAAAAACAATGTGTTTTTAATTGGGGATGCTGCTGGTTTTGCAGAACCTATTACTTCAGAAGGAATTTCCAACGCAATTTTAAGCGGGAAATATGTTGCTGAAGCTTTTATTGAAAGTAATTTAAACAAAGATTTAGCAGAGAAAATCTATTTGGAAAAACTAAATATTAAGTTGTTACCAGAGTTAAAATCGGGTGTTCTTTTATCAAAATTTTTGTACAATAAAAATCCTGTTAGGAACTATCTTTTAAATAAATATGGACAATATTTTAATAATATTATGGTTGATATTTTACATGGAGACAGACCTTTCCCTACAAATGTTTCAGAAAAATTAAAAAATAAAATTAAAGAGAAAATTTTTTAAAATAGTGATTTAAAATCTTTTACCTGTATTTCAAAATTATAATAGAATTCATAAATCTCACAAGGTTTGTAAAAAAAGCTGTGAACTACAGATTTATAGGTCTGATAAGAAATATTTTATTAAAATTGTTTCTTCTTTTCAAATCCATATTCACGCTCTACTTTACATATTCTTAATTGATATTGTTGGTACCATTTTTCTCTACCTAAATTTCTAACTTCTGTGTGTTCAATATTATTTTTCCAACGAGAAATATCGTCTAAAGTTTGCCAATAAGAAACTGTAATTCCTAGCTCACTTCTTGCAGATTCTATTCCCAAAAAACCTTTTTGAAGTTTTGCTAAAGCTTCCATTTTCTGAGCCGTTTCTGAATAATTTTCTAAATTATCAGTCATTATCGATGTAAAAATAACAGCATAATATGGTGTTTTTAAATGATCTACAATCATAATATTAATTCGTATTTTGTTTCTGGTAATTTTAAATCTTCACTTATAAACTTCTTAACAATTTTAAAATTTAATTTTTCTAAAATCTTTGCTGAGGCTTTATTTTCATCAACAACATAGCCAACTAATTTTTTAAATTTTAATTTTTTGCAATAGTTTATTGTTCCTTCACAAACTTCAAAACCATATCCATTTCTCCAATATTTTTCTAAAAAACGATATCCAATTTTATCATCAATTCCATCTTTTACCAAGGCTAAAGTGCCAATAAATTGTTTATCAGATTTTCTTTCAATAGCATAAATCCAAAAATCGTTGTAATGTAATTGATATCGACTCATTAAATCTAACAATTCTGTTCTATTTTCTTCAAGATTTTTAACTTCCCCAGTTGCGTATTTCAAAACATTCGAATTACTTTCTAGTTGATGAAAAGGTTCTAAATCCTCTAAAGTCAGTTTTCTAATAAGTGTTCTTTCCGTCACAAAAATCATGAATAATGTTGTAAATTTGCAGAAGCAAAATATTATTTGAGTAAGACTAAAGTTTTTATTAAAAATTTAAAAACTACAACTTACTAATAGAATTATAAAACCTCGATTATCGAGTAAAAGTACAAGAATGATTGCAGATAAAAAAGTAGCTTTTTATACATTAGGTTGCAAATTAAACTTTTCTGAAACCTCTACAATAGCTCGTAATTTTGTAAATGAAGGTTTTGAACGTGTTGATTTTACTGAAGAAGCAGATATTTACGTGATAAATACCTGTTCTGTTACAGATAACGCTGATAAACGTTTTAAAGCTATTGTAAAAAATGCGTTAAAGAAAAACGACGAAGCTTTTTTAATAGCTGTAGGTTGTTATGCACAATTAAAACCAGAAGAATTAGCAGCTGTTGATGGTGTAGACTTGGTTTTAGGAGCTACTGAAAAATTTAATGTTACTTCTTACATTAACGATTTAACTAAAAATAACGTTGGTGAAGTACATTCTTGTGAAATTAGTGATGCCGATTTTTATGTTGGTTCCTATTCAATTGGCGACAGAACTCGTGCTTTTTTAAAAGTACAAGATGGTTGTGACTATAAATGTACCTATTGTACAATTCCTTTAGCTCGCGGAATTTCTAGAAGTGATACTTTAGAAAACGTGATTGAAAATGCGAAAGAAATAGCATCAAAAGGAATTAAAGAAATTGTTTTAACAGGTGTAAACATTGGCGATTATGGAAAAGGCGAATTTGGCAATAAAAAGCACGAACATACTTTTTTAGATTTAGTAAAAAAATTAGACACTGTTAATGATATTCATCGTTTGCGAATCTCATCTATAGAACCAAATTTACTAAAAGATGAAACAATTGAATTTGTTTCTGAGTCTGAAACTTTTGTACCTCATTTTCATATTCCTTTACAATCTGGAAGTGATGAGTTGCTAAAGAAAATGAAACGTAGATATTTACGTAAAACTTACACAAACAGAGTTTCTAGAATTAAAGAATTGATGCCAAATGCTTGCATTGGTGTAGATATTATTGTTGGTTTTCCTGGTGAAACAGATGAGTTATTTTTAGAAACGTATAATTATTTAAATGCGTTAGATATTTCTTATTTACACGTTTTTACCTATTCTGAAAGACCAAACACAGAAGCCGTTAATTTAGGAGGAATTATTCCTAAAAAAACACGTGCAAAACGTAGTAAAATGTTGCGTGGTTTATCTGCAAAGAAAAGACGCTCTTTTTATGAAAGTCAGTTAGGCAACACATTAACAGTTCTGTTCGAAAACGAGAATAAAGAAGGATATATAAATGGGTTTACAGAAAATTACGTAAAAGTAAAAACTCCTTGGAATCCTGAATTGGTAAACACTTTACACAAAATTTCATTAACAGAAATTGATGAAGATGGTTTGGTTAGATTCGATTTTGTAAAAGACGCTATAGCCATATAATTTGGCATCAATTTTGTATAAAAATATGTAATAATTTTAAGAATAAATTATTGCAAAAAAACTACATTTAATACATGTCCAAAACTCCCATATATTTTATGCCAG
Source organism: Polaribacter vadi (assembly GCF_001761365.1). Lineage (NCBI taxonomy): Bacteria > Pseudomonadati > Bacteroidota > Flavobacteriia > Flavobacteriales > Flavobacteriaceae > Polaribacter > Polaribacter vadi. The sequence continues at coordinate 201,754 of NZ_CP017477.1, read as the reverse complement.
GATTAGCTGCTGGCCCAGAAATTTTTCACAATTTAACTTTAGATCCAGAAATTTACGAGTTTCATTATTTAACTTGGAAAAAACCTTTGGCTTTAGAAGAAACTATTGCTAATTATGCCATGAGAATGACAGAAGAAGTTCATCATGAAAATCCTATTTTAATTGGCGTTTCTTTTGGTGGAATTATTGTGCAAGAGATGAGTAAGTTTATGGATGTTAAAAAAATCATCATCATATCTAGCGTAAAATCTACTGGAGAACTTCCAAAAAGATTTAAAATAGCAAGTAAAAGTAAAATCTATAAATTATTTCCGACGCAAATTGTGACGAATTTTGAAAGTTATGCAAAATATTTTGTTGGAAAATCATTAGAAAAGAAAGCTAAAATTTATAAGAAATATCTTTCTGTGAGAGGAAAAACCTATATAAAATGGTCTATTCATAATGCTATCAATTGGAGACAAGAAAAACCTATGGAAGGTATTGTGCATATTCATGGTGCAAAAGATGAAATTTTCCCTATTAAAAGTATTAAAAATTGCATTAGAATTGAAGATGGAAATCATTCTATGATTATTCTGAAAGCTAAAGAAATATCAAAAATAATTCACGAAAATTTAACTTGCTAAAGCTACTTCTTATTCTTACTTTTATTATTGCTAAAATAAACTATCATGAATAAATCATTTCGAATTATATCGCTATTAAGTGTTGTTTCAGTTACCATTTTATTTATAAATGCTATTAATAAAGATGAAGTAAAAGTTGAGCCTACTTCTAATACACATAAAAACTACAAAATAAAATCTTTGACTTTGCCTGCAAATTTAAATTTGGCAGGTGAAAGAGTTCCTGTAGAAATACCAGATGTTAAAGAAAGAATGGAAAGAGAATTGTTGGTTAACACCTATTGGCAATCGAATGGTTTATTACTTTTAAAAAGAGCTAATAAGTACTTTCCTATTTTAGAACCTTTATTAAAAAAACATGGTTTACCAGACGATTTTAAGTTTTTAGCGTTGGCAGAGAGTGGTTTTACTGATGAAACCTCTAATGTTGGTGCAGCTGGAATGTGGCATTTTATGAAAGGTACAGGTAAAGAATATGGCTTAGAAATTAATGATAATGTTGATGAAAGATATGATATTGAGAAGTCTACAAAAGTGGCTGCTGAATATTTAAGAAGTTCTTATGAGCGTTTTAATTCTTGGACTTTGGCTGCTGCTGCATATAATGCTGGTAATTATGGAGTTTCTAGAAGATTAGAAGCACAAGAGGTTAACAATTATTATGATGCTAAATTACCAGATGAAACTGAGCGTTATGTTTTTAGAATTTTAGCTTTAAAAGAAATTATTAACAATCCAGAAAAATATGGTTTTGTTTTTAATAAAGAAGATTTATATACTTCTCATAAAACAACAACGATTAAAGTTGATACTGCAATTACAAACATTACTGCTTTTGCCAAAAGATATGGTATGAATTATAAAGAGTTTAAAATTCATAATCCTTGGCTAAGAGAAGATCATTTAAATAATAAAAGTAGAAAAATGTACGAAATTAAAATTCCTGTAAAATAGGTTTTTTAATTTATAATATTTTTAACTCTGCCAACCAAACCAGATTCTAATTGCACTTTTATTCCATAAGGATGTTGTATCGATTTTGTTAATATTTTAGCAACAGCACCTTTTGTTAATTCGCCACTTCTTTGATGTGGCTTTTGAATAATTTCTACGAACATACCAATTTTAATGTTTTGTCTTTTTCTTCCGTCAATAATCATAACTTAAATTTTTTATAAAAATAAAAAAAAGCCTCGCAAATTGCGAGGCTTTTAGATAAAAAATTAACTAGTGTAATAAAATATATATTATAATACTCTTACATTTACTGCGTTTAATCCTTTTCTTCCATCTTGTAAGTCAAATTCAACTTCATCGTTTTCACGAATTTCATCGATTAATCCTGACACATGTACAAAATGCTCTTTGTTTGTTCCTTCTTCAGTGATAAATCCAAATCCTTTAGATTCATTGAAAAATTTTACGGTACCTTTATTCATTATAAAAAAATTATTGTGTTGTTAAATTAAGTCCTAACAACGTTTTATTAAAATACAAATATAATGCCAATAATTGATGAACAAAAAAAATAATAGTTTTATTTTAAAATTTACATCTAAATTTAAAAATTTTTGACTTTAAGAAGTAAATTTTATATATGTCTGCTTCACCTTATATTATCAAACTTTAAATAATGAGCATAAAAAAAGCCTCGCAAATTGCGAGGCTTTTAGATAAAAATTTAACTAGTGTAATAAAATATATATATATTATAATACTCTTACGTTTACTGCGTTTAATCCTTTTCTTCCATCTTGTAAGTCGAATTCAACTTCGTCGTTTTCACGAACTTCGTCAATTAATCCAGACACATGTACAAAATGTTCTTTGTTGTTTCCTTCTTCAGTAATAAATCCAAATCCTTTAGATTCGTTGAAAAATTTTACGGTACCTTTACTCATAATATAATAGTTAAATGTGTTATCTACTTAATTGCTGATAACATTGTATTGAATTGCAAATATAGTGCCAATTAAACTATAAACACCTAAAATATCTATATAATCCTAAAAACTTTATTAAAGACTAATAATCAAAGAATTAACGCTGTTAAATTCTTTTATAATAGCTTCTAAAACCTCTTTTGCTGGTTTTATATCATGAATTAAACCTGCAATTTGCCCAATTTCAAGTTCTCCATTATCTAAATCGCCTTCAAACATCCCTTTTTTTGCTCTTGCTCTGCCTAACAACTCAATTAATTTTTCTTTGGATGGATTTTGCAAGTACAATTCCTGTATTTCTTTATAAAATTTATTTTTTATCAATCTTACTGGCGCTAATTCTTTTAATGTTAAGTGGGTATCTCCATCCTTAACATCAACAATTATATTTTTAAAATTAATGTGTGCAGAAGATTCTAAAGTAGCAGCAAACCTGCTTCCTATTTGAACACCATCTGCTCCTAAAACCATAGCTGCTAACATTCCTCTCCCAGAACCAATTCCACCAGCTGCAATTACAGGAATTTTCACCTGTTCTTTCACCATAGGAATTAATGTAAAAGTTGTAGTTTCTTCACGTCCATTATGTCCTCCAGCTTCAAAACCTTCACAAACAACAGCATCTACTCCAGCACTTTCAGCCTTTAAAGCGAATTTTACAGAACTCACAACATGCACAACTGTAATTCCTTTTTCTTTTAAGAATGATGTCCAGGTTTTTGGATTCCCAGCAGATGTAAAAACAATCTTTACACCTTCATCAACAATAATATTCATAATTTCCTCAATTTGAGGATATAGCATTGGCACATTTACACCAAAAGGTTTGTCTGTAGTTTTTTTACATTTCTGAATATGTTCTCGTAAAACTTCAGGATACATAGAACCTGCTCCAATTAAACCTAAACCACCTGCATTAGAAACTGCTGATGCTAATTTCCATCCAGAAACCCAAATCATTCCTCCTTGAACAATTGGATATTTTATATTGAAAAGTTTGGTGATTGTGTTTGTCATATTTTACAAGTTCTAATTGAGATTGGTTCTTATCTAAAATTAGTTAATTATGAATGGTATTTCCCAAGGGTAATCTACTTTCATATTTGCTATTATTCCTGGTTCAATTCCTTTCAAGTTCGCAAAATAATTGATTATTTGCTCTTCGTATTTTGAATCTAACTTTGGTGTTATTGAAATATTTTGAACATTTCCTTCTTTACCTATCTCACATTTCAGTAAAAAATTTGTCTTTAAACCTTTTTTCCTTAAATCTCTAATCAATTCATTTTTGAGCTTAATCCTTAGTTTTCTAGAACCCTCATTATATTCTGGCACTTTCAATAAAACCAATTCTTCTTTTATTTCAGAACCTTGATCATCCCATAAATTATGGTTTAAAACTTTTCCATCTTTAAAAATAATTTGAGCTCTTCTCGTTAAATTTTCATCTAAATATATCCATTCACCAACTTCTTTTCCGTTTTGAAAAGTTCCGACAGTCATAACTTTACCATTATTACTATAGTAATTATATGTACCATCTTTTTTTCCTTCGGAATTATATACTTGAGTAGTTTTTAAATTTCCTTTGTCATTAAAAGTTTTAAAAAGCCCTGTTTTTGTTTTTAAATTTTTGTTTTTAAAATGACCCTGAAGTTTCATTTTACCATTTCCAAAATAAACAGTAGCTAACCATAAAGTATCTTTCTTAACGATAGTCTGAATGTAAGTAGCTCGCTCTTTAGCTATTTTATGATAGCTCTTATCTAAGTAATTTACAATTGAATCTTTCTGCGAAAAAGAAGAAATAGAAATAAAAAAACTAAAAATTATTAAAAAACTCTTTTTCATATTTATTTTAATTTAAGATATCACTCCAGAACCTAAAAGCTCTTCATTTTTATACCAAGCCACAAATTGCCCTTCTTGAATGGCAGATTGTTTGTTTTCGAATTCCACATACAAACCACTTTCTACTTTATATAAAATGGCTTTTTCCAAAACTTGTCTGTATCTAATTCTTGCTTCAACCTCCATTGTTTCTCCAACTTTTAAGGTTAAGTCTTCACGAATCCAATGGATTTCATCATTTGAAACAAACAACACATTTCTGTATAAACCTGTATGATTTTTGCCTTCTCCAGTATAAATTACATTTTCAGTTACATCAGTTTCAATAACATATAATGCTTCTTTTGTACCACCAACATCTAAACCTTTACGTTGTCCTTTTGTAAAATAATGTGCTCCTTGATGTTTTCCAACTACTTTCCCATCTTCTTTATGATAAGAAAATTTGGTTGCAAAATGTTTTAATTCAGCCTCCTTATTTTCAAAATCTGGAGTTTCTTTTACATATTCAGAAAAATCTGATGGAATGTTTACAATAACACCTTCTTTTGGTTGTAATTTTTGTTGCAAAAATTCTGGCAACCTTACTTTACCAATAAAACACAAACCTTGCGAATCTTTCTTTTCAGCTGTAATTAAATCGGCTTCCTTAGCAATTTCTCTTACTTCTGGTTTTGTTAATTCACCAATTGGGAATAATGCTTTTGCAAGTTGTTGTTGAGAAAGTTGACATAAAAAATACGATTGATCTTTATTATTATCTTTACCAGCTAATAATTTATAAACGGGCTTTCCGTTGATAATTTCTTCGCCTTTTCTACAATAATGTCCTGTTGCAACATAATCTGCCCCTAATTTTAAAGCGATGTCCATAAAAACATCAAACTTAATTTCTCGGTTGCAAAGTACATCAGGATTTGGTGTTCTTCCTTTGGAATATTCATCAAACATATAATCTACAATACGTTCTTTGTATTGTTCGCTTAAATCTACAACTTGAAAAGGAATCCCTAATTTTTCGGCAACAATCATGGCATCATTAGAATCCTCTAACCAAGGACATTCATTGGAAATTGTAACAGAATCATCGTGCCAATTTTTCATAAAAAGCCCAATAACTTCAAAACCTTGTTCTTTTAATAAATGCGCTGTAACACTAGAATCTACTCCACCTGAAAGCCCAACAACTACTCGTTTCATTTTTTATTTTTGAGAGTGCAAAGTTACGAAAATTGTGTGGAAAGTTGTAGAAACGAATTACACAGATTTTGCAGATGTTTGTGAAAAATGAAATGTAAAAAAAAAGGTAAGGATTACTATTATTTTAAGAATGCATCCTAAATATTACACAGAGATGCGCAAAGAAAAAAGCGGAGATTCACAGAGATCTTTGTTCTAAAAAAATTATATTGAGTTTTAGACTTTAAATTTTAATTCTCTTTTGTATATGTTTTTTTCTTATTCATTTCTGCATCAGAAGCAACTTCACCATCAATATAATATTCCCATTTTCCTACTCGTTTTCCGTTTTCGTAAACACCAGTTTCTTTTAAAAGTCCTGTAAGTTCAAAGAATTTAGCAACTCCATTTGGTTGTCCGTTTTTATACGTAACTACTTCAATTAAAATTCCTTTGCTAGAATATTTTTGAGATTTGCCATTTTTCAATCCATTTTTATAGTCAGAAATTTCTGCGGGTTTTCCATTCGGATAATAATTAAATAACTTTCCTTCTAACTTTCCATCAACATACATTTCTTCTGACATTATTTTTCCATCAGGAAAAAAATAATTCCACTTCCCTACTCGTTTCCTATCTTCCATAAAACCTTTGCTTTGCAAGATTCCTTTTGTGGAAAAAAACTCTACTAAAACTAAATTATTTTTAGGTGAATAGGTTTTGATTGTTGTGGGGTTTCTAGAATCTGAAATATCGTAAAACTTAAAAACACCAATTTCTTTTCCGTTTAAAAACTCTCCTGTATAACGTATTCTTTTATTAGGATGATATTTTGTCCAAACTCCTGTTCTTTTGTTATTTGCATCAAATTGATTTATTTTTTGAGCATTTGTAGTTTCACTCATAAAAAAACAAGTAAAAAAGGTAAAAACGAAAAAGAGTCTTTTTATATTTAACATTTCAATAGAATTTTAAACAAATATACATTAATAGTGCCACAATCAAATTTACATTTCTTAACAGAACAACTCAATAATATGGAAAACCCCAAAAGGGAGAACCGACAAAGAGTGGCAAATATTGTATTGGAAAATCAAAATTTATTTAAAGATTTGGTTACTCTTACTTTTAAGGTTGATGATAAAACATCTATCAAAGCAGCTTGGATTTTAGAGTGGATTTGTACACACCATCATTTAAAATGGATGATTCCTCATTTAGATGAGTTTTCAAACAACATTTCTACCTTAAAATTTGATAGCGCTATTAGACCTTGTGCAAAAATTTGCGAACATTTTGCAAATGCTTTTTATACGTCCAAAGAAAATGAGATTAAACAAAATTTAACAAATACTCAAATTGATAAAATTGTTTCCTGTGGTTTTGATTGGCTAATTACTCCTCAAAAAATTGCAGTTAGAGCGTATACCATGAATACTTTATACCTTTTTGGATTGGATAGAAATTGGATTCATCCTGAGTTAAAACACTTAATTGAAACGAAAATTATTCATGAAAGTAAAGGTTGTAAAGCTCGTGGAAAACATATTTTAGGATTGATTGCAAAACGTAGAAAGTAGACACGAATTTCACTAATTTCTCGAATAATATTTTGAGACGGATTAAACAGATTTGCACAGATGAGTTTTATACAATCTAATTCATGAAAATCCGTAAAATCTGTGTCACTCTTTGCATAAGGTTTGATTTTGTGAAATTCGTGTTTAAAAAAAAATCGATTGTAAAGTTTCTTAGATTCTAGATTTTAATTAAAATTTCTGTTTTTTTTGCCACGAATTCACGAATTAAAAAAAACATCATCGAAAAGAGAATTTCACTAATTTTAAATCCTTTTGGATTTTTAAATATAGAAAACACCTCCAAACTAAAAAGAAAAAATTCGTGAATTCATGGCATTTGAACTTTTAATTTTTTTGAAATTATTTTTGTGAAATTCATGAAATTAGTCTCTAAAAAAACATAACAAATCTGTTGAAATCCTTATTTTTGCATTTAACAACAGAACTAACATGAACTTGACACAATTAAATGCGATTTCTCCAATTGATGGACGTTATAGAGGTAAAATATCGAAACTAGCAAACTACTTTTCTGAAGAAGCTTTGATAAAATATAGAGTTCGTGTAGAAATTGAGTATTTTATTGCACTTTGTGAAATTCCATTGCCACAATTGGCTAATTTTAACACCAATTTATTTGAAGATTTACGTAAAATTTATACTGAATTTTCTACTGAAGATGCTCAGAAAATAAAAGATATTGAAAAAATAACCAATCACGATGTAAAAGCGGTTGAGTATTTTATCAAAGAACAATTTGATGCGTTAGGTTTACAAAAATTTAAAGAATTTATCCATTTTGGATTGACTTCTCAAGATATTAATAATACTGCAATTCCTTTATCAATAAAGGAAGCTATGAATGATGTTTTTGTACCTCATTATTTTGAAGTTATAGAAAAATTACAAGAACTAGTTGTTGAGTGGAAAGACATTTCTATGTTAGCAAGAACTCATGGTCAGCCAGCATCTCCAACAAGATTAGGAAAAGAAATTGATGTTTTTGTAGTACGTTTAAAAGAACAGTTTAATTTATTGAATGATATACCAAGTGCTGCCAAATTTGGTGGAGCAACTGGTAATTTTAATGCACATAAAGTTGCTTATAAAAATATAGATTGGAAAGCATTTGGAACTGAATTTGTACAAGAAAAATTAGGTTTACAACATTCTTTTCCAACCACACAAATTGAACATTATGATCATTTAGCTGCGTTGTTTGATACTTTAAAACGTATTAACACCATCATTATAGATTTAGACAGAGATTTCTGGACCTACGTTTCTATGGATTATTTTAAGCAAAAAATTAAAGCTGGTGAAGTTGGTAGTTCTGCAATGCCACATAAAGTAAATCCGATTGATTTTGAAAATTCGGAAGGAAATTTAGGAATTGCAAATGCCATTTTTGAGCATTTATCAGCAAAATTACCAATCTCTAGATTACAACGTGATTTAACAGATAGTACAGTTTTAAGAAATGTTGGAGTTCCTTTTGGACACACCATTATTGGTTTCACATCAACCTTAAAAGGATTGAATAAGTTATTGTTGAATAAACAAAAATTTGAGGACGATTTAGAAAATAATTGGGCTGTTGTTGCAGAAGCAATTCAAACAATTTTAAGAAGAGAAGCGTATCCAAATCCTTATGAAGCATTAAAAGGATTAACGAGAACGAATGCTAAAATCAACCAAAAATCAATTGCAGATTTTATTGATACTTTAGAAGTTTCATCAGAAATAAAAGAAGAATTAAAAGCAATTACACCAAGTAATTATACAGGAATTTAAATCTATAAAAAGCACATGGCAAAAGACCTTGGGAAAATTATTGAAGACGCAATTAACAAAGCTATTAAAGACAGAGGCGAAGTTAATGTGCTAATTGCTGGGAAAACTGGCGTTGGAAAATCGACTTTAATAAATGCTGTTTTTCAAGGAGATTTTGCAACAACTGGCCAAGGAAAACCTGTAACTCAAAAAACGCGTGAAATTAAAAAAGACGGAATTCCGTTAACTTTATTTGACACAAGAGGTTTAGAGTTAGAAAAATACAGGGAAACTTTTGAAGAATTAGAAACGTTTGTAAAAAACAGGAATAACGATTCGAATCCAATGAAACATATTCATATGGCTTGGATTTGTATTGATGAAGGTTCCAGACGTGTGGAAGATGCAGAAATTGAGCTTTGTAGATTACTTTCTAAATACATGCCTGTAATTGGTGTGATTACAAAAGCAGTTTCAGATCAAGGTTTTAGAGTAAAGGTTTTAGAGCTTTTACCAAATCTTAAAAATGCAGTTCGTGTAAATTCAATTTCGGAAGTTTTAGATGATGGACATGTAATTCAAGCTTCTGGTTTGGAAGATTTGGTAGATTTAGCCATGGAAATTGTGCCTGAAGCTCAAAAACACGCTTTTGTTGCTGCTCAAAAAGTTAGTTTAAAGCAAAAAAAAAATAAAAGCCATGCCATTGTTGTAGCTGCTGCAACCACTGCTGCTGGAACTGGGGCTGCTCCTATTCCCTTTTCTGATGCTATTGCATTAATACCAATTCAAGTAGGAATGTTAGCAAGTATTACAGCTGTTTTTGGTTTCGAATTGAAAAAAGCATTTTTATCGACCTTAGTTTCGTCTACAATTACAGCTGGTGGAGCTACACTTTTAGGAAGAACAATTGTATCGAATTTACTAAAATTATTTCCAGGAGTTGGTAGTATTGCTGGTGGTGCAATTGCTGCATCTACAGCTTCTGCTTTAACAATTGCTTTTGGTGAAGCCTATATTTCTACACTAAGTTATGTTTTAAAAGACAAGGAAATATCTGAAGTAAATGAAACCGATATTTTAACTGAGTTTAAAAATAGATTTAAATTTTCAAAAAAATAACTATATCTAATGAGTCGAAATATTAAAAGTGCAATCAGTTTTTTGTCGATCATCTTTATGCTATTTTTTGGTTTTACAGCTTGTAATTCAGGAGTTGAAGACAATTCAGATAAGTTTAAAATAGGTGTTTTTGAAATTCCTGCTGGTAAAGATTTTGTAAAAGAAACCATCATTAGAAAAGATAGTATTCAGATTAGTAAATATGGTGATCATATTGATACGCTTTCAATTGAATGGAAAAATAATTTTTTCTATACATTAAAGTATATCAATCCTAAAAACGATTTACAAAAAGACCGAATGTATATTCAAATAAATAAAATTAGAGAAGACTCTTACGATTTTACAGTAAAAATCGGTTTTTCTAAATTTTCAAAAAAAGGAACAATTTATAAAGTAAAATAATATGGAAATTTTTTTACAAGCAGAAACTTGGGTTTCATTAATCACCTTAACTTTTTTAGAAATTGTTTTAGGGATTGATAATATTATTTTCATATCAATTTCTGCAAATAAGTTACCAGAAAATCAAGTTAAAAAAGCTACAATATTAGGGTTGGCTTTGGCAATGGTTACAAGAATTGCACTTTTATTTAGTGTTTCTTATTTAATCGCCTTAAAAGATCCATTTTTTTCGGTTGATTTAGGTTGGTTTAAAACGGGTTTAACTGGGCAAAGCATTATATTATTTTTAGGTGGAATTTTTCTTTTATATAAAAGTACTAGCGAAATTCGAGAAAAAATGGAAGATACAAATGAAGATAAAGTGATTAAAACTCCAAAAATAATCTCTTTTAAAAACGTTATCATTCAAATTATTTTAATTGATATTGTTTTCTCTTTTGATAGTATTTTAACAGCTGTTGGTATGACAAATGGTGTTGATGGTGCTTTAACAATTATGGTAATTGCTGTGATCATTTCTATCATTATTATGATGATTTTTAGTCAACCAATTAACAAATTTGTGAATAGAAACCCAACCATACAAATGTTGGCTTTATCATTTTTAATTTTGATTGGTTTTATGCTAATTACAGAAGGTGCACATTTATCGCATACTGAATTTTTTAACAAAACTGTAGGCGCAATTCCAAAAGGATATTTGTACTTTGCGATCGCTTTTTCATTAGGTGTGGAAATGCTAAATTTAAAATTAAGAAAAAAGAAAGAATAACATCAAAACAGTTAAAAAACATATAGGCTTTTTATTGTTGCTAATCTTTTTATTACCATTAGCAATCAACTCTTTACATGATTTAATGAATCATGAACATGCTGTATGTAATTCTAAAACTGTAAAACATATTCACGAAAAAGATGTAGATTGTGAGCTTCATTTATTGAAACAAAGCACCTCTTTTTTAGCGGAAAATAACTTCGAAATTTTAATAAATACTATTATCACTAAAAATAATAGTATTGCTTATAATTATTTAAAAAATCATACTCAATTATCGTTTTCATTAAGAGGGCCACCTCAAAGTATTTAAATTAGGTCTATTAATTTAATTATTGAAAACAAAAAATAATGAAACTATTTTATTATTGTGTTTTTGTATGTTGTTTATATACAACTACATCAGCACAGAAATGCAATCTTTCTTTTAAAGGAAAAGTTACTGATTTTCACGATAGTTCTATAATTATTGGTGCTTCCTTACAAATTGAAAATTCAAACAAATATGCTACCACAGATTTTGATGGCTTGTTTGAATTCAACAATATTTGTGCAGGAAAATACACCATCATTATAAAACATGTTGCTTGCGATACGAAAAGGATTAGCATCAGTATTACTGAAGACACTTTTAAAGATATTACTTTAGAACATCATTTAAATGAATTGAATGAAGTTATTGTTAAAACCAACACTAAAACTAAAATTACAAGTGTTGAGCAATCTTTGAAAAAAGCTGCAATAGACAATTTCACTGACAAGTCTTTAGGAGATGCTTTGAGTACTTTAAGTGGTGTATCTTCTTTAAACACTGGTAATTCTATTGTAAAACCAATGATTCATGGTTTGCACAGTAGCAGATTATTATTGATTAATAATAATGTAAGAATGTTTGACCAAGAATGGGGAGATGAACATGCACCAAATATCGACATTAATGCTAGTGAAAAAATTACTGTTGTAAAAGGTGCAAATACTTTAAAATATGGAAGTGATGCCATTGGTGGTTTAATTTTAATTGAACTAAAAAAGTATGCTGTTAAAGATTCACTTTTTGGAAGCACAATTTCTTCTTTTAACTCTAATGGTTTTGGTGGAAATATAAATTCGGAAATCGTAAAAACCTACAAATCTGGTTTGTATGCAAAATTACAAGCCAACTACAAACAGTTTGGCGATTTTAAAACTCCTGATTATTATTTGACCAACAGTGGTTTAAAAAGCATAAATACTTCTTTTCGAATTGGTTACAATGGTTACGAAAAAGGCTTTAGTGCTTATTATAGTTTTGTTGATAATGAATTTGCCATTTTACAATCTTCTCATATTGGGAATGTTAATGATTTGGTAAACGCAATCAATAATAAAAAACCAAGAGTAACTGAAGATTTTTCTTACGATATAAATTTCCCAAAACAAGCAATTACGCATCATTTAGCTAAAATTGAAGCGTATAAAAGGATTAAAGGTTTTGGAAAATTATCGGTTCAATATGATTTACAAATTAATAGACGACAAGAGTTTGATTTAAGAAGAGGAGATTTAAGAAATACACCTGTAATCGACTTAAGATTATTTACAAACTCACTTCAGACTGATTTAGAAATAGATTATTCTGATGAACTAAAACTAAATACAGGTATTTTAGTTCGTTATCAACAAAATGATGCAATTGCAGGAACAGGAACCAATCCTTTAATTCCTGATTTTGATAAATATGAAGCTGGTGCTTTTGCAACAGCTAATTATAAATTAAATTTTGATACCGAATTTAATGCAGGTTTTAGATATGATTTTTCTAGAATTGATGCTAGAAAAAACTACAACCTAAACGATTGGCAAGAAACTTATAATTATGATGAATTGTTTCCTGAATTTGAAACAGGTGTTATCAATGGAACCAGAATTTTTACGAAACCAGAATTTACGTTTCATAACTTTTCTGCTAGTTTAGGTTTTAGCAAATCTTTTGAAAATGACATTTCGTTATTTATCAATTACGGTTTAGCTTCTAGAATGCCAAATCCATCAGAATTATTTAGTGATGGTTTGCATCATTCTGCTGCTCGAATAGAAACTGGTTTACTTACAATCAACAAAGAAATCGCTAATAATTTTATTGTTTCTTTAGAAAGAAATAATGACGACTTTGGCTTTGTAATTAGTCCATATTACAAATATATTGATGGTTTTATTCAGTTGATTCCTGTTGGAATTACCACAACTATTAGAGGCGCATTTCCTGTTTGGGAACACAACCAAATAGATGCAAGAATTTTTGGAATTGATATTGATGTAAACAAAAAAATTAGTGAAAGATTTAATTATAAAGGAAATATAAGTTTATTAAAAGGCGATAATTTGTCTGATGATATTGCGTTAATTCACATGCCATCAACAAGTTTTACAAATTCAATTTCTTATACAAAGAAAGAATTAAATCAATTAACGGTTCGTTTACAAAACAGAACAGTTTTACAACAAAATCAATTTCCAGATTATAATTTTAACACATTTAATGCCATACAACAACAAGATGTTTTTGTAGACATTAGCTCAACACCTCCTGCATATTCATTATTTAATATTCAAACATCTGCAGTTTTTAAAGCTTTTAAAAAAGGAAGCTTAAAATTAGAATTTAATGTAGATAATTTGTTTAATGTTTCTTACAGAGAAAACTTAAATAGACTACGATATTTTGCTGATGAATTAGGGAGAAATTTCAATTTAAAAATTAAAATAAATTATTAAACCACAAATTATGAAAACATTAAACATAACAAATACAATCAAATTAGTTGCTATTTTATGTATATCAACCTTTACACTTTCTAGCTGTTCAAATGATCATGATGATGAGCTTGAACATGGTACTGAAGAAGAATTAATTACAACAGTAACATACACTTTAACAAGTGGTAATAATGTAGTAAACCTAATATTTACAGATTTAACTGGTGGTAGTTTAGATGATGCAACCTATGAAGTTTCTGGTTCTTTAACTGCAAACACAACGTATACTGGAGTTCTTAAGTTAGAAAATGCAACTGAGTCTCCTGCAGAAAATATTACTTTAGAAGTAAAAGCAGAAGGAGATGAACATGAATTTTTCTTTGCATCTAGCATTGCTGATTTAACTATTGAAAAAACAGATACAGATGTAAATGGAAATCCGATTGGAATTGAAACTTCTGTTAGTACTGGAAATGCAGGAACTGGAACATTGACAATTGTTTTAAAGCACGAACCTACAAAACCAAATGATGGAACCTCTGCAAATGCAGGAGGAAGCACAGATGCAGAAGTAACTTTTGATATTTCTGTTCAATAATAAAGAAACATTTAATTAGAAAGCAGCTAATGTATTAGCTGCTTTTTTTTACGATGATATTTCGTTTATTCTCATTAAATTTAACCTGTTTTTAAAATTATTTTATGTCTGAACAAATCTTATTAAATGAAATTATTATCGGTTACAGAAACTTGATTGAAGAACGTTATCAATATAAAATTTTAAAAGAAAAATATGATTTTCCAGAAACTATTAGTGAAGAGATTTTAGAGGATATAAAAACGTATTTTTTAACCTATATATATCCTGATGTAGATAAAAGAGCAGAATTAAATGAAGCTTTTAGCACTTTAGATGATTTTATAAAACATCCAGAAAAGTTATTAAATTTAGTTTTACCATCTTTAAAATTAATTTTTACGCATGGTAAACATCTGCCAAAAATTTTTAATGCTGGTTTAAAAGCGATGAAATCTTTTAGAGGTGCAACAAAATTTGAAAATGCAATCGTAGAGAAAGCTATTGAAGAAAATAGTGAACCTCCTTTTACAACTCAAAAAATTAACAAACTCATTCAACTTTTATCTTATAAAGAATTGGAAGAGTTTATGAAAAATACAGAAACTTTTTTCAATATTATTCATGATAAAGAGTTGGTCGAAAAAATTAAAGAAATTATTAGTTTTTTAATATCAAAAATGAAAAACAAACCTAAAGTATTTTCTCAAAAAGAAATTACTGGGTTGAGTTTAGCATTGGAAACTATTTCTAAAGGAGAACAAATGCTCAATAAATTAACGTTAAAAGATCAAGAAATTTTGATAGGATTTGTGCTAAAAATAGAAAAAGATTATTTGCAAACAATTTTCTCAAAATAAATTACTGCACATATTTTGTTTTTTTGATAGTACTCAAAGTGATAAAAGCACCTAAAAAGAAAACACCCAAAGCCAACACACTTGATTGAATTGTAAAAAAAGAAGTTAGCAAACCAAAAGTAACCATCCCAACAACCAAAGCAATTTTCTCTGTAACATCAAAAAAGCTGAAATAAGAAGCTGTATCTTCAGTTTGTGGTAATAATTTAGAATAGGTAGATCTTGCTAAAGATTGAATTGCACCCATAACCAAACCAATTAAGCCACCTAAAACGTAGAAGTAAATATCAATATTTGGTGTATCTTTTGTTAAGTTGAAACCAATAAAACAAACTAAACCCCAAATTGCAATCGTTATTTTTAAAGTTTTTATGTTCCCAATTTTATTAGATAATCTAGAAAAAAGAAAAGCTCCTAAAATCCCTACAAACTGAACTAATAAAATAGTCCCAATTAAATTTGCAGTTTCTAAACCTAAAATAGTACCGAAAATACCTGCCATTAAAATAATAGTCTGCACTCCAATACTCAGTAAAAAAAATGCAATTAAAAAGGTTTTTAATTCACTATACTCAAATAGTTCTTTAGCTACTTTTTTAAATTCTTTGATTCCTTTTAAAAAATAATTATCTTTTGGTAAGGTAATTTTTTCTGTATTTGGTAATTTTTTATAGGTAATTTGAGCAAAACCCAACCACCATAAACCTACTAAAACAAAAGAAATTTGCGAACCAAATTGTTTATCATACAAACCAAAAACCTCGGTTTCTATCAAAATTAAACAAATTAATAACAACAAAATAGAACCAGAATACCCTAACATAAAGCCTTTTGCACTAACTTTATCTTGCTGCTCAGGATGTGCAACTTCTGGTAAATATGCATTGTAAAAAACAATACTTCCCCAAAAGCCAATACTTGCTAAAATGGTAAATACAATACCAACCCACAAGGTTTCTTTGCCTGTAAAAAAGAACAAACACATTACTGAAATAGAACCCAGTAAACAAAATCCTTTTAAAAATTTCTTTTTATTCCCTGCATAATCTGCAATTCCAGATAACATTGGCGACATTAAAGCAACTACTAAAAAAGAAAATGCCAAAGCATAATTATATAAGGAAGTGGAATTCCAAAGCATTCCTAAAAATTCTATTTTCCCATCAGCATTTGCAAAACCTTCTGATGCTGTTAAACCAGCATAATATATAGGAAATACAGCTGTACTAATTACTAAAGAATATACAGAATTTGCCCAATCGTAAAAGGCC
The DNA here is from genome assembly GCF_001761365.1 of Polaribacter vadi. Classification (NCBI taxonomy): domain Bacteria; kingdom Pseudomonadati; phylum Bacteroidota; class Flavobacteriia; order Flavobacteriales; family Flavobacteriaceae; genus Polaribacter; species Polaribacter vadi. The sequence continues at coordinate 185,056 of NZ_CP017477.1, read as the reverse complement.
CAAGCGTTTATTAATTTTTTATCTCCTATTTTTAACATAGATTATCATTTAGTTTATAAGATTCTGATTTTCATCAGAATTAGTTCAACATTTCTATTTCAAACTCGTTGTTATACAACTTTTTGAAAAAGTGTTTCACTAAAAAAGCCGTTCAAAAAAATTGAACGGCTAAATATATGAAATCTAAATGTTTTTAAATTATTTCATTTGTGTATTTCCTGTTTTATTAAATTTAGCAGCATATTTCTTTGCAGTTGGTAAATAATTTCTCAAATCTTGAATTCTAGATTCGTTCGTTGGGTGTGTACTTAGAATTGCTGGCTGAGAACTTCCTCCAGATCTTTCGTTCATTCTTACCCAAACTTCAGCAGCTTCTCTTCCATCATAACCAGCCATAATCATAAAAACCAACCCTAATCTGTCTGCTTCTTGCTCATGAACTCTACTAAATTTTAACATCCCTAAACCAGAACCAACTCCAAAAGCTGTATTCCAAATTTGTTGCGTTTGTGAGCTTTCTCCAGAAGTTCCTAGAGCCACTGCCAAACCTCCAATTTGTTGCAATTGTCCTTGAGACATTCTTTCTTGACCATGTTTTGCAAAAGCGTGAGCAACTTCATGACCCATAACTGCTGCTACTCCATTTTCGTTATCACAAATTGGCATAATCCCAGTATAAAAAACAACTTTTCCTCCTGGCATGCACCAAGCGTTTACAGTTTCGTCTTGAATTAAGTTAAACTCCCATCTATATTGATTTGCATCTTCTGCCATTCCATTTGCTCTCATAAAACGATCTACAGCAGCAGAAATATTTTGACCAACGCTTTTAACTTGGTTCGTCATTTCTCTGTTTGTCGAAAGTTTATTTTCTTCTAAAAAACCTTTGTATTGAGCAAAACTTGCAGGTAAAACTTGAGAATCACTTACAAAATTTACACGTTTTCTTCCTGTAATTGGCACAGTACTACATTCAGCAAATAGAAATACTACCAATAATAAAGTTGTTATTTTTTTCATTTTTAAATATCTTTTGATTTTCGGTAGCAATTTATTGATTATTTAATTAATATTTGTGCTTTATTAATTCTTAAAGTAACTTTAATAGATATTATGCAGTCTTTCTTCGATAAAGAAAAATTAACGTCAAGTTTAAAAATTCCAAAAGCAATTCAGTGGTTTTTTAAAACTATTAATATTTTTTCTGATAGCATTAGTTTATATTTTGCATCAAAATTATTTACAACTCCTATCAATTTTAAAATACCTAAAAGAGAATTAGCTATGGACGAAGCTGCACAGAAAAAAACGCTGCATGTTTCATCGATTCAAAAAGATATTCATATTTTATCTTATGGCTATTCAGATAAAAAAGTTTTGTTAACTCATGGTTGGGCAGGAAGACGAACTCAATTATTTATGATTGCTAATTTATTATTAGAAAAAGGGTTTATGGTCATTGCATTTGATGCACCTTCACATGGGAAATCAACAGGAAAAACAACTAATTTGCTAGAATATATTGCAAGTATCAAAGCCATAAACAAAGAATTTGGTCCTTTTGAAGCTGCTGTTGGTCATTCTTTTGGAGCTATGGCAATTATGAATACACAGGCTGAAACAGCAATTTTTAAACGTTTAATTACTGTTGGTTCTGGAGATACAATGGAAGATATTTTAATTAATTTTGCAAATAATTTAGGCTTAAATGCCAATTTTGGTCATCAACTTAAAAAATATTTTGAGAAAAAATGGAACATCCAACTAATTGATTATGATACAAATGAAGTTGCTAAAAAAGTAAAGATTCCTGTTTTGGTAATTCATGATGTTTTAGATGGCGATGTTGCTGTAAGTTGTGCTGTAAATATTCGTCTAAATTTAAAGAAAGGAACTTTGTTGCTTACAGAAGGATTAGGACACACAAAAATTCTTAGAGATAAGGAAACAGTAAACAGAATTGTAAATTTTATAAAACAAAACAAATGAAAAAATTAGCAGGTATATGTATTTTAGTATTGATGATAAGCTGTGTTGGAACTGCACAAAACTCATCGAAAGAAACAAAAACCTATAAAGTTGAAAAAACAAATGCAGAATGGAAAGAGCAATTATCGCCAATTGCTTATAATGTTTTGCGTGAAGCTGGCACAGAAAAACCTTTTTCAAGTCCTTTAAATGACATTAAAAAAGCAGGAACTTTTGTTTGTGCAGCTTGTAAAACTCCTTTGTATAAAACTGAACATAAATTCGATTCAGGAACTGGTTGGCCTTCTTTTGATAGAGCAGTAAAAGGTAATGTAGAATTAGATGTAGATTACAAAATTGGGTATGCAAGAACCGAATTAAAATGCAATACTTGTGGTGGTCATTTAGGACATTCTTTTGATGATGGCCCATCAGAAACCACAGGAAAACGTCATTGTATAAATGGAGCTGCTTTAGAATTTATAGCTGCTAAATAAGGATGTAAAACTCTTAAAATATTTTAAATACCTTCAAATTAATTTTTGATGGTATTTATTTTTAATCAAAAAATCTATTTTTTTTAAGAATTTTTCAATTATTAACTATGCTCGAAAAGTAAAATTCTTACCAATACAACTACATTAATCTTACTATTTCATATCTAAAAAAAAACACTAAACTACTTATTTTCAATTATTTATTTTAATATTTAAAAATTAATTTATCGTTGATAGATATTTATTTTTTTTCACGAAAAAAAAGGAATTAATTTTTTTAAAAAAAAATATAATTTTATTGTGACTTTTATATAAACAAGGGTGTCTAAAATTAAAGACAAGCTACCCTAATAAAAAAGCTTACTTATTTATTACTACAAAAAAGTGTTTAGAAAAAGACGAATTAAAGAAAGACAAATCACAAAAATTATAACAAAAGCAATCGTAAAGTAAATTAATATGCATAAATTTGCCCCTTATTTTATATTAAAATTTAAATTTCACAACTAACCCCCATTAGTAGATTGAAAAAATTACTTCTTATATACATATTTGTATATCAATGTTTTGCTTTTTCTCAGCAAACAACAAAAAAATATTCTGTTTTAAAATCTACAATTACTTCTGTAGGTTCTGCAACAATTTACGCAACTAACAATAATTATAGTGTACAACAAAGTATTGGTCAATCTGGTATTATTGGTACAAAGAAAACGGAAAAAGTTTCTGTACAACAAGGTTTTTTAACAAGTACATTATTCTTTAAGGTAGATAATAGTTCTGAAAATACATTTAAAGAAACTTTAGATTTTGTTATTTCTCCAAACCCTTTTATCGATTATATAAAAATAGGTTTTGCTAAAAAAACTACTTATGATGTTTACATCAGAATTTTTGATGTAAATGGTAAAGTTTTTAACTCAGAGAAACATCAACCTACAGATCAAATTATTATCCCAATGAATAGATTTAGTATTGGATCTTATCTAATACAAATTAAAAGTGGAGAAAATTCATCAACTAAAAAAATATTGAAAGTACAATAAACAGCATGTTTAAAAATAAATCTACATATAGCTATATCCTATTTCTTACAGCCTTTATTTCTGTAGGAAATGCGCAGCAGGTTTATTTAGAAGCTGGTGTAGAAAATGCTTATTTTAAAAATTATGTAAATAATTTAGGTGGCAATACTTTAGATTTAAACTATGCAAAATCTGAAGATTTGTTTTTAGAAAGTGGCCTTAGAGCCAACTTTTTTACAGACAGGTTTCAAGGAGAAGTTGGTGCAAGCTATAATAAATACATTATAAATACTGGTTTTTATGTTGGTAATAATCCACAAAGCATTCCTTTAAGGTACAATTTAACGTATATAGGTGTAAAAACTGGGCTCAATTTTGCGGTTTTAAACGATGCTTTATTCAAAATAAAAGTACACGCAAATATCTCTTTTGATTATTTAACCAAAGCAACTAGCGCATATCAAAACGTAGTAAACGATTTAATTACAGATAACACCTATGATAGAACTTTACTGCGTTATCACAGAGGTTTAAGTGCAGAATATTTTATATCAGATAATTTATCAACTTACATAAAATATAATATTGCAGATAGTTTTATAGAAAAAAATCAAGATAGTAATATAGGAGAACAATATTCATTGCATACAAATGCTTTTTCTTTTGGGTTACTTTTTAGTATTAATGGTTCTAATAATAGATGTTATGGGTCATTTTAAAATAAATACTAAAATGCATTTTGCAACAAAAATATGGCTAGTCTTATTTTTGTTTGGGTCAACTATTATTTGTGCTCAAACACCAGGTTTTAATTATCAAGCATTAATACTTAACAATGTAGAAGTGCAAATTCCTGGAACTAATGCTGTGCAAAATCAAGTGCCTTTAAGTTCAGAAGATGTTACGCTGCGTTTTACAATAACTAATGATGCAGGAATAGAATATACTGAAGAACATTTAATTACTACTGATGAAAATGGAATGGTTTCTCTTATTGTGGGTGAAGGAACACCTATAGATTATACTTTTAATAACATTATTTGGGATGGAAATCTTAAATATTTAAATGTTGAATTAGATATACATAGTAATGATGAAGGTTTAGTTTTTCTGGACTCTCAAAAAATATTATACATTCCACACCCTAATCAAGAATATAGTGTTGTAAGAATTATACAATCTTTTAATGATTTAGAACCTCCTTATAAAACTGGTGAATTAATTTGGTTAACAAATTATGGACCAAATGCTCACCCAACTTTAATGATTTGGAATGGTACCAATTGGCTGCCTGTAAACGAAGATTTTGATCCAACAAATGAATTTGGCCTTATTACTGTTGATAATGATGTTGCAAAAAAGAACAAGTTTACAAACCCAAAAGATGGTGATCAAGTTTGGAATAAAGCTTGTGAATGTATTCAGGTTTATAATGATGGTAATTGGGTTTCTATAACAACATTAGCTTTAAACGGACTTACAAAAGTTGGAAGTACTTTAAAATTAGGTGGCAATTTAATAGAACCAACTATTATTACAACAACAGCAACCAATACAATTGCTTTTAAAGGATTAAAAGAAAGCACAAACAATGAAGATCAAATTGTAGTTGCAGATAAAAATACAGGCGTTTTAAAACAAAGATCACTTTCTTCTATAACACAAAAAAAAGAAATAATTATAACAGCTACAGATGGTCAGTTAGTATTTACAACACCTTTAAATATTACAAGTAAAGATAAAATAGATGTTTATAGAAATGGCGTTCGTATCAATTTTACAACTGTAAATAATACAAGCATAAAATTAGAACCAGAAGCCATTTGCTATAAAGATGACAAAATTAGAATAGTTCAATTATATTAAAAATAACAATAAATAAACATTAAAAGTAAACAATTACAACAAAAACAATTACAAATTTTAACAATGAAAACAATGAATACAATTACAAGCAAATTTAAAATTGCATTAGTAGCAGTAGGATTATTAACTATTGGATCAATGAGTGCACAAAGAACAGATACATCAACAAATGCAGCAACAGACTTTACTAAACAAACAAATACTGTATTAGGTGAAGATGGTGGATCTGTAAAAGTTATTGATAACAAGGGTACTATTAAATACTTACAAGCTAGTAATGGTATTACAACATTTACAGATACAGCTCCTAATGGTGGTGTAATTACAACTTGGCAATTAGGTGGTACTTTAACTGATGACACTTATATAGATGCTACAGGACAAGTATTTGCTATATCTGGAATTAAAGCTATAGATGCTACAACAAATCCTGTTACTGATATTGCAGCTACTGCATATGATTCTACTGGTTTCACTTTATTATTAAGAGACGAAGCTACAGGTGAATTTAAAAAAATGCTAATTACAGATTTAGTAAGTGGTATAAGAAAAGTTCATACTCAAGGAGCAAATGCAGCTGCAGATGTTGCAATAACTGTTTCAGGATTACCTGCTTTAACAGCTGGAACTACAGAAGCAAAATTATTTGTATACAGAAATGGTGCAAAATTAAGATCAGGTGTAGACTTCGTTGCTACAGCAGATACAGTAACTATTCAATATGATGCAGCAGAAATGCCAATGTATGCTGGAGATATTGTTGAAGTACAATATATTAAATAATTTCAAACTCAAGTTTCTTGTTTAAATATTTAAAGAGTTGATTATTAAAAAATAGTCAACTCTTTAAAACAAGTAACATTAAAATAAATTAAGTTTATATTAAAAGTGTAGCTTTCTAGTATATGTTTTTTAAAATAATCATTAAGTTTCTAATATTTTTATTTTGTGCAATTTGCATACAAAAAAGTTTTGCTCAAGAAGTTAGGGTTATTAACAATAAAGGAACTATCAACACATTAGTTAAAAATAAATACACAACATCTAACATTGAACCTATTGATCCTTTAGAAGGTGATATTTGGTTTGATAATACAGACTCAATAAATATAATAACTAAAATTTATGATAAAACTAGCACAAGTTGGCTTAAAATCAATTTAAAAAAATTACAAGATGATGATGGAGATACGAGTATATCTATAGAAAAAATTACTGATGAAGACATTATTCGTTTTCAAACTTTAGGCACAGAGAGAATGCTTATAAATTCACTTGGAAACGTTGCTATTGGCAACTCAAATCCTTATGCTCAGGCTATTTTAGATTTAACGAACACTCAAAAATTTGGATTTTTACTACCAACAGAATTAAAACCCATAGATATTTTAACACCAACAGATGGCATGCTAATGTATTCTTCTCAAAATAAAAACGCTTATTTAAGAGCAGGAAATGCCTGGAAACCAATTACATTTAATAGTGTTACTAATGAATTAATTTTTGAGGGAACTGGAGCAGATAGTAATTTTTATTATGTTTCATTAATTATAAATAATGACTGGAAAGTTATAAAATATAATAAATCAGATGTTAATGTAGAATTAGAAGCTACTATTTCGAATAATGCAGGTCAAACTTCGCAACCAACTACTTTAACTGAATGCCAAGCTTTAACTTATAACTAAATCTATATCATTATGAAAAAAGTTATATGTACAATTATTGTTTTACTTTCTGTTTTATATAGTTATTCTCAAACTTATACAGTAGATAATGGCACATTAGTTTGCACAGGTACTGGTATTACAAGTGATGGTATTTATGAGGCATTAATTTCTAACGGAATTGGATCTGACCATTTTAGAGAAACACTTGCAGGAAATAAGAAAACATATGTTTTTAACGCTCCAATTAGAATAGGAAACGATGCAAATAGTGGGTCAAATTCAGTTTGGAATTGTTCTAACCAACATATAAAAATAAATGCTGCTAGTTTTCAAATATATGGAAGTGTTCTACAAGGAAATATCACTGGTGGTCAAAGTGCAGATGGTGGAAGTTTCTCAGTAGTAGGAACTGCAAACGACTCTTTTAGATTATTTAACAATGGAATTTTTAGAGCTTATGGAAGTTCCTTATATGCTCAAAATAGAATAAGGGTTGATAATAATTGTGAATTTAAAACAATAGATTGCGACTTTCAACCAGAAGATGGTGTTAGTTTAAGTGATGGTTGGGCTTCTAGTAATTCTACTATTTCTTATGATAGAACTAGAGTTCATCATACTACAGCAGTTGGTATTAAATTATATGCAGCTAATAACACCAATACATTTTCTTTAAATGCAACAAAAGTAGAAGGCTGTAAATACGCGTTTCAACTTGGTAATGGAAATAATTTAACACCTATTTTAAAAGATGTAGAAATAAATAGTTGCGAATTTCATATTGTACCAAACCAAGGAAATGCAAATATTGTTTTTGTAAATCCAGATTTTACTACGCTAAGAGCAAATAGTGCAGATGCAAATGACATTACAACAATTGCTTTTAGATATACTGCTAAAGTATTAGATGCTGCAAACTTACCCATTGAAAATGCAAGTTGTTATTACATAGATGGTAGTTCTAATATTGTTTTAAACAATAAATTTACAGATGCTGCTGGCAATATAACAGGTTTAGTTAATTATGATGGAGAAACATGCTTACAAAATTCTACGTATGCAGGAAACACAAAAACAGATAGACAAAACCACACTAAGTCTTTTGCTAGCTATTTACACAATCTAAAATCAGAACCATTTGTAGTTAATAAAGATATTTCAGAAAATATTATTTTGTCTAATGATATACTTATTACAGAGCCCTCAAAAGCAATTACAAATACATATACAGAAATAGAAACAACTGCAAAATTTTATGATCGTGCAAAAGCATTTCTAGTAGATAATTACAAGGGAGAAACAGCTACTATAATTACAAAAAATGATAATACAATTGATGCAAAAGGCCATAATGTTATTATTGATGCTACAGCTGCAACTCCTTTTGCATTTGATGGATCTACAATTACTATTAAAGCAAACGTTTATACTGGTAATATTATAACATCTACTTCAGCAACAATTACAACTAAAAATGGAGCATTATTAGAAGGTGGATATTCTGATAGTACAGGAATTAATAAATTTGTTCATTTAGATTGGAATGATAACACACAGTTGGAGGTTTCTTTCGTAAATAATGATGATGATAGTTTAATAACATCAACTGGTGCATCACCAACAACTAAAGTATATAAAGGCTTTTTTTTATTACCAACTCCTGCACCAACTAATGGTGTTAGTGTAGAAATATCCTTTTCAACTGCTGGTGGACCTCCTCTCTATGAATCAATAATTCCATTAAAAGATTTAAGTTTTATAAATTTAAAAGTATTATTAGATAACAGAGGTACAGAAAAAAATCAATTAGAAATGTTATATCTCTACAAAAAACTTTTAGTTAAAACAGAAGCCATAAAAAACTCATTAAGCATTACAAGTAATACAAATGTTTCTTTAACTGAAACTATTACCAATACAAATTCTGAAGCTAGTGCTACTTTAGAAAATCAAGAAGCATTAATACGTCTTTTAAAAAGATTACTAAGTAAAATTACTGCCAATAGAGAATCACTAAAAAATTAATAAATTTATTAGAGTATCTAATTCTCTATAATGACTATTTTTTTTAAAAATTCAGTTAATTATTTTATATTTATACATTCTAAATATAAAATGTTGTTGAATGGATAAAATTGAAATTGCTGATTTACTTGAAGTAAAGCATCAAGAATTATTTTTATGGATAGAAAATCAACCCATAGAAAACTGGGAAAAAGGTCCAAAAGATAAATGGACTGAAGGACAACATATTTTACATTTGGTAAACAGCTTGCAATTATTAAACAACGCTTTAAGCTATCCAAGATTCTTTCTAAAATATAAATTTGGTTTAGCAAACAGACCTTCTAGAGATTATAAAACTGTCGCAAAAAAGTATGAAGATAAATTGGAAGAAAACCAATCTAGAGTCACAAAATTTAATCAAAACTTAAAAATACCGACTTTAAAAGAAAGAGAGCGTTTGCTAACAAAATTCCAAATTCAGCAGAAAAAACTACAATATAAAACCAAAAAAATAAGCGACAAAAACTTAGATACATTAGTTATTCCTCATCCCTTAATGGGTAAAATGACAATTAGAGAAATTATAATGTGGACAGCTCATCACACAGAACATCATACAGAAACCTTAAAATTGTTGTATTAATTGAATAAAATAATTCGCCAACCTTATTTGTTTTTCTTTGGATTATCGATTATAACTTTCATTACAGCTTTTATTTTTGGTGATAAAAATTTAGATATTCCAATCTACGACACATATTTTGTATTTCCATATAAATCTTTTTGTCAATTTTCTGCAGTTTTTTATTTGATGATAGCCGTAAACTATTTTGCTTTAAATTGGATTGAAAAACATCCCAATAAATGGTTAACAATTACACATTTATTTTTACAAATATTATCTCTACTCCTATTAATTACAAAAGATAGTTGGAATTGGATTGGCGATAATTCTTTAGCCAATTATATTCCAAATAACAATGCTAATTTTTTGATATTCTTATCATTTTTTATTTTTATAATATCCATTTTTGTTCACTTGGTAAACTTTTTTACAAGTCTGCTTTTAAAAAGAAATTAATCTTTTATAAGCGAGTTGTTATAATTATATTTGTGTTTACTAAAAAAGAATACAAATTATGTTTAATAATTTAAGTGAAAAACTAGATAAAGCCTTACACACCTTAAAAGGTCATGGGCAAATTACAGAAATAAATGTTGCAGAAACTTTAAAGGAAGTTAGAAGAGCGCTTTTAGATGCCGATGTTAACTTTAAAATTGCTAAAGAATTTACCAAAAAAGTACAAACTGAAGCTTTAGGACAAGATGTTTTAACAACATTAAATCCTGGACAATTAATGGTAAAGTTGGTTAAAGACGAACTTACTAAATTAATGGGTGGAGAAACTGTTGGTATTAATTTACAAGGTTCACCAACTGTAATTTTAATGTCTGGTTTGCAAGGTTCTGGAAAAACTACTTTTTCTGGAAAATTAGCAAATTACTTAAAAACCAAAAAATCTAAACAAGTTCTTTTAGTAGGTTGTGATGTGTACAGACCTGCAGCAATTAACCAATTACAAGTAGTTGGAGAGCAAATTGGTGTAGAAGTATATGCAGAAGTTGGTAACAATAACCCTGTAGAAATTTCTAAAAATGCAATTGCACATGCAAAAGCGACTGGTAAAAATGTTGTAATTATTGATACTGCAGGTCGTTTGGCTGTAGATCAAGAAATGATGACAGAAATCTCGAACATTCATAAAATTGTAAATCCACAAGAAACGTTATTTGTGGTAGATTCTATGACTGGGCAAGATGCTGTAAATACTGCAAAAGCCTTTAATGATATTTTAAATTTTGATGGTGTTGTACTTACAAAATTAGATGGAGATACAAGAGGTGGTGCTGCATTATCAATCAAATCTGTGGTTGACAAACCAATAAAGTTTATTGGAACTGGAGAAAAAATGGAAGCAATTGATGTTTTCTATCCAGATAGAATGGCAGATAGAATTTTGGGAATGGGAGATGTTATTTCTCTTGTAGAAAGAGCCCAAGATCAATATGATGAAGAAGAAGCAAGAAAATTGCAGAAAAAGATTGCTAAAAATCAGTTTGGTTTCGACGACTTTTTAAGTCAGATTCAGCAAATCAAAAAGATGGGAAGCATGAAAGATTTAATGGGCATGATTCCTGGAGCTGGAAAAGCTATGAAAGATGTAGATATTGATGATGACGCCTTTAAAGGAATTGAAGCAATTATCCACTCTATGACTCCTGCAGAAAGAAGCACACCTGCAACTATAGATTCTAGCAGAAAAAAGAGAATTGCAAAAGGTTCTGGAACAACAATTACAGAAGTAAATCAGTTGATGAAACAATTTAACCAAATGAGCAAAATGATGAAAATGATGCAAGGTGGTGGAGGCAAAAAGATGATGCAAATGATGAAAGGAATGAAATAAAATATAGAGGTTACTTTTTTTAGTAACCTTTTTTAATTTTAAGTCAATAAAAATTATTTTTATTTTAAATGGAAAAAAATCCAGAATTATCAGTTGTTGTTTTATGTTATAGATCTGAGTATTCTATCATTCCATTTATAGAAAAAGTTAAAGAAACAGTTGAAAATCTTACAGATAACTTTGAGATTATATTGGTTGCAAATTTTATAGAAAATTCTAATGATAAAACTGCAACTATAGTTCAAGAGATTGCTAATAAAGACGCTGTTTACAAACCGATTTGCAAACCTAAAGAAGGAATGATGGGTTGGGACATGAAAGAAGGGTTGGCAATTTGCAGAGGAAATTATCTTTGTGTTATTGATGGAGATGGACAATTCCCTATTGAGAACATTACCAAATGTTATAACGAAATAAAAAAAGGCACGTACGATTTAGTAAAAACCTACAGAATTAAAAGAGAAGATGGTTTTTACAGAAAATCAATTTCTAAAATATATAATTTTATATTTTCTATTTTATTTTCTTCAATTGACTCCAAAGATATTAATTCTAAACCTAAAATTTTCACCAGAAAAGCTTACAATCAAATGAATTTAACTTCTGATGATTGGTTTATTGATGCAGAAATAATGCTCGAAGTTAAAAGATTAGACATTTCCTTTTACGAGTTTCCAACTGAATTTTTATCTTTAAATGACCGACAATCTTTTGTGAAGTTTTCAGCAATACTAGAGTTTGTAAAAAACCTTTTTTTATTTAAGTTTAAAGACTTTAAATCATGAGGAAAAAAGTTTTTATAACAGGAATTACTTCTTCCATTATTCAACAATTAATTCCTTTCATCAATTCTTCAGAATATCAAATTATTGGACTTTCAAGAAATTTAATTTCAGAAAAAAATGATGCTATAAAAATTATTCAAGGAAATATCCAAAACCCAAATACTTACAAAAAATATTTAATTGATTGTGATATTATAATTCATGCAGCAGCAATAACACATTCAAAAAATGAAAAAAAATACGAAGAAATTAATTTTATAGCGACTAAAAATCTTATTGATTTTGCTAAAAAATGGAAAGTAAAAACCTTTATTTATATAAGTTCTAACACCGCAAATTTAAATAATGGAGCCTATTCTAAATCAAAAGTTTTAGCAGAAAACTATTTACAGAATAATTTTAAGCGTTGGAAGATTATTAGAATTTCAGAAATTTTTGGTGGTGCTAAAAATGAAGGACTTGAAAAATTGATTCAAAATTCTTTAAAAAAGAAGTTTGTTTTGTATCCAAAAAACATGTCTTCTAAGTTTTCTCCACTTTATATTGATGATATTGGAACGTTATTATATGAACAAATTTTCATCAATCAAGAAAAAAATAAAATTTTTCACATCAATGGAAATGAACACTTTACATTTAAAGAGATTTTAAAACTTATAAAAAAGAATCAAAAAAAGTCCTTAATAGCTTTGGGAGTTTCTAGAAATATAATGTTTTTAATAATGAGAATATCAAAAATAATTCCATTTAATATAGGTGTTGTTCCAGATCAAATAGAACGTTTATATGGTTTAAAAACATATGGGAATATTGATGATAATAACATCACTTTAAAATTAGAATCTTATCTAAAAAAATCAGTAAAAAAATAATATGAAAAAGATTTTATTTTTGGAGCGTTTTTTTGATACTAAAAAGAATCAATATTTATTTTTTACAATAATAAGTTTTGCTATTTTTCTTTTTTCTATGGATGTTGGCATCTTTTGGGACAATGTGCTTTTTACATCAAAAATAGGTACACATTTATATGAAAACAACCTTTTTAATTGGATGCTTCCTGACAATTTAGATGCAGGTCATCCTCCAACTTTAGGTTTTTTATTAGCTATTTTGTGGAAAGTTTTTGGACAAAAATTATGGGTTAGTCACTTATTAATGCTTCCTTTTACGATTGGTTTTTTATATCAACTTTTTCAACTAACATCTTATTTTATAAAGAATAAAATACATTCCTTTTTTGCTTTTTTACTGATCATTATCGATCCAACTTTGTCTACGCAATTTGTATTGGTAAACCCAGAAATTATTCAACTTTTTCTATTTTTATTAGCTATCAACTCAATTTTATATGAACGTTATTTTTTAAAAATAGTAGCTCTTTTCTTTTTAAGTATTATTTCTTTAAGAAGTATGTTATTATTTGGAGGTGTCTTTTTGTTTGAAATTATCAACTTAAAATATATTGTAAAAACAGAAAAAGCTATTTTATCAAAAAAACTAATTTTTAGTTATGTTATCGGAATTATCCCTGCAATTGCCTATTTATCTATTCATTATATAGAAAAAGGCTGGTTAGTTTCTCATGCAAATTCTCCTTGGTCTGGACATCGAAATTTTGTTTCTTTAAACGAATTTCTCAAAAACTGTGCAGTCTTAGTTCATAAATATATCGATTATGGACGATTTATAATTTATTTTGTTATCATTTATATTTTTATAAAATTTAAAAAATCAGCATTTAGTAAAGTAACTAAACAACTATTAATACTCTCTTTTTCTAGTGTTTTTTTTATAATAATTGCAAGTTTGTTAAGTAGCAATCCTTTTGGGCATCGTTATTTTTTGATTTCTTATATTCTCTTAAATTTATTATCATTTTTACTATTTGTTAAATTTTTAAAGAAAAAGAGATTTGTTTATAGCTTAATTTTCATAACTTTAATCACTGGTAATTTATGGATTTATCCTAAAGAAATTGCACAAGGTTGGGATGCTACTTTAGCACATTTACCTTATTATTCTTTAAGATTAAAAGCTATCGATTATTTAAATAACAACAAAATTGAAATTGAAGATGTAGCAAGTTTTTTCCCTAATAAAACAGCTTTGCATCATGTCGATTTTAAAAATGATCATCGATCTTTTCAAAATTTCAATAAAAAAAATGACTATGTTTTTTATTCAAATGTTTATAATTTGAGTGATGAAGATTATGACAGTTTAAATACAGATTACAACATATTAAAAGAATTTAAAAATAATAACATACAAGTAATACTATATATTTTAAAAGAAAAATGATTTTATTAGACGGAAAAAAAACAGCGGCAGACATTAAAGAAGAAATTGCTTTAGAAGTTAGTTACCTAAAAAATAATGGGCAAGATTCCCCACATCTTGCTGCAATAATTGTTGGGAATGATGGCGCAAGTATCACCTATGTAAATGCAAAAGTAAAAGCGTGCGAACGTGTTGGTTTTGAATCTACGTTGATAAGGTTACCAGAAAACATTACAGAAGAAGAGCTTTTAAACGAAATTGCAGTTTTAAATGTTGATAATGATATTGATGGTTTTATAGTGCAACTGCCTTTACCAAGACATATAGATGATCAAAAGGTAATTATGGCTATAGATCCTAATAAAGATGTTGATGGTTTTCACCCAACAAATGTTGGTAAAATGGCTTTAAACTTACCCACTTTTATTTCTGCAACTCCCTTTGGTATTTTAGAATTATTAGATAGATATAACGTTGAAACTTCAGGAAAACATGTTGTTGTTTTAGGTAGAAGTCATATTGTTGGTAGCCCAATGAGTATTTTATTATCACAAAAAAGAAAAGTCGGAAACGCAACTGTAACTATGTGTCATAGTAGAACTAAAAATTTAAAAGAAATTACACTACAAGCAGATATTATAATTGCAGCTATTGGAATTCCTGAATTTTTAAAAGCAGATATGGTTAAAGATAATGTAACAGTTATTGATGTAGGAATTACAAGATTAGCAGATTCTAGCAAAAAAAATGGTTATAGATTAGTAGGTGATGTTGCCTTTGAAGAGGTTTCAAAAAAATCTGAATTTATTACACCTGTTCCTGGAGGAGTTGGCCCAATGACGATTGCTATGCTATTAAAAAATACACTTTTAGCTTGCCAGAGAAAAAATTAAATAGAGTATAAAAAACAAGCAACCATTGTTTTGACTATTTTCAATAATTAATAGAAAACAATAATTACTAAAATAAATTCATAAAAAAAGGCTTTTCATATAAATATGAAAAGCCTTTTTTTATTTTAAACTAAAATTACTTGATATTTGGATTTAAATAATCAGGCAAAGTAGGATTTGTTGAATCGCTAAAATCATTTGTTGGATCTCCATCATCATTTGCATCTTCATCTTTTGTAAAAACTCCATCTCCATCATCATCTACATCAAAATAATTAGGAAAACCATCTCCATCAGTATCATCATTATTTACATTACCATCATTATCCAAGTCTTCTTTTATTGTTGGTACACCATCATTATCATGATCCGTATCTGGAACAAATGTTAATAAATCTATATAAAAAAGTAAATTAGTATCTACTAAAGAACTCGTATAATTTTGAGTATTAGAAGAAGGATATGCCAAACCTGAAGGGATAAATAAAACGCCTTTACCTCCATTTAAATAGGTTATAGGACCATTAAAAACGCCTCCTGTATTAGGATCTTTCTTCAACTCACCACCTTTTAATTTTGTATAACCATAAGACCAACCTTTAATTACAGATAAAAGATTAAACCAAATTCCTGTTGAATTACTATCAAAATTAAAACTACTAAAAGTTGTACCAGACATTGTTCTACCAGCATAATTTACATAAACTGAATCTACTTTTGTAGGATTTCCTTTATCAGGATCTGAACCAGAATCTCCTTCTTTCGCTACATAAACATACAATTTATAATCAATATCATTTTCTGTAACAGACATTGTTTTAAGTTTGTCGTCTTCGAAAATTGGAGTTTTTCCAGTAATAAGTGTTTTTACGGAATCCAAATCTGCATCATAATAATGATTTTTTAAAAACTTTACAAGAGAATCGTTATCTGATATAGCTAAAGCTTCATGATCTATATCTGCGAATGGATTATTAATAAAATTATCGTCTCCACAAGCGTATATAATAGTTGCAAAAATAATAATCCCAATAATATTTTTTAATTTAGTCATTTATTTCTTTAAATTAGTGGGGCGCAATTTACCATTTTTATACCTTTGTAAAAAGGCAAAAGATATATTTTAACTTTTTTTTTATGAGAATAGATAAATACTTATGGTGCATTCGTGTATTTAAAACGAGAAGCATAGCGACTACTGCTTGTAAGAAGGGACAAGTTAAAATTGATGGTACTAATTTAAAGCCTTCTAAAGATATTTTTGGCGGCGAATTGATTGTTGTTAGAAAAAATCAAATTAACTATCAAATAAAAGTTTTAGATTTACCTCCAAACAGAGTTGGTGCAAAATTGGTAGATCTTTATAGAAAAGATAGTACTCCAAAAGAGGAATTTGAAAAGAACGAACTTTTAAAATATTCTAAAGATTATTATCGTAAAAAAGGTGCTGGTAGACCAACTAAAAAGGATAGAAGAGATATAGAAGATTACACAGAAGATACTTTTGAAGATACCACAGAAAACTTATGACAACAGAAAGCAATATTATTTTAGATACAATTCAGATAAATCAAAAAATTAAAAGAATTGCCTATGAAATTTATGAGAACAATACCACAGAAAAAGAGGTTATAATTGCTGGAATTGTTGGTAATGGCTACGTTTTTGCTGAAAAGTTAGTTGCAGCTTTACAAGAAATATCTTCTTTAAATGTAATAATTTGCCAAGTTAACATCAACAAGAAAAAACCTTTAGAAAAAGTTTCTACTTCTTTAGATATTAATGAATACAAAAACAAATCATTAGTGTTGGTTGATGACGTTTTAAACTCTGGAACTACTTTAATTTATGGTGTAAAGCATTTCTTAGAAGTACCTTTAAAGAGATTTAAAACGGCTGTTTTAGTAAATCGAAATCATAAAAAATATCCTGTAAAAGCAGATTTTAAAGGTGTTTCTTTATCAACATCTATAAAAGAACATGTTCAGGTTACTTTTTCTGAAAACGAATCGAGTGCCTATTTAGTTTAGTAACTTCACTAATTCTTTTGCAACTTGAGTTTTTGTTTTATCATCAATTTTGATGGTCATTTTTGCTTGTTCGTAAAAAAAACGTCTTTCAAAAAGATGTTTTGCAACAAATTCAGGAATTTTATCATCCTCTAAAGAAGCAATAATTGGTCTTTTTGCTTTCTTATTAATTAATCTTTTTACCATGGTAGGAACATTGCCTTGTAAATAGATAGATGTGGTTGCTTTTTCTTTAATAATTTCCATATTATTGGCATAACAAGGAGTTCCTCCTCCTAAAGAAAGTATAAAGTTATTATTTTTAGACAAGATTTCATTTAAATACTTATTTTCTATATTTCTAAAATAAATTTCTCCTTTTTCTTTAAAAATTTCGGAAATAGTTGCTTTTTCTTTGTCGATAATGTAATCATCTAAATCTATAAAATTCATTTTCAAACGTTTAGATATTTTTTTACCAACACTCGATTTTCCTGAAGCCATATACCCCAATAACACAATTTTCATTTCTTAATATTTTTTACAAATATCGCTAAAATTTATTCAATTTTATATTTCAGAATTAAATGATAGGTAGTATATTTGCACCTCATTTAATTTAAGACTTGGTAGCTCAGTTGGTAGAGCATCTCCCTTTTAAGGAGAGGGTCCTGGGTTCGAGCCCCAGCCCAGTCACAATTTAAAAAAAGTTAAGCGAAAGCTTAACTTTTTTTATTTAAGTTTATACCAAAAAACTTACTTTAAAATTATAGATTTATTTTTAAATTATCTGCACACGTGGCGAAATTGGTAGACGCGCAAGCTTGAGGGGTTTGTTTTCGTAAGGAAGTGGAAGTTCGAATCTTCTCGTGTGCACTTTTTAAAAATGAATTATTTTTAAACTTCTTCACAAAAAATTAACTTTTTTAAACTGTATTATACTTAATTTTGTTTTTATGCAAAGAAACCTGTTTATTTTGTGCTTATTCTTAAGTTTAAGTGCTTTTTCTCAAAAAGATAGTATTCCAAAGTCAATGCTTAAAGGGCAAATTATACACGCTGAGGATAGTCGTGTTTTAAGTGCTGCACATGTTTTAAATTTAAATTCTGTTCAAGGTACAATTACCAATGATAAAGGTTATTTTGAATTACCAACTAAAGTAAATGATACCATTTTAGTATCTTACTTAGGGTATTCATCAATTAAAATAAAAATTACGAACGATTTATTAAAAGCAGATAACGAGTTAGAAATTGCTTTGTATGAAAAACCAGAAGAAGTTAAAGAAGTTATTATAAAATCTACCAAATTAATTGGTGTTTTAGAAATTGATGTTAAACAAGTGCCTAAAGATAGGTTTACAAGAATTCATATTAATGGATTGCCACAAACTTACGAAGTTGGAAAACCTAATAAAAAAGATTTCTCATCTCCAGTTGCTGCACTCTTTCAACCTGTAGATTTTTTATACAACCTCTTTGGTAAGAAGCCAAATCAATTAAAAAAACTTCAAAAGCTTAAAAAAGAAGACGATTTACGTAAAATGTTAGCTGGTAAATTTGATAGAGAAGTAATGATGGAGTATTTACAAATGGACAGACAAGAGTTAACAGAACTTTTAACGGATTGTAGTTATTCTGATTATTTTATAAAAAAAGCATCTGATTTACAAATGATAGAAGCTGTTTTATCTTGTTATGAAAATTACAAAGCATTGAAAAAAGGAAGTATTCAGCGTGATAAAATTCCTTCTAAAAACTAATTTCTAGTTTACAATTCATAAAATCATACTTATATTTTATAAATTGAAAAGAGTCAAAAACAACTAACTTGCTTTTGACTCTAATCAACTATTAAAACTAACTAAAAAATCTTCTAAAGATTTTCAGTGCTATAATAATAAGACGACTTATTTTATAATTCGTTACAAATATTCTTTTACTTAACAGAAATTTAAGAAATAGACATAAGTTGAAGCAAGATTAAATTTCTTGAACAGCTTGAAACTGCTATTTTTATATGAGTTAAATATTTTATAGATAGTTATCATAAAACAATTCATTTGTGACTAATTTTATAGTCTTAATAATAAAATGAACCTTATGAAATCTAAAATATTTTTATCAATACTAATTGCAATAGCGTTGTTTGTTGTTTTTTATTACGTATTAAAATTTGTATTAATCACATCTTTAATCATTGCTGCTGCAATAATTATTTTACCTATACTCTACTTTACATTTAAATCTGGAAGTAGTAATTCTTAAAATTAAACAAAAAAAATCAGTCAAATTTTGACTGATTTTTTTATACAAATTTAAAGGACCTTTAAATAAGATAACTAAACTATCTATTGATTTCCTAATATAATTGGCATTCCTGTTTTTCCTGAACCAATTACAACCACTTTACTGTTAGGAGATTTAGAAAGTTCTATAGTAGCTTCAATTCCTTTTTCTTGTAAAATTTTATCTGTTAAAGACTCACTTAAAATCTTATTTGCAATAGCTTTACCTTCTGCATCAATCTTTTGTCTTTCAGCCTCTTTTTTAGCTTTAGATAATCTAAACTCATATTCTAAAGACTCTTGTTCTTGCTTTAATTTAGTTTCAATTGCAATTCTAATGGTACTTGGTAATTTAACATCTTCCACTAAAACTCTTTTTACAGATAAATATTGATCTTTTAAAACCAACTGAACTTCGTCTAAAATTTCTTGCTCAATAACATCTCTCTTACTAGAATATAATTGTTCTGGTGTGTAACGTCCAACAACACTTCTTGCAGCTGCATTAATTGCAGGATCTAACAATTCACGCTCATAATCTTCACCTTTCGTTTTAATAAGATTTCCTAAATTCACCAATTCTGGTTCGTACCAAATAGTTCCACTTACTTTAACTTCTAATCCGTTTACAGAAAGCACATTCATTTCATTAGAAATAGACTGCTGACGTACTTTTCTTACAATCATTCTATTCCAAGGAGCAACAATATGAAAACCTTCTCCATATGTTTTTTCGGTATCAATACCACTTCCTAAAGTTTCAAAAATTACACCTCCTTCTCCAGGTCCAATGGTTACTGTAGATTTTGAGAATAAAATAATAACTGCAATTGCTATGATAATAAAAAAAACTCCGCCTTTTGGGAATTTAAAATCCATTTGATTATTTGCCATATTTACTGTTTTTTAATTTTATCAAATTTACGACTTATAAGCATCAAACACAATTGATACGAATTATATATTTTTTTAAATTTTGCCATGGTATTTTCTAATAAACCATTCTACAGTAAATAATCCAATTACAATGAATAAAATCCATCTCCAATCAATTAAATTTTCTTGTTTTGTTGATGATTTTTGAATCGTATAAAATGATTCCTCTTCCAATAATTCTTTTGTTATTGTATCTATCTGATTCGTATAAAACAACTTCCCTCCTGTTTTATCTGCTAATTTTTGCAACTTATTTACATTCGCATTTGTAAACTGCTCTTCAACTTCATAATCCGTAATTTTAAATCGCCCATATTTGTTGATGTTCTGACCAGATACTGATACTTTATACGTATAATCTCCAGAAGCAAGATTCTCAATTTCGGTTTGATACGAATTATTAATTAATGAAAAAGGAACTTTCAAAACTTCATTCGTTTCTGTGTTTGTAATGCTAATTTCAAGTGATGCTCTAGCATCAAACTGATAATTTTTATCGGTATAAAAAGCTGAAATATTTATGGTTGAATTTGCAGGATACAAACTTTCCGAATTTACTTCTAAACGATTTCTCTTCTTGTTGGATGCTAAAAACTGCACCAAATTCCCAGTAAATTTATCAAAATCTTCGAAAGAATTCGAATTTAAAAAAATAGCTGCTCTCCATTTCCAAATACCTTCTCCTAATAATATTGCCGATTTTTGATTATTTACATCAAAAGTTGCCACTAAAGGTTGCTGAGTTTGAACACCATTTATATTTTGCGACAGCAAAACTTGATGTTCTTTGGTGATGCTAACTTCACCAAACTTATCCAACAAAGGTGGGTAGTTATTAAAACCAATATCTTCTTGTAAAAAAGTTAAAAAAGCATCATTATAAATTGCCCCATAATTTTCTGTTTGGTTGATGGCGTTTTTACGAAATCCTAACGTTTTTTGGTTGATAAAATTCCAATCTGTATGTGCTCCAGAAACCAATAAATAATTACTATTATTTTCTTTTATCTTTGAAAAAACTGAATTAAAACTAGCAGTAGGTTGATATAAAATTACCAATTGAAACTCTTCTAATTCTTCTGTAAATTTATCAATCGTAACAATTTTTACAGATCGCTGTTTATTACTTTCTATTGATTTTTTAAAAGCACCCAAATCTGGATGTAAAACTGACGTTAATATCAATACTTTCGTTTGTTCATCTATAACTTCAACTGAAAAACTTTTACTATTATTTTTGATATTTTTCTCATTATTAATTTTTGAAATAGAAGCTGTATAGTATTGTAAACCCTCTTTCGTTGAAGTTAAATTTGCAAGAATAGTCGCCGATCTTTTATCCGAAGAAAAAGAAACATTTTTTCTAAAAACACTTTTACCTTCACTAAATATTGAAAATTGTGTGTTTACTTTTTCACGTCCTTCATAATTTAAAATAACTTCTACAGGAAATTTATTTTTGATATAACTGTATTTATTAACGTTTAATTGCGTTATTTTAACATCTACATATGTTGTGGTGTCTCCAATAACAATAGGATAAATTGGCTGTTTACTATTGATAAACTCGTAATCTTGACCAATCGTTTGGTTTCCATCAGAAATTAAAATAATGGGCGAAATTTTATCTTCCTGTAAATTTTGTACTCCAAGAATTCCATCAGAAATATTAGTTTGACTATCATCAAAAGAAAGACTGTCTAAAATTTGTAAAGAAGTACCAAACGTAAATTTTTGAACATCAAATTTCTTATTCAATTTACCATTTTCATCAATTACTTGAAGGAAATCAGCGACATTTTTATCCTCCTTAAAAAAAGAAGTTGATTTAGAATTATCAACCAAAACAGACAATACAGGTTTTATATTCGTAATTTCTGTTTTTTCTATAGTAGGATTTATGAATAATAGTAGTAGCAAAAAAAGACTTGTTGCTTTTAAAACAAATAAAATAGGTGTAACCTTAATGCTATTTTTTATTTGATAATAATATTGGAAATAGGCTATTGAAATACTCAATAACAACGCTAAAATACTGAATAGAATTAAAGTTGATTGCAAACTTATTATTTTATGGGAAAGATATAAATAACTATCTACAAACAAAAAACCTACAACGTTAAATGTTGTAGGTTATAAAGATAATTCAACTTTATTAGGGTTTTACTTTTAGAGGTATTGAAATGTTTAGGAGTTTAGGTATTTTAGGGGTAAAATATTTTTAGGGTTTAAGCTATATAATGATATTTTACATTTTGTTTTACGTACGTTTTTAAAATTCCCATAGAATTTAACTCATCTAAAATGTTATATATTACAAGTATTAAAGATACATTTTGGGTTTTCTTTAAAATTTGAAAACTTGTTAAAGGTTCTTTTTTTAGTTCATTTATTACTGCTTGATGCTCTATTGAAAGTTCTTTAGTATGCATATATGTTGTTATTTTACACTACAAATATACAGCGTCTTTAAGACTCAAAATAAAGTTTTAGACAAGTACTGATTAACTTTAGATGATTGGTAAACAAATATCGATGAATAAAAAAATGCCTGTTTTTTAAACAGGCATTTTTTATAATATTTTAAACTTTATTGTTATTTAATAAGGTTTTAAGTAAGCATTCCACCATCTACAGACAACGTTTGTCCTGTAATATAGCTACTCATATCTGAAGCTAAAAACACACAAGCATTTGCAATATCTTGTGGACTTCCTCCTCTTTTTAAAGGAATTGAATCTCGCCAACCTTGTACAACTTTTTCATCTAATTTATCTGTCATTTCTGTTTCAATAAATCCTGGAGCAATTACGTTACTTCTTACATTTCTTGAACCTAATTCTAAAGCAACTGATTTAGAAAACCCAACAATACCAGCTTTTGATGCTGCATAATTGGTTTGCCCAGCATTTCCTTTTAAACCAACTACAGAACTCATATTAATGATAGAACCTGCTCTTTGCTTCATCATTGGTCTTATTACAGCTTTTGTTAAATTAAAAACTGATTTTAAGTTTACTTCAATTACTTTATCAAAATCATCTTCAGAAATACGCATTAACAAATTGTCTTTTGTAATTCCTGCATTGTTTACTAAAATATCAATAGTTCCAAATTCTGCTAAAACTTCTTTTGCTAATTCTTGAGCTGCATCAAAATTTGCTGCATTTGATTGATATCCTTTTGCAGAAACTCCAAATGCTTTTAATTCTTCTTCTAATTCTTTTGCTGCTTCTACAGAAGAGCTATAAGTAAAAGCTACATTCGCACCTTGTTTTGCAAATTCTACTGCAATTCCACGTCCAATTCCTCTTGTTGCTCCTGTAATTATTGCTGATTTGTTTTCTAGTAATTTCATTTTAAAGTATTTTGATTGTTATCAAATATAAAAAAGTAATTCCTGAAAAATTGAAATAGCTTCAATATAATCAGGAATTAATATATTTAAAAATAATTTTTAATTATTTAAGAACGCTTGCAACCATTTCTCCAATTTTTGCTGGCGAACTTACAACGTGAATTCCATTTTCTGCTAAAATTTTCATTTTTGCTTGTGCAGTATCATCTGCTCCACCAACAATTGCTCCTGCATGACCCATTGTTCTTCCAGCAGGTGCAGTTTGTCCTGCAATAAAACCAACAACTGGTTTTCTATTTCCATCAGCTTTAATCCATTGTGCAGCTTCTGCTTCTAAATTTCCACCAATTTCACCAATCATAACAATTGCTTCAGTTTCTGGATCGTTCATTAACATTTCTACAGCTTCTTTAGTAGTGGTTCCAATAATTGGATCTCCACCAATTCCAATGGCAGTTGTAATTCCAAAACCTTGTTTTACAACCTGATCAGCAGCTTCATAGGTTAAAGTTCCTGATTTAGAAACGATACCAACTTTACCTTTTTTGAAAATAAAACCTGGCATAATACCAACTTTAGCTTCATCTGGAGTGATAACTCCTGGACAATTTGGCCCAACTAATCTTGTATCTTTATTTGCAATATATGCTTTTACCTTCACCATATCTGCAGTAGGAATTCCTTCTGTAATACAAATAATTACTTTGATTCCTGCATCTGCAGCTTCCATAATTGCATCTGCAGCAAAAGCTGGAGGAACAAAAATAATAGAAGTATCTGCACCTGCTTTTTCTACAGATTCTGCAACCGTATTAAAAACTGGTTTTCCTAAATGCTCTTGACCACC
This sequence comes from Polaribacter vadi, assembly GCF_001761365.1. Classification (NCBI taxonomy): domain Bacteria; kingdom Pseudomonadati; phylum Bacteroidota; class Flavobacteriia; order Flavobacteriales; family Flavobacteriaceae; genus Polaribacter; species Polaribacter vadi. Next base: position 160,156 of record NZ_CP017477.1, on the reverse strand, counting down.
TTTTCCTGGAGTTACACCTCCAACAACGTTTGTTCCATAATCAATCATTTGACCAGCGTGAAAAGTACCTTCACTACCTGTAAAACCTTGTACAATAATTTTTGAATTCTTATTTACTAAAACACTCATGGTTTGTCTTTATTTATTTGTTATGCAAAAATAGTTCTTTGTTTACTTTTATAAAAAACTTATCCGTTTTTTATTTCTCTTTTAACAATCTTTTTAAGCCTGCTATTTGTTTTAATTTTTCTCTTGATTCTTCAATTGGAGTTCCAAAATAACTTTTTCCTCCTGCAACTGATTTTGTAACACCAGTTTGCCCTAAAATTATAGCACCTTTACCAATAGTAATTCCGCTATTTGTGCCAACTTGTCCCCAAATTGTAACCTCATCTTCAATAATTACACAACCAGCAATACCTGTTTGTGAAGCTATTAAACATTTTTTGCCAATTACAGTATCATGACCAACATGCACTTGATTGTCAATTTTAGTGCCTTCTTTAATGGTTGTATCTCCTGTAACTCCTTTATCAATAGTACAAGAAGCACCTAAGTCTACATTATTTTCGATGACAACTCTACCTCCTGAAATTAATTTATCAAAACCTTCTGGACGTTTTTTATAATAAAAAGCGTCTGCTCCCAAAACTGTATTGGCGTGAATGGTTACATTATCACCTAAAACTGAATTGTCGTAGATCGTTACATTTGGATGAATCACACAGTTTTTACCAATGGTTACATTGTTTCCAATAAAAACATTGGGCTGAATTATAGTTCCTTCTCCAATAATAGCACTTTCTGCTATGCTTTCTTTGGATGCAATAAAAGGATTAAAATATTTGGTTATTTTATTAAAATCACGAAAAGGATCTTCAGATATTAATAGAGATTTACCTTCTGGACAATCTACTTTTTTGTTGATTAAAATAGTTGTTGCAGCAGAATTTAATGCTTTATCATAATATTTAGGATGATCTACAAAAACGATATCTCCTTTTTCTACTACATGAATTTCATTGATTCCTAGAATCTCGAAATTATCATCACCTATAAAATCGGTATTGATTAATGTAGCAATCTCTTTAAGAGTTTGTGGTTTTTTGAATTTCAAAATTAATTTTTAAGTTTGAATGAATTCTGAATTAATTGAAATGTGTTTTTATACTTTTTATATCTATCATCTACAGTCCAAGACATCAGCATATACATTTTCGCATCACTTTCTACAAAACCAATTAAATAATTTCCGTTAATACCATCAATAATTCCATTTAGTTCAAATTGTTTGGTTATTAAATTTTTAAGTTTAAAATCTAATTCTTTTACTTCATCAGAATTTAAACTTTCTTGAAAACTTTTTACTTGATACTCTGAATAGTTTTCGATAACAGATAGTGAATCATTATAAATACCAATTTCTTTAAAGGCATCAATAAATTCTTGTTTATCTTCATCAATTACAATTGTATAAGTTTCTTTGTAAATATTAGCATATTGAAAGGAAGCATCATCATTTAAAGATGGCATTTCCTTCATATAATCAGGAATAGAAATTAAGTAATCATCATTTACAGAAACCTCAACTAAATCTTTAGCTGTAATATCTTCTTTACTTAAAGATGCTGCAGAGTCTATAATCTTTTTACAAGAGCTTAATGATAAACAAATCATTAAAATAATTAGGAGTCCTTTTTTCATAGCGCTATTTTTAGTAAGTAATCTTCAGCAGGCAGTTTTCAGTAGTCACTGAAAACTGCCTGCTGAAGATTGACAACTTTTTTTTTACTCCTTAATACGTTCTTGGTAAGTTCCTTTGGCAGTTTCTATTTTAATTTTATCACCTTCATTAATAAATAAAGGAACATTAACTTCTGCACCAGTTTCTACAGTTGCTGGTTTTGTAGCATTTGTGGCTGTATTACCTTTAATACCAGGTTCTGTATGTGTTACTTCTAAAATAACACTCATTGGCATTTCTACAGAAAGTGGCATATTATCTTCAGAGTTGATGATAATCGTTACAATTTCACCTTCTTTCATTAATTTTGGTGTATCTAAAGCTGCTTCTAATAATCTTATTTGACTATAATCAGCTTCATTCATAAAATGATAAAATTCGCCATCATTATATAAATATTGAAATTTATGAGTTTCTACTCTTACATCATCTATTTTTCTACCTGCAGGAAATGTGTTATCAATTACTTTTCCATTCGTTACACTTTTTAATTTTGTTCTTACAAATGCAGGCCCTTTTCCTGGTTTAACATGTAAAAATTCAACTATTTTGTAGATATCATTATTATATCTAATACACAATCCGTTTCTAATATCTGATGTTGTTGCCATATTTTATTTTTTAGTTTGTGAATTTGCACAAACTTTAAGTTTAGTTTATCAATTTTAATTTACGTTAAAATATCCTTTCATAATTCCTCTATGAGAATCTTTTATGAATTGAATAATTTCATCACGTTCTGGAGTTGCTTCCATTTCTGCTTCGATAATATCGATTGCTTGCGTATAATTATAGTTTTTTTGGAATAAAATTCTATAGATATTCTGAATTTCTCTAATTTTTTCAGTTGAATATCCTCTTCTTCTTAAACCTACTGAATTAATACCAACATAAGATAAAGGCTCTCTTGCAGCTTTTACATAAGGAGGTACATCTTTACGAACCAAAGAACCACCAGTTACAAACGCATGTTTACCAACAGATGCAAATTGATGCACAGCAACCATACCTGCTAAAACAACATTATCGCCAATGGTTACATGACCTGCTAAAGTTGTATTGTTAGAAAAAATACAATTATCACCCACATAACAATCGTGAGCAACATGACAATAAGCCATAATTAAACAGTTATTACCAATCACAGTTTTCATTCTGTCTTTTGTTCCTCTGTTGATGGTAACACATTCTCTTATAGTAACATTGTCTCCAATTTCTACAGTAGTTTCTTCATCATCGAACTTTAAATCTTGTGGAATTGCAGAAATTACTGAACCAGGAAAAATTCGACAATTTTGCCCAATTATTGCGCCTTCCATAATGGTTACATTAGACCCAATCCATGTTCCTGAACCAATTGTTACATTATTATGAATGGTTGTAAAAGGTTCTATTACAACGTTTCTTGCAATTTTTGCTTGGGGATGAACATACGCTAAAGGCTGATTCATATTTTATTTTTTTCTAGCAATTTGTGCCATTAATTCTGCTTCTGCAACTAATTTACCATTTGCATATGCATATGCTTGCATGTGGCAAATTCCTCTTCTTATTGGAGTAATTAATTCTGCTTTAAAAATTAAAGTATCTCCAGGCAACACTTTTTGTTTAAATTTCACATTATCCATTTTCATGAAATATGTTAAATAATTTTCTGGATCTGGAACTGTGCTTAATACTAAAACACCTCCACATTGTGCCATTGCTTCTACTTGTAAAACCCCTGGCATAACTGGTGATCCTGGAAAATGACCTACAAAGAAATTTTCATTCATGGTAACATTTTTCATACCCACAACATGTTTTTCTGATAGCTCTATAATTCTATCAATCATTAAAAATGGTGGTCTGTGAGGTAAAATGTCCATTATTTGATGAATATCTAATAATGGTGGTAAGTTTAAATCGAATTGAGGAACATAGTTTCTCTTTTCAGTTTTTATAATTTTAGCCAATTTTTTAGCAAACTGCGTATTTACCAAATGTCCAGGTTTGTTAGCAATAACTTTTCCTCTAATTCTTGTGCCAACTAAAGCTAAATCGCCTATTACATCTAATAATTTATGACGAGCAGCTTCATTTGCCCAATGTAAAGTAAGATTGTCTAAAATACCATTTGGTTTTACAGAAATATTTTCTTTATTAAAAGCTTTTTGAAGTTTTTGCATGGTGTTTTCTGATAATTCCTTATCAACATAAACAATAGCATTATTTAAATCACCTCCTTTAATCAAATCGTTTTCTAGTAACATTTCAATTTCATGTAAAAAACTGAATGTTCTAGCATCTGCAATTTCTGTTTTAAAATCAGAAATACGATCTAAAGTAGCATTTTGAGTTCCTAAAATTTTAGTTCCAAAATCTACCATAGTTGTAATTTGATATTCATCTGAAGGCATCAAAATAATCTCGCTTCCAGTAATATCATCTTTAAAAGAAATAATTTCTTTTACAATATATTCTTCAATATCTGCATCTTGCTCTTCTATACCTGCTTTTTCTAAAGCTTCTATAAAATATTTTGATGAACCGTCCATAATTGGTGGTTCAGAAGCATCTACTTCTATCAACAAATTATCGATATCTAAACCAACAGCAGCAGCTAAAACGTGTTCTGATGTTTGTATTTGAACTCCGTTCTTTTCTAAATTTGTACCTCTTTGCGTAGTTACAACATATTCTGCATTTGCTTCAATTATTGGAGAGCCCTCCAAATCTATTCTCTTAAAAGCAAATCCATGGTTTATTGGAGCTGGTTTTAACGTCATTGAAACAGTGTTACCTGTATGCAAACCTACACCAGAGAGTGTAACTGCATTTTTTATTGTTTTTTGTTTCTTACTCATTATTCTTTTGTTTGAGTCTTCAATTCTTTTTCTAATTGATTTATTTTTGAAGCCAATTTTGGTAAATTTTTGAAATAAGCATATGATTTAAAAAAATCTGGATAATTAAATGCTGGTGAACCTTGAACAATAGCACCATCTTTTAAACTTTTACTGATACCAGATTGACCTTGTATTTGTAAATTATTCCCTAATTTTAAATGTCCTGAAATTCCTACTTGACCTCCTATTACACAATTTTCGCCAACTTTAGAGGAACCAGCAACTGCAGATTGTGACGCAATAACTGTATTTTTTCCTATTTCTACATTATGAGCAATCTGAATTAAATTATCTAATTTAACACCTTTTCTTATAATTGTAGAACCCATTGTAGCTCTATCTATAGTTGTATTCGCACCAATATCTACATAATCTTCTATGATTACATTTCCTATTTGCGGAATTGCTGCGTATTCGCCTTTTTCATTAGGTGCATAACCAAATCCATCTGAACCTATAATACATCCAGAATGAAATTTACAATGATTACCAATTTGAGTTTCCGAATATATTTTTACGCCTGAAAAAATCACACAATTATCACCAATAATTGTATTATCACCAATATAACTGTTTGGATAAATTTTTACGTTATCACCAATAATTACATTTTCACCTATGTAAGAAAAAGCACCCAAATACTCATTTTCTCCAATTTTTGCTGATTTCGAAATAAAATGTGGTTGCTCTCTACCTTGTTTATTATTTTTTACTTCGTTGTAAAATTCTAATAATTTAGAAAAAGATTTGTAAGCATCTTCTACTTTTATAAGTGTGGATGTAACTTCTTTTTCTAAAGTTAAACTTTTATTTACAATAGCTACTGAAGCATTTGTAGTATAAAGGTATGAGTTATATTTTGGGTTCGATAAAAAAGTTAAAGAACCTTTTTCTCCTTCCTCTATTTTAGATAATTTAGAAACTTCCTCATCAGGATTTCCCACGACTTCTCCTTCTAAAATATCCGCTATTTGTTGTGCTGTAAATTTCATTAACTGCAAAAGTATAAAATTTAAAGGTATTTGGCTAATATCATTTATACTTTGGATAACAAATAAAGTATTTTACGACAGGTTTTGTTAATGCCTGTAAGTTTAATTGATCGGATGCTTTTGCAATATCTTTTAACTTTCCGTTTTTATTTAAAATAAGAATTGGTATTTCTGAATTGTAAGCCTGATTAATAATTCTCTGAGAAAACACAAAATAACTCGTTTCTTTTGCTGATAATTTCAACTTTTTCGAGAACTTTTGTATCTTCTTTTGTACATCAGCTTCTTCAAAATTAGTTTTCTGAATTTCGATTCTTAATAACTCTCTATCAACAATTATTTTAGATAGTAAAGACAACACTTTATCTGAATGATTCGTCCATTCTTTGATGGCAGATAAAATATCATAATCATCTAAATTAGAGAACATTTCTAAAGTATTGTCTGTAAAATTATCCTTATTTATTTGATTGTATAAAAAATATTTTAAGGCAGAACTTGCATATAAATCAACACCATTTTCTGCTAATTCTTTTGCTCTTCTTAAAACATTTACCAACATATTTTCTGCAACCAAACCTGTTTTATGTAAATACACTTGCCAATACATTAAACGTCTAGCAATCAAAAATTTTTCTACAGAATAAATTCCTTTTTTTTCGATCACTAACTCATCATCCTTCACATTCATCATTACAATTAACCTGTCTGATGAAATATTGCCTTCTGTAACTCCTGTAAAAAAACTGTCTCGTTTTAAATAATCTAATCGATCTATATCTAATTGACTAGATATTAATTGATATAAAAATTTACGATGATATTTCCCTTCAAAAATTGTAATGGCTAAATCTAATTCACCATCAAATTCTTCATTTAATTTTTTGATGAATTTTAACGAAATCTCTTCGTGAGAAATCCCACTTACAATACTATGCTCCAAAGCGTGAGAAAAAGCTCCATGACCAATATCGTGCAATAAAATTGCAATATATAAAGCTACTTCTTCGTCTTTAGAAATTTCAATTTGTTTAAAACGTAAAACTCTAACTGCCTTTTGCATTAAATGAATACAACCAATTGCATGCTGAAAACGCGTGTGATTTGCTCCTGGATACACCAAGTTAGAAAAGCCCATTTGCGCAATTCTTCTTAATCTCTGAAAATAAGGATGTTCAATAAGATCGAATATGATGGAATTTGGAATTTGAATAAATCCATAAATAGGATCATTTAAAATTTTTAATTTATTTGGCGTTTTTTTCTTCAAAATTGATACTTTTTTAAGAGGATGCAAATTACGATTTAATGCTTTAAACTTGATTGTTTTACCTATTAATATTTTTCAGCTTATATAATAACATCTTATCAATAAAAATAAAATTTAACGAATATAAAAAGCTTTCTAAAAGTGAAAATTTATAAAACCTAAAATTGGCAATATTTTATCATTATTAGCATCAACAAAAAGTAACAAAAGGGTATATTTAACGTTAGAAATTTAGAATTTAAAAACGAACTATGAGTAGCATACAAATATTATGGGTAGATGATGAAATTGAATTATTAAAACCTCACATTCTTTTTTTAGAACGCAAAAACTACAAAGTAACAACCTGTACAAATGGTGCTGATGCTATTGATTTGGTTGATGGACAAAATTTCGATATTGTTTTTTTAGATGAAAATATGCCAGGATTAACTGGCTTGGAAACACTTTCGGAAATCAAACAAAAACAGGCAAACTTACCTGTAGTTATGATTACTAAAAGCGAGGAAGAATATATTATGGAAGAAGCCATTGGCTCTAAAATTTCAGATTATTTAATAAAACCTGTTAATCCTAGTCAAATTTTATTGAGTTTAAAGAAAAATCTAGACAACTCACGTTTGGTTTCAGAGAAAACAACCTCTAGCTATCAGCAAGAATTCAGGAAAATTTCGATGGATTTATCTATGGTAAATTCTTATTCAGAATGGATTGATTTGTATAAAAAACTAGTTCATTGGGAATTAGAATTAGAAAACATTAGCGATCCTGGAATGTTAGGGATTCTAGAAAGTCAGAAACAAGAAGCTAACAATCAGTTTTTTAAATTCATTAAAAAGAATTACGAAGATTTCTTAACAGCTCATGACAAACCCACTTTTTCTCATACCCTTTTTAAAGATTATGTGGTTCCAGAATTAAGTAAAGACCAAAGTGTTTTATGGGTTGTGATTGATAATTTACGGTACGATCAATACAGAATTTTAGAACCTTTAATTAATAATTTTTACAAGAAAGACAAAGAATATTCTTATTTCTCAATTTTACCAACAGCCACTCAATATGCTAGAAATGCAATTTTTTCTGGGTTGATGCCATCAGAAATGGAAAAACGCCATCCTAATTATTGGAAAAACGATGTTGATGAAGGTGGAATGAATCTATACGAAAATGAATTTTTAACGGCTCAAATAAAAAGATTAAGTTTAGATATTAAACACGAATATTATAAAATTACTTCTTTAAAAAGCGGAAAAGAATTAGCCGATAATTTTAACGGAACTAAGCAAAACGACTTAACAACAGTTGTCTATAATTTTGTGGATATGCTTTCACACTCTAAAACAGAAATGGAAGTTATTAAAGAATTAGCTGGCGATGATAAAGCGTATAGAAGTTTAACTTTAAGCTGGTTTAAAAACTCACCTTTGTTTGAAATTATTCAAAAAGCACAGAATTTAGGTCAAAAATTAATCATCACCACAGATCATGGAACCATTAACTGTAAAAATCCTACAAAAGTAATTGGCGATAAAAATATCAGCGCTAATTTACGTTACAAAACTGGCAGAAGTTTAAGCTACGAAGAAAAAGATGTATATGCAGTAAGAAATCCTAAGGATATCTTTTTGCCAACTGTAGCTATGAATAGTCCGTTTATTTTTGCGAAGGAAGATTTATTTTTTGCGTATCCAAACAACTTTAATCATTTTGTAAAATATTACAAAAACACCTATCAACATGGAGGTGTTTCTTTAGAGGAAATGATTATTCCTTGTGCAGTTTATAGTCCCAAGTAAAACTTAAATTTGCAATAACTAAAAAAATGCTATTATGAAAAAAAGAAGTTTATTAATTTTAATAATATTTCAAATTTCACTCATCCAAAGTTCGTTTGGTCAAGAAGATGAGCTATTTGAAGAATCCGAAAGTTTAATTGAACAAAAAAAATACAAAAAAGCGATTGAAAAGCTTGACAAAGTACTGGAGTTAAATCCAAATTTTGTGGGTGCTTTTGTAAATCGAGGCATCAGTAATACTGCTTTAAAAAATTATAAAGTTGCTATAAATGATTTTAAATCTGCTATAAGTTTAGATTCATCAAACACACTTTCGTTTTTTTACATTGCCAATAATTATAGAAAATTAAAAGATATAAGAAGCGCAATTTTCTATTATGATAATGCTGAGAAATCTGCAGAGAATAATTTTTCTAATCAATCTGCAAATTTTAATTTAAAAAGAACTTTTTTAAATGGCATTTCTCCTTTTCAAGTTTCACTTTATCAAATAAGATATCATAGAGGTTTAGCTTTTTATGATTTAAAAAACTATAAATCTGCACTTAAGGATTTTATTAGTATAGATGATGTAAAAAAATCAAGAGATTCAAAGTTTATGTTAGCTTCTTCTTTGCTCAAATTAGAGAGAAAAAAAGAAGCTTGTTCTGAATTTGAAAATGCAGTTGATTTAGGAAGTGAAGATGCTATAGAAGTGATGAAAGTTAATTGCTATTAAAATTTTTGAAATGAAAAATAAAACAATTTTTATATTATTTTTTATTTTTCATTATGTAATAAATATACAAGCACAAGAAGACAAGCTATCTTTAGCTGCTTTAGAATTAACAAAAGACAACGTAGTTTATGATCCAAGCTATTTCTCAATTGAATATCCAAATGGAGATGTGCCAAAAGGAAAAGGTGTTTGTACAGATGTAATTATTAGAGCTTACAGAAAATTAGGAATCGATTTGCAAAAAGAAGTTCATGAAGATATGAAAGCAAACTTTAATCTGTATCCTAAAATTTGGAGTTTAAAAAGGCCTGATAAAAATATAGATCATAGAAGAGTGCCAAATTTAATGACTTTCTTTTCTAGAAAAGGAACCACAAAACCCATCACTAAAAATCCTGACGATTATAAACCTGGAGATATTATTTGCTGGAATTTAGGAGGCGCAATTACGCATACAGGAATTGTAGTCAACAAAAAATCTCAAGACAATAAACGATTTCTAATTGTGCATAATATTGGAGCTGGTCAAGTTTTACAAGATTGTTTGTTTGACTTTAAAATTATTGGGCATTATCGATATTTGAATTAGTTTTTAAAAAAAATCCGAAATACTATTAAAAAGTAAACCCCAAAGTTTTAAAAACCTTTTTGGTTTGCTACTTTTGTTTCTATGAATAAAAACTATTCTTTAGATAATTTATCTGAAATTGCATCAGAAATTATTACATCCGCAGAAAATAAAACCTTATTATTTTTTGGAGAAATGGGTGTTGGTAAAACCACACTAATCAAAGAAATATGTAAAAATTTGGACGTTTTAGATAGCATCTCCTCTCCTACTTTTTCTTTAGTAAATGAATACGAAACATCAAAAAAGGAAAAAGTTTTTCATTTTGATTTTTACAGAATTACGGATGAAGAAGAGGCTTTAGACATGGGAATTGAAGAATATTTCGATAATAACGACTGGTGTTTAATTGAATGGCCAAAAAACATCGAAAATTTACTACCTTTAGATGCTGTTGAAATTCATTTATCAATTTTAAATGATGGAAAACGCAACATTCAACTAAAATAAAACTAATTTTTATGAGTCAATTTTCTCCTTTTAGTAAAGAAGAATTACTACCACAAGCAGAAATGCTAGAAATACAAAAGAGAAAAGGCGAATTGTTTATTGGTTTGCCTAAAGAAACTTATATAGGCGAAAAACGTGTTTGTTTAACACCAGATGCAGTTACAGCTCTTTGTGCTCATGGCCATAGAATAGTAGTAGAAACAGGTGCTGGAGATGGCGCAAATTATACTGATAAAGAATATTCGGAAGCTGGCGCAAAAATTTCTTACAATACAGAAGAAGCTTTTAAATGTAATATTGTTTTAAAAGTGGCACCACCAACTGAAGAAGAAATTGCATATTTAAATCCAGAAACTATTTTAATTTCCTCTTTGCAATTAAAAACACAAAATAAAAAATATTTTGACTGTTTAGCAAAAAAGAAAATCACTGCAGTTGCTTTCGATTATATAAAAGACGAACATAATTCGTATCCAGTTGTTAAATCTTTAAGTGAAATTGCTGGGACAGCTTCCATATTAATTGCAGGAGAATTAATGAGTGGTACTAATAAAGGAAATGGATTATTGTTTGGCAATATTGGTGGAGTTCCACCAACAAGTGTTGTAATTTTTGGAGCAGGAACTGTGGGCGAATATGCAGCAAGAACTGCCTTAGGCTTGGGTGCTAGAGTAAAAGTTTTCGATAATTCAATTTCTAAATTACGAAACCTGCAACATTGTTTACCTGCACCAATTTATACATCTACTTTGCAACCAAAATCTATTACAAAAGCTTTAATGAGATGTGATGTTGCTATTGGAGCTATTAGAGGCAAAAACAGATCGCCTGTTGTGGTTACAGAAACGATGTTAGAATCTATGAAAGAAGGTGCTGTAATTGTAGATGTTAGTATTGATAGAGGTGGTTGTTTTGAAAGCTCAAATGTTACTTCTCACAACTCACCAACATTTGTAAAACATGGTGTAATTCACTATTGTGTGCCCAATATTCCTGCACGTTATTCAAGAACTGCTTCTGTTTCTATCAGTAATATTTTTACACCTTATTTATTAGATATTGCAGAAGAAGGTGGTTTTGAAAATGCAGCTCGTTTTGATAAAAGCTTAAGAAATGGCATGTATTTTTATCATGGAATCTTAACAAACAGAACAGTTGCAGAATGGTTCGATTTACCTTTTAGAGACATTAACTTATTAATTTTATAAAATAAAGTTAAGCATTTTTTATCAACTTAATTTAAAAGTATTGAGAGTGTTAATTTTATAATTAGCACTTTTTTTTTGATGTAAGTGTAACAATTTAATTTCCAAGATGTCTTTTAATAAAACAAAACCATCTAAAACTTTACAAAATGAAATTTAAAATCGTAACAATAGCTTTCCTTTTTTTATCAATGACGTTTTTTGCTCAAAAAACAGTTGAAGCCTCTGATATTATGAAAGACATCAAAGCAGGAAAATCAATTTCTTATCAAAACGCTAAAATAGTAGGAACTTTAGATTTTACTTTTATGGATGATGCTTCTGCAAAACTTCCTAAAAAGAAAAAAAGTTTTTGGTGGGGAAATGGAAGCTCTACCAATGATGTAAAAAACAAGATTGATGTTGACATTTCTTTTGTTAACTGCACCTTTAAAGATGATGTTTTAGCCTATATTCCTAATGAAGATTCAGGCTATACTTTTACTGCTGATTTTGAAAATATTGCTATTTTTAAAAACTGTAACTTCGAAAGAAAAGCAATGTTTAAGTATTCAAATTTTGAAAGAGAATCCGATTTTTCTGGATCTAATTTTGATGATGATACCACTTTTAAATATGCAAAATTTGATAAAGACACCAGTTTTGAGAACACAAAATTCACAGAAACTGCTACCTTTAAATATGCAGAATTTGACAGAAATGTAAGTTTTTCGAACTCAGTTTTTGAAGATGAAGCAATTTTTAAATACACAAAATTTAAAGATGGTGTTTCTTTTAACAATACTAATTTCGAAGAAGATTTAGATATTAAATACATGAAAGTTTCTGGGAGTTTTGATATCAACAAAATGAAAGTTGGTTTTGATATCGATTCTAAATACACAACCATAAATGGAAGAAGCTTTAATAAATATCTTATAGAAAGTAAAAATTAGGTTTCAAATAAAATTATCGTCCAAAAAGGTCAGCAATATGCTGACCTTTTTTATTTAAATTCAAATCTTCATTTTTATATAAAAGTAAAAGAAAGACATAAACTAGCTTTCAAAGAAAATTAAGATTTTTAGAGAAAAAACAAAAACTAACAGCTAAAAATAAACAATTCACAATTCAAAAAGACCCTAAATAAGTATTTGTGAAATTAAAGGATTTTTACTATTTTGCAGTACAACAAAATAGACTTTATGCCAACAGAAATTAAGAGGTTATTCGATTTTCCTTATCATCAATTAGAGACTTATAATCTAAAAAAAGCATTATCCACAAAATACGATGGAAAATGGGAATCTATTTCTACTCAAGAATATATAAATCAATCAAATCAATTAAGCAGAGGTTTATTAAAATTAGGGGTACAACCTAATGATAAAATAGCAATAATATCTACAAATAATAGAACAGAGTGGAATATTTGCGACATTGGAGTTTTGCAAACTGGCGCTCAAACTGTACCAATTTATCCAACAATTTGCAAAGAAGATTACGAATATGTAATCAATCACTCTGAAGCAATTTTTTGTTTTGTTTCTGATGTTGAAGTTTTAGATAAACTAAACCAAATAAAAGATAAAACGCAATTAAAAGGTGTTTTTACTTTTAATGATATTAAAGGTGAAAAAAGTTGGAAAGAACTTTTAGAAGCTGGCAAAGACGATAGCAACCAAAACGAAGTGGAAGCTAGAATGAAAGCTGTAAAAGAGGATGATTTGGCTACCTTAATTTACACTTCTGGAACCACAGGAAAACCAAAAGGAGTAATGCTTTCTCACAAGAACATTGTTTCCAATGTTTTAGCTAGTGAGAAAAAAGTTCCTTTAGAGTTTGGTAAGGATAAAGCTTTAAGTTTTTTACCTGTTTGCCATATTTTTGAACGTATGATATTGTATTTATATCAATTTTGTGGTGCAGAAATTTATTTTGCAGAATCTATTGATAAATTATCAGAAAATGCTCAAGAAATAAAGCCAGATGTTATGACAGCTGTGCCTCGTTTGTATGAAAAAATTTACGATAAAATTATTTTAAAAGGAGAAGATTTATCTGGAATCAAGAAAAAACTATTCTTTTGGGCTGTAAATTTAGGTTTAGAATACAAGCCTTATGGAGCAAATGGTTGGTGGTATGAAAAACAATTGAGTTTAGCACGCAAACTTATATTTTCTAAATGGCAAGCAGCTTTAGGTGGTAATCTAAAACTAATGGTTTCTGGAAGTGCTGCTTTACAACCACGTTTAACAAGAATTTTTGCAGCTGCAGGAATGCCAATTATGGAAGGTTATGGTTTAACAGAAACATCTCCTGTTGTATCTGTAAATTTCATAAATGTTGATGGTGTAAAAGGTTTTAGAGTTGGTACAGTTGGTAAAGTTATTGATGGTGTAGAAGTTAAAATTGCAGAAACTGGCGAAATTTTAGTAAAAGGACCCAATGTTATGCTAGGGTACTATAAAGATCCTGTAAAAACAGCAGAAGTTCTTAAAGATGGTTATTTTTATTCTGGTGATAAAGGAGAAATAGATAAAGATGGTTTCTTAAAAATTACGGGTAGAACTAAAGAAATGTTTAAAACATCTGGAGGTAAATATGTAATTCCACCACTATTAGAAGGCGAGTTAAAACAATCTTTATTTATAGAGCAAATAATGGTTGTTGGTGAAAATGAAAAAATGCCAGCTGCAATTATTCAACCAAATTTCGATTATTTAAAAGATTGGGCAAATGATAATAAAATCTCTTTTACTTCTAATGAAGATTTAATTAAAAACGAAAAAGTAATTGCTAAAATTCAACAAGCAGTTGACGATTGTAATATTCATTTTGGAAAATGGGAACGCATTAAACGTTTTGAATTAACTCCAGATGAATGGTCTATAGATGGTGGCCATTTAACACCAACCATGAAAATGAAAAGAGCTGTTATCGTGCAAATTTATAAAGATTTGTATGAAAAAATATACAGACCATAGATAACAAATTTTGTTTGATTCATTATTTTAAATATTGAGAATCAATCAAAACAACTTTTTAAAATTAAGGTTTAAAAATCTTTAAGTCATAAAAAAATCCCAAGTATTAACTTGGGATTTTTTTTATGATTACTGTAAATCAATTCGAATATAAATTACACTTTAATAGAACAACCAATAGCAACAGTAGTTGTCTTTTCTATCTTTTTATTGTTTAATAAAGCATCAACAGCATTTTCTACATATTTTTCTGTGACAGCATCTTCATCTCTAGAACTGTTATCAATTGCACCAATATATTGTACTTTCATATCGTTTTTAGTAACAATAAAAACATGTGGTGTTTTTGTAGCTCCAAATCTTGGATATACTTTTTGACCTTCATCTAACAAATAAGGAAAATTAAAACCTTTTTCATCCGATCTAATCTTCATTTTCTCCATACTTTCTCCTGGATCAGCAATAGGATTATTAGGGTTAATAGCGATTACTGGATAACCACTATCTTCATATTTATCGTTTAAAGCGATAATTCTATCTTCATTCGCAACTGAATAAGGACAAGTGTTACACGTAAAAATAATGATAAAACCTTTGGCATCATCATAATCGGATAATGATAAAAAATCACCATCTACATTTTTTAGTTTAAAATCACTAATAGTATCCCCAACAGCATAACCTGCTACAGGTTTTAAAGTAAAAGCTGCTGTTGTAAGTGCAACAACTGCAAGCAATAATATCGATTTAATTGTTTTCATAATTTATGGTTTTAAAAAAGTTTTTAATTCAGTTTCTAACATAATGTAATCAAAAGATTGTTCGTAAAATTTTCTATTATTTTTATTGTAAATTAAAGTTGCTGGCAAAGCTCCAGACCAAGTTGAATCGATGGCTTTTATCCAAACGTTTTCATCAATATCATTCAACAAAACAACTTCAGATTGCAACTGTTTTTTGTTGATAAAAGGAATTAATTTTTTTTCTACTTGTTTAGGAAAATCTAAACTCACCAATAAAACTTCTACGTTTTTAGAAGCGTATTCTTGTTTTATTTTTTCGAAATAAGGCAATTCTTTTACGCAAGGTGCACACCAAGTTGCCCAAAAGTTTACGATGTAAGTTGTGTCATCATTTTTTTCTAAATAAGGTTTTAATTCATTATAGTTTAGCGTTTTTACTGTTGATATTTCTTGCCAATTGCTTTCAGAATCCTCAACAGTATTCGTTTTAGAAACCTCTTTTTTACAAGAAAAGATTATCAGTAACATTGAAAATATTAGTAGTGCTTTTTTCATCCATATAAAATTACATCATTTTAAAATACAACACCAAAAATTAACGCATAATTAACAAAAAAAATCCCCAAAAATATTTTTTTGAGAATTTTTTAAAACTTGATAACTAGAAAGTTAGTCATAAATATCATTCAATACTTTTGCTAAACGAATTCCACCTTTTTGAAGTTGAGTTCTTACAGTTCCAAAATGATCGTAAGAATAATTATAACGTAAATTCTCTCCTACTTTAACAGATTTGTAAACCTCTTTTGTAACTTCATGAACTTCATTTACCCAATCTACAACAGAACCTTCTTCTATAAATTCTATTTGTTTTTTCGATAAATCATCAGCATTTTCTGCCAATTCAATATAACTCATGTTCCAATCTGCAATCATGTTGGTGTCCCAAACTCGATGTAAGTTAGATCCATTTCCAAACCATTGCACTTGCACATCATTACCACCTTTATCTTCTTTTCTTCCAATATGCATTGGCTGGTGTAAATCTCCAACTAAATGCACCAACATTTTTAAATGAAATACTTTATCTTCATCAGCACTATTATCGTCTTTTAAAACAGCAATACATTTTTCGATTCCTTGCACTAAATCTCCTTGAGGATTTTTTTCTGCTTGCTCATATGTTTGATCTAAATCCATATTTACATAATGCCAAACATTGTAATCTCTATATTTTCTGTCAGATTTAATTTCATCTGCATAGGTAGAAACAAATGCTAAACTTTGTCCTTTTAAAATTTTATCAATACATTTTTTTGTTTTTCTTGTTAAATGCTTTTCAGCAATTTTACCAGTTACTCTATGACCATTTTGTCCCCAGAAATAAGTTTCATCAGATGAGGACGTCATCATCAATAAAAATGGTATCAATAATAAAAGTTTGATTTTCATATTTGTAAATTATAAATTTATTTTTAACAAAAGTATAAAAATAATTGCTTAATAATTTGGAAAAATCAAAAATTAACTTATATCTTTGTGATATCAATTTAATATCAAACTAAATCTTTTACTTATGAAAGCTGAAAAAATCATCAAACTTGCGAATGGCTACCTAATGGTATTTATCGTTTTATTACTATTTTTTGGGGGAATTGCAATGTCAATCATCAAAGAAACTCCTGTTTTTATAATTGTTTCAATACTAGGTTTTATTGGTTTTTTCGGATTTATCTTAGTAAACCCAAATACTTCTAAAGTTATTTTATTATTCGGAAAATATGTGGGAACCATCAAAGAAAATGGGTTGTATTGGGCAAATCCTTTGTACAGAAAAAAGACAATTTCGTTAAGAGCAAGTAATTTTGATAGTGAACGTTTAAAGGTGAATGATAAATTGGGGAATCCTATTATGATTTCTACCATTTTAGTTTGGCGAGTAACAGATACGTACAAAGCTGCTTTTGATGTAGATAATTACGAAAATTTTGTACGTGTACAAACGGATGCTGCTGTAAGAAAACTAGCAAGTATGTATCCTTATGATAATTTTGCTGATGAAGGACATGATGAAGATATTACGTTACGTTCTAGTGTAAATGAAGTTTCTGAAGCCTTAGAAAAGGAAATTGATGAACGTTTAACAATTGCAGGAATTGAAGTTTTAGAAGCTAGAATTGGGTATTTAGCCTATGCAAATGAAATTGCTTCTGCTATGCTAAAAAGACAACAAGCAACAGCAATTGTTGCTGCAAGACATAAAATTGTGCAAGGTGCTGTTGAAATGGTAGAAATGGCGTTAAATGAATTGAACAGAAAACAAATTGTAGAGTTAGATGATGAACGAAAAGCAGCAATGGTTAGTAATTTATTAGTAATTTTATGTGGAGATAAAGAAGCTTCGCCTGTTGTAAATGCTGGTACTTTAAGTCATTAATTAAGTTAGTAGTTAGCAGTTAGCAGTTAGCAGTTAGCAGTTAGCAGTTAGCAGTTAGCAAAAATGAAATCTTTGAAACAAATTTAAAAATATGAAAGAATACAAGTTTTTAAAGCAAAAAATGAGCTGGTCTAATAGTCAAAATAATTTTGAAGATGAAATTAATTCACATGCAAAACAAGGCTGGCGTGTTATAAATATATATTGCAATACGAATGGTGGAGTTTACGCGCTTTTAGAGAAAGATAAAAACAGATAAAATGAAAGTGTTTAAAGAAGAACAACGTTTTACACAAACTTGGCTAATTATTATTTTGATAATTGCCATTGGTGTTCCGTTTTTACTTGGCGTGTATGGAATTATTCAACAGATAATTTACAAAACACCTTTGGGACAAAGACCAATGTCAGATGTAGGATTGATAATTTTTACAATCAGTATGTTCTTATTAACACTACTTATTTTCTTGATAAAACTTACCACTAAAATAGATGAAAAAGGTATTCAGTATCAGTTTTATCCTTTTCATTTTTCTATGAAAAAAATCTCTTGGAATGAAATTTCGAAAGTAGGTGTTAGAACCTATTTACCAATTAGTGAGTTTGGTGGTTGGGGTTTAAGAGGTGGCTTTTTCTTTAATAAAGGCAAGGAAAAGGCCGTTAATATTTCTGGAAATATTGGGATTCAATTAATTCTTAAAAATGGTGAAAAATTATTAATTGGTACTCAAAAAGAAAGCGAAGCTAAAAATGTTTTAGAAACTTATAAATCAAAAATCAATTAATATGATACGTATTTTAACTTACTTAAGTATATCAATATTTAGCATGGCAGTTTCTTTGGCACAAGTAAAGTCTGAAGAAATTACTATAAATAATATGGCAATTCAATTGCCAGGAACATTATCATATGCATCAGATAAATCGCCTTTAATTATTTGGGTTCATGGTTCTGGAGGTGTGGATAGAAATGGAAATCAGCCTCAATATATCAAACAATTCAGAGACGAAATCAATAAAAATAATATTGCTTTTTTTTCTTATGATAAAAGAACAGCCAATCCAAAAAACGCTCAATTTCTTCAAGAAGATGGTGTTTTAGTTGTAGATTTTGTAAGCGATGTTAAAGAAGTCGTGAATCATTTTAAAGATGATAAACGTTTTACAGAAATTATTTTGGTTGGTCATAGTCAAGGTTCTTTAATTGCAATGATGGCTTTGAATAATGTTGATACATATATTTCTATTGCAAGTGCAGGAGAAACGATTGATAAGACTTTAATAAGACAAATTACTGCTCAAAATCCTGAATTTGGCAAACTTACTGCAGCCTATTTAAAAGAATTAAAGGAAACTGGAGAAATCAAAGAAGTAGACCCAAATTTAATGGGGCTTTTTGCAGAACCAAATCAGCCTTTTTTAATTTCTTGGTTATCCTTAAATCCTTTGGAAGAAATTAAAAATGTAAAAGTACCAATATTAATTATTAATGGTGATAAAGATTTTCAGGTTCAAGTTTTGGATGCAGAAGCTCTAAAAAACGCAAAACCAGATGCAGATTTATTCATCATAAAAAATATGAATCACGTTCTAAAAAATATTGAAAAAGAAGAAGACAATTTAGCTTCCTATTATTCTGCTGATTTTCCGATTTCAAAAGAGCTAATAAAAACGATTGTAGAATTTATCCATAAATAAAATTCCAATTTAGAGACATAAAAAGGAGAAAAATGGCAAAAAAGAAAGCTTTCGCTTTGCGAGTAAATGAAGATATGATTAAAGCTATTGAAAAATGGGCTGCAGATGAATTTCGTTCTACAAATGGTCAAATAGAATGGATGTTAATGCAAGCTTTAAAAGACGCAAAACGTGAACCTAAAAAGAAAAGCGAGGAATAATTAACTCCTCACTTTATCTTAATATCCTTAATTAATAAATTTATTAAAACCCTGCTCCTGGTGCTTCAGGACTTGCTGCTTGCGCTTTTTGAGGGCTTAAAATCATATAAGTTCCTAATGCAGTTAATGCTGTATATTTTCCATAATTTCCTATTTTTTTTATTGCCTGTTTTCTAGAAATATTTTCATCTTTAGAATTTTTTATATTTTTCATTACTATTTTAGTTTAAAAACTTTTTATTTAACGTTCCTTTTTCTGTATCTATTTTAATCACATAAATACCTTTTTTTAAACTTGATGGTAATAAAATATCATTAACACCTTTGCCAATAAAATTTGTTTCAAATACTTGCTGACCAATAAGATTAAGAATTTCTAATGATGTCTTTCCTTCATATATCCCAGAAACAGTTAGAGTAGATTCTGAAGATTTGTATACACTAATATTTTTTAAAACGTCACTATCTATACTTAATACCTCTTTTGATGAAGTATGTATATAAAAGCGTCCTGCTCCATTATAATCTGCATCTAACGTAACAGAATAACTCGTATTATCTTTATCTAATTGCGTATAACTGTTTAACACTTTATCCTCTAGATAAACATGAAAATCATTGGGCATATTTAAAGCTGTAAGACTAAATTCTATTTTGTTATTAGATAAAGCATTTACACCAACAGGAATAACCATATTTTCATAATCTGAATCTGGCAATGATTGTATCGCTAATTTTTGACCTTGATTATCTGCTAATAAATTGGTATAAACCGCAAAATTATTAGTAATACCACCAAATATTGTACTATCATATCCATCATCAAACCCTAAAGTAGTTCCATTAATATAATAAATTTCTGAAGTACTTTTTTGAGTACCATTACTCATTTCTAGTTTAATTTCTTGGCGAGCATTAATGTTTTTGTTAAATACATCAGTTGTTTGATGACTTTGCATCGCTTCTGTAAAACTAAAATCATGATTTCCATTAGCGCTTACAAAAAAGGCTTGACCTGGCGCAATAAATCTAGCTGGGGAAGCATTGTTAATTGATAAATAACCTCCAGTACTACTATTTAAAGATTGATCCCATATATAAATTGTTTTTTCAGATAAAAAATCATTATCAGTATCATTTATTTTTAAAATGTTATTTGTGTTATCTGCAGCTTCATTTATTGGAATATAACTTGGGTAAGGATTACCTATAAGATTATATGCGCTTCCTGCACCAATTGTAATTGGAACCGAAACAGTTGAAAGTGCCATTTCACCTGTAAATATAATATCTTGATTTGAAGTTAATTTAGTTGAAAACCCTTTTCCTGATGTTAAATTATTTGCTGTATCATCTCCATTAAGGCCATCTGTTTGCCCAACTGTATAATAATTCCATTTTTCTGCATCAGTTATTTGTGTATTGTCATATGGAGCTATTGCCACATTTTGATCCACTCCTGTTCCACTACCTAATGCTAATGAGTTATTAGTTACAAAATCAACCACACTTTCTCCTATTACTGGGCTTGAAATTAAATACCAACCAGTAGTTTTTAGCTTTCTTTTATAAGTTAAATTAAAAGCAGCTCTAGTAACTTGAGCTATTAAAGAAGATCCCGATTCTAAAGTAATAGCACCAATTGAAGTATTATTTACATATACCAAACCTGTGGCAGTTAAAGAGGCATCAGAATTCAAAATAAGTT
This sequence comes from Polaribacter vadi, assembly GCF_001761365.1. Classification (NCBI taxonomy): domain Bacteria; kingdom Pseudomonadati; phylum Bacteroidota; class Flavobacteriia; order Flavobacteriales; family Flavobacteriaceae; genus Polaribacter; species Polaribacter vadi. The sequence goes on along the minus strand of NZ_CP017477.1, from coordinate 138,710 downwards.
CTTTTACATAAACTCTATTTTTTCTACCCCCATTACTGGCTTTTGGTTTATTAATAGTATTTGGTATAAGTACATTTGTTGAACTTCTAGGAATTTCTCCTAAAGACCAGTTTGTAGTTGTATCCCAATTTGTATCTGTTGCACCAGTCCAAGAATTGGTTAACTTATTTTCATACCAGGATAAACCATCTGAAGTTGATGTAGAAATAATATCTAAATCCCCATCACTATCTACATCTGCAAAACGAACAAAATAAGCGCCAGTTAATGAATTGTTAACTATTTTTTTTGTAAAAACCTCATTTCCATTATTTAAATATAAAACAATGCTAGTATCAGTTTGATTGGCAGATAAAATATCAATATCACCATCACCATCTACATCTGCAGCAGTAACTTCTTGAGCTCCATTGGCTGCTGTATCAACATCAATTTTTGTAAAAATTTGATTTCCATCATTTTGCCACCAAGCAACAGTATTGTTGTCAAATGATGTTGAAAGTAAATCCATATCATTATCACCATCAATATCAATTGCAAAAATGCTTCTTACTGAATTTGCACTTGTGGTAATATTTTGTTCTGTAAAACTTCCTGTTCCATCATTTTGATACCATGATATGATATCTGTATTGGTTCCTCCATTTGATGTTCCTACAATAATATCTAAATCGGCATCATTATCAATATCTACCACATACATTCCCCAAGGAGCTGCCATTGAATTGTCTACGATAACAGTTGTATCTGAAAAAGACAAACCTCCATCATTTTTAGCAATAGCTACATAACCATTTCCAGAAATTGAAAGATAAACTATATCTTTATTTCCATCATTATCCATATCTGCAACATAAACCGTCTTTGAAGATTCTCCTACTACTTCAATATCGCGTTTAAATTTTGTAAAAACTTGACTACCATTATTTATATAATAAAGTAAATCTGCTGTTTCTGTTTTTGCTGAAGCTACTATATCCATATCTCCATCATCATCTAAATCTATAGCAAATACACTATGTAGCGTATTTACATCAGCACTAGAATCAATAATATTTGCTGTAAAATTTTGATTTCCATCATTTTCATACCACATTAATTTGTTTCCTAGGTCTAAAGCTCCTAAAATATCCAAATCACCATCGCCATCTAAATCTATAGTATAGATAGATTTTAAACCACCAGTATTAACACCGCTTGCAATAGTGGTTTTAATAGGCGTTGTTGGTAAATTATAATAATCTATAGCTGCTGTACCTACTGTAAATTGAATAGTATAAGCACTTGATAAGGGCTCATTAGTAGCTAAAGACTGTAAACCAGTTAACAATGTTATAGTAATTAATTCACCTGGTTTAAATTCTGCTGAGGGAATAATGGTTAATTGTGCTGTGTCTTCTCCACTAAAAGTTGCAGCTAAATTACCTGTTTGACTTCCACTAATTTTAATGTTTGTTGCATCTATAGTTCCAGAAGAAATTGCTTCACTAAAGTTAAGTACAACATTTGCACTTTTTGAAATGCCAGTTGCTCCATTTTCGGGTATTGAAGAAACAAAATTTGGTGATCCAAAAGACGCGTTTTTAACTTTTTTAATTGAGGTAACTTCTATTAAACCAAGAGTCGATCCTGATACATTGTGACTAGCAAAAACCCCAGAAAAGGTAAGTAAGCACAATACTAAAGCAGTTGAATACCACCTATTTTTTTTACGCGTGTAATTAATCATTTTTTTAAATTAATTGGTTAGAAATAAAATGGCGGAAATAGTTGTATTTATTTAACAGATTCACCTTATAAATAAACATCTGGCAATGGTACAATAATTTTATTGCTTTTTAGCTAAAATAAAAACAAATCGCAAACAACTGAATATCAACAAATAAACTTTTTACCTATTAAAAAATAAAGAACTTTATTTTAAGAAAAAGCTCTAACATTTTAACTATAAATAATATTTTTTTTTTAAAAAGTAATTTAAAACATCAAAAAATCAATTGTTAAAAACAAGTCCAACTTCCATGAGAGCGTTTTCTTTTTTATATATTGTTGCCAAATTCAAATTCAATAAATCTTACACAATGAGAAAACTACTCACCTTACTTTTTTTATGCACTTCTACCCTATTCTTTTCACAAGAATTTTCTATGGATTTAGTCAAAAACATGAAACCAAGAAATATTGGTCCTGGAGGAATGTCTGGACGTGTAACATCTATAGATGTTGTAGAATCTAACCCAGAAATTATGTACGTTGGTACAGCTTCTGGTGGAATCTGGAAATCTACTTCTGGTGGAGTAAAATGGGAACCAATTTTCGAAAAAGAATTAACAGCTTCCATTGGTGCTGTTGCCATTCAACAATCGAACCCAAGTGTAATTTGGGCAGGAACTGGAGAAGGAAACCCAAGAAATAGTTTAAATGGTGGTTTTGGAATTTATAAATCTTTAGATGCTGGAAAAACATGGACAGCAATGGGTTTAGAAAAAACTAGACACATTCACAGAGTAATTATTCACCCAACAAATCCTGATATTGTATATGTTGGCGCTATTGGAAGTCCTTGGGGACAACACAAAGAACGTGGCGTTTATAAAACTACAGATGGTGGAAAAACGTGGAAACAAATTTTATATAATAATGATAAAACAGGTGCTGCAGATTTAATTATGGATCCAAAAAATCCGAATAAAATTATTGCTGCAATGTGGGAACACAAACGTGATCCTTGGTTTTTTAAATCTGGTGGAGAAGGAAGTGGTTTATATATTACACATGATGGAGGAGATACTTGGAAAGAAATTACAGAAAAAGAAGGTTTTCCAAAAGGCGAATTAGGTAGAATTGGGGTTGCAATTGCACCTAACAATCCAGATGTAATTTATGCTTTGGTTGAAGCTAAAAAAAATGCACTTTATAAAAGTGAAGATGGTGGTTTTAAATGGACAAAGATAAACGAAAAACCAGGAATTGGAAATCGTCCTTTTTACTATTCAGAAATTTATGTAGATCCACAGAATGAAAACAGATTATATACCGTTTTTACATATATTAATGTTTCAAATGATGGAGGAAAAAACTTTACTGAATTAATGCCTGCTTATGGTGTAGATAATGGTGTGCATCCAGATCATCATGCTTGGTGGATTCATCCAACCAATGGAAAATTTATGATTGATGGTAATGATGGAGGTTTAAATATTACAAGAGATGGAGGAAAATCTTGGCGATTTATTGGCAATATTCCTGTTGCTCAATTTTATCATATTAATGTAGATAACGAATTTCCATATAATGTGTATGGAGGAATGCAGGATAATGGTTCTTGGAGAGGTCCAGCGTATGTTTGGAAATCGCAAGGAATTAGAAATTCTTATTGGCAAGAAATTAGTTTTGGAGATGGTTTTGATGTAGTTCCAGATAAAGACAATTCTAGATATGGTTGGTCTATGAGCCAACAAGGATCTGTTTCTAGATTCGATTATGTAACTGGAAATAATTATTCTGTTCAGCCAACGCATAAAGATCCAAATGTAGAATTACGTTTCAACTGGAACTCTGCCATAAATATAGATCCTTTTGATAATAATACCTTGTATTTTGGAAGTCAGTTTGTACATAAATCTACAGACAAAGGGTTAACTTGGGAAGTTATTTCGCCAGATTTATCTACCAACAATCCAGAAAAATTAAAACAATCAGAAAGTGGTGGTTTAACAATGGATGCTACTGGTGCTGAAAATCACTGTACAGTTTTGGTTATTGAACCATCACTTTTAGAAAAAGATGTTTTATGGGCAGCAACAGATGATGGTCAAGTTCACATCACTAAAAATGGTGGAGAAAATTGGACAAATGTTGCCAATAATATTAAAGGTTTGCCAGCATTTAGTTGGATAACGCAAATTAAAGCATCAAACAAAAACAAGGGAGAAGCACTTTTAATAGCAAATGATTATAGACGTTTTAACTATACTCCTTATGCTTATAGAACTAAAAATTACGGAAAAACTTGGGAACGTATTGTAGATGAAAATGATGTACAATCTTACACATTATCTATTATTGAAGATCCAGAAAATGAAAATTTATTATTTTTAGGTACAGATGATGGTTTGTATATTTCTTTGGATGCAGGAAACAAATGGACAAAATGGACTAATGGTTTCCCAACAGTTCCTGTAAAAGATTTGGTAATTCACCCAAGAGAACACGATTTAGTAATTGGTACTTTTGGAAGAGCAGCTTGGGTTTTAGATGATATTAGACCTTTAAGAGCTTTGGCAAACAAAAATGCAACTGCTAAAAAATTACATTTATTTGAACCTCCAACAGCATATCAAGCAGCAACACAACAACCAACAGGAAGTAGATTTGGTGCAGATGCAACGTATCAAGGTGAAAACAAAAAAGGTGGCGCAATTATTTCTTATTATGTTGATGTTCCTAAAGCTGATAAAAAAGAGGAAAAAGGAGACAAGAAACAAGAGGATGCTGATGATGAAACTCTGAAACAAGTTCAGAGTGACAAGAACAAAATTAAATTTGATTCTATTACATTAGAAATATATGATGGTGCAAGACAAATTAGAACGCTAAAGTTTAAAACACCAAAAGAAAGTGGAGTTCATAAAACTACTTGGTATTTAAGAGAAAAAGGCGTTGATAGAGCTTCAAGAAGCATTCGAAAATCTACAAGAGAACCTGGAGGAGTTTCTGTAAAACCAGGCACTTATCAATTAAAAATGACTTTTGGAGATGTTGTTTCTGAACAAACCATAAAAGTTGAATTCGATCCTAGATTACAAATTTCTGAGGAAGCTATCAATCAAAAATATAATGCAAGTAAAGAGCTTGAAAAATATCAAGAGAAAATTGCTGCAATTGTAAAACAATTAGTGGAAAGTAAAAATTCTGCGACAGCAATTAAAGCTGATTTATCTAAAGAAGATAAAGTTAAATATAAAGAGGAAATAAAGTCATCAACTAAAATTATTAAAAAAGTTGATAGTTTAATGGCAATGTATTTGGGCACAATCGATAAAAGACAAGGAATTACTAGAAATCCAGAAATAACCGTTAATCAACGTTTTGGACAGGCAAGTAGATATATTCGTTCACGTTTTGGAGAGCAAACAGCAACAGAGCAAATATTAATGAATCAGTTTGTCGAAGAATTTAAAAAAGCAGTTTCAGAAACAAATACTTTTTTTAATAATGATTGGATTGCTTTTAAAAAGTCTGTAGAAAATATTAATATTTCTCCTTTTAAGGAAACTAAAATTTATAGTGCGAACTAAAACAACGAAATGAAAAAAATAGGAATTCTATTTATTTTAATTCTTATATGTTTAAAAACAAATGCCCAAAGTGCTGCAGAAGATAAATTAGGAGCTTGGTATATGTATAATGGTTCTCATAAATTAACCGAAAAATATTCGCTGCAAACTATGGCGCATTTTAGGTATTATGAGGTTACTAGCAATTTTCAGCAAGAGATTTATAGATTAGGTGTTAATTACAAGTTTAATCCTAAAATGAACCTTACTTTGGGCGCCAGTTATGCAACAGGAGATTTGGCTTATAATGTTTCTTCTCCACATTTATACGAATGGCGTTTGTACGAAGATTTCAACATCAACAGTAAATGGAGGGAATTTAAAGTAAGACATCGTTTGCGTTTAGAACACAGATTTATACATAAAAATATAGATACAGATGAAACTCAAAATTGGTTTCGTTATGATTTAAATGTAAACTATCCAATAACGGATTCTTGGAGTGTGTATGTTTTTAATGAAATTTTCTTAAATTTAGATAGAAGTGAAGTTTTTGCTCAAAATTGGATAGGTGCTGGTTTTCTTCGAAAAATAAATAAAAACTTAAAAATAAAATTTGGCTATTTTCAAATTAAACAAAATAGCCAAACTTTAAAAAGAGTAAGAATTGGCTTACTTTTAAACACAGATTTCTTTTAAAATTATTATATATGTCTCAACCCTTATTTACAAATGATGCCATTGTTTTTGGTGTTTTAATGATTTCTTTAGGATTTGTTTTTTACACAGAAAGTAAAACTTCTGGTTTTTGGTTCAAATTTTATAAAATTGTACCAGGCTTATTTATGGCGTATTTTATTCCTGCAATTTTTACGACAATTGGTGTAATTTCTCCTGAATGGGAATCTGAAAATACTTTGGGGGAAGTTGTTAAAAATGAATCGCAATTGTATTATGTTGCAAGCCGATTTTTATTGCCTGCAGCTTTGGTTTTAATGACGTTAAGTATCGATTTAAAAGCTATTTTTAATTTAGGTTCTAAAGCCTTAATTATGTTTTTTACAGGAACTGTGGGGATTATTATTGGTGGGCCAATTGCTATTCTATTAATTTCAATTTTTTCACCAGAAACAGTTGGTGGTTCAGATTTTGATGCTGTTTGGAGAGGACTTTCCACACTTGCAGGAAGTTGGATTGGTGGTGGAGCCAACCAAACTGCCATGTTAGAAATTTACAAATTCAATCCTGCAAAATATGGTGCTATGGTTTTTGTTGATATTGTAATCGCCAATATTTGGATGGCAATCATATTAATAGGAATTGGTAAAAAAGATAAAATTGATAAATGGCTTGGAGCTGACACTTCTGCCATTGAAGATTTAAAACAAAAAGTAATTCTTTTTTCTGAGAAAGTAAAAAGAAACCCAAGCTTAACAGATTTAATGATTATGCTAGCAATTGCTTTTGGAACAGTTGGTTTTGGACATTTTGCTTCAAAATATCTTGGTGCTTTTTTTAGTGATTTTGTTGCTTCGATTGCATCACAAACTTGGCGAAATATTTTCTCCTTTTTAGGTTCAGGTTTTTTCTGGTTGATAAGTATCTCAACAATTGTCGCTATTATTTTATCATTTACAAAAGCTAAAAATTACGAAGGTGCAGGTGCTAGTAAATTAGGAAGCATTTTTATTTATATTTTGGTAGCCACTATTGGTATGAAAATGGATTTATTAATGATTTTAGACAATGTTGGTTTAATTGCCATTGGTTTAGTTTGGATGTCTATCCACGCAGGTTTATTAATTTTGGTTGCAAAATTAATAAAAGCTCCTTACTTCTTTTTAGCAGTTGGTAGTCAAGCCAATGTTGGTGGTGCAGCCTCTGCTCCTATTGTTGCACAAGCTTTTCATCCATCATTAGCTACTGTTGGAGTTTTATTGGCCGTTTTTGGCTATGCAATAGGAACAATTGGAGCAATTGCTTGTACTATTTTGATGGAATTATCAGCAACTTTATAAAAAAAAATCAGCATATTTGCACTCGAAAAATAAACAATAAATGAAAAAAATTCTTGCAGTTTTAGCAATCTCTATCATTCTGTATTCTTGTTCATCAAAAAAAGATGGGAATATGATTGTAGAAGGACAAATTAAAGGTCTTAAAAAAGGAAAATTATATTTACAGAAAATGGTAGACACTGTTTTAGTTTCTGTAGATTCTGTTGCATTATTAGGTACAGATACTTTTAGATTGACTGACAATGTAGATTCGCCTGTTTTATATTATTTAACTTTTGATGGAAATACTACTGATAAAAGAATTCTTTTCTTTGGTGAAGCAGGAACAATTACTATAAATGATAAAGTAGAATTGTTTGGATTTAATCCAGAAATTAAGGGTTCAAAAAATCAAGAACTTTTAGATAAATACAATTTGGTTAGTAAAAAATTCCAAAGTCAACGTTTAGAATTTATCAAAAAAGATTTTGATGCAAAAAAAGCAAATGATAAAGATTTAATTCAAAAACTAGAAGCGGATTATCAAAAAATGGTAAAAAGAAGAGTTTTATACACTACTAATTTTGCCCTTTCTAACGCAGATACTGAAGTTGCTCCTTACATTGCTCTTACAGAAATGTATGATGCTAGTTTACAAATGTTAGACACTGTAAATAATAAATTGTCTCCAAGAGTTAAAGAATCTGATTATGGAAAACGTTTTCAAGAATATTTAGACAATATTAAGGCGAATCAAGAAAAGTAGATTCCTTTTTTTTTAAAGATAAAAACGAGGAAGTAATTCAATATTACTTCCTCATTTTTTTTGTTTTAAAGTTATTGATGTTGATAATATTATTATGTAATAATATCTTTTATTGTTTTTAAATGATGTTTAAGTTGCTTGGTTATTATTCATAAGATTTTTAAAGTGAGCTATTGATTAAGTTTTAGGCATCTTTCAAAAATCAAGATAAAAAAGACTTTGATAAAACTAAAAAACCGAACATTGCTGTTCGGTTTTTGAATTCTAAAAATATACTTTTAATACTTATTGCTTGATAAATTTAGCAGTACCTGTTGTGTTACCAACATTGTATTTCACTAAATAAATACCAGAAGATAAGTTAGAAACATCAATTGAAGCTTTTGTATCATTCACATTAACACTCATTACTTTTTTACCTAATACATTAAATACATCTGCATTCTGAATAGTTTCTTTTGCAGAGATGTTTAATTTATTAGTTGCTGGGTTTGGATACATTGAGAAACCTAATAATTCATTATTTTCTACACTTGCAGTTGCTGCTCTGTAAATATATAAATTATCATACCAAACTTGATTTTTAAGATTATCAGCAGTTATACCAAATTCTTTAAAATTTGCCATTGTAGATAAATTCACAGGAATATCGATACTTAACCAAGTACCAGCAACTAAAGCTGGAGAAGAACCTGCATTAAATGGATATTCTACAAAGATTGAACTTGGTACACCTACGAATTTTAAATTAAATACTTTAGAGGTAACATCTACAGTTTCATCAATATAAACATCTACGTGGATGTGAGTAAAACCAGTTACATCTACTGCATCATCTAAAACGATTCCTTGGCAATTATTTCCTTTAAAAGCAACAATATTATCACCAGCTACTTGAATTGTTTCAACAGAATTATTACCACACCAACCAGCATCAAAATTAAGAGCAGTATTTGTATAAGCATCACTGTAAAGTGAAACAACATCCCAAGCATTTCTGGCTGGTGGTGTTGGGGCTGCTGTTGTAGGAGCTTTATCTAATTCAAAAGAAACAGTATATGTTTTTGTTGAAGTCCCATTTCCAGCAGTTACTAAAATAGTAGTATTACCAGGTATTGAAGTTGCAGCAGTAACCACAGCAATCGCTGATGCCTCTGTTACTGTAGCAGTTACAACTGGAACCGAACCTCCTTGTACTACTCTATATGCATAAGTATCTGTAGCTGAAGAAAATCCAGACACAGTAGTTCCATCAATTTTAATATCGCTTAACGTAGCAACAGTATTCGCTGCAACTTTTGGTCCAGAAATATTATCAATCATAAAAGTTCTTTCATCTTTAGTAACATCACCGAAAACAGTTGCATTTTCAGCCCAATAAGCATGAAGAACAAAATTATTATATTGACCATTGGCAGCAGCAGCTTTATTATCTTTTGCAGAGTTAAAAGTAAAAGATAAAGTCTGCCAAGTTCCATCTCCATTATGAGTAACTTCTGCAGCTGCTTCAGGAGCTCCATTTAAACCACCATTAACTTTTACTAAAAAAGTAATTGCTGTAGATGATTTTACATCGATAGTCATTGTTTGAGTATTTGTCAAATCAACAATCTGAGATAAAGTAAAATTAGTCCCTTGCCAAACTTCTGTTGCTGAATTACCAACTACCTGTAAAACTTGAGATGTATTTGATCCTGTTCCAGTTACAACTGTTGGTTTTGCCATCCCTCCAAATGGGTCTCCTAATAAACCTCCACTTTCTCCAGTTTCAAAACCTATTAAAAGATCTTGCGAAAAACCAATTGAACTAATCAATAAGGCTAATAATAAAGTAATTTTTTTCATAATTATGTATTTAAAAGATTATGAAACAATATTAACCTTAATGTGTACAATATTATCATTTTACACCTCAACAAAAAACATACAGCCCTCAAAAAAATCAAGTATTATTGATAAAACTACAGAAATACCTTCTGAAAGTAAGAGATTCAAAAAAAAATATAAGTTATTAATTATTAATTAATTAGCAGTATTTTTTTTCTTGTATGGGTAATGTATGGTTGTAAAAAACAATGTTAAGTTGCTGTAAATGATAGTATAGTTTTAAAAAAAAGAAAACTCTATAAATAGCCAGTATTTATAGAGTTTAAAAAAATTAATGTAGTAAGTAATCTAGAATTTCACTTTTTCGTTTTTATCCCACAAGCCCCAATAAGCACCAACAATTCCTTCTGCTCCAACTTTCCAAGACTCATCAAAAGAAGAAAAATAAAAGGTTTCTATATTATTTTTATTTGCCCAAGTTTGTGTATTTATAAAATATTTCATGGCATTTTCCTCAGTAGAATGTGCCCCTTTTAAACTTTCGCCTTTGCTTGGCCAACCTGTTTCAGTAATAATTACTTTTTTTCCATTTCCAGCAGCACTTGCTTGTCCAAACATATTTTGCATGTGGTTTAAAGAATGCTCTATACTACAACCTTCCCAATAAGGATAGCAGTTAGACAAAATAACATCACAAACCTCAGTAATGTTTGGTCTATGAGAAAATTCATAATACGCATCTACATAACCTACAGGAATATCCATTCCTTTTAAAGCATCTTTTACTCTATGTATGTATGTTAATAATTGCTCTTCTGTTAAATCTTTACGATACATTACTTCGTTACCAACAGCTGCAATATCTACACAACCTTCTTTAGCTAATTGAATTAAACCTGCTATTTCTAGTTCGTTTTTTTCCATGTCATCTCCTAACCAAGCACCAACCATATTTTTAATTCCATGCTTTTTTGCCATTCTTGGAATGTGTTCATTTCCTTCAATACAAGAAAAAGAACGAATCCATTTTGTGTAAGGTTTTAGAATTTTAATTCTTCTTTCTACCTGTTCTTCTGTAATTGTGTCTCCTGGTTCTTGGCCATCTTCATACATACTAAAACAAATTCCATGCATTCCTTGCTTTAAAGTAGTGTTCCAAAGTTTCGCTAAATCTTCAGTTTCTTCGTATTTGGTAAAATCTACTCCAACGCTTTCTTTAAAATCTGGACTGCTAGCATTAGTTTCTAAATTCTGAAACGAAAATTTACGTTCTTCTCTATATGACATTGTGTTTGGTTTTATTGTGTAATTCTGATATTATTAATAGTATTTCATTTTTTCATCTTTATCCCAAATACCCCATCTTGCACCTAATTCTCCTTCTATTTTAACTTTCCAAGATTCATCAAAAGAAGAAAAGTGAAATAGTGTAATATTTTCTTTTTGCGCCCATTCTTGAGTTTCAATAAAATACTTCATCGCATTTAATTTTGTTGGGTTTGCTTTCTGAACAGTTTCTCCTTGACTTGGCCAACCAGTTTCTGTAATAATTATTTCTTTTCCGTTTGCTATTTTTTGAGTAATCGCGTGAATTTGCCTTAATTGAAACAACGAATCTTCGATGCTTGCTCCTTCCCAAAATGGGTAACAGTTTGTTAGAATAATGTCTGAAGCTGCTACCAAATTAGGTCTTTTAGAATATTCATAATAGGTATCTACATAACAAACAGGAATATTTAAACCTTCTAATTCCTTTTTAACTCTGCTGATGTAGGCAATAATTTCTATTTCTGATAAATCTCCTCTTAATAAAACTTCATTACCAACAGCTGCAATGTCTACAGAACCTGTTTTCGCTAAACGAATTAAACCTTCTATTTCTTTTTCATTTCTTTTTTTATCTTTTCCTATCCAAGCACCCACTAATGTTTTTAATCCTTTTTGCTTTGCTATTTGTGGAATTAATTCATTACCATTTGTACAAGAAAAAGAACGAATGGAAGTTGTATAGGGTTTTATAATATCCATTCTTCTACTAATTTGAAGCTCGCTCAAAACATCATTTGCATCTTGCCCATCTGTATAAGGACTAAAACATAATCCTCTTAATCCGTTATTTAGTGTTTTAGAAAACAAGTTGGTAATTTCTGCTTCTGAAAGGTTTGAAAAATCTACACCTTGATACTCTTTTAAAACAATATTGTTTGCCAATGATGTTAAATTTCCTGCTCCATAACCAGATGACGTTTTAGGCGCATTTTTTAGTTGTTTTCTTTTTGATAACTCTGCACTAATTTCTAAAGATCTTTCTTCTGTTAAATTATAACCTCTCATAATCAACATAGCTCCAAGCGTTCCTAAAATTGGTAAACCTGAATAAAATAAACGGATTCCTGTAATGGAAGCATCTGTATTTACTGTGTCTGGAACAAAACCAACCAAAGTCATAATTGCACCTGTTAATAGACCTGCAATTGCAAAACCAAATTTCACCATCCACCAATAAATTGCTCCAAAAACACCTTCTCTTCTCTTTCCTGTGTTTAATTCATCAATATCAATTACATCAGAAGTCATGGACATCATTAATGTAAATAAACTACCAATACCAAAAGAGAAAAATGGCAAAGCAAACAAAAACAAATAAGGTTTACCTGGTACAAATAAGAACCAAAGCATTACATACCCCAAAACAGAAATTCCTTGCGAAACCATAAATGCTTTCTTTTTACCTATAGTTCTAGATAATTTTGCAACAATAGGAATCACTAAAAAAGTGGTTGATAATGCACCAATACTTCCTAATAATGTTGGCCAAAGACCAGCTGCTCCAGCATCTCCATTAAATAAATAATAAACTACTATAAAAAATGAAAAACCAGCAACTACATTAAAAGCATTGTAAATTAAAAAAGTCGAAAAACATAGTTTCCTAAATTGTTCAATTTTGAAAGCTTCTTTAAAGTTTTCAATGATTTCTTTTAAACTCCCTCCAATTGTTTTTAACGTTAAAGGAGTTAAACTATCATCATCTTTTGTAGATTTACTTTTGATAAAAAAAGCTGGCACCATTGCTAAAACGGCAAAAACAACACCTACCCAAATACCTAAAGATCTTGTAGTTTCTGTGGTAGTTCCAAACCAATTATCATCATACATTACCACCCAAAACCAAGGTGCAATTACCCAAGCCCACTGACCAATCCATTGTGCAGTTGCCATAATATTTGTTCGTTCATGAAAATCATCACTCATTTCATAACCCATGGCAACATAAGGAACAGAAAAAATAGTTAGTCCTAAATAGAAAATTAAAGACCAAATTAAGAAATACGTGAAATTATAACTTACCCCATCAATTATATACATTTGCCATAATAATGAAAAGGAAATCCCCATTATTAATGCTCCTAAAAGCACATATTGTCTTCTTCTTCCCCAAATTGATTTTGTATTATCAGAAATAAAACCCATGATTGGATCTGTAATAGAATCGAAAATACGAGGAAGAAAAAATAAGATTCCCCACATCCAAGTTGGGAACTCATAATTCTGAATTAAAACAACCATAAAAATCCCCAAAGCTGCTGGAAACATTTGATTTGCAAGCATTCCTAATCCAAAAGCAATTTTTTGTCCCATAGGTACTTTGCCAGATTTTGTTTGATTGTTACTCATAATTTTATGGTTAAGTTTATTTAATTAGTTTGTAATTACAAGTGTTTGAATTGCTTGTCCTTGAATTTGTATTGCTACATTTTTATCATTTAGAGATAAACTGATGTTTTTTGAAGTTGTTCCCTCATTAAAAAGAACAACTGCAATGGTTCCATCTAAATTTTCTGCTGCTGTTACCAGTAAATCTTTATCAGAATTTTCTAAATTGATAACTTTTGCTTCTGGTCTAATAAATTTACTGAAGTGTGCTAATGTGTAATAAATTGGTGTAAAATAAACTTCGTCATTTTCTTCATCAACAATTATTGGAGCCACACACCAGTTTTTAAACCAATTTGGACCTCCTTGCTTGTTTAAAACCATATTCCAATCGATCCAACCATCCACATAATTGTTTAGACAACCAATAATATCTCTTGCATATCTGTTTACAGGTGCATATTTTGGGTGAAAATGTTTGTCTTGTTCTGGAGCCCAATCCCAACCCCAATCTGTTGCTTCTTTTTTCCAATACCAAGCATCATCTTTCCATTTTGGAACTTCAGAATCTACACAAGCTTCTGATTGAATTAAATATTTATTAGGTGCTTTGTTATAAGCATATTGAAGTTCTTCTGGAAAAATTTCATACGTACTTGCATACCAATGAATGGCTGTTCCATCAAAATATTTTGAAGTTTCTTCGTTTTTATATTGAGAATCTATCCATTCTTTTAAATGTTCCCTATTTTGATCGTATCCTAAAATTTTTACTTCAGGATGTGTTTTTTCTAATTGAGGCCCTAAATGATTTTGAACGAAATTGGTCATTTCATCAGGTGTATAATGCATACTCTCCCAATTATTACCATTTCCTAAAGGTTCGTTTTCTACTGTAAAACCCCAAATATCGATTCCTTCTGCTTTATAAGCATCTACGTATTTAGAGAAAAACAATGCCCAAGTATCATAATATTCTGGTAATAATTTACCTCCAACCCATTCTTTATTATCTTTCATCCAAGGTGAAGCTGTCCAAGGAGAAGACAATATTTTAAAACCGTCTTTAGATACTTTCATAGCATCTTTAATCATCGGAATTATATCGTCTTTATCTTCATCAATTGAAAAATGTTTTAGTTCTTTATCACCTTCAACAGGTGCATACGAATACTGACTCAATGAAAAATCAGAGGAATTCATGTGCGTTCTTGACAACGAATATTTTGCACCACTTTCTCCAAAATAGGCTTCAATTATGGAGTCTCTATTTTTTTTACTGATTTTATTTAACAAATACGCAGAAGATTCTGTAAACGAACCTCCAAAACCAGTAATCGTTTGTCTTTTTTCTGATGGTAATAGTTTTATTTTAACGACCTCTTCTTGATTTTCATCCGAAGAAAAATTAGTTAGTTTGGTTAAATTATTTCCACTTGCAGAGGTTTCGTAAACCTCTACATTTAATTGGTTTTGTTTCGAATTGCAATTGATCATTGTAAAAAGTAAAACTAGATAGATAAAATTTTTAATGATTTTCATAATTTATTATCTTGGATATTCTGTATTCGGCACTAAAACTGTATTCATTAAAGCATCTTTATTTCCGTTAAAAGTTTTAATTATTGGATTTCCACCTCTTTTTAAATCTTTAAAAACGCCATCATCAACTAAATTCCATAAAGCATATTTAGCTTCACCTTTTAATGTGAATAATCCAAAGTGATTTTCTGAACCTTCAGGATTTCCTGCATCTTTCCATTGCTCATCAAAAGCTTCAAAATAGAAACACGAAATGCCTGCTTCTTTGGTCCATTCTCTTAAATGTTTGTAGTATAAACCTTGTTTATATTCATCACTAGCTCTAGAACCTGGCACTCCATATTGTCCATCAGAAATAGATGCCCAACCAGTTTCACCAATATGAATTGTTTTAGTTGAATCGATACTTTTTACATAATTAGACACATTTTTATATTGTGTTTTTGCAAAATTCAAAGAACGAATCATCGCAAAATCTATTTTTTCTTGGTCAGATAATCCTTGTTCATATGCTGGAACTCCCCAAAATTCTGAATTGTAATGTGTATTATGATATGCATATGTGTGCATAGAAACATAATCTACAGCTCTAATTAAAGCTTCTAAATCTTTAACTCTATAACTTGGGTCTCCTCCTCCCCAAGAAGCAAAATCGTCTGAACTTGTAATCCATAAATCTTTAGAAAGTTTACCTTCCTTTTTAAGATTTTGCAAATGATTTACCCATTTTAAAATTACATTTGGTTGCACATAATAACTTTCTGCCCAACGAATCATGGCTTCATTACCAACAGCAATTATCTTTACTATATCTGGGTATTTATTAGCCAATGCAACAGCTCTTTCAATTTCCCCTTCATTTTGAGCGCTTTCAACTTCGTGATTTGGTGCTTTGTCTGTCCAAGCATTTAAACAATCTATCCAAGCACCTAACATTACATACATTTTAAAAGTTGCATCTTCTTTTTTAAGTTGATGAATTGCTTCTAAAACATTTTTTGCATGAGGTAATTTTGGTTGCACATTATAGGTTCTAATAATTCGAATTCCCATAGCATGCATCAATTTTAAATCTTCTTTTAATTGTGCTATTGTGGGTTGTGCTTCTCTTGATTTTTCTCTATAACCTCCATAAGAAATTGCTACATATGCTGGATTTCCAAGAATATCTTTTGCTGTTAATTCTTTCTTCATTACTGTCTTATCTGCTGTTTTAACTTCTTTTTTTGAATTACACCCCATACAAAACATCAATATTATAACTGTAACTATATTTCTTATTGTTGATGTCATTTTAT
Source organism: Polaribacter vadi (assembly GCF_001761365.1). NCBI lineage: Bacteria > Pseudomonadati > Bacteroidota > Flavobacteriia > Flavobacteriales > Flavobacteriaceae > Polaribacter > Polaribacter vadi. The sequence continues at coordinate 122,344 of NZ_CP017477.1, read as the reverse complement.
GAATGTTTTAAATAATTTTATCTTTTTTAATATGATAAACCAAACCCAAAAGGAAATAGTGGTTTTATGGAATCATCCCAAAAATTAGGTCCATATTTTCCTTTATAATCTTCAGTTGATGTTGGCCAAGAATGAGGCAATTTTCCTTTAAAATTATAATCTCCAAACAAAACTTCTGCAACTCCATCTCCTTCTGAACCCAACAACCAAGCTGCCACAAAAGCATCTGATTTTTCAATTTGTTCTGTTACTACCAAAGGTCTTCCAGAAACTAAAACTACAATCGTTTTTACTCCTTTCTCTTGATATGTTTTTATGTATTGTTGATGTTCTTTTGTTAACATTAACTCTAACTGATTCGATTCGTGACCAATATCTCCAAAGAATTCTGCATACGGATTTTCGCCAACCACAATAATGGCAACATCTGCATCAAACTGCTGTTTTGTGGCCTTTTCATCGAAGACAACTTCGCCCTTTGCGTGTTGTTTAATTCCGTCTAAAATAGTAGTTGCTCCCTTGTAATTCTCTTTGGTTCCTTGCCAATGAATCGTCCATCCTCCAGATTGTAAACCAGCTGAATTTGCATGCTCACCAACTACCACAATTTTCTTTGTTTCTTTTGATAAAGGCAAAATTTGCGTCTGATTTTTTAACAAAACCAACGATTCTCTAACTGCTTGTTTTGCAATTTCTCTATGTTTTTTGGTTCCAATTTCTTTTACTAAATCTGCATTTGGAAAAGGATTTTCAAATAAACCCAATCTAAATTTCTGGCGTAAAACTCGTTTTACAGCATCATTAATTCGAGAAATCTCAACAGATCTGTTTTTAATTCCCGCTTTTAGACCTTTATGAAAACTCCCTAAATCGCCATCAACAGCCATTACCACATCAATTCCTGCATTTATAATATCATTTCCACCAAAACGTGAATACGCTTTCCAATCAGAAACTAGAATTCCATCGAAATTCATCCCAACTTTTAAAGTATCTGTTAATAATGCTTTGTTAGCATGCATTGATATTCCTGTAATTGTATTAAAAGAAGCCATTATTGCACCAATATTTTCTTTTACAGCAACTTTATAAGGTGCCAATAAACGCTCTTGTATTTCTTTGGTTGATAATGATGTTTCTCCACCTTCAACACCAAAATTGGTTGCACCATCACCAATAAAATGTTTGGCAGTTGCCATGACCGTTTTTGGATCTGATAAATTTCCTTGATGTCCATTTACTGATGCTTTGGTTAATTTTTCTGTCAATTCTGTACTTTCTGAAAATGCTTCATAAACTCGTCCCCATTTATCATTATAAGGAATTGCAATACAAGGCGAAAAAACCCAATTAAAACCTGTTGCAGCACTTTCTAACGCTGTAATTTTTGCAATTTCCTCAACTAAAGCTGCATTTTGAGTGGCACCTAATCCAATATTATGTGGAAAAATAGTAGCACCTTCAAACGTATTTTGACCATGAACAGCATCAACAGCAAATAATAAAGGAATGCCCAATCTTGTAGACAATGCCTTCTTTTGTAATTCTGTAAATCTTTTTTGCCAATCCAAAGCCGTTTTTCCTGGAGTTGGTCCTTCTGTATGAATGATAGAACCAATATATTTTGAAGTAATATGAACGTCTGCATCTTCTTCAAAATGCCTAATTTGAGACATTTGCCCTATTTTCTCTTCTAAAGTCATTAACTTTAGAAGAGCATCTACTTTTTTTTCTATTTGTTCATTTTTACTCAAACTAACTTCTTCTTTACATGAAAAATTCATCAATAAAAAACAACAAACTAAAGATTTAAAAGTGCTGTTTTTCATCAATCTTATTTTATAATTGAAACTTTTATATGGTTCACTTTATCAGTTCTATCAAATAATAATGAACTTGTTGCTTTGTCTAATTCTAACGATTCAAAACTTTTAGTTGAGCCATCGTTAAAAACAACTTCTACCTTTTCTGTTTTTGATAGATTATAAATAACTGGAACTTGACAATATGTAAAACACAGTTGATTTTTATCAATCTTTATTTCTTGATTTTGGCTGTTAACAGTAACATATTTAAAAACTTGCGGATTTTCTAAAAACTCCGATTTCTTTAACAAACGAGGTTTAAAAATAACTTTACCTTCTTTTACAAAAACACCTAATTCACCAAATCTGGAAACCAAATCTTCTTTAACTTGACCTGTCATTCCTGGTTGTTGTGCGCCTTTTCCTGCTGGTGTATGAGAATAGGCATCTGTTGGAAAAGCACCATACAATTTTGGAGATTTGTGAACACCAACTCCTGCATTTATTTCGTAATAATGGTCAAATAAGCGACCAATAATTTCCTCACTTTCGTTTGTATTTACTGCCAATAAACAGTTTTCTTGAACTGCAACTAATAATTTAGAAACCATGTGCCAATAAATAGATCCTAAACCTTCATATCCAAAGAAAGTTCCTGAACGACCTGTAAAAGATTTATGATCAAAAATATCTTCGAAAATTTCTAAAACCTTTTTGGTGTCTTTTTCTACTAAAGTTTTATACTCATCAGAAAGATTTTCCAACGCTTTTTTAACGCTCTCTGCATTGTTGAAATTTCCATTAAAATGATAATTCCCTAAAACGTCTTTTTCAACAACTGTATTATTTCCGTTATTTATTAATTTTTGTAATAATTCAGAGCTTTCAACTTTGGCTGAAGCAATGTTATTTTTATCCGTAAATCTTGGTAAATTTTTATTCGGATATAAAATATAACTGTATTGATCAGGTCTAAATAATGCTGATGCTTTTAAACCATCCATTAAAGCTAACGCTTGTTTTGGCGTTAAATAGCCAGAACTTAATGCAGAAACTTGCCCTTCTAACATTTCTGATAAATAAGAAATAGAAACTTCCTCCTTATTTTCAATCGTCATTAAATTATAAGCATGATACATATTATCTTCACGCTTATTCGCTCTAATACTATGCTCTAAGTAATTTTTGGTGATGGCAAAAAAGTGTAATAATGCTGTTTTAGAAACTGCCGATTTTTTAGTTGAAAATCCGGTTTTATAGATAAATTCTCTATACTCGCTTGCAGGTTTTCCCAAACCATCTAAAACCGTTTTTCTATTTTTATTGGATACTTTGTTTGATAAAATTGCTGCATTTGTATCCAACGTTTTTAAAATATCGTTGAATAAAGTTGCTACTTCATCAGAAATTTCAATCGAATTGATATCTGCATTTTTTACAATACCTTCAAAGAAATTAATAAATCTTCGCAAATAATATAAGGTTACCATAGAAACGCCATTCCCAACTAAAGCATTGTTGGCATCATTCCATTCTGGCCTTTGTGTGTTTAACCAAATGCCACCTTCTGGAATAAAATTAGAAACTTTCGCTAAAACAGTTACTAATAACTTTTCGATTAAATTTACTTTGTAAGGATTGTTATTTTTATCTCTTAACAAAGATCCATCTGCACCTACTTTTGCTCTTCTTTCTTCAATTTTTGCTTGTAGTTGATGATCAAAATCGATGGTATCTTTTGAGTTTTTTAGAATATCAGCATAACTCTTTATTTTATAAGGCACATTTGCATACACAAAAATATCGTCATTAAATAATGCTGCTAATTTAGATGGATAATGTTTTTCGATAAATTCTAAAAACTTCAACAAATAAATAATTTGATGATCTCCCCAATAACCAATATAGCTCCAAGGATCATGTTCTTCGATTACTTCCCAATCAAAACCATCTTTGGTAACTCTGTAAGGATTGTACCCCTCAAAAGTAGTTGCGTTTAAAAATTTATGAATCATACTCTCAATAAATTGAGGATATGAATGTGCTAGAACTTCCCAATTCTGGAAAATATCTCTCCAGTTTCCTTCGTAATCTAAAATTTTAGAACCATCAATTTCGCTTTTTGTGTTGATAGAAAACTTGTTCCAAGGTCTACTTGGATCTCCATGTCTTCTGCTAAATTTTAATGGTAAATATTCTAAACACAAACGTTTAAAGTCTTTGTTTGCATCTTTATCTGCTAATTCTTTAATAAAATCTAACGTGAATTTTTCTGGTAATTTTGCTAAAGATTCCTTTTTATCAGCAAATAATTGTTTGTTTGCTTTTGATACATAAGTTACAAAATCGTCTTTTTCAATCGTGTAATTATGATCAAAAATTCCACCTCTCATAATATTGAAAAGTGTGTTCGAGAAATGTCTTGTATTGATTAATTTATCATTCGATAATTGCAAACCATCAGAAGAAGCAACTAATTCAATTAACTTTTCTGTACCAATTTCGATACTTTTATTTAGCTTTTCTTCTAAATTATCGTTGGTTTTTATCATTTCTGATAAACGTGCAACATCAGAAACTGTTTGATTTACGTTGGCAACTTGTAACCAAGATTTCTGTTCTTTGGATGATAAATGAATAGTTGCATTTAAAAGATAGGCTCCTTTTTCTGCTTTTACATCTATTTCTTGATGCAAATCAATTCCTCTTCTAAAATTATTAATTTGTGCAGAAGACAATAAATAGGTAGGATTTTCCAACCCTAAAGACCAAACTAAGTTTGCTTTTAAAGCTTCACTTGGTTCAGCTTTATCAACAATAATGGCACTTAACGCATAAATACCTAAACCAGAAGTTGCTTCTAATTCGCATTTTTTATAAGCATCTACTAAATTACTACGAATTCCTTGAATGTCTGAACCTACTCCATAAGGCAATAAATCTTGAAAGCCATCCAACAATGAAATTTCCAAATTTTCATCAGAATTGTTTATTAAGGTTGCTTTTCTTACAAAACCAAACTCATCACTAGAATTCCATTGATAGGTAAAAGTGATGTTTAAATCTTCGTTTACTTCTTCAAAAATAATTTTGTTTCCGTAAATATTCTTGTATAAATTTCTTTTGATATTGTATAAACCAGCTTGTCTTTCAGAAAATGGTTCCCACAATTGTGTTTTATTATCTTTCGTAATTCTAAAAATAGATTTACAACCTGTAGTTTCTGCTAACGCTGTAATTTTATCATCTGTATAATAAGGAAAAAGAGAAAATTCTGCATTTTTTCTCCCAGCAGTTAAACCTCCATTACTTGATATAAACATCCAATGGTTTGAATCTGAAACAATCGTCATAAAAAAAGGACGCATTGTATGGCTGTTGGAAATCTTGTAAAAAGACTCGTTGTTGATCGTTACTAATTCTCCTTTAACCTCTACAGCTGGATTCTTTGCAATAGTATTACTCATTCTAAAATAATTCTAAAAACATATCTAGAGATATGAAAAACAATGTTTTTATTTTTAAATTTTAATGTTGGTTTTACCTAAGGTTAGAACGTTTAAGTAAAAAGTGTTTGAATTAAATTAAGCTGAGAATTCTTATTAAGAAAACTCAACCTATTTTTTTTTATTCTTGCGTGATATCATCAAAATAATAGACATCTCCATCACAAACTCCATTTCTTTCAAAATAGATCACCATATTTTTAAAAGTACCTGAGTTTACATCAGAAAAATCGAAGGATAATTCTTGCCATTTACCAATTTCTGTAATTGTTGCAACTCGTTGAATGAATGGATTGTTGTTAGGAAACGGATTTTCCTCTAATAGCAACGTTACTTCTGTAACTTGGTTTTCTGCTAAAACTTTTATTTTAAATATTTTATTTTGAATCGTTGCAAAATTTAAAGGTGTATTTAAAACAGCGCCTGCACCAGACCAAGTTTCACAGCCTGTAGCTTTTGTATACGCAAAAACATTGCAGCTAGAGTTTACTGCATCTAAAACTGGATTGTTAACAATACCTCCACCAATATTTCCAAAAGCGTCAAAAGAAGCATTCCCATTTTCATTGAAAAATGTCCAATTTAAGCTTCCATTTGCTGGGTCAATATTTTCTGATGTTTCATCTACACAGCCATCAATAATAAAAGAATCGCTAAAAGTACTTGATTCTCCATTTGTGTTTTTAGCGGTTAATGAAACTGTGTAATTCCCATTTAAATAGGTTTTTACAGGGTTTATTAATGTTGATGTTGTACTATCTCCAAAATCCCAAACATAAGAAGTAGCATTTTCTGATATGTTGATAAAAGTTATTGTTTTAGCGTTTATAGTTCTTGTAAACCTTGCTACTAATGTTTGATCTACTGTTTCAACATCATTATCACCTTCACAAGAAGCAAACACTAATGAGAAAATCACTAAAGAAAAGATGCTTATTTTTTTTATTAAATGTTTCATATTCTTTTTTTTTAGTTATAAACTCTTACATAATCGACTAACATTCTTTGAGGAAAAACAGTGTTTTCATTTGGTGAACCTGGTAAATTACCACCAACAGCAATGTTTAAAATGATATAAAAAGGTCTGTTATAAACCCATTCTCCTGTTCCATTTGTTTTTTCTCTTACTGTTTCAGGTGTTATGGATTGATATAAATCGCCATCTACATAATAATTAATTGCATTAGGACTCCATTCAATTCCAAAAACGTGAAAACCATTATCAAACCTATCATTTAGAATTTCGTATTCTTTAGTAATTGCATTAGCTCCAGAATAATTGGGTCCATGAATAGTTCCCAAAACTACAGTTGGTGCATCTCCTAGGTATTCCATAATATCAATTTCACCAACTTGTGGCCAAGAAAGTGTTCCATTTTCATTATCTCCTAAAAGCCAAAAAGCTGGCCAAATACCTTTACCAGTTGGTAATTTTATTCGAGCTTCAAACCTACCATATTGTTGTTGGAACAAACCTTTAGTTGTAAGTCTTGCTGAAGTATATCCAGAACCTTGATACGATTCTTTATCTGCAGTTATAATTAAAACTCCATTTTGTACAGTTACATTTTCTGCTCTGGCAGTGTAAGTCTGTAATTCGTTATTTCCCCAACCAGGAATTCCTTCTGCAGTTCCATCACCTTCTACTAAATTCCACATTGTTGGGTCTGGAGTTCCATTCACATCAAATTCGTCTTGCATTATTAATTTAGTAAGTGTAGTCACAGTTTGAGTTTCATCTGAATCGCAACTTGTAAAACCCACTGAACTTAAAAAAAGTAAGATTAGAAGCTGTGATTTTCGTTTATATATATGTTTCATCTTTTCTTATTTTATGTTGTTAGTTTGTATAAAAATATACGTTATCTACCCAAATATCTGCTACAGTATTGTCTGATATAAAGAACAATTGTCCTAAATTAGTTCTGCTATTAAAACCGGGGAAACTTGACAAAGGAATGTCTAAACTTACCCAGCCATTTGCGTCAGCATTTCTTAAGGCAGTTGCATTTATAGTGAAAGAACCTCCTGAAGTAGCACCTGAACCTGTACCACTTTCTAATTCAATTCTTATAAAATCTCCATTATCGATATTTTCTCTAACATTTATATCTATATGTAAGGTATTTGAAGCGCTAACATCGATATTAGACACAGCTTCATACATACCTATACTAACAAAATTAAGTTTCGTATAATTTATAATATTATCTAAATCTCCATTTGCAAAAGGCGCTTGAATATCAACATTATTTGGATCTGCACCTGCACCACCTTCTGTGGTTTGATAAGGTGCAAAAAAACCATTATAATGTCTTACAGGAACATTTGAATACACATCACTAAAAATAGACACCACATTATTTGTAGCAGTTGGAATTGGTGCATGAGGAAAATCTCCTTGTCCGTTTATTATTAAAGATCCTTTAGCAAGCACATTTGCAACTTCTGCTGAAACTGTAGCTGCACCTTGACCTATAATTGTTGTAACAACTTCTCCTGCCTCATTTAAACCAAATACACTTGTTACATTCGAATTATCAGAATTAAAATCGAAATAATTTGGAGATATTGTTATTGTTTGTGATTGACCATTTGCTAAATCATAAATAGCGCCTAAACCTGTAATTCTTTGATTAACTCCAGTAAAAACATTTACTTCAACATCATTTCCATTTTGGATAAAATACTTCTGTAATTTTAGGGTTCCTAGTTTTTCAAATTTAATTTCATCAATCCAAAAAGTAAAACCAACTCCTCCTGTACTTTCTGTACCTGCAGAAAAAACAAACATTCCTTTTTCTTGCGTTAATCTAGAAGAATCAGGAATTGGAATAATTACTTTTCTCCAATCTGTAGAGAGTTGTTTATTTGCGATACTAACTGGAAATTTATCTTCCATAAAATCTGTTCCAAAACCTAGTAAACTCACTGAAGCTGTTGTAGAACCTTTCATCCAAAAAGTTAAAGCATCATACCCAGATAAATCTCTACCTTCTCCACGATCTCTAAAAATTCCACCTATAAAACCTCCATTTGGATCGTTAGGTGCTGGTACATCAATTCTTATAGAACTTGTACCTTGATAAGCTTCATTATCATCTGTACCAAAACCCTCTGTGTTTGCTCCTTCTGCAGGATTAAAAGAGATAAAAAATTCATCTGTAAGCCCAGCAGGAGCATCCATAAAAACGTCTGGATTTGTTTGAAATGTTGCTAAATTATTTTGGTCCGTTATTTCTCTTTCACAACTTGCTATTGTTATCATTAAAACAAATAGGAAAGTAATTTTACAATAAGTATATATTTTTGTTTTCATCTTTTTATGGTATTATTTTCCAATATTAATATGAATGTATGTTCTAATTTCCCACTCTGAACCATTAGGAAAACCTACTGGACTTAAAATTGGTGCAGTTGCAAACTCGTTGGCTGTTTCGTTTGGAGAATATCTTGGTGAATATTCATTTAGTGATCTCCAAGTTCCTCTTAAACCAACTTTAGTATCTGGTAAAATAAACCAACTTGGTTTTCCTATTGATGTTGATACATCTAACATTAACTGTAAAGGATATGTCAAGTTAAAATCTCTATGATAATCAAAAGGTCCCCAGTCGTTTACTTTAACCATTCCTGTAATTTTCATTTTATTTAAGATCATTCTTAAATCCGCTCCACCTCTATAAATAAGTCTTTCACTATCTCCATTTGCTTGACCTGTTCCATAGTACAAATTGGCAATTAAACCTAAATCTGGATGTACTTTAGATACAATTCTCGAATTTACTTCCCATAAATCTTGTGCTGGTGCAGATTTTTCGAAAGGGAAAAAAGTACGATCTGCTAAGAAACCAATTGCTGCATCTTGAGTTGTTGGTAAACTTCTATATACAAAACCTAAATTCATTGCAAACTTTGCATCTTCTGCTCTATCATTATCAAACTCATACATATATGTTGCAGGAGTAGGATCGTACGTAAAAAGAATTTCTCCTGCAGTCATTTCTCTATTTCCTGCTCTTACAGCAAATGGATCATCAATAACATTTCTTAATCTTCCAGGAGCATCAACACCATTTGGCATTGCAGCAATTAGTGGTTTTTGATATAAAAAATTTGGTGCAATTTGAAATTTACCTCCAAAATTATAAGCAATACCCGTTAAAAAATTGGTCATGTTTCCACTACCAGAATCTTTCAATTTCCAACCTGTAAAAACTAATGTTGGGTCTCCTCCTCCATTTGCAACTAATCCCATAACAGAACCTTGTGCATAGAAATTAAAACCACCATCAGTAAAAGTTAATTTTGCTTTTCCACCCCAATTATCTTTAGACTGGATTTTATCATTTACAACTTGACCATTGTCATTTATATCTTGATAACTTCTACCATTTAAAGGTTTACCACCCCACATTGCGCCTAATGTTATTCCAAATTTATTTAGTTTTCTTTCGATAGCAAAAGTTGCTCTTTCTGTTGGTAATGGAGGTATAACACCTGATCTTGATTGTTCTGGATCTAAAATTCTACTTCCTGTAGCATCAATTCCACTTCCTTGAACAATATCTTTATGATAAATTGCTGATAAACCATAGCTACCAACTTGTTTTTGATATTTTAAAAATACTGCTGGATTTGCTCCCCAAAAAAGTTGTGGTCCAAATGCAGCTTTTAATCCTTCTAAAGCTCCTTTACCATCAACTTCAACACCTAGAATTTCTCCATTATAGATATCTAAATTTGGTCCATAATAAGCTTCTGGATAAAGATTAAAGAAATCTCCTTCATAACTCCAATGATAATGCCCAGTTCTATAAAAACCTCTCATATCAAAATCTTTGGCATTCCATTCAAATTCTGCGTTATAAACTCTTAATCGATTGTTATCTGTAATTGTTGTAGTACCATTTGGAGTTTCTACTTGTATTGGTCTCCCTACATTTTCATAGAAAATATCATCAATTGGGTTACCTGCAACATTTCCTAAAATGTTAAAATTAACTTCAGCTTTCATGTTTGCAGAAGGCTGTCCTTTTACCCCAACATAATAAGATTGCATGTGATCAAAACCTCGTCTGTCTGGAATTGTTTGACCTGTACCATCTGAAAATTTAGGCGTTGTTAACAAAGTTCCACCTGTATTAAAAGTTGTAAATTCTGCTCTTAAATTGGTTAGTTGAATTTTATCTGTACTACCCATAGATGCTTTATCTCCTCTTGCCCTTAAAACAGCATCCATTAGATTGATGTTTTTAAAGTGATTTTCAACGGTTATTGGTGTACTTTCAAACACATTTAATTGATGCGCTTCTTTTAAAGCGTAATAAGATGCTCTTGGGTATAATGTATAAAGACCTCTAATATCTGTTGGACCTTTTGCAGCGATTCCAAACCATTCTTCATTCATGTTTTTATCATTTGCTGCTGCTTGATCTCTGCTATATCCATTACTTGGCCAAGATGCTTTTGTATCATGTACTTCTGCATTTTTACGTTCATCAAAACCTGCTTTGAACCAACCATCACTAGATTGAAAAGTAAAACCTCCAATAGAATTTTCTGCTTTCCCTAAACCATATCCATTTTCATAAATTTCTTTCCAATTATTAACCATATAATAGGCTTGCATTAATTGGTCTTCTTTATTATCTTTTGCGTTAAAAGCATCAGCACCAAATTCTGTAAATAAAATAGGTTTGTTAAATTCTTTATCAACTCTAGAAAAAGCATCAGAAAAGGATACTCCTCTATACATATTGGTTCCATAGATATCTATATCTTTACATTCATCTGCAACAATATCTAAATACAATAAATCTCCATTACAAATACCAATTGGATGAGAGGTATCCACTTTTTTCATTGCGATAGCAGCATCGTTAAATGTTTTATACATGGCTCTAGCCTCATTTTGTTTTGCAACATCATCATCATTAATAATAATGCCTTCATCAGTTTCAGAACCTTCCCATGTTAAGTGATAATTATTTTCATTCCCCAACATAAAAAGTAACAATCCAGGAGTGTCTTTGTATAGGTTTAACATATTTACTGCTTCATCAATAAGATGTTTACGAACCTTTGGATCTGAATATTGTGTTTTTGGATTATACACACCATTTATTGTAGTTCCATAAGCTCCAAATTGATGATTTATCATTGTATAAATTCCGAAATTCTCATAGATATAAGTAATCCATTTTGGAGGCATTCCAATATATGTTCTTATGGCATTAACACCCATATTTTGCCATACAGGCATTTCTTCATCTAAACCAGCTTTAATAGTTGCATCTGATTTTTCCCAAAATTTTGCATCTAAAACATTGTAGCCAATTGGCACATAATCCCAATTAATTCCATTTACCATAAATGGCTCTCCATCAACAGTTAGCATCATTCCTTTGGCATCGTTTACAATGGATACTTTTTGGGTTTGAGAATACAAACTTATAGTGAATAAGAAAAGTAACAATCTTAAAAAAATATTCTTCATAATTTTCTTTTTTAAATTAAGATTGTGCTTTATTGTTAAGAAGTAAGAAAAGCAAAATCAATTATATTAGTTGAATTATTAGTGATTCATAAATTTAAAGATTTTTTTTTGTCAATTTGATAAAATAAACCTTAACAAAAAGTATACATGATAATATTTACAATGAATCCTTACAGATTAAAGGCTTTAAAGCTGCATAAAAAACTTATTGAATAATCGTTATTTTAGGAATGTTGTGGTATTGTATTGTAAAATAACTGAATGATGTGGTCTTTTTTTTTAATTCTATTCTTGGTTGCAATCAAAACTGAACAAAAAACATGTTAAAAAGTTAAAATTATAATTTAAACGTTAACAATTTTAACTTTTGATTTTTATCACTAATTAACGAATAGAACTATTTTACCTATCATTAATGCTCAAATTTTTATTACTTTATAAATTTCAACATCTAAAAGAACACATTACTGAAACACTTTTACGTAATCAATTTCCATTGTAGATTCTGTGAAATTTTCATCTATTGCTCCACCAAAACTTCCTCCCATTGCTACATTTAAAATGATGAAAAAATCGTGATTAAAAGGCACATTACCATTATTTGAAAATGAGTGAATTTCAGTTCCATCCACAGTAAAAAGTATGGTGTCTTTATCCCAAACTACTTCGTAAACATGAAATTCAGAAGATACATTTGCAACAGGAATACTGTTTCCATTACCATTTCCACCAAAATTATTAGGGTAATGTAATGTTGAATGAATTTTATTTTGATCATTCCCAACATGTTCCATAATATCTATTTCACCACAAGCAGGCCAAGGAGCTGTTTCGAAATTGGCACCTAACATCCATATTGCAGGCCAAGTACCTTTCCCAGTTGGTAATTTTGCTCTTACTTCTACTGTTCCATAAGTGAAATCGAATTTTCCTTTAGACAATAATCTTGACGATGTATAATTAGCGCCTTGAAAACTTTCTTTTTTCGCTGTAATTTTTAAAAGTCCGTTTTCTACAATTACATTATTGGAACTATTTGTATAATATTGAGACTCTCCATTTCCCCAACCATTATTTCCAGTTCCAATATCATAGCCCCAATTATCTGGATTTGGTGCACCATCAACATTAAATTCATCAGACCAAACTAATGCTTGTCCATTTTGTGAAATAAATATGTCTATTTTCTTAAAATCTCCAATTGAATTTTCTGTGCTAGAATATGCAAATACTTCTATTGTAAAAGTTCTTAAACCATCAGCTATATAAGTATGTTCTGCTATTCCTGAAGTATTTGTTACCTCTTTTCCATCTCCAAATTTAATAAGATAAGAAACTGCGTTTATTGCATTCGCTGTTACTTTTATTTGCCCTGAACCATCTCCATTTAAATTGTTGGAGTCAGCTCCAATAATTGCCACTGAAATATTTAAATTTTCTGGAAATATATCTGTTGAAATTATGGTGTCTGTCCCGTTTTCTGGACTACCACAAGCAATTAGTAAAAAAAAACTAATAAAGGCAAAGAAGCCTTTATTAGTTATAAATTCTTTTATCATCATATTTTTTTTATTCTATTTCTATTGTAAACCACCAGTCAAATTCGCTATTTGCATCTGTAGTTTTTAAGATCAACTCATTAGGTGTTCCTCTGTCAAAGATTTCATATTGAAAATTACCACCAGTATAATATGCTATGAATGATTTCGAAGATAAATTAATGGTTTCTACTCCTCCAGGTGCTGTAAGTTGAAAAGAACCAACATAATCTTCATAGGCATAATTTTCTATATCTGCTCCATTTACACTTCCATCTGTATTTGGACCTAAATCATTAACAACGTAAGGATTTCTACCAAAAATATCTCCATTTGTTATGTATGTAAAAACTCCATCAGAACTAAACGTAAAACGATCATCATACATACCAACACCAGCTTTTTCATCTGGTCCAGCTCCATACCATTCTGCGTTTTTTGTTCCACCAACTGGACCTAAACCAAAATGTTTATCTTTTGATGCTTTAATTTTCCAAGTTCTTGAAGTTACTGCATTTGGTGTTGCAGGATCAAAGTTGAATAATTTTGTTTTTAACTCTTCTGGAGCTGAATACGTAGCTAAAACATCTACTTGAATCGTTTTAGTTGAAGACACACCTGCTGTTCCTGATGCAATTACACTAACAGTATATGTATTTAAACCTAAATTACTGAAAATAATATTTTGCTCTCCTGTTAATGTTACATATTCTGTTGCTCCATGAACAAATTTATATGATAAAGCATTATCTGCAGTTACCATAAATTTAACTTCTCCTGTTCCATCTCCATTAGGATTTGCAGCATCTGCTCCAGCAATTTCTGCTGTAACTTGTATATTAGATGGTGTAATAATTTCACCAAATGAATACTCATTTTCTTGACAGCCATAAAGAGCAATCATTAAAGAAAATAGAATTATATAACTATTTTTTATGTTTTTCATTTTTTATATTTTTTTAGAGTTAACTTTTATTTCAATAGCTATTTTAGTTGATTGTTAAAACAACATTATCAATATTAACTAATCCATTTTCTCCATTTAAATCAAATAAAACACGAGCATCAGTAGCTCCGAAATTTTCCGAAGATAGTGTAAGTGTATAATTTGTTTTAGTTGTTGTGATGTCTACTGGTTTTGAGTCATTTGAAAAATCTCCTCCACTTAAACCAATACCACCAATTATAGCTCTCTCCACATCTGACCAAGCATCAAAAGTTAAAGTATATGTGTTACCTTGAACAATTTCTAATTTCTGACTAACATTTACAAGATATGGTTCGTTTGGATTTGCATTTGTTACGTTTACAGAATAATACGTATTTCCTCCATCTGTTACAACAGGTGCTGAGCTAGTATCATCTACACCAACGATCCAAGAGTCGCTTCCGTTTTCAAAATCTCCATTGCTTAATAAGTTATTTACTTGTAATTTTAAAGAAACGTCATCAATATTTACCAAACCATTTTCTCCATTTAAATCGAACAAAACACGTGCATCAGCAGCTCCAAAAGATTCTGATGAAAGGATTAACTCATATTGTGATCTTGTTGTTGTAATATTTACTGGTTTTGAATCATTTGAAAAATCTCCTCCACTTAATCCAATTCCTCCAATTATAGATCTATTTACATCAGACCAAGCATCAAACGTTAAAACATATGTGTTTCCTTGAACTATATTAAGTTTTTGACTAACATTTACCAAATAAGGCTCATTTGGGTTTGCATTTGTTACATTCACAGAATAATAGGTATTTCCTCCATCTGTTACAACTGGTGCTGAACTACTGTCATCTACACCAATTAGCCAAGAATCACTTCCGTTTTCAAAATCTCCATTGGTTAGTAATCCACCATCAAAAGGTGCAGCTGCTGGTGCTTTATAAAAATAGAAATTATCAATATAAACAACGCCTGCAACTCCATCCGAATCAATTAATATTTGTGTAATTTTTTCTTTATTTGATAAATTTCCTGCATCAAAGTCTGACATATTAATTTCGATACTTTGCCAAGAGCCACCAATGGTAGTTCCCAAAGAAACTTCTGCTTCTTGCTTAGGATCTTCGGTTGTATTTACTAACTTAACAGATAATCCGTTTGTAATTCCTTCAGGTACCCAATAATCAATATGCATCATTTCCATTCCAGAAATATCGATACCAGTATCATAATTAGTAACCATTCCTAAAAAATCTAAATTTGTAAGTTTCCAAACATTATTATCATCGATAGTTGTTGCTTCAAAATTTGTAGCTGACCAATCTGTAGGCAATTCATTTAACGTTACGTTTGTATATTTATCACTAAAAATAGATACAACATCTGTTTCAACTCTATTTCTAGGAGTTGGTGCTGCTGATAAAGGCGCTAAAATTTCTGTAACTTCAAATTCTTCTGTATATTCTGTTGTAGCAATGGCACCACCTTTTACGATAACTCTAGTTGAATAAATTCCTGGAGTTTGATATTGATACTTTATAGTTTCGCCAATATTTGCTGTTGCTGCAGGCTGATTAACGCCTGTTTCTCCAGAATAAAATTCGTACATAGTTGCAAAATCTGCTGTTGCAGTAATGTTTACTTGCTTTGTTATTGCTGCATCATTTTCTAAAGTAACAACTACATTTTCTGGAGCTTTAAAAGAAACTACTAAAGGCTGAGTTATTTCAGTTTCATCTCCTTTTAAATTAGAAGCTACAATTGTTACGTTATAAGAACCTTCTTCGTAAATTTTATTAGCGTTTTCTCCAGGTAATAATGTTACTGAATCTGAATCATCTCCAAAAATAACTTTAAAACCAGCAGCACCTTCTGCACTTGGCGTAATTGTAACTGAACCTGTATTATCTTGAGTGATATTGAAGATTGCACTTACATTTTTTGGTGCTGTTATTGCATCTGTAAAAGAGGTGTCTCTTAAATCTTCCTCACAAGCTATTACTAAAAATAGTAAGAAAAAGATTTTGTAAAAGTTTTTAATTTTTTTCATTATAATATTTTTTATAAATTTTAGTAATTAGGATTTTGATCCCATCTATTTCCTGCTAATTGAATTTCTATAGCTGGTATTGGAAAAACCTCATTTTTATCAGCTTCAAAACCATCAATTTCTTGAGCTGCTTTTCCTGTTCTAACTAAATCGAAAAAACGATGCCCTTCACCTACTAGCTCCACTCTTCTTTCACTTAGTATATTATTATACAACGTAGTACCTGTTGCTGTAATGTTATTCGCTGAATTTCCAAAAGCTCTTTCTCTTACTCTATTTAGATAAGTTTGTGCTTTTGCGTCATTTGGTGTTGAACTTTTATTAAAAGCTTCTGCAGCCATTAACAATACATCTGCAAAACGAATAGCTCTATAATTGTTAGGATTCGTTAAATTTCTATCTCCTTGAGCTGAATTACTTCTTAATCTAGGAATGTATTTTCTGTTGTAATAGCCTGTGTGCTCATTTCCTGTTCCAAAAGTTGCTCCTGTACTTGTAGCCCAAGCATTAATATCTAAAATTGCAACATCTTTTCTTAAATCTCCAGCTTCAAAAGCATCTACAACTTCTTGAACTGGCACGTTAAAACTAAATCCTGATGAAAAATCTGGCCCTGAATATGCTCTAACTCCATTAAAACCTACTGCTACATTACCTTCACTACACTGTAAACAATCGAAACTTGCACCTTGACCTTCAAAATATTGAACTTCAAAAACAGACTCAATATTATTTTCTCCTGCTTCTTCGAAAATTGTATTATAATCTGCTACTAAATCATAAGGCCCATTTAGAATTAAATCATCTAAAATAGTTGCAGATTCTGTAAATTTATTTTGATATAAATATGCTTTTCCTAATAAAGCTTGTGCTGCACCTTTAGTTACTCTGCCTGGTTGAGATTGTACGTAAGGCAAATTATTAGCAGCAAATATTAAATCTGCTTCTATTTGTGCATAAACTTCTGCTTTGGGAGTTCTATCAATGGTAAATTGTTCTCCAAATAAAATTCTTTCATCAACTGATAAAGGAACATCTCCAAACCATTTTACCAACTCGAAATAATAATATGCTCTTAAAAAAGTAGCTTCTGCTATTATTTGTTCTTTACCAGCAAAATCTGTTTTATCTTTAAATTCAAGAATATAATTTGCTCTGTTTACACCAGCAAACATCCAGTTCCATATATCTCTTAATTGAGCATTTAGAGGTGTATGAATCATATCATCTACTTCTTGAATACCTGGAGTGTCTGTTGCACTTTCTCCTCCAGCTAAAGAATTGTCTGAAGCTATTTCTCCTAACATTACATTTAAATAAGTAGATTGTAACAAATCGTACGCACCAATAATTGCTTTTTCGTAATCTTCTTGAGTATTAAAGAAATCTTCTGAATTGGTAGATGTTGGTTTTACTTCAACAAAATCATCACTACAAGAAAAACTAAAACCTACTAAAAGTAATAATGTATATATTTTTATATTTATTTTTTTCATGATATTTTTTTTAAAAATTAACATTTATTCCTAATAAAAATGTCTTTGGACTTGGGTAAAAACCTTGATCTATACCTCCACCAATTGGAGATCCATTAGATGTTGTTGGGTCATACCCTTTATAATCACTTATGGTAAATAAGTTGGTTGCTGACACAAAGAATCTTACTTTATCGAACTCTAATCTATCTAAAAGGTTTTGTCCAACACTATACCCCAATTGTACACTTTGCAATCTTAAGAAAGAACCATCTTCTACATAAAAATCTGAAAATAAATTGTTGCTAGTTGCTCCAGTTGTAACTCTTGGAAAAGAATCACTTGTTCCTGCTCCAGTCCATCTATCTAAATAATAAGCTGGTCTGTTCGTTAAAGGTAAGTTTCTTTCATAATTTCTTACAATTTCATTTCCTAATGATACAAAAGCATATGCATTAAAGTCGAATCTTTTGTAATTGAAAGATAAATTTAAACCCATTGTTATATCTGCAATCGGGTCTCCAATATAAGTTCTATCATCAGGATCAATTATACCATCTCCATTCGTATCTACAAATCTTAAATCTCCAGGAGCTGCATTTGTTTGCGTTGCATGCGCATTAACTTCTGCTTGACTTTGGAATAAGCCATTCGTTTGATATCCATAGAAATAACCAATAGGAAAACCAGCTTCCATTCTTGATGGTGGTTCTTGACCAACTCCAAAACTTCCTCCTTCTATAATTCCTGTTTGATTCCCAACAAATGTTACTTCGTTTTTAAGTTTTGTAAAGTTGTAATTTACATTGTACCTAAAGTCTTCTGAAATATCATCTTTATAACCTATTGAAAATTCAAAACCTTTATTTACTACAGTTCCTGCATTTACAACTGGCACTAAAGAACCAGGAGCAGCAACTCCAATAATTCCTGATGTTTGTGCAGAAACCAATAAATCTTCTGTAGTTTTCTTAAAGTAATCCATAGTAATGTTTACTTTATTTAAAAGCTCTACATCTACTCCAAAGTTTAATGGAATTTGTTGTTCCCATTTAATCTCTGGGTTTGCAATTGGCCCTATAGCTAATCCTTGTGCTAATTGGTTGTCAAAGACATATTCTGATTCACCATTTAAAATAGAAACAAATCTAAATCCAGGAATCCTATCATTACCAATAATACCATAACTTGCTCTTAATTTTAAGAAACTTATCATATCAGAATCTCTTAAAAAATCTTCTTCTGAAGCTACCCAACCTGCAGATGCTGTTGGAAAAAATCCAAATTTATTTTCTGGGCCGAAGTTTGAAGAACCATCTCTTCTTATAACTGCAGAAAATAAATATTTACCATCATAAGCATATTGTAATCTAGCAAAATAAGAGAGTAAACGACTATCAAAACTTAAATTACTACCATTATTGTTATTGATAAAAATCTCTAAACCATTTCCATTAAGAACATCATTTCCTAAAACTACATCGTTAATATTTGTTCCTGAAGCATTGCTGGTAAGATTTTTTTCGAACCTACTTGTACTCTTAAATATAGAAGTACCAAGCATCGCCTTTACATCATGCACATCATTATATACTCTTTCATATTTAGCGAACGCATCAAAAGTGTAATCAAAATAACTTTGTTGAAAATCTGTAAACGTAGAAATATCATTATTAAAAACACTTCCATTTCCATAGTTATAAACTGGATTAAATGTGTTTGAATTTACTACAGAGTAGTTTGCTTGAAATCTAGTTTCTACTGAAAAATAATCTAAAAAACTATAATTTAAACCATAACTTCCAGAAATCTTGTTAATCCAAGTTCTGTTCTCTGCATTGTCTATTTGCGCTAAAGGGTTTGCTACTTCAATACCTGTACCAATAACTGGTGGTTGAGAAAAACTACCATTTGGATTCCTAACTGGAGTTGTTGGTGGCATGTTTACAGCATTAAACAAAATAGAACCTAGTGTATTCTCTATAAGATTTTTCTTATTTGTATTTGTATATATTGTTGATGATGTAAACTTTAAGTTGTCTAAAATATCTGTATTATAATTGAATCTTAAATTACTTCTATTAAAGTTAGCTTTATCTCCACCTACAATTCCATCTTGACTTAAAACAGACAAACCAAAAGAATAGGTAGATTTTTCTGTTCCTTTATTTAAGGTATAATCGATATTAAAAGTTGGTGCATTTTCAAAAACTTGATTTTGCCAATTTGTACCTTGACCAATTCCACTAATATTTGAAAAAGGTAAAGCTTCTCCATTTGCAGCAAAAGCTTCGTTTGCTAAAAGCGCATATTCTGTTCCATTAAGCATTGGAATTTCTCTAGTAGTTTGCTGAAAACCAATCTGCATATTTAAGATCGATTTAAAATCAGAATTTTTTCTACCCGTTTTTGTAGTTACTAGAATAACACCATTTGCAGCACGAACACCATAAATACCTGCAGAAGCATCTTTTAATATATTGATAGATTCAATATCTGATGGATTCACAACACTTAAGTCTTCAATAACTCTACCATCTAATAAAATTAATGGCCTGCTATCTCCATTTGTAGAAACTCCCCTTATTCTAATATTAGAAGCTGCACCTGGAGAACCAGAACTCTGTGTAATATTTACACCTGCAACTTGTCCTTGAAGCGCTTGCTCTATTCTTGTTGGTTTTAAATCGTCTATGGTTTGACTAGAAACTACTGCAACTGCTCCAGTAACTTCTTTTTTCTTTTGTGTACCATAACCAATTACAACTATTTCATCTAAAGCTTCTGTAGATTGCTCTAAAGAAACATTTATCATTTCAGAATCGGCTACTATAACCTCTTTTTTCTTGTATCCTAAATAGTTAAAAACTAAAATTGATCCTTTTGATATTTGAGGAAGATTATACAAACCATCAAAGTCTGTTTCTGTACCTAAAGTAGTTCCTTTAATACTTATACTTACTCCTGGTAAAACCTCTCCAGAAATGGCATCTTTAACAACTCCTTTTACATTTATTGTTTGAGCGCTTGCCAAAACAGTTATGAATGTAAATAGTAGTAATGTGATTTTTTTTCTCATAAAAAAAAGTTTAAGTTTTGTTTGTTTCACAAAAATAAAGCTTCTTATTTGTTAAAATCGCAATAAAAGACACAATAAAAAACATACAAGACAAAATATTAGCAAAAATCCTTATAAACAGTAATGTTAAAGAAAACTTAAATGCTTAAAAAAAATAGAATGTTGTGGTAATGTATGGGTCTATTTTAAATGATTTATATTTTATATCTCTAAAATATAATTTGTTAAGTTCTCATCATGAGGTAAATCCATTTTTTTTCTGAGTCTGTAACGTTTTACTTCTACACTTCTTGGTGAGATATTTAAAAGGGGTGCTATTTCTTTAGAAGCTAGGTTTAATCGAAGATAAGCACATAGTCTTAGGTCGTTTGGAGTAAGTTCTGGGTGTTTACTTTTAATTTTCTTTAAGAATTTTTTATCAGCATTATTAAAAGCTTCTTGAAACATTTTCCAATCGTCTGTATTGTTTAGATTTTTGTCAATTATTTTTACAACCTTATCAATACTGGTGTTTCCTTTTGAAATTAGTTCCGTTTTTATAGTATTTAAGAATTCATTCTTCTTAATAATACTCATTGTTGAAGTCGCTAATTCTCTGTTTTTACTTTCAATATCGCTTCTTAATTTATCATTATTTAGCTTGATAATTTTTTGTGAACTCTCAAGCTCTTTTAAGGCTAATTTTCTCTGTGTTTTTTGCAACAATTCTTCTCTTTGTCTTTTATAATAAGATTTTGAGGCGATATGTAATGTATAAAATAGTACAATTAAAGAGATGATATAAATGCCTATAAAAACATTAGACAAATACCAAGGTTTTGCTATTGTAAAAGAATATTCAGCAACATTGTCACTTAATTTATTATCTATAGAGGCTCTAACCTTAAAGGTATAATCTCCAAAAGGTAAATTCTCAAACAATAAATAATTGTTCTTAGATAATTTACTCCATTTTGAGTTTAAACCTTCTAATAAATATTGATACTGTATAGAAGACGTTTTATGGTAATTGGTAACACTATAAGAAAACTCAAAGTTATTTTCTAAGTTCGTAAAAACTTTAGGCTCAAGTAAACTTATCTTTTTTTGTGCCTTATCTGTCTCATTATTAAAGATTCTGTTAATTTGTATCACAAAATCTTTAGGTTCTACAATTTTATTTAAATCTAAAGTTAAATACCCATCTGAAGTACCAATTAAATACTTTTTATCATCTAAAGAAATCATATTCTCATAACCAGAAGCTCCTTTTTGCATGGTTCTATTGATGGGAATAATCTCTAAATCTGGTTTTTTACTAAATTTTCCTGGCGTAAAATAACGGATGTCATTTTTAGTAAAGGACCATAACTTATTGTTTTCGTTATCAAATATTAGCTTTGCCGATAAAAAAGTATCTTTTGGAATTAGTTTACTAAAAACAGAATCTTTTTGAAAACGGTCTTCTTTTTCTGAATATTTAAAAACTCCATTTTTAGAAGCATATAAAATATCATTCTTGTATTGAATTAAGCTTGAGTGAATTCCCTTTTGAACAGAGGTATCTTTAATAATTTCTGTTACATTTCTAAAATCTTCATCAACTTTTAGCTTAAAAACACCTTTATATTCGTGATTTACAAAAATATTTTTTAAATCTTTTAACACAAAATATTTACTAGACGTCGAAAAACCATCAATTTTATTTCTTAAAACCCAGGAATCATTCGTCTTTTTTAGAATATATAAACCATCATAACTACCTTGTATAATGGTATTATCATCTATTTTAGATACGCTCCAAGTTCCATCTATACCTTTTATTAAAGTAGCATTATTATCATTTACAACAAATGTTCCTGAATCATGACTACAAAATAAGGTATTGTTTACTTCTTGTAAATTCCAAACTTGACCTTGTGTGTTGTTTACAAATTCAAATTCGTCATCAGAGTTTTTTCTTTTAAAATATAATCCTTGGTTTGTGCCTAAATACAAATTATCCTCAAAAACTATTGATGCATAAATTGTACCCCAAAAATTAGTTCTTTTCACAAACGATTTAAATGGAGAATTAAAATTAATAGTGTTAATTCCATTATCTAAACCAAGCCATATATTAGAATCTACATCTTCAAAAATAGTAAGTACTGTATTATTGCTTAAGCCAGAACCTTGAGTTATATAGTAAAGAATATTTCCATCTTTATCTAATTTTATTAAACCATTGGCAATAGATCCTAAAACAATATTTCCGGTTTTAAGTTGCTTTGCACTATAAATAGTTTTCTTTGATAAAAATTCATCAGCAGTTATTTTCCATTTTTTTAATTCATTATCTGCCAAATAATAAAAACCATTCTTTTGTGTTAAAAAAAATAATTTATCATCTTTTAAAAAAAACGCGACTATTTTATTTTCTTTTAAAACTGCATCGTTAGAAATTAATTTAGGAACTCCATTTTCAATCATAAAAACACCTTTCCCTAATTCTTGAAAATAAATAATATTCTCTACTTTAGATAGTTTTGTAAGATTCTTCTCAGACTCTATTATTTTTAAATTTTTTGTTTCTAAATTATAGAGATAAATTCTCTGTAAAGATTTAAAGATCATCCATCCATCTAGTTCAGCAATTTCCCAAATTTGCTCATCTTCGATCATTTTTACACCTTTTTCTTGAGCTATAGAAGTAAATTCTAAAAAACCAAATTCGTTTTTTTCCCAAAAACCAAAATCCATATAAAAACCTGTATAGATTTTTTCTTTAAACGATTTAACTGAACGCATAATAGTTTCATTTGGAGTGGTGTATAACTGCCAATCTGCGCCATTAAATTCTAATAAACCTTTATTATTAGCAACGTAAATATATTTATTGGATGATTGAGAAATAGCCCAATTTTGATTTTCAGCACCATAATCTTCCGCAGAAAAAGTACTAATTGGTGGTACCTCTTGACTTAAAAAGAGAGGGCAAGAAATAAAAAAAGCAATAAAAAATATTGATATTTTTTTAATCATGTGTTGTTCAATTTGCTACGAATTTAGCAAAATATAAACTTGATTTGGTAAAGAATTTTAAATTTTGATAAAAAAAAAGAACTTTTTTAAAGTTAAAAAATAATATCGATACGAAAAATTTTAATTGAATTAACAATATTTTAAGATTTTTAGGAGTTTTTCAGTAAGTTTGTGAAAATAATAATTTAAAATATTAATGAAAAATTTAGGGACAGCAAACATTTTAATGTTGTTATTATGTTTACTTATTATAATTATTGCAGAATATTTGTTTTTAACAGGCGATAAATTACATGGTATTTTTATTGGGCTTTGGGCTCCTACTTTATTAGGAGTAATGATTTACCTAAAATTGATTACTAATGAGCGCAAATGATATTGTTTTTTACTTTTCCATTTTTGTAGGAATATGCGTCGTTATTTGGGCATATTTTATGATACGTGCTTTTGATAAAGCTAGTAAAGGCTAATTTTTTTTCATACTAATTGCCAATCCTCCTCCTTCTGCTAAATAAAATTTTAACTTAGAATTCTTTGTAATTTCTATAGTTTCAAATTCAATTTCTAAAGGATTTTTGTCCCAATGAGCAGCTTTTCCATCCTTATAAATTTTAGCTTCATAAGTAGTATTTTCATCTAAAAAACTAAAATCAACTTCAATTTCTCTTGAAATTTCATCAGTAATACTTCCTAAAAACCAATTTTCTGTTGTACGTTCTTTTCTTGCAATTGTAACAAATTCACCAACTTCTCCATTTAAAACTTTGGTTTCAGACCAATCTACACCAACATCTTTTATAAATTGAAGAGGTTTTGGATTTGCCTCATAATGCTCTACTAAATCTGCAGCCATTTGTACAGGACTGTAAAGAACCACATACAAAGCTAGTTGATGTGCCAATGTTGTATTTACTTGATTCTCCTTTTTAAACTCATCAAATTTGATGTTAAAGATTCCTGGTGTATAATCTATTGGACCAGCTAACATTCTTGTAAAAGCTACTATTGATAAATGTTCTGGTGGATTTCCTCCATCACTAGACCAAGCATTAAATTCTTGTCCTCGTAAACCTTCTCTAGAAATTATATTTGGATATGTTCTTCGCAAACCTGTTGCTTTAATAGGTTCGTGCGCATTTACAGCAACTTGATATTTTGCTGCTTTTATAGCTGCATTGTTATATTGGTTCACCATATATTGTCCATGATGATATTCTCCTTTTGGTAAAATCTTACCAACATAACCAGATTTTACAGCATGCATTCCGTATTTCTGCATTAAAGCATAGGCTGTATCCTGTTGTTTTTCATAGGTTTCTGTAGCTGCAGAAGTTTCATGATGCATAATAATTTGCACTCCTTTTTCTTTTGCGTATGCTGTAACTTCATCTAAATTATAATCTGGATAAGGAGTTACAAAATCGAAAACACCTTCTCTGTTTTCAAAACCAATCCAACGTTCCCAACCAGTATTCCAACCTTCTACTAAAACACCACCAATATTGTTCTTTGCAGAAAAATCGATAAAACGTTTTACATTTTCTGTGGTTGCTCCATGTTTTCCATGCGCTTTTCCTGTATCTGTCCAGACTCCATCAACCATTTCCATTCCATAATCCCAAGAAGATTTGTCTAAATGCATTTCCCACCAAACGCCTGTATATTTCATAGGTGTAAACCAAGAAACATCACCCAATTTATTTGGCTCGTTTAAATTTACAATTAAGTTAGATTGAATTAAATCTGGCGCATTTTCAGTAATCTGAATCGTTCTCCAAGGTGTATGAAATGGCAATGTTCTTTTTACTTTATACGTTGTATTTCTAGAACCTACTAAATTACTTTTAAAAGATAATTTATCTGTATCAACTTTTAAAGTCATTCCAGCATAATCTAATAAAGCAGCTTCATGAAAACTTAAATGAATGCCATTTTTACCAACTAAAGTAACTGGTGTATTTACAGCATTTTCTGGAATGTATGTTTGCCCTAAACTTGGGTGGTTTCTTTTAACAGATGCATCAATTTCTGATAACTTTGTAGTGCTATACAAATGCTCGTAAATATCCCAATCTCCAGGAATCCAAAAGGTTTTATAGTCTTCAGTTAAATTAAATTGTGTATTTTCTTCAGTTATAAAAGCTTCCGAAAAATTGTCTTGTTTTGGGAATTCATATCGAAAACCAACACCATCATTATATACTTTAAAAACAATGTTTAATTTTCTTTTTAAGTCTGATTTTTCTTGCAATTCTACTCGTAATTCATTGTAATTATTTACAACATCTAATTGTTCTCCCCAAGGCATTTGCCAAGTTTCGTTAAAGTTTTTTGTTGATGAATTTACTATTTCGAAATTATCTAAAAATGATGTAGCATTTTCAAAATCAAAACCTAAATAAGAGGTATCAATAACTGTTTCAAAATCTTTCCAAATAATATAGAAAGGTTGTCCATTTTTTGTTAAACCGAATTCAACAGATAAATTATTTTTAGGAGAGAAAACTTCTTTATTTTGTCCATCATGACATGAAAAAATAAAAATCACACAAATAACAATCAACAAAAATCTACCTTTCATACCCTATTTTTTTTCTAGTAAAACAATATCAAAATCAGATTCTAAACTTACTTTTCCGTCTTTAACTTCAACAATCTGATTTGAATAAAAGTCATTTAATTTTTGTCCGTTTTCAAAAACTGAAGCAACATTTAACTCTTTATTTCCTTTTGGTAAATTAATTCCTGCAATAACTTTATCATCATTTCTAACTCTAGAAAACACCAAACCATTTTCATCAGAAATTAATTGATGTTTTCCTGCACCAACAGCTGTATGATTTGCTCTAAACTGACCCAATTTTTGCCAATGATTTAATACTTCTTTAGTGTTTTCATCCGAAGAAATTGCATCCCAATTCATAAAAGAACGCAAAGTTGCATCTCCAACTGTACCTTCAATTGTTAAATCTCTGGTAGATTCATCACCATAATAAACCTGTGAAGTTCCTGGTGTTAACAACAACATGGTTGCTGTTTTGTAAGGCATTTTTCTTTCTTTATCAAAAGGTTGTCCATCATCATGAGAGGTCATATAATTTAAAATTCCATATCCTTTTAATTCCGTATTTAAAAGTGAATCGTATTTCGTAAAAACATCCTTTTCAGCCATTTGTTTCACATTCCATTTTAGTTCAAAATTGATTAAACTGTTAAACGCTTTATCAAAATAATTGACTTTTTTATCACCAAAATCAAATGATTTTCCATGAGAAACGGCATAATTATACACTTCTCCAACTAAATAAAAGTTGTTATTATCTAACACTTTTTCAGGATTATTTTTTTTGTAATCTGCAAAAGCCACATCACATTCTTGCTTAAATTCTTGCCAAACAAATTCTTCTGTATGTTTTACAGTATCTACTCTGTAACCATCAATTCCGAATTCTGTTATATAATCTGTTAGCCATTTCATAATATAAAAACGAGGCGCTTTTGGATGTCCTGTTTTAGTAAAAAAAGCATCTAATTCTTTTATTTCTTGCTCATATCTTCCTTCAGCTTTCCATTTTTCAATTAAATGTTTTGGCAATTCTACAGCTTCATTACTTTCGGTTTTAATATCTGGTAAATTTTCTACTAACGTACAATTTACAGTCGTTTCAAAATCTTTATAGATACAAGCAGGTTCAGTTCTAACCCAATCACTTGGCCAAACAGGATCTTTGTCTGTAACTGGCCCTGTATGATTTATAACAGCATCTAACAACACACGAATTCCGTTTTTATGTGCCAAATCTACCAGCTCTTTTAAATCTTCTTTGGTTCCATAATTTGGATCGATTTTCGTCCAATCTTTTGTCCAATATCCATGAAAACCATAAGACAAACCAGTTCCTTCATCAGTTCCTCCATGAATTTGTTCAACAACTGGTGTCATCCAAATAGCATTGATGCCTAATTTTGTAAAATACCCTTCTTTTATTTTTTGAGTGATTCCTTTAATATCTCCACCTTCAAAACCTCTTAACTTTCCAGCTTCTTTGGTTCTATCAAAATTGATGTCATTTGAAGAATCTCCATTATTAAATCTGTCTGTTAATAAAAAATAGATGTTTGCTCCTTCCCAAACAAATTCTTTTTGTTTTATCTCTGCCATTTTTTCTGAAGGTTTTTCTTGACAACTAATAATGGTTGCAAGAACGAGTAAGAAAAGTATTTTTTTCATAGTAGTTTATTGAAGTTTTAAAATAAAAGATTCTAATGGTTTTACATCTAAACGAATTTTCGCTTGCTTATTTTTTACAATTAAAGTTGATGAATATTCGTTGTATAGTTGATCTTTAAATTGATATTCCCCCTCTTTTAAATTCCATTTTTTAATAATGTTTTCTGGGATTTGTAACTCAAAACCATATTCATTTTCTGCATTAAAATTAGAAATAATTATCAATTTTTCAGTTTCAGAATAACGTACAAAAGACAACACCTTTTCAGTATATCCTTCTGTATTTTCTCTATTAAATTGATGAATATCTTGGTATTCACCCATTAGAGCATCACTTTTAATGGTAAAATTTAATAAACGTTTGTAAAAATCTCTTAATGATTTTTCTTCTTTGGTAGATTGCCCACCATCAAATTTTTTGTCATTAACCCATCTTTGCAAACTTGGCACTCCAACATAATCAAAAATTGAGGTTCTACTTGGACTCCCAAAACCAGCGTTTTCTGAGCCATCTTCGCCAAATTCTTGACCAAAATAAACCATAGTTGGTGCTGTAGAAATTGTAGTAGAAACCACCATTGCTGGTTTTCCTTTTAAAGCATTGCCAGCAAATTCTGGACTTGCGATTCTTTGCTCATCATGATTTTCTAAAAAATGCAACATGTTGTGCTCAATATCTTTTAAATCTTCTTGAATTGGAGGAATATTATCTGTTAATCCATGACCTTGCATTACATGTTTAATGGTATCATATAACTGTACTTTATCATACAAATAATCCATTTTTCCTTTTCTGATATAATCTCTATACAAACTTGGATTGTATACTTCTGCCAATAAAAAAGCTTCTGGATTTTTCATTTTTATAGCAGAATTCATAAAACTCCAAAATTCAACTGGCACCATTTCTGCCATATCAAACCTGAAACCATCAACGCCTTTTTCTAGCCAATACAAAGCGATGTCTCTGAATTTTATCCAAGAATTTGGGACTGTTTTATCTTGCCAAAATTCAAAATGTTTCTTGTAATCTTCATTTTCAAAACCTGCTGGTAGTGCATCAAAATCTTTTTTACCATCAGGAGAAATTCCGTAATTTACCTTTACTGTCTCATACCAATCATTGCTATTTGGTTTTGGAGAGCGAGAACCATTTCCTGTCCATTTTGCAGGTTTTTCATCAAACTTATGATCACTTAAAGCATTTTCTTCTCCTCCTAAAGGTTGATAATCATTTACGAAATCTGGCACTTCAAATGCTTTGTTAGGCACATAATAAAAATTATTATTCACATCATATTCCACAGAAACATCATCCTCTGCACCAAAATCTTTTATGCCTTCAGGATTTGTTAAACCCTCATAATTTCTTGCTACGTGATTTGGTACAATATCAATAATAACTTTTAAATCGTTTTTGTGAGAACGTTCAATTAATTGCTCAAATTCTTGCAATCTATTTTCAACATTTACAGCCAAATCAGGATTTACATTGTAATAATCTTTTACTGCGTAAGGAGAACCTGCTCTACCTTTTACAACATCTGGATCGTCATTTGAAATTCCGTATTTTGTATAATCTCGAATCACATCATGATGAGGAACTCCTGTGTACCAAATATGTGTAACTCCTAAATCTTTAATTTCCGATAATGCTTTGTCTGTGAAATCGTTAAATTTTCCAACGCCATTTTCCTCTAAAGTTCCCCAAGGTTTGTTGGTGGTATTTGTGTTGCCAAACAACCGTGTAAAAACTTGATAAACTACAGTTTTTTTTGCTGTATTTGTACTCTTCATGCTCACTTCTGTCTCTTTTTTTTCTGGTGTACAACCTATTAATATTGATAAAATTAAGGCTGATAAAAGGCTATATATTTTTCTCATAAGGATTGCTTATTGTAAGGTGATTTTTATTTTTAATTCTTTTTTAGGATTCCATTTTACAGGAATTGTAAGTGTATTTTCTTTTGATAAAATTCGCTTTCTTTTTCCATTAACTTTTATCTTTTTAGGATTCCAGTTGATGTTATGAATAATTAACGTAATTTCTTTTTCTGATGAAATCCAGTTCTTGCCAAGTTCTGCTTCAAAATCGATTTCTAAATAACGTTTGCTATACTCAGCTTCGAATTCTAAAATTTCATAGTTTCCTTTTTCAAAAGCATTTGCAGTCAATCCATCATCATTATAAAAAGTTCTTTTAGTGTTTTCTTTTTCATCAAAATAATAATGCAATTCTAATTTATTTGCTTTGTAATGATCTGTAGTTTGCACTAATTCACTCATCAAAATAAAAGAACCTCCTCTTACATAAGTAGGAATTGCTTTATCTTTTACTTTTACCGTTTTTGTTTGTCCACCTACTATTTTTTCTTCATTATAATAGAAATTATACCAATTTGCCGTTTTTGGAAAATAAATCTCTTTTGTTTTTACGGAATCTTTTAAAATTGGTGTGATTAAAAAATCTTTTCCCCATAAATAAGTTTCTGAATTTGTCATCAAATTTGCATCATCTTCTTCAAAGAAAATAGGACGCATTAAAGGAGTTCCTTTTTGATTATTTTCAAATGCTAAATTGTAATTATAAGGCAACATTTTATAACGCAATTCAATTGCTTTTTTAGCTAATTTTTTTGTTTTTTCGTTTCTAAAAACAGGTTCACTTGCAACATCTTCTTGAGCATGAGGTCTATAAATTGGCTGAAAAATTCCATATTGCAACCAACGTGTA
The DNA here is from genome assembly GCF_001761365.1 of Polaribacter vadi. NCBI lineage: Bacteria > Pseudomonadati > Bacteroidota > Flavobacteriia > Flavobacteriales > Flavobacteriaceae > Polaribacter > Polaribacter vadi. The sequence continues at coordinate 91,478 of NZ_CP017477.1, read as the reverse complement.
TACAAATTATCGTCTAAATTTGCGCCTGCAAATCCACCTAAATCTGAGTGCATATATCCTAAACCTTGCATTCCCATTTGTAGGGCAATTTCTGGTTGAGATTGCAAACCTCCCCAACTTCTGCTTACATCTCCAGACCAAGGAATCATTCCAAAACGTTGTGAACCAGAACTTCCTGCTCTCATCAATATAAATGGTCTTTCATTTGGAAATTCTTTTTGATAACCTTCAAAAATTAAACGTGCCCAATCATGTCCATAGATATTATGAATTTCATCTGCTTTCTGAGTTTCGTTAAAAGTTACCCAAGAAGGTAAAACTTCTGGTTCTCCTAAATCTCCCCAAAAACCTTTTGCACCTAAATCGTAAATTTCTTTATAAATATTCCAAAACCACTCTTTACCCTCTTTTTTGTAGATATCTACAATACCAGTATTGCCAAAATAGAAATCATATTTTGCAGAATTACCAATAGAATCTTTTGCTAAAACTTGTTTTTGATCAGCTTCTTTCCATTTTTTTGAAGTTGATAAAATAAAAGGTTCTGTAATTAAAACAGTCTTAACACCTTTATTTTTTAATTTAGAAATCATCCCTTTCATATCAGGGAAAGAATCTGTATCAACTTCTAAATTTCCCATGGTTCCTTGCACAGTTTTCCCAAACCAATACAAATCTAGAATTACAGCATCTACAGGAATATTTTCTTCCTGAAATTTTGCGATTGTTTCTTCAGTTTCTTGTTGAGAATGATATCCAAATCTACTTGAGAAATTTCCTAAAGTCCATCTTGGAGGTAAAGGTTGTTTCCCTGTTAAATCTGTATAGTTATCAATTAAATCTTCCCAAGAATCGCCAACAATTATTTGATATGTTTTGCGTCCAGAAATAGTTTCGTAGGTTAAAGAATTGTCTTTATTACTATCCAAATCTAAATATCCAATTGGAGCATTGTCAAAATGAATCATGTATTTTTTTGATGAAATTACCAGTGGAATTGTAAAATTCATTAACTCTGCATGGGTTTCATAACCATATTGAGCTCTATTATACAAAGGCAATCTGTAACCTCTCCTATTCATTCCTAAAGCTCTTGCTCCTCCTCCAAATAAAACTTCGTCTTCAGTTAAATTGAATTCAATTTTCTCGGTTTCATCAGCAACAATATTGCCTTTTACCAAATCCATTGGTATGTGTTTGGATTTAAAATAACCTTGTTTTTCTGAAGTTACTAGCTTGTCTTTATAATAATATGAAATTTGAAAAGGCGATTTCTGAATTTTTACTGAAATGCCATCAGATTTGTAAATTATTTCATTATTGTTTTTATCAATTTTAATATGTGTTGAAGTTGGTTTTAAAACGACTGCATGAGAATCATACTTTTTTACTTCACCTTTAGGATAAAAAGTAGTTTCAACTATTTTTGGATTATAAAAATTGATAAAATAAACGCCATTTGAAACCTCAACTTTAAATTGATTTTCTTGCTCAAAATTTGCGCTTTTAAAATCTCTTTTTGCGTTTTGAGCAAACGTAAAAGTCGAAATAAATAGGAATAAAAAAAGAATTTTATAGGTTTTCATAAATAGTTTTAAAATGTTCTCGATACAATTTAGATGAAAAATCGAAATCACTCGAACTGACAATTTGTATTATTTTTTCAACAAAAAAGTAAAAGGCAGCTCCAATCTTTTTTGCCAAGATTTTTCTGAATGATCTGTTCCTTCAAAATATAAATTTTTGAAATTTGTATCATCATAACCTCCATTTTTAAAAATAGCATCTACTTTTGGAGCATATTGAGGATAAAAAGCATCCAACGTTTTATTACCATAATCAAAATACATTTTATGCGTTTCTGAATCTGGTAAATTCGCTTCTAAATAGTTAAAAATTGCTCCTGGTAAAGGATTGTTTTCTTTCGGACTTCCTCCAACCCAATGTGTAGAAAAACAAGCTGCTCCTGCAAAAACTGCTGGATATTCTGCTACTGCATACATACTCATTAAACCTCCCATAGATGAACCTGCAACAAACGTATTTTCTTTATTTGTATACACAGAATAGGTAGCATCTATATAAGGTTTTAGCTCAGTAACTAGGAAAGATAGGTATTCATCTCCTTTTAAATCAACACTAAAATTACTTTTTTTAGCTTCTGCATACATCGCTTCTTTATCTTCTTTTGATAAAAAATCCATCGCTTTTTCTGGGTACAAATCTTGCCAACGAATTTTAGGAATGTTATGAATGCCAACCACTATAAAATCTTTTACAGTTCCTTCTTTCATTAATTTGGTGGCAATTTCATCTACCATCCATTCTTGTTTGTTCCAAGTGGTAGTGGCATCAAATAAATTTTGTCCATCATGCATATATAAAACTGCATATTTTTTTGCTGATGAATAATTTTCTGGCAACCAAACATCTACAGGTCTTGGAACTATATTTTTAGACGGAAAAGAATCTACTCTTATTAATTTTCCACTAGCTAAAACTGCTTTTTCTAAAACGTTTGCTTCAATTTTTGGTTGATTTTGGATTTCCTTTTTTTCCTCTTTAGTTGATGCACTTTTACAACAAATCATCAATAAAATTGAAAATAAAAACGTTATTTGTTTCATAATTGTTATTTTTAAAACTGTTCTCTTTACAATTTCGAAGAAAAATCGAAATTACTCGAACTGACAATACTGAAAATTTAATTAAAATTTTGTAGTTAAAATTAGGCTTCCTTTTTCTGATAATTGAATAGCTTCATTCCATAAAAATTCATCACCAGAAATAATATTTTTTAAGGATTTTCCTTCTAAACCAACTTCTGCATAACGTTTTAAATCGATTGTAATTGGCTCTTCATTTTTGTTGATAATATGCACAACAGTTTCATCATCTTTAATTCTGAATAAAAAATAAGTCCCCATAAATGGCGCAAAATGAATCGTTTTCCCTTCGTGAATTGCTTCACTTTCCTTACGATAGTTTAAAACTTTGCTTACAAAATTTTGCATTTCTCTTTTTTCTGCTGATAAACCTTCACCAGTAAAAGCATTTATATTATCATCTTTAAAACCTCCAGGAAAATCGGTTCTTATTAAACCATGATCTCCAGGGTTTGCTGTGTCATCCATTAAAATTTCTGTTCCGTAATAAATTTGCGGAATTCTTGGCAACATCAACATATAACTTAACCCCATTTTTGTATTTGTAGCATCTTCATTTAATGCTGTAAATACTCTGCGTTCATCATGATTGTCTAAAAAAACCATCATATCTTTTGGAGTTGTATAATGGAAATCGTTTGCCAAACCTTCATAAAGTTTCACCAAACCTGTTCCCCAAGTTTCTTCTTCTTTAATGCCTTCCACAATTGCTTTTTGCATTGGGAAATCCATCGTAGATTGTAAGTTACTTTCATAACCATCTTTATTTTTTGCGCCTTTTTGCCAATAACCAACTAATAAAGGATTGTAACTCCATTCTTCGCCAACAATAGCAAAATTAGGATATTCGTTCATAATTGCACCTGCCCAATTTGCCATAAATTGTTTGTCAGGATAAGGATACGTATCTTGGCGAATTCCTCCCAAACCTAAAGTCTCAATCCACCAAATGCTATTTTGAATAATGTATGTTGCCATAAAAGGATTACGTTGATTTAAATCTGGCATTCCAGACACAAACCAACCTTCGTTATTTCCTTTTCTGTCAGATGCTGCAGCATACAAATCTTGGTTTGTAGTTCTTCTATGATTAGAACCTATATTTTTATCATTTTCCCAAGTATCAATATTGTCTTCGTAGTTTTTTTGATTGTTTATCCAATCTTCAAAAGGCAAATCTTTCATCCACCAATGTTCTAAACCACAATGATTCGCAACTTGATCCATGATTAATTTCATGTCTTTTTCGCGCAATTTATCCGCTAAATTTTTATAATCTTCTAAGGTTCCAAAACGTGGATCTACTTGATAATAATCTGTAATTGCATAGCCATGATAAGAGCCATTTGGCATATCGTTTGTTAACACTGGAGTTGGCCAAATTGTTGTAAAACCTAACTCAGCAATGTAATCTATATGATTTGTAATTCCTTGTAAATCTCCTCCATGACGTTTGTAACCATCAGTTCTATCAATGGTCGTTTCTTTTAAATTTTGGTTGATGTCATTCGTTTCATCAGCATTTGCAAAACGATCTGGAGTAATTAAATAAATAGCATCAGAACTATCAAAACCCTTATAATCTTCAGCAGGTTTTTGTCTTTCTTTTAGTTCGTATGTATGTGTTTTTTTAGTGTCATCATCAAAAGTAAAAATGATGTCGAATTTGCCTGCTTTTGTAGTTGCATCAATATTTAAATCGATAAAAAGATAATTTTGGCTTTTTGCTTTGTGAACTTTTTCTATAGAAACTCCATCATAAGAAATTGATGGGTTTGAGTTGCCTATATTGTTTTCTTTAACTAATAATTGTAGTGAAGTATCTTTAAAATTAACCCACCAATTGGTAGGTTCTACTCTTTCTAAAGAGGTATTAGAAATAGAAACATCAGAAAGATTTGTTTTTATTTCTTCCTTTTTACATGAGAAAATAAGCATTACAGAAAGTAAGAAAAGTTGCTTTAAATATTTCAAAATGTAGATTTTTTATAAACCTCAAAAGTTTTACAACTAAAAAAATCAGCATAAAAACTTTTGAGATTTTGTTATTATATTGCTATTAAGCAGTTTGTAAATTATTTGGCGAAATTGTTGTTATTTCTCCATTTACTAAAATTTTCACTTCGTTTTTACCATCCAACTCAAAATGAGTTCCTTTTTTAGAAACTTTTACAGTAATTACTTGATTTCTAAAATTGACTTTAAACGAGTAAGAATCCCATTGATTTGGAATTTTTGGCGAAAAAGAAAGTGTATTATCTAACACTCTCATGCCTCCAAAACCTTCTACAATACTCATCCAAGTTCCAGCCATAGAGGTTATATGCAAACCTTCTTCAACTTCGTGATTATAATCATCTAAATCCAAACGTGAAGTTCTTAAATAGAATTCATATGCCTGATCCATTCTGTTTAACTTTGCTGCTTGAATACTATGTACACAAGGAGAAAGCGAACTTTCATGCACTGTAAATGGCTCATAAAAATCGAAATGACGCTCTAATTCTTCCGTAGAAAAATCATTTTCGAACATATAAAAACCTTGCAAAACATCTGCTTGTTTTATGTATGGAGAACGTAAAATTCTGTCCCAACTCCATTTCTGGTTGATAGGCCTTTGGCTTTTATCTAAATCTGCAACTGTAATTAATTCCTTATCTAAGAAACCATCTTGTTGTAAATAAACATCATGCTTTTCTGAATATGGAAAATACATATTGTCTGCTACGTCTTTAAAAGAAGCCAACTCTTCATCTGTAAAATTCGTTTTTTCTTTAATTCTGATATAATCAGAAATATGATCCACTTTTACAATTTCAATGTTTTTTAAAGTATACTCTAAACACCATTTTGCAATGTAATTTGTATACCAATTATTGTTGATGTTATTTTCATATTCATTAGGTCCAGTTACCCCTAACATTACATATTTATTTTTATCTGTAGAGAAATTTACCCTTTGATGCCAAAAACGTGCAATTCCGATTAAAACTTCCAATCCTTTTTCTGGAATGTAAGAATAATCGTCTGTAAATCTGTAATAATTAAAAATTGCAAAAGCAATGGCGCCATTTCTGTGAATTTCTTCAAAAGTGATTTCCCATTCATTATGGCATTCCTCACCATTCATAGTAACCATTGGGTATAAAGCTGCTCCGTTTTTAAAACCGAGTTTTGCTGCATTTTCAATGGCTTTTTCTAAATGATTATATCTGTATTCTAGCAAAGTTCTTGCAACAGATTGATCTTTGGTTGCCATATAAAAAGGAATACAGTACGCTTCTGTATCCCAATAAGTACTTCCTCCATATTTTTCTCCAGTAAAACCTTTTGGTCCAATATTTAAAGAAATATCAGTTCCTAAATAGGTTTGATTTAGTTGAAAAATATTAAAACGAATTCCTTGTTGTGCTTTTACATCACCATCAATAGTAATATCTGACATGTTCCAGATTTCTGCCCAAGAATTTTTCTGGGTTTCTAACATGGCTTCAAATCCAAAACTTACTGCTTTGTCTAAAATATCTTTTGCTGCAGCAACTAATTCGTCTTTCTTATGGTTTCTATCAACAACATATCCACCAAATTTATGAATTGTATAGGTTTCGTTTTTCTTGATTTCTTGTTGATAATGGCAAGCAGTATAATTTGATGTTTTGTTATTATTACAGCCTGTAATTACCTCATTATCGTTTATAAATAAACGAGATTCCATAAAAGTACACGTATGAAAATTAGTTTTCATCGTTTTTGCTTCTATATAAGATTGTTGGTTGTTTTGAGTTACTTCTAAAACATCCCAAAATTGATCATCCCAATTGGTATCTTCATTGGTAATCCCAGCATCTAAATAAGGAGAAAAAGTAATTTTACAATCTTCATTTACAGGAGTTACATTATACTCAATTGCACCAACTTCATCCAATTCTAAACTTAAAAAACGCTTAGTATCAACTTTAATTTTGATGTCGTTTTGCAAAACAGCTTCAAAACTTCTAGCCAACCAACCTTCTTTCATGTTGAGTTCTCTTTTAAAGTTCGATACAGATTTACACGCATGTAAATCTAACTCTTCTTCGTTAATTTTAACGTTAATACCAATCCAATTTGGTGCGTTTAAAACTTTTGCGAAGTATTCTGGATAACCGTTTTTCCACCAACCAACTCGTGTTTTATCAGGATAATAAACACCTGCAATATAACTTCCTTGAAAAGTTTCTCCTGTATATTTTTCTTCAAAATTAGCACGTTGACCCATGGCTCCATTACCAATACTGAATAAACTTTCTGAAGATTTAACCATTTTCGCGTCAAATCCTTCTTCTAGGATAGACCATTCATTTGGTATGATATAATCTTGATTCATAATTTATGTTTTTTCCTGCAAGGTCTTTGAAACCTTATAGGTTTGTTGTTTTTTAATTTAATATCCCTACAAGGTTTTTGAAACCTTGCAGGATATAACAAATTTTTCGATTTTCTATTTTTCTATTAACTCTTGAATAAAACTGATACTGATTTCTGTAAAATCATTAAAAATATAATCAGCTTCCTTTAAAATATTTTTTTCACCAATACCAATACTGATCATTTTTGCAGCATTTGCAGCTTCTACTCCTGCAACAGCATCTTCAAAAACAATACAATCATCAGCATTTACACCTAAATGTTTTGCTGCTAATAAAAATACTTCTGGATCTGGTTTTGCTTTTGTAACATTGTTTCCATCAACAATTGCATCAAAATAAGGTAATAAACCAACTTTTTCTAAAATTGGCTTTGCATTTTTACTTGCTGATCCTAAAGCTATTGGAATGTTATTTTCTTTTAAATATTCTAAAATTTTTGGTACATCAGGTAGTATTTCTGATGCATCCATATTTTCGATAAACTTTAAATAGTCTACATTTTTTTCGACCATCCAAGTATCAAATTCTTGTTGTGTTGCAGTTCTATTTCCAATTTCCAAAAGAATTTCTAAACAGCGTTTTCTACTAACGCCTTTAAATAATTCGTTTTGTTCTTTGGTAAATTCAAATCCTAATTCGTTTGCTAGCTTTTTCCAAGCTAAATAATGATATTTGGCTGTGTCTACTATTACACCATCCAAATCAAAAATAAATCCTTTTTTCATATACTCTTAAATCTCTTCTTCTTGATAACTAATTGCGTTTTTATTGGTAATTAACAAGTTACATAAACCTGCAATTACCAAACTAATTCCTGCTACTGTCATAGCATTTATAGCTTCTTCTCCTAATAAACTCGATACAAAATTGATTCCTCCTAAAGCTGCTATAATTTGTGGGATTACAATAAACATGTTAAAAATCCCCATAATTACGCCCATTTTCTTTGGATCTACAGAGCTAGACAACATTGCATAAGGCATAGATAAAATACTACCCCAAGCAAAACCTATTAATACAAAACAGTACTTTAAATTTTCTGGAGATGCATAACTCATTGCTAAAAAACCGATACCTCCTAATATTAATGAAAACATGTGTACATATTTTCTATTGATATTTCTTTTAGAAGTATATAAGGTAAGTAATAATGCAAATGCCATAGAAGACAAACCGTAAATACCCATTGCAGAACCAACTGAATTAGATGACTCTTGGAATTTAGTGTTTGCAACTTTAAAAGCTTCTGCTTGAAGAGCATCTGCCATATTATAAGCAGTTTCAATAGGTGCAGGTGTTGCAAAAACGTGTTCTGTTAAAGCAGGGTTTGCCAAAGACCACATTGTAAAGAATGCAAACCACGAAAAAAATTGAATAACTCCCAATTTTTTCATAGTTGTTGGCATACTTCCAATATTGTTTAGAATATCTGGAATAAAATTATTTTTCTTTGCCTTTTCACGTTCAAACTCTTCCATATCTTCTGGAGGATATTCATCTGTAGTAAAAACAGTATATAAAATACTCGCTAAAAAGACCAAAGCTCCAACTCCAAAAGCCACTTTTACAGACATTGGCACAACACCAGATGCAGCTTCATTACTAACTCCTAATTGAGAAACCATCCAAGGTAAATTACTTGCGATCCAAGTACCAATACCAATAATTAAAGTTTGAACAACAAAACCATAAGATCTTTGAGATTGTGGTAATTTATCTGCAACTAAAGCTCTAAATGGCTCCATAGAAACGTTTATAGACGCATCTAAAATCCACAGAAAACCAGCTGCAATCCATAATGCAGGAGAATGTGGCACAAAAAACAAGGCTAATGAACTAAAAACTGCACCTACTAAAAAGTAAGGCCTTCTTCTCCCCCATTTTACGCTCCAAGTTCTATCGCTCATATAACCAATAATTGGTTGTACAAGTAAACCTGTTAAAGGAGCTGCAATCCAAAGCATGGGAATCTCTTCCTTTCCTGCTCCTAAAGTTTGAAAAATTCTTGACATAAATCCACCTTGAAGGGCGAATCCAAATTGTATTCCTAGAAATCCGAAACTCATGTTCCAGATTTGCCAAAAGCTTAATTTACGCTTTTCCATTATCGAATATTATTATATAATTAATGAATATTTCGATAAGTGTTTTAGACTTATCAATGATTATAAATTGTGGAATGTAATTTATTGATAAATCGTATTAAGGGAACAAATATAAGTTTATTTTGTGAAATTGATAAAAAACAGCTATTATTTTTACGACGACGGTTTCGTAAAAAATTCGTAATTTGAATAATTTACGACGACGGTTTCGTAGATTCTCTAAGTTTTAAATCGCTAGAAATTACAATTTTTTTAGGTTTATAAGCTTCAGTTTCTTTTTCAATTTTCTCTATTAAAAGTTCTACTGCTTGTTTTCCCATCGTAAAACCATGTTGTGCCATTGTAGTAATTGTTGGCGATGAATATTCAGAAATTAAACCATCTGTAAACCCTATCACAGACAAGTCATTTGGCACGTTTAAACCTCTCTCTTTTGCTATTTTCATTGAGTTTGCTGCATAAATTTCGTTTACAGCAAAAACACCATCTATGTCTTTATCAAAAACCTTTTCAATTTGATCTTTAATATCTTGGTTTTCATCAATTTCAACAATTAAATTCGGGTCTGTTTTTATGTAGTTTTCTATTAAAGCTTTCTCATAACCTTGTCTTCTTAAAGCTCCCACATTTACATGATTAGGAGTGGTAATTAAAGCTATTTTTTTAGCACCATTATCTAACAAATATTTAGTGGCTTTATACCCTGCACCAACATCATCAACAACCACTTTATCACATAAAATTTCATCTACAACTCTATCAAAAAGCACCAATGGAATTTCTTCTGCAACCAAGTCTGTAAAATGCTTAAAGTCTTTATTTTTAAGGGTTTCATTAGCTATTGACACAATAATACCATCTACACTTCCATTAGATAAAACCTTTAAAGTTTCTACTTCTTTTTTGTAAGATTCATTAGAAAAACAAACCATAATATTATAGCCTTTTTCATTGGCTCCTTCCTCAATTCCCATAATTACTGTAGAGAAAAAATGGTGAACAATTTTTGGTAAAATAACACCAATAACTTTCGTTTTTTGGTTTCGTAATTGTAAGGCTAAATGATTGGGTTTGTAGTTGTAAAGATTTGCATACGCTTGAATTTTTTCTTTAGTATCTGAACTTATCTCATGACTATCTTTTAATGCTTTAGAAACTGTTGATGTTGATACCCCTAATTCTTTGGCAATTGTTTTTATTGTAATTTTTTGCTTCATTTTTTATGGAAAAGAAAATTAAAATTCAATTTACAGCTAATTTAATGAATTAAATACAGAAAAAGTTATTAACACGAAACCGATTTCGTAAATTTTCTATTCTATATTATCCCATATATATTCTATTTTTACATATGTGGAATGTCAATTTATTGTTAACCTAAACCAAATTTACAGTTATTATTTAACAAATTATACATGAAAAAATTTAAATTATTATTAATCGGAATTCTACTAACGTCTTCTTTTACAATGTTTGCTCAGCAAACCGTAAAAGGTGTGGTTAAAGAAAAATCATCTGGGGAACTTTTACCTGGTGTTAGTATCGTAATTAAAGGTACAGTTAGAGGAACTGAAACAGACTTTGATGGGAACTTTACAATTGAAAGAGTAAAATCTGGAGATGTGCTTGTTTTTAGATATTTAGGATTTGCAACAAAAGAAGTTGTAATTGGATCTAACTTTAACTTAAGTGTAGAGCTAGATCAATCTGCAGAACAATTAGATGAAATTGTTGTAGTTGGTTATGGTACTACAACTGTTAAAGATGCTACTGGATCTGTAGAAGCTATTACTGCTAAAGAGTTTACAAAGGGTAACATTGTTACTCCAGAAAATTTATTAAGTGGTAGAGTTGCTGGTGTAAATATTGTTACTAGTGGTGCTCCTGGTGCTGGTTCTCAAATTAGAATTCGGGGAGGTTCATCTCTTAGTGCATCAAACGATCCTTTAATTGTTATTGATGGTTTGCCTTTAACAGGTGTTAATTTATCGAGTATCAACCCAAATGACATTGAATCTTTTTCTGTTTTAAAAGATGCTTCTGCAACTGCTATATATGGTTCTAGAGGTTCAAATGGAGTTATTATTATTTCTACTAAAAAAGGGAGAAGCGAATATACTTTAGATTATGATTATCAAATAGCTTTTGGAGAAGTTAAAGATAGAATTAATGTTTTTGATGGTGATTCATTTAGAAACCTAGTGGCTGCTCAAAAACCTGGAGATGTAGGATTGTTAGGAACTGCAAATACGAATTGGCAAGATGAAATTTTGCAAAAATCGGTTTCTACACAACACAATTTAACGGCTAGAGGACAAATCTTTGGTTTTATACCAACAAGACTTTCTGTAAATTTTTCAGAAATTGAAGGAAACATTTTAACATCACAATTTGATAGGTCTAATGTATCTTTATCTATGAATCCATCATTTTTTGATGATCATTTAAAAATTGGTGTAAATTATAACAGATCTTTTATAGATACTAGAATTGCGGAGGAAAGTCAAGTAAATGCTGCTTTACGTTACGACCCTACACAACCTGTTTATGATGCAACTTCTCCTTTTGGAGGTTTTTATCAACATTTAACAAGAACACCTAATGGTATTTTGGTTGATAATGGCACTAGAAACCCAGTTGCAGCTTTATTACAAAGAAATAACAACGAAGACACTTTTAGACAATTTGGTAATTTAAAAATCGATTATAAATTACATTTTTTACCTGAAGTAACAGCTACTGTTTCAGTAGGTTTTGATAAATCTAGTCAAAAAGGTATAACTTTTAATCCCCTAAATAGTCCTGCAAGTTACAACGATTTATTTGTAGGTGAAGATGTAAATTACCTTAATGAGTATAATAACGAAAATTTAGACGCTTATTTAACCTACAACAATACATTTGGTAAGTTTAAGACAGATGCTATGGTTGGTTACAACTACCAATCTTTTGATCGTTCTGGAAATAGCACAGGGAATATAAGAAACCCAAATAACACTGGTTTTACATCTTATGTAGACACACCTGTTGTTTTAGTTGGTTTTATTGGTAGAGTAAATTTAGCATATAATGAAAAATATTTATTAACGTTAAATTACAGGAGAGATGGTACTTCTAGATTTGGTCCAAATAATAGATGGGGTAATTTTGGTGGTGCATCTTTAGCTTGGAGAGTTAGTGATGAGGATTTCTTAAAAGATAATTCTGTAATTTCTGATTTAAAATTAAGAGCTTCTTATGGTGTTAATGGACAGCAAGATATAGGTAATGCTAGCTCTTTATACTTAGATATATATCGCTTTGGAAACCTGGGTTCTAATTATATTTTTGGAGGTAATACTATTCAATCTACCATTCCATCTCCACTTAATAAAGATATTAGATGGGAAACAACTCGTACAATTGAATTTGGTGTTGATTATGGTTTATTTAACAACAAATTATCTGGTTCTTTAAATGCATTTCAAAAAAATTCAACAGATTTATTATCAAACGCACCTGTTGCTGATGGTGCTAATTTTACAAATAGAATTGAGCAAAATATTGGAGACCTACAAGTTAATGGTCTTGAATTTTCTTTAAATGCAGATGTAATTAAAACTGAAGACTTTAACTGGAACTTAAATTTTAATGCTACTTATTTAGACAGAGAAATTAAGGAGCTAGCTTTAGATCAAGACATTACTACTGGAGATATTGCAGGAGGAACAGGAAACTATATTCAGTTATTTAGTGAAGCTTTTGCTCCAAATGCATTTTTTATGTACAAACAGTTATATAATACAAATGGCAGTCCAATAGAAGGTGCTTATGCAGATTTAAATGGAGATGGTATTATAAATCAACAAGACAGGTATTTAAAAGAAGACCCTCAAGGAAATGTAACTTTTGGTTTTCAATCGAATTTTAATTACAGAAATTTTGATTTAGCTTTTAACTTAAGAGCTAGTGTTGGTAATTACGTGTATAACAACGTAAATTCTAGTTTAGCACAATATGATCTTTTAAAAGACAATGCTGTACTAGGAAACATTCCAACTTCTGTTTTAGAAACTAATTTTAATAGTACTTCAGATGTTATCCTTTCTGATATTTATTTAGAAAACGCATCTTTTTTAAGAATGGACAACATAACTTTAGGATACACTTTTGATAGACCTATCAAAAAATTTGCATCAAACAGCATTCGTTTATGGGCTGGTATGCAAAATGTTTTTATACTTTCTGACTATACTGGTTTAGATCCAGAAGTTTTTAATGGTATTGATAATAATATATACCCAAGACCAAGAACTATCTTAGTTGGTGCTAACATTAAATTTTAATTAATAAATAATTAATAATGAAAAATATATTTAAAATAGAAAAAATAGCAATCCTATTTTTGATTATGGTTGTTTCACTATCATCTTGTACAAAAGATTTAGATATTACACCACAAGATGATCAAGATTTGTTAGGAGAAGATTTTTTTACAAAAGAAACTGCTTATAAAGAATTATTAGCAGGTGTTTATGCTAATTTATCTTTAACAGGTGTAGATGGAGAAGGTTCTTCAAATATAGAGGGACTGGATGCAGGAACAAGTCAATTTGGTAGAGTATTATTATACTTACAAACATTATCTGCAGATCAAATGATTTGGTCTTATGAAAACGATCCTGGAACTCGTGAAATACAACGTAATATTTGGAATGCAGATGATCCTATCATTTATGGAATGTTTGGTAGAACGCATGTAACAATTGCGTTTGCAAACAATTTTTTAAGAGAAACTACTGAGGAAAAATTAGCGGCAAGAAATGTATCTGAGGCAACCAAAACTGAAATTGTAAAGTTTAGAGCAGAAGCTCGTTTGTTAAGAGCAATGTCTTACTACTACATGATGGATTTATTTGGTCAAGCAAATTTCACTACAGAAAATGATGCTATAAATGCACAACCTTTAGCTTATAACAGACAACAATTATTTGACTTTGTAGAGGCTGAATTAACTGCAATTGAAGCAGATTTATCAGAACCAATGAATGTTGAACATGGTAGAGCAAGCAAAGGTGTTGCTTGGATGATTTTAGCAAAAATGTACTTAAATGCAGAAGTTTATATTGGGCAACCAAAATATACTGAAGCTTTAGATAATTGTAAAAAAATTATTGCAGGTGGTTATATTTTAGCAGACAATTATCTTCATAATTTTATGGCAGATAATAATACAAATTCAGCTGTAAACGAGATTATTTTTCCAATAATTTCTGATGGACAAATTACTAAGAATTATGGACCAACAACAATAATGATTAATGGTTCTGTTGGTAGTACTGAAGATAATGGTGTAGCTTTAGGAGTTGGCGCTGATGGTTGGGGAGGCGCTTTGCGTTTAAGAAAGCAATTTGTACAATTATTTGATGCTAGTATTTATAATAATGATACAAGAAATACCATTATTTCTGAAGGTAGAGATATAGAAATAACAGACATTTCTAATCAAGATCAAGGTTATCTTTTAGAAAAATACTCAAATGCAACTTCTACAGGTGGTTTTGGAGTAGATCAAACTTTGGTTGATACTGATTTCCCATTATTTAGATTAGCAGATGTTTACTTAATGTATGCAGAAGCACATTTAAGAGGTGGTACTGGAGCAAATCCTGCAGATTTAACTTCTTACATAAATGCTTTAAGAACTAGAGCAAATAACCCACAAAATAATTTAACAATTTCTGACATCGACTTAGATTTTATTATTGATGAAAGAGCTAGAGAATTACATTGGGAAGCACATAGAAGACAAGATTTAATTCGTTTTGGAAGATTTACAGGTGGTTCTTACAACTGGGCTTGGAAAGGAAATGGAACTAATGGTATTGCATTACCAGCTCATTTAAATCTATATCCAATTCCTGCTGCTAGTTTAGCTTCTAACCCAAGTTTAACTCAAAATGTTGGTTACTAATCTTAAAAATAAATTACAAATGATGAAAAATATAAAACGATTTTCAGCAGTTGCATTCATAGGTGTATTTTTATTAATACTGAATTCTTGTGATGATAATTCTGAATTATTTACAATATCAGATCCAACTGCACCAACTTTGGTAGAACTTAGTTTTACTGATCTAGAGTTAGATGCAGTAAACACGAATAACCCAGCAATTACTTTAAACTGGGGAGAAGCAAATTATGAACAACAAGCTTCTATAAATTATGCTATTCAGTTTTCTAAAGATGAGACTTTTACAGCTCCTATTGTTGCAGCAACTACAACTGGTAGAACTACAATAACATTATCGGTAAGTGAGGTTAATGCTGCTGCAGGTAATGCAGGTTTAAACCCTTTTGAATGGGCTAAATTATATGCTAGAGTAGTTTCTTCTTTGGGAACTCAAAATAGTGTAACCTCAGCTTCTAATACTATTGAGTTTAATGTGTACCCTTATTTCAATTATACTTTAGATGATTACTTTTTAGTAGGAAATGGAGTTGCTCCAGGTTGGGATAATGCTAGTGCAAATCAAAATCCGCCTTTGTTTAGAGATGAATCTGATAGTAATATATTTTATTATACTGGGTTAATTAAAAATGACGACCCAACAAATGCAGATAAAAGTGGAGGTAGATTTAAAGTTTTAGAATCTACAGGTAACTGGCAACCTCAATGGGGTGATTCTAGAGATGAAGGTAGTGATGCATACAGTGAAAGTGGAGATATTGCTGGAAATCCAGGAACCCAATCTGGAGATCCAGGTAGATTTGGTGTTGCTACTACAGGTTTTTATACATTCACTATAGATTTTGCAGCAAAAAAATACACCTTAGTTCCTTTTGATGCAACAGGTATAACCAGTCCTAGTTCTTTAACAATTCAAGGATCTAGTACTGCAGATGTTGCAATGAATCAATTAAGTTTTGATGGACATTTATGGTATGCTAAAAGTGTAAGATTAATTCCTGGAGATGTTAAGTTTACTACAGGTGCTGGCGCAAGTTGGGGAAGTTCTTCTTCTTTTTCTGGTGTAGCAACAGCTGGTGGAGACGCAATTCCTGTAATTGTAGAAGATGATTACGATGTTTGGTTTAATGATTTAACAAACCGTTATATTTTAATTCCAATAAACTTATAATATCAACTTAATTTTAAAATATAAAAAATGAAAAATTATATAAAAAAATTAAGCTATTTATTCTTATCCTTAACCTTATTATTAGGTGCTTGTGATGTAGAAGAAAGCTTAACAATTACAAGTCCAGAACCTGAATTTGTTTTAAACACGCCAGGTATTAGCAATATCTTTTTAAACTTTGCTTTACCAAACAACCCAGCATTTACAGTAAATTGGGTTGATGAAATTAATGCACCTGCAACGTATACTGTAGAAATGTCTACAGATGCAGAATTCACAAATCCTATTTCTTTAGGTAGTACAGATAAGAATAATTTTTCAATGTCTGTTTCAGAATTTAATAATGTTTTAGACAATGCTGGTGTGCAATCTTTTTCTGCAACTGCTGTATATATGAGAATAAGTACAGGTTCAGCTGTTTCTAACGTAGTTTTATTTCAAGTATCTAAATTTGCAGTTCAAATTCCAAGCATTACAAGTCCTAATTCAGGAGATGCTTTTACACTTTCTGATGTAGATCCAGATGCTGTTGCAATGACAGTTACTTGGGATGATCCAGAAATTACTTCAACATCAACTGTAAATGTAACGTATCAATTAGAGGTTACAGAAACTGGTTCAGATTTTACAAACGCTACTTCTTTAGGAGAAACTCAAGAAAACACTTTAGAAATTAAGCATGGTGAATTAAATAGCTATATTTTAGATAATGGTGGTGTTGCTGGTACTGCAATCAATTTCGATTTTAGAATTAGAGCAATTGCTGCAACAGCTGCTGGAGATTTGTTCAGATCTTCAGAAAGTATAAACTTATCTGTAACTCCTTACAGTGTTGACTTACCTCCTGCTCTTTATGTTGTAGGTGCTGGTGCTGTAGATGCTGGTTGGGGCTGGGATTCTCCAATTGAATTATTATTACAAGGAAAAACATATTCAGGAAACATAAACTTATCACCAGAAAATGGAGGTAATTTTAGATTATTCATTGACAAAGCATTAGAATGGGCTTCACCTAGCTATAATTTCCCATATTATGTAGATAGAGGTTATACGATTGATAGCAATTTTGAAGATGCTATGGATGGTGATAATAACTTTTTATTTACAGGAACAGCTGGAGAATATTTTATCGAAATAAACACAGTTGCTAAAACGATTACATTAGGCCCTGCAGTTTATGGTCCAAATTGTAATTACGATCAACTTTGGGTAGTTGGTGCTGGTGCAAATGGTTGGAACTGGGATAATCCTGTTCAGATTGCTTGTACAGGAACTGGAGTTTACGAAGGGAATATCGACTTAAAAAATGATGCTTTTAGATTCTTTACAGATACAGCAACTCAATGGGGTTCTACAAACTTCAATTACCTATATTATGAAGATGCAGGGTATACAATAGATGCGAATCTTGAAAATGCAGATGATGGTGACAAAAACTTTAAGTTTGTTGGTACACCAGGTGTTTATTTTTTACAAATAGATGACATCAATAAAACAATTACTTTAGGACCAGAGCAATCACAATGTACTTTAGATCAGCTATGGTTAGTTGGTGCAGGTGTTCCTGATGCTGGTTGGGGATGGGATTCTCCTGTTGCTTTACCTTGTACAGGTGCAGGAATTTATTCTGGTGAAGTTACTTTTGCAAATGATGCATTTAGATTCTTTTTAGATAAATCTTTAGAATGGGGTTCTCCAAGTTATAACTATCCATATTTTGAAAATGAAGGTTATACTATAGATGCTAATTTTGAAAATGCTGATGATGGTGATAAAAACTTAAAGTTTACAGGTACTCCAGGTACATATACACTTACAGTAAACACATCAAACAAAACAATTTCTATAAACTAAATATTAATTTAAAGGCTATAAGTAAAAACTTATAGCCTTTTTTTTTTGAAAAAATATATTTTATGAAAAAAACACTACTTTTTTTAAACCTTTTTCTACTTTCTTTTATAGTAAATGCTCAAGTAACATTAAGTGTAAACGCTATAGAAGTAGATAAACCTGTTACAATTACTGTAGACATTAATTCTACCAGTACTTGTAATGGAATAAGCAATCCTGCAAAAGTTTATATGCATGCAGGTATTGGAGACAAAAACGATGCTTTCGGCTATAATGTTGTAGGTAATTGGGGTAAAGATGATGGTTTTGGAGAAATGACTTCTAATAATGATGGGACTTATAGCATCACTATAACTCCACAAGATTATTTTGACATCACTCCAGCCCAAATAGAAACTGCTGCACAAATTGGAATGGTATTCAGAAATGAAGATGGTTCTCAAGAACTCAAATTAAGTGAAGGTGGTTCTTGCAAAGATTTTATTTATCCAGTAGGTGTTGTTCAAGTAAATTTATCAAACCCAAAAACAGATTTAGTGGTTGTAAATTCTGGAGATAATTTGAGTGTTTCAGCTGAAATTAAATTTCAAGGTTCTACTACAGTTCAAGGTAGCATCGAAATTTTTTATAATGATGTATCTGTAGCAACAGCAAACTGTGGTTTTCCTGCTTGTAATGCTACAATTACTAATATCACAGAAAGTGGCGAAGTAAGAGTTGTAGGAACTCCACCAAACTCTACTGAAACTGGCGAAGTTAAATTTAACGTAACTGTTGTACCAACTGTTGTAAACGAAACTTTACCAGCAGGAATGGTTGATGGTATCAATTATCTAGCAGATGCAACAAAAGCTATTTTAGTTTTAAATGCACCTGGAAAAGATTTTGTTCAAGTAGCTGGTAGTTTTAACAACTACACTCCTACTGATGCTTATACCATGAAAAAAGATGCAACTTCTGGAAAATTTTGGTTAGAAATTTCTGGATTAACATCTCAAAAAATTGAAACCTATCAATATTGGGTTTTTGATCAATCTCCAGCAACCAACTCACCAAGTTTGGTAAAAACTGCAGATCCTTTTTCTACGTTGGTATTATCTCCTTTTGATGATCCTTGGATTCCAACAGCTTCCTATCCAAATATCCCTGAATATCCTTCAGGACAAGAAAGAGAAGTTACTGTTTTACAAACAGGACAAACACCTTATAATTGGACAGTTACCAATTTCGAAAAACCCAAAAAAGAAGATTTAATAGTTTACGAAGTTTTAGTTAGGGATTTTGATGCCAATAGAAATTATCAAGATTTAATTGATAAAATCGATTATTTCAAAAACTTAAACATCAATGCTATTCATTTAATGCCAGTAATGGAGTTTGAAGGAAATGAAAGTTGGGGTTACAATACCTCTTTTCATATGGCTTTAGATAAATTTTACGGTTCAGAAGCTAAATTGAAAGAATTTATAGACAAATGTCATCAAAATGGAATTGCTGTGATTTTAGATGTTGTTTTAAATCATGCTTTTGGTAGAAACCCACTAGTTAGAATGTGGATGAACGATCATGAAAATGATGGTTGGGGAGGTCCAAGTGCAGAAAACCCATATTTTAATGAAACTCCAAGGCATGCTTATAATGTTGGTGACGATTTTAACCATCAAAGTGCATTAACGCAAGAATATACTAAAAGAGTTATCAAACATTGGGTTGAAGATTTTAAAATTGATGGTTTTAGATGGGATTTAACAAAAGGATTCACTCAAAACTGTTCTGCTTCAGATGATGGTTGTACAAACAATTATCAACAAGATAGAGTTGATGTTTTAAAATCTTATGCAGATTATTCTTGGTCTTTAGATGCAAATCACTATGTAATTTTTGAACATTTAGGTTCTGATAATGAAGAACAACAATGGGCAAACCATAGAGAAAATGAAGGTAAAGGAATTATGCTTTGGGGAAAAATGACTGAAGAATATAGTGAACTTGCAATGGCACAAACTGGTAATAAAAACATTAACAGAATGGGTCATAAAAGTAGAGGGTTTACAAAACCAAGGTTAATGGGGTATGCAGAAAGTCATGATGAAGAACGAGTAATGTACAAAACAGTAACCTTTGGTAACAGTGCTATTAGTGCTCATGATGTAAAAGATTTAAATACTGCATTATCTAGAATGTCTGCAATTGGAGCAGTAACCTTAACAATTCCTGGTCCAAAAATGATTTGGCATTTTGGAGATCTAGGAATGGAAAATTCAATTTTTACTTGTGATGATGGAAGTTATGAAAATGATGGTTGTAAACTAGCGACTAAACCTCAACCTCAATGGACAAACAACTGGTTAACAACTGCAATCAGAAAAAGTATTTATGATGACTGGGCAAGAATTAATGCATTAAAAATAAATGAAGATGTTTTTGAAGGAGATTATACCATAACCTCTGGTTCTTTAACACCAAGAATTGATATTTTTAATACGTCAATTCCAGAATCTGAACTAAGAAATGTAATTGTTTTAGCAAATTTTGATGTTGTTGCACAAACTGTAAACACGAACTTTCCTATTGCAGGTGCTTGGATAGATTTAATGGATGCTTCAAATAGCACAACCTATTCTGCAAGTACTATAACTCTACAACCTGGTCAATTTAAGATATTCGGAAATAAAGCAGCAACATTATCTAATGATGATATTACTTTAGAAAACAATATTTTACAACTGTATCCAAACCCAACATCTACAGCTTTTTATTTATCAAAAGAAGCGTTAGATGTAAAAGTCTATGATATCACAGGAAAACAAGTAAAACAGTTTACTAAAAGCGTTATTAAAAATAATACGTTTTCGGTAACTGATTTAAATACGGGAATTTATTTTGTTAGAATTAAAGAAAATGACAACAAAATAAGTACCAAAAAATTAATTATCAACTAACCTAAATTTTAAATTATGAAAAAAAATTATTTTTTAATGATGCTAATGGTTTTTGCATCACTTGGGGCTTTTGCTCAATTAGGAACTGATGTTTACACATTAGGTCTAGATAATGCAAATAATTACGGGGGAACATGGAATGCTACCAATGAAGGATCTGGATTTAGTGATTGGACTTTTGATACAGGAACTCCGAATGGTGGTTTTGCAGGCAGATTTACAGGATCTTTTTCAACAGAATTAGATGTAAGTGGTAATTCGTTTGGACTTTTTGCAAATAGTGGAAATGCTGCCTCATCTGGAGCAGCTACTACTTTTCCAAAAACATTTCAAGAAGGAGATTCATTTCAAATTGCTGTAGGTGTTAATTTTAGAGATGGTAATAAAGGTTTCGATCTTCGAGATTCATCAAATGGAACTATTATAAATTTTAATGTGAGTAATGATGAATATAATTTAACTGGTACTTCAGGACTATTTAGTAATATTTATGATTCAAATACTGTAATTACATTTACTTTTACTCAAAATGCAACGAATGTTAGTTGGACAGCAGCAAGAACTGGTGGAAGAACAGAGAGTGAATCAGGAACAATAGCTGCAATTACTCCTAGTACAATAACTAATATAAGACTTTACAATGTTAGTGCTGGTACTAATGGTGATGGTGGTTCTGGTCAGAGAAACTTATTTTTTAACTCTTTAGAATTTAAAAGTTTATACTCTATTAATAATACCTCTTCTGTAACAGTTAGTACAACTGCAACTGTTCCTTACTTAAGTATTGAAACAGGTAGCTCTGTAACAGTAAATAGTGGAATAGGTTTAACAGTTTCTGGTGATTTAAATGTTAGTGGTTCTTTAAATGTAAGTTCAGGTTCTTCTTTAATCGTAAATGGAACTTCAACTGGAAATATCACTTACAACAGAACTTTAGCTACAGACAATTGGTATTTAATTTCGTCTCCAGTAGTTGGACAAGATATAGATACTTTTGCTGCTGCAGAAGGTTTAGCTGTTGGAAGTACTCCAATTACCAATAGAGGTTTAGGAGATTATAACAACAGCACTCCAGGATGGGAATATTACCAAGTTGGAGCAACAGGAACTGGTAATTTTATTTCTGGTGATGCTAGAGCTATAAAATTGGCGACTGCAGGAGATATTGCTTTTACAGGAACTATGCCTGATACAAATGCTTCTATAGCTATTAATTCAAATACAAATGGGTTCAATTTAATTGGAAATCCATATACATCTTATTTAGCTTTAAACATTAATGCTAGTGCTCCAGATGATTTATTAGAGCAAAATAGTAGTAGTTTAACAGAAACTACGGCTTGGTTATTTAACCAAGCAACAGGTTCTTATGATGAAGTTAATTCAGCTACTCCTGCTTTTTATTTAGCTCCTGGGCAAGGTTTCTTTGTTAGTTCTAATGGAAATAACACATTTTTATTTGGTAATGCTCAAAAATCTCACCAAAATGCGGATTCTTTTCAAAAAACAGCGACTATAAGACCAGAAATAAATTTAGTCGTTAATAACGGAACTGATACTCGTGATACAGATATTTTTTATATTGATGGAACTACAACTGGTTTCGATAATGGTTATGATAGTTCTATTTTTGGAGGAAATTTTTCAGAAAACAAATTAACTGTTTACACACACGAAGTTACAAACGGAAATGGTAAGAAATTAGGAATCCAATCTTTACCAAATTCAGATTTAGAAACAATGGTAATTCCTGTGGGTATTATTGCAGAAGCAAATAAAGAAATCACTTTTTCTGCAAATGTTGCAAACTTACCTGCTGGTTTAAAAGTATTTTTAGAAGATAGAAATACAAACACATTCACACGTTTAGATGAATTAAATTCTAACTATAAAGTTACTTTAACAGAAGCTACAAATGGAATTGGAAGATTTTATTTACATACAAAATCGTCTGCTTTAAGCACTGAAACTGTTGCTTTAGAAAATGTAAGTATTTATAATGCTGATAAATCTACTTTAAGAATTGTTGGGTTGTCTCAAGGGAAATCTACTATTAAAATGTTTAATGTCTTAGGAAAACAAGTATTGAATGCTACTTTTAATTCTAATGGTGTTTCTGAAATTAATGTACCTCAACTTTCTACTGGAGTTTATATTGTTCAGTTAGAAAATGAAGCTGGTTCATTAAACAAGAAAATAGTTTTAGAATAAATTCTCATCCTTTAAATTTAGACATATCATGAACAACAATATAAAAAGTACACAAAATAAAAAAGAAGAAATTACGCGTAAAGACGCGATTAAAAAAATAGGAAATTATGGTAAATATGCTGCATTAACTGCATTAGGAACCTATATGATTTTAAACCCACAGAAAGCACAAGCTGCATCTGCTCCTTCTGATCCAGGAACTGGTTTTTAATTAGAATAATCATAAAATTTTAAAAGAGCTACATAAAGTAGCTCTTTTTTTTTGGGTTAAAGTTGATGGAATTTACTCCGCTTTTATTTTTGTGTAGTTTTGTAGATATCCAATTTTTTCTCCACACAGTTTTGTCATTTCGTAAAAATCCCACATAATGCTTTTTAGAATATGAACTCTTACCCAATTTTGTAGTTCAGTAGAAATTCCTCAGCATAGTTTTCAATGCGTGAGATGTTTACAGCATAACAAAGTGTATAAATAAAATAGACATTATAGTAATTTTTTGAGTTTTGAAACTGTTATATCAACCTCTTCTTTAGTCGTAAATTTCGAAAATGAAAAACGCACAGAAGTTTTATCAGCATCACTTTCATTTAAAATTTCTGCTAAAACATGAGAACCTTTATTGCTTCCACTTTGGCAAGCAGAACCTCCAGACACTGCAATTCCTGCCATATCTAAACTAAACAATAGCATAGCATTCATTACAGGAAAACGTACGTTTAAAATAGTAAAACTACTTTTATCTAAATTGGATGAAAGTCCATTAAATTGAATTTTTTCTGATAGATTTTTTAATTCAGAAATAAAGTACAACTTTAAACTTTCTATATAATTTCTATCTTTTTCTAAATGATTCATGGCAATTGAAAGCGCCTTTTCCATGCCTAAAATGCTATGTACATTTTCTGTGCTAGACCTTGCTCCTCTTTCTTGATCTCCTCCATGCAACATTGGTAAAATTCCAAATCCTTTTTTAAAATAAGCAAACCCAACACCTTTTGGTCCATGAAATTTATGTGCACTTGCCACCATAAAATCGATGGGAGTTTCTTTTAAATCTATTTTATAATGACCAATAACCTGTACAGTATCTGAATGAAATAAAGCATCGTATTTTTTACAAATTGCACTTATTTCATCAACATTTAAAATATTACCAATTTCGTTATTGATGTGCATTAAACTTACCAAAGTTTTGGTATTTGAGGTTGATAATAACTCCTCTAAATGAACTAAATC
The DNA here is from genome assembly GCF_001761365.1 of Polaribacter vadi. Lineage (NCBI taxonomy): Bacteria > Pseudomonadati > Bacteroidota > Flavobacteriia > Flavobacteriales > Flavobacteriaceae > Polaribacter > Polaribacter vadi. Next base: position 66,933 of record NZ_CP017477.1, on the reverse strand, counting down.
AATACTTCCAAATTCATCAACATTTACAAAATCTAACGTTATATGTTGTGATTTTTCTAAAAATTCACACGTATGTAGAACAGCATGATGTTCTATTTTAGAAGTAATAATTCTTTGAACTCCTAAATTTAAAACTGCGTTATTAAGGATTAAATTATCTGCTTCTGTACCACCTGCAGTAAATACAATTTCGGTTGCAGAAACGTTAAAATGTTTGGCTATATTTTTTCTGGCAGTTTCTACAGCAGCTTTTGCTTTTCTACCAAATTGATGTGTAGAAGAAGGATTTCCGAAGTTTTCTTGCATAGTAGAAACCATCAAACTTAAAACCTCTTCGTCTATTTTTGTGGTTGCAGCATTGTCTAAATAAATAGCTTTCATTGTGCAAAAATACGTTTTATTGATAGAACTTTTTGTAACGAATTTAAAGGATTCTAATAAGTAATTTTGCCTTTTATTTGTGTTGTAAATCCAACTTCAACCTTCCTACTTCACACTTCACACTTCAACCTTACTCATCAGAATTCTGAAAAACATACACTTCTGTAGCACCCAAACCATATTTTTTATAGGAAGCATCATAGTATCTTACAGGATATTTATTTAACAAACTATTCAATTCAGATTTTAAAACACCCTCTCCTACTCCATGAATAAAGACAATTTTTGAAATTCGTCTGCTAATTACAAACTCTATTTTTCTTTTTGCAGTTTCTAATTGCAGGTTTAACATATCGTAATTATCTAAACCTCTGGTAGATTTTACTAATTGATTTATATGCAAATCAACTTCTAAGACTACTTCATTTTTAGTTTTTGTAAAAAAACTTTTCTTTGTTTTTTGTGATGCTTTTTTTTCTTGTAAAAACGGATTGTTAATATCAGAATATTTAGATAGTTGATGTTGGTCTTTGCCAATCTTCACCAATTCTGATGCGTCGAATTTAAAAATCATACCATCTTCAGTTTCAACAGAAATTTCCTTGCCATTTACAGCTGTTACAATTCCTTTTAAAACATCATCTAAAACTGCTACTTTATTTCCAATTTCTAAACGCATTCTTAACTTTCTCTTAAATAAAATAAACTCTTTATTGTCTTATTTTTGTGGTAAAAATAATTAATGATTTCGAGGACTTCTAATGTTTCTGCAAAAAATTTCTTTTTAAATTCCTCTAAAAAAATTGTTCTTTTAGAGGATAGAAAAGTAGTATTGTTAAAAATTGCAAAGGCTATTGCTTTTGAATATTCTAAAAAAGAAGTTGTAAACCTTAATTTTATCTGCACACATAATTCAAGAAGGAGCCAATTAGGGCAAATCTGGAGCTTTTTTGCTGCCCATTATTTTAATTTAAATATCAATGCTTTTTCTGGAGGAACTGAGGTAACTGCATTTCATAGAAATACTGTTATAACCTTACAGAAAGTAGGTTTCGATTTTCAGTTGGAGAATTTTTCTCATCAAAATCCTACCTATCTAATTTCTTTTGAAGCCACAAAAAATAGTGTGTTAGGGTTTTCTAAATTATATGACAATCCTATAAATATTGAACCTTTTATGGCAATTACAACGTGTAGTAATGCTGATAAAAATTGCCCAATTATTTCAAGTGCAAGCCATCGTTTTCATATGCCTTTTGCAGATCCAAAAGCTTCTGATGGAACTGAAAAACAAGAAGAAACCTATTTAAAAACGAATCAACAAATAGCTGCAGAAATCTATTTTATTTTTGATACTGTAAAGAAATTACTTTCTTAATTATTTTTATCCGAAGAAAATAGAGGTTTTTTTGAAACATTTTAATTGCAAATCTTTGTCTATAATTATATTTCGCTTCTATGAAGCTTTAAAATTATGATTATTTCTTTATTATTAATATTTCGCTTCTTTGAAGCTTTAAAATAACTAGGTTATTATTAATAGTACCTTTTTAGGAGAATAATACTTTAGTCTTAAGTCATTATTTCACGAATAAGATTGTTCAAAAATAGACAAAGAATAATTTCATAAATAAAAACGAAGACTTTTAAATTAGTGAAATTTTCAAATGATTCTTGTAGTAAAATTCGTGCATTCGTGGCTAATTTTGACATGAAAGTCACAAAATAAAAAATATGATTTTTGCCTTGAATAAATATCTTATCAATTAAGTTTTAGAAGAATTATATGTTGACTTTAATTAACCCTAAAAATCAGAACTTTTTTAGTCTCAACATTCAAAAGTGATTAAAAATAGCATTTGTTGTGTCTTAACCATCTTGAATTTCTTTCAAAATCTAAGTCGATATGTAAAATAAATTCGTGCGTATTTAAATTACCAGGAATACTAATTGTTTTATAATCATATGCATAACCAATTCTATATTTTTCGTTGATCAGCAAAGTAAATAAAGCACTTATAGAACTTTGATGACGATAAGAAAGTCCTGCTTCTATAACTTCATTGTATAAAAAATTTGCGTTTACATCAATAGAAATTGGTTGATTGGTTGTATATCTTACCATGGTTGATGGTTTGAACATGATACTTTCTGACAACTCAAATAAGGCTCCTGTAGATAAAAATACATTTGGATTTGTTGCCAAACTTGCTGCTTTAAATCGATCTTGAATGTAAAATTGAGGAGTTTCTAACAAATAAGGTACAGATAAACCTACGTAAAAATCTCGATTGTAATACAAAGCTCCAAAACCAACATTCGGAAAATTGCCACTTGTAGAGGCATAACTTTCATTATCTGGTGTAATTCCATCAAATAAATTGTTGTTGAAAAATGTTATTCCTCCTTTTAAACCTAAAGATAATCTGCTAGCATCAGAAATAACTAAGGTATAAGAAGCATCTAAATTTACGTTTGTAGTTTCTGTTAAACCAATTTTATCGTTTACAACTGTAGCTCCAATTCCTAAACCTCTACTGGTTCTTCCATTAATGGAAAAAGTTCTTGTAGTTGGTGCACCTTCTAAACCAACCCATTGATTTCGAGATAAAACTGACATACTCAAATCTGCTCTATATCCTACAAAAGCTGGATTTATAATCTGCATATTGTACAAATATTGCGTGTAATTTGGCACTTGTTGTGCGTTTGTTTTTAAGGTTAATAAAAAAATCATCAACATAAAAAACAAACAATATGTTTTACTCTTCCCCATTTTTGATACAATTTTAGCGTTCATTTTCATTATCTAATTAATTGTATAAAATTCTTGATTGGTTTTTTTACACCATCGTTAAAATCTAACGTGTAAAAATATACGCCTGTTGGTGCTGGTTTATCATTGTAAGTTCCATCCCACCAAACAGGATTTAAATTGCCATTATTGCTATATTTATAGACTTCATTTCCTTGTCTATTAAAAATAATCAATACAAAATTTGGATATTCTTCTAACCCCGACAATTTAAAAACATCACTTACACCGTCATTATTTGGTGAGAATAAATTCGGATAATCATTATCGATAATTGCACCAATTCCTAAAGGTGAGGACGTGTTTGAAACTGTTGTAAAATCTAAGTTTAACTGTAAAAATAATGTTTCTAGTTTTTCATTTAATTTATCATTAATCGTTTTTACAGCTTGTTTTATGGCTGATGTAAAAGCAGGAATTGTAATTTGTGTAGATAAAGATTGGTAATCTAGATTTGCAGTTGTTGTATCATCTATCGTTTCTGCATTTATATTGATAGGAATATAATTCTGCATCAATTCGTCATTATCATTTAAAAGACTGATTGTAAACTCTAAATCATTTCCTTCTTCTGCTTCAGTATTGTCTATTTCTACAATCGGATTTGGATCAATGTCTATAATTGTGGCTGTTTTTGCCAAATCTTGATTTCCAAGATTGTTTGTTAACCCAACTCCAACAACACTTATTTCTTCTTCATCTAATTCATTTAAATTGTCTAAAAGAGAAGTAATTGTAAACGAAACTTCTGTATTTGCATTGTTTGGATCTGTAGTGCCATCAATTGTAAAATTCTCAAAAACACGATTATAATCTTCTGGACTTATGGCTGTTCTATCTCTGGTAACAATTTCTACAGTAATAGATGTTGATGCAGGATTACTAATGGTAATTCTGTGCAACAAATCTACGCCTTCTAATTCACGAGAATTATTCATGGTAATTGATGGAGCAACATCATTGTCTAAAATTGAGCCAATTCCAGTAATATTTTCATTTAAAGTATTATCAGAAGTTATGGTTCCATTAAACGTAAAAAGTTCAGTAAACTCAAAAATAGGATCTTCTAAAGAAGTTATTACAAATTGAGCTGTAGTTGTAAATGGAGCAATTGTAAACGTTGTATTTGATACACTAATATAATCGAAAGGTGCAATTGCAACATCATAAATATCGGTTGAAGTTGTGCCATCTAAAGTTGAAAAAGTAAAATCGATTGGTGATGCACTTTCTACTAAAATAGCATGATCATTCTTAGTTACCAATTGAATTGTAAACATAAAATCGGTTCCTTCTGGTTGTGAAATAGTATCAATTAAAACAAAAATGGCAATTATTTCTCTCCAATCTCTTTCTGGAGTATCTTCATCATCAAAATTAGGAAAACTTAATGGAGTTTGTCCATTTGTGGGATTTATTTGAGTATCATTTACATCAAATGCATCATCTAAACCATCATTATCTGCATCAGCATTTAGTGGCAACGTTTCTGGAGTTCCATCACTATTTGCATCCCAACCTTCAATAATATCATCTCTAATATCATTATCTGAATTGATGTCTATATAATCTGGAATTCCATCATTTTCTGTATCCACAGGATTTAATCCATTTGGATATGCAGAATTGATTCCTCTTAACGAAACTGAAGTATTTAAAGTGATGTAATTATCAGTTGGTTGCGCTTCTATATTATCTACAATTCCATCTCCATCTGCATCAATATCTATAAAATTTGCATTTCCATTAGCATCTGTATTTGGAATTATATAATTGATTGATGTAAAAATAGTATCTCCATTTTCCTTAGTGTTATCCAAACCATTTACACCAACAACATTATTTGTACTACCATTATTATTGGTATCATCAGTTGCATTTCCTGCTTCTACAATGTCTAGAATTCCATCATTATCACTATCTAAATCAAAATGATTTGGAACACCATCTAGATCAAAATCAAAAATATCTACAATTCCATCTGCATTTGTATCTGCTCCAAAATCTGTGTCTCTATAATTAGGAATAAAATCTGCATCATCATCTTCTAAAGGATTTAAACCATTGTATTCTGCAATATCTGGAATGGTATCATTATCATCATCAATATCAATATCATTTGTAATTCCATCATTATCTGTATCCGTAGAAATATTTACATTTGTTGAGTTTGATGATGGCACATTTCTTCCTAAAGGATCTCTTGCAGAAAATACAGCTGTGTTTGTATTAAAACATGTTTCATTGAAAAGAACCGTAAATTCTACTGTGATAGTTTCATTTATTTTTAATAATCCAGAAGAGCCATCAAATAAATTTATATCTGATGTACCATTATAACCTGCATTTAAAGTAGGATTTGTAGTAGCTGTTGAACTAGAAATTATTGGAGTACTTACAGAAAGTACTTGTCCATTACAAGTATTATTTAAATTATCTTGTAACTGTAATTGTGTTAATTGTACAGACTCACTTGTGTTTTCTATGGTAATTTGAAACGTAACTTCTTCATGTTCTAAAATACCATTAGGAGCTTCGTTTACAGCAGAGATTATTTTATTTGTACGTGAAGAAGCACTAAATATAAAACGCATTCCTGCAACAGTACAACTACAATATAATGCTGATGAAATAGCTGCAGTTGCTGAATCTGCAAAATAATAACGATCTAAATGATCTCCTAAACCATCTGACCATGTTACAAAAGAATATCTAGTTTTGTTTGCTGCACTAGTTGCATCAAAACCATCTGCATCTCCTTGTGTTTGAGATAAACCTGTTTGTTCAAAAAAACTATAACTGGAACTATCTATGGGCCCAATTAAATAAAAAACTTCTAAAGTGATGGTTTCTCCAGCTGGAAGAGAATTGTTGGGCAATAATAAAGTTGTATTATCATCTCCATTAAAATCTGGATTAACAGTAACTGCTGGTCCTGATACTTGCGTAATTATAATATCATTGAAAGAGACTCTGCTTAAAAAATCTTCTAAACCCATATTAAAATTAATGTTTTGGGCTGCAGAAGCTCCTTCATTGGTAATAATTACAGTGTTTATATAATCGAAAGTTCCATCAGAATTTACAACTCCTGGAGGTGTTAAAGATTGATTGTTAAATTCTGGCACATACAAACCCGCAGAAACAACTGCTTCTGTGGTATGAAAATCTGTTAAAGTTATAGAATCTGTGGCATTATTTCCTTTATCTGTATTTGCAGTCATTGTATTTGTAAAATCGATACCAGAACCTGCAGGAGTTGGATTTGAACGACCATCACAAAATGCGTTTATTGTTACACAAAAGCTAATAAATATAGATTGTCTTGGATATAAAATTAAATCTGAAATTGCAGAAGTATTAAAAAAAGAACTTGAATTACCATTTGTAAATGCTGGATTAAAAGCATCTACTGTAAATTCTCTTGGAAAAAATGTGTTTTCAGCAATGTTTTGTACAGCATCATTTCTTATGCTAACTTGGTCTACATTCACCAAACAACCAACTCCAAATGTGTCTTGCAAATTATTAATTAAATCGATGTTTCTTATTAAAGCAGCTTCATGCCTATCTCTTGCATTATTTCTATTTGTAAGCTGAACACTGTATACAATTTTATATTCTCCATTTGATTTAAAACCTTGGTTACAACTACCCAAATTATTTATTTCTAGTAAATCTTCTGTAAACTCTACAGTTAATAAAAGATTTGCAGAACTTGTAAAAGTACCATCAGAAATGGTGTAATTAATTGTGGGTACAATTCCTGTATAATCTGTTGTAGGAATAAAAATATAACTTCCATCTGCTGCAATTGTTATTGTTCCTTCAGCTAAAATTGCTGTTGTACCTGCAGTATAATTCATTCCATTTACTGAAAATTGGGTAACATTTAAATCATCTTCCTCATTGGCATCTGTATCATTTATAAATACTCCTGGAGCAGGAACATTTAAGGTGGTGTTAATATCTACAGTATCATAATCGGTTCTAGCAGCTGGTGGTTCTGGAGGTAACTTAACAGTAATATTTAAGTTTGCAGTGCTTGTAAAAGTTCCATCTGTAACTGTGTAAATTATATCAGAAACAGTTCCAAGAAAATTTGGACTTGGTGTAAAACTATAACTCCCATCTGCTAAAATTAGGATAGATCCTTCTGTGAAACTTGCATTTTCACCAGCAGTAAAAGTAGTTCCGTTAATTAAAAATTCGGTAATTGTAAGGACATCTCCATTTGCATCTGTATCATTTATTAAAAGTCCAGGTGCATTTTCAGTTAAAGGTGTATTAATAAATGTTATTTTTTCATCATTGTTGGCAACCGGTGGTTCTGGAGGTAGTGTAACTGTAATATTTAAATTTGCATTGCTTGTAAAAGTTCCATCTGAAACTGTATAGTTTATTTCAGATACAGTTCCTAGAAAATCTAGATTTGGATCGAAATTAAAACTCCCATCTGCTGAAATTACAATAGATCCTTCTGAGAAACTTGCATTTTCGCCAGCTGTAAAAGTAGTTCCGTTAATTAAAAATTCGGTAATTGTAAGCGAATCTCCATCTGCATCTGTATCATTTATTAAAAGCCCAGGTGTATTTTCAGTTAATGACGTATTTATTAAAGTTGTTTTTACATCATTGTTCGCTACTGGTGTAACTTGAGCAACTAAAAACTGCGCAACAAACAAAAGCAGGAACACACATAATATGGGGGATTTTTTTATCATAATTAAAAGTAGGTTTTAGAAAACCTAAAAAATTAAATTTCTAAATCTTTATCATAAGGAATACTTTTTAAAACATGATTTATCACATTTACACGAGCTTCTGTTTTTCTATTAGCTCTTATAATTTTCCATGGTGAAATTGTGGTATTCGTTTTTTCGAACATCGCATTTTTATATTCTGTGTATTGCTCCCATAAATATTGCGCTTTCTCATCTAACTTTGTCATTTTCCATTGTTTTAATGGATCGCTTTTAATATCTGCAAAACGTTTTGCTTGTTCTTTTTTGGAGATAGACATATAAATTTTAACTAAATGAATTCCCGATTCTAAAATCATTCTTTCGAAATCATTTACTTGATTCATAAAAATTTCATATTCTTCTTGCGTACAAAATCCATTTACAGGTTCTACAACTGCTCTGTTATACCAACTTCTATCAAAAAAAACCATTTCACCAGCTTTTGGAAATTGCTCTACATATCTTTGAAAATACCATTGAGAATTTTCATCTTCAGTAGGTTTTGGCAAAGCCACAATACGCATGTGTCTTGGATTAATACGTTCTGTTATTCTTCTAATTGCACCACCTTTTCCAGCTGCATCTCTTCCTTGGAAAACAACAATAATTCGTTCGTTATTTTTAATAGCCCAAGTTTGCATTCTTATTAATTCTATCTGTAACTTTATCAGTCTTTTTTTATAATCAACATATCTTAAAGCCTTATCTACACTTAAAGGTTCTTTTGATAATAATGCTAATAATCCTTTTTTAGAATTCAGCTTTTTTAAATCTGATGGACTTATTTTTCTACTCATAAAGCTTAATCTATTTGATTGATATTTGATCTATAATAACGCATTACAACATTAGGATCTGGACTTAAAATAGTATTTGCTTCCGATTTTCCTTCATAATTAAATCGAGATAAAACGTGTCTTATAGCTTCTAATCTTGCCACTTTTTTATCGTTCGTTTTTATAATCATCCAAGGACTATAAGTTGTATGTGTTTTGGTAAACATTTCAGATTTATAATACGTGTACTTATCCCAAAGAATTTGCCCTTGTTTATCTACAGGACTAAATTTCCATCTTTTTAATGGGTTTTCTTTCCTAGCATCAAAACGTTTGGCTTGTTCTTCTTTTGTAATCGACAACCAAAATTTTATAATAATTACGCCATCTTCATACATCATATGTTCAAATTCTGGCACTTGCACCAAAAAATCTTCATATTGTTTGGTGGAGCAAAAACCCATAACAGGTTCTACAACAGCTCTATTATACCAGCTTCTATCAAAAAAAACAATTTCACCAGGATTTGGTAATTCTTTAATATATCTCTGAAAATACCATTGTCCTTTTTCTACTTCTGTTGGTTTATTTAAAGCAACTAATCTACTAGAACGTGGGTTTAAGTGTTCCATAAACCTACGAATATTACCACCTTTTCCTGCTGCATCTCTACCTTCAAAAATAATAGCAACTCTTTTATTTTGGCTAGATACATAGTTTTGTAGTTTCACTAGTTCAATCTGTAATAAACGAAGTTCTTTATCGTAAAGAAGTGTTTTTTTTACTTTGGAAAAAGAAACATTTTTCTCTTCTATAAGTGATAGTAATTCTTTAGTATTGCTAATATTTTTAAAATCCTCTTCACTTAAAGTCCCTTTTGTTTTCATGCATGTAATTTAATACGTCTAAAATAAAAACTTTTTTATAAATGAGTTAAAAAAATATCATTTTAAATTGATATTAATATATTTGCCTATGTTTAAAAATCGATTACTTTTTTGTTTGCTATTGGTTCCTTTTAGCATAATTGCTCAGCAAAAGTTTTCTAAAGAAATTAGCTTTACTACAGATAACGATTTGTATGTTTCTTTTGATAGAGATCGTTATTATACCAATGGTATGTTTTTAAATTACAGATACATTACCAAAAATGAAAATATAACGTTAGAAAAAAAGATTTTTGAATGGGAAATTGGGCATGAAATGTTTACCCCAAACAAATCTATAGTGCAAACTATTGATGAACATGACAGACCTTTTGCAGCATATTTATATGGAAGTTTTGGCGTTAAAAACGTTTATAAAAACAATAAAATTTTAAATTATAATTTGCAAGTTGGCGTTCTTGGACCAAACGCTTTTGGAAAAGAATTACAAGATTTTATTCACGGCATTTATGGTTTTAAAAAAGCTACAGGTTGGCAATTTCAAATAAAAAATGCATTTGCTTTCAATTTTGATGTTGACTACATTCGTTTTTTAGGTAAGAACAACAAAAATACTATTGATGTTTCTTGGGTAAATACTGCAAAATTGGGAACTATTTACACCAATGTTAGTTCTGGTTTTTATGTAAGGTTTGGTTTAAATCCTTTGGAGAAAATTATAAATTCAATCGCTTTTAACACGAATTTAAATGATGATACAACAAATTCCACAAGAGCTATAGAATCTTTTATTTTTGTAAAACCAACTTTAAGATATGCTTTTTACGATGCAACATTAGAGGGAAGTTTTCTAAACTCAACAAGCTTGGTTACCAAAGAAATAATACCTGTAGTTTTTAATCTTGAAATAGGCTTAAAGTTTACTGCAAATCGATTTAATTTCGGATATATTTTTAACTACAACACAAGCAAATCTAAAGGTTTAAGATATACGTATGGAAATAAATATGGCACTTTAAATATAAATTATTTACTGCATTAATCTACAAAAAAATCATCTTTAAAACCTATTAAATACAAGTTTTCTTGGGCTCTTGTTATAGCTGTATATAACCATCTAAAATATTCTTTAGAAACACCATCTGGCAAATAAGGTTGTTCTATAAAAACGGTTTTCCATTGCCCACCTTGAGATTTATGACAGGTCATTGCATATGAAAACTTTACTTGCAAAGCATTAAAATAAATGTTCTTTTTAATAGCTAAAAACTGCTTAAATTTCGATTTTTCATCAGCATAATCTTCTTTAACTGCTTGGTATAATTTGTTTGATTCTTCATAGGTTAAAGACGGACTTTCACTTGTTAACGTATCTAACAATAAAACCGTTTCAAAGGGTTGCATGTCTGGATAATCAATCATTTTTAACTCTACTTCTGCGAATTTAAAACCATACAATTCTTTGATGGAAAATATTTTTAAAACCTGACAAATATCACCATTCGCAATAAAACCTGCAGTTGAATTTTCTTTTAACCAATAATAATTATTTTTTACAACCATTACAAAATCACCAGCAGAAATTTCATTTTCTTGTCCTCGAATTTGCATTCTAATTTGTTGGTTGTATTGATTCGCTCTTTTATTAGAACGTACAATAAAAGCAGTATCCTCTACTCCATCATTATCATAAGCTGCCACCAAAGCATCTTCTATATCATAACCATCAATTAATCTTTTGATGTCAGGAAACTTAATATTAAATTTAAAAGCATCGCTTTCGTTTTGCATTTGCAACCTTAGTTGTGTTGCATTTGCTAAAATTCCAGAATTTTCATGTTGACGCATTACTTCATCCAACTCGATTTCTGTAACATTTTTATGATAATCGTATTGTAAAGTATCTTCTTCTAAAGCAGGACTTATTGTTAATTTTACTGGTGGAAGTTGAGCTGTATCTCCAATAAAAACTAATTTACAATTGTGTCCTGAATACACATATTTTATTAAATCGTCTAACAAAGAACCAGTTTCAAACAATTTTTGATTTTGTCTGCTATCAGGAATCATAGAAGCTTCATCAACAATAAAAATAGTATTTCTATGTTTGTTTGTTTGCAAAACAAAATCTACACCTCCATTTGCTTGTTTTTTGGGGAAATATATTTTTTTATGAATAGTAAACGCTGGTCTTTTAGAATATACTGCAATTACCTTTGCTGCTCTACCTGTTGGCGCTAACAAAACTGCTTTTTTACCTGCAGAAGCAAGCGCATTTACAAACGTGCTTATAGTTGTTGTTTTACCTGTACCTGCATAACCTTTCAGTAAAAAAATGGCATCCTTATCATCATTAAATATAAATTTACTTAATAAATTTAGTAATTGGCTTTGTTTTTGTGTTGGTAAATGTGGAAACTTTTTAGTAAGTTCGTTATAAAAATCAGCAGGTATTTTAATCATATAGAAAATAAAATATCAAAGATACATTGATTTGTAAAGAAAAATTTTTATCATTGAAAAAAAATTGTAGATTTGCGTTAATACTATTAAAAAAAACAAAATAAAAATGAGTTTATTACTAATGATTTTCGGAGCTGTATTAGTCGCTTTTCTAATAGCTTTTGTTATAGTTAAATATTTACCTTTAAAACTAAGATGGTTACCATCAATTATACTATTGGTAGCAGCAATCTTTTTAGGTATTAAAATATATGATGGTATTATGGAGCCAATTGTATTTAACAAGGAGAAAGTTAAAAAATATCAACCTGTTGTAAATAGCTTAAAAATTATTAGAGATGCACAAGTAAAATATTACGAAGTTAATGGTACCTACAATGATAATAAAGCTGGTTTAATAAGATTTGTAGATACTGCAAGATTGGCGTTAACTGAAACTAAAACAGTTGTAGAAAGAGTTAACACAGGTACAAAATACAACCCTATTTATGTAGATCAAGAAGTAAGAGTTACAGATACAATTGGGTATGAACCTGTTTTAAAGTACTTTAAAGATAGAGACTATAAAAACATGTTTAAAGTTCCTGGTGTTGAAGGTAAGGAATTTGAAATTGAAGTAGGTTCTATTGAAAAAATACCTGGTTTAGTGGTTTCTACATTTAGAGTTAGAACTCCTAAAGCTGATATTTTAAAAGGAATGAACGAGTCTTTAATAAAACAAGAACTAGAAGTGAAAGAAACGAACCAAATTAGAGGTGAATATGTTTCTGTAGGTTCTTTAGAAGAAATTAGTACTGGTGGTAACTGGCCTCCATCTTATGACAAATCTAAAGGTGCAAAAAAACAATAGTACAATTTCCAAAACGGAATCAAAAAATATAGCATTATCCATCCAATTTAGTTTGGATGGATTTTCTTTTTGTGTAGTAAACTCTTTAAAAAATAATATTGTTTACTTTAAAGAGTATCAATTTAAAGAAACACAAAACTCTCCAGAAAGTTTATTAGAAGAAATAAAAGTTATTTTTAAAAATGATGCCAATCTTCAACTTGAATATAATAATGTTACAGTAATTCATGAAAATAACTTAGCGGCACTTGTACCTAATCAATTTTTTAATGAAGATTCTTTAGCAAATTATTTAAGCTTAAACATAAAAACTTTAAAAAACGATTTTATTACATTTGATGAAATCGATATAATTGATGCAAAAAATGTATACATTCCTTATGTAAACATTAATAATTATTTGTTTCAAAATTTCGGAGAATTTGAATACAAACATCACAATACCATTCTATTAGAAAAACTTTTAAAAGTAAATACTTCTGATAAAAAAGTAATGTACATTAACGTTTCTAAAAATACTTTTGATTTAATTGTTTTAGAGAACAACAAACTTATTTTATCGAATTCATTTTCGTATATTTCTAAAGAAGATTTTATCTATTATGTTTTGTTTACAGCAGAGCAATTGCAATTAGATACCATGGATTTTCAACTCTATTTTATGGGTAACATTACTAAATTAGATGCTATTTATAAAATAACATACAAATACATTAAAAACGTATTCTTTTTAGAAAGCAACAATTCAATTTTTAAGGAATTAAAGATAGCCAATCATTCAAATTATATACTGTTAGGAACATGAGAATTATATCAGGGAAATTAAAAGGAAGACGTTTAAGAGCTCCAAAAAACTTACCTGTTAGACCAACAACAGATATGGCAAAAGAAGCGTTGTTTAACATTTTAAACAACCAATATTACTTTGATAGCATTGCAGTTATAGATTTGTTTGCAGGCACTGGAAACATTAGCTACGAATTTGCTTCTAGAGGCACAAAAACAGTGTTTGCTATTGATGCAAATTACAACTGTATAAGATACATCCATACTACAGCAAAAGAGCTAGATTTAGACATTAGTACTTATAAAAGTGATGTTTACAAATATTTAGAAACAACTTCTTTACAAGCTGATATTATTTTTGCAGATCCTCCTTACGATTTTGAAGAAGAAAAATTTTTAGCAATTGTAGATTTAGTTTTTGAAAAAAACTTACTAAAAGAAGATGGTGTTTTAATTATAGAACATTCGAAACACACCAAATTAGCGAACCACAAAAACCATAGTTATGACAAACGTTATGGAGGAAATGTGTTTAGTTTCTTTGAGTTGGTTTCTGATGAAAATTCTGATGAAGAAGAATAATTTTTGTTAAAAATTACAAATTCGTATTTCTTAAAATATTTTCACAAAATTATAGAGTATTTTACTGTTGATAGAAAATCTTACTATAATAAAGATTCAATAATATCAGTAATACTAACACCTTCTGCTTCTGCTTTGTAATTCTTTACTATTCTATGAGATAAAATAGGAATTGCAACTGCTTTTACATCTTCGATATCTGGAGAATATTTTCCATGAACAGCTGCATACGCTTTTGCTGCTAAAATTAAGTTTTGAGAAGCTCTTGGTCCTGCTCCCCAATCCAAATAATTTTTCACCATTTCTGTGGCAGCAGAAGATTTTGGTCTTGTTTTGCCAACTAAAGTAACTGCATATTCAATAACATTATCGGTTACAGGAATTTTACGAATCAAATTTTGAATCGCAATAATTTCATCACCAGAAAGAATAGCGTTTACTTTTTGAAAAATATTACTTGTTGTACTTTTTACAACGGCTACTTCTTCTTTAAAACTTGGGTATTCCAAATTGATAGAAAACATAAACCTGTCTAATTGTGCTTCTGGTAAAGGATAGGTTCCTTCTTGCTCAATTGGATTCTGAGTCGCTAACACAAAAAATGGCAATTCTAATTTATAATGATTTCCAGAGACTGTTACAGAACGTTCTTGCATCGCTTCTAACAAAGCTGCTTGCGTTTTTGGTGGAGTTCTGTTAATTTCATCAGCCAAAATAATATTTGAGAAAATTGGCCCTTTTATAAATTTAAACTTTCTGTTCTCATCTAATATTTCACTTCCTAAAATGTCTGAAGGCATTAAATCTGGAGTAAACTGAATTCTATTGAATTTTAAACCCAACACATCAGAAACTGTATTTACTAAAAGCGTTTTTGCTAAACCTGGCACACCAATTAACAATGAATGTCCTCCACAAAAAATGGATAATAACACAAAATTAACGGCTTCTTCTTGCCCAATAATTATTTTACTAATCTCGGTTTTTAATGATTTATGTTTTAAGACTAAATCATTTACAGCTTTTACATCAGACATTATTTACCTGTTTCTTTTTTCCAGTTTTTTTCGAAAGTACATTTTCTGTGATCATCTGCCATTTTAATGTAGGTATCTTTAATCTTCTCTTTTGCCCACTTTGTAACGGTTTCTTCTTTCTTTTTTGTTAAAGCTAATTCTTGAATTTTTACATAATCGTTCACAATATCTGCAGTATGAGTATCTGTTCTATCTCTCATAATCATGAATTTGTACATTTTCTCTCCACTTCTATTTTGGTCGAAAAACACTTCTGTTAATTCACCTTTTTTTAATTCTGCAACTCTTGCATACAAAGCTGGGTCCATTCCTGTTAAATCGAATGTAGATTCTCCTGTATAAGGATTAAGAATTAAACCTCCGTTATTTTTTGTTTCATCATCATCCGAATATTTTTTTACAGCTTCTTCAAAAGTAATTTTACCATCATTAATATCTGCAATTAATTTTTCAGCAATTTCTCTTGTTTCTGTAAGTTTTGCATCAGGAATTTCTGGTTGCATTAAAATATGAGAAACAACTCTTGCGTTTCCTTTAATTTCGTGCAATTTTATAATGTGGTATCCAAAATCCGTTTTAAAAGGTTTCGAAATTTGATTTGGATCTAAAGAAAAAGCCATTTCTTTAAACTCTTTAATAAAATTAGTTTCTTTAGTAATTTCTCCTAAGTTTCCACCATTTTGAGCTACTGAAGGATCATCAGAATTAATAATCGCTTTCATTTTAAAATTAGCACCATCTTCAATTTCCTTTTTTAATTCTGCTAATTTGTTTAAAATTCTTTCAGTTTCTGCATCTGTTGGTTTCGCTGTTATAACAATTTGCGCCAATTCTATTTCTGCAGAAAATTCTGGTAATTCTCCTTTTTCTTTTAATCCGTTATAAAAAATACGAACCTCTTCTGGAGTTACATCTATCTTTTCAGTAATTTTTTGTTGTTCTTTTTCTATAAGAAGGTTTTCTGTTTGTACAGAATGTAATTCCTTTTTTAAATCATCTAAATCATTAAAACCATAGGCTTTAATTACTTTATCTACAGAACCATATTGTTGTGTAAAATACTGCACACTCCTATCTACTCTAGCAGCAATTTCTGGATCAGAAACTAAAACACTATCAATAACTGCATGATGTGCCAATAGTTTTTGTTCCATCAACTCTTCTAACATTTCACAATCAGAAATTTTAATTTTATTTTCAGATCTTATTTCAATTTCCTGCTTAAATTTATCGATATCAGAATCTAGCACAATATTTTTTCCAACCACAACTGCAACACCATCAATTTTAATTTTTTGTGCAAAGGTTGAAAAGCTCATCAACCCGAAAAGAGCTGCGAAAAGTGTAAGTTTAGTATATTTTGAAATTGTTGTTTTTTGTTGCATCTTTTACTAGTATTTTTTCTATATCTCTAATTAATTCAATTTTACGTCTGTGTAAAATCATTTGTTTTACGGTAGGTTCTATATAGCTTAATGGTGCTGTATCATTCCTAACCAAAACATCGTTTACGGCCACCAAATATAAACCTAATGAATCTTGTTTTTGGAGGAATTTTGTTTTATTTAACAGATTTTCTTTAGAAAAAGGCAGTTTTAACAAAACCTTATCTAATTGTGTCCAAATTGAATCGTTAAATTGGTAATATTTAAAACTTAATTGTTGTTTTTCTAACGCTTCTAAATCTTCAATTTTATCAGATTGAAAAAGTTTTATAAATTCTTTTTTATTGATAATATTGTTATCAAAATGAAGATATTTAATCTTTAATAATTCTTCATTCAACTTAAAATTTTCTTTGTTATCTGCGTAAAAATTTTCTATTTCACTTTCGCTAATAACAGTATCTAATTGTTGATTTATAAGCCTTTCTTTATAACTATTAATTAGTAAACTTTCTTTGTAATCTTTTACTAAGGAGTTAATTTCTGTAACTTCTTCTAAAGAACTATTGCTCTCTGCATTACTTAATAATAATTGTTTTACTGCCCAATCGTTTATAAAGCCTTTTACCAAAACAATACTATCTTCTTTGCTGGTATTATTTGGCACAACATTCACTAAATCTTCTCTAAAAAGTTTTTCGGTATTTACAATCGCTACAATTTCTGATGTTGTATTTTCTTTTTCTTCTACTTGAAGATATTCGCAAGAAGCAAATACACAAAAGATTAAAAAAAGCACTGTAAATTTCCTCATTAGTCTTTTTTATAAAATTTAATTAATTTTTTAAGTTCTCTATTATTTACTTCAATAGTACTTTTATTTCTCAAATCTGCAATCCATTTTTCCTCTAAAATATTCTGGTAATCGTTCATTACCTCTCCTTTTATTTTATTGAATTCTTTATTTTGAAATTTAGATAAATTGGCTTTATAATGGTTTTTTAATCCTAAAGTATCTTTAGATGATTTTTCCCATATTTTTTGTTGCATCAATTCAAATAACAACAAACCATCTCTATATTCTTGCAATGTATTAGCAAACTCTGGTTCGGTTTTTTCTAAATTTTCTTTGTAATAACTTAAAATCTCTTTGTCTTTAAACTCGTTAAAAAGTTCGTAAATAGGAGTATTACCTCTGTTTTTAAGATATTTTACGAAAGCTTCTTGTTTTATTTCTAACTCATTAATTGTCAACAGAACAGCCTGTAAAGAATCTTGAGCGATATTTCTTATATTTTTATGCTCAAAAATAGCTTTTGCACTTTCGTTTTCAGAAATTGTATATTTTTTCTTTAATTTATCAATAACTGCTTTTTCAGATAATTGAGCTCTATCACCAGATTTTACTTTGCTTTTAAGTTCATCTTGTAGTTCACTAAAAGGTTGTACAGGATGTTTTTTTATCAACTGTATAATATGCCAACCAAAAGGCGTTTTAAAAGGTTTAGAATATTCACCTTCTTTTTGCAAATTAAATGCTACATCTTCAAAAGGCTTTACCATTACTCCAGTGCCAAATTGTCTTAATTTTCCACCCTTAGATTTTGAGCCTGAATCTTCAGAAAATTTTCTTGCAAGTGTTTTAAATTGCACATCTTTTTCTAATTGATTGTAAAGAGAATCAATTAGTTTTTTTGCATTTTTGTTTTGATTATTTATCAAAATATGCGCAACTTCTACTTCTCCTTTTGATGCTCTTAAAGAATCTATTTTTAAAATATGATATCCAAAACGAGTTTT
Organism: Polaribacter vadi; assembly: GCF_001761365.1. Lineage (NCBI taxonomy): Bacteria > Pseudomonadati > Bacteroidota > Flavobacteriia > Flavobacteriales > Flavobacteriaceae > Polaribacter > Polaribacter vadi. The sequence goes on along the minus strand of NZ_CP017477.1, from coordinate 48,426 downwards.
AAAGGGTTCTGAAACTTCACCAACTTTAGTATTGTAAGCTGCATCTTCAAAAGGGTACACCATTTTAAAAGCAGAAAAATAACCTAAATTTCCTTTGTTTGCCTTTCGTCCACTTTTTTCATCATCTCTTGCAGATGGATCTTCTGATGTTTCTTCTGCAACCGCTTCAAAATCTTCTCCTTTTAAGATTCTAGCTCTAATATTCATTATTTTTTGATACGCCTCTAACGTATCTTTTGGAGTGGCGTCTTTTGGTGTTCTTATTAATATATGCTTTGCTTTTACTTCGTTTTTAGTTCTAAAATATGCATCTTTTACTAATTTATTAATAAAAACGGTATCTTGCATATAAGGTGCAGAAAGCTGATTTCTATAGCCTTCAATCTCTTTTTTATAAGAAGGTAATGTATCTAATTTTATATTATATGCTTCTTTTACTTTTAACTTATAATTGATAAAAAGATCTAGATTTTTCTGAACATCTTTTGCTTCTTCATTATCTATAGCATCTAAATTTTTCTCGTAAATTCTTTTAAAATCTCCAACTGAAATTTCTTCGCCATCAATAGTTATTAAAATTTTATCATTTCTTTGCCCAAAAATAATGCTTGACACTCCTAAAAACAGTACTAAAACTAATTTTCTCATAAATTTATAACGATATAATTCCCTTAATCTTTTCAACCTTTTTGTAATAACTAATAATTTCATCAGCAGAATTTAACTTTAAAACGATAGTAATACTAACATATTTCCCAGTTTTAGAATTTTTTGTGGTAATAACTGCTCCTTTATTATCAAACAAACTTTCTACTTCTGCTAATTGATTACCATCTGTGGGCACAATAAACTTATACATATAATCTGCAGGAAAATCGGTGGTGTCTTCTAACTGACCTTTAAGCTTGATATAGAACTCTTTTTTATCACTCATAATTGAAAATTTATTGTATTCTTTACAAATAACAAGCCACAAAATTACATTAAAAATTAGTTTTATAAAACGAATGATTTATTTTTGTGGAATTGATTTATGAAAAGAAAATCAAAAATAATAATTCTAACACGAAAAAGTTGCAAGAAAATCAGCAAAAAATAGTTTTAATTGGTGGTCCAGGTACAGGAAAAACAACCGTTTTAAATGCTTTAAAAGACAAAGGTTTTTGTTGTTTTGACGAAGTTTCTAGAGCTGTTACTTTAAAAGCTCAAAAAGATGGAATTGAACAACTGTTTTTAACAGAACCTCTGCTGTTTAGCGAAATGTTATTAAAAGGTAGAGAAGAACAGTTTTTAAATGCTAATAAAAGAAAAGAACAAATTGTTTTTTTTGACAGAGGAATTCCTGATGTTCATGCCTATATGAACTATTTTAAGACAGCATATCCTGATTTATATTTAGAAAAAAGTAAAGCCTACAAATACACTAAAATTTTTCATTTTTCTCCTTGGGAAGAAATTCATACAACTGATAATGAACGTTATGAAACTTTTGAAGAATCGCTAACTATCGATCAGTTTTTAATAGAAGCCTATTCAGATTTGGGGTACAATATTATAAATGTTCCTTTTGGCGCTATTGAAGAACGAACTAATTTTATTCTTAATTCGCTTTCTTGCGATTTATGATATCCCCAAAAAACATATTAAAAGAATACTGGAATTACACCACTTTTAGAGAACCACAAGAGGAAATTATACAAGCTGTTTTAGATCAAAAAGACACGATTGCTTTATTACCAACTGGAGGTGGAAAATCGATTTGCTTTCAAGTACCTGCCTTGGTTAAAGAAGGCGTTTGCGTAGTAATTTCGCCATTAATTGCGTTAATGCAAGACCAAGTAGAAAATTTAAAAAAACGCAATATAAAAGCAACACTTATAAAATCTGGTTCTTCTCAAGATGATATGATTGCTCTTTTTGATAACATTAAATTCGGCAATTATAAATTTTTATACATTTCTCCAGAAAGATTGCAGTCCTTATTTATTCAGCAAAAATTAAAAGAACTCAACATTAGTTTTATTGCTATTGATGAAGCACATTGTATTTCTGAATGGGGTCATGATTTTAGACCAAGTTACAGGAATATTAAGATTTTAAAAGAACTAATTCCGAACACAAATTTTATTGCATTAACTGCAACTGCCAACCAAAGAGTTTTAGAGGACATTGCCAAAAATCTTGATTTAAAAAAAACTACAGTTTTTAAAAAATCTTTTTACAGAGAAAATTTAGCCTATCAAATTTTTAATGTGGAAGATAAATTATTAAGGTTGATTCAAATTTTTACCAAGACAAAAACGCCAGCAATTGTGTATGTAAGTTCAAGAAAAAGAACGGAAGAAATTGCACGTTTTTTAACTGCTAATAATTTTAAAAGTAGTTTTTATCATGGTGGATTATCTGCCAAAGAAAAACAAAATGCGTACCAAAATTGGATGACTGAAAAGACAAAAATCATGGTAGCAACGAATGCTTTTGGAATGGGAATTGACAAACCAAATGTGGGGGTTGTAATTCATTTTGATTTCCCTTTTTCGCTCGAAAATTATATTCAAGAATCTGGAAGAGCAGGTAGAAACGAAAAAAAATCTTTTGCAGTTTTATTAAAAAATGAAAACGATATTTTAAAATATAAAGAACTTGTAAAAAAAGGCTTACCAACAATTTTAGAAGTGAAAGAAATTCACAAAAAATTATATCAATATTTTAGAATTTCTACAGGCGAAATTTCGGAAGAATTGTTTCAATTTCAGCTTTCTGAATTCAGTAAAAAGTATCAATTATCTCAAAAAAAAGTAGAAGCTGTTTTAAAAATTTTAGCCAATAATGGCATCATAGAAATCACAAATACATTCAATCAAAAATCGACTGTAATTTTTAATACAAGTAGTAAAAATGTTATTTCTTACGCTATCAATAATATTGATACTAAGATATTTATTGACTCACTATTAAGAACTTACACAGGGTTATTTAAACAAGAAGTTAAAGTAGATGAATTTCTACTAGCAAAGAAAAGCAAAACTACTTCTAGACACATAATTGCCAATTTGCAACGTTTGCATGAAGATAAAATCTTAGAATATCGTCGTGTAAAAACGGACTCAGAAATTCAATTTTTAGTTCCAAGAGAAGATGATAGAACTATTAACAGATGCTCTAAAGAAATTGTTCAATTCTTAAAACAGAAAGAGAAAAAATCAGAAGATTTTTTAGCCTATATTTCGAATCAAAACGTATGTAGAAGTATTCAAATATTAGATTATTTTGATGAAAAATCAACTCAAAAATGTGGTATTTGTGATGTTTGTTTATCAGATAAAAGAGCAAAAAAAGAAGATTTATCTTTACATATTTTAGCTCTTTTAAACAAAAAAACGAGTTTAACCTCGCAAGAAATTAGGCAACAATTACAGGCAAATGAAAAGGACATTTTAATACATTTGCGAACCTTATTATCTGAAAATAAAGTGCAGATAAATCATCAAAATAAATACCAAATAAAATAAAAAATTATGAAAGATATACGAATCGTTTTTATGGGAACTCCAGATTTTGCAGTCACCATTTTAAAACATTTAGTAGACAATAATTATAACGTTGTTGGTGTAATTACTGCTGCAGATAAACCTGCTGGAAGAGGAAGAAAATTAAACGAATCTGCTGTAAAAAAATATGCGTTAACTCAAAATTTAAAAATTTTACAACCTACAAATTTAAAAAACGAAGTGTTTCTTGAAGACTTAAAAAGCCTAAATGCCAATTTACAAATTGTAGTTGCTTTTAGAATGTTACCAAAATTAGTTTGGCAAATGCCAAAATTTGGCACATTTAATTTACATGCTTCATTACTTCCAGATTATAGAGGAGCTGCACCAATTCATTGGGCAATTATTAATGGAGAAACAAAAACAGGTGTTTCCACATTTTTCATTGATGATAAAATTGATACTGGTGAAATTATTTTGCAAGAAGAAATTCCTGTTTTAAATGATGAAACTGTAGGAACTTTACACGATAAACTAATGTTTTTGGGTGCAGAGTTGGTTGCTAAAACTGTAAATTTAATTGCTGATGGAAACATCAAAACTAAAAAACAACCTGAATTAGAAGAAAAATCGGCACCAAAACTTCATACTGAAAACACCAAAATTGATTGGTCATTATCTTTAGACACTATATACAATAAAATTAGAGGCTTGAACCCTTTTCCATCTGCTTGGACAATTCTTTTAAATAATGAAGAAGAAATTTCCGCTAAAATATATGAGGTAGAAAAAATCGAAGAATCACATAATTTGGAAGCTGGAACAATCATCACATCAAAAAAAGAAATAAAAGTTGCTGTTGCAAATGGGTTTATTAATATTAAAGGAATAAAATTAGCTGGAAAGAAAAAAATGGATGCAACAAGTTTGCTAAATGGTTTCAATTTTGCAGCCAATTCTAAAATGATATAAAACCTTTATTGGTAAGCTTTTTAGCGTTTTTTGTGTTTTTAGAGTTTTTCATCTTAGGTTTATTAACAATTTGCATCTATTTATTAACAAAACACTGTTTTTTTAGGGTCCTAATTTGCGCAAACCCTTAATACGTCTATATTTGTTAAGCTATTATAGCACAAAAAACTTATAATTAATTTAAAAATTTATTTATTATGAACAAGTCTGATTTAATTGACGCAATGGCTGCTGATGCAGGAATATCTAAAGTAGCTGCGAAAGCAGCATTAGAATCTTTTACAGATAACGTAACTTCTGCTTTAAAAGGAGGAGATAAAGTTGCATTAGTTGGTTTTGGAACTTTTTCAGTTTCTAACAGAGCTGCAAGAACAGGAAGAAATCCTCAAACAGGAAAAACTATCCAAATTGCTGCTAAAAATGTAGCGAAATTTAAAGCTGGAGCTGGATTAAGTGATGCTGTAAACTAATTTACTGCAATACAAATTATAATTAAACTCTCTTTTTTAAGAGAGTTTTTTTATTTATAATATTTTGTATATATTTACTTATGTTGTATTTAAAACCACATAAAGGCAGATTGTTAATTGCTGAACCTTCTATTTTAAATGACAGTTCTTTTAATAGAGCTATTATTTTAATTACAGAGCATACAGAAATTAACTCTGTTGGTTTTATATTAAATAGACCTTTAGATTACACATTAAGCGATTTATTACCTGATATTAGTTCTGATTTTACAGTATATCAAGGGGGGCCTGTTGAGCAAGATAATTTGTATTTTGTACATATGGTTCCAGAATTAATTCCTGATAGTATAGAAGTTGATAATGGTATTTTTTGGGGAGGAAATTTTGAAGCTTTAAAACAACTATTAAATGAGGGTTCTCTAAAAAAATCTGATATTCGTTTTTTCTTAGGATATTCTGGTTGGGGAAAAAATCAACTAGCAGATGAATTAAATATTAATTCATGGTTTATTTCAGAAAATGATCTTCAAAATATTTTTTCTGAAGATGAAACTTCTCTTTGGAAAGATAAAATACTTCAAAAAGGTGGTGATTATAAACTTTGGGCAAATGCTCCAAGTGACATCAACTTAAATTAGGCAGAAGTAACTTCTAAAACTTTTAGACTTTTTGCAATTTTACTAGAAAAATCTACGGTAAATTTTTTCTTTTTATAATTTGTAATTGGCTGAACACCCATAATTGCATTGGTTATAAAAACCTCGTCTGCTTTTTGAATTTCGAAAGGTGAAATAGTTGTTTGCTCTAAAGTAAACTCTTTATTTTTAGCAATAATTTCAATAACTTTTTGTCTAGCAATTCCCTTTATACAACCTTCTGTTAAGGCTGGTGTTTTTATAATATTTCCTTTTAGAACGAAGATATTTCCATTAGCAACTTCTACTACTCCTTTTCTCTCATTAATTAAAACACAGTTGTCTAAATCATTCTCTTTAGCAAAAATACTTGCTAACGTGTTTAACATCCTGTTATTTGTTTTAATGGTTGATAATAAACCAGAATAATTATAAAAGTCTTTAAAAACATCAACAGTATAAACTTCTTTAGTTTTATAGGTATTTTCTTTTACTTCAATTAAATAATCGATTTTGTTTGTTTTTGGCGTGTACAAACCACCATCTTTTCGATATACATTTAAACGAACTCTAAAAGAAGCAGCTTCACTTTGCACTGCAACTGTTTTTAAAATTTCTTGTTCTAAAAATTCCAAGGTAAATTCCATTGGAATTTTCATACGCAACATTCTCATAGAAGCCATTAATCTAAAATAATGATCTTCCCAAAAAACGACCTTTTTATTGACAATTTTTATAGTTTCAAAAATTCCATCTCCATATTTAAAACCTCTATTATGTATAGAAAGTTTTATATTTTCTTCATGTACTAATTCACCATTAAAATTAATCATCTATAAAATTGTTTTGGAGGTGCAAAATTAAGGTTTTGTTATAAATGAAGCACAAAAAAACCCAACCAAAAGTTGAGTTTTTTAAAAGTTTATATAAATTATACTTTAGGCACCAATTGTTTGTTTCAATTCATCAATTTGATTTTCCCAAAGCTGCTTAGATTCTTCTACTTCATCTTCATCATCAGCAAAATCAGTAATAATCAAAGAAACATCTTTTGTTAAGGCATCTACTTGAATTTTTATTTCAAAATAACTTTCGTCATCTTCACTCTCTAACCATTTCCAACGAACTCTATCCTCTGCTCTTTTTGTGATTAACTCTGCTTGTTCAATAGTTCCATCCCATTCAAAAGTAAATGTTTTACCTCTAGAGTTTACTTTGTCTGCAAACCATTCTTGCAAATTAGAAGGTGATGAAATGTATTGGTATAACATGTTTGGGGAAGCATGAATTGGTATTTCAAGCTCGTATTTTACTTTATCCATTTTTTATCTAACTTAGGTTGACAAGATAAGTATTAATTCTATTTAAAAAAAATTAAAAAGAGATGTTGCTAATCTCTAAAAAGTATTTATATTTGCACTCTCAAAAACAAAAAATGGCGAGGTAGCTCAGTTGGTTAGAGCGCAGGATTCATAACCCTGAGGTCTCGGGTTCAAATCCCGATTTCGCTACAAGTTTTTAGTAAAAAGCCGAGAATGTAAATTCTCGGTTTTTTTTATGGTTTAAATTTATTTTATTTTTAGTTAGTACTCTATATTATTACGTTTTTAAATAACTGAAAAGAGAAATATATTTATTTGTAATAATATTAATTAAATTAGTTCTTTAATTTTTTTATATAAAGGTGATGGAAAAAACATCTATTTTTTAAATAAAAGAACTAAAAGTTTGACAAATTTTTAAATCAGAAAAAAAATAATATTTTTAATAATAATTTCTTGCAGAACTCAAAAATGATTCTATATTTGCATCTCTTTACCAAGCGAAAGTAGCTCAGTTGGTAGAGCGTCAGCCTTCCAAGCTGAATGTCGCCAGTTCGAACCTGGTCTTTCGCTCAAAAGACTTAATTAGAAATAATTAGGTCTTTTTTTATGCTTTAAATTTAATGAAATTCACAAAAATAAGGTGAGAAGTTTATATCGAGCGAAGACGAGATGAACCTGGTCTTTCGCTCAAAAGACTTAATTAGCAATAATTAGGTCTTTTTTTATGCTTAAAATTTAATGACCTTTTGAGAAAAACAAATAAAATTATCTAATTGAAGTTTAATTGATTATGTTATAAACTCTTTAATTTATCACCAAAAAGTAATAACAAAATAATTGGTACCGCCAATAAAACAACAAGTATTGTATTTGTGGTAAATAATATAGGAGTCAATAATAATGTGAATGCGAACCCACCTATAGTTCCTCCTAAATGCGCTGCATGTCCAATATTACCTACTTGTTTTTTCATTCCATAAATAGAATATAATAAATAACCAACAGCAAAAATATATCCTGGAATTGGTATTGGAATAAAAAACAAATACAATTCCATGCCTGGCACTAATAAAATTGATGCATATAAAATACCAGAAACAGCTCCTGAAGCACCAACTGCACTATAATAAGGTTCGTCTTTATGATAATGTAACGTATATAAGCTACCAGCTAATAAACTTCCAAAATAAATGATTAAAAAATAAGCGCCTCCAAGTTTATGAGCAACCATGTCTCCAAACATATATAAAACATACATATTTAAAATTAGATGCATCCAATCTACATGTAAAAAACCAGAAGTTAACATTCTAATTTTTTCATCGCCTTTTACCCTACCAACTTGAAACTTAAATTTATCTAAAAAGGTATAATCATCAAAGCCTTTCATAGAGAAAAGAACATTGGCTACGATTACGAGAATTACTATAGGGCTTGTACCATTTAACATTCTACAAACATAATAAAATCTCTTTGGTTTTACATTTCATTTTAAATATAAATAGTGATATTTGTTTATCAAAATAAATGTATGCAATTTTTAATTTTTGCTTTGGTATATCCTTTTATTTGGTTGCTTTCCAAATTACCAATGCGTTTTTTATATATAATTTCTGATGTGCTTTACATCTTTGTTTATCACGTGTTTAAATATCGTAAAACAGTCGTTTTTAATAACTTGAATTTAGTATTTCCAGAAAAATCATCCGAAGAAAAAAAACAGATTGCCAAAAAGTTCTTTCAGCATTTTACAGATTTATTTATGGAAACGATCAAAGCAATTTCCATCAGCAAAAAAGAAATCTTAAAACGATATCAATATAAAAATCCTGAAGTAGCTCAAAAATTTATCAAAGAAGGAAGAAGTATTGCTTTTGTAAGCGCACACCAAGCAAATTGGGAATGGTTCGCAAATGCGCCATTATTGGTTAACTGCAGAGCAAGAGGAGCATACACGAGTTTAGGAAACAAATATTTTGACAAAGTTGTTAGAGAATCTAGAGAGCGTTTTGGGTTTGTTTGCTATGAATCTTCAAAAACGGTAAAAGCTTTTTACGAAGATTATAAAAAGCAAATTCAAAGTATTTATTTACTAATTAGTGATCAATCTCCTCAGTTAGAACACACTTTATATTGGCAGGAATTTTTCGGAATTAAAGTCCCTTTTCATGTGGGTGCAGAATCGCTTGCTAAAAAGTTTGATTTAGTAGTTATATTTTGTGCAACAAAAAAAATAAAAAGAGGGGTTTATGAAACTGAATTTATTTTGATTTCTGAAAACCCAAAAGAGCTTAAAAATTACGAAATAACAGATACATACATTCAACTTTCTGAACAACTTATTAAAGAACAACCAGAATTTTATTTATGGTCTCACAAACGCTTTAAACACAGAAATAAGTTCGAGAAATGGAAGAAAATGAAAAAGATTAAGGATTAGTTCGTGGTTCGTGGCTCGTGGTTCGTGGTTCGTGGTTTAAAATCAATAATCATATCAGAATTACACATTATATCTTACTACATTTACTTTTTTATCTTTCTTAATTTTTAATCCGATATTTGCATTTAAATTATAATTAATGAATCAAATCGTTTTTTACTTAACATATCCTTTAATTTGGCTGATTTCTAGATTGCCAATGTTTATTTTATATTTAATTTCAGATTTTTTCTACGTCCTTTTATATTATGTGTTTGGCTATAGAAAAGCAGTTGTATTAAAAAATATCTCTTATGCTTTTCCAGGAAAATCCGAAGAAGAAAAGCAAAAAATTGCTAAAAAATTCTACAAACATTTTACTGACATTATGATTGAGAGTATAAAATCTTTCTCAATATCAGAAAAAGAAATTCTAAAACGTTACAAATATAAAAACCCTGAATTGGTAAATAAATATGCTAAAGAAGGAAAAAGTATTGCTTTGGTAAGCGCACATCTTGCCAATTGGGAATGGTCTATAAGTACTCCTTTAGTTTTGAATATAGATATTTTTGGTGCGTATAATAAATTGAGAAATGAAACTTTTGAGAAGACCTTAAGAGAAAACAGAGAAAAATTTGGAATAAAAGGTGCAACTACTGCAAACTTTATAAAGTTGATAAAGCACAATTTTGAGAACAATGTTCAAGGTGCTTATATTTTGTTAAGTGATCAATCTCCACACATAGAAAAAACGTTTCATTGGGGAACATTTTTTGGTGTTAAAGTACCTGTACATACAGGTGCAGAAATGCTTGCTAAAAAAAACGATTTGGTTGTAATCAATTATAGAGCAAAAAAAATAAAAAGAGGCTATTATGAAACTGATTTCGAATTAATTACAGAAAACCCGAAAGACTATAAAGATTATGAAATTACTGATAAATTCTTACGAATTACAGAACGAAATATTACAGAACAACCCGAATTTTATTTATGGTCGCATAAAAGATTTAAGCATAAAGACAAATATGACGAATGGCTTAAACTTCAAGAAACTAAACAGCAAACCAAGAGCTAACTAACTCTTTTTCAATTGGCGTTATTGTTTTGTGCACATAATCGTTTTTAATAGTATCGTATTTGTAATCTTTAGCCCAATCTGCTATATTTTCTGATAATTTTTGCAAAGATTCACAAACAAAATCAAGCTCAGTAGTTGTAATTGTTGGGTGTAAAGACATACGAACCCAACCTGGTTTTTGAGTGTTACAACCAGATAAAATTTCACCTTTAATTCTATTAGAAGTTTCTTGATTTACATTCAATAGAAAATGCCCATAAGTTCCTGCACAAGAACAACCACCTCTAGTTTGCAATCCGAATCTATCGTTTAATAATTTTACCACTAAATTAAAGTGATATTTTTCAAAATAGAAAGAAAAAATGCTTAATCTTTTCTTTTGGTTTGGTGCTAATATTTTAACTCCTGGAAGATTTTCTAAGGTTTTAAAAACAACTTCATTAATTTCATCTTCTCTTTTTCTGATGTTTTCAGTGCCCATTTTTTCTTTCAACTGAATAGAAAGTGCAATTTTTATAGTTTGTAAAAAACCTGGTGTTCCACCATCTTCTCTAGTTTCTACGTCATCAAAATAATCATGTTGTCCCCAAGGATTTGTGTAACTCACTGTTCCTCCTCCTGGATTATCTGGAACTGTATTTTTATATAATTTTTTATTAAAAATTAAAACACCTGAACTTCCAGGACCTCCTAAAAATTTATGTGGAGAAAAGAAAATAGCATCTAAATACTCCTCTTCTACTTCAGGATGCATATCAATATCTACATAAGGTGCACAACATGCAAAATCTACAAAACACAATCCATTATAACTATGTATTAATTTTGCAACTTTATGATATGCTGTTTTTATACCAGTAACATTAGAGCAAGAAGTTATCGAAGCAATTTTTATTTTACGATATTCGTGTTTTTGAATGCACTTTTCAAATTCTTTTAAGCACAATAAACCATCATTATCACAAGGTACAACTACTACATCTGCAATAGTTTCTAACCAAGAAGTTTGGTTTGAATGATGTTCCATATGAGAAACAAAAACAATTGGTTTTAAATCTTCTGGAATTGAGGTATAATCCTTTAAATTTTCAGCAACTTTTATACCTAAAATTCGTTGAAATTTATTCACAACACCTGTCATTCCTGAACCTGTTGTTATTAAAACATCATTTTCATTTGCATTTACATGGCGTTTAATAATTTTTCTAGCTTCATGATAAGCCAATGTCATAGCTGCTCCAGAAGTAGATGTTTCTGTATGCGTATTTGCTACAAAAGGCCCAAATTGATTCGATATTTTTTCTTCAATTGGTCTGTATAATCTTCCACTTGCAGTCCAATCACAGTACACCAAATTTTGTTCTCCATAAGGAGAAGTAAATGTTTGGTTAATTCCAATAATATGATTTCTAAATTGCGAAAAATACTGCTCTAAGTTATCCATTATAATCTAAATTTACCTCCAATTAAAATATTGTTCTGAAGAAAGAAAAAATCTTGAGAAGCACTATCTGATGCATTTGTGCTAATTTTTACATTTGGCATATTTATATAACCTGCCTTTAAATCTGCTTGAATAAAGAAATGTTTTAAAAACGTAATATTTAAACCAGCACCAGCAGAAAGACCAAAACCAGAAATGTGATAATCATCATGTCTTTCTTGCCCTAAAAGTGTTGTATCAGTCTTTGGATATAAAATACCAGCTCCAAAACCTTCTGTTAGATTTATCTGAAAACTTTCTGAATATAAACCAAACCATCTGCTTATATCATCAAAACGATATAACTGAACATTTATATAGTTTAAACCATCTGTGTGTTCTAGTCTTAAAAAATCTTCCGTTAATTGAACTTCTTGCCCTGTATAAACACCATTATAGGTATTATTTCCAAGTGAAATTTCTCCATCAATATTTACAAATTGATCATTGTTAACCACATATTTCATGTGATCTACACCAATAGAAATCGTATAATTTTCTTTAAAAAAATACCCTATTCTTGCATTTGTTTGTGGTTTTGTTAAATTGGTAATTCCAAAATATTTACTAAATGAAAATTTAGAAGGTGTATCTTGTGCTTGTACATCTCTCAATGTAAAATCGTAATTATTACCTTTAAAATGAATATCTGAACCAGAATAACTTGACCAATTCCAACCCCAGTAAACAAAAAACTTCCCTTTATTCACTACCTTTTTTTGTGTATCTTCTTGAGAGAAAACCGCTATTGACATGAATAATGATAGGAGTAATACTGATTTTATTTTCAAAATATTAAGCTATTATTTCTTTAATTTCATTGATAAATCTTACTGCTAAAGCATCTGCAGCCTCTTGACTTTTTGCTTCTGTATAAATTCTAATAATTGGTTCTGTGTTCGATTTTCTTAAATGAATCCATTCTTCAGCAAAATCAATTTTTACACCATCTATGGTATTTACATCTTCGTTTTTATAAGTTGATGCCATTGTTTCTAAAATATTATCAACATCGATTTCTGGTGTTAATTGAATTTTATTTTTACTCATAAAGTAACTTGGATACGAATCTCTCAAAGTTTTACAAGATACTTTTTGATGTGCTAAATGCGATAAAAATAAAGCAACACCTACCAAAGAATCACGTCCATAATGTGAAGCAGGATAAATAATTCCTCCATTTCCTTCACCACCAATTACAGTGTTCGTTTCTTTCATTTTAATCACCACATTTACTTCACCAACTGCTGATGCTGTATACGTTCCACCATGTTTTTCTGTAACATCTCTTAAGGCTCTAGAGGACGATAAGTTAGAAACTGTATTTCCACCTTTTAATCTTCCTAAAACATAATCTGCACAAGCCACTAACGTATATTCTTCACCAAACATAGAACCATCTTCAGAAACAATTGCCAATCTATCCACATCTGGATCTACCACAATTCCGAAATCTGCTTCTTCTTTAACTACCAACTCAGAAATATCTGTTAAATGTTCTTTTAAAGGTTCTGGATTGTGAGGAAACTGACCATTTGGAGTACAATATAGTTCTATACACTCTACATTTAATTCTTTTAATAAAGCAGGAATAAAAATACCTCCAGTAGAATTTACACCATCAACAACCACTTTAAAATTTGCTTGTTGAATTGCTTCAACATCTACCAATTCAAGATTTAAAACTTCTTGAATATGTTTGTGTAAATATGTTTTGTTTTTTGAATACGTTCCTAAATCATCAACTTCTGCAAACGAAAAATCTTCGCTTTCTGCTAATGTTAATATTTCCTCACCTTCTGCTCCATTTAGGAATTCTCCTTTTTCATTTAACAATTTTAAAGCATTCCATTGTTTTGGATTATGAGATGCTGTTAAAATAATTCCTCCATCTGCATTTTCTAAAGGCACAGCAACTTCTACAGTTGGTGTGGTTGATAAACCTAAATCTACAACATTAATACCTAAACCAATTAAAGTGTTTGCAACTAAACTCGATATCATTTTACCAGAAATACGTGCATCTCTCCCAACAACTACAGTAATTTTTTCTTTGTTTGGATTTCTACTTTTGATAAATGCTCCATAAGCAGAAGCAAATTTTACTGCATCTATTGGTGTTAAATTATCAGCAGTTTTTCCGCCAATTGTACCTCTAATTCCTGATATTGATTTTATTAATGTCATAGTTTCATTTTTACGAAACAAAGATAAAATATTCTAAACAATTAGTGTTTTATATACCAACTCTTTTTTATTTGAAATAAGACTATAACTTATTTCTGTAATCTTTTGGAGACTCTTTATAAGAGCGTTTAAATGCAGCACTAAAATGAGTAGCATTTTTATAACCAACTTCCTCTGCTATCTCATAAATTGGCAGTTGTGTTATTTTTAATAATTCTTTAGCCTTTTTCATTTTTGCTTCCAAATAAAATTGATGAATTGTAGAATCAAAAAGTTTTTTAAACTTAGTTTTTAATAAGTTTTCATTCAATCCAAACTCACGTGACAATTGGTTTATTGAATAGTTTTTATCTAAATTATTTTTTAAAAATTGCCTAACTTTATAAAGCACTTTAAGAGATTTATCACTTTTAATCTTTAACTGATTTAAATTTATATTTTTATAATTATTTATTTGGATTGCCAAAATCTCAAGTACTTTAGCTTCTAATAAAATTTTAGATGAAATCTCTTTTGTATACTCTAATTCTAGGTTAGAAAATACCATAAGTAAATCTTCAGTAATCGGAATTATTAAATTACTGTCTGTAATTTTATTGAAATTTATTCCTTTTTCTAATCCATGTTGAAATAAAAATTCTCTTGAAAATTTTATCTTTATTTCTCTAAAAGGCTGGTTTCCTGTTATTTTATTAAACCCATTATAACCTTCTATAAATGCCATGTAAGATTCTTGACTCTCATATAATATGTCTACAGATTCATTTTTTAGATGGATTATCTTTTCTCCTTCTATTAAAAAAGATAGTTGTAACCAATTTTCATCACTTTCATCAAGTTGTAAAATATCAGAATTAAGAATAAATTTACTTATAGATATTGTTATACAGTTAAAACAAATCTCTATAATAGACCCTTCTCCAAACTTTGGTATAACAGTATATTCTGTGTATAAAAACCCATTTTCTTCAATCTTTATTTTTTCTTTTGCAACTTTATTTTTAAAGCTTGTTTTTAAAGCTATTAAATCTAAAGTCTTACAGTTTTCAAAATCACGTCTTTTTTTATTCGTCATGCGTCTTTTTAGATTCAATTGCTTTCTTAAATTTGCGGTAAATTTATTTAGACTAAATATAAATAGCAAACAAAAATGATAAAAAGATTATTATTACTAACAATTATTTTTTCAGCATCAATAATAAATGCTCAAGAAGGAACAATTTCAGGGAGAATTGTAACACAAAAAAACAACCCTATTTCAAATGTAAATGTATTAATCAAAAACACAGATAAAGGAATAATAAGCAATCGCTTTGGAGAGTTTAAAATACAAAATGTACAACCAGGTAATTATACGTTATCAATTACATTTATTGGGTACAAATCAAAATCAATTCCGTTTACAATTAATAATGGACAAAAACTAAGACTACCAAAAATTGTTTTAGTAGAAAATCAAGAGCAACTAACTGAAATAGTTGTTAATGGATTTAAGAAAAATAAGTTTTCGAAAAAGACAAGTCAATTTGTTTCAAAAATGCCTTTAGCAAAATTAGAAAATCCACAAGTTTACAATAGTATTTCTAATGAATTATTAAAAGAACAAGTAGTTACCAATGTAAATGATGCATTAAAAAATGCAACTGGTATTTCTCGTTTATGGGAATCTACAGGAAGAGCAAGTGATGGTGCAGAATTCTATTCTCTACGTGGTTTTGCTGTTCAGCCAACATTAATTAATGGCTTACCAGGTTTAAATAATGGTGGTTTAGATCCTTCTAATATAGAATCTATAGAAGTAATAAAAGGACCTTCTGGTACACTTTTTGGAAGTAGTTTAATTTCTTATGGTGGTTTAATAAATGTAACTACTAAAAAACCTTATGAGTCATTTGGAGGTGAAATTTCATATACAACAGGAACTTATGGACTTAACAGAGTTACTGCAGATATAAACACTCCTATTGGAACAAATGATGATACTTTTTTAAGAATTAACACTGCATATCATACACAAAATAGTTTTCAAGATGCAGGATTAAATAAATCAATTTATGTTGCTCCTTCATTAAAGTTTATTGCTAATGAGAAATTAACTTTTTTAGTAAACACAGAAATTTTAGAAAAAACATCTGTGAATACACCAATGTTATTTTTGAATAGAAATGTACCATTGTCTTTTAATAGCTTAGACCTTTTTGAAAAAAACTATTACAATTCATTTACTAGTGATAATTTATCAATTGATAATCCAATTTTTAATTTTCAAGCACAAGCCTTATATAATATTTCTGATAATTGGACTTCACAAACGTTAGTATCTTCAGGAAATGCAAAAACCAGTGGCTTTTATTCATATTTATGGGATTCTGGTGATGGTGATTCATTTACACATTATGCTGCTAAAATTAACGCTGAAACAAGAACTACAGATATACAACAAAACTTTATTGGAAAATTTAACTTAGGTAAATTAAAAAATAGAATTGTAATTGGTTTTGATTATTTCAGTATTTTCAAAAAGGATAACAGTACAGGTTGGTCTGGTATAGGTACAGTAACTTTGAGTAATAGTACTACAACCTCTGTTTTATCTAATGCTGCTGTAGATGCTATTTTAGCAGATACAAATGTTAGTAATTCTAGTGCAACACAAGAAACTTACAGTGCTTATGTTTCTGATGTAGTGAATTTTACACCTACTCTTTCTGCAATGTTAAGCTTAAGAATAGATCAATTTGGTGGTGACAAATCTGATGATGATGACAATCAAACTGCTTTTTCTCCAAAATTTGGTTTAGTATATCAACCTATAAAAGACAAAGTATCAATTTTCACTAATTACATGAATGGTTTTACAAATGTTGCTCCAACTTCAGTTTCAGATGTAGATGGTTCAAATCCAAGAATTAAAACCTTTGAAGCTGAAAAAGCAAATCAATTTGAGTTTGGTGTAAAAACAAACTTATTTGACGAAAAACTAGATTTAACAGCTAGCTATTATAACATAAATGTTTCTAACAAATTAATGACAGATCCTACCAATGTAAACAACTCTATACAAGGTGGTGAAGTAGAAAGTAGTGGCGTAGAAATTAGTTTAATTGCAAACCCTATTATTGGTTGGAATATTATTGCTGGTTATAGCAATATTGATTCTGAAGTTTTAGTAGATACAGCAAATTCTGGTTATTTAGGTTTAAGAACAGAAAGCGCTGGACCAAAAGACTTATTTAACTTCTGGACAAGCTATAACTTTCAATCTGAGACTTTAAAAGGATTTGGAATTGGTTTAGGTGGTAATTATGCAAGTGAATTTAATACTTTAAATAGAAGTACAACAGGTTCTTTTACATTACCTAGCTATACCATATTAAACAGCTCTATAAGTTATTCTCAAGAAAAGTTTATGGTCATTTTAAAAGTAGACAATATTGCTAATACAAAATATTATTCTGGTTGGTCTACAGTGTCTCCTCAAAAATTAAGAACTGTTTCAGCTAATTTTACTTACAGATTTTAAAAACAACTAAATTATTAAATATGAAAAAATCAATAATAACTATTATTCTACTTGTATTTGTAGCAACTCAATCTTTTGCTCATTACTTATGGATTGAAACAAATCCTACAGGAAAAATAGACCAAGAACAAGAAGTAAAGGTTTTTTACGGAGAATATACTTACGGAGTTATAGAAAAAGTAAATGGGGATGCTTTTCCTAAAGTTAAAGACTTTACACTTTGGATTGTAGATGCAAATGGAATAAAAAAACAACTAAAAGTTACAGCTAAAGAAAATCATTATTTAGCACATTTTATTCCTAAAAAAAACGGAACATATACTGTTGTTTTAGATAATTATAAAATTGATATTATAGATTATACACAATATGATTTCGGAATTTTTAAAACACATTACAACTCAAGTGCAAAAATACAAGTAGGTGAAAAAATTTCTGAAACTATTGCAAATAACAAAAATGGAATTACCATAAAAGATATTTCTAAAACTGTTGATGAAATTAAACTACAAGTTTTATATAAAGGAAAAGCTTTAAAAGAAAACGAAGTAAAAATTTACGTTGCAGATTTATGGTCTAAAACATTATATACAGATAAAGATGGTTTTATATCATTTAAACTTCCTTGGAAATCTAAATATATTTTAGAAACTACATTTAACGAAAAAGTTCCAGGAAAATTTAGAGGAAAAGAGTACCAGTTTATATGGCATTGTGCAACATATTGTATTTAATAATAAATTTTGAATTAAACATTACAACTCTGAACACTAATTGTTCAGAGTTGTTTTAATTATAAAAAACATGGTTTCTGTAACTATCTTCATTGTATTTATATCATTTTATTTTTTTTACAATACCTCTAAAAAAACAGTAAAACACAATTATAATAAGTTAGAAAACTGGATAGATGAAAACATTCAATTAACAAAAATAATAGCAACTATATTATTAATTATTTCATTAATATTAAACATCTATGTATTTGGTTTTGGAGCAGGAAGCTTATTATTTTTTATCGTTTTTATGACAATAGGAAGCTTAACAACCATATTAACTCCATTAAAACTAATCCGTTATAAAAGTGTTCTTCTACTATTTATAATCTCACTTTTATTTGAACTTTTCATCTTTTAAATTATGCCAGCTAATCCTAAATATTTATCTTCTAACTGGCAAAGATTTGCTAAAATTACTGCCGGTTTTTTAGGTGGCTATTTTGTTACCATATCATTTCATTTAGCAATCTCTTTTTTTTTTAATCACGTTAATGTTATGATTACTTCAACGTACTCAGGATTTATTCTTTGGGCAGTTCTTATGATTCTAGCTTTTATCGCTAAAAACGGATGGAAAATTTGGGCAATTTATTTGCTAATAACATTTCTATTTTCAATCATCATTTATTTTGGTAAAATCTATAACCCTATTATTTCTTAATAATGAAAAACAGAACTTATAATATAATTTTTCATACACATACTGTTAGTGGTATTGTAATAAGTGTTGTGCTATACATTATCTTTTTTGCTGGTTCATTTTCATTTTTTAGAGATGAAATTGTAAACTGGGAACGAAATCAATCTGTAGAAATTACTGATGATATTCAACTAGACTTTGATAAAACTTTAGATTCTATACATCAGAATTATAATCTCTTTGGAAGAGATGTTGAACTTAAAAAATACTATATAGAACAACGTGTTGCAGTTTCTATGTCTGCTTCAAAAGATTCCATAACTGCTAATAAAACAGAAGGGTCTAAATTTTTCTATTTAGACACAAAAAACAACACAGAGCATACATATGATGATTCATATAGTCTAGGTGAGTTTTTATATCGATTGCATTTTTTGGCTCAAGTTTATTACCCAATTGGCTATTATCTATCAGGCTTTGTTGCTTTCTTTTTCTTATTTGCAATTATTACTGGAGTAATAATTCATTGGAAAAAAATTATCTCTAATTTTTATGTTTTTAGACCTTTAGCAAAATTAAAAGTAATGTGGACAGATGCACACACGACGCTTGGTCTTATTGGTTTACCCTTTCAGTTTGTATATGCTGTAACTGGTGTTTTTTTTATGATTAAACTATTATTAGTTGCTCCTAGTGTGTTGTTTTTATATGGAGGAAATGATGCGAAATTATATGAAGATTTAGAATATACACATCCTCAATATCAATTTGAAAACAATGCAATTTCTTCTAATTTTAGTGTGAACTCTTATGTAGCATCAACTAAAAAATTATGGAATGACTTTGAAGTTATAGAAATTCACATTTTTAATTATGGTGATGAAAATATGCATGTTTTAGTAAATGGGCATTTAAATTATGGTTCTAAATTTAACGGATCTGGAGAAACTATTTTTAATGTAAAAACCGGAGAAATCGTTTCTAAAAAAAGTCCGATTACAAAAACATCATATTTAGATGGTGTTAAAAATGTATTGTATAGAATTCATTATGGTGATTATGGTGGTTACCCTTTAAAAATAATTAGTTTTATACTGGGTTTAATCTCTTGTTTTGTAATCATTTCTGGGGTAATGATTTGGCTGGTAGCAAGAGATAAAAAAAATATTCCTGAGAAAAAACGTCGTTTTAACGAACGTGTTGTAAGAATTTATTTGGCAATTTGTTTAAGCATGTATCCTATTACAGCATTATCTTTTATTGCTGTAAAAGTGATTCAACCTGCAAATTCTTCTTTTATTTATTACTTCTATTTTATTGGTTGGTTATTGTTATCGCTCTTCTTTATGTTAAAGAAGGATTTACATTTTATTAATAAATACACGTTACTTTCTGGAAGTATTATTGGTTTCTTTATCCCAATTTCTAATGGAATAATGACTGGTAACTGGGTTTGGGAAGCATTTATCAATCAACAATATCAAATTTTATTTGTAGATCTTTTTTGGATTGTTTTAGCTTCAATAACACTTTGGGTGTCATTTAAATTAAAACAAGTTCATAAAAAATAAATATTACTAATCTTTAGAACTTCTATTATCTAGTAAGTAGTTTGCGTTAAGGATTGTAGTGGAAATCCTTTTTATGCAAGTTTTAAAATACCTTGAATTTATTTTTATTGATATTATTAATTTAAAAGTAAAAAAACTTGAATAATTTCAGCATAAAAAGATTGAAACGTAAAGCCTGACCAAGCTTTTTTGCTTGGGAACGCCCTAATTTAAAAATATAATTTTAGGATTTAAAGTTTCAGATCTTAAAAGATTCTGAATTAAGTTAAGCACAAAAAAAACCGTTACAAAAAATTGTAACGGTTTTAAATATTTAAGAATTACTGTTTAAAAAAGAAATTATTTCTTCTTTTTTGCTCCAGCTTCCATTTTTTCTTTTAATGCTGCAAGACCTCCAATATCACCTAAAGTAGTTTTCTCTGCATCTGCAGATTTATTTACTTGAGCTTTGATATTTTTACGCTCTTGCTCTTTAAAGATAGATGTATGAGATACAACTACTCTTCTGTATTCTTTAGAGAATTCTAATACGATAAATTTCAAAGTTTCACCTTTGTTTAATTTAGTACCATCTTCTTTTTCTAAGAATCTACTTGGTGCAAAACCTTCTACTCCATCAGAGAAAGTTACAACTGCTCCTTTATCATTCTTGTCTTTTACAAGACCTTCGTGAATAGAACCAATTTCGTAAGTTTCTTCATGACCATCCCAAGGATTGTCTTGAGTTTGCTTATGACCTAAGTTTAATTTTCTGTTTTCTACATCTAATTCAAGAACTTGAACTTCTAATTGCTGACCAACAGTTACAAAATCTGATGGATGCTTCACTTTCTTAGTCCAAGATAAATCAGAGATATAAACTAAACCATCAATTCCTTCTTCTAACTCAACAAAAACACCAAAGTTTGTGTAATTTCTTACAGTACCTGTATGTGTTGAACCAACTGGGAATTTAGTGGTAATATCTGTCCAAGGATCTGGATGTAATTGTTTGATACCAAGAGACATTTTTCTGTCTTCTCTATCTAAAGTTAAAATTTGAGCTTCAACTTTATCACCAACTTTTACGAAATCTTGTGCAGAACGTAAATGAGTTGACCAAGACATTTCAGAAACGTGAATTAATCCTTCTACTCCTTGTTCTACCTCTACAAATGCACCATAATCTGCAATTACTACAACTTCTCCAGTTACTTTATCACCGATTTTTAAATCGCTGTTTAAAGCTTCCCAAGGATGAGCAGATAATTGTTTTAAACCTAATTGGATTCTAGATTTGTTATCATCAAAATCTAAAATTACAACGTTTAATTTTTGATCTAATTCAACAACCTCATTTGGATGATTAATTCTAGACCAAGATAAATCTGTAATATGTACTAAACCATCTACACCACCTAAATCTACAAACACACCATAAGAAGTAATGTTTTTAACAACACCTTCTAATACTTGTCCTTTTTCTAGTTGACCAATGATTTCTTTTTTCTGTAATTCAATATCAGCTTCAATAAGAGCTTTATGAGATACAACAACGTTTTTAAATTCGTGGTTGATTTTAACAACTTTAAATTCCATTGTTTTCTCTACATACTGATCGTAATCTCTAATTGGCTTCACATCAATTTGAGAACCTGGTAAAAATGCTTCGATTCCGAAAACATCTACAATCATACCACCTCTAGTTCTGCATTTAACGAATCCGTTAACTACTTCACCAGTTTCGTGAGCATTGTTTACTCTTTCCCAAGCTTTAATTACTCTTGCTTTTCTGTGAGATAATACTAATTGACCAGAAGAATCTTCTCTTTTGTCAACCAATACTTCTACAGTATCTCCTTCTTTTAAACCTTGATTGTAACGAAATTCGTTTAAAGAAATAACGCCTTCAGATTTTGAATTGATATCGATAATTGCGTCTCTGTCAGTAATTCTTACTACAGTTCCTTCAATTACATCGCTTTCATTTACAAAACCGATAGTTCCTTTTAAAGCTTCTTCAAACTCTTTTAATTTTTCTTCATCAACTTCATCAATACCTTGTTCGTATTTATGCCAGTTAAAATCCGCTAAAAATTGTTTAGGATCTTTTTTTGTTTCAACAGCTGGAGTTGCTGTTTCTTGTACTTCTGTAGCAACTACTTGCTCTTCAGTGTTTTTTGTTTCTTCAGACATTCCTGAAAATAATTTTTGTATCTTATTGTTTTACAGATTCTTAACAATTAAAACAGTAAGAGATGTTTTTATATAATTTTGTTTATTTTTCCTTTTACGAATCTGTTACTGTAAAAAGGAGTGCAAATTTACAAAAAATCATTGATTAATAACTACTTACACATAAAATATTTACCTTTTATTCTAATTATATTTGTACTGAAAATCAAAACCTTATGAAAATAACAATAAAATTTATAATTTTCTTATTATTAATTTTCGTCTATGGATGTCAAAATGAATCTAAATCGATCGTAAAACACCATAAATCACATGACCAAACTAGACAAAATTTGCCTTTTTCGGATGCTGTTCAAGTTGATAATTTATACTTTTTAACTGGGCAAATTGGTAAAGATCATACTTCAGGAAAATTAGTAGAAGGTGGTATTGAAGCTGAAACCAAGCAAACGATTTTAAATATAGAAGCTGTTTTAAAACATCATAATTTAAGGTTAAAAGATGTTGTAAAATGTACAGTAATTTTAGCTGATATAGATGATTTCTCTAAAATGAATGCAATTTATCGCTCTTTTTTCAAGGAAAATCTACCTGCAAGAACTACATTTGCAGCCAATTTGGTGGCAGACGCAAAAATTGAAATTGAAGTAGTTGCTGCAAGAAAGTAGATGATGGATAAAAATACACAAAATTTAGTTGATAAAGGAATAATGCTTCCGTTAATGGAAGAATTTTACACAATACAAGGTGAAGGTTCTCACACAGGAACCGCTGCTTATTTTATTAGAGTTGGTGGTTGTGATGTAGGTTGCCATTGGTGTGATGTTAAAGAAAGTTGGAACGCAGATTTACACCCACCAACGTTGGCAGATACTATTGTAGAAAATGTGAAAAAATTCGCAAAAACTGTTGTTATTACTGGTGGTGAGCCCTTAATGTGGTCTATGGATTATATTACTGAATTGCTTCAAAAAAATTATATTAAAACGCATATTGAAACTTCTGGAGCTTATTCTTTTTCTGGAAAATGGGACTGGTTTTGTCTTTCGCCAAAGAAAACAAAATTACCTTTAGAAGAAAATTATAGAGAAGCAGATGAATTAAAAATGATTATTCATAATCAATCTGATTTTATTTTTGCAGAAGAACAAGCTGCAAAAGTGGGTAAAAAATGTCAATTATTTTTACAACCAGAATGGAGTAAAAAAGAAAAAATGACAGAACAAATTGTTGAATATGTGATGAAAAATCCGAAATGGAAAATTTCTTTACAGACACACAAATATTTGAATATTCCTTAAGAATAATGTTTCTAAACTAATATTCGTATAAATTATTTAGTATAATTTCTATTTGAAGCTATTTCCTGCTTTCACTACTCGCTTTTTTTATGTTGTAGTATTTAAAAAGCAGGAAATAGCTATATATAAATTTGCTTTGATAAAATATTTTTAAGATTAACACAATCATAAAAAAGAGCTCAGACAAGTCGTTCAATCAGGGCTAAGCGAATTTATAAACTATTAGCGTTTAAGAAATCTTTCTATCTACTAAAGTGCAAATTCTCTCAAATTGTTCATCAATTCCCATATCAGAATTATTAAATTCAATAGCATCATCAGCCTTTATTAAGGGAGAATCTTCTCTTGTAGAATCTATTCTATCTCGTTCTTCTACATTAAATAAAATCTCTTCAAAAGTTACTTTATCACCTTTATCAAGTAGTTCTTTATAACGTCTTGTAGCTCTTTTATCTGCAGAAGCTGTCATAAATAATTTTAATTCAGCATTCGGAAAAACTACAGTTCCAATATCTCTTCCATCCATAACAATTCCACCTTTGGCTCCCATTTGTTGTTGTTCAGCAACTAATTTCCTTCTAACTTCAGAAATGGTTGCAACTTTACTAACTAATTGAGAAACTTCTAAAGTTCTTATTTCTTGCTCAACATTTTTATCATTTAAAAACATTTCAGCGAAACCTAAATCCTCATTAAATTTAAAAGAAAGTGAAATGTCATTAAGATTAGAAATTAATTTTTCTTTATCTAAAAAATCATTTCCTACAAAGTTATGCTGTTTAGCAAATAAGCTTACAGCTCTATACATTGCTCCAGTATCAACATAAATATAATTATATTTTTTAGCTATCAATTTAGCAATTGTACTTTTTCCTGTAGATGAAAATCCATCAATTGCAATTGTAATTTTTTTATTCATTATCTTCTATTTAAATCCATTTCTAAACTAAAAGTGCTCGCATTTGTAGCAGTATGAAATTTAGAATACGCATAATTAAATTTAAATCTATTCATTTTTATTCCAAAACCAAATGAAATACCACCAAAAGTTCTAATATTTTGTAATTTTAATTCTGCAGCCCTTCTCACATTATAACCTACCCTTAAATTGATAGCACTTTCAGGAAATAACTCTGCACCAACAACAAAATGTCTTAAAGCATTACCAATAAAACCAATTTCTTGTTCAGTTACATTACCTTCTAAATCTGTTGTTTGTTCAGAAGGATTTGGCTCAGAAACATCCCATTGTTGTAAATTATCTAAAGTTAAATACCATTTTAAAGGTACATATTCCAATTGATATGAGGCTCCAAAGGCAATTTTAAAAGGTAGTTCCTCATTGGTTCCATTAAAACTTTTAATTTGAGCACCTGCATTTCTAGCTACTAATGTAAAGGAGTAAGGTTTATATGGACTATTGTAAAGTATTCCAAAATCTGCTGCTACCCCAAAAGAAGTAAAATTTTGTATATTAGAATTAATTAATTTAACATTAGCTCCAAAAAAAAAATTAGTCCAAGGTAAATTTAAAGCATATCCAACTGAAATTGCTAAATCATTAGCACCAAAATTTCCAGTTTCATTTCCTTGTTCGTCTGCGCCAATTAATGTTCCATAATCTAAATAATTAATACTTGCATGTATCGTTCCAAAGTGTCTAGATATTTCTCTGGCATAAGATATTGAGCCAATATTAATACCTGCTAAAAAGCTAGCGTAATTTGCAGAGATTTTATGATCGATTTCATTACTTATTACAGCAGGATTCCAAATAGGTTGATTCACATCATCAGTAAGCGTTAATACTTCACCCCCTAAAGCAATTTGTCTTGCAGAAGAAGATAAATTTAAAAATTGATATATGTTTT